>NZ_DIHC01000041.1:0-244 GCF_002419965.1 Pseudomonas sp. UBA5706
CGCGAAGCGGCAGCATGTTCCGACAACGCGGTGGGTCAGAAACGGCACAGTCATCCGGTTTTACTGCTGCTTCGCAGCAGATCGCGAGCGAGCTGCGCTCCAACGGCCTTCGGCCAGAATCAAAGCTTGCGCCTTCGTATTTTGCGCTTGCCCGGAGGGCGCCGTTCGTATGGGTTTCGGCCAGAATCCAACACCCCAGTCTGCGCAATTCCGCTTCTGCCCGGAGGGCGTAGGAGCGCAGCTT
>NZ_DIHC01000041.1:420-124624 GCF_002419965.1 Pseudomonas sp. UBA5706
ATCGCGAGCAAGCTGCGCTGCTACGGCCTTCGGCCAGAATCAAAAGCCAGCGTCTACGGATTTTGCGTTTGCCCGGAGGGCGCTGGCCTTACGGTCTCTGGCCAGAATCAGAGGCCAGAGACCCTATCGGGCTACCGCGTTTCAGATGATTCGCGCGACTTCGCTGTGTCGCTCAAGTTTGATGGCTACGAACTTTGAAGTGGGCGTGTGGCTGCCGTCGCCGAAGCTATCCAATGGCACCAGCGGGTTGACCTCGGGATAGTATGCGGCTGCTTGGCCGGCAGGGATATCGAACGGCAGGAGGGTAAAGCCCTTGACCCGACGCACGATGTCATCGCCCCAGATCGAGACGATGTCGGCCTTCTGACCCGGGACGAAGCCCAGGCGCACGATGTCCGCCTCGTTGAGGAACATCACGTCGCGTTGCCCCTTCACGCCGCGATAACGGTCGTCCAGGCCATAGATGGTGGTGTTGTACTGATCGTGGGAGCGCATCGATTGCATGATCAGGTCCGGCACGATACCTGTCCCGCGGACGCTCTCATGAACCAGATCCTTAGGCAGCAGGTTCGATTTGAAGGTGGCGCGTGCGCTAGGCGTGTTCCACTTGCGCGAACCGGCGGTGCTGCCCAGATAGAAGCCACCCGGATTCTTGATCTTCTCGTTGAAGTCCTTGAACGCCGGAATGGTATCGGCGATCAGGTCGCGAATGCGGCTGTAATCTTCTACCAGCCACAGCCAGTCCACGGGCTGCTTGCCGAGGGTAGCGTTGGCGATGCCCGCCAGGATCGCAGGTTCGGAACGCATGTGGCGCGACAGCGGCTTGAGCTGGCCGTTGGAGGCGTGAACCATGCTGAACGAGTCTTCCACGGTTACGGCTTGCGCGCCTTCGGCCTGGATGTCGATGTCGGTGCGACCAAAGCACGGCAGAATCAGTGCTTCCTTGCCGTGGGTCAGGTGACTGCGGTTGAGCTTGGTGCTGATCTGCACGGTCAGGTCGCAGCTGCGCAGCGCTTCGAAGGTGCGCGGGCTGTCCGGTGTCGCTTGAGCGAAGTTGCCGCCCAAGCCGATGAAGACCTTCGAGCGACCTTCAAGCATGGCGTGAATCGCTTCGACCACGTTGTGGCCGTTCTCGCGCGGCACTTTAAACTGGAAACGTTTTTCCAGCGCATCGAGGAAGAACGCCGGGGGACGCTCATTGATGCCCATGGTGCGGTCGCCCTGCACGTTACTGTGGCCGCGCACCGGACACAGACCGGCGCCTGGCTTACCGATGTTGCCGCGCAGCAGCATCAGGTTGGCGACTTCCTGGATGGTCGGCACCGAATGGCGATGTTGAGTGATGCCCATCGCCCAGCACATGATCACGTTCTTGCCCTTGGCGTACATCCGCGCAGCGCGTTCGATGTCGATCAGCGGCAAGCCTGATTGCTCAACAATGAACTCCCAGGTGGTGTCATCCACAACGGCCAGGTAATCCAGCACGCCGTGGGTGTGTTCGTTGAGAAACGCATGGTCGAACACTGCCGGTTCGCCTTTGGCCTGGGCCTCGCGCTCCCACTGCAGCAGAAACTTGGCCATGCCGCGCAGCAGCGCCATGTCGCCGCCCAGTGCGGGACGGAAGTAGGCAGTGTTGGTCGGCTCGGAACCGTTGCTGAGCATTTCGATCGGATGCTGCGGGTGCTGAAAGCGTTCCAGGCCGCGCTCCTTGAGCGGGTTGACGCACACCACCTGAGCGCCGCGCTTGACGGCCTCACGCAGCGGTTCGAGCATGCGCGGGTGGTTGGTGCCAGGGTTCTGACCCAGCACGAAAATCGCGTCGGCGTGCTCGAAGTCGTCGAAGGTTACGGTGCCTTTACCGACACCCACGCTTTGCGACAGTGCAACGCCACTGGCTTCGTGGCACATGTTCGAGCAATCGGGGAAATTGTTGGTGCCGTAAGCGCGAACGAACAGTTGATACAGGTACGCTGCTTCGTTGCTGGCTCGGCCCGAGGTGTAGAACTCGGCCATATTCGGGCTTGGCAGGTTATTCAGGTGCCTGGCGATCAGAGCGAAGGCGTCGTCCCAGGCGATCGGCTTATAACGATCGGATTGGGCGTCGTAGACCATCGGCTCGGTCAGACGGCCCTGATATTCGAGCCAGTAGTCACTCTGTTCTAGCAGCGAACTGACGCTGTAGCGGGCGAAGAACGAGGGATCGACGCGGCGCTTGGTAGCCTCCCAGTTGACCGCCTTGGCGCCGTTTTCGCAGAACTTGACCATGCCGCTTTCCGGCGAGTCGCCCCAGGCGCAGCCCGGGCAGTCGAAGCCGCCGTTCTGGTTGGTCTTGAGCATGGTGCGAATGTTTTTCAGCGCGTTGTCGCTGGTCAGCCAGAAATGGGCAACGCTGATCAGCGCACCCCACCCGCCGGCTGGACCTTTGTAGGGCTTATAGCGAGGGGTTGAGACCTTGTCGGCTTCTTTATGCATGCTCACGCTTAATTCTCCAACGCAGGACTGTAAACCCGCGGCGCACTGTGTTTTGGCAGATGAATGAGATTGAGGTTGTGTCGACGCGCCCATTGCAGCGCCAGGCCGGTAGGCGAGGACAGGCTGACAAGGGTCTGAATCCCGGCACGCAGGACTTTCTGAATCAATTCGAGGCTGCAGCGACTGGTCACGACCGCCAGACCGCCGGCAGTCGGAATGCGCTGACGAATCAGCGCACCGATCAGCTTGTCGAGCGCGTTGTGGCGGCCGATGTCCTCCCGACCCAGCAGCAATTGGCCCTGGTCGTTCATGAACATCGCCGCGTGCACAGCGCCGCAGTGTTGGCCCAGTGGCTGGAACTCCTCCAGACGCCCGCGAAGGCCTTTGAGCCATTCGGCTGGCGGCAGCGGGGCGCCGGGTAGTACGTTCAGTTCGGGGAGCGCCTGTTCCACTGCCTCAACACCGCACAGCCCGCACCCACTGGTGCCTGCCAGTTGCCGACGTTGAGTCTTGAGGTTCCAGAACGCACGACTGGCAATCTCGACGTCGGCCGCTTGCGCCGAGCCGCAACCGGCGAGCTTGATGTCATAGATTTCGTCCGGGGACGCGATGATGCCGCTGCCAATGCTGAAACCGACGATAAAGTCTTCCAGATCGGTAGGCGTCACCAGCATCACAGCCTGGCTGATGCCGTTATAGGCAATGGCCAATGCGACCTCTTCGGCCAGTACATTGGGCTCGCAGGTGTCATGCTCGAGGTTCGAGTAGCTGTAGGACTGACTTGCGGCAGGCGCGGGCAGTTGTTTTGCGGGCGCCGTGCTCTGCGTGAGCTTGGCATGCATCGGGACGTACCGGCAGCGTAGTAAGGTTCTAAGCCTAGGCTCCCGCTTGAGTAACGTCTAATCGCTAGTACTGATGTTCCGATAGATGACGTCGATCAAGGTGTCGTGATCATTTTCTGGTAAAGGCCGAAGCAGGCTTCAGCCAATGCCGAGCGGGGTGCCGAGCGACGCATGATCAGCCCCAGGCGGGCAAGGGTCTGTGCATGCTCGATAGGTTGCAGGCGCAGGTGCTCGGTCAGCGATTCCAGCCCGCCGTCCAGCGGCATGATCGCGCAGCAAAAACCGCCGTGAACCGCTTGTAGCAGTTGATGCACGGCATCAGTCTGGATCAGTGGCTGCGGTTGCAGGCCGCGACTGTGAAAGTTGTGATCGATGGATTGTCGAAAGTGCATGCCGTTGGTCAGCATCCCCAGTGGCAGTTCGATCAGGCTTTCCCAGCTCAGCGGTTCATCGGCGAAGCTGAAATGACGCTGATCGTACATCAGGCCCATACGCGTTTCGGCCAGCTCCAGTGAGTCGAAACGGTCGCTGTCCAGTCGTTCCAGGTACGACACGCCCAGGTCCAGCCGGTTGCTTGCCAATTGGTCGAGGATCTGTTCGGAGCTGAGGGAAGACAGCTCGAAGCGCATGTTCGGATGCACGCTGTGCAGGCGCTGCAAAAGCGGCAGTGGATCAAAGTTCGACAGCGGCACCACACCCAGGCGCAATGTGCCGACCAAATGCCCGCGGCACGCGGCGGCCTCTGCCTGCAAACCGTCATAGGCGGCCAGCACCGTACGCGCCCAAGCCAAAACACGTTCGCCCGGAGCCGTAAAGCCTTCAAAGCGCTGGCCGCGATTGACCAATGGCAGGTCCAGCTCTTCTTCCAGGTTGCGCAGGCGCATGGACAGGGTTGGCTGAGTGATATGGCAACGCGCTGCTGCCTGCCCGAAGTGACGTGTTTCGTCGAGGGCAATCAGGAATTTCAGCTGTTTGATGTCCATCTTCACTCCTTAAGGCGCTGGGCAGGCCCGGGAATTCTAACGCGGCAGGATGTCGCATGGGCGGATGATTGGCGCTGGGGCCGGTGCGTGAGCGTTGTAGCACGGCCTGCCCACGGTAACGATTCACGGGCGCCAGCGCCGACAAACCGGACCGCTGCAGGTGTTGCGGCGTAGCTTACAGACCCTTGATCAGCTCGCGATAATCCCCAACTGCCGCGAACTCTTCGGTGTCCTTTGGGCCTTTGCGGCTGTCCGGCTCGCGCACGGCCAGCAAATGCTTCACGCCATACTGCCCGGCGCTGCGCAGGATCGGCAATGTGTCGTCGATGAACACACTGCGGCCCGGATCGAAGCCAATATCGGCATGCAGCGCGTCCCAGAACTGAGCGTTCTCCTTGGGGTAGCCATAATCGTGGGAGCTGATCAGTCGTTCGAAGTACGGCGCCAGTTGCAGCCGCTCCATCTTCAACGACAGCGAATCGCGGTGGGCGTTGGTGATCATGATCACGCGTTTGCCCGCCTGTCTGATCGCGGCCAGAAAGGTTTCGGCATCGGGACGCAGCGCAATCAGATGGGCGACTTCAAGCTTCAGGTCGCTCACCGGCAGGTTCAGTTCCCTGCTCCAGAAATCGGTGCAGTACCAATTCAGCGTACCTGCGTTCTGTTCGAACAGCGGCGTCAGCTCCATCTGCGCCATCGCCAGGCTCACGCCGTGCAATTGGGCGTAGCGTCTTGGCAGATGCGTCAGCCAGAAGTGGTTGTCGAAGTGCAGATCGAGCAACGTTCCGTCCATGTCCAACAGAACGGTGTCGATGTCGCGCCAGGGTAAAGAAGGCATGTAAATCTCTCGGCGTTGAATGAGTCGCTGTGGTTTTTCAGGCACAGACAATCAGAAAAGCCACGGTATAGTAGCCCGTCTACGCCAAGGAGCTTGTCATGCGCCAGAAACCCACCGTACTTGCTCGTGAAATCGTCGCGAGCAGCCGTCTGTTCCGAGTCGAGCAAGTGCAGCTTCGCTTCTCCAATGGTGTGGAGCGCGTTTATGAGCGTCTGGTCGGGCGCGGCAGCGGGCACGGAGCGGTGATGATCGTGGCAATGTTCGACGCCGAGCACGCGGTGTTGGTGGAAGAGTATTGCGGGGGAACCGACGAATACGAGTTGTCCTTGCCCAAGGGCTTGATCGAGCCAGGCGAAGACGTGCTGGCCGCTGCCAATCGTGAGCTTAAGGAAGAGGCCGGTTTCGGCGCCCGCCATCTTGAACATCTGACCGAGCTGTCGCTGTCGCCGGGCTACATGAGCCAGAAAATCCAAGTGGTACTGGCCACCGATCTGTATGAAGAGCGCCTTGAGGGCGACGAACCGGAGCCAATGGGCGTGGATAAGATTAGCCTTCGCGAGTTGGCAAGCCTGGCGCAACACCCACAGTTCTCCGAAGGCCGCGCGCTGGCCGCGCTGTATCTGGCCCGCGATCTGCTGACCCAGCGTGGGGTGTTTCAGCCATGACCGATGCACTCGGCGCTTTGCCGCACCCTTTGCTTGCACCGGTGATCGACCTGTGCCGTCGAGCAGGCCACGCCATCCTGCCGTTCTGGCGCTCCGGTGTTGAGGTGACGGCCAAGTCCGATAATTCGCCGGTCACCGCGGCTGATCTGGCCGCTCATGAATTGTTGGTAGCGGGCCTGAAGGCGCTGGATCCGAGTATTCACATTCTTTCGGAAGAAGACGCCGATATCCCGCTGAGCGAGCGCAGCCAGTGGCAGCGCTGGTGGCTGGTCGATCCGCTGGACGGCACCAAGGAATTCATTTGCGGCAGCGAAGAATTCACGGTCAATGTCGCGCTGATCGAGAACGGGCGTGTGGTGTTTGGCGTGGTCTCTATTCCGACGAGTGATCGTTGCTATTTCGGGGGCGCGGGCCTGGGCGCGTGGCGCAGTGACAATGCCGATCACCTCGAGCCGATCACTGTGCGTCGCCAGCCCGCGCAGGGGAAGGCGTTTACCGTGGTTGCCAGCCGCTGTCACTCGAGCCCGGAACAGGAGAAACTGTTGGCTGGCTTATCGAAGGTGGTCGGCGAGTTGGAGTTGACCAATATCGGCAGCTCGCTGAAGTTTTGTCTGTTGGCGGAAGGTTCAGCTGATTGCTATCCGCGTTTGGCGCCGACCTCGCAGTGGGACACCGCTGCTGCCCAGGGCGTGCTGGAAGGCGCGGGCGGCGTGGTGCTGAATCTGGCGGGCGATACGTTTGATTACCCGCCAAGAGAGTCGTTGCTCAATACGTTCTTTCTAGCACTGCCAGCGCAGGCGTCTTGGCGCGAGGCGTTGATTGAGTTAGCGAAGGGTTGACCTTCATTAGCGCTTGATTCTGCCCGGAGGGCGCGGGAGCCCTGTTTGCAGGCGACCCGGTGCGAGGCGGCGGCACGACCAGAGGCCTGCGTCATAACACAATGCTGCATCTAACGGTTTTGCTGCCGCTTGGCCTCAGATCGCAGGCAAGCCAGCTCCCACGCCCTCTCGGGCAGAACCGAGCGAGCATTCAACGATGCAGCACGTACTGCCCGACAAACTCCACCGCCGACTCTTCCGAACCCTCGGCCACGATTTGCGTGTTCAATGCCAATCGCGCACGCCCACGCCGTTGATACATCTTCACGAACTTGTCCCAGATAGCGTCGTCCGGCGCCACGCAGATCGCTACACCGTCGCGTTTGACCGGTAGCGGATAGCTGATCTGGCCCTCTTGAATCACGATGTGCCCATCGGTGATCCCGACTTCTTTGAGCCGCAGATACAGCCATCCCCAACCGGCCAGCACTGCGCCGCAGTACAGACTGCCGCCAAACAGCGTGCTCGTGTGGTTGATGTTCTGCGCCAAGGGAAGGTGCAGGCGCAACTGGTGGTTTTGCCAGCTGATCACTTGCATGCCCATGTCGCGCGTCAACGGGATGTCCTGGTGCAGGACATCCTCCAGCTGTCTGGCTTTCGAATCCGGATCAATCGTTGTCATCAGAACCGCCACCGCTGAAATTCAGGCCATGTTTGCGCAGCTTGTCGTGCAAGGTTTTACGGGGAATACCGAGTGCCTCGGCCAGACTGCGCACCGAGCTGTGGGGGCGTGCAAGTTCGCCTGCGATCAGGGCTCGCTCGAAGGCTTCGACCTGTTCGCTCAGGCCGCTTGTGGACGCGGGCATATCCGGTTGCGCGGTGCCTTCGAGCTCAAGCTCCAGGCCCAATGCGAAACGTTCGGCGGCGTTCTGCAGTTCTCGCACATTACCCGGCCAGTTGTGGCGCAAAAGCAGCGCCCGATGCCCCGGCTGAAGTTCGTGTCGTGGCAAGCCATGGCGCAGACTGGCGGCATCGGCAAAATGCTGGAACAGCACCAGCGCATCTTCGCCTCGCTCGCGCAATGGCGGTATACGCAACGGTGCGACGTTCAACCGGTAATACAAGTCAGCGCGGAAACGGCCTTGGTCGGCAGCCTGGCGCAAATCCTCCTTGGTCGCAGCGATGACTCGAATATCCAGCGGTATCTGCTGATTACCGCCCAGTCGCTCGACGACCCGCTCTTGCAACAGCCGTAGCAACTTAACCTGCACGTCCATGCTCATGCTCTCGATCTCGTCGAGAAACAGAGTGCCGCCATTGGCGAATTCGAACTTGCCGATACGCCGCTTTTGCGCCCCGGTGAAGGCACCGGGCTCATGGCCGAACAGCTCGCTTTCGACGACCGACTCGGCCAGTGCTCCTGCGTTGATGGCGACGAACGGGCCGTTGCGGCGGCTGGACAGGTCATGCAGCGCACGGGCCACGACCTCTTTGCCGGCACCGGTTTCGCCCAGAATCAACACATCGGCTTTGGTCGCAGCCAGTGCGCCGATCTGATCACGCAGGCGCTGGATCGGTGCAGACAGCCCGACCAGTCTGGCGCTCAGCTGCTGACGGTCGCTCAGTTCCAGGCGCAGGCTGCGGTTGTCCAGCACCAACCGGCGCAGGGCCAAGGCACGGCGCACGCTGTCGAGCAGCGCGTCGCTGGCGAAAGGTTTTTCCAAAAAGTCGTAGGCGCCCGCGCGCATGGCCTGCACGGCAAGCGGCACATCGCCGTGACCGGTGATCAGCAACACCGGCAAGTCCGGGTCCTGAGCGTGAAGCTGGTTTAACAGCTCAAGACCGTCGATGCCTGGCATGCGGATATCGCTGACGATCACGCCTGGCCAGTCGCGACCCAGGCGCGCCTGAAGGCCGGTGGCATCGCTCAGCGGCAGGATTTTCAGGCCGGCCAGGTCCAGGGTTTGGTTCAAGGCTTGGCGCAGATGTGGGTCGTCGTCGATCAGCACCACCTGAATGCGGCTGTCGATGGCGGTGTCCGTGGTCATGCAGAAAGATCCTCCGGCGTTTGAAGGCTGACCCCTGAAGCCCCGGCGCGCATGCGCAGCGTCAGCAAGGCGCCGCCCTCGGGATGGTTGGCGAACAGCAACTCGCCGCCCAGGGCGCGCATCAGGGTATCGCAGATCGCAAGGCCCAGTCCCAAGCCCTGAGTGCGGGTCTTGGTGGTGAAAAACGGCTCGCGTGCGTGTTCAAGCGCCTCGCGGGAAAACCCCGGGCCGTTATCGCGAATGTAGAGGTTGACGCCCTCGCTACTGTGCTCGGCACTGATCCACAGTTTGCGCGGTTGGCCTTTTTCGGTCAGCGCGTCCAGAGCATTGGCCAACAGATTTCCCAACACCTGACGCAGGCGCGTTTCCCCGGCCTGCACCCACAACGTGGCATCCGGCAGGTCGCGGATTAGCTCGACATCCATTGCCCGACGGCGTTTGGCAAGCAGCGCCAACGCATCGTCGAGGGCCGGTTGCAGGGCAACGCTTTCCGGTGCGTGTCGGTCGCGGCGAGCGAAGGCGCGCAAATGGGCGATGATCGAAGCCATGCGTCCCGTCAGTTCGCTGATCAGCCTGAGATTACCGCGAGCCTCATCGGTGCGTTGATGGTCGAGCAGCACTTCGGCGTTTTCCGCGTAACTGCGGATTGCCGCCAACGGTTGATTGAGTTCGTGGCTGATACTCGCCGACATGGTCCCCAGCGCCGACAACTTGCCGGCCTGAACCAATTCGTCCTGCGCGCGGAATAGCTCCTGCTGCGCCTGCTCGCGCTCCAGCACTTCCTGACGCAGACGTCTGTTCAGGCCTTCCAGATCGCTGGTCCGTTCGCCTACCCGCACTTCCAGTTCACGCCGCGCCTTGCCCTCGAAGTTGATGCGATCCAGGTAGTGACGACGTCGCTGCATCATGATCCCCAGCAGCAACATCAGCACCAGCAGCGCCGCTCCGCCAATGCCCACGACCGTGCGCACCGGGCGCGAAACCAGCATTTTGGGCGCCAGGATGTTAACGCTCCAGCCGGTTTCGTCGATTTGCCGGGTCTGGGTCAGCCAGCCGTTTTCGTCCAGTTGCAGCGGGCGCGGATCGCGGGTCGGGTAGGGCTGGATGGCGATGATCGCCTGTTTCTCCTCCTCGCTGAGCGGGCGCGTTGCGCGAAAGCGCCAGGCGGGGTTAGAGGTCAGGATCACCACCCCGTTGTGGTCGGTGACCAGCAATTGCTCAGGGGTTTTGCCCCAGAGTGTTTCGGTCAGGTCCAGATCGACCTTGACCACCAGCACGCCGATCACGGTATTGCCGTTGCGCACAGCGGCGGCGAAGAAATATCCGCGTTTTGCCGAGGTGGTGCCCAGGCCGAAAAAGCGCCCGAGATTGCCCGCCATGGCGTTACTGAAATACGGACGAAACGCAAAATTGCGACCCACAAAACTGTCGTGTTTATCCCAGTTCGACGCGGCGAGGGTGTCGCCGTTGGGGGCCATCAGGTAAATGACTTCGGCGCCGGTCTGTCGGGCAGTGTTCATCAGCAGCAGGTTGGCCTGCTGCTGGGTGGGTTTGTCTTGCGGGTTGGCCAGCATGGCGCGCAAGCCTGGCAAGTCGCCGAGGATTTGCGGTAGCACTTCGTACCGGTGCAACGTGCCGAGCAGGTTGGCGACGTAGAGATCCAGCGTCTGGCGATTCTGGCTCAGCAACTCGGTGCGGTAGTAATGTTCGGCCAGGCGTTCGAGCGGCCACAGCAACGGCGCCAGAATCAGGGCCAGCAGCGCCAGGCTGCGCCAGCGAGGGCGACGTGGGAGAGAAGTGGAAGTCATCGGGTGGCGTACGCCGGTTGCTGTCGGATGTACGCCACATTATGCCTACCGCTGCTGCGCTAAGCACTCCAGCATTGCGGCGTGCCAGTGCGGTTGGCTCACGCCCCATTGCTGCTGCAAACGGCTGCAGTCCAGCCGCGAGTTGAGCGGGCGGGTCGCTGGCGTGGGATAAGCGCTCGAAGGGATCGGCTCAAGGGCCGCGCAGGGCTTGCCGGCCTTTATCAATTCTTGCCCGATGGCCTGGGCAAAACCAAACCATGAGGTCTCGCCGCTGGCCGTCAGATGATAAACGCCCCAAGCGCCAGGCGCGCCCTCGCGCCAGCGTTCGATCAACTCCCGAGTGCTTTGCGCAATGGTGCCGGACCAGGTTGGCGCGCCGATCTGGTCGGCAACGATGGTGAGCTTGTCACGCTCCTGCAGCAGGCGTTGCATGGTCAGCAGGAAGTTACGCCCGGTCAGGGAGTAAACCCAACTGGTGCGCAGAATCAGGTATTGGCCACCGACCGCTTCGATCGCCTGTTCGCCTGCCAGTTTGCTGCTGCCATACACACCGAGCGGGTTCGGTTTGTCAGCCTCGTTCCACGGTCCATTCTTGCTTCCATCGAACACGTAGTCGGTGGAGTAATGAATGAACGGGATTCCCAGCGCCGCGGCTTCTTCGGCAAAAACGCCAGGCGCTGTGGCGTTGATTGCAAAGGCCAGCTCAGGCTCATTTTCAGCCTGATCCACCGCCGTGTGCGCAGCGGCGTTGACGATCAGGTCCGGTTTCAAGCTACGGACCACCTCACGAATCGAAGCCGGCTGGCTCAGATCCAGTCGATCGCGCCCTAGCACGATCAGTTCGCCCAGGTCCTTGAGGCTCTGCTGAAGCGCCTGCGATACCTGGCCGTGTTGCCCGCTGATCAGGATCCGCAGCGGCGCGCTCATTCGAACAGTTCCGCTTCTTTGAGGGCTTTGCCGACCTGATCCTTGGCCGACAGCTTGGGCGCCTCGCTTAAGCCCCAGTCGATGGCCAATTCTTCATCATCCCAGCGAATGCAGCGCTCGGCGGAGGGCGTGTAGTAGTCGGTGGTCTTGTACAGAAACTCGGCGTCGTCGCTGAGTACTACAAAACCGTGGGCGAAACCCGGTGGAATCCAAAGCTGCTTCGCGTTTTCGGCGGACAGCTCAAGGCCGAACCATTTGCCGAAATGCGCAGAGCTGCGTCGGATGTCCACCGCGATGTCCAGCACCTTGCCGGCCGTCACGCGCACCAGCTTGCCTTGAGGGTTTTGGATCTGATAGTGCATGCCACGCAGCACGCCCTTTTGCGAGCGTGAATGGTTGTCCTGCACGAACTGCACGTCCAGCCCGGTGGCGTCGGCGAAGGCCTTGGCGTTGAAGCTCTCGTAAAAGAATCCACGCTCATCGCCGAACACTTTCGGCTCGATGACGAGCACTTCAGGCAATTCGCTCTCGGTGACTTTCACTGACTTTCCCCTGCGATCTTGAACAGGTACTGACCGTAACCGGTCTTGCCGAAATAGTCAGCCCGGTTCAACAGGTGGGCGCGGTCGATCCAGCCGTTCTGGTAGGCGATCTCTTCGAGGCAGGCCACTTTAAGGCCCTGGCGATGCTCAATGGTCTGCACGTATTGCGAGGCGTCGAGCAGACTGTCGTGAGTGCCGGTGTCGAGCCAGGCAAAGCCGCGCCCGAAGCGTTCTACACGCAAGTCGCCGCGCTTGAGATACGCATTGTTCACGTCAGTGATTTCCAGCTCGCCACGGGGCGACGGCTGCACGTCCTTGGCGATCTGGATGACTTCGTTGTCGTAGAAGTACAGCCCGGTCACCGCGTAGCTGGATTTCGGTGCCTTGGGTTTTTCTTCGATGGACAGCGCATGGCCAGCCTCGTCGAAGTCGATCACGCCGAAACGTTCTGGGTCCTTGACCCAGTAACCGAACACCGTGGCGCCGGAGGTATTGTCGGCGGCGCGCTTGAGCTGATCGCTGAAGTGCTGACCATGGAAGATGTTGTCACCCAGAATCAGGCACACCGAATCATCGCCAATGAACTGCTCGCCGATGAGAAACGCTTGCGCCAGGCCGTCCGGTTTGGGTTGCTCGGCGTAATGGAAGTGAACCCCGAACTGGCCGCCGTCGCCGAGCAGCGCCCGGTACTGTGGCAGGTCCAGCGGCGTGGAAATGATGAGGATTTCCTTGATGCCAGCCAGCATCAGCACCGAGATCGGGTAGTAAATCATCGGTTTGTCATAGATGGGCAGCAGTTGCTTGGAGACCCCGAGCGTGATCGGGTGAAGACGCGTGCCCGAGCCGCCCGCCAGTACGATTCCTTTAGTCATGCGATCAGATCCTTAACGTGGGTGCCCAAGCGTTCACCCTGATAGCTGCCGTCCTGTACGTTGCGGCACCACTCCAGGTTGTCCAGATACCACTGCACCGTTTTGCGCAGCCCGGATTCAAAGGTTTCTTCCGGTGTCCAGCCGAGCTCGCGCTCGATCTTGCTGGCGTCGATGGCGTAGCGCATATCGTGCCCTGGGCGATCGGTGACATAGGTGATCAGGTCGGCGTAATTGGCCACGCCTTTGCGTTGCTCCGGCGCCAGCTCTTCGAGCAGCGCGCAAATGCCACGCACCACGTCGATATTCTTCTGTTCGTTGTGGCCGCCGATGTTGTAGGTCTGGCCGACCTTGCCTTCGGTCACCACCTTGAGCAGCGCACGGGCGTGATCTTCGACGAACAACCAGTCGCGCACTTGCAGGCCGTTGCCGTATACCGGCAGCGGTTTGCCTGCCAAGGCATTGAGGATTACCAGCGGGATGAGTTTTTCCGGAAAGTGAAACGGCCCATAGTTATTCGAGCAGTTGGTCACTACCACCGGCAGGCCGTAAGTGCGCTGCCATGCCCGGACCAGGTGATCGGATGCCGCCTTGCTGGCCGAGTAGGGCGAGCTTGGCGCGTAGGGTGTGGTTTCGGTGAACAGGTCATCGACGCCATGCAGGTCGCCGTACACTTCATCTGTGGAAATATGGTGGAAGCGAAACGCTGCACGCTCGGCCTCGGGCAAGGCCTGCCAATAGCCGCGGGTCGCTTCCAGCAGGCTATAGGTGCCGACGATGTTGGTCTGGATAAATTCCGACGGACCGTCGATGGAACGGTCTACGTGGGACTCGGCCGCCAGATGCATGATCGCCTCGGGCTTGAAGCGTGCCAGTACCTTGCTGACTTCGGCCTGATCGACGATGTCCTGCTGCACGAACTCATACCGGGTATTGGTTACGATGCTCTGTAGCGATTCAAGGTTGCCTGCATACGTCAGTTTGTCGAAATTCAGTACGTCATGGTCGGTATTGTTGATCAGATGGCGGATCAGCGCCGAACCGATAAACCCGGCGCCACCGGTGACAAGTATTCGCATAGCCAGACCTTTTCCCTGGATGTACATCAAGATAAGAAGCATAGCTTGTGGGCGTGGGATGCCAGGCGCAAGGCGCAAACAGCCTGAAGGCCATGAAATTAATTGATTGCCCGGCGCCCATAGCGTCATAAAACTGCCGCAAGTGTTTCATCGATGTAACGGCTACGCTATCTACTGGTCAGGTAAATGATTTCTTAAAGTGTCATCGCCCCAGGGTTGCCAATCTTGAGAGCAACTGGCGATATTGCCTGTTCATCCTTACTTTCGGGGCTTTGTACATGCCGCTTGCCACTCTGATTCGCCGCTCCAGCCTGCCTTGCCCGGACATCTCTGCCGAACAGGCTGCTGAACTGCTATCGACCTGGTATTCGCTGGCGGGCACCTTGAAAGAGCTGGGCAGTCATCAGGATCGCAACTTCCTGCTGGAGGATGGTGAAGGCCGGCGCTTGGTATTGAAGGTCTGCCATGGCGACTACTCGACCACCGAGCTGGCCGCGCAGCATGCGGCGTTGCGGCATCTGGGCGCGCACTCCGATGTGCGGGTGCCTGGGGTAATGCAGGCTACCAACGGGCAAGACCTGCTGTCCGTGAACGTCGGCGGCCACGCTGTGCATGTACGGGTGCTGGAGTTCATCGATGGCCAGTCGCTGGCGCATGTTGGGCATCTGAGCCGGCAGGTGGTGATCGGTCTGGCCGAGCTCTGCGCCCGGGTTGATGTGGCGCTGGCAGGCTTCGAACATCCTGGGCTGGAACGCATTCTGCAATGGGACCCGCGCCATGCCGGCGCACTGATCAAGCATCTGCTTCCCGTCATCGAGCGCGCAGACGAGCGGGCCTGCATCGCCGAGGCCGCGGAACAGGCCCACGCGCGTTTACTGCCGCTGATCGCAGAACTGCCAGTGCAGGCGATCCACATGGACATCACCGAATACAACGTGGTGTGGCAGCGCGATGCGCATCACCTGTGGCAGCTGCAAGGCCTGATCGATTTCGGTGATCTGGTGCGCACCTGGCGCGTTAGCGATCTTTCCGTGACCTGTGCTGCGCTGCTGCATCATGCCGAAGGCGATCCTCTGTACATCCTGCCGGCCATCGAGGCCTACCACCGCATCAACCCCCTGCAGGTCGCAGAATTGAAAGCGCTGTGGCCCTTGATCGTGGCACGCGCGGCGGTGCTGGTGTTGAGCAGCGAACAGCAAGCGAGTATCGAGCCGGATAACGCTTATATCCAGGCCAACCTCGACAGCGAGTGGAACATTTTCGACGTGGCGACTTCAGTGCCAATGTCGCTGATGGAGGCTGCGATCCTCGATGCTGTGCAGCAGCCTGATCCGCGGCGGGGCGCTGAAACGTTCTCGCCCTTGCTACCGGGTTTGAGTGCTCAAACGTTCACCCCCGTGGATCTGGGCGTACTCAGTGAACACTTCGACGCCGGTAACTGGGAGCAAAGCGGCATCGACGAGTTACTGCTCAAAGAAACAGGGCACGCTCGTGGTCTGGCAGCCAGTCGCTACGGCGAATACCGATTGTCGAGGACGCTGCCCGACAGTGCACACGAACCTGACACCTTTGCACTGCACGTCGAGTTGATCATCCCTGACGGCACGGCAGTGCACGCGCCGTTCCACGGCACTGTGCGTCATACCGCCGATGGTGCGTTGCTGCTGGTCGGTGCGCGCTCGAACCTGCGCTTATGGGGCGTGCGTTCGGATTTCGATTCCGGGGTCGAATTCGGCGCCGGTGATGTGATCGGGCAGGGCGGCGGTTCGCTGATCGTTCAACTGTGCACCGAACGCGGTGTGAGCCCGCCATTGTTCACCACACCTTCACGAGCGGCCGCCTGGCGGGTGCTGTGCCCCTCGCCCAGGGCGCTGCTGGGGTTTGACTGCGATGCGCCGCAGCGGGATGACTGTGCGCGGTTGCTGGCGCGGCGTGAAGCCAGCTTCGCGCGCTCGCAAAAACACTACTACCTGCAACCGCCGCAGATCGAGCGCGGCTGGCGCAATCATCTGATCGACATGCAGGGTCGGTCGTATCTGGACATGCTTAATAACGTTGCCGTGCTAGGTCACGGGCACCCGCGCATGGCCAAAGTGGCTGGGCGGCAGTGGTCGCTGCTCAATACCAATTCACGCTTTCATTACGCCTGCATCGCTGAGTTTTCCGAGCGGCTGCTCAAACTCGCGCCCAAAGGGATGGACCGGGTATTTCTCGTTAACAGCGGCACCGAGGCAAACGATCTGGCGATTCGTCTGGCATGGGCCTACAGCGGTGGGCGGGACGTTTTGAGTGTGCTTGAGGCGTATCACGGTTGGTCGGTCGCCACCGACGCGATCTCGACCTCGATCGCCGATAACCCTCAAGCGCTGAACACGCGCCCTGACTGGGTGCATCCGGTGGCGGCGCCCAATACCTATCGGGGCGCGGCGCGGGGCGCGGACAGCACACCGTTCTACCTGCAGAGCGTCGACGCGCATCTCGCCCGGCTGAGCGAACACGGACGCCAGTTGGCGGGTTTCATCTGCGAGCCGGTGTATGGCAACGCGGGTGGCATCTCGCTGCCGCCGGGTTACCTGCGAGAGGTCTATCAAAAGGTGCGCGCGCAAGGGGGCGTGTGCATCGCCGATGAGATTCAGGTCGGCTATGGGCGACTGGGACATTATTTCTGGGGATTCGAGGAGCAGGGCGTGGTCCCGGACATCATCACCATGGCCAAAGGCATGGGCAACGGTCATCCCTTGGGCGCAGTCATTACACGCCGGGAAATCGCCGAGGCGCTGGAGGCCCAGGGCTACTTCTTTTCGTCGGCGGGAGGCAGTCCCGTCAGTTGCCAGATTGGCATGGCGGTGCTGGATGTCATGGAAGAAGAACAGCTTCGGGAAAATGCCCAGGTCGTAGGCGGTTATTTCAAGGAGCGGCTACTGGCGCTGATCGATAAACATCCTTTGGTGGGCGCGGCCCATGGTTCAGGTTTTTATCTGGGGCTGGAACTGGTGCGAGACCGCCAGACGCTGGAGCCTGCAACCGAGGAAACAACCTATCTGTGCGACCGCTTGCGCGAGCTGGGTATCTTCATGCAGCCCACCGGAGATTACCTGAACATTCTCAAGATCAAACCGCCCATGGTCACCACGCGCCAGAGTGTCGATTTCTTCGTCGAGAGCGTTTCCAGGGTCTTGAGTGAACTTGAGGGCTGAAATCCTTTCTTTATGGGACCCAAGCAGGGTTCAACGTTATTGCGGATTAATATCGGCCTAAACGCACATAAATCTATGAGTCGTGACAGAGTTCGCTTTTAACGTGGATATTTATCGGCTATAACGTTGACCCCTATCATCGGTTGTGGACCTGCACGGCCTTCTCAAAACACTCGTTGGCTCACTGGAGTCCTGATTAGATGACCACCCTCAACAGCACACCACGCGCCGATGGCTTCTACATGCCCGCCGAATGGGCACCGCAGACCCAAACCTGGATGGTCTGGCCTGAGCGCCCGGACAACTGGCGCCTGGGTGGCAAGCCCGTACAGACGGCCCATGTGACCGTCGCCAAGGCAATCGCCCGGTTCGAACCGGTGACCGTGGCCGTGTCCGCCGCGCAGTACGACAACGCTCGTGCGCGGTTGGACGTGCCCAACATCCGCGTGGTCGAAATCAGTAACGACGATGCCTGGGTGCGCGACACCGGCCCGACATTCGTCATCAACGACGAAGGCGAAGTGCGCGGCGTGGATTGGGGCTTCAACGCGTGGGGCGGTTTCGACGGCGGCCTGTATGCGCCATGGAACCTGGACGAACAGCTGGCCAGCAAAGTGCTGGAAATCGAGCGCTGTCCGCGCTATGTCACCCAAGGCTTCGTGCTCGAAGGCGGTTCGATCCATGTCGATGGCGAAGGCACGCTGATCACCACCGAAGAATGCCTGCTCAATCGCAACCGCAACCCCCACTTGGCGCGCGAGGAGATCGAAGCGGTGCTGCGCGATCATCTGTCGGTGGACAAAATCATCTGGTTGCCGGACGGCTTGTACAACGACGAAACCGACGGCCATGTGGATAACTTCTGCTGTTACGTGCGTCCTGGCGAAGTGCTGTTGGCCTGGACCGACGATCCGAAAGACCCCAACTTCCCGCGTTGCCAGGCCGCCATGGGCATTCTGGAAAATGCCCGCGATGCGAAGGGCCGTCCGTTCATCGTGCACAAAATGCCGATCCCGGGCCCGCTGTTTGCGACTGAGGAAGAATGCGCGGGCGTTGATCAGGTGCATGGCAGCCAGGAGCGCAATCCGTCGGTGCGCCTTGCCGGGTCGTACGTCAACTTCCTGATCGTCAACGGCGGCATCATTGCCCCCAGCTTCGACGATCCGCTGGACGAGCAGGCACGCACGATTCTTCAGGGACTGTTTCCCGAGCACGAAGTCGTTATGGTGCCGGGCCGCGAGTTGCTGTTGGGCGGTGGCAACATCCATTGCTTGACCCAACAACAACCGGCGCCTCATCGGCGCTGAGTTGGTTCGGTTATTGCTGTAGAGAAGCCCATCGGAAGATGGGCTTTTTTGTGGGTAGCGTCTTCTCGTTCATCTGCTGCAACGGTGGGCGAGGTTACCTAAACGGTTACCGCCTTCGTCCGTCTGTAACAAAAGGTCCGTAGATTTTCGCAGTCCAGACGCAAAGAGGTGATCCCTATGAACGCAGGCCATAAGTGGCGTGGGGCGCAAGGTTTGTCTGCCAGCAGCGAAGCCCGGCAGATGATGGCGGACTGGTTACGGATAACCCAGGGTCCAAGAAAGCAAGCGCCTGACTACCGGGCCATGCTCATTCAGCGCTACCCGCGCGGACTGATCGACGACGCCGAAATCGACGCATTACTCGACATATTGCACGGCTGAGGCGTTCGCCTTCGCAAGCTTTGCGCAGGTGAACGCCCTGCTCGTTTCGGTGTTCATCAAATTGACACTCATCTAAGCCGGCGATAGCATCCTCTGCTCAACCGCCTGTGGCCAAGCGCCATGTACGTGCATCAGTAGTCCACTGCGATGATTTCGTGCGGGCTTGCGGGGCTGTCATTCAGCCACGGGAGACCTAATTACCTGTTCAGGTATTGCCACAGCGCGCGATTAATCTGCCAACAAGGATGACAAGATGAAACAGCGTATTGGCATGCTCGCCCTGGGCATATTGGCCTCCACACACGCCATGGCTGACGGGCAGGCGGACTCCAAGGGTTTTGTCGAAGACAGCAGCCTTAAGGTCAACCTGCGCAACGCCTACATCAATCGCGATTACAAACACGACGGCCCCCAGGACCGCGCCGAATGGGGCCAGGCGTTCATGGCCAACTATTCGTCCGGTTACACCCAGGGCGTCGTCGGTGTCGGTGTGGACGCGTTCGGTCTGTACGCTGTGCGTCTGGACGGCGGCAAGGGCAAAAGCGGCGCGGGCGGTATCGATTTCTTCAAGCAGGGCGACAGCGGCAACGCGGCTGACGACCTGCAGCGCTTTGGCGGTGCGGTCAAATTCCGCGTCTCCAACACGGAGCTCAAATACGGCGACATGATGCCGCAGCTGCCGGTCCTGAGCTACGACAGCTCGCGCCTGCTGCCTGAAACCTACACCGGCACCATGATCACCTCCAAAGAGATCAAGGACCTGCAACTGGTGGCCGGTCGTTTCACAGCCCAGACGCGCAAGAGCGCCGAAGGTCGCGACAGTGGCGATCTGAAAAGCATCAACGTGTACGGCGCCAGCTACAAGTTCAGCGACGCGTTCAGCGCGGCTTTCTACGCCTCCGACGACCAAGACGTGCTGAAAAAGCAGTACCTGAACCTGAACTATGTCTGGGCAATGCCGAAAGACCAGTCGCTGACTTTCGACTTCAACGGCTACAAGACCAAGCTGGACAAGGACTTTGCTGTCGACGACGCGCGTGACAACAAGATCTGGAGCCTGGCCGCGATCTGGGCCGTGGGCATCCACTCCTTCACCCTCGCGCATCAGCGCAGCACCGGTGAAACCGGTTACGTCTACGGCGGTTACCGCAACAACGGCGGCACCAGCGATGGCGGCAATTCCATCTACCTGGCCAACTCCTACTGGTCGGACTTCAACGGCAAGGACGAGCGTTCCTGGCAACTGGGCTATGACGTGAACCTGGCTACCGTGGTTACGCCAGGCCTGAGCTACAAGATTGCGTACGTGCGCGGCGACAACATCGATGACGGCTCCGACCGTGGCCGCGGCGAAGAGCGCGAGTGGTTCAGCCAAATGACCTACGTCGTGCAGAGCGGCCCGGCCAAAGACCTGTCCGTGCGCCTGCGCAACTCGTTCCTGCGCGTCTCCAACGATGCGGATAACTACAACGTTGGCGGTAACGAAACCCGTATCTTCGTCGACTACCCGATCAACGTTTTCTAACGCTGAACGGCGGTTAAGCTGAAGTTACAAAAAAACGCCCTGGTCGAAAGATCCGGGCGTTTGTGTTTGCGCGACTTTTTATGACTGCACGCTGCCCGAGAGCCATCGATGCCCTGCACGGCCTCGTCCGGCGCTTGTACCGAGGTTGAATCGCTAGCGAAGGCATCCGACCTCCCGCTAACATTGCTCGTCCTTACCTCGCCGACCCAAGCCATGGCCCTCGCAGCCCCTCCCGACCTCTCCAGCTCCGCTACCCCCGTGCAGCGCGTATCGCGGACCTATCCGCGTGGTTTGTACATCGAACCGCACGAGCATGACTGGGGGCAGGTGCTGTACGCGATGTCGGGGGTAATGTGGGTCGAAACGCCTCATCAAGCGCTTATCGTTCCCCCGCAACGTGCGGTGTGGTTGCCCCCGGGGGTGACTCATGGGATCCGCGTGGTGTCGGATCTGGAGATGCGCAATATCTACCTGCGCCCGGCGCTCGCGCAGACCCTGGAGCCTACCGTGCAGGTCTTCGAGGTGGCGCGGCTGCTGCGCGAGCTGATCGTCAATCTGGTCGCCGAAGAGGACAAGGAGTCAGAGTACTTCGGCGCGCTGGTGAGCCTGGCGTTGCTGGAGCTCAAGCGGGCCAGACGGTCGCTGCTCACGGTGCCGATGCCCGATGCCAGCGACCGCCGTCTGATGAACATTTGCCAGGCCGTAATGATAGAACCTTCAATCGGTGTGCCCTTCGAGCAGCATGCCGAGAAGGCCGGCGCCAGCGTCAGAACCCTTTCGCGCCTGTTCCAGAGCGAGCTCGGGATGGGGTTTGCCCAATGGCGCAGGCAAGTGCAACTGGCGACCGCAGTGGCCGAGATCATTCAGGGTGTGCCGATCAGCACCATCGCCCGTTCCATGGGGTATTCGCCCAGCAGTTTCAGCGATATGTTCCGCCGCGAGCTGGGAATGGCGCCGTCTCAATATCCGCTCGGTGAACAGGCCAACTGAAATTCACTGCAGCGGGCCGGCTTGCCAGTGGCGAGGGTGTCGAGGATGTGCTGGTCGTCACGCAGCGCTTTGCCAGCCTGTCCGAAATTCAGAAGTACTTGGCCGGTAGACGTTTAGGCCCGCGCCTAAACTCCGGTCATGGCCAACCACCGTCGTGCTGCGATCAAGCCGCACGACGTTCAGGCTTGTGGAGTTCAGCATGAGCTACCTCATCTCACTCGCAATCGGCATCGCTGTCGGGGCGTTTTACGGCGCACTCGACTTCCGCTCGCCCGCGCCACCCCTGGTCGCGCTGGTAGGCCTGCTCGGCATGCAGGCGGGGGAGAAACTCTGGCCTCTGGGCCGTCAGCTGTTCGCCAGTCTGATTTCCTGAATCAACGATTTTTGCTTCTTAACTCTGGATATGCACACCATGAAAGCACTGCAATTCTCTCGAACCGGCGATCTTTGCGCGCTGGAATTCGTTGAACTGCCAATGCCGGTACCCGCGCCTGGCGAAGTTTTAGTTCAGATCAAGGCTGCAGGCCTGAATCCCAGCGATGTGAAGAATGTCCTCGGGCGCTTTCCCTACACCACGTTGCCACGGGTGCCGGGGCGCGATTTCGCAGGCATCGTGATCGACGGCCCGCAAGCGCTCTTGGGCCAGGAAGTCTGGGGCACGGGCAACCAGATCGGTTTCTCGCGCAACGGTTCTCACGCGGGCTACATCACCCTGTCAGCCAAAGGCGTGGCGCTCAAGCCCAAATCCCTGAGTTTTGTCCAGGCCGCCAGTCTGGGTGTGCCCTACACCACGGCCTGGGATGCGCTGGAGCGCGGTCTGGTGCAGGCCAATACTCGCCTGCTGGTCATTGGTGCCAACGGCGCGGTCGGTAATGCGGCTATTGCCTTGTCCAAGGTGCGCGGCGCGCAGGTACTGGCGGCGGCGCGTCGCCCCGAACAGGTCCAGGCGCTACAGGACCAAGGCTACAGCGCCATTCTGCTGGGCCAGCCGGAGGAGCTTTCAGCGCAAGTAAACGCTGTATTTCCGGGCGGTGCGGATGTGATTTTCGACACCACCGGGTTCTGGCTACCGGCCTCGGTTCAGGCCTTGGCGCCGTTTGGCCGCATCGCCATTATCGCCGCGCCGGTGGACGGTCATGTGCAACTGCCAGCCTTGGCGCTGTATCGCAAAGGCGGCTCGGTGGTGGGTATCAACTCGCTGCTGTACGGCGTCGAAGCCTGTGCACGGATGTTGGAGCAGTTCGGCAGATTGTTCGATGAAGCAAGCTTGCCATTGCCGCGTGGCCTGCTGGAATCGCCCCTGGAGCAAGGGCCGGCGCGCTATGGCGAAGTGAATCAGGGCAGCGCGGACAAAGTGATTCTGTTGCCTTGAACCCGCGGCCTGCGTGCCATTGTGCAAGCAACACAGGGGCCGCTTGAGCCCCTAAACCCGGATCATCGACGCGCTGAATCAGGTCTTGTTGTGCTCGTTGGTGTAGCGACCGCTCAACTGCCAGCCATCCTTAATCAGCGTGTCGAGCCAGTCCTCGTACGAGTCGTCGACATCCAGCAGGTTCATGAACTGATCTTCGATGTGGCAGCGAAACGTCTGTTCTTCGACATTCCATTCCACTTCGCGGAGTTTCCAGGCCCGCTGCATGGGCAGCTGGATATTCAGGCCGGGAAACGGCACGAACGGCAACTCGACCTCATACAGAAGCTTCGACCATTCTGAGGAAATCTCGGGGGTCTGATGAGTCCAGACGTATTTGATCAAGCGGACTTTGTGCACGGTTGGGCCTTCTCTCGTATATCGATGCGCGGGTCGCTCCCGCCTGGTGCAAAGGCGACGGCTCTCGGGAATGCCTATACGTTACTAGATGGGCGCGCAATCGGGGAGGGGGCGGGCGAGATCGGAAGGTCCAGGCCGGTCGCCGATTGGAGCGGCTGCCGACCGAAGGCGCTGCGCAATGCAGGGACGCCGGGTGTTTGCGCGCTATGACAGGGCGAGCGCAAAGCAAACCGCAGATGACCGTCCGGCAGAATTAACCCGATGGGGTCAATCAAAGCACCTGCGATTGACCATACGTGGTATCACAGAGACAGCCTCACATCGTCAATCGCCCGATCCAGTCTCTCGCGTAACGGGTCGAGCAAACACCAGACCTGATCCGCATCGAGTTTCTCGGTGTGTGCAGCCTCGATCAGTCGGGTTGTCAGGGCGAATGCCATATTCACATCCGACACGCGCTGCAATGCGGCCGTCAGCTCATTGAGCCGTCCCTTCATCTCATTCAGCTCGCCCAGCCACCGCTCGATCACTTCGACCGAGGCAGGCGTCTGGTTTTGCACGCTTGAGCTGAGGGCAGATTGAAGACGGCAGAAGCGTGCTTCGATAGTCATTCAGACACTCTCCTGGCTCTTATGATTGCCACGGAAAGTGCGGCCAGAGCCATGTTGCGTATACCGCAAACGGCTCTTTATGAAGTTCAGAGCGGGTTAATGCTGGATCCTAAGTATCTCTTAGTATGTGGTCAACCTAATTCTAAGAGTCTCTTAGCCTTTTAGCGGCTGATAAATGAGCGTTTTTAGCAAAAGATTGAAGCAGGCCCGCACAGTAGCGGGGCTGTCTCAGGAGCGTTTGGGCATCGAATCAGGGATTGATCCAGCCTCCGCCAGTGCGCGGATGAATCAATACGAAACCGGTAAACACACCCCTAACTCCTTGACCATTATCCAGATTGCAGCAGCATTGGATATTTCACCTGCATATTTTTATAGCATCGACGACGAGGAAGCCAGAATGCTATTGCTGTTCCACGGGCTGGATTCGCCAGGCAAGAAGCAGATACTGACATTGGCAGTGGAATTACACGGCGCTAATAACGCATATAAAACCCAACGTATTCAATAAGTTCAGCGTCATTTACCGATCAAACATTATTCACATTAAGTGATGTTTTAGCCTGATTGCAGATCAGGGCCCGACGTAATGATTAATGGTTTGCATGTATTCTTGCCCTCGTCCGGTCTCGAGAGCCTGTCCATGCTGCACAAAAACCTCATGCGTCGCCTTGATCTGATCACGCTCAAGCTTTTCGTCGCGGTGTACGAAGAAGGCACGCTGACCCGTGCGGCGGCGCGTGAGGCCATCGCCGTGTCGGCGGCAAGCAAGCGATTGATGGAGCTTGAAGAAGTGCTGGGCATCGGGCTGTTCGTGCGCAACGCCAAAGGCATGGTCCTTACGGCGGCGGGCGAAACGCTGCTGCATCACGCCCGGCGCATGTTGTTCGACCTGGAGAAGATGGGCCTTGAGCTGGACGAGCATCTGCAAGGCATGCGCGGTTATGTGCGCATGCTGGCCAATCTCTCGGCAATCATTCAATTCCTCCCCGAAGATCTGCACGCCTTCACCACCAGCCACGAACGGGTCAAGGTCGATCTGGAAGAACGGCCCAGCAATGGCGTGGTGCAAGGGCTGATCGATGGCGTTGCCGACATCGGCATCTGCTCTGAAGACACCGACGTTCAAGGCCTGTACAGCGTTCCCTATCGGCAGGACGAACTGGTGGTCGTCACGCGTCCTGACCATCCCCTTGCCAGCCTGAACGTGGTGATGTTCGAGGACACCCTGGGGAGCGATTACATCGGCCTGCACGCCGCCAGCTCTATCAACATGCGTACGCAGACCGCCGCTCGGTCGCAAGGCAAACTCTTGCGCGTGCGCATTCATGTGCCGGGTTTCGACGCCATGTGCCGAATGGTCCAGGCCAACATGGGCATCGGCGTGTTGCCCCGCAAGGCGTTCGACTTGCTGGGCACGCCGCTGGGGCTCACGGCCATCTCGTTGAGTGATACGTGGGCGCAGCGCACGCTGATTCTGGTGGTGCGCGATACCGCTGCGTTATCACCCGTCAGCCTGCTGCTGTTCGATCACTTGAAACAGCCGCTGCCCTAGCGTTCGCGTTTCGCGAACGCCTCTTGCCAACTTACGGTTGGATTTGCCGAACACCGGTCCTCTAGTCTTGGCGACAAATTCCAAGAAATACTTGAGGTATCCGCTATGACAGGTCCCCTGAACGGTGTGCGCGTAATTGAAATCGGCACACTGATCGCAGCACCTTTCGCCGCTCGGCTGATGGGCGAATTCGGCGCCGAGGTGATCAAGATCGAATCAATGGGGCAGGGTGACCCACTTCGTAAATGGCGAAAGCTGCACGAAGGCACTTCGCTGTGGTGGTACTTGCAATCGCGCAATAAGAAGTCCCTGTCGCTGAACCTCAAATCCCCCGAAGGCATCGAGATCGTCAAGCGCCTGGCTGAGAACGCCGATGTGCTGATCGAAAACCTGCGCCCCGGCGCGCTGGAAAAGCTCGGCCTGGGCTGGGATGTCCTGCATGCGCTGAACCCCAAACTGACGCTGGTGCGTATCTCCGGCTACGGCCAGTCCGGGCCGTACAAGGATCGTCCCGGCTTCGGTGCCATTGGCGAGGCCATGGGCGGCATCCGTTACACCACCGGCACGCCCGGTTCTCCGCCCGCCCGCGTGGGCGTCAGCCTCGGCGATTCGCTGGCCTCGATGCACGCGGTAATGGGCGCGCTGATGTCGTTGCTGCGGGTAAAGACCGGGCAAGGCGATGGTCAGGTCGTCGATGTCTCTCTGGCTGAAAGCGTGTTCAACGTGATGGAAAGCCTGGTGCCCGAATACGACATGCTCGGCCATGTTCGCGAGCGCAGCGGGGGTGCCCTGCCGGGTATCGCGCCTTCCAATACCTATCCGACCGCTGATGGCGCATACGTGGTGATCGCCGGTAACAGCGACCCGATTTTCAAGCGCCTGATGACCACCATCGGTCGCCCTGATCTGGCCGAAGCACCGCAGTTCGCGCACAACGATGGTCGCGCCGCGCAGAGCGAAATGCTCGACGCCACGATCAGCGCGTGGTCGTCCAGTCTGCCGATCGAAGCGGTGCTGCAGGCGCTTGAACAGGCCGAAGTGCCGGCGGGGCGCATCTACAACGTCGCGGACATCGTGGCCGACCCGCACTATCAGGCGCGCGGGATGATTCTCGACGCGCAACTGCCCGGCGGCGCCCACGTGAAAATGCCGGGCATCGTGCCCAAGCTTTCTGAAACACCGGGTTCGGTGAATTGGCAGGGCCCCTCGCTCGGCCAGCACACCGACAGCGTGCTCGGCACTCTGGGGCTGAGCGCTGACGATATCGCCCAACTCAAAACCGACGGGGTGGTGCAATGATTACCGATTTCTCCGAGCGCCTGATCGTTCAGGAAGTCTCACCACGTGATGGCCTGCAGATCGAGCCGACCTGGGTTGAAACCGCAGACAAGATCGACCTGATCAACCAGCTTTCTCTGGCCGGCTTCAGCCGCATCGAAGCCGGTTCTTTTGTTTCGCCCAAGGCCATTCCAGCACTGCGCGATGGCGATGAAGTGTTCCGTGGCATCCAGTGTCATCCAGGGGTGATCTATGTGGCGTTGATCCCGAACCTCAAAGGCGCCCAGCGCGCAATGCAGGCGGGCGCCGATGAGCTGAATCTGGTGATGTCCGCCAGCCAGACCCACAACCTGGCGAACATGCGCATGCGGTGCGAGCAATCGCTGAGCGGCTTCGGTGAGATCGTCTCGCTGGTCTCGGGCGCCTCGCTCAGCCTCAACGGCACCATCGCCACCACCTTTGGCTGCCCGTTCGAAGGCCGGATCGACGAAGACCGCGTGCTGCAGATTGTCGACGCCTATCTGGAGTTGGGCATGCAAGGCATCACCCTGGCCGACACCACCGGCATGGCCAACCCGCGCCAGGTGCACGGCCTGGTGCAACGTGTTCTGGCGCGTATTCCGGCCAGCGCGCTGACGCTGCATTTCCACAACACGCGGGGCTTGGGCCTGAGCAACGTGCTGGCAGCGTATGAAGCCGGAGCGCGGCGTTTCGATGCCTCGCTTGGCGGCCTGGGCGGCTGCCCGTTCGCCCCCGGCGCTTCGGGAAACATCTGCACCGAGGACCTGGTGAACCTGTGCGACGAGATGGGCATCGAGACCGGCATCGACTTGCCACACCTGCTCAAGCTGTCACGCCGACTGCCTGCTTTGCTCGGTCATGAAATGCCGGGCCAGCTCGCTAAGGCCGGGCGCAACTGTGACCTGCACCCTGCGCCAGAGCATTTGCCGGGTTAACCCCCCTGTAGCAGCAGGGCTTGGCGGTGGTGGCGTGCGCAAGACCGCTGCCGCCGGCAAGCGCTGCGCGACATGGCCTGTGCGTGAATTGATGAGCGTTAAACCCGAACGAGCACGCCCCGCTGCGTGTTCGTCCAGACAACAAAAACAATAGGGCGCCCCTTGGACGTCCCACTGGAGTGACCGTAATGACTATTTCTGTTCTAAACCCGAACAGCAGCCTGGCCGAGGTGGCAAGTGCTGAAAAGGCGCTGATCCGCAAAGTCGCCTGGCGCCTGATGCCGCTGATCATGGTCTGCTACCTGTTCGCCTTTTTCGACCGCATCAACATCAGCTTTGCCAAGTTCCAGCTGCAAACCGACCTGGGCCTGAGCGACACCGCCTATGGCCTGGGCGCGAGCCTGTTCGTCATCGGCTACGTGCTGTTCGAAGTGCCGAGCAACATCATGCTGTACAAGGTCGGCGCTCGCCGCTGGATCGCCCGCATCATGATTTCCTGGGGCATCGCGACGTCGTTGATGGTGTTCGTCAACGCCGAATGGCAGTTTTACGTGCTGCGCTTCATCATCGGCGCAATGGAAGCCGGTTTCGCACCGGGCGTGCTGTTTTACCTGACCCTCTGGTTCCCGCAAACCTACCGCGGCCGTATCACCTCGATCCTGTTCCTGGCCTCCGCATTCGCCGGGCTGCTCGGCGCGCCGTTCTCCGGGCTGGTGCTGGGCCTCATGGACGGCGTCATGCAGATGCGCGGCTGGCATTGGCTGTTCCTGCTGGGCGGCCTGCCTTGCATCGCGCTGGGCATCGCAGTGTTGAAAGTGCTCAAGGATCGCGTTGCCGACGCTCACTGGCTGACCGACGCCGAGAAGAACTACCTTTCCAGCCGTATTGCCCAGCACGAGCCGAACACGCATGGCTCGCTGCTGACAGCCCTGAAGATGCCCGGCTTCCTCATGCTCGGTTTTATCTACTTCCTGATCCAGGTCGCGTCCTATGGCCTGAACTTCTGGGCGCCGCAGCTGATTCGCAGCGCCGGTGTCGAAAGCCCGGTGATCATCGGCCTGCTTACCGCCATTCCTTACATCTGCGGGGCAGTGAGCATGGTCGTTGTCGGTCGTCTTTCGGATGCCAGCGGCGAGCGCCGCAAATTCGTTTGCGGCTTGGTGGTACTGGGCGCGGTTGGGTTCTTCTGCGCAGGCATTTTCGCGCAACACACCAGCATGCTCGTGCTGTCATTGGCCATGCTCGGCGGCGGTATCGTCGCATCCATTCCGGCCTTCTGGACCCTGCCACCCAAGCTGCTGGCCGGTGCGGGCGCCGGTGCAGCGGGCGGGATCGCCTTGATCAACACCCTCGGCCAGTTCGGCGGCATCGTCAGCCCGATCATGGTCGGCCGGATCAAGGACCTGACAGGCAGCACCACACCAGCGCTCTACGTCATCGGCATAACCAGCGTGATCGCTGCGGGGCTGCTGCTGTGGGGGCTACCGGCGAAATTGCGCACGCTGGATAAAAGTAGCGGTGAGTGAAGGCAGCACCTCCTAGCCGTGGCAGCGTGCCTGTACTTCGCTTACAGTCTCGCTGCCCGAGCGGCTGCCTACGCTGGACAAAACCCTACAAGGGCCGGATATGAAGTGTCTTGAACAACTGCTGGAGCCAAATGACCCTGCGATGCCGCTTGTTAAAGCGCTGCGTGAACACGCACAGCGTCCTTGCGAATTACTTGAACCCTCGGACGACCGCGCCAGAGTGTTACTGGGGCTACAGATCACTACTCGCTCAATGCTGGGGGCCATCGCCTATGAAACGGGCGGCATGTTGATCGACAACGGGTGGCTGCGGATTCTGGGTTCGGGCCATGCGCGGCTGGCGCGCAATATTCTGGATTGGAATCAGCAACGATCTGAAGGCCATATGTTGGTGGCGGACGATGCTGCAGGCGGGTTTTTCTCGATCAATGGCGGCGGCTTGGGCGACGACATCGGATCAATGTACTACTGGGCACCGGATACCCTCATCTGGGAGCCAATGGAAATCGGTTATACCGACTTTTAGGCTGGGCAATGAGTGACAGGATCGAGACGTTTTATGACGGGTTACGCTGGCAAACATGGCAGCAGGGTATGAGCGCTGTCAGTACTGATCAGTGCGTCAGTTTCTATCCGTTTCTGTGGACCGAAGAGGGGTCAGTCCACACAAGCAGCCGCCGCGTCATAGATATCGCTGAACACTACGACCTGAATATTGGCTGCTCTCTACGGTCGAGCAGTCATCACGTTTGACATGGGCAGATCAGGAGGCCGCGTGGATGCGCAGCCTCACTGGCCCTTGCTCGTTCACAACCGGAAACGGCCTACCAGATCATTAAAAGACAGCGCCAAACGGGACAGATCCTGCGTCGAAGCGGTGGTCTGATTCGCGCCCGTGGCGCTTTGTGTCGACAGATCCTGAATATTGACCAGGTTGCGATCCACTTCACGCGCCACATGAGCCTGCTCTTCACACGCGCTGGCGATTACCAGGTTGCGATCGTTGATCTGGCCGATGCCCTCGGCGATCAGCTCCAGCGCGTCGCCGGTCGCTTGGGCCAGCGTTTGAGTGTTGGTGACCAAAGACTGGCTCTTCTCCATCGCGACCACTGCCTGATCGGCCCGGGACTGCACCGCGCCGATCATGCTCTCTATCTCACCGGTTGAAGACTGAGTGCGCGCTGCCAAGGCCCTGACCTCGTCAGCGACAACGGCAAAGCCACGGCCCTGTTCGCCCGCCCGAGCGGCCTCGATGGCCGCGTTCAGTGCCAGTAGGTTGGTCTGCTCGGCAATGCCACGGATCACGTCCAGAACCTTGCCGATGTCCCTGACCTGAACTGCCAGGTCCTCCACGATAGTGGTGGATGCCTGGATTTCGGTGGTCGCGCTGTTGACCGCAGTCACCGCATTGCGGGCTTGGCCAAGCCCACTGCTGGCCTGCGAGCTTGCCGCCTTCGAGGCCTCGGAAGTCGAGATTGCATTACGCGCAACCTCCTCCACGGCCGACGTCATTTCGGTAACCGCAGTGGCGGCCTGCTGGATTTCATCGTTCTGGCGAAGCAGCCCGCGGCTCCCATTTTCGGTCACCGCATTCAGCTCCTCAGCGGCTGAGGCCAATTGGTGAGCGGCTTCGGCAATCTGGCGAATCGTGCCTTTCAGGCTCTCCTGCATATCGCCCAGCGCGCTCAACAGTTGTCCGGTTTCATCGCGTGCCGCGCTGCCTACCGTGTGTGTCAAGTCGCCTTTGGCAATCAGCTGCGCGCTGGCCACCGCTACCGCGATGGGCCGACTGATCAGCCTGCTGATGAAAAACCCCAGCGCCATTGCCGCAATGAAGGCCAGCGCGATGCCGATGTAAAGCGTTGTGGTCGCAGCGCGCTCTTGCGCGACCGCATCGTTGCCACCCTCGACAATCTGCCGATTGTTGGACGCCACCATAACCGACAACTCATCCAATACAGTGCGATACGCCTGTTGAACATCGCCCGACATATGCGCCCTTGCAGCTGGAATATCCCCTGCCTGCAACGCCGCAAGCACGGTTTGAATCTGAGCCTGATAGGCCGGCCAATCGCGTTCCATTTTGTCGCCGGCTGCGCGCTCGTCGTCGGCCAACGGCGTCTGCCTGTAGACTGCAAATGCCTTTTCGCTGTCAGCACGGTTGGCATCCATGCTTTGCAAAATCTGATCCTTGGTACTTTGCGGCGCGTTCGCAATATGAGCCCCGATCAACGAATACAGATCCCGTTGCTGAGCAATCGCGTTACTTTTGGCCTCTGCGGTTTTGGATACTGAAACCAGATTATTGGTGAACACCGATTTCAGGCTGTCCGACAGTTGGGTAATGCCCCTGGCACCCAACAGCCCCACTGCCAGGGTGATCAGTGCGCAAAGCACGAAAGCGGTGATTAACTTCGTCGATAATTTCGCGTCGCGCAGCCAAGTCATAATTCGAATCCCGATAGGTTTGCCTTGAAAAGTGACAAGTCGCTGGACACTTCGCATGGATAGGCGGATATACCGTTGTATCGGCTCACGGCGCACAAGCTGAATCACCGCCCGTCAGACCTTGCGCGGTTTTTTCCGGGCAAAAAAAACGTCCCGCAAAGCCGGGACGTTTTGTGTTCGCAGTTACCGTTACACCGTAGTGGCAACCTTTGTAACCGGTTGAGTCCGACGACCCAATACACCTGCACCCGCCGCCACAAGGCCCGAGATGATCAGCGTGATCAGCAACAACCAAGCGCCTTGAGACACACGTTTGGCAGCAACGTCGGCTGCTTCGCGTGCTTTACGCTCTGCATCGGCCTTCAGCTCTTGATACTTGGCGTAAGCCTGTTGATACGCCTGCTGAGCCTGATCGACCATTTGGTTGGCCTCGGCATCGGTTTTACCGGTGCGTGCCTTGATCAGGTTAACGAACGCTTCACGGTCAGCCGCATCCCAAGCTTTGTCGCCTTTTGCCTTGATGCGATCCAGCAAACCGCTGAGTTGGGTATCGGTCGCCTGAGGGTTCTGCGCACTGCGCTGGGCAGTGTTCTTGGCATCCTGCCCAGTGGCCTTGGCTTCTTGCTTCACCGTGTCCGGGTTCAGCTCGGGTTTGCCAGTCTGGCGCATCGCGGTTTCGAGCTCGCCCTGAATATCATCCAGATTGAAATCGATACCCTGTTTACGCAGTTGATCTTGAACCGTATCGCCCAGGCGAGGCGCGACCTGCGAAATGCCGCTGCCGACAGCCGACAAACCGCTGCCTGCCAGATTAAGGCCGCTGCTGACAATACCTGTCACCGCGCTCGAGACCAGATACAAGGTGACCAGCGAGGTGGTCGCCCACACCAACAGGCCATGCATCGCGCCTTCGCGCTGGGCAAGACGTCCTGCCACCCAGCCACCGACGAACAACGAAATGATCCCGCTGGCCACGACCCAAATGGCGGTGCCTTTGCCCAGGCCGTCGAGCGGGTTGCCTTCCTGCAACGGGTCGATACTGGCAGAGCCAATCGCCGTACCCAGCAGGTTCAAAATGACGGACACCACCATCGCAAGCGCTACGCCGGCGAAAATAGCGCTCCAGGAAATTCGTTTAAGCAGTGGGGCCGAAGTGACATGCGTCTCTGGGTACACCACTGTGTTAGTGCGGTCATCGGTGATCATGGTGATGCTCCTTGGTCAAGCTCCCTGATTTAGCGTGCTGCGCCTGAGGTCAGGCGCAGCTCCTTGGAATATTGCGATGGGGGTCACGCAGCCGTCATTAGACGCTGCCGTTGCCCGAGGCAGCCTTTGTCAGCACTTTACCGTGCAGTTCAATGTTCTGATCCGCAGTGCCCGTGTAATCACCGCTCATGCCAACTTCGCCGGCCAGTTGCTTACGGCTGGCAAGATCATTTGGCAGGTTCAACGCCTTCAGGAGGTCCACGATGGACTCTTTAGGGTTCAGTGTTGGATGGTCTTTTGCCAGCGAGTCGAGTTTGGCGTCGACCTGTTCCTTAGTGGCGGGCGCTGCTGCCGCGGCAGAAGTTGCACCTGTGGGCGCTGTACCGGCAGGAGCAGCCGTGCCCCCGGTGGCCGGAGCGGCGGAAGGGTCAGATGACGCTTGCGTGCTCGCCTCAGCGTGGCCAATACCCAGTGCGGACAGGATTTTGTTGAAAAAGCTCATCGTTATTTCCTTTTACAAGTGATCATCTATCCAGTGCAAATCAGGCCGATAAGATCGACTTGAAGTTCACACCAGAGTGCGTGATGGCAAAATGGCTACTTCACAGCGGCAAATAGCGTTCGATACAGTTTTTATCGCGATTAGAAGACAGTTAATTCAAGCATCGTCTTCTAAGCGTCAACTGTGGCAACCAAACCTCAATGCCTGCCGCTATTAACTGGAGTTGTTCGCTCGCATTTCGGTTCCAACTAATGTTGGGCGTCGATTTTTATCGGACGAATGGTAGGGGTGCGCGGTAGTTGGCCGGCGGCGTATCTAAGGTCGCTCTAACGCGCCCGAGCTGTATCAATCGGCAAATAATAGAGCGGCTGAGAAAGGGGTTGTGGGTGATGGCATAAGACAGGCACCACCCATCTTTCCTTAGCATTTGCGCGGGTGTGGGCAGTACGGGTGAGTTGGAGGTGAGGGAGGTTTCTGGCCAGAGCCGCCGCAGTAGAGACGGCCCGGTTGAGTGTTTAGCGCTCGGCTTCGATACGAACGGCCAAGCCAGCGATCGAGGCTTCGACCAACGCTTTGGCGGCTTCGATGTGATGCACGACCGATCTGGCTAGGGGCCGAAATTCCGGCGAGGTGTTGTCCGCTGCTTCATAAGCGGTGGCGACCGCACAGTTCAGGTACTCATATACAAGGGTGAGGGCGTCGTCGACTCGAATGCCCGGTTGGACGCTGAACAGGCATTGATTGCCGACGTCGGCCCCGAAGGGAGTGGATTGGGTGACCGGGATTTCGGGGGGATGAGGGGTGGATCTGATCATGATTCAAGCTCCTGACGTGGTGGAGCCATCACGCTTCGCGACTAAACGAAAGGGCGGTGGCTGTACTCGGGTTAGTCGACCGGGACGTCAGGCACCCGGCGCACACGAATGTGCCCCTCGTACAGCCACCATAAAAACGCGCACCACTGTCTATAGGCAGTGGCGCGATTCATGAGGGCGTTACGCACCTGACGCTATTCGGGCGACTAAACCCGGTCGTTGGTTACAACGACGGGCGAAAGGTAGTCATAGTGCCAGGCGCGTTCAAGCGGATCGGCAGGATAGCGGCAAATTTCAGAAGCGTCCTACAACTCTGCATCGTTTTTGTTCGCGAATGTGTTTTTTTTAAACAACGCGACTAAACATTTTGTTCGGTTCACAACCACGCGTTTGCGCATTAGAGTCTGCTATCACACACACCGGGGGAACTGATATCGAGCGTTACAGCAATCTCAGTGGAGATTCGGGGGTCGTGGCTTTCCGATTGGAGGAAGGGTCGATCCTGGTGGAATTCGCCGACCAATCCCGCTATCTCTACAACACCATCAAGCCAGGCCCCGCAGCCGTTGCCGAACTGCAAAAACTCGCTCGCGCAGGGCAAGGATTGAACAGCTACATAAACCGGATCATTCGTAAAAACTACTTCGAGAAGCTCAGCTGATATCGGTCTCACCGCAACGAGAGGGCGAGTCAGGAGTGAATCCAACGCTTCGCCTCGGCAGCGGAACCTTCGTTGCCGCTCCCCACGCCATTAAGGAAGACAGCCATGGACGCACTCACCCAAACGCTCAAGCAAACCATCGAATCCGCCGACCGCGCCATCACGGCGCAAGACTACGACGCGCTCATGCAATTCTATGCAGACGATGCCAGCCTCGTCGTCAAACCCGGCCTGACCGTCACCGGCAAGGCCAGCATCCGCCGAGCGTTCATCGCCATCGCCGAGCACTTCAACAACAGCATGGTCGTCACACAAGGAAACATGCAGGTCATACCGGGCGGCGATGTGGCCCTTGTGATCATGGAAACGCTGCTGCACGCCACTGACCAAACGGGCACAGAAACCAACATCACGCGCCGGGCCACGTACGTCTTTAAAGAAGTGGCGGGGAAGTGGTTGTGCGTGGTGGATAACTCGTATGGCACAGCGCTGCTGGATTTTACTGACGACGCAGCGAGCGAGTGAGCTCGGCCTGTTGCCGCTCCGCGGGCTAACCCCCTGATCGAAGGACACCCCATGCTTATCGTATTCAGTGGCCTTCCCGGCACCGGGAAAACCACCATCGCCAAGGACCTCGCCGTCGCGTTAGGCGCCGTCTACCTGCGGATCGACACGATCGAGCAAGCGATTCAAAACGCCGGCGCGCTAGCACAAGGCGTGGGACGAAGCGGTTACCTGGTCGCCAATGCGCTTGCGCTCGACAATCTCCGCACAGGGCACGCGGTCGTCGCGGATTGCGTAAATCCGGTCACCGAAAGCCGTGCAGCGTGGAACGAAGTCGCCTCCAAGGCCGGCGTACGCCTGGTCAATATTCACGTGATTTGCTCGGACAAACATGAACATCAACGGCGGGTAGAAACAAGGCTGAGCGACGTTCCAGGGCTGACGCCACCCACCTGGCAAGCGGTGCTGGACCATGAATACGAAACGTGGGACGAACCCCCGTTTCGCATCGACACCGCCCAGGTTTCGCCGACGCAAGCGGTGTTGATGATCACCAGTCAATTCTGCCCTGTGAGGTGAATCGGCTGGGTGCCAGGTGAAAACTGCATGCCCCCGCGCTTATAAGTGAATGATTTTTCTACAGCAGCGATTTCTTCAGAAAAAATCGAGACCGTCCTTTCGGGAATTCTGGAAGCTCGCCGAACACTACATACCCTTGGCTTCGATAAAGCTTCAGCGCGTAAGGATTGAAGGTATCCAGCCAAGCAGCATGGCAGCCACGAAGGCGCGCCTGCGCCTCGGCATCCGCTAGAAGCCTCGCCGCAAGACCCCGCCCACGAAGCGTCTCCGGCAGCCACAGGTTTTCAATGAACAACCACCCCCAAGCCGTGTAGCCGCTTAAACCTCCCACCACCTCATCACCAAACTCGGCATGACGCACAAGGATCGCCAATGGCAGCTCGTTGGAGGGCCCAACCTCGCTTGCATTGAAGTTCATCAGCCCCTTTAGAATCAGGTCGTGGTCCGCTTCGCTGGGCGAGCACGATATTTCGAATGATATGGGGTCGTTTGTCATCGGGGCATATCTCTCAAGACTGGTTTGAGGTTTTCGGCGGCAATTCAGGCGTTATCACAGCGTAGTCTGCAAGACCGCGCTGTGTGACTTCAAAAAGTCACGCCGGTAACGGCCCCCAAGCCTAATGACGGTTAATTTCTCAACTTCATAGCGCGACTACGCCATTTTTTTATCGCGTCAGCTTCAAACTCTGTAACTACCATTCCCGCAACTATCAGGCATGCACCCGCGAGATTGACCAGCGCTAGCCTGTCACCGCCTAAAAAGTACCCAAAGATCCCCCCAAATACGGGTTCCAGCACCAAAATCAAAGCAATCCTTGCAGGCGACGAAGTTACCTGCGCCTTGGTTTGAACAAAATAAGCTGCGGCCGTTCCTAGGACGCCAATGATGATCACGGCAGACGTCGCCGAATAAGTTGTCGAAAGTTGAAAGCCGCCATCGAAGAAAGCCCATAGTAGTGACAACCCACCCACGACAGTGATTTGGACAAAAGCCAACACCGCTGCATCCACTCTCTTACTCACGTCGGACAATACAATGATATGCAGCGCCGTAAAGATTGCGCACACCAGCACCAAAAGATCGCCGTAATGGATAGCCAAACCTCGAAGCGTCAACAGCGCCAGCCCTACTGTGGCGATAGCGCCACCTAGGGCTTGGTTGTAGGTTGGCTTGGCTTTCAAGATCAGGAAAGCGAATAGCGGTGTAAAAACAATAGCAAGCCCGGTAATAAAACTGGCATTGGAAGCAGTCGTATATTTAATACCGCTTGTTTGAAACGCGAATGCAAAAAATAACGCAACCCCCGCCGCCCCCGCTTGCAAATAATGAGAGACCGATAGATGTGCCAGGCGGTTATACACGAAAGGAATCATGACCAACGCGCCGATGAGGAACCTCAGCGCATTGAAAGACGGCGCGTTCACCTCCTGCAAAGCAAGATGGATAGCCACAAATGACCAACCCCAAAGTGCCGTTATGAGCACAAGTGCCAAAGCCCAGTATTTCCCACTCATCAGGCAATCTCCCCTGTATTTAGCAGGAAAAGACCGGATATGGAAAACAAGATATCCAAAGCTTTGTAAGACGAAGGGGCTGGCTTGGAAAAACAATACGAGTATTTCAGCGCAATGGTGCCGCGCACTTCGACCGCAGTAGACAGGGTTATCATCAAACAAGGTATAGGTGTAGCAATCATGACCGCTCCTAGCCCCATGCTTATACCGAGCATGAGGAGAGGTTGTTTGTAGCGGTACCTGCGACCAAAGCTAGTCAATTAATCAAAAAACGGCAACGTTGGATGCTGGATTTATATAGAACTTTTAGTTATATAAAGCGCAGTGCAAGGCCCTTTATATCAGAGTAAGTCACGCTCGTTCGACGGAACACATCGCACGCAAATTCAGAAACGTCTGCCTGCAACGTGAGTGCGTGACAATTCAGAAGTCTTGAGTTCGTTGGACCAATCCGTGGAGAATCCTTCAACCATTCCAGGGTGTTACCTCGTACGAAACTCCGCCCATTTCGTTGCTTGTTACGTGAAGCGTAACAACATAAAGACCCGCATCTCTGCGAGCCCTTGTTTTGTATGGTGCGGCACCAGGAGTCGAAACAGTTTTTAACTATCTGATCTACCAATCTTTTACTTATATGTGATGGTCCGTCTATCCCTAAAACTATCCCGGCACCCGGGCTCGCTAAGCATTGATCGAGAGGGGAAAGCCAGAGTGGGACCGATTGCCCTCAATGCGTGGCTGCCTCTCATGCTTTCCTGAATCTGGGGGCGCGTTCTCCAACTACGATAAGCGACAGCTCACGATGAAAGGCTACCGTTGTTAGACGGCCGCTATCGGCCACGAGCGGACGGTCGCCGCTCCGAAATTGAGGGGTACTCGCGAGCTGCGCGCCCTCTATTCGTCCATTCTATCTACTATTTAGAGGTGCCATTGGCATATGCCAGAAACGCTTGTCAGGCGTCAATAATAAGAAACGTCAGCATTGACATCAGTAGATACACGTTTAATTGACACTCTGCCAACTGACTTCCTATCAGTGTAATATTTTCCTGAAAGCATAAGCGCTGAGCCATCCTCAATAACGTCAAAAATTGTCGAGCCTACATAATCTCCCCAGGAGGGATTCTTTGGCGTAGATCGGTAAACATAATAGAGCTTTTTTTTATTTAACTCTACCGTTGGCGTCGTTTCGAGCGTTACAGATTTAACTGTTTCGCCATGCATATCTATTTCAGTGACTAGAAGGGCTTGCCTTATAATAGCTCTTACCTCAAAACTCTTCAGGTCTTCTGTAATTACTTGGCCAAGCCAGACACCATTTAAATCCGGATAAAGGTCCTTTTTGAAAACTCTGGCTATAAACCAGATTTTCCGAGAAATGAATGGCGATAACAACATAAACATCACCAGCGTGGATGCGGCAGTCGAGATCGTTGTGAGCTTAAAGATGCTTATGTCGGCATTAGTTAGATTTTGTACAAGAATGTATACTGCAACGGCAATGGAAATGGATGTCAGAACTACGGCTTTTAACAGCAAATCAAATCTAACTACCCTAAACATTTTTTGACCTATTTAAGCGCATTGAAGTCCGAAAGTTTATTCTTTCCATTGCTTTTTGAGTTTAACAAAGCAATATATGCTTCTCTCAAGCTAGAGCCAACACCTGCTGAAAAAGTGATTCCATGTGTGGTGCATGAATTTATCCTGATGAACAGCTCTTCAAAATTGCAGTCAGTGTTTGTTCTCGCAACAACGCCATCAGCAGCTCTAAAAATCACATAAAACCCATTTAATTCTAACAGAGTCGCAATTTTTAAAGTAGACTCCTCTATTTGCTTGCTGATTAAATTTAGCTTATTTTCATCATTCCAAAGATAGCAAGATGTTATTTTGTTTCCTATGTCGTCGCCATCAATAGATATATATTTCAAAGTAGTAGCTCGCTCTGCTCAGGCACTAGATCAGTGATCATATCATGGTTTTTAGCGTTGATCCGAGACTCTGAAATCGACGCCAATGGGCAGCGAAGGAAACCAACAGCATTGGGGCATTTTGGCGCCCCAATTACCGTAACCATGGCCATGGTATCGCCATGAAATGGGATCACAAATACTTTATAGTAATTCGGCAACCGAGTAGTCCAAGGAGTCTAGGATTCTGTTAGATACGACCTAAGGATTTTTTCACGCTGCGAGAAGGAGTCTCGGCCGCGTTGAAATAGTATGTCAAGCTTATCGAGATTATGCTCCAACAAATCAGTTGCCATATGAGGCTCAGTAAACGAGTCGCTAATTCTTACTGTTTCAATATCGTCAAATAGTATGCTTCTTAACTGATCCATAGACTGGGTGTTAATTTCTAATGTCTTCTGGAGCAGGCGAACGCTAACTAGGCGACTGATAAGTCTTTCAACAATTGAGCCTTTGGGTTTCGGATAAAATCCAACCCCGACACTTACAACTCGAATGTCAGATTTTGATTTATTCAGACTTTTAACTGCGTCAGCGATGGCGTACAAGGTCGGGTTGTTTGCGCAAAAACCGCCATCTATCAGTTGAATCTTCTCTCCGAGGCTTGTGTGAACGGTGGTGGGTTCAAAAAAAGGAAAGGCGGAGCAAGATGCTCTGATTGCATCTTTGATTGGCACACCGAAGCCTGGAACAAAGCTGGCCTGCCGTCCGTGAGCCTGTTTCGGGTCACTTTTAAAAATCATTGGGCGTTCTTGAATCCAACGAGAGGCAACAACCCCGAGGCCTGTTTGAACATCATGAAATGTTGCGTCCCCAAATACCTCCTCAGCCAATTTTGAAAGTGATGCAGTTCGGCCGGAGCGCGAGTTGTGCTTCATGACCTTCGGAACATGCTCACGATACAACTCTAAAATATAATCAACCTCATATCCAAGTGCAATTAAAGAGGCAATGATCGAACCGGTGCTTGTCCCAAATACTAAATCAAAGGTCTGATGAAGTTTCTTGCCAGTCAGAGATTCGATTTCCTTAAGCACTCCTAGGCTATAAAAACCTTTAGCGCCCCCTCCATCTAAAGAGAGGATCCTGAATGGCCGCTTTGTTAAATCCTGCCTCTCGTTGTCAGTCATCATGAATGATATTACCTTGTGAGTCGCATCCAATTAATCAAATACCGTATCCGCGACAATGCGGTGTTCAAGAATGCTAGTATCGATAACGGCATTCCAAGGCTCGATCTCTTTGGCGACGGAGAGCGAAAGTTCTTGAAGCTCTTGTCTTAACAAAATTAAAGCCGGTAACCTTGCTGGAGTATCGAAGATTTTCCGAGTGCCATTCGGGACTGTGAGCGAGTTTCGATATTCGGGGGCTCCGATCAAAAACGTGAAGAAAGCCTCGACTCTTAGGACCAAAGCAACACGCTGATAAACTGGTACATTAAGGCGTTCACCCATATGGTAAGCTAACGCAGTCAAGTCGTAGCTAGATAAACCTTTCGCAACCTTCTTGTCGGCCTCTTCCATATCTGAAACCAGGGTCTTAAGTAGCCGGATTACACACTTAACATTTCCTGAATAGCGAGAATCCTTTAGATTCACCTCTTCAATGTGCTTAAATGGGAAATTTGTTATGAACCCATCGTCAGACTTACTATAAATTTTGATTCCGCGATCAGCTTGGTTTCTTGTACGCTGGTAACCAACACTATCAAACCAAACGGCAGGGACTATATCTACTGGAACTCGTAGACTTCCTCCTTCCATGGCAATAGATTTGTCATTACTTTTGACATCTACAGCAGGGAAATTCTCAGGAAGAATTATTTCAGATTTTTTACGGATATCTTTTATTATCTGCAAAAGAGACCGAGAGTCGCTAGCGGCCACATACGCAGTTGAACTAACGCGGGGACTTTCTACGAACAACGTCTCACGCTCGACGATGAGCATATCAACGTCAGAGGCACCTTTAATATGTATGTTTAACGCCACTGATCCTTGGAGTACCCCAGTTACTCTCTCGCCCCGAGCCTCAAGAGATTTTATTAGACTGTCGGCGACTCGCTGGCCCTCGCCTTTAGAAATTTCTGTACCACGCTTAGACACTGGCGCCATCGCGCCGACCACATATCTTATACCTGTCGACTCCTTCAGACCTTCATAACTTTCGAATGACTCGTTGAGAGACTTTGAAAGTGATCCGGTGACTGAGTCAAGAGTAACTCCACTACTAGCTAAGTCATTGAAAGCTCGGCGCTGTCTGAGTGAGTTGAGTCTGCGATTAAAGTCCATTTATTTCTCAGTAATAATTAATATATTGTTTAAGTCGTCGAAGCAATCCTCTCAGGAGCTGTCGCTTTGCTTCAAGAGTAGGAGTCGAAACTCACGACTTCTCTGGTCGTTTCTGCGTACCTCTTGGGTTGACTTCTGCTCTCCTTGACGCTCTGTGCTAGGCATCCGGCTTTCGAAAAATTGTGTGCCTAAGCTGGTCTGATCAGCGAGCGTTTCAGAATCTCACGACGTTTGCGTATGAGCAATAGGCCAGTACGCTCGTTAATGCTACCGCCCCCCGTTCTCACCACTTTCAGTACCGAAACACATAGCGTATCGGCGTTCGCACACGTGACATCGGCAGTTTTTCACGCAGTGCAGGGGTTAACGCCTCATCGGGTTTGATAGGGTTCCTGACATGTTTCGCCCTCATCCATCTTTACCCCTTGTCTCCTGTAGCACGCATATCTGTAGGGCACATATTGTCTTGCGTCACCATGTGCAGATCGCCGATGAGCATCCTGTGTTTTAAGCCGACACACGCCGGCTGAATATGACCGTTGACTCAGGACCAACTGCCCTGAGCGAACGGCAGCTATGGGTCGAGAGCCGCCAGCGGGTTGCATACAAAGAAAATTGCTACATGAACGCTACGCGAATGGTCCCGGCGACGGGCCCCCTGCGCGTGGGATGGGTTGATTGGCTGGTGGTCATCACTCTCACCCTCCGCTGGATTGAATCCGTTGCGTAACCTAGGAGTCGCGCGACATACTCCGGGTTAGATTCCGAGTCTGCGGGGAATTAGGCGCAGCCAGCTGCTCGTCCAGATTTCCCACGCTAGAGCGATCAGCCGATCCCTGAGGAGAGTAGCCTGCAATAGATCCATCCAGGCAAAGATGATCATCGCGACATCGGTTTAAGCTTCGACTTATCAAAAAAATCGAATACAATTGGCGTATGTATGGCGGCAATTCGTTGGTTGCGCGGATCACAGCAAGCATTCAGTAATGCGTGGCGAAACTTTTGATATTTAGGGGTTGCACTAATGTTAGCACCGGAATCAAGATTTCAATCTGATGCAGTTATATCAGCGTGGAAGTATATTTGTCAGCTTCGAGTACAGTTACAGAAAAACAAGGCTAGCTTAGTGTTAGGCGCTGGCATTAGCTGGGATCTAAAGCTTCCCTTATGGGGAAGTCTAATTGATAGGATAAAGGCCGCGATGCAACCGAATGCAGCTGAAGCGATGTTGGTTTCGGATGCGCCAGGCAAAGCAGCTTTAGTTTTGTTTGAGATTTTTTGCTCTTATAAGAAAGCAGAGATTGAAAGTGGGGGATTATATGCTGACTCGAATTTGGTTGAGCGTAAGATTCTATCCGACTGGCGTGAATTGATACATGCGGCATTATATAGCGAGACGAAGGATGGTGGCCGTCGAAAAACCATTAGCGATCACCCTTATTTTGGTGAAATGATAGCTTTTATTAAGCAGTCGGAGCTGACTGTTAACTATAATTTTGACGATTATATTGAGTTTGGGTTGTCATGCGCGGATCTTAATCCGACTAGTAATGAGCGCCCGTATCAAACGATCTGGTCACATCATGCTCAGTTCACGAAGGACAAATGCGTAATTTATCATCCTAACGGTTTTTTGCCATTTGATAAGAAAAAGTTTCAAAGCGAGAATCTGATATTTTCGGATGGTGCTTTTGCTGATCAGCTACTTGACGGGATTGGTGGAGGTCTTTCAACACTGCTACATGTTTTGACCAAAAAAACTAGCATCTTGCTAGGGCATTCACTTACGGATTCGACTTTATTGCACCTGTTGCGCAAGGCTGCAACTATAAGCCCAGGGAACTATAACTACTTCATCAGATACATGAGGGATGATGAAATACTTGACAACCAATCAAAGGCGGCCATTTTTGAGGCCAACTTCAACAACTATAATTTGATCACTTTGTTTTTTAAGAATTCAGAAATTAAAGAATTTTTGAACGCCATAACTCTCCCACAAGACGAGTTCCTGTTGGAGTCTGATGTACTTGGTCTGCCGACAAAATATTGTTACTACATGGTCGGTTCAATCGGCATTGGAAAGTCGACAGTTTTGAGCCAATTTGGGAATCTGATTACCCTCGATGAGTGGTTTGACGAACGCCCTACTGAGATGGCGAATGCCCCTGATCACCTGTCCACCCATAAAACCATGACAATTGACTCATGGACAAACCAGCAGTTTGGCAAGAAAAATAACTACTTGGCTACCAAAGCAGTGGGTATATTTATTATTGACCGCTCACCTATAGATCCGCTGACGTTTGTTGTAGACGTAACTGTCGAGGAAAGGGCCCGTTCGATGCTGAGTCAGGGGATTAGACCTGGTAAGTCATCTAGAACGATCCAAAGCGGGGAAGTGATCCACATGGTTGGAGATCCTAACGAAATCTGGTCGAGATTAATCACTAAGAGAAAGGAAACCAGTTGGCCTCCCGAGAAAATAGAAAAGCTTCAATGTAAGAGCTTAGAACTATACGAGCCTTTGAAGCCCAGAATTATTCATTCTACCAGTCGAAAGGAAGTAGATATTATACGTGACGTCGCTAAAATAATTTTTTCTTCTGCGTATTCTCCAGCGGATTTGGACTCTGAGATGAGGAAGATTGCCAATGCATAAAAAAATGAGTTTGTACCTTGCCGCTCCACTTTTTAATGACATGGAGCTAAACTATAACGCTAATCTAAGAGATGCTTTATCACCATTTTTTAATGTTTTTTTACCTCAGGAAGATGGCCTGTTATTACGGGAGATTGTGGATGCCGGTGTCCACGAGGAGGTTGCGTCGAGAATGGTTTTCGACGCTGATATCCAAGCAATGGCAGAGGCCGATATAATATTGGCCGTGCTCCATGGGGCGCATATAGATGAAGGTGTGGCCTTCGAATTGGGTTATGGCTTTGCCCATGGAAAGCGTTGTATTGCATTGCAAGAGGACATTCGGCAAGCGCTGCCCACTGGAAACAATCCAATGATCAGCCAAAGCTGTGAAAGAGTATTTAATTATAAGCAAGACCTTCTTGCATGGCTTGGAAGTAATTTTTCAGCCAACTTTGTCTCAGTAAGAAATGAGTCGCAACCGGTTGAAAATTTAATGTGCCTGACAAACACAAACTTGTAGCGCCGGGTAGTAGTGCTGCTTAGTTGCAAGGCGACGTTGACAATTGTCTGACTAGCCCGGTCAAACGTCAAGCTGGTCGTTAGGCGTTCTTTTGTATCGATTACCAATACCCTTCTGGATTGGTCGAATATACAGCTGTTTTTGATTCATCGAGGACGATGGCGAGCTGAGTGGAAGAAAAAATACGCTCCTAGTTTGGATTGGCTCGCTCGGATGTTATGTATGGCACGTTTTCGCCCAGCTTGGACCATATGCAGACAGTCAGCGTTGGGGGCAGGAGTTGGCCAGGAGCGGTCAGTTAGGTTCGCTTAAGAATTTGGCTTGTAGAGGCTTAGCCTTAGGCGGTAGAAGCCTGAAGGCGAAAGCTAAGGGAGCCGGTTACCCCTCAAACCGATGATCACTGTAATAGTGGCAAAAATTTTGGAAATACTGATGCTCGGCGTGCAATCTGAATGCATAGGCAATTAGGTCGTCACATCAGTATCTGCCCGCTCAGGAGATTTTATGGCTAGGTTACTCTTGCAACTGACATACGACTGCAATACCGATTTACCTCAAAAATTCTGGCTAACGCGTTCACACTTAAAAACTCTTTTGGAGATGCTGGAGAAAGGCAAACCAAGCAGGCGAAAAATTGACACTAACTACTTTCAATACAATGGTTTTTCCTTGGGATTCAACTCATCTAAAGAGAATGCCGGTAAATACGGATTTGAAGAAAACCCTGCTGAAATCAAGCAAAAAATAAAAGGGCTATTGCTAATCTAGCTCGGTCACGCTAACAAAGTATATTTTGCCGTTCGAGTGACCGCTTCTGACCATTCTAATTGCTGTCGCTGCTAGGAGCTATGGGTGAAAAGTCGCACTCCATGGCAGGCAGCTTTTGGCCGATATCTGCCATTAGCAATCGGTGGCATTCGATCAAAAGCGGTCAATCAAATATATCTAAAGAACAAGTGGCAACTCAGTGCCTGATCAGATGGGGCACTGATTAAGCGACAGCAGGTTATTATTCCATTGCTTATCTGCATAAGTACGCAAATACGGAGCACGACCAGATTCGCGTACGACACCAATATCTGCACGGGCACCACTTACCGGATCGATCACGTAGAAAGTATTTGTACCAGCATCAATACTGGCAATCACTTGCTCGCGAGTCCAGCGCCATTTATTTGCTGGATTGCCTAGGTGAGTTATGTGTTCATGGGAACTATTTACATTGGGTTTGTTAATGCACGTTACTTGAGCGTCGGCCATTTTGATTTCCTTTTCACGGTTGTGCTTTATAAAAAACTGACTGCCACTCATTTGTACCGGCCCAATGACACCTTAGTCAATACTCCTTTGGTCCGCCGTTAGTTTCACGGACAAACGGATTGTCTGCTCTTGGCCATTGCAGCCGGTCATGATTATCAGGATCTCATCCCCCTCCGAGCTTGAAAACCCAAGACTTTTCTAGACGTAGCGCTAGCAGGCGGACCGTCAGCACGTAGTAGTACTGCGTTGCCCGACTGTGTTCGCTCAAGCAATTCTCAAGAAACCACACCACATGCTTCCTGTGCCAATTCCAAGGGTTTTCCCGGTGCCAGCGCTCCGCGATTGCAACCTGAATGATTTTTGCCTGGCGCACATGACGTTGTCGCGTTGCTTGCGAACCAACCAGCACGCCAGCCAGGAACAGCTCTATATCGAATGACTTACTCACGTCCGTCCTCCGATGTAGGCAGCGACCACATCGATCCGACCGTGCCCTAGCTCATAGTTGACTTGCTTCCGCGCTTCATGATCGAGGCGCGGATTCAGCTGGCAACATTTACCACCGTTGATAGGTGCGCGATGTTGTGTAATTTGCTTGTAGCGCTCACACGCATACGCGGCTCGTAGCTCATGGAAGCCTTTGAGTTTGTGTGCATGAATGGTGTCGCGCGCAGGACGGACGATTTCCTGAAGAATGCTCAAGTAGCTTTCGTTCGAAGCAATGAGGTTCCGGCTACCAGCAGGCGACGCCTGCTTCGCAAACTCAAGCGCGCCACGAATATGGTCGTCCACCGCAATCCAGCGATGTGCTGATGCACCGGCGCGGCCGCCTTTGGTGCCGTCCTGAATGTTGATCTTGGCTAAGCTTTCAGCCTCTCGGCTCAACCGTGGCAGGTCAGCCAAGATGGCTTCACGCAAACGCATACCGGTGGCTCGTGTCAGCTGCACGATCGCGGCGGCCCTTAGCTGTTGGCGGCTGCAAAGTGCCTCGACTATTCGCTGTATGTGTTCGCGATCTTGGCCCTGCGGCACCGATTGACGGACCCCGGTACGCTGCATACCCAACGCCTTGCTCGGACTTGGCACTTTCACATACTGATCACCGCGAAGCGCCGCCATGGTCCTGTTAACACTGGATAGCCGGTTTTGTGCAGTGCTGATGGCTAGGTCGCCGTGCTCAACCAGGCCGCGAACGTACGCGGCATAGTTCGACAACACCTCGCGGTCAATCTGCCGCGCATCGTTGACGCCGGGCCCCGCTTCAGACCGGCACCACTTTACGAATGCCCGCCACCGATCACTGTGCGCCTTGACCGTGCCGTAGTGGCCGCTGCCAAACATGTCTTTGAGCGCCTGCGGCCCCGCGTAGCTCAATTGTCTGCCGTAGCCGAAATTGCGACCATCGCGTCTACCCACTAATGCCATGCCGCACACCTCCTACCCGTTTCTCCAGTTCTGCCCCACGTCATCCCGCCAAGAATGTTGAGTGTTATCAGGGATCAAGGCCCCTGCGGCCTGTGGGGATGTCCACTAACGCTGGACTTACGGCTCCTTACGACCGGGAGCTTGGGCATCTCATGATCTGGCCTCCTGAGCACCGATACCGGTGGGCGGGTGGAGGCTGCATTGGCTGACGAAACCAGCGCCGCGAGATCCTGAGTCGGGTGAAGGCAGCCATGCGGTGACCGGGGCATGCCTAGCTGTCAGCCAGGTGCAGTCCAATCCATGGCCTGCGGCACCATCATCTACATCGCTGTTGCTGGTGACTTCGGTGTTTGTCACGCCGATTGTCACGAGGAGGATTGCGCCAAAGCCCCGTTCTATCTGGGCTGCAGCAGTGGTCTGAGCGCCCGTCTCTTTCCTGGAGAAAGAGACGGGCAAAGGGTTGGCGCACACGAAATGGCCAAGCGGGTAAGTTGCTGCTGGGCAGAAGGGTAGGGTGGTTGCCGTAGTGGCAACGATGTTGAGTAGGCATCCATCACATGGGTAGTGACCGTACGAGCTACCGGACGCGAATCGTACTTGGGATGAACCGCCTCACGAGGGGCGTGACCTTTCAGGTTTCTGGCCACATTTTGCTGTCTCGGCAGCGCTTGCAATTTCTGGTTTACGCCTGTGGACAAAAGTCGTCAAGCGGCCTGAATTCAGATAATTAGCGCCTGTGGATAAAACTATCCCCCGGTGGACAATGTTGGTTTTCCACAGAAGCTAAGCTGTGCCAGCTGTTTTTCTCTACGGTTCGGTCCTTTTAAACGGGGCGGCTTTGCAGCCCCGTTTAAAAGGACCCGCGGGGAGGAGCTTCATGCGGCGCGGCGTGTAACTTCACAGCGGGTTTGTAGCGGTGGGGCGGCGGGCTACTCGGCCCACCTGGCACTGCGAATGCGCGTAACGTTCTCACCCGCCTGCTTGGCAAATTCATGCGGCGTCACATGATCCTCGCGGTTTGCCTCCAGAAACCGGCTCCACCAAGTCATGATCATCCGGCGCTCCTCAAGGAACTCGGCCTTGTGGATATACGCGGCGCGCACGTTGTTGCGTTCCTTGTGGCTCATCTGCCGCTCGATGGCCGTCTCCGACCACAACCCGGACTCTATCAGTGCGCTACACGCCATGGCGCGAAAGCCGTGGCCGCAGATGTCCACCTTGGTGTCGTAGCCCATCGTCCTCAAAGCGGCGTTCACCGTGTTCTCGGACATCGGTTTCCACGGCTTGGCGTCGCCGGCAAAAACCAGGTCGAATTTGCCGGTGATCGTGTGGATCTGTTCAAGCAGTGCCACGGCTTGCGGCGACAAGGGTACAAGGTGGATGTCCCCGGCCATCTTCGTCCCCCTCGTTGAAAAGGGTACTCCGTCCAACGCTGGACGAGTGTCAGGTATTTCCCAGGTGCCGCGCTTGAGGTCGAACTCGCTCCAGCGTGCGAAACGCAGCTCGCTGGATCGTACAAACACATGCAGCGACAGCATCACCGTCAGACGGGTAAGTGCCCGGCCTTTATAGGTGGCGATCCGCTCTTGCAGTTCCGGCAGTCGCGATAAGGGTAGAGCGTGGCGATGTACCAACCGCGGGGCTTTGATCGAGCCTTCGAGATCGTAAGCAGGGTTTATGGTGATAAGCCGGAGGCGCTTTGCCTCGCGCATGATGCTCTGTAGGTAGTTTTGTACCCTTAAAGCAACGTCGATCGTTCCGCGCTTCTTGATCGCTTCCAAGGGCTGCATAAGGTCATGGGTGTCGAGATCAACAATGGCGCTTGCGCCGATCAGCGGGAATACGTGGGTTTTGAGGCGGCTCATCACTGTCTTGGAATGGCCTGGTGCCCACTTGGCCGACATTTCCGTATGCCAGTCGAGCGCAACGCTTTCAAAGGTTCTGCCTTTGATTACGGCTTCCGCCTTGGCTTGGTGCTTGGTCTCTATAGGGTCAACGCCATCCGCCAGCATTCGCTTAACTTCCAAGTATTTGCGGCGCGCATCGGCTAGGCCACTGACGGGGTAGTTGCCGAACGAGGTCAGTCTTTCCCGTCCATCAGGTTTGACGTAACGGAGCCGCCAGCCTTTGCGACCATTGGGTTGGACTAGAAGGTAGAGGCCGTCGCCGTCGAAAAGCTTGTAGGCGCGGTCGGTGGGCTTGGCTGAGCGGCAAGCCGAATCAGAGAGTGGAGCAGTGGTGCGCGACATAAAGGTACTCCCTTTTATCGAAGTGACCTTTACCCCAAACTCTACCCTTAAACCGGTTGGAATCCACTAGGACTCACCGGAATCCGAGGGAACGCAAAAACGAAAAAACCCGCCAGAAGGCGGGTTTTTTGATGGGTTCCTGAGATTTTTAAAGCCTTCTCTGGAACCTTGTATGGTGCCGGCACCAGGAGTCGAACCCGGGACCTACTGATTACAAGTCAGTTGCTCTACCAACTGAGCTATACCGGCGTTGTGGGCGCTGATTATAGGGATTTGATCGGTCGAGTAAAGCCCTAATTTCAGTTTTTTTACGCTGCTTATGCCGCAATGCAATTAGCGTTATTCACAACAGCGACAAATGCGAGGCGCGCAGGGGCGGGTTTGTGGAAGTGTTCTCATTCGTTCGCAAGCTACTGTTTTTTCGAAAATTTAAAGCCTGTGCAAAAAATGATCAGTTGCCTGTCCGCTGCCCGAAGCAGGTTTTCTGTACGCCCTTGGGAATTTCGTCAACAGAGTTATCCACAGGTTGGGATGCTTTGGGTGGGGCATTTGCGCTCGGCGAGTATGAGCAGATTTCTCGGTGTGATGTGGCTGTCGCAGAAAGTGCCGATGCGGACGTCGTAATCGTTGTGCTGAAGATAAAGCGCGCGGTCGAGGATGAGCCAGAGTTCGAGCGGTCGGCGGAAGAGGTTGCGCAGCAGTTCCAGGTTTCGTACTTCTGCCAGGCGTTGCCAGCCGGCTGCTTCGAGGGCGTGCCAGTTTTGCTGAAGGGGCACAGTTAGTTGTTTGAGTTCGGCGAGGTCGCGGCAGTAGTCGGCAAAGGGTTTGTCGAGCCAGGCGCTGGGCAGGGAGGGGGTTGGCAGGTAGTCGTCGATGCTACGCAGCTGGCGTTGCAGCAGGTCGAACGCCAGGCGGCGCGCCATGGAGGTGTCGCGTTGACGACGCACGCGGGCGCCCGCGGTGACGGTTTCGCTGAGCGGCAGGCCGAGGTCGTCGAGGGACAGTGTGAGCGTCGAGGCTTGGCCTTCGGCTGAAAGCGCTTGGTAGTGATCGCTGGCGATGCGGTTGTAGCAGCATGGGGCAATGGCCATTTGCGGGCAGTAAGCCTCGCTGGCCAGTTGCATGAGGCGCACGTGAAGGTCGCCGCAGGCGTGCAGGGCGACGGGAGTGTGGTGCGGCCCCAGTCGGCGTGCAACGCCTGCGGCCATGACGTCTTGCTGCAGATGAGTCGCTTGAATGCCCAGTTTGGTGCTGAGTTGATGACCTGCATCGACCAGCTGCTTATCGTGTTCCAGGCAGGTCAGGGCTTGGCCGTCGTGAGCCAGGCGTCTGCCGAGGTGGCCTTTGCCCGAGCACCAGTCCAGCCAGTGGGTGGGCGGGGCGCGAAAGCTCAAGCTGCGGGCGAACGCTTCGATCTGTTGCCATTTGCGCCCTGGCACATCGACGCTCATGCGCGCTGAGGTGGCATTGAGGGCGCGGGTGGGCAGGGCGTCTATTGCGCTCAGCGCCTTCGACTGCCTGGCGATGTCGGCGAACGGTTCCGGGGCGTCGAGCCGTTCGGGATGGTTATGGGCCGCTTCGGCCTGTTCCAGTGAGCGCTGGCGCAGCCATGTGGACAGCTCTGGGTGTTGTGCTTCCCATGGCAGTTGGCGATGGGTGAAGGGTTTGGGCCGCCAGAAGTGCTGATGCGCGCAGAGGAAGGCGTCGAGCGCGAAAAAGCGGGCGTGGATGTCGTCGGTGTGCAGGGGCATCGGGTCGTTTCGACAGTCGAGGGGTGCAGTGCAGCATACGGCCAATCGCGGGCAAGCTCACGCCTGCAGGCGCTACGCCGTTATCTGTAGCGTGGCAGCTCGCGGGCGGTGGCGCCTTTAGAGTCGCTACCGCTGCGAGCAATGCCGCTACGGTTTCTCCCCGATCTTTTAGCGGCCTTGACTGGCATCCACCCGCAGATACCGCTCCAGCAGTTTGAAGCCCTGAACCAGCACGAAGGACATCAGCAGGTAGAGGATGCCGGCGATGAAGAACGTCTGCTCTGGCATGTAGGTACGGGCGTTGATGGTGCGAGCCATTCCGGTGATGTCGAGCAGGGTGACGGTGCTGGCCAGGGCGCTGGCCTTGAGCATCAGGATGACTTCGTTGCTGTAGGCGGGCAGGCCAATGCGGGCGGCGCGTGGCAGGATGATGTAGACCAGCGCCTTGGCCCTGGACATGCCCAGTGCGCGAGCGGCTTCGACTTCTCCCACGGGTACGGCTTGAATCGCGCCGCGCAGGATTTCGGCGATGTACGCGGTGGTGTGCAGGGTCATGGTCAGTGCCGCGCAGAAGAACGGGTCGCGCAGGTAAGGCCATAGCGCGCTATGCGTGACGGCGTCGAACTGCGCCAGCCCGTAATAGACCAGAAACAGCTGCACCAGCAGCGGCGTGCCACGGAAGAAGAAAATGTAGGCGTAGGGCAGGGCGCGCACGCAGGGGTTGCGTGATGCACGAGCGATGCCCATGGGCACCGCCAGAATCAGCCCGGCTACGACGGCGATGGCTACCAGCTCCAGCGTCAGGGTGGCGCCCTGCAGCAGTTTTGGCAGCCATTTGAGGACGAATTCCCAACTCACGACGCACTCCTTACGAACCCGACCGATGCACGCCGCTCCAGCCACGCCAGGCCGACCATCGACAGCGCGGTCATCGCCAGATACATGAACGCAGCGACCATATAGAAGGTGAACGGCTGCTTGGTGGTCGTAACGGCGATTTGCGCGTGGCGCATGACCTCTTCAAGGCCGATCACCGACACCAGGGCAGTGTCTTTCATCAGGATCATGAACAGGTTGCCCAACCCCGGCAGCGCAATGCGCCACATCTGCGGCAGTACCAGCTTGACGAAGATGCGCGAGCGCGACAGGCCCAGCGCCAGGCCCGCTTCGCGGTGGCCTTTGGGGATCGAGAGCATGGCGCCGCGAAACACTTCCGTGGCATAGGCACCGAAGCACAGGCCCAGCGCAATCACGCCCGCCGCAAACGCGCTGAGCGACAGGTTGGGGATGCCTAAAAAATGCCCGATGGCGCGCATCGAACTGACGGTGCCGAAGTAAATCAGCAGCACCCAGAGTAATTCAGGAATGCCGCGCACCAGTGTCGAGTAGCTGCCGCCGAGCCAATTCAGGGCGCGGCTCGGTGAGGTCTTGGCAAGCGCGCCGAGCAGGCCCAGGACCAGCCCGAGACACAGAGCAGACAGCGCGAGTTGGAGGGTCATCAGCATGCCGGCGGCCAGGGCCGGGCCGAATCCTTGGAGGTCGAGGTTCATGGCTTTGCTTGGTAGGGGGCAGACGCCGCCCGCATGAGCAGGCGGCGTTGGCGGTCAGAGAATGCTGAACGGGAAATACTTGTCATTGATCTTCTTGTAGGTGCCGTCTTCGATGATCTCTTTGAGCGCGGTGTTCAGCTTCTCGCGCAGTGGATCGTCCTTGCGCACGGCAATGCCGATCTTGTCGTCGCCAAACAGTGGCTCGCCCTTGAACTCGAAATTCTGGCCAGCATCGCTTTTCAGCCACTCGTACGCGGCGTATTTGTCGCCGAGCAGCGCGTCGACGCGACCGGAGGTGAGGTCCAGGAAGGCGTTCTCCTGCGAGTCGTACAGCTTGAGGGTAACGTCGTCGCCCCAGTTGTCTTCCAGCCAGGTACCAGAGAGAGTCGCACGCTGAGCGCCAATGGTTTTGCCGTTCAGGGCTTGCTTGATGGCTGCTGCGTCGCCGGTCAGATTGGTCGACTTCGGCGCGATGAATTGCAGCTTGTTGGAGTAGTACGGGTTGGTGAAATCCACGGCCTGCTGGCGCTCTTCTGTAATCGACATCGAGGAGATGATGAAGTCGAACTTTTGCGCATTGAGGGCGGGGATGATGCCGTCCCAATCGGAGGTAACCACTTCGCAGGTGACTTTCATCTTGGCGCACAGAGCGTTGCCGATTTCAACGTCAAAGCCCACGACCTGTCCGCTGGCGTCTTTATTATTAAACGGCGGGTAAGCCCCCTCGATGCCCATCTTCAGGGTCTCGTCGGCAAAAGCGGTGGAGGCCATGACCAGAGTGGCGGCAGCGGCCAACAGAATGTTTTTCAGGGTCTGCATCGATGTTGCTCCGTTAGCGATTGCTGGACATGAATTGTTTGCAGCGCGCCGACCGCGGGTCGTCGAAGACCTGCTGTGGCGAGCCTTGTTCCTCTACCAGCCCTTGATGCAGGAAAACCACTTCCGTGGAGACCTGTCGGGCGAACTTCATTTCGTGGGTCACCATCAGCATGGTCCGGCCTTCTTCGGCCAGGCCCCGAATCACGTTAAGCACTTCCTGCACCATTTCGGGGTCCAGCGCAGAGGTCGGCTCGTCAAACAGGATCACTTTAGGCCGCATCGCCAGCGTGCGGGCAATGGCTGCTCGCTGTTGCTGACCACCGGACAGCTGCGCCGGGTACACATGGCGTTTATCGGCAATCCCGACCTTGGCCAGCAGCGCTTCCGCCACTTCGATGGCCTCGGCCTTGCTCTGGCCCAGGACGCGCCGTGGTGCTTCGATGATGTTATCGAGCACGCTCATATGAGGCCATAGGTTGAAATTCTGAAAGACGAAACCGATTTCGCTGCGCAGGCGATTGATCTGACGATGATCGGCAGCGATCAGTTCACCTTTGCGATTAGCTTTGAGTCTAAGCGCCTCGCCGGCAACGAGGATTTCACCCTCATGGGGATTTTCCAGCAGGTTGATACAACGCAGCAGCGTTGACTTGCCGGAGCCGGAGGAGCCCAGAATCGAAATCACATCGCCGTCCCGTGCGCTCAGCGAAATGCCTTTGAGCACCTCAAGCTGACCGTAGCGCTTATGCAAATTGCGGATTTCCAGGGCAGGCGTCGCCTCGGCCATGTCGGACCTCATCTCTTCGCTACTAATGTCGTATGGCAGTCGGGGCTGCCTATGCGCAAAAAGGGCGCGATGGTGCCAGCTTTAAACGCCGCGTGGAAGGGTGTTTCGGCCACCCGGCTGATGAGAGGTCAGTTTTATGCGCTCATTTGGTGCTGTATTTCGATTTATGTGTATTTTCGGTGCGACTAAACGTCTCTATCCTGTAGCGCTCGGTAACACCCCCTACAGAAATGGCGAAACGCTATTTCGCTCAGGCACTTACTGAAGGCTTGCGTAACGGGCATATCCACGCACGACGTCGCTTGTGAAACATTCTGGCGTAGTTTTTGCGTAAAAAATAAATAACAGGGCTGTTGCGTTCTCTTTACGAATATTCGCAAAACGTCCTGATCCGTATAAAAATCCTTAAAGGTTGCTTACATGAGCAGTACCCCAAACTCTTCAAACCTCGATCAAGGGCTCAAATCGCGGCACATCACCATGCTTTCCATCGCAGGTGTGATTGGCGCAGGCCTTTTCGTCGGTTCCGGCCACGCCATTGCCGAAGCGGGCCCAGCGGTTCTGCTGGCTTACGCTGCAGCCGGCACGCTGGTCGTCCTTGTAATGCGCATGTTGGCCGAGATGGCGGTCGCATCGCCTGATACCGGCTCTTTCTCGACTTACGCGGATCGCGCGATCGGTCACTGGGCAGGTTTTACCATTGGCTGGCTGTACTGGTGGTTCTGGGTGCTGGTGATTCCGCTGGAAGCCAACGCCGCTGCGACCATCCTCAATGCGTGGTTCCCGAATATCGCCATCTGGGCGTTCACTCTGGTCATCACGCTGCTGCTGACTGCTACCAACCTGTTTAGCGTGAAGAACTATGGTGAATTCGAGTTCTGGTTCGCGTTGATCAAGGTCCTGGCAATCATCGGTTTCGTGGTGCTGGCGGTTGCTGCCGTGTTCGGCCTGCTGCCAACCAGCGAGGTCAGCGGAATCAGCCACTTGTACGACACTCAGGGTTTTCTGCCCAATGGCATGGGCGCGGTGCTGGCAGCGATGCTGACCACCATGTTTTCGTTCATGGGTACCGAGATCGTCACCATCGCGGCGGCTGAATCAAAGAATCCGGGCCAGCAGATCAGCAAGGCGACCAACTCGGTGATCTGGCGCATCTGCCTGTTCTACCTCGTGTCGATCTTCCTGATCGTGGCGCTGGTGCCCTGGAATGACAGTCGTCTGGCTGAAGTCGGTTCGTACCAGACCGTGCTCGATCTGATGGGTATCCCCAACGCCAAGCTGATCGTCGACCTGGTCGTGCTGGTTGCCGTTACCAGTTGCCTGAACTCTGCCCTGTACACCGCCTCGCGCATGCTGTTTTCTCTGGGCAAGCGTGGCGATGCCCCCGCTGTTTCTCAACGCACCAGCAAAGCCGGCACCCCTTACTGGGCCGTGCTGCTGTCGACGACAGCCGCGTTCGCTGCCGTATTTGCCAACTATGTTGCGCCCGCAGCGGTGTTCGACTTCCTGCTCGCCAGCTCCGGCGCCATCGCGCTGCTGGTGTACCTGGTGATCGCTATCTCGCAACTGCGCATGCGCCGCAAGCGCGAAGCCGAAGGCCAGTCCATCGACTTCCGCATGTGGCTGTTCCCGGGCCTGACCTGGGCGGTGATTGTGTTCATCGTCGCCGTGCTGACCATCATGCTGTTCCAGGAAGGCCACCGCATGGAAATCATCGCCACGGGCCTGCTGAGCATTTTGGTCGTCGCTGCGGGCTTGATCGTGTCGAGCCGCCGCAAGGCGTCGAAAGCGGGGAAGGTCGTGCTCAATTGATGAATTGAGTCGGCTTCGCCGGTGAGAAAAGGCGGCTGCCATCAGCAATGATGGCGGCCGTTTTTTTGTTTGATAATCGCTCCAGTACTGCCATTCGCAACTTCCCCGGCGCTGCGCGGTTTGCTCGCGAGACAACGTGTGTGCGCTTCCGGGTTCTGCACTGCGTTGCGACGGTAAGCGGTGCGGCCCAGGCCCCCGCCCACGTGGCGAGGCATGACGGTCAGCCCGGCACCGTCTTCTGTAATGTCAGGCGTTTGATCAGTGCATTGATGTGGCGCGCAGGCGTGCAGTCATACCTGCCACGTCCTTTACCGCTGCCAAGTCGCTCAGCCGCAGACGTGCCTGTCGTGGCAGCCGTTGCTCCTGGCCCATGGCATCGCGCAATCGCCATGCTTCGGTAGTGCCGTTGCGCACATTAACCAGCGACAGGCTTTACTTTCATCCTTGCCAGCACCGACTTCCCCCGTACCTGATGCATCACCACCGCCGCCAGATGCAACGCCACCAGCACCGCCAGAATCGCGCACAGCACATGATGCAGTTCATGCAGTTGCGTCAGCGCGATCTGTGAGTGGACAAGCTGTGGCAGCGGTAAAACGGCGAGCAGCGTGACGGGGTGGCTCATCATCAGTACGCCAGTGATCAAAACCCCGGTAATAGCAGCGTACATCGCCTTGTGCGCTGCGCTGGCGAGCCGCTCGTGGGCCTTTGCTTGTGCGCGCCGAGGCCGACTCTTGATGGCCAACCACAAGCGCCAGGTGAAAAAGGGGATGAAGAGGCTGGTGACGTGTGGGTTGACTGATTCCACCCAGTGGCGAAAAGGATTGCTCTGGTCCAGTAGCGCCACGCCGAAGCCACTGAGGGTTGCCCAGAGGATGATCCCTGCAGACAGCCAGTGCAGGACAATCCGGGGTTTGGAGTAAGCACTCACTGCGTCCGCTGGCGTTGCGGACGAAGGGGGAGAGAGATGGGTCAAAACGGCCGGCCTTTATTGAGAAGGAGTTGCATTCTCGTGGTGGCGCAAAGCTACCGTCTTGACCGGGGTCATGCAAATTAAAAAGGGCGTGTCACCGACGACCTGCGTCGCGTGCGTTTTTCCTCTGCAAGATATCGGAGGCTTCGTTGTAGGCATCCTGGAATGTGTCGCTGCCAAGCCACTCCACGGTGACGTCTTCTTCTTCCTCATGGAAGATGCCGCGATAGGTGATCAACAAGGCCATCAGGAAATCAGTGGCCGGGTCTTCTTCCTCCTCTGCAATCACCAGTTCCAGCACCGGGTATTGCAGGAAAACCACGCACATCGCCAGCAGGCTGATCGCTTCAGCCTTTTTCATCGCCTCAAACAGGTCATCGTAGTCGGCGGGCTCGAAGCCGTTCTCCATGATGTCCTTGAAGTCGAAAGTGCTGAGGTCAATCGCGACATCGTCGAACGGCTCGTTAACAAATGCATGATTAAGCACCGGGTGCACCGCGCTTGGCTTGCCCTTGCCCGAACGGTTCTGCTTGGCCTTGGCTTTGGCCCGCTGGGCGCGTTTTTGCTGTTTGTCTGGAGAGGCCATGGGGGCGAGTTCCTTTGTGCGGTGCAGCCATTTTCATGGGTGAACAATGATCGGGCGCGTAGTGTATTAGGTCTGGGGGCATTCTTCGTAGGCTTCTCGGCGCAATTCAGCGAGCAGAAGGCCGGTTACGCATTACCGTTGAAACGTATGACTCAGCGCCTCCAGGCGAAGGGCGATGGGGGGCAGGTGTTGACTGCTCAGGGCAAGGGTTGCGACGTCGTCGGCAGTGCCTTGAGCAATGCTTTGCACTGCCTCCAGCCGCCCGACAATCTCAAGGCTCACGGCGGATTGTTCGCGCGTCATGGCAACGAGGCGCTGATTGAGTTGATCGATATTCGAAATGTCGCTGCCCACTGCCTGCAAGGTTGCCACGGCCAACTGGCTGTCCTGCACGCACCGCTCGACTCCTTCGCGGCTGTCGTTCATGGCTTGGGCGGCGTTAAGGCTGCCTTGCTGCAAGGCCTCGATGATGGTCTTGATTTCATTGGTGGAGACTGCGGTTCTCTGCGCCAGGCCTCTGACTTCATCGGCGACGACAGCAAATCCTCGGCCCTGCTCGCCAGCACGCGCGGCCTCGATGGCGGCGTTAAGGGCCAGCAGGTTGGTCTGTTGGGCAATGCTGCTGATGACTTCCAGAACGCTACCGATTTGCTCCGCCTGGGTCGCCAGTGTTCGCACGGTTTCGTTGGTAGCGGCGATCCGCGATGCCAGCCGGGTGATTTCATGCTGGGCTCGGGCCACACTCTCCTGTCCACGTGTGATTTGAGTCTGTGCCTGGCCTGCATGTGCGGCAGCGTCCTCGACATGGCCGACAGCATGCTCCATCGCGTCCCCCATGCGCTGCATCGAACCTGTCATCTGGGCAATTTCCCCCAGTTGATGCCTGGCGCCGTTTTCCAGTGTATCGCTGGCCCTGGCCAGTTCCTGGCCCAGTTCCACCAGCGCGTGTGAATCGCGACCAACACCCTCGATCAAGGCACTTATCTGCATCAGGAATTGATCGAAGCGGCCCGCGAGGGTTAGATCCGCTGTGTGTCCGTCACCGGAATTGACCATCAGTCGGGACGTGGCCGCGAGCATTTTTTCCAGTATATCCTGGTTCTCTACTGCTTCTGCCTTGCTATGCACCGCCAGATAAACAAGAGCGATTGTCTCCATGACGACGTAGGACCCGTGAACCACGATCATTTCCCAGCCAACGTGGTGCTCCATGACGTAGACCGGAAAGCCGCTCTGCTGAAGGATTTGAAAAAGAACGTGATGGATGGCAATCGTTGCTGCGGCAACCACAATCGGCAACCAGTCGCGGTAGAAGGTCAACACTGCCAACAAAGCGAAGATGCCGAAATGAGCTTCAACGACACCCTCGGCCTGATTGATGTGCAGCGCAACCATGACCATCAATCCAATGGCCAGGCACGAGCGCATCAACGCTGTTGCGCAGAACGCGCGATAGAGCACCGTCAGGAGCACGCTGGTGCCGCCGCCCACCCAAAAAGCCTGCTTGAACGTGTCGTGCCAGAACGCCAGGCCCAGCGAGAAGAGGAACATCAGCCAGATCAGCGCCAGCATGATGCGGTCGGCTTTACGGTAGTGCTCGAGAAAACCAGGATGGGCGGGCATTCGTTCTCATTCCACGGGAGAAGCCAGGCACGCTGGCGTATGACACAACGAGAACATCGCGTATGCCTGGAGCACTCTGCTGTTCAGGATGTTGCAGGCCCAATATTCGAATCGGTTATCGGCCCGGCAAGGCGACACTTTAGAAGCCCGGGTGACCGTCCGGCGCTGTAAGGCAAGGCTCGATGCTTCAGTTGAATCGAAGCAGACGATGCGTGAGGATTTTTAGGAACGAAATGACGGACAACAAAAAGCCCGCGTTGAGCGGGCTTCTTGTGGGCTTTCGGGTGATTTTGGCACCACCTGAAATTAATTAGTGGTGCCCAGAGACGGAATCGAACCGCCGACACGGGCATGAGTGCGGTAAACCCAGTAAAATCAAGGGGTTCAGGCCCCTTCGATGTCGTGAAGTGTACCCGTCCTGTGTACTCATATCAATGACCAATGACGGGGCAGCAGCACACGCTCCGCCCGCTGGATGGGTTGGTGAATTGCTATAGTAATCTGTCGATTACTGGTCATTCCGTAGTCTTGGCAATTCGTGTGACTGTCGGATCAAGCCCTTTTTCCCTTAGATATCTGGGCGTGGCACAACAATGGAATTTCAGATGGAAGCAGTTGAGGAGGTAGCTGAGAGACCAGCCGGGAAGCGCATTACGTGGCTCAGTTTTATGCTCGCTGGCCGTGACCGGAAGCAGGTGGAGCGCATTACCTACACTGTCGGGCCAATCGATTCCGGTGAGCGAATCGAGAGCATGTGGTGTGACATCTCCTCTGACTTTCTTACGATTACCATGATGGTGACACCTAAGGGCCATGCCGCAGGCATGTCTCGTTCAGTGGATGAGCTCATCTCGGTCATAAAAAAAGTCAGTCGGAGCAACCCATCAAATCGCCCGGTAGCAGGCGCAATAAGGCGAATCGAGAGACCGATACTGAAGATGAAATCGCTGTATTGGACGAAATTTTAAGAACCATGCTGGGTCATGCTGAGAGCATTTCTGAGCGGATCACCATTTTCCGAATCACCGAAATCACTGGGCCCATTGAGCTCAATGTCTGCTTTCCTGAATCTGACAAGAAGAAACTGTCAATTGCTAACTGGAAAAAGGAATAGCCGAACTGGATTTTAGGGCATCGAGCTGGACGTATTGACCGGCATCCCAGCCGCACGACCTTCTGTTCGTAGCGACTCAGGAAGCCCGTGCGGCTGGCTTGAAAGACCCTGCCAACGCCGTTACCAAGGAGCGCCGTTACCACCCTAAAGGTGGGCGTCTCGCGCCACTGATCGCAGATTGTGCGGTTAGTCTCAAAGTCCCTTCGGACGAACTTGGGCGGGCTCTACCCAGCACCACCGTGATGTTCTCCGAGCCTGAAGCCTACGACATGCTCATGCGTGGCCGAGCGCCTCAATCTGAGCCGTTCCGCAAGTGTGTCACTGAGGAGGTCTTGCCGACCATCCGCAGACAGGCAAGTACGACGCCGAACAGTCCACTAATCCAATCGCTCAGAGCGTCATGGATGAGCTGAAGATGTATACCAATACGTAGCGGCCCTACAGCCCTTGTAAACCTCGGCACCTATATGGAACGCAATGCAGAACCTTGCTGATTGTGTGAGCAGTAATCGTTGACACAGGTTTGAAGCGATCGTAAAGTGCGCGCCTAAATAAACGAGTATTGCTCACATATTATAAGGTTGCCTCATGGATTCCCAAAGCACTTCCCATTGCTCTATGAAACCCGCTGCAATGCGTCTGACTGGCTCCTTCACAACCACCTCTGAGCCAGCGATCTACGTCTCGATGGAGTACAGCGACGACTACGACGATTATCACGGTAAAGGATCATGGAAGTGGGTCGCAAAGCGCTCTTGGACCGTTGGCGGGGCTACTCGAACTGAAATCCTTGAGGTTCCTCAGGATGCCGAATGTGCGGATGGGGAGAACGTTCAGAGCATGATTAAGGCCCTTACCGGGGAGCCTGTAGATAGCGACGTGCAGTACGCCGTATGCCGCTCAGATGAGCAGCCAAAGTACATAGCGGTTCGTATCGGGTAAACCCGAAAGCGTCTTCGGCTAAGTAGGCCATCACAACTCGCGCTGAAAGTAAATGCTGTGTCTACGAGCGATGGTCGTATATCTTGAGTGGCTTAACGCTTCCCGAGAGAGACCACAATGCCTGCTCCGCGCTTTATAACTGACAGCCTCGCCATTGCCAAAGCGACACCCAAGAGGCGCCACGTTGACCTCAGGGTAAGCCTGACCGCTGCTCTCATCGAGTTCGTTGAACTGGGCCTTTTTGAATCCGCCGTGGACGCTGAGGGATTGACCACTTGGCGCATGGTCGGTGGGCCTGTCATTGCGCAAGAGGCTATCTACGAGGACTCCCTTAAGCGGCAATTCATGTTCACTCAGCTGACCCGTGACGCTGCGCTCGGCGTGGTGCTACGAGCGAGGCATGCAGGCGACCGAGCGGCGCTTGCTGATGCGATTCGAAAGGCCTGAGTGCGATGCAGGATTAAAAACACCCACTACAAGAATAACCAAGCATTCCATTCACAGTTCAGGAATACACCTGAGCACGACCTTTTGTTCGTAGCGACACAGGTAGCCCGAGCCGCTGGCTTTGACCGCCTCGTGGCTGACAAGCCGATGCCCCGCGTAGTCCTGGCAATGGCCGAACAGATTCGCAAGGTCTCGACGCAAGAAGACGGCAGGCCACCGAGCTACGTAGTTCCCCTCACTATAACCAGAGCAATCCCGACTCTGGGTCTCATGAGGAGGAAGGAATGCAAATACCTAAAGCAATGCCACTGCTGGAAGCACTTGAAACATTTTATAAGATTGACGCTGAAAGCCCATCCGGCCTAACCCGTATACGAGCAACCCAAGGTCCTAATGGCAAAGTCGGCCCGGTCCTGAGCCGTGGGACGGACGGGTACTGGCGCTTGAAGTTTCAAAATGAGTTCTACAGGACGAATCGAATCATTTACTTCATGCAGCACCAAACTGACCCCGGCTCTCTCTTAGTCGATCATATCGATGGGGACCCTCTCAACAACCGGGTTTCGAATTTGAGGCTATGCACTCACCAGCAGAATCTCTTGAATGCCAGAGGGAAGCCCAAGCGTTCAGGCCTTCCTAAAGGCATCAGTACCGCTTCAAATGGGGGATACGAAGTTAGCCTGTCGATTGAAGGTGAACGTCACGTGGTAGTACTGGCGAATCTCAAGGCGGCTGAGTGCTATTTGAAGTCTTTAAGATCGCGGCACCACGGTGAATTCGCACGGGCCTAACCTTGATCATATTTAAAAACCCTCACTGAAAGCGCCATCTCTGGAATCCACAGAGGCCCGACAGCCCTGTGCGCTTATCTCATTCAAAGCTTCTTTCTGTCTGACTTTCCGAACCCAGCCGGTGCCCTGAGTGTGGGCGCTTTGAACTGGTTTGGGATGTCGGCGGGAAGTCAGACAAAAGGAAAATCACTTAATGAACAACAATACCGGCAAAGATCACATAGCCGTCAGAGGGGCCTGCAATCACTCCCCTATCGAAGAACCCCAAATGCGCGTAACGAAAGCCACTCTTGATGATTTGGTCGAAGCCTCAAACAATCTTTCTCACGGGGACCTTGCTGATTTTGAGGCTATGCAGTCTGGTCGCAACATTATGGCCGTACTCACAGGCGCGCTCGATGAGACCACTCAGGCGATCAGGTCCAATGGTCAGGTTTTAGCAATTGGGGGACACGCCAATGGAGGAATCTGGTTTGTCACTACAAACATCGTCAACGGACTACCCGTATCCGAACGATTCAGATTTTATCGAATACTTAAAACTTATCTGGCGTCCATAAAGCGTGAGTCGCCACTCGAGACGCCTTTCACAAATCTGGTGTCAGTCGGGAACAAAGCTCACTTACGCCTCTTGGAAGCCCTTGGGGCAACCTTCCACACCGACTGTGTGATTAGTCCCGCTGGCTTCCCTTTCAAACAATTCTGGCTATAGGAGGTTATCTATGTGTGACCCAACAGGCGGTATCGCCACCATGACAATCCTCGCAGCGGCAAGCGCGGCTATGAGTGCATCGGACAGCGCCAAGGCTAAAGGCCAAATGACCGACAACGAGCGCAAGCAGCAGAACGAAGTGGTTAAACAGGCCAACTTCGCAGAGAACGATCAAAAGCTTGCCACCGTGGATAAGCAGGACGAAGCCCGTAGGCAGCTCACGGAAGTGAACCTTCAGAGCATCCGCAACCAAGGGACCATCAATGCGGCCATCGGTGAGTCCGGCCTTGCAGGCAACTCAATGGGCCGCCTCAAGAACTCAGTCGCGAACGACTCTTCAGCCCAAGCGATGAACATCACGGATAACTACACCCGCGACTATCAAGCGATCTTCGCGAATCGCGTGGGCAGCTCTGAGAACGCCAAGGCCGCTGTACGTGGTCTGGGTGGTAACAAGTACAAGGTGAACAACATCGCCAACGCATTGAACATCGTTTCGGCAGGCGGTGCCGGGTACGCACAGGGTGAAAGCATGAGTGCATCGCGCAACGCAAAGCATAAAAATAATTAAGAGAGTTAGCGTGGAGGAATAGAGTTTGCTCTTGCATGGAATGGGACCGTTGCCCCGGCCAAATTCGGAAAGCAGGGGCACCAGTAACTATGCTATTCTCTGCATCCTGTTTAGTGATCTGACAAGGTTGTCAGTTATTCAGGATTACGGTTTCCGTTCGTGCTAATAAGAACTCGCTGAGCTGGCCGCTTATTTTGCACGCTCCAGTCTTCGAGAATCCTATTTGCCCCCTGATACCCTTATATATGACCTCGTAAGAGGCAGCATCGACTGTAAATTCACCATCATCTAAGAAGTCTATTTTTTGCAGGTCAAGCCCGTCTTTGGATACGAGTTCGATTCTGGCAAGTGCTTTTGCTTTTGAAATTGCGCCAGAAACCTTAATGCTATTAAGCTTTTTCGTTTCTACGATTTCAAGAGCAGATAATATGTGCTCGTTTGTAATTGTCTTTTGTTGGCATGCGAACCCGAATCCTGATATTTTCTCTAATGAGTTCATCAGTTCTCGAGTTGAGCGGGCAGGGTTCTCGGCCCTGAAAAATAGCTTTTTATCGCCTATTATCTGAATCTCTTGATAGTTTATTGTAGAGAACTCCTGATGCTCTTGGTTTCCTTCTATATCTAAGCTTGTGGTGTTTATAAAAGACCTCCAAATATATCTGAATCTGAGCTCTGACGAGTTTACTATGAATCCAGACGATGCATCAGGAAGGTAGCTTTGATTCTGAAGGCTACTCAAGAAATCGGATACCGAGCTTGGCAGGCGGACCTCATACCATTTGTACCGAGAAATCATGATTTGCTTCCTCCGTCAGTAGAAGTAACTTTCATCTTCGTCGTCAGGGACCTTGCCGAGGATTCAATTAATCGAGAAATTTCGTCAATTTCCGTTTTTAACGGCGAGCGTCTTTTTCCTCGTTTTCCATTGACGTAGGGGTAGATGCCCTTCAGAAGGATCGAGAATCCAGTGCACTCTTTTGGATCGCTAAAAAGCGCCTCGATCTCAAAAATGTCCCCATTTCCTAATTTTCGTTGCGTAGTCCAACCTATTTTTACAATGTAGTATTCGTTCGTGCCGGTCAGGTCTAATAATATGACTGAGCGTGTGACGCCGTTACCTTTCAGAAGAACTTTCTCAATATGTGTTTCATCGTCATCTGATGTTAACTCTTCACCGCCATCCCTAAGGGGTTTTGGCTTGTAAACGTAAACGTCTGACACGTCTCGGCGTGAGAAGCCTTCAAGTCCGTTTATGAGGTCAATGAAGAACTGCGTTCTTAGTTTTGGGTTTGTAATCTCAAAGAGTGATACTGTGATTATTTCCAAGTCTTCAATATTGTTTTTATCGACTTTCGTGACTATCTCATCTCTGACAGTGTTCATGAACTCATTCTGAGCGTTGCGTATTAAGTACCCTTCAGACGTAGGGATGAACTCAATGACGCCATCTTTAACTTGTACCTGTGAGAACTCTGTTTTCTTGTAGTCTATTAAAGAGTATTGAATATTAATGGAAAAGTTGTCTCCGTTTCGGGAGATATGAGCTGTGTCGCCAGCGGCGGTAATTTCTTTTTTTATTTCTTCGAGGGAAAGACGGAGGCTCTCAGGATCGATTTTTCCGACCAGATCCATCGAAGTCGTTCGCTCGCGGCGAGAGGGGCTTCCAAGTCTTTCGGAAATAGTTCTATGGTCATAATAATCGTGCGTCAAGCGTGAGAAGTACTCTGCAAGATCGTCTCGCGGAGTTTTTTTGGAGGCTATTATGTTTCTTCGTTCGAATAGAGTCGTAATCGTGGGGGCGTCTACTCCGTGTTGGACGAGAGCATCAAATATGTTTTTATCTGAGGCGAAGTAAATTGCTGGCCCAAATCTTTTCGCTTTCATTACCGCCACCCCATCCAGCCCGGATTGTATGCGTCTGTAATTGCTGTCACATGAGTAAACGTTATCGCGTCTAAAACTGTCTGGCGAACGGGTTCGAATCCCCAAGCCTTTGCGTATTTGATCTTCGCTGTATTAAAGTTGCTCTTTATATCCTTGTCTGGCGCCGCGCACGTAACTCGGACTTGAAGAGATTTCCCTGATTCCAGCATTTGATATCTTGAAAGGCTATCAAGGAAATACTCGAACTCGGAAGGGGTGCTGCCAGGTCTGTTGTAGTAGACGATGTAGCCGGGTTCGGCTTTGTCGGCGCCTTTGTGCTGAACAATTAAGTAAGGACTTGTTAACGCCTCTATAGTCGCTGGTTGGGCCCACACGTCCCCCTGTCGACGTCTCATCACCAGATCAGGGTAATAGAATGTGTAATCGCCTGACATTTCTTTATCGTGAATTAAACGTATCAAGTCGTTCGCGATACTGTAAAGTCGTTGAATATCTTGTGGGCCGAGGTAATGGATATAGACGTTTGGTGGAATAGTAATTGAGTCAAATCCGATTTTTTCAATCACATCATAAAAACTTTTCTGGTAACCATGGTCGTGATTGTGGACAAAAAGAAGTCCTTTGACTTCGTAGTCTTCCGATTGATCGATTGAGTATAGTTTTCTCCACGAGTCAGAGTCGCGTGCGCACTCTATGGTAATTGCAAGGGACTTAAAGGCGTCCCGCATTTTTGTCTTGGTAATTGATTTTTTTTCGTAGCTCTTCAAGTCCGTATGTAAATACGTTTTTGTACCCAAATAGGGGTCTTCGTACGAGAAGAGTACGTCACCGGGATGTAAACTTTTTGGGCCCCCGTCCGAGTCTTTATGGTTTGGATTGGAGCAACGGAAGTTCTCATTCCATTTTGGGTTCATGCTCCATAGGAAGTGCTTAAAGATATCCGCAGATAGTTTCTCAGCAACCTCGCCAATATTGACTGTTTCCGACATAGCTCCTCCTTAGCGGGCACCCTGATTTGGGCAAATCCAAAGTAAAGCATATGAGCACCTTTACGCTCTCAATGTAAACAGGTTATGGAGCAGAATTGTGGGGCACGTGCTTAACGACAGGATGCATTGAGAGGAGTATAGGGTGCGTTGTAAACGCCCGTGCCTTTTGCGATCTGTCGCAGGTTTTCTCTGAGATGCTAACGTTTTCGCGAATGCTTGAGAGGCTCTCTGCCAGCTTGGCACGGGTCGTTGCATCCCGCGCAGTCTACCCGGGGGGCTTAGGCTGGGTCTGCCAGCTATAGCGCAGCTCCTCCTTGTCATCCTTGGGGTAACTTACGACTGCCCTCGGCAGCGTTACATACCAAGCTGTCAACAGACCCACCAAGGTATATAAAACTGCCCGACTGGCATTGAGCGTTTTCGCATTGGTGCCAAAGGAGACTTTCTCGCCATTCATGTGCGCCGACAGCGGCCTTATGGACGGAAGGGTCTGGTTTCCCCGGACACTGCTTCAGACGAGCGATTACCACAGGCGCCGTTTTGAATGTGTCTGTCCTGCCGATCTCATAAGATAGACGCCTATCGTACCCCCCCATTTAGGCGTGAATGGTCGCACCAGCGTCCCCATGGCGACGCCGCCACCTCCATCGCCTGAGACCGTAATGACTATCCCTCCATGCCTTGTAGGGCTCCCTAAGTGGGCCATTGGACGGCCATTCACTTGTATAGAGGGGAAACCTGTAGTGATAACTGCCCGACATCCACAGGTATTACCAACACGTCCAGAGCTCATAGAGTTGATGTTTACGTTCCTACTTGCAGAAGCGATAGGGGTCGTGCCGTGGCCCGGTAACCGGCAGACGTGTTTGTCGCCCAGTCGAGCAGAAGAAATCATCAAACGTCGTCCTTGCGTATTTCGTTCATGAACAATAGCCACCCTTTAAGCTGGCGCATGGCCGGTTACCGGAAGTGCGTAGGAGGTGCTGTAGGAAAAGTCTCAATCTCGAACAGTGGGGGCTGCGGAAAATTCCATTGAGCAGATTCACAGTAAAAAACTGAGGGGAGGTTCCACGGTCCTACTAAGTTTCTATCTGCGCTGGTATGGGTGTGACTGGACAGGGATGTCCGGTCACTGCCAGCACTCATTTAAAAACACTCACTATAAGCAGAGGGGACTTAAGGTTACTCACAGAGCCTCCTCATTAAGGTCTTTCACTGGTGTCCTCTGTGGCCATCAATATCAATTGACCAATAACTACCTCACATGCAGGAGGGCTATGCGATGACTACACGGTGGAAGACCTGTGTTGCTGTACTCCGCACTCTGGCTACCCATCGTGTCACCTACCGATTTCTTGGTCTACTCCTTGTCACTCTTGGAGTTAGCCAAGGTGGTCCTCTGGGCGAAGCCTTTGGGAATGTCGTCTGTGTTCTACTCGGTGGCTGTGCTGATGATGTGATAATTACCACCGTGCGTTATACCGCGCTTTATAGTGACTACATGAGCTTGTTAGGGTTCGGACGGCCATCCAGCTGCGCTTCTACCTGACGGATCAGTTCATGGACAGCATATTGCCCTTCTATGGGAACCCCCGCTATGAACTTTCCGAGCCGACTCATCAAGACCCACAATCTCCCGTCGAAAAACACCTTTTCATCGGCCTCAGAAGCTGCGTGTTCCCGCACGACCTTGGCGACCTCATCCGCTGCGTAGGAAAGCTGCGCTTCGAACGTTTCGCCGGGAAAGTTTGTTATTAGGTTGGGGTATTTGGGCTTCGCCATATTGCCGCTTGGCATACCTATGATAGATATATGCAGCTCGATTAAAACGCCTTGTAAACTCGTCATCAGCTTTCGATGAAGTGTATCCGGGTATCTCTCTTCAAGCCTGCTATAACGCAAAGCTTTGATGTGACCAGTAATAGAAGGGTCCGCGAAGGAAATGGGTTCCCAAGTATGAGAGAACCTATTGCGGACCTTGCGCAGATGCTCCAAGTCGTCGTAGTGGCCTTTGTGAATCAAGCCAAGGGCATAACAAGCCCTTATACGGGACGAGAAGGTGCCAAGAGGCGCGTCAAAGCCCTCGACGAGGCGGCTGGATGCTTCATTCGGGATCATGAACGCTAACAGTAAGGCACCTAAGGTGTCCTCGGCAAAAGCCGCAAGAGTCAAAACTAATGCACGCTCGTCAAGGTCTCGAAGCATGGAATTTAGGCGGTTAAAATCGCTGAACGCGTGCCGCTCCTGTGACGAATCACTGGGTTCCAGAGCCATGAAGGCTTCCTCGCATAGGATTGGGGGAAAGATAAGACAATCGACAACCCTATCACTTGCCGCCACCAGCCTCTTGAGAATCTGACAGAAAAATCTGAATGACCACCTCACTACGGATGCGTCCTCGCACTCCCCCGTGGGTGCCCTCGCGTGGGCCTTATCGCGCCTGCCTGGGTCGTTACCGTGCGCCTGCGCGCCTCTGGATGAGGGCCTAAGTGAACGGCAAGGATTGATTACATTTCGATGGTCGCTCGCAGTCATTCACTTTTGATTAGATGGATCGAGGGGCCCCATCAAGCGTGGCCCTTTGGGTGCACCTCAGCGACTACGGCAAAATGCTCGTGAGTGCGTGGTTGTTTAGAGGATATTGACCACTGCAACGACCACACCTATAGTGACTACACCTTAACGACTACAGGACGCCTCTCGATGTTCATCCGTGCTTACCTTCGAGCTTCTACTGCTGACCAAGATGCCCACCGGGCTAAGGACCAGCTCACGGCCTTCGCACATGATCATGGGCAGCGGGTAGCGGCTTGCTACATCGAGAACGAGAGCGGAGCCACCCTCAAGCGACCTGAGCTGTTCCGGCTGCTTTCTGATGCACATCCCGGTGATGTCCTTTTGGTCGAGCAGGTAGACCGGCTTTCACGCCTCACTGAAGCCGACTGGCAGAAGCTCCGGGGGATTATCAAGGACAAGGAGGTCCGAGTGGTCTCGCTCGATTTGCCTACCTCGCACCAGTTCATGGCGCAGGGGAGTGGGGCGTTGGACACTTTCACATCGCGGATGCTTGGGGCCATCAATGACATGCTTTTGGACATGCTCGCGGCGGTCGCCCGTAAGGACTACGAGGACCGTAGGCGTCGTCAAGTGGACGGCATCAAGAAGGCTCAAGAGCAAGGTGCATACAAGGGCCGTGGGATCGATCAGGACAAGCACCAGCGCATTCTGGACTGCCTGAGCAAGGGAATGGGTTTACGGGAGACATCAAGGGCCACAGGCGTCAGCACGGCCACCGTTCAGCGAGCCATAAAGCGTGATGCTGGTGACCTATGACGGTTGATGTCCGTGGCGCTGATTCCGAGATTGGTAGGAGCCCACAAAGACGGGTAGAGCCGGGCCCGTCAGGGACCTTGCAGAAGAGTAACCAGTTAAACCCCACTCACTATAAGAGTAGGGACTTAGGGTTACTCAGCTTGGTCCTTATCTAAGGCGATCAATGACCCATCCCCCCTCCTCAACTGACAGGCATGCCCAGAGATGCCCCATCGTTGACTCTCTGGTGCCCTCATCTGTAATCGTTAAGATCGATCAGGCAGAAGACCTGCAAGGATTGCAATGTGTGGCAAGCGGGCCAACTGTTCTTGCTGGGCCTTGAGCAAGTGACGCTCACCATAGCTTCTGCTCACTGAGCCATCGTCATGACCCGTGATTGCATCGTGTATTTCCTCCGGAATGCCTGCCTCTCGGCACATGGTCTTAAAGCAATGGCGGAAACCGTGGGAAGGGCTCACAGGCGTCTCAAGCTCCGCGACCTCGCGAAGGTACACGCCCCAACGCTTACCGAAGTTGTGCCCATACCAGCCCGTAGGGTTAGGCTTGAGGGCTGGAAAGAGCTGTCCAGATGCGGGCAGACCCTCGACGTACTCAATGAAGCCAAGATCAATGAGGTCTTGGTGGATGACGACCAAGCGATGGCTACCTTTGGTCTTCAAGGTCCTATCGTCGTCTACTCCATCCTCGGACACACCAAGAAGGTCCAGATGCCATATGCCGTCTTCGGACTTACGGACCTCGCTGGCCTTCATCTGAGCAATCTCCTCCCTTCGTGCGCCTGTATAGCAGAGCAAGAGTGGTAGCCACTTCCAAGCCTCTCCAAACGATGCCCGAGGGGCGATCCATTCACCCTTGAAGAGCGGGCTTGAGAAGACCTGAATGAGTTCCGCTTGGGTGAAGCCTTTCCGAGTGGCTGTGCGTGATTGCTTGGCGCTCGCTTTACGCAGGGACTTCGTGATGCCCGAGGCGACCACTGGGTTCTCTGTGATGTATTCCATCTGCACGGCGTAGGCCAGGACCGAGGAAAGGCCCATGAGCTTGTTCTTGATCGTTGCACTACTCAGCAAAGGCAGATCAAGCTGTTTGGCTCGGGCAATCTGCTCGTGTGCGTTGAGCCCTTTGAGGCCCTCGCCTTTGGATGGCAACTGACGAAGCAGGTTGTAGAACTCTTCAATCGTCCTGCGCTTGATTTGCTTAACTGGGAGGTCGCCAACCAGCTCAATGAAGCGGACGATAGTGGTCTGATACTCCCCTGCGGTCTTCTCAACGTCACGCTTCCCATCACCCATGTGACGATGATTCCGGGCCCAATGCTCAAAGACCACGGAAAGAGTCTCGCTCGGGCTCGCTGCCTTGGTCTTGTCGATGCTTAAGGGGGCTTCGTGGGGTAGCTCAAATACCGCAGAGTAATTGCCGTGGTGGCGCTTGTAGGCAATCTCGGACAGTTCCAGATGCTGCGCCAAGAACGCTTCGTATAGATACTTGTGGAAAGGCGTACCGGGCGAAGGCATTGGCAGTGAAACCTTCGCCAGCTCATCGGCTACCGTTTGATCGAGGTGCTTTCGAGCGCGTGACTCCAGGCCATGGGGCCCCAGTAGGGCTTTCGGGTTTCTGACGCTGAAGTGATCGCGCAGGGTCTCGTGGCCTACGTCATCCGAGCCGATGAGATATCCCTCAAATCTTCCGGTGGATTCCATATGATCAAGCTCAGCCTTCGCCCATCTCGCGGCGAGCTGAATAGCGTCTTGAAGGGTAGGGGTGTGAGTGCCGGAAAGTTGGAGACGGGCGTTCAGGAAGAACTGTTCTGAATGACCCCATGCAGCGGCAAAACGGGTCTTGGCCTCGCGGATATCTTTCGTGCCCAGCGTGCGCTTGTAGGTCTCGCCTGCATCAGGAAGGAGCGGCCTGATGTCCTTAGGGATACGGCGGCGAATGTAGTAAGTCCCGGTGCGGGGATCTTTCCAAGGTTGTGCCATAAAGCCCATCGTGTACCCGCCGTGTGTACTCATACGTGACGGGTTACAGCAACTCCAGATAGTAAAAACCCCCGAGACCTTGCGGAATCAGGGGTTTTCGGTATTTGGTGCCCAGAGACGGAATCGAACCGCCGACACGGGGATTTTCAATCCCCTGCTCTACCGACTGAGCTATCTGGGCAACGGGGCGCATTAGACGTGTTTTTCAGAAGGTCGTCAAGCGTGTTGACGAAAAAAATTTGAATTATTTCCTCCGCTTACGACTAACACCGTCTGCAAAGGGTTATTCGGACGGTGGTACGTAGCCTTCGGCCTTGGCGTATTCTTCGCCAGAGAGGTACTTGTCCATCTCGGCCTGCAGGAACTTGCGGTCTTCGGCATTCATCATGTTCAGACGGCGTTCGTTGATCAGCAAGGTCTGGTGCTTCTGCCAGTCGGCCCAGGCTTTCTGCGATACGTGGTGGTAGATGTCTTCGCCCTTGGCGCCTGGATACGGCGGGCGCTCCAGGCCTGGCAGTTCTTCTTTGTATTTGCGGCACATTACGGTGCGGGTCATGACGACTCTCCTGCGTTCATTACGTCGGCTGCGTTCTTAAGCAGCTTCTTCACCGGGGCAGCGAGGCCCAGGCGCGGCGGGGTGGCGAGGTTATACCAGAGCCAGTCATCCTCGGCCACGTGATGGGCCGACTCCTGGACCCTGACCAGCCACGGCTCGATGGTCAGCTGGAAATGGCTGAAGGTGTGAATCAGTTCAGGCATCGCCTGATGCTCGCCCAGCTTCAGGGCGTGCTGGTCGGCCAGATGCTGCATGTCGCCGAATTCGTCCAGTTGCGGCAGGCTCCATAGCCCACCCCACAAGCCTGTCGAGGGACGACGGTAAAGCAGAATCTCGCCTTGATGGTTGGCGAATATCGGCATCAGGGTGCGTTTCTGCGGCACGGTCTTGCGCGGTTTAGGAATCGGGTAACGGGTTTCCTGGCCGAGCATGTGCGCTTGGCAGCCGCGCTCCAGCGGGCACAACAGGCAGCTGGGTCTGCTGCGCGTGCACAGTGTGGCGCCCAGGTCCATCATCGCCTGCGTGTAATGGTTGACTCGGCTGTGAGGCGTGAAGCGCTCTGCGGTCGCCCACATTTGCTTGGCGACTTTCGGCTCACCCGGATAGCCCTCTTGAGCAGTGAAGCGCGCCAAAACGCGTTTGACGTTGCCATCGAGGATCGGCGCGCGCAGGCCCATGCTGATGCTGGCGATCGCGCCGGCGGTGGACAGACCGATGCCGGGCAGTTCGGTGAGCTTTTCCACGTCGCGAGGAAATTCGCCGCCGTGCTCGGCGACGACGATCTTCGCAGCCTTCTGCAGGTTGCGGGCGCGGGTGTAATAGCCCAGGCCCGTCCACAGGTGCAGCACTTCGTCCTCAGGCGCTTCGGCCAGGGCTTGAACCGTGGGCAGCGCCTCCATGAAGCGGTCAAAGTAGCCCAGTACCGTGCTGACCTGAGTTTGTTGCAGCATGATTTCCGACACCCATACGCGATAGGGAGTGATGTCGTGTTGCCAGGGAAGATCATGGCGGCCGTGACGGTCGTACCAGTCAAGGACGGCGGAGGAGAACTGCTCGGGTTGCATCGTGGTTCCGGTGTTTAGGGAAAAGGTTAAGGCAGGGTCAGCCCCAAACATGTGGGAGCAAGCGCCCACCTGTATTGCGTCGTCCTGCCGACTCTCGCCGGCAGTGCACGATCACCGTTTGAACAATCCCTTGATTGCGTCCTTGAGCTCGGGACTGACCTTGTCCCCCAGCTTTTCGTCGATCTTGTCGCCGATGCGATCGGTGGCCAGTTTGGCGGCGACCTTGCCTATGCCTTCGTTATCGAGGCGACAGGCCTTGGCGCCCAATTCCAGCGGGCCGCGACAGAGAATCGGCCATTCGATGCCGACGAAGCGCGGGTTCACCTGGCAGGCCGGGTCCGGCATGTCGCTCTTGTCGCCTTCGATGATCACGCCGACGCGGTAGTTCATCCCCATTACGCGCAAGTCGATGTCGCCATCGCCGTTGACCGTCATGCCGGGCGTGCGGACTTTCAGGTCCGGGTTGCTGGCCACCCCGTTACGGAACACCAGATTGCCGTTGAGCTGCTGGAATGGCGTGTCCTTGCCGCGTGGATCACCGCTGAGGGTCTTGCGGTTGAGCACCGAAATACCCCGGCACAATTGCTGCTCAAGGTTGGCGTTGACCAACACGCCGTCGTTCAGCGTGAAGCCGGCGGTGCCATTCAGGCTCTCCACCAGCGCCTTCTGACTATTGCCCTTGGCACGCACGTCGCTGTTCAGCGTCAGCAGGCCACGCAGCGGCGGGGTGGTACCCTGGCTCTGGATGAAGCGTTCGACCGGCACTCTGGTAATCCGCGTCTGCACGCTGGCCAGCGGGATTTCGGGGCGTACGTCAAGGTTGCCCTTGATTTCGAAGTTGCCGTTGTAGAGATCGCCACGCAGGCTGTCGAGATTGACCACGCCATCCAGCGCCGAGGTTTTCAGCGCAGCATTCTGGATCGCCAATTTCTCCACGGTCAGCTTGCCGAAGCTCAGATCGGCGTCGACATCGAGCGTACGCATGCGCTCCAGCGGCAGCAGTTTCGCATCGCTCCAGGCGCCTTGCGTGGGCTGCACTGGCAATGGCGAAGTATCCGCTGCAGCCAAGGCGTTGGCTTCAGTGCTTTGCACTTCGGTTTTACGCGCGGCGCCAGCAGCTTTCGCTTGATCGCTTTGCGGTGGGCGATAACGGTCGGCGTCGAACGTATCGGCCTTGAGTTGCAAGCGCAGTGACTGCTTGGCGAAGTCTTCCACGGCCACGCGGCCGGTAAAGGTGCTGTCGTCGACTCTCAGCGTCAGATCATCGAGCGAGACGCTGTTTTGCGTTGCAGCGATACGACTGACCATCTCCAGCCGGGTCAGGCTGTTGTCGCCCAGGGTCGGTGCGGTCTGGCCGATGCTGTCGAGGAACTCACGCACGTTGAATTGGGCGATGGAGATGCCGCCGCTGAGCTGCGGGGCGTTGTCCAGATCGCGAACATGCAGTTCGCCAAGGGCACGCAGCTGGTTGGCGGACAGCTTGAGGTTGGTCCATTCGGCAACGTTGGCCGACAGGTCTGCCAGCAACTGGCCCTGAGCCGAGAACGTCAGCGTCTTGCCTTGCAGCGGATCGCCTGCCGCTTCCCCCGAGAACCGCATGTCATCGAGTTGATAACGCTTGAGTGCGCGATCAAAACGCAGCTTGCCGGTGAGTTCGGTCTTAGTGCGCACGACTGGCTGGTTGGTGCTGAGGAACGCCGTCAGCTTGATCGGAATATCGGTGGCGTTATGCACCGGGCCTGTACTCAGCTGGATGCTTTCGGCGGTGAATTGCCGGGCGTTGTGCATGTCGTTGAAGTCAACGCGGGCGTTGTTCACGGTCAGGCTGTCGATGTCCAGCTTAAGCGGCTGCCAGGTTTTTTCCGATTGAGCTGGCGCAGGCTCGATGGGGGGCTGTGCTGCAACTGACGGCTGCGTCGGGTTGGCTGAAGTGGCCGGCGTCTTACCGATGTCTTCCCAGTTGCCATGGCCGTTTTTGTCGCGGGTGAGCATCAGGTTTAACCCTTCGACGCGCACATCGCTCATTTGCACTTCCTTGCGCAGCAGCGGCAGCACGCGCACGGAAAGGCCAAGCATCTGCAGGTCGGCAAAAGGTTTGCTCGGCTCGGTCAGCGTGGCGATGCTGGCGTCGTGCAGTTCAAGGCCCAGCCAGGGGAACAAACTCCAGCCGATATCGCCGTTGAGGGTCAGCTCGACATGGGCCCGGTCGCGAACCAGTTTACGAATCTCGTCTTTGTAGTCGTTGGGATCAAACAGATGGGTCAGGGCAAAGCCGAGAGCCACGATGATCAGCAACAGCCCGAGAATGAATAGTCCCAGGATTTTGCCGAACGCTTTCATGGGCGAGTCCTTGTAATCGAGTCGTTCAAAATTTAGCCCGCGAGTATAGCGTTCTCAAGCAGGCGCCGGGCTTTGATCGGCCGTGGAAGGTCTGCGCGAATGTACGCAAAAAACGTGGCGGCGGGAAATCGCTGACGATCGGCTGACTTGCTGCAGAGGATGTAGCCGATTCAGGCAATGACAGGCGGCGTAAAAAAGGTAGTAGCAGAATGATGTTTATGACGCGGCAAATGCTAATCTCTCGCCGTTCGCAGCTCACACTGCGTCGAATTGTCACGTAAAGAGACTTTCCGCCGATAAAACTCCCGATGCTTGCGTGCATTAAGAGGGGTGGCGGAATGAGGTCGCTGTTCTTGCGGGACACAACTACAAACAGGGGCAAAAAATAATGACTTCGAGCACTGCTCTGGGCGGCTCTGGCGCTCAGCCTGCGTTCTTGTCCAAAGAGCGCATTATCGCCAAACGTGGTTTCAACCGGTGGCTGGTTCCTCCAGCCGCGTTGGCCATTCACTTGTGTATCGGCATGGCCTATGGCTTCTCGGTGTTCTGGCTGCCGCTGTCCAAGGCCATTGGCATCAAGACCGCCGTTGCCTGCCCGGCCGACATGGGTTTCTTCGAGCAAGTGTTTTCGTCCAGCTGTGACTGGCCGATCTCCATGCTGGGCTGGATCTACACGCTGTTCTTCATCTTCCTGGGCTGTTCGGCTGCCATTTGGGGTGGCTGGCTGGAACACGCAGGGCCACGCAAGGCTGGTGTGGTGTCGGCATTGTGCTGGTGTGGCGGTCTGCTGATTTCGGCGCTGGGCATTTATACCCACCAGATCTGGATGATGTGGATCGGGTCCGGCGTGATCGGCGGTATCGGCCTGGGGCTGGGTTACATCTCTCCGGTATCGACCCTGATCAAGTGGTTCCCGGACAAGCGCGGCATGGCGACCGGTATGGCGATCATGGGCTTCGGCGGCGGGGCGATGGTGGGTGCTCCACTGGCGACCGCGCTGATGAGCCACTTCGCCACGCCAGACAGCGTCGGCGTATGGCAAAGCTTTGTGGCAATGGCCGTGATCTATTTCATCTTCATGATCGGTGGTGCCTTGGCGTACCGCGTTCCACCTACCGGTTGGAAGCCTGAAGGCTGGACCGCGCCTGCGAAGAAAACCAACAGCGCGATGATTACCCACCGCCACGTGCACGTCAGGGTTGCGTGGAAAACCCCGCAGTTCCGTCTGGTCTGGCTGGTGCTGTGCCTGAACGTTTCGGCCGGTATCGGCATCCTCGGCATGGCTTCGCCGCTGCTGCAGGAAGTGTTTGGCGGCAAACTGCTGGGCACCGATCAGGGCTTCTCGCAGCTGGATGCCTCGCAACTGGCGGCCATTGCGGCCATTGCTGCGGGTTTCACCGGCCTGTTGAGCCTGTTCAACATTGGTGGGCGCTTCTTCTGGGCCTCGTTCTCCGATTACATCGGTCGTAAAGCCACTTACTTCGTGTTCTTCGCGCTGGGCTTTTTGCTGTATGCATCGGTGCCGACCCTGGGCCATCTGGGCAGCGTCGCGCTGTTCGTGGCGGCGTTCTGCGTGGTGCTGTCGATGTACGGCGGCGGTTTTGCGACCGTTCCGGCTTATCTGGCTGACCTGTTCGGCACGCAAATGGTCGGCGCGATCCACGGTCGTCTGTTGACTGCCTGGGCGGCGGCCGGGGTGCTGGGTCCGGTGCTGGTGAACTACCTGCGCGAGTATCAACTGAGCCATGGCGTTGCACGCGCCGATGCTTACGACATCACGCTGTACATTCTCGCGGGTCTGCTGGTGCTGGGCTTCATCTGCAACATGCTGGTGCGTCCGGTGGCCGACAAGTACTTCATGAGCGACGAGCAATTGAAGGCTGAGCAAGCTATCGGCCACGATGCGGGCGCCGACCACACCACTTCGCTGGAGTGGAAGGCCGACCCGAGCACCAAGCCGCTGGCGATCCTCGCTTGGCTGGCAGTGGGCATTCCATTGGCGTGGGGCGTGTGGGTCACGCTGCAGAAGACGGCGGTGCTGTTTCACTAAGCCGCTGATCTCGGCCTGAGGTATCTTCAGGCCGATGCAAAACCTGTGGGAGCGAGCCTGCTCGCGAAAGCGGTCTGACAGTCGACATCATTGTTGAATGTAAGGGCCTCTTCGCGAGCACGCCCGCTCCCACAGTTGTTTCGGCGCTGGTTAGCTTTGCATGTATGCACATGTCTATCGCTCACGACGCGGTATTCAGCCCGTCACTGATATCACCCTTCGTGTTTCTGTTTGCCCGCCACACGCCTATAATGGCCGCCTTTTCGCCCAATGATTTTGCGGAGCTGGTGATGGCCGAACGTAAGGCGTTCGTCGAGCGCGACACCCTGGAAACCCAGATCAAAGCCTCGATCAACCTAGATGGCACCGGAAAGGCCCGATTCGATATCGGCGTGCCTTTTCTTGAACACATGCTCGACCAGATCGCCCGTCACGGGTTGATCGATCTGGACATCGAAAGCAAGGGCGACCTGCATATCGATGACCACCACACTGTGGAAGACGTCGGTATCACCCTGGGCCAGGCCTTCAGCAAAGCCATTGGCGACAAAAAAGGCATCCGTCGCTACGGCCATGCCTACGTCCCGCTGGATGAGGCACTGTCGCGTGTGGTCATCGATTTTTCCGGCCGTCCTGGCCTGCAAATGCATGTGCCCTACACCCGCGCCACTGTTGGCGGCTTTGACGTGGACCTGTTCCAGGAGTTCTTCCAGGGCTTCGTCAACCACGCGAACGTGACGCTGCACATCGACAACCTGCGCGGCCACAACACTCACCACCAGATCGAAACGGTGTTCAAGGCATTCGGCCGCGCGCTGCGCATGGCCGTCGAGCTGGACGAGCGCATGGCCGGCCAGATGCCGTCAACCAAGGGCGTGCTGTAATGCAGACCGTTGCCGTTATCGACTATGGCATGGGCAACCTGCACTCGGTGGCCAAGGCCCTCGAACACGTGGGTGCCGGTCGTGTGCTGATTACCAGCGACGCAGACGTCATCCGCGAAGCCGACCGTATCGTGTTCCCCGGCGTGGGCGCGATTCGCGATTGCATGGCTGAAATCCGCCGCTTGGGGTTCGATGCGCTGGTGCGCGAGGTCAGCAAGGACCGTCCGTTTCTCGGCATTTGCGTCGGCATGCAGGCACTGATGGATCGCAGCGAAGAGAGTGGCGGCGTCGATTGCATCGGCGTCTTTCCGGGCCAGGTGCGTTTCTTCGGCAAGGATCTACACGAAGACGGCCAACACCTGAAAGTCCCGCACATGGGTTGGAACGAGGTTGCGCAGTCGGTGGATCACCCGCTGTGGCACGACATTCCCGACATGGCGCGTTTCTATTTCGTACATAGCTACTACATCGAATCGCCCAATCCGCGGCAGATCGTCGGTCGCGGTCATTACGGTCACGACTTCGCCGCCGCACTGGCGGACGGTCCGCGCTTTGCGGTGCAGTTCCACCCCGAGAAGAGCCACACCCATGGCCTGCAATTGCTGCAGAACTTCGCCGCGTGGGACGGGCGCTGGTAATGAGCAGGAAGAACAAGCCGCCGATCCTCACCCTCACTCCCGAGCAGGAGAGCGAGGCGTGTCACAAGATCAAGCGGTTCATGGAGGATCGCTTCGAACTGGACCTGGGCTCGTTCGAGGCGGCTGAAATCCTTGAGTTGTTCACGCGCGAAATTGCTCCGCACTATTACAACCGCGCGATTTTCGATGTTCAGGCGCACCTCAAAGAGCGATTCGACAGCATCGAAAGCGACGTCTGGGCGCTCGAAAAAAATTAAAGGCAGCGCCAGGCTTCACGCTGCAAGAATGATTTACGCGTGCCTGCTTGCAGCTTATAGCTCGCAGCTTGCAGCTCTTTTGACGAAGGAAAAAGCATGCTCATTATTCCCGCTATCGACCTTAAAGACGGTGCCTGCGTGCGCCTGCGCCAGGGCCGCATGGAAGACTCCACGGTGTTCTCCGACGATCCGGTGAGCATGGCGGCCAAATGGGTCGACGGTGGTTGCCGCCGTCTGCATCTGGTGGACCTGAACGGCGCGTTCGAAGGCCAGCCGGTCAACGGTGAGGTGGTCACCGCCATCGCCAAGCGCTACCCGAACCTGCCGATCCAGATCGGCGGCGGCATTCGCTCGCTGGAAACCATCGAGCACTACGTCAAGGCGGGCGTGAGCTACGTGATCATCGGCACCAAGGCGGTCAAGGAGCCTGAATTCGTCGCCCAAGCCTGCCGCGCGTTCCCCGGCAAAGTGATCGTCGGTCTGGACGCGAAGGACGGCTTCGTTGCCACTGACGGCTGGGCCGAGGTCAGCTCGGTTCAGGTGATCGACCTGGCCAAACGTTTCGAAGCGGACGGCGTCTCGGCCATCGTTTATACCGACATCGCCAAAGACGGCATGATGCAGGGCTGCAACGTGCCGTTCACCGCGGCCCTGGCGGCGGCTACGAAGATCCCGGTGATCGCTTCAGGCGGCATTCACAACCTGGGTGACATCAAGGCGCTGCTGGACGCGAAAGCACCGGGCATCATCGGCGCGATCACCGGCCGTGCGATTTATGAAGGCACCCTGGATGTTGCAGAGGCTCAGGCGTTCTGCGACTCGTACAAAGGCTGACAGACCAGATCCTGTAGGAGCGAGCTTGCTCGCGAATACTGAGGACCGGACGCTGACGATATGTCTGATGTACGGCCCTCGCCGCGAGCAAGCTCGCTCCCACAAGTCTTCAACCGTTCCCGGAGATCAGGCCCATGGCCCTCGCCAAACGTATCATCCCTTGCCTGGACGTCGACAACGGTCGAGTGGTCAAGGGCGTCAAGTTCGAGAACATCCGCGACGCCGGTGACCCGGTGGAAATCGCCCGCCGTTATGACGAGCAGGGTGCCGACGAGATTACCTTTCTCGACATCACTGCCAGCGTCGATGGCCGCGACACCACGCTGCATACCGTCGAACGCATGGCCAGCCAGGTGTTCATCCCCCTGACCGTCGGCGGCGGGGTACGCACCGTGCAGGACATCCGCAACCTGCTCAACGCCGGCGCCGACAAGGTCTCGATCAACACGGCTGCGGTGTTCAACCCCGAGTTCGTGGGTGAGGCTGCTGCGCGCTTCGGTTCGCAGTGCATTGTGGTCGCTATCGATGCGAAGAAGGTTTCCGGCCCTGGCGAAGTTCCGCGCTGGGAGATCTTCACCCATGGCGGGCGCAAGCCGACCGGCCTGGACGCCGTGATGTGGGCGAAGAAAATGGAAGACCTCGGCGCTGGCGAAATTCTGCTGACCAGCATGGATCAGGACGGCATGAAGAACGGTTTCGATCTCGGCGTGACGCGTGCGATCAGCGATGCGCTGGGGATTCCGGTCATTGCCTCGGGGGGTGTAGGCAATCTGCAGCATTTGGCCGATGGCGTTCTGGAAGGCCACGCCAGTGCGGTGCTGGCGGCAAGCATCTTTCACTTCGGTGAATACACCGTTCCGGAAGCCAAGGCGTTCATGGCCAGGCAAGGGATTGTGGTTCGCTGAAAGCTGCCTGTTGGCATGTAGGTCTGTGATCGCTCCTATGCTCTGCGTGGGAGCGTCTTATTCTGCATTTCAAGCAGAGTGTGGAAGCGCTTATCGGCGTTGGCGCGAAGCAATCTCCAGATCCGACGCTTGGCGGCACCTCTGTCCTGAAAGCGACCCCTCGCTCCCGAACTGGACAGCGCCGGTTACTGACGGCACTCTCATGCCGTCGTTACGGTCAGGTGCCAGGGATATGTTCAAAGGTATTTTTTTTGCGCTGATCAGCGTCGCTGCATTGCTATCGGGCACTACCAGGGCGGATGACGCTCCAGCCTATTCGATGGTGCTGCTGACCGAGAATTTCCCACCTTACAACATGGCCGCCGACGGCAAGAATTTCGCTCAGGAAACCAATATCAGGGGCATCGCCGTCGAGATCGTCCGTGAGACATTCAGGCGCGCTGGCATTGGCTACAGCATGACGTTGCGCTTTCCATGGGATCGTATCTACAAGCTCGCACTGGAAAATCCCGGCTACGGCGTGTTCGTGACCGCGCGACTGCCTGAGCGTGAACAGCTCTTCAAATGGGTCGGCCCCATCGGCCCGGATGACTGGGTCATGCTGGCAAAAGCCGACAGCCCAATCCAGCTCAATACCCTCGAAGATGCGCGGCAATACAAGATCGGCGCCTACAAGGGCGATGCGATTGCCGAGCAATTGGGGCGACAGGGCATGAGCCCGATTACTGTACTCAGCGATAAGGACAACGCCAGGAAACTGGTCGAAGGTCAGATTGATCTGTGGGCAACGGGTGATCCGGCGGGCCGTTATCTGGCCCGTCAGGAAGGGGTGACCGGGTTGAAGACCGTGCTGCGTTTCAACAGCGCCGAGTTGTTTCTGGCCTTGAACAAGGACACGCCGGATGAAGTGGTGCAGAAGCTGCAGGCGGCCCTCGATCAGCTGCGAAAAGAGGGTGTGGTAGACGGCATCGTTGGCAAATATCTCTAACCAACGCGATCGCGGTGGTCGGCAGCATCAATGTGACGGGCACCTTCCATCGCGGGCAAGCGCACCCCCATAAAGCTTCAGGCCCTACCGATAAACTCCATTCTTCCCATGCCCGGCCATCGCCTGATTACCGCGAATGCTGATCATGTGGCGCATTTCGACCCACTCTATCCCCTGGGATTTAAGCTTGGGCATTTCACGCTCCAGCACGTCCATCGTCACGGGGTACGGGTGGCCGATCATCACTGCCGAGCCCTGTTTGTGCGCCAGCTTGATCGCAGTCTGGAGTTGGCCGTTGATGGCCTCGGCGGTGCGCTCGTCGTCCAGGAAGACATCCCGCGACACGCTCGCAAGGCCGTTCTTCTGCGCCTCGGCGGCGGCAACCGTTTTCGCGCTGGTGCGGCTATCGACCAGAAACAGATGACGCCGCTGCAATTCACTCACCAGCCATGTCATCGCCACAGGCTCGGCTGTCATGCGGCTGCCCATGTGATTGTTGATCCCGGCGGCGTAAGGGACTTTCAGCAGTGCCGCATTCAGGCGCGCCTCAAGTTCGGGCAGCGGTAATTCGGGGTGCCACGCATAAGGTCCGGTCGCCGGGTCCATCGGCATATGCAGCATTACGGTTTTGCCGGCCTTGTGCGCCTGGCGTGCAAAGTCCGTGGCGTGCGGCGTGTCGGGCATGATCGCCAGCGTCACGGGACCGGGCAGGGCCAGCGCCCGGCTGTCCTTTTCGGGGCTTTGTCCGAGATCGTCGATGATCAGGCTGAGGTAGGCGACCGTCGGCGACTTGCCGTCGGTGGAGGCGTCGGCGGGCGCCGCATGTGCGGCACCCGTCAGAGCAACTGTCATCACTGCAAGGGCCCGGAGCAACCCGGTCAAGCGCGAGCGCATATCAATTGCCGCGTGTGACACGCAAGCCCTTGAGCAGGCTCAGAGCCTGATTCAGCTGGTAGTCATCGTCCTGCGGCCGCGCCTTGGCAGCCGCCGCCTTGGTGGTCGGTTTGTCCGCGCCACCGTTGCCGTTGCCCAAATGACCCAGCAGATCGGCTTCTTTGTAGTTGTCGCCATCGACTTCGGCAGTGACCTTCGCCCGTTTGACTTCGATGTCCGGGTTGATGCCCTGGGCCTGAATCGAGCGACCATTGGGCGTGAAGTACAGCGCCGTGGTGATCTTCAATGCGCGATCATTAGCCAGCGGCAGCACGGTCTGCACCGAACCTTTACCGAAGGTGTCGGTGCCCATCAGGATGCCGCGTTTCTGATCCTGCAAGGCACCGGCGACGATCTCGGAGGCCGAGGCGCTGCCGCCGTTGATCAGCACCACCAAGGGTGCGCCTTCGCTGGCATCGGCCGGGTCCGCCGAGAAGCGCAGTTCGGAGTTGGCGATCCGGCCTTTGGTGTAGACGATCAGACCTTTGGTCAGGAAGTGATCCGCCACCTCGACCGCCGCTTGCAGAACGCCGCCCGGGTTGTTGCGCAGGTCCAGGATCAAACCGTTCATCTTTTTGCCGTTGTCCTTGCGCAGCTTGGCCAGGGCCTTGCCGACTTCTTCACCGGTCTTGACCTGGAATTGGGTGATGCGGATGTAACCGTAACCCGGCTCCAGCATCTGCGACTTCACGCTCTTGACTTGAATGGTCGCGCGCGCCAGCGTTACGTCGAAGGGGTTGCCGCCGTCGCGCACCAGGGTCAGGGTGATCTTCTCGCCCAGCTTGCCGCGCATCTTGTCGACCGCTTCCTGCATGGTCTGACCCTGGGTCGGAGCGCCGTTGATCTTGACGATCAGGTCGCCCGCTTCGATGCCTGCCTTGGAAGCCGGCGTGTCGTCTATTGGCGACACAACCTTGATGAAGCCATCCTCGACACCGACTTCGATGCCCAGCCCACCGAACTCGCCGCTGGTGCTTTCCTGCAGCTCCTGGAAATCTTCCGGGCCCAGATAAGCGGAGTGCGGATCAAGGTTGCTGAGCATGCCTTTGATGGCGTTCTCCAGCAGTGTCTTGTCATCCACTGGCTCAACGTAGGCGGCCTTGATCCGGTCCATCACCTCGGCAAAGGTGCGCAGCTCGTCAAGCGGCAGTGGCGCCTTGATGTTTGCGGCGTTGGCGGGCGCAGTGGTCGCGGCTGGCACCGAAGCAGGGGTGGTACCGGCAGCCATGGCCTGTGGAGCGCCGATGATCACGGCAATGGTCAGGGCCAGCGAGGTGAGGCGGGACGAAAACAGCATGTCTTACGAACTCCTGAGTGAAGTGTCGACTTATCCTTGAGTGCGACACCATTGGGCCGGATCACTAGGGCGACCCTGCTGACGAATAGCGAAATACAATGCCGGAGTGTCCTGACCGCCACCGCTGTTGCCCACGGTGGAGATCGCCTCTCCGGCTTTTACAACGTCCCCAGCTTCTTTCAGCAGACTCTGGTTGTGGCCGTACAGACTCAAATAGCCGTTGCCGTGGTCGAGAATGACCAGAAGGCCAGCCCCGCGCAACCAGTCGGCGAAGACCACACGACCGCCATGCACAGCGCGTACCTGACTGCCTGCGGCAGCACTGATCATCACGCCGTCCCACTTGGTCCGCTCATCATCGCCGCGGCTTTCACCGAAACGTGCCAACAATCGACCATCGACAGGCCAAGGAAGTTTTCCCTTTGCCTGTGCAAATGCGCCACCAAAGGACTGCCCGGCGCTGGAAACCAGGGTGCCAGGAGCTTTTGTCGGCCGGCGAGGGGCTTCATCGCTGTCTTCCTTGCCACGACTTTTGGCCAGCGCCTCCTGTTGTTCACGCTGACGTTTCTCAGCTTCCTGCTGGGCCAGCAACGCTTTCTGACGCGCTTCTTCGGCTTCGCGAGCCTGACGGGCCAGGGTTTCCTCGATGGTCTTAAGGACTTTCGTCAGGTCTGTCTGATCCTGCTGACGGGCCTGTAGCTTCTGGTCGCGAGCCTTGTAGTCCTGACTCAGCTTGGCCAGTGCAACCTGACGTTCCTGGCGAACGGTATCGAGCTGGGATTTCTGGTCATCCAGCGAGCTTTTCTGGACCAGCAACTGCGCTTGCTGCAGGTCGATGTCTTTCTCGACTTCGGCCAGCTGACGCAGGGTCTCATTGAAGTTGCGCAACTGCTCCAAGCGGGCCTGGCTCAGATAGTCATAGTAGGTGAGGGTGCGAGCGAATTTTTCAGGGTTCTGCTGATTGAGCAGCAGCTTGAGGTATTCCTGACGGCCATTCTGATAGGCCGCGCGGGCCTGGATCGCTATCAGTCGTTGCTGTTCAACCCGTGCGCTTTGGAGTTTTTTTTTCTCCTGGTCGAGCCGTTGAAGCTCGGTTTCACTCTTTTTTAGTTCTTTTTGCAGGGCCTCCACCTGCTTTTCCAGCTTGCCCATCTCGGTTTCGGTTGTGCGCAGGTCTTTCTGCACGCCGGATTTTTCTTCCTGAAGTTGGCTCAGGGCCTTCTTCAGCTCGGTAATGTCCTGACGCGTGGCATCCAGCTGTTTTTGGGTTTGTGCGCGCTCATCGTCGGCAAAGGCCGGATTGAGCAGACAAATCAAAGCAAGGGCGATCAGGGCGCGGAGCATGGGGTCGGGTGATACCAGGAATAAAGACGGGGTTAGTATGCCCGCCGAAGGCTGCAAAAAAAACGCTCATAGGGCGCCGCTTTCAGACATTTCATACAAATAACCGGCCTGCCCTGAATAGGCAGGCCGGTTTATGACGATTTACTTGGCGACCAGAATCGTTTTGCCAGTCATCTCCGCCGGAACTTCCATTCCCAGCAATGTCAGCATGGTTGGCGCCACGTCGGCCAGAACGCCACCTTCACGAACCTTCAGGTTGCGCTTGCCGACGTAGATGAACGGCACCGGCTCGGTGGTGTGAGCCGTGTGCGGCTGGTGAGTCTTCTCGTCGGTCATCTGCTCGACGTTGCCATGGTCAGCGGTGATCAATGCCTCGCCACCGACCTTTTCCAGCGCCTCGGTGATGCGACCAACGCACACGTCCAAGCACTCAACGGCCTTGATGGCCGCTTCCATGATGCCGCTGTGGCCCACCATGTCGCCGTTGGCGTAATTGACGATGATCACGTCGAAACGCTGGTTTTCGATGGCGTCAACGATCTTGTCGGTGACTTCCGGCGCGCTCATTTCCGGCTGCAGGTCGTAGGTCGCAACTTTGGGTGACGGAATCAGGATGCGCTCTTCGCCCGGAAACGGTTCTTCCCGACCACCGGAGAAGAAGAAGGTGACGTGGGCGTATTTTTCGGTTTCGGCGATGCGCAGTTGTGTCTTGCCGTTTTTCGAAAGGTATTCGCCTAGTACGTTTTCCAGGCTGCCTTTGACGAACGCGGCAGGTGCCGGGATGTTCGCGGCGTACTGCGTCAGCATCACGAAGCCGGCCAGTTTTGGCTGACGGGCGCGGGCGAAGTCCTTGAAGTCGTCTTCGACGAACACGCGGGTCAGTTCGCGGGCGCGGTCGGCGCGGAAGTTCATGAATACAACGGCGTCGCCGTCTTCAACCTTGACCTGCTCGCCGATGCGGGTGGCTTTGACGAATTCGTCGTTCTCGCCGCGCCCGTAGGCAGCGTCTACACCTGCTTTGGCGGTATCAGCCTGGTATTGCGAGGTGCCGTCAACGATCAGGTTGTAGGCCGATGCGACGCGGTCCCAGCGATTGTCGCGGTCCATGGCGAAGTAGCGGCCAACGATCGTGGCCGTGCGACCCTTGCCCAGGCGACCGTAGGCCGCTTCCATGGTGTCGAGGTATTTGTGCGCGCTGCGTGGCGGTGTGTCGCGACCGTCGAGGAAAGCGTGTACGTAAATCTTCTCGGCGCCGCGCTTGGCGGCCAGCTCGACCATTGCCACCAGGTGGTCTTCATGGCTATGCACGCCGCCATCGGAGAGCAGGCCCATGATGTGCACGGCCTTGCCATCGCCTACTGCCTTGTCCACTGCTTTGCAGATGGCCGGGTTTTCGAAGAATTCACCGTCGCGGATCGCCTTGGTCACGCGGGTGAAGTCCTGATACACCACGCGCCCGGCACCCAGGTTCATGTGACCGACTTCGGAATTGCCCATTTGCCCTTCGGGCAGACCGACATCCATGCCGGAACCGGAGATCAGGCCATTGGGCATGGTCTTGTAGAGGCGATCGAAGACCGGCATCTTCTTCTCGGCTGTCGCCGAGTAGACTGCATTGCCGTCGTGGCTTTCGCTGTGACCGAAGCCATCCAGGATGATCAGAACCAAAGGTTTAGGCGTGGTAGTCATGAATCCCACTCTTGGCTAATAGGTGAAGTAGAAAAAAGATCGGCATTTTAGGGTGAAGTTCAAACGGCGTCACTGCCGTACGGGCTTTGGCCGACCTTGGGGGCTGTGTATACTGGCCGACATTTTAACGCCCTGGAACCTGATGATGGTTGCTCACCTGATTGAATTTGCCACTAACCACTATTTGCTGGCTGGCGCTTTTGTCATCCTGCTGGCGCTGTTGATTGCAACGGAGCTTAGCAAAGGCGGCCGCAGCCTGAGCACCGGCGAGCTGACCGCGCTGGTCAACCGCGACGAAGCGGTCGTCATCGACGTGCGCGCCAAGAAGGATTACGCCAGCGGTCATATTGTTGGCGCGCTGAATTTTCCGCAGGACAAAGTGATGTCCCGGACGGCGGAGCTTGAAAAGTACAAGCCCAAGACACTGATCATCGTCGATGCCGCGGGTCAGCACGCCGGTCACGTGGCCCGCGAACTGCTCAAGGCCGGTTTCACGGCTGCCAAGCTCTCGGGCGGCGTTTCCTCGTGGCGCGGTGACAACTTGCCTTTGGTGAAGTGAAATGACTCACGTCGTCGTCTACTCCAGCGATTATTGCCCTTACTGCTCTCGCGCCAAGCACCTGCTCGTGAGCAAGAACGTCGCCTTCGAGGAAATCAAGGTCGACGGCAAACCGCAGATTCGCGCTGAAATGACCAAAAAGGCCGGGCGCACGTCGGTTCCGCAGATCTGGGTCGGCTCGATCCACGTCGGCGGTTGCGACGACCTGTTCGCACTGGAGCGCGCCGGCAAGCTCGACGCACTGCTGAGCGCCTGAATTCGAACGCTACAAGACCTCAAGAGTAAGAAGGATCTGAGATGACCGATCAAACGAATACCGACGCCACTGCCAACCAAGCCGTCGGCGATGAAGAAGCTCCGCAGTTTTCCTTGCAACGCATTTATGTACGTGACCTGTCGTTCGAAGCGCCGAAAAGCCCGGGAATCTTCCGTCAGGAATGGACCCCAAGCGTTAGCCTGGACCTGAACACTCGTCAAAAGCAGCTGGAAAACGATTTCTATGAAGTTGTGCTGACCCTGTCGGTCGAAGTGAAGAATGGCGAGGAAATCGCCTTCATCGCTGAAGTCCAGCAAGCCGGCATCTTCCTGATCAAGGGCCTGGATGCTGCTTCCATGAGCCACACGCTGGGCGCTTTCTGCCCGAACATCCTGTTCCCGTATGCGCGCGAAACCATCGATAGCCTGGTGGTTCGCGGCTCGTTCCCGGCGCTGATGCTGGCTCCGGTGAACTTCGATGCCCTGTACGCTCAAGAGCTGCAGCGCATGCAGGAGTCGGGCGAAACACCAACGCCTACCGTTCAGTAAGCCAAGCGTTGCTGCCCGATAAAAAAGCGCCTGTGACGGGCGCTTTTTTGTGGGCTCTGTTCGACGAAACATCCGGTGTAGGCGTCCGGCTTGCCGGCGTCGGCGGTTGTGGGAGGCGCTGTCGCTCGTGCGCCATGCCGTTACCCGCCATCGACACTCATGTGGTTGAGCGACGGCCCCGCGGCTATTTGAACCCCAACTGCCGCCAGCCTTCGTAAACTGCGACGGCGACGGTGTTGGACAGGTTCAGGCTGCGGCAGCCCTCACGCATCGGCAAGCGCAGGCGTTGCTGGGCCGTCAGCGGATCCAGCACCTCGGGTGGCAGGCCGCGGCTTTCCGGGCCGAAGAGCAACGCATCGCCTTCCTGAAACGCCGCATCGTGAAAAGGCCGCGAGCCCTTTGTGGTAAAAGCGAACAGTCGCGGCTGGCCGAGACTTTCCAGGCAGCTGGCCAGGTCTGCGTGGCGATGCAGGCTCGCGTATTCGTGATAATCCAGGCCCGCACGACGCAGGCGTTTGTCATCCAGCTCGAAGCCTAAAGGCTCGATCAAATGCAGGCTGCAACCACTGTTGGCACAGAGTCTGATGATATTGCCGGTATTCGGCGGAATTTCTGGTTGAAAAAGGATCACGTGAAACATGCACGGCTCCGAACGAAAGGACGGGATGCATTCTACCCCCGAAGAAGACCCGCGACCGAAGCAATGGCGGCGGGTTTTGGGTTCCATTGCACTATTCGGGGTGATGGTCGGTTTGATGATAGGCCGGCTGACCGCCCCCGATCCTGTTGAACTGCAACGTATTGAGGTGCTCCCCGAAGGCATTGCGGTCTGGTTCAACCGCGAGCCGCAGTTGCACGGCGAAATGGTGGAAGGCGCTGTGGCCTTGCTGTTCAATGCCAAAGGCGATGCGCAACGGGGCGAGCTGAAGGTAAACGGCCGAGAGGTGCGCTGGAAGATTCAGAAGAGTGATAAGGGATTGTTGCTCAACCTGCTGGCGGCCCGTCCATTGCACGGTGACTGGCACGGTGCAACTCAGGACGGGCGCTGGAGACTGGAGGTCAGTCTCCGGGAGGAATAAAAGAGGGGAATCCCCGGCCTGCCTGTACCAAGGTCCCCAAAACTGGTGATGATTAACCTATAGCAGAGCGCGTGCCAGTTTTGATGAATCGTTTCAGAATATTTTTAAAAGTAGGCCAAAGCCCCGTATTCAGGCCATCAGGGATATACACAGGCGGCCACAAGCCGCTTTTAGCGCCCCAACGGCCCCGCGACCGTTCATACGCCATGATTTCATTTGCACGTTAATTGGGCGTTTTTCATGCCGAAACGCCAAAGTGATGCACTACCAAGTTACGTCCTCTACCCGAATGAAGAATCCAGAATCCTGGGGCGTGATTTTCCAAACAGCTGCCGCAACGGAAACGGTGGTATCTATTTGTTTTATATATTCTAAATTCTGACTAAACCCGTTCATTTGATATGAGTAATTTGAGCTTTTAGTGGCGAGCGCTCTGAATAAGCTCGATTGTCCATTCAAAGTTTCAAGGCGTTTTTATGTCTCAATCAATGGACTCTTCCGCGCGTTTGCTCGCTGGGTCTGCGCAGCAAAGCGAACCCCTCACCGCGGTCGGTAGCAAGATTCCCCAATGGCTGATCGATGCTTGGCCAGCGACCCAAGGTGCGCTTCGAGAGGCCGGTAGGACGCGCCTGGACTGGTTCGAACGTGCCCGGCAGTCGATGCCCGACGTCGTCAAATCCCTGAAGCAGGATCACACGCTCTATCGCGACAGCGAACAGAAACTCAGGCAAGTGCTGGTGGACTTTCCAGCGCTTGAAACATTTGCCGAACCCTTGCTGGTTGCCGCCATACAAAAGCGTTTCGGACTGCGCGTGGATGTACGCAAGACCTGGCTGTTCCACGCCAGCCGGGTTCATGTCGACGATTCGTTTGCAGTTGCCTCCAGAGACCCGATGGTCCAGTTGCAAAAGTCGCTCACAGCCGCAACTCAAACGCTCCTGCATGCTGCGCTGCAGAACTTCGAATCCTGGGAAACCGCTGCCGGGGCGATGGACCTGGATGCCCGGCGGAAGGCTGCTATTTATGATCGCTATCCGGTGTCCGGAATAAGCGTGACCGGCACAGCTCTGGCGATTGCTCCCGAAGCATTCGCGACACTGTGTCGCGAGCTGGATTTGGGAGGCCAATACCAGAAAAAGATCGATGCGTTTCTCAACCCGCCCTCAAAGCCTGGCGACGCACCGGACGCCGCTGCCTACAATCGCCGCGGACTTTTGAAGCGGGTTGAGCAAGCGGCGTTTATGGTCCAGGTGCATCTGGCTTATATGAAAGGCCAGATCGGCGAGGGCCTGTACCATGCCTTGCTCAACGTAGCGCGCAACCGCAAAAGCGTCGAGTTGGACGGCCAGCCTGTCACATGCAGTTTCCTGCGGCTCTGGGACATTGAGTTAACGGGCATCGTGGCCATCGGCAAGGCACGTGACAGCGCCGAGAATACGCAAAGCCTGGTCGTTTACATTCCCGATGACCCCGTATGCCCGCTTAAAGAGTACGCGTCCAGTGCAGCGTTCACACAAGCGCTGCGCGACAGGATGATGGTGGACGGCTATCTGGATTTCTTTCAACGTTTCGTCCCCGCCCGCCATCGGGCTCAATTGTCCGCAAAGTTGGACAAGTGCTTGCGCCCCAGCGTCTGGAACAAGGATAGGCGCTGGTATGAGCAGCAGGTCGACAGGAACGCCAAGCTGCATTTGCGAGACCACACCTTTGCCACCGGGCTACTGAATGCCATCACTGAGCAAAAAGCCAGGGTGCTGAAGGATGACGCTTTGTTTCATGCGGTGCCGACGGCGGACGAGGATCAGAAAACCTTCGACCAGCGTGTGCATTACTTCGAGGCTGTGGCGTGGCAAGCTCTGAATCTGGTGGGTTTCGTGGTGCCGCCTGTGGGCACGGTAATGATGGCAGCAACCGCTGCTCAGTTGGCGACCGAAGTGTTCGAGGGGATCGACAGTTGGACCTGTGGGGAATGGGAGCTGGGTTGGGGGTACCTGATGGACGTGGCCGAGAACGTGGCGCTGATGGCGGCTCTTGACGCGGCACATCGAGGTGCAGGCACCCCTGCGGTGGAAAGGATAACGGTCGAGACACCTTCCTTTATCGAGGACCTCACGCCAGTGGAGCTGCCCAACGGCGAGACTCGCCTGTGGAAGCCCGACCTTGCGCCCTTCGCCCACGACACGGTGTTGCCCGAGGGATTGCAGCCCGACGAGTTCGGCCTTTATCACCATCAGGACAAAACCTGGATATCGGTCGAGGACAAGGTCTATTCGGTTAAGCAGACATCTTCGCGGGGGCAGTTCCGTATCGAACACCCTACCAAGGCCCTGAGCTACGAGCCGCCGCTGCGCCATAACGGCCGCGGCGCCTGGTTGCATCCTGCTGACCGGCCTTCGGAATGGGAAGGCCTGAAATTATTTCGACGCCTGGGGCACAGTGTTGCTGAGTTTTCCGATGCGACCGCCCGGCGCATCCTGCAGGTCAGTGACACGTCGGAAGCTGTTTTGCGAAGGGCGCTGGTCGAGGGCGAGCGTCCGCCCGCGTTGCTGGACGACACGTTGCGACGTTTTCAGCTGGATCTGGAGATACAGCGCAGCGCTCAGGGTGGCGAATCCCCTGAACGGGCGGCTCTATTCGATTCGCGCTATCGAGCGATGTCGCTGCCTCAGCAGGCTCATGCGCTGACGATAACGCGCAGCTATCCCGACCTGCCGGCGGCGATCGCTGACGAGCTCGTCCTTCACGCATCACCCGCGCAGCTGGAGGAATTGGGTCAAGGTCGTGTGCCGTTGCGTATCGCCGAGGAAATTCGGGTCTACCAACAGCAAGTAAGGTTAGCGCGAGCTTATGAGGGCGTGTTCCTTGAGTCGGTGAACAACCAGGACACCGACAAACTGATTCTCCACACCCTGGAACGTCTTTCTGGTTGGCCCTTCGGGCTGCGGCTGGAAGTCAGAGAGGGCAGTTTTCAAGGAACTGCGATCGATGCCGTCGGGCCTGCCGATTCGACGGTTTGCAAAATCCTGGTCAGGCACAGCAACGGCTATGAAGCCTTCGATGAACGGGGCCTCGGGCTGAATGGACGCGACAACCTCTATTCAGCGGTGCTGCACGCTCTGCCCGACGCGTCACGTGCTGCCTTGGATTTCCCCGGCACCTGGGACGGCTCCAAGCTCAAGCTGGCGATCCAGAATGGCCCGTTGCTGGGGCGGGACACGCTGCGTACCGTCTTGAAGATGCAGCCCGCAAAACCGGGACCGAGGTCGCCCATGCGCCTGGCTGACGGTCGATTGGGTTATCCGTTGAGCGGCAGAGGGGCGATGCAAGGGTTCATTGCCCGGGACACGTTGCTGGACCTTATCCGAATCGCTGGCATTACCGCCACTGACAGATCAGCCGAGCAGGTTCTGATGGCACTTGAGAGTGCAGGGATGAGCCGCCAGCAGATTCACCAGCGGCTGACTCAAGTACTGGATGAGCGTAGGGCTCTGGATATCAATATACGTGCGTGGGGTGACGAATCGACCTCGATGCCCGATCTGAACCTGCGCGAGGCCAGCCGCAGTGCCATCCAGGATGCAATATGGCGGCACTGGTCGGAAAATGCTTTGTCCGAAATCACCCCCGACGCTTGCGCCCTACGCCTGGAGAGCATTGTCATCAGCGACTTCCCGCAGGTGCTCCCTGACTTTTTCTATCAGCGTGTCAGCCGGTTGGAGCTGATAGATATTGTCATCAGCAGGCCCTCCCTGACATTACCGCCGCCCATCTTTCAGGGGGTAGACGATCGCCAGGCGCTGGAGCAATTCTTCAGACGATTCCCCCAAATCAACTCTCTCGAATTAACCCGCACCGGTGTGCCGGTTACTTATCGGGACCCGTTGGTTGTTCAATTGCCTTACCTGATATCGCACTGCTTCCCACTGCTGCGCACGTTACGCCTGGTTAATCAAAATATATGGATAAGCCCACTGGAAGTGCAGACGTTGAGCACGCTTGAACACTTGGAGTGGCTGGACTTGAGCGGCAATCAGGCCAGTTTCATCGTGCCTTCCAACATCGTCAGCTTGCGTCTGCGCTATCTTGGGCTGGACAGTCTTGGGCTTGATCAGTGGCCTTCATGGCTTGAGGGTCTGGCGGCCGCGGACATTAATCAGCTGTCGTTACGCAACAACCGCTTGATCGAAATCCCTTGGGATGTGCTCAATGACCGCACGCCTGCCGCTGAGCCAACCCGGCTATCGTTGCAGGGCAACCCGCTGTCACGTTTGACGCTGACGCGGGTCAGGCTGAACGAAGGGGTCGATAGCCGGTTTCGCTTCGACCTGGACATGCCGCCCCATCTGGACGCTCATATAGTGTTGATGAGGCAGGAAAGAGCGCAGTTGCAGGAGGCGATCACCTCTTGGTCCGAGGCGTCCAGTTCAACCAGGCCCTTAAGCCAGGCGACTGTTGAAGTCAGGCGCGTCATTGGCCAAACCCTTATGGAGTACTGGCGCGCGTACAGCGAAGGCCAGACCTTTGCGGTACTGAATCTGGAGCGCATCTCGCTGGAGGATTTTCCTGCGCAACTGCCTGCTTTTTTCTATCTGCGTGTTCGCAACATGCACCTGTCACATGTCAGGGCCGATGCCTCGCAGCTAAACGTGTTCCTGGCAAACTTCCTTCAATTAAGGAATCTCAGCTTCATCGGTCATGTGCAGCCAATGTATGAATTGCCCTCGGTCCTGTTGAACCTGCCAATCCTGACCAGCTTGAGCTTGACGGACCAGGGGCGGCAGCTGGATCAGAACGCGCTGCATTTTCTGAGCCGCCTGCGCCGTCTCGAGGCGCTGGACCTTGCAGGAAACCAACTGGGGACCATCACCTATACACCGGGTTTGCTGAGCAACTTGCGTTGGTTGTGCTTGAGAAACATGGGGCTGCAGCAGTGGCCGGAGTGGGTGGAAGGGGTAATGCCGCTGGAAGGGCTCGTGCTCGATGACAATCACCTGAGCGTGTTGCCTGAGCACATCCTGCAAAACCCGCGTAACGATCTGGCCCACACCGAGATCGCCTTGCGCGGTAATCCGTTGACTCATGAAACCATGCGCAGGGCGTATCTCTCCGAGAACCACCACAGCTCCTATTCCTTCGCTATGGAACTACCGGACGATATTCTGGCGCTGCCCGGCGACCGTTATTATTCCGACTCCGACTCTGACGCTTACTATTCGGATTCGGGTTCATCGGGTCGCCTCAACAGCCCATCCCCTGTCTCTTCGAATGAGGGCGTGGAAAATGTAGAACCGTGGTTGCTCGGTACCGCCGAGGAGAACCAGATTCATCGTGCACTCTGGCAGCGCATTGACCATGCGGGGGATGCCGGGAATCTGATCGCTCTGATAGGGCGTTTGACCCAAGCGGCGCCTTATCGTACGGAGCCGACCCGGGCCGGGTTTTCCGAGCGCGTATGGCGCGTGCTTGAAGCCGCAGACCAGAGTCAGGAGAACCGACTTCTTTACAACGGGATGGCCGCCGAAGCGCTCGTGCAACCCGACACAGGCGCCCAGACCTGCCATGACGGTGCCTGGCTGGTGTTCAACCAGATTGAAATCCAGGTGTTCATCGCGCAAGCGTTGAGTACCGCCCCGGCACAGTTGCGCGGACAAACGCTGTACCGCTTGACCCGACGCCTGTACCGATTGCATGAACTGGACACCGTAGCACGTGAACAGGCAGGCAGTCGCGACGAAGCGGAGGTGCGGCTTGCATACCGTTTGCGCTGGTCTTCAGAGCTGGATCTGCCGTTGCCTCCGAGCAACATGCTCTATCAGTCGGTCGCGAGCATCCGTCCCGGCGAGCTGGACGCGGCTCTGGTCCGGGTGCAGCAAGGTGAAAGCGGTGAACCATTCATGCGTTATGCCGCGCAGCGAGATTTCTGGGTCCAGTACCTGCGCGAAACCCATGCCGAGCGCTTCGAGACCCTCAAGCAAGATTACCTTGCACGTGTGGTGGCCCTGCCAGATCGCTTCCCGGGTCGGGCGATCGACGAGTTGGGCGCTGAGTTTGCCGCCTTGAAGACCGAGTTCGAGACTCAGGAAACGAACCTGATTCGAGAGCTAACTTATCGTGAGGGCTTTAATCGCGACTGATCGTTATCTCGGCATCGGCTGCTGACCGGCTGCAATGTCCGCGGCCGGCCGGCTGCCCACCCGTTCCGGGCGGCCCGACATCCCGGGCGCTCTTCAGAAGGGCGCATCTCCCAGAATCGTCGCACGGTGCATGACCCGACGCTGTGGCCGGTAATCGTCCACCGCGTAGTGTTGGGTCACGCGGTTGTCCCACATGGCCACGTCGTTTTCCTGCCAGCGCCAGCGGATGGTGAACTCGGGGCGCGTCGCATGGGCGAATAGCAATTTCAGAATCGCCTCGCTTTCGGCAGGCTCCAACTCGTTGATCCGCGTAGCGAAGCCTTCGTTGACGAATAGCGCCTTGCGCCCACTGACCGGGTGCGTGCGAATCACCGGATGCGACAACGGCGGATTCCTGCGCCGGGTCTCTTCCCAGCGCGCCAGGTCTTCAGCGGTATTGCCAAAGCGCTCCAGCGGGAAGGAGCGAGTGAAATCGTGGGTGGCGGTCAAGCCGTCCAGCATCGTTTGCAGCGGCTTGGATAACGCTTCGAACGCCGCGATACCGCTGGCCCACAATGTATCGCCGCCGTACGCCGGCAGTTGCTTGGCACTGAGCACCGCGCCCAGCGCCGGGGTAGGCAGGAAAGTCACGTCGGTGTGCCACATGGCGTTGTCGCGCACGTCGGTCACTGCGGTGTCGAGGACCATGATCTCGGGTTGTTCGGAGATGTTGGGGTAGATCGGGTGAACGTGCAGGTCACCGAACTGCGCAGCGAAACGCGCCTGCTGCTGCGGTGTAATGGGCTGGTTGCGAAAGAACAGCACCTGGTAGGCGAGCAACGCCTGCTCGACAGCGTTGCGATGCTCGTCGGACAAGTCGCGACTCAAGTCAACGCCGTTGATCTGCGCGCCCAATGCTGAACTCAGTGGGGTGATGTGAAGGCTCATGCAGGGGTCTCACAATGTGCGCCGAAATGTCGGCGTGGCCAGTGTCTTTGGTTCATCAACGGTGGTTAATGATTCTGGCCATGCCAGGGCACCAGCTTGCGCTGGAGGGCGCGCAGGGCCATCTCCAGCGCAAAGGCGATCAAGGCGATGACCAGAATCCCCAACACCACCACATCGGTCACCAGAAACTGCGCGGCAGACTGCACCATGAAACCCAGGCCGCTGGTGGCCGCGATCAATTCCGCGGCAACCAGCGTTGACCAACCCACGCCCAGCCCGATACGCACACCGGTGAGAATATCCGGCAGGGCGCTTGGCAGGATTACGTGACGAATCAGCTGCCAGCGATTGGCCCCTAAGGATTGCGCGGCCCGCAGCTTGGCGCTGTCTACGGTGCGCACGCCGGTGGCCGTGGCAATGGCGATAGGGGCGAAGATCGCCAGGTAAATCAGCAGCACCTTGGAGAACTCGCCGATGCCGCACCAGATTACGATCAAGGGCAGGTAAGCCAGGGGTGGTATCGGGCGGTAGAACTCGATCAGCGGGTCGAAGATGCCTTGGGCGATGCGGTTATGGCCAATGGCGACACCGACCGGAATCGCGGTCAGCACAGCAAATACCAAGCCCAGGCCGATGCGTTGCAGACTCGCGCCCAAATGCTGCCATAACGTGGATTCCATGTAGCCCTTGGTCATCAGCAGCCAGGCCTTTTCCAGCACGGCGGAAGGTGGCGGCAGGAACAGCGGCTCTACCCATTCCAATGCCGTGACCAGCCACCAGGTCCCCAGCAATACAAGCAGTGTCAGAACGCTGATGGTTCGGGTACTCAGGTACAGGCGCGGCTCGATGGTTTTGCCGGGCGGGAGCGTTTGGGTGAGGGCTTCGCCCAGCGGCGGCGTGGGGTATTGGCTCATGCCCGTTGCTCCTGAAGGGCTTGGCGCTGTGAGAATACCCGGGCCAGTACATGCTCGCGGGTTTCGATGAAACGAGGATCGGACTTGATCGCTCGCGCTGATTCGCCTGCGCTGTAGCGTTGGCCGAAGTCGAGCTTAAGGTGCTCGACGATCTGTCCCGGATTAGGCGCCAGCAGGATCAGATCCGTGGCCAGGAACACCGCTTCTTCGATGTCGTGCGTAATCAGGAATACCGGTTTGGCGCTGCGCGTCCAGACCTGCAGCAGCAACTCCTGCATCTGCTCGCGAGTGAAGGCGTCCAGTGCGCCGAAGGGTTCGTCCATCAGCAGTACCCGCGGGTCGGCAGCCAGCGCCCGAGCAAGGCCCACGCGCTGTTTCTGACCGCCCGAGAGCTGCCAGATACGGCGCTTCTCGAACCCGGCCAGGTCCACCAGCTCCAGCATTTCCCGCGCCCTGGCTTCACGTTGCGCGCGAGCGATACCGGCCAGTTCCAGGCCGAAGGCGACATTGGCGAGCACGTCTTGCCAAGGCAGTAAGGCATCGTCCTGAAACACTACGCCGCGTTCAGCGCTTGGACCTTTGACCGGCACGTTGTCCAGCGTGATACGCCCGGCGCTTGGCTCGACAAAGCCTGCAATCAGGTTCAGCAACGAAGTCTTGCCGCTGCCGGATGGACCCAGTGCAACCAGCAACTGCTGCGGACCGAGACTGAGGGATATGTCCGACAGAACCGGCTCGGCTGCCCCCGGATACTGTGCGCAGATGCGCTCCAGCTGTAACAAGGCCATGTCGGTGACTCCGTTTTTAAAAAGGTGTGTAAGTGGGTGTTCGGGGGTTGTGGGCGACAATCACCGCATGACATGCCGACCGGGCAGCGGGCTGATCTGGCCCCTGTTGCAGCCCGGCGCGTCGTGCTGCAACAGGGGCTCGCGGCGGATTCGTTTTATTGATTCACAAACTTCGCGCTGACATACGGCGTGTAATCGGCCAGCACCGCGTCAACCTTGCCTTGCTCCTTAGGGAACGCGGCGGTCTTGCCGATGGCTTCGGTGGTCGGCGCGCCCAACTCTTTTGCCTGGTCGGCAGCCAGGGGGTACACGTTGCCCTCCAGCAGGCCAGGAATGTCGCTCGCTTTGGCGCCTGACAGCTTGACCAGCTTGTCGACGCTGCTGGTGTTGGCGATACACGCGGCGGGGTCTTTGCGATAGTCGGCGTAGGCATCGAGGGTGGTCTTGGCGAAGGCCTTGACGATCTCAGGGTGTTGGTCGGCGAAGTCCTTGCGCACGATCCAGGCGTCGAAGGTCGGAGCACCGACCTTGGCCAGTTCGCCAGAGGTGATCAGCACCTTGCCGGTTTCCTTGGCGACACCCAATGCCGGGTCCCAAACGTAGGTCGCATCAATGTCACCGCGTTTCCAGGCGGCTGCGATCGCCGGTGGTGCCAGGTTGAGAATGGTCACCTTGGCAGGATCGATGTTCCAGTGCTTCAGCGCCGCCAGCAGGCTGTAGTGCCCGGTGGACACGTAAGGCACCGCGATCTTCTTGCCGATCAGATCCTGCGGGCTATTGATGCCTGCGCCGTTACGAGCGACCAGCGCTTCGGCGGCGCCGATCTGCGTGGCGATGAGAAAGGTTTCGATCGGCACCTTGCGCGTAGCGGCGGCGGTCAGGGGGCTCGAACCCAGATAGCCGATCTGCACATCGCCGGAAGCGATGGCGGTGATCACGTCAGCGCCGTTATCGAACTTGCGCCAGGAGATTTTCGAACCGGTGGCCTTCTCATACGCGCCGTCAGCCTGAGCGACTTTTGCCGGGTCGACGGTGGTCTGGTACGCAACGGTGAAATCCGCCGCCTGGGCGAGCAGGGTAGAACCGGCCAGCGACAGCGCCGCCACCAGGCGAAGAAGGGTGAGTTTCATGATGAGGCTCCGGAGCAAGGCAGACCGAGGGACTGAATGATGCGAAGCGTAAATGATCTAAGAAATCAGAAATAAATAACTTTTTTGCATGAGCTTAGAGACGATCGTGCGTGATGCGCACGCTTTTCCAGTTAACTGACGAGTTAACGATGCGCTCGGAAAAATCAGACGGGGTGCGGGGTGACAACTGTAACAATCACGTCTAGCGAGTCGCTAATTTCTTATCTTTCAGAGGGTTATAGCGTGCATCTTCATCCCTTTTCACACCGCGACCATGACTGGCTGGTCGAGTTCCGGTCTTACGACGGGGCAAAACTAATCGATCTGACGAACGGGGCAGAAATATTTTTTGGGAATTAGGTAAAGACGCCGATACACTCCGCAACGGACGGCTGAAACGGCTTGTGACATATAACTGCTTGGCATAAAAGCAGGCTCACAAAGTCTTTTTAGGTTTAAAGGATTTCCCTTACCTTTGCAGCCAGCTGTTAACGCGGTCTAGTCAATTAGTCTTGGGGACATTGACTCGCCGAGTCAGGTCCGGCGCTAATCGCGCATCCGCGGTCTTGAGCCTTCGGTCTCAGCGCCAAGGAACTACAAAAATTAGATTCAAGAGGAGCGATACACAATGAAGAAGTCCACCCTGGCCTTGGCCGTATCGGTAGGCGTAATGGCCACACAGGCTAGTGCAGCTGGTTTTTTTGAAGACAGCAAGGCAACCGTCAGTTCCCGTACCCTGTATTTTGAAAACGACAACCGTGAGCAATTCGGCACGGCCAAGGCTTCCGACCAGCGTCAAACGTCCACGGGCCTGCTGTTCAACTTCATCTCTGGCTATACCCCTGGCACCGTAGGCTTTGGTCTGGACGTACAGAGCATGGTCGGCATCAATCTGGGTGGTGGTATCACTCACCACGGCGTGGGCACTGCCAACACCGTGACGCCGGTTCAGACCGACGGCACACCGGTTGACGAGTGGGATCGTACCGGTGCGAACGTGAAAGCCAAGATTTCCAAGACCGAACTCAAGCTGGGTAACGCGCTGCAGCCTAACTTGCCGATTCTGGTGTCGAACGATGGCCGTTTGCTGCCACAGACCTTTGAAGGTGGCGTCATCACCTCCAAGGAACTGGAAGGTTGGACCTTCACTGCCGGTAAGCTGACTCAGGGTGCGAGCCGTGCGTCGAGCAACTACTCGGGTATGGCCGTTGCCGGTGGCACTCAAGACTCCAACAGCTTCACCTTTGCGGGCGCTGACTGGAAAGTCACCAAAGACCTGACCTTGCAGGCTTACCACTCGGAGCTGGAAGACTACTACAAGCAGACTTTCCTGGGCTTGGTACACGTCTTCCCGATCGCCGATGACCAGTCGTTCAAGACCGACCTGCGTTACTTCGACAGCCGTTCGGATGGCAAGAACGGTGAAACCGGCTACGTGTTCAACAACAACGGCGGCTATGCAAAGCACGTTGGCGAAGTTGACAACAAAACCTGGTCTGCCATGTTCACGTACACCTTGGGCGGCCACTCCCTGTTGGTTGGTCACCAGGATGTCGGCGACGACGGCGGCTTCGTCTGGATGAGCAACGGCAACATCACCAAGGACGGCACTTCCGCGACTCACAGTGAGGGCCAGGGCGGTTCGAGCTTCTATCTGTTCACTGACTCGATGATCAACCAGTTCGCACGCGCGGGTGAGACCACCAACTTCGGTCAGTACTCCTACGACTTCGCACGTCTGGGTGTTCCAGGCCTGAAAGCCGCATTCGCTTACCTCAAAGGTAACAATATCAAGTCCCAACGCGGCAACCTGGGCGACAGCTCGGAATGGGAACGCGACATGCGCATCGACTACGTGTTCCAGGACGGTCCTCTTAAAGGCTTCGGCGCTACCGTACGTCGTGCTAACTACCGTGGCGACTTCTCCGGCACCAATGCTCAGAACAGCCACATCGCTGACCAGGATCAGACTCGTCTGATCTTCAACTACACCTACGCTTTCAAATAAGCGTCGGTTGGTTAAAAAGAGCCCCGCCTGGCGGGGCTTTTTTATGCTCTAAATAAAGGTTTTAACTGTCTTTTATAGCGATAAGTGCGAGCGCCATCGCTTTTCAGTCTTTCAGTTTTAATCTTTTTGCAGGCACAGTGTCCCAATAGCACACGCACGCTAAAGGAGCTGACTGTATGAGCCTCAAACTCGGCGACATCGCCCCCGACTTCGAACAGGAATCCAGTGAAGGCCGCATCAGGTTTCATGAGTGGCTGGGCAACAAATGGGGTGTGCTGTTCTCCCATCCTGCCGACTTTACCCCTGTGTGCACCACTGAGCTTGGCTTCACCGCAAAGCTTAAGGACGAGTTCGACAAGCGCAATGTGAGAGCTATCGCCCTTTCCGTGGACTCGGCTGAATCACATGTCAAATGGATCGAGGACATCAACTCGACCCAGAACACCACCGTCAACTTCCCTATCCTGGCGGATGCGGATCGCAAGGTCTCGGACCTGTACGACTTGATCCACCCCAATGCCAGCGAGACGCTGACCGTGCGCTCGCTGTTCGTGATCGACCCGAACAAAAAAGTGCGCCTGACCATTACCTATCCCGCCAGTACGGGTCGCAACTTTCACGAGATTCTGCGCGTCATCGATTCGTTGCAGTTAACCGACAGCCACAAGGTGGCGACGCCCGCGAACTGGAACGATGGCGACGATGTGGTGATCGTGCCTTCGATCAAGGACGAAGAAGAAATCAAGCAACGCTTTCCGAAGGGCTATAAGGCCGTTACGCCTTATCTGCGCCTGACCCCGCAGCCTAACCGCTGACCGTTCTGTTTCAACCATGACATTCGGGCCGATTTATCGGCCCTTTTTTTTGTTTCAAAGTCGACCTTGTCAAGCTGTTCGCTACTCTCCGGCGTCTCCAGATTGCCGTGGCGAAACGTCCTGGGAGAACTGAAGCTGAGAGGTGCTGACACGTCCAGCCGAGGCGTTTTTCCAGTAGCTGATTTATATATTCAATTTGGTGCTAACCAAATGAATAAATATGATTTTAGTGAATAACAAACCCCTGTTAAGGTCTCTCCGTCCTGGCGAGATGGCCAGCTATGTATTCCTCATCACGCCTTACTGGTCCGCCATCGGACGAGCAGGTGCCACCTGTATTAGCTACAAGCAAAGGAGCGTGCCATGCGCACTGTCATTTTGCGTCGAGGCCTGGTCGCTCTGTTTGCTGCGGCGGTGTCCCTGGGCGTTCTCAATCAAGCTCAGGCCGACACCCTGCGCATCGGTTACCAGAAGTACGGCACGCTGGTTCTGCTCAAGGCCAAGGGCTCGCTGGAAAAGAAGCTGGCCGACCAGGGCGTGCAGGTGCAGTGGACCGAGTTTCCAGGCGGGCCACAGCTGCTTGAAGGCCTGAATGTGGGCTCCATCGATTTCGGCGTCACCGGTGAAACCCCGCCGGTATTCGCCCAGGCAGCAGGCGCCGATCTGCTCTACGTGGCCGCCGAGCCGCCTGCGCCGACCAGCGAAGCGCTGCTGGTGCCCAAGGATTCGCCGATCCAGTCGGTGAAAGATCTCAAGGGCAAGAAAGTCGTCCTGAACAAAGGCTCCAACGTTCATTACCTGCTGGTGCGGGCGCTTGAAGAGGCGGGCCTGAAATACAGCGATATTCAGACCGTGTTCCTGCCGCCAGCCGATGCCCGAGCTGCTTTCGAGCGTGGCAGCGTCGATGCCTGGGCCATCTGGGACCCCTATCAGGCGGCCGCTGAACAACAGCTGCAGGCGCGTACCTTGCGCGATGGCAAGGGCATCGTCGATAACAATCAGTTCTATCTGGCGACAAGGCCCTACGCACAACAGCATCCGAAGGTGATTCAGACCCTGGTCGAAGAAGTGCGTGCAGTAGGTGAGTGGTCCAAGGCCAACCCGGACGAAGTGACCAAACAGGTCGCGCCGCTGCTGGGTTTACCGCAAGACATCACCCGGATCTCGGTCAAGCGTCAGGGTTACGGTGCACAGTTCATCTCTGCTGAAACCATCGCCGCGCAGCAGAAAATTGCCGATACCTTCTATCAACTCAAGTTGATCCCTAAACCGCTCAGCATCGCCGATGTGATCTGGACGCCACCCGCTGCTGTCGCGAAAGCGCAGTAAGCCTGGGCACTAAGAGGAGACAACTCCATGAGCGTGGAAAAAATCACTCACAGACTGGCGCCCTGGCTGCTACCGGTCTTGTTGTTGGCGATCTGGCAACTGGCGGTGACCGCCGGTTGGCTCTCCACCCGAATCCTGCCTGCGCCCAGCGCGGTCATCGAAGCAGGCGTGACGCTGGTGCGCAGTGGCGAAATCTGGACCCACCTGGCGATCAGCGGCTGGCGAGCAGGCATCGGTTTTGCCATCGGCGGCAGCATTGGCCTGGCGCTGGGCTTCATCACCGGTTTGTCGAAATGGGGCGAACGCCTGCTCGACAGCTCGGTACAAATGATCCGCAACGTGCCGCATCTGGCGCTGATCCCCCTGGTGATTCTGTGGTTCGGAATCGACGAGAGCGCAAAGATTTTCCTGGTAGCGCTAGGCACCCTTTTCCCGATCTACCTGAACACATACCACGGTATCCGCAACATCGATCCGGCCCTGGTGGAGATGTCGCGCAGCTATGGATTGTCGGGCTTTGCATTGTTCCGTCACGTGATCCTGCCGGGAGCAATGCCATCGATTCTGGTCGGCGTGCGCTTCGCCCTGGGCTTCATGTGGCTGACGCTGATCGTAGCGGAAACCATTTCGGCCAGCTCCGGCATTGGCTATCTGGCGATGAACGCCCGTGAATTCCTGCAGACCGACGTAGTGGTGCTGGCGATCGTGCTGTACGCGGTCCTCGGCAAATTGGCAGACCTGGCGGCGCGTGGTCTGGAGCGGGTCTGCCTGCGTTGGCACCCGGCGTATCAAGTGGCTAAAGGTGGCGCGCAATGAGCAATCTCCAACAACCGGCAAACCTGTTGCGCGGGATTCCGCTCCAAGTCCGCAAGCTGAAGAAAACCTTCGGCTCGCGGGAAGTATTGAAAGATATCGACTTGCACATTCCGGCAGGACAATTTGTCGCCGTGGTCGGCCGCAGCGGCTGTGGCAAAAGTACCTTGTTGCGCCTGTTGGCGGGCCTGGACAAGCCGACCAGCGGGCAATTGCTGGCCGGGAATTCATCGCTGGCCGACGCCCGTGAAGACACCCGCCTGATGTTTCAGGAAGCGCGCCTGCTGCCCTGGAAACGCATCATCGACAACGTCGGCCTGGGCCTGAGCGGTGACTGGCGCGGCAAGGCGCTCGAAGCGCTGGAGGCCGTAGGTCTGGCCGAGCGCGCCCATGAGTGGCCGGCTGCATTATCGGGTGGACAGAAGCAGCGTGTGGCGCTGGCCCGGGCGTTGATTCACCAGCCACGCCTGTTGTTGCTCGATGAGCCACTGGGTGCCCTGGATGCCTTGACCCGTATCGAGATGCAGCAACTGATCGAAAACCTGTGGCAAAAGCACGGCTTCACAGTGCTGCTGGTGACGCACGACGTCAGCGAGGCCGTGGCCATCGCCGACCGCGTGCTGCTGATCGAAGAAGGCCGCATCGGCCTTGATCTGCAGGTCGAATTGCCTCGGCCGCGTGCGCGCGGCTCGTACCGGCTGGCCGCACTGGAAACCGAAGTGCTCAACCGCGTGCTGTCGCTTCCCGGCAGCCCGCCCGAACCCGAACCGACTTCACCGCTGCCCACGCAGTTGCGTTGGGCCAACTAAATCCGGGAGCAATCTTGCCCCGGATCTGATCTCACAAAGGAAGCCATACCATGACTATCAAAGCCATCAACGTACGTAACCAGTTCAAGGGCACCATCAAGGAAATCGTGACCGGCGACGTACTGTCCGAAATCGACGTACAGACCGCTTCGGGCATCGTAACGTCGGTCATCACCACCCGTTCGGTAAAGGAACTGGAGCTGGTGGTCGGCAGTGAAGTGATCGCATTCGTGAAATCCACCGAGGTGTCGATCGCCAAGTTGTGATCAATGCGCTGTGAACGACCCCGGAGGGTGCGAGCCCTTCGGGGTTTCTTGCTGTGCGGAATTTGATGGCTACCGAAACGGGTAGGCGGCGAGTAATCGCATGGTCCGGCGGGGCGCTACCGGACCTCGACCCGCTTGGGCAAAAACGGTGGCAGATACAGCCCCAGATACGCGTTGAACACCCGCCTGCCTTCCTCGGCCATGCGCGGGGTGATGGTGTTGTGCAGTTGTACGGAGCGGGCATAGACGCGGTCGGCCAGCTCCAGGGCCAAGGCGAAGACTTCGACATCATCGGGCAGTGCAGGCAGCTGGTAGTGCTTGGCGAACAGCTCATGCATCAGGTTGCCCAGCTCGACGTCGTGCTGACGGTCCGCCTGGGTGACTTCGGTCAGGCCGTGCTGCGCGAGGATCAGCTGGCGAGCGGCGGCATCCTCACTGTAGATGTTGAGCATGCGCGTCTCGACCAGTCGTGAAAGGTCGTGCCACTGGCCAAGGTGCTCGTGATCGATGGGCTGCTGAAGGCTTTCGCGAAAGGCTGCGTGGATATCGGCGGTCAACGCTTCGAGCAGCGCCGGGACGCTGGAGAAGAAGTGGTAGACGGAGGAGGGCGGAATCTCTGCGCGCTCGGCCACGCTGTAAATCGACAGACTTGCCACGCCATCCGACGCCAGTAGCGTACGGGCCGCATCGAGAATCGAATCGATCCGGGCCTGGCTGCGCGCGCGGGGTTTGCGGGGTGTGGCGGGGCGGGTCATCGAGGCGTCTCGGCGTTGAAGTCTGGCGCATTGTACGCGAGCGGGTAAACCGCGCGCATTCCTGGAGGCGCCTGATAAAGGGTGCCGAAAACGCTGTGGTCGCATGGTTTGCTGGTGGTTGCCGTTTCAAGGGCGCTGCCGCCGGCAAGCTGCCCTGTTGCCGATCCGGGCTTCAAATAGCGGCCGTCTAAAATAAAAAACGCCCCCAACCGCAGCGATTGGGAGCGTTCTTTTTATTTCACACACTTGTCAAACGGTGTGCAGGTACCAGTTGTATTCGAGGTCGGAGATGGAGTGCTCGAACTCCTCCAGCTCGCTTTCCTTGCACGCCACGAAGATATCGATGTACTTCGGATCGATGTACTTGGCCATGACTTCGCTGTCGTCCAGCTCGCGCAGGGCATCGCGCAAGTTGTTCGGCAGGCTCTGTTCATGCTGTTCGTAGGAGTTGCCCGAGACCGGCGCCCCCGGCTCGACCTTGTTGGTCAGGCCGTGGTGAATACCGGCCAGCACCGAGGCCATCAGCAGGTATGGGTTGGCATCGGCACCGGCCACCCGGTGTTCGATCCGCACGTTATCGGCCGTGCCGGTTGGCACGCGAACCGCGACCGTGCGGTTATCCAGCCCCCAGGTGGGCGAGTTGGGCACGTAAAACTGAGCACCGAACCGGCGATACGAGTTGACGTTCGGGCAAAGGAACGCCATCTGCGCCGGTAGGGTCTCGAGCACACCGCCGATCGCATGACGTAATGCGGCGTTCTGCTCGGGATCCTCGCTGGTGAAGATGTTTTTGCCATCGCGATCCAGGATCGAGATGTGTACATGCAGGCCATTGCCTGCCTGGCCCGGATAGGGCTTGGCCATGAAGGTGGTGTCCATTTCATGGTCGTAGGCGATGTTTTTGATCAGTCGCTTGAGCAGCACTGCGTAGTCGCAGGCTTTAAGGGCGTCGGCGGTGTGGTGCAGGTTCACCTCGAACTGCGCCGGAGCACTTTCCTTGACGATCGCGTCGGCAGGGATGCCTTGCTCTTTGGCACCTTCCAGAATGTCCTGGAGGCAGTCTACGTACTCGTCGAGGTCGTCGATCAGGTACACCTGAGTCGAGTGCGGGCGTTTGCCGGAAATCGGCGAGCGCGGCGGTTGTGGACGACCGTTCACGTTCTCCTGGTCGATCAGGTAGAACTCAAGCTCGAACGCCGCGCAGATGGTCAGGCCCATTTCATCGAATTTGGCCACGACCTGGCGCAGCACTTCACGTGGGTCGGCGAAAAACGGCTCGCCTTCCAGTTCGTGCATGGTCATTAACAGTTGTGCGGTAGGACGCTTCTGCCAAGGCTCATTGCAGAGAGTGTCGGGGATCGGATAACAGATTCGGTCAGCATCGCCGATGTCCAGGCCCAGGCCGGTGCTTTCCACCGTCGAGCCATTGATATCCAGTGCGAAAAGAGAAGCTGGGAGGTTGATGCCTTTTTCGTAAACCTTATGGAGGCTGGTGCGTTCGATGCGCTTGCCGCGCACCACTCCATTCATATCTGCAATCAGAAGGTCAACGTATAGAACCTCAGGATGTTCCTTAAGGAACGCGTTCGCTTCGTTGAGCTGAACGGCACGCGGGGGTACCGACATGATGCAACACCTTTGTTGTTGAAAATATCAATCATCGAGCATTACGGGGTTCAGTCAATCCGAAAGCCCTGATGAAGTCAAGAGAGCCCCGGTTTGCCCTAAAACGGCGCCATTAAGCCAGTTTTGCCGCACTTTAGGGCGGTTTTTCGCTGTTGGAGACATCCGAAACAGCGATCTTGATCGGGGCGTATTTTATTTTTTACGGGGTTGTTGTGTAAAAAAATGAACAAGGCTAAGCTCGGTCGCAACCCATAACAGCAATAACACCGGGGGTCACATGTTTCGCCTTCCGCTGATCGGCGTCGCCGCCTGCACTCAGCAAATCGGCCCGCATGCCTATCACGTCAGTGGTGACAAATACGTCCGCGCAGTCGCTGTTGCTGCCAAGGGCCTGCCGCTGATTCTGCCGTCTCTGGCAGAGCTTATCGATCCGGCCGATATCCTCTCGGTGGTCGATGGGCTGGTCTTCACCGGCTCTGCATCCAACGTCGAACCCTACCACTATAGCGGTCCAGCCAGCGCGCCCGGTACTGCTCATGATCCTGAACGCGACCGTACCACCTTACCTCTTATTCGTGCCGCTGTGGCTGCCGGCGTGCCGGTGTTGGGAATTTGTCGCGGGTTTCAGGAGATGAACGTGGCGTTTGGCGGCAGTCTGCATCAGAAGGTTCATGAGACGGGAACCTTCCTGGACCATCGTGAGCCAGATAACGAACCTGTTGAAATTCAATATGCGCCAAGCCATTCGCTGCACATCGCGCCCGGTGGAATGCTGGCCGGATTGGGACTGGCCGACGAGATTCGTGTCAATTCACTTCATGGTCAGGGCATCGAGCGCCTGGCGCCCGGGTTGCGCGTTGAGGCCACGGCCGCCGATGGCTTGATCGAGGCGATCTCCGTTCCCCCGGGCGCGCCTTTTGCTTCAGCCGACGTGTTCGCACTCGGCGTTCAATGGCATCCCGAGTGGCAAGTGATGCAGAACCGCGACTATCTTTCAATTCTTCAGGCGTTTGGCGATGCCTGTCGAAAGCATGCAATGCGACGTGACGCCCATGCGTCCAGATAACGCCCGGCGGCCATAACGGCGACCGGTTCTGAAACCCCTGAGGTATTTATGAGTACCAACCTCGACCAGCTCACCGATTGGTTGAAAGAACACAGCATTACCGAAGTCGAGTGCATGATCTCCGACCTGACCGGTATCACGCGGGGCAAGATTTCTCCGACCAACAAGTTCATTGCCGAAAAGGGCATGCGCTTGCCGGAAAGCGTACTGCTCCAGACCGTGACCGGGGATTACGTCGAAGACGACATTTATTACGAGTTGCTGGACCCCGCAGACATCGACATGTTCTGCCGTCCTGACCAGAACGCGGTGTACCTGGTCCCCTGGGCCATCGAGCCTACTGCACAGGTGATCCACGACACCTACGACAAACAGGGCAACCCCATCGAGCTGTCGCCGCGCAACGTGCTCAAGAAGGTGCTCAAGCTCTACGCCGATCAAGGCTGGCAGCCCATCGTGGCGCCGGAGATGGAGTTTTACCTGACCAAGCGCAGCGACGACCCCGATTACCCTTTGCAACCACCGGTTGGCCGTTCGGGGCGCCCGGAAACCGGTCGCCAATCCTTCTCGATTGAAGCCGCGAACGAATTCGACCCGTTGTTCGAAGATGTCTACGACTGGTGCGAGCTGCAGAGCCTTGACCTGGACACGCTGATTCACGAAGACGGCACGGCGCAGATGGAAATCAACTTCCGTCACGGCGACGCCCTGTCCTTGGCCGACCAGATCCTGGTTTTCAAGCGCACCATGCGCGAGGCGGCGCTCAAGCACGACGTGGCTGCGACCTTCATGGCCAAGCCCATGACCGGCGAGCCCGGCAGCGCCATGCACCTGCACCAAAGCATCATCGAAATCGAGACCGGCAGGAACATCTTCTCCAATGAAGACGGGACGATGAGCCAGCTGTTCCTGCAGCATATCGGCGGTCTGCAGAAGCTGATCCCGGAACTGCTGCCGCTGTTCGCGCCCAACGTCAACTCCTTCCGCCGCTTCCTGCCTGATACGTCAGCGCCGGTGAACGTGGAGTGGGGCGAAGAAAACCGCACCGTGGGCCTGCGCGTCCCGGATGCGACCCCGCAGAACCGGCGGGTCGAAAACCGTCTGCCGGGCGCTGATGCCAACCCCTATCTGGCCATCGCTGCGAGCCTGCTATGCGGTTTTATCGGCATGGTCGAGGGTCTCAATCCGAGTGCGCCGGTCGTGGGACGTGGTTATGAACGCCGCAATCTACGCCTGCCGTTGACCATCGAGGACGCGCTGGAACGGATGGAAAACAGCAAAACGGTCGAGAAATACCTCGGTAAGACGTTTGTCACCGGCTACGTCGCGGTCAAGCGCGCCGAGCACGAAAACTTCAAGCGTGTGATCAGTTCGTGGGAGCGGGAATTCCTGCTCTTCGCGGTCTGAAGACTCTGGGCGTCAATGAGTGTTTGCAGGTTATTGGCGCCCGGCACGTGTTATCCAGTCAATGGAGTGATTCATGAGTTCGAACAATCCGCAAACCCGCGAATGGCAAGCGCTCAGCAGCGACCACCACCTGGCGCCGTTCAGCGACTTTAAACAGCTTAAAGAGAATGGCCCGCGCATCATTACCCACGCCAAGGGTGTTTATCTGTGGGACAGCGAAGGCAACAAGATTCTCGACGGCATGGCTGGCCTGTGGTGTGTAGCCGTGGGTTACGGTCGCGAGGAACTGGCTGACGCCGCCAGCAAACAGATGCGCGAACTGCCTTATTACAATCTGTTTTTCCAGACCGCTCACCCGCCGGCGCTGCAACTGGCCAAGGCCATCTCGGAAATTGCCCCGAATGGCATGAACCATGTGTTCTTCACCGGTTCCGGTTCCGAAGGCAATGACACCGTGCTCCGTCTGGTTCGCCACTACTGGGCGATCAAGGGCAAGCCGGGCAAGAAGGTCATCATCAGCCGCATGAACGGCTATCACGGCTCCACCGTCGCGGGCGCGAGTCTGGGCGGCATGACTTACATGCATGAGCAGGGCGACTTGCCGATCCCGGGTATCGTTCACATCCCGCAGCCTTACTGGTTCGCAGAGGGTGGCGACATGAGCCCGGACGATTTCGGCGTGTGGGCTGCCGAGCAGTTGGAAAAGAAAATTCTCGAATTGGGCGTCGACAATGTCGGTGCGTTTATTGCCGAGCCGATCCAGGGGGCCGGTGGCGTGATTGTGCCGCCGGACACCTACTGGCCGAAGATCAAGGAAATTCTCGCCAAGTACGACATTCTCTTCGTCGCTGACGAGGTGATTTGTGGCTTCGGTCGCACCGGTGAGTGGTTCGGTAGCGATTTCTATGACCTCAAACCCGACCTGATGACCATTGCCAAGGGCCTGACCTCGGGCTACATCCCCATGGGCGGCGTGATCGTGCGCGACGAAGTGGTCAAGGTGCTCAACGAGGGCGGCGACTTCAACCATGGTTTCACCTACTCCGGTCACCCGGTGGCGGCCGCGGTGGGTCTGGAAAACATCCGGATTCTGCGAGAAGAGAAAATCGTCGAACGGGTGAAGTCGGAAACGGCACCATACTTGCAAAAGCGTCTGCGTGAGCTGAACGATCATCCGCTGGTGGGTGAGGTTCGGGGTGTCGGCATGCTTGGCGCTATCGAACTGGTGAAAGACAAAGCCACTCGCCAACGGTATGTCGGTCAAGGTGCGGGCATGATCTGCCGGACGTTCTGCTTCGATAACGGTCTGATCATGCGGGCTGTGGGCGACACGATGATTATCGCGCCGCCACTGGTGATCAGCCTTGCCGAAATCGATGAGTTAGTGGAAAAAGCGCGCAAGTGCCTGGACCTGACCCTTGAGGCACTGCAACGCTGAATCCGAAACCTGTTGCAGCACGGCTTGCCGGCGGTAGGGTCATCCAACCCGCTGTCCGACAAGCCGGACTGCTGCCAACCGGTATTGACGTGCTCAGAGGTGTGGATATCCAGACGGCGAGGGGATTGGCAGGTAGATGAAACCCTTGAACGTTATGCAACTTGGCAGGCTGCTCTGCTTGTAAGCCCGCCCAGGAAATTGCCAGACTAACGGCTGTTTTAGTCGCCGCTAACATAAAACATTGGAGCTGTACGCATGAAGAAATTTGGCAAAACCCTCCTCGCCTTGTCCCTGATGGGCGCAGTGGCCGCAGCTGCACACGCCGATGACAAAGTTCTGCACGTCTACAACTGGTCCGATTACATCGCGCCAAACACCATTGCCGATTTCGAAAAGGAATCGGGCATCAAAGTGGTGTATGACGTATTCGACAGTAACGAGACGCTGGAAGCCAAGTTGCTGGCAGGCAAGTCGGGTTACGACATCGTCGTACCGTCGAACAACTTCCTCGCCAAACAGATCAAAGCCGGTGTTTACCAGGAGCTGGATACGTCCAAGCTGCCTAACTACAAGAACCTTGATCCTGCGCTGTTGAAAGCCGTGTCGATCAGCGACCCGGACAACAAGCATGCTTTCCCGTACATGTGGGGCTCGATCGGAATTGGCTTCAACCCGGAAAAGGTCAAGGCTGCGCTGGGCGCCGACGCCCCGGTCAATTCCTGGGATTTGCTGTTTAAACCAGAGAACGCGGCCAAGCTGAAAAGCTGCGGTATCAGCTTCCTTGATTCGCCAACCGAAATGCTGCCGGTAGCGCTGCACTACCTGGGCCTGCCAACCGACAGCCAGAAGAAGGAAGACATCAAGAAGGCCCAGGACCTGTTCCTGAAGATTCGTCCTTCGGTGACCTACTTCCACTCGTCCAAGTACATCTCGGACCTGGCCAACGGCAACATCTGCGTAGCCGTGGGTTACTCGGGTGACGTGTATCAGGCCAAGGCCCGCGCTGAAGAGGCCGGTGGCAAGGTCAAGGTCAGCTACAACATTCCGAAAGAAGGGGCCGGTAGCTTCTATGACATGGTCGCCATTCCTAAAGACGCCGATAACGTCGAAGGCGCCTACAAGTTCATGAACTTCCTGCTGCAACCGAAGGTGATGGCAGAAATCACCAACTCCGTTCACTTCCCGAACGGTAACAAGGCTGCGACCGAGTTCGTTGACAAAGACATCACCTCTGACCCAGGCGTCTATCCGCCGGCGGACGTTCTGGCCAAGTTGTATGCCATTGCCGACTTGCCAGCCGCCACCCAACGCGAAATGACACGCGCCTGGACCACCATCAAATCGGGCAAATAAGCCGGGTCCAAAGGTGCAGTCAATGACGGCACGTGCATAATCCGTAGCAGTCCGGCTTGTCGGCGGCGTTCGTAAAACGCTGATGCAGGCAAGCCGAATTGCCACGCAGTTCGCTGGACGCACATCCGCCGTACAAAGTTTTTTTGCGAGCAGGGTTTATCGAAGGTAAGTTGCGCGCCGGATTCGTCACAGTCAGTCGTTACTGTCGTCGGCCAGGGCAACAGGCCCACCCACTAAAAAGGACTGCAAACGTGTCTATTTCTTTGTTTTCCAAAGGCTTGCTACTGGGAGCCGGCCTGACGCTCGCCGTCGGCGCCTTCGCGGATTCCACCGTCCGCATTTATAACTGGTCCGATTACATCGGAACCACGACCCTGGCGGGTTTCGAAACCGCCACCGGGATCAAGACCAAATACGATGTCTTCGACTCAAACGAAACCCTGGAAGGCAAGCTGCTGGCCGGTCACACCGGTTATGACGTGGTGGTGCCCTCCAACCACTTCCTTGGCAAGCAGATCAAGGCAGGCGCATTTCAGAAGCTCGACAAGTCGCAACTTCCCAACTACTCCAATCTCGATCCCGAGCTGATGAAGCGCCTGGAAAAAAACGACCCAGGCAATCAGTACGCCGTGCCTTACCTGTGGGGCACCAACGGTATCGGCTATAACGTCGACAAGATCAAGGAAGTATTGGGCGTCGACACTATCGACTCCTGGGCTGTGCTGTTTGAACCTGAGAACATCAAGAAGCTGCAGAAGTGCGGCGTCGCCTTCCTGGATTCGGCTGACGAGATGATGCCCGCGGTGCTGAACTACATGGGGCTCAATCCCAACAGCACCGACGAAAAGGACTACAAGAAGGCCGAGGACAAGCTGCTCAAAGTTCGTCCGTACGTGACCTATTTCAATTCCTCCAAATACATCACGGATCTGGCCAATGGCGACATCTGCATCGCCGCTGGATTTTCCGGCGATGTGTTCCAGGCCAAGGCCCGTGCCGAAGAAGCGGGCAAGGGCGTGCACCTTGCATACTCGATTCCCAAGGAAGGCGGCAACCTGTGGTTCGATATGCTGGCGATTCCGGCTGACGCGCCAGACGTCAAGGCGGCCCATGCCTTCATCAACTACATCCTCAAGCCTGAGGTGATCGCCAAGGTCAGCGATCAGGTCGGTTACGCCAACCCGAACCCTGCCTCGGGCACATTGATGGAGCAGGACATTCGCAACGACGAAGCGGTCTACCCCTCCCAAGAGGTGCTGCAGCGGTTGTACGTCAACTCCGAGTTGCCACCGAAAATCCAGCGCGTGATGACGCGCAGCTGGACCAGGATCAAATCCGGTAAATAAAGACCTGGCGCCCGGCCCTATTGGCCGGGCGCAAAAACAGTTGGGAGTTTCACCCATGGCAGTTGCCTCCGGCGCCTACAAAAAAGCCCTTGAGGGTGGTCAGCAACCGAAACAGGTACTGGTCAAAATCGATCGGGTCACGAAAAAATTCGACGAGACGGTTGCTGTGGACGATGTGTCTCTGCAGATCAACAAGGGCGAAATCTTCGCCCTGCTTGGCGGTTCCGGCTCGGGCAAGTCCACGCTGCTGCGCATGCTGGCGGGGTTCGAGCGGCCAACCGAGGGGCGGATTTTTCTCGATGGCGTCGACATTACGGACATGCCGCCGTACGAACGTCCGATCAACATGATGTTTCAGTCCTACGCACTGTTCCCACACATGACCGTGGCGCAGAACATCGCCTTCGGCCTGCAGCAGGACAAACTGCCCAAGAACGAGATCGACGCCCGCGTGGCCGAAATGCTCAAGCTGGTGCAGATGACCCAGTACGCCAAGCGTAAGCCGCATCAGCTTTCGGGCGGCCAGCGTCAGCGCGTTGCACTGGCGCGTTCGCTGGCCAAGAAGCCAAAGCTGCTCTTGCTCGACGAGCCGATGGGTGCGCTGGACAAGAAGCTGCGTTCGCAGATGCAACTGGAACTGGTGGAGATCATCGAGCGCGTCGGCGTGACCTGCGTGATGGTGACCCATGACCAGGAGGAGGCCATGACCATGGCCCAGCGCATCGCGATCATGCACCTGGGCTGGATCGCGCAGATCGGCAGCCCTGTGGATATTTACGAAACCCCGACCAGCCGTCTGGTCTGCGAGTTCATCGGCAACGTCAACCTGTTCGACGGTGAGGTCATCGAGGACAGGGAGGGCCACGCGCTGATCCGAAGCCCCGAGCTTGAACGCGACATCTACGTGGGGCACGGGGTGACGACTTCGGTGGAAGACAAGCACATCACGTACGCGCTGCGCCCAGAGAAACTGCTGGTGACAACCGAGCAACCCGCCTTCGAACATAACTGGTCGCGCGGCAAAGTGCATGACATTGCGTATCTGGGGGGCCATTCGGTCTTCTACGTAAAGTTGCCCTCCGGCAAGCTGGTGCAGTCGTTTGTGGCCAATGCCGAGCGTCAGGGCACTCGTCCAACCTGGGACGATGAAGTCTACGTCTGGTGGGAAGACGACAGCGGCGTGGTACTGCGCTCATGAAAATCCGAAAGATCAAACGTGCGTTCAATCGAATAAAGCCCAATGGCCGTCAGGCGGTTATCGGCGTGCCCTTCCTGTGGCTTTTTCTGTTCTTCGCGTTGCCGTTTTTGATCGTCATCAAGATCAGCTTCGCCGAGGCCGACGTCGCGATTCCGCCTTACACTGAGGTCTTCACCTACGCCGAGCAGAAGCTCGACGTGGTGCTCAATTTCGCCAACTACGCGTTGCTGACTGGAGACGACCTGTACATCTCGGCATACCTGGGCTCGTTGAAGATGGCCTTCTTCAGCACCTTGCTGTGCCTGTTGATTGGCTATCCGATGGCGTACGGTATCTCCATTGCACGCAAGGAAATACAGACCGTATTGTTGCTGCTGATCATGATGCCGACCTGGACGGCGATCCTGATCCGCGTTTACGCCTGGATGGGCATTCTCAGTAATAACGGCCTGCTCAACGCCTTTCTGATGTGGCTGGGCGTGATCAACGAGCCATTACAGATTCTCAACACCAACCTGGCGGTCTACATCGGCGTGGTCTATTCGTACCTGCCGTTCATGATCCTGCCGCTGTACGCCAATTTGGTAAAGCACGATCAGAGCCTGCTGGAGGCCGCGTCGGACCTGGGGTCGAGCACCTTCAACAGTTTCTGGAAAATTACCGTCCCGCTGTCCAAGAACGGCATCATCGCCGGCTGCATGCTGGTGTTCATTCCGGTGGTGGGTGAGTTCGTCATCCCTGAACTGCTGGGCGGCCCTGAGACGCTGATGATCGGCAAGGTGCTGTGGCAGGAGTTCTTTAACAACCGCGACTGGCCGGTGGCATCGTCGCTGGCGGTGGTGATGCTGTTGATCCTCATCGTGCCAATCATTCTGTTCAACCGCAGCCAGGCTAAAGAATTGGAGGGCAAGGCATGAGAGGCTTCCGATTCTCGAACCTGATGTTGGTACTGGGCCTGGTGTTCATCTACGCGCCCATGGTCATTCTGGTGATCTACTCATTCAACGCCTCGAAACTGGTGACGGTCTGGGGCGGCTGGTCGGTGAAGTGGTACGTCGGCCTGCTGGACAACACGCAACTGATGAGCGCGGTAATGCGCTCGCTGGAAATCGCCTTGTACACCTCGGTAGCGGCGGTTGCGTTAGGTACGATGGCAGCGTTCGTGCTGACCCGCGTGACGCGTTTCAAGGGCCGCACGTTCTTTGGCGGACTGGTCACAGCGCCTCTGGTCATGCCCGAAGTCATCACAGGCCTGTCGCTGTTGCTGCTGTTCGTGGCGATGGCGCAGTTGATTGGCTGGCCACAGGAGCGTGGCATCGTCACCATCTGGATCGCCCACACGACGTTCTGTGCGGCGTATGTGGCGGTGGTCGTTTCGGCGCGGCTGCGTGAGCTGGACCTGTCCATCGAAGAGGCTGCCATGGACCTTGGCGCGCGTCCGTGGAAGGTGTTCTTTCTGATCACCATCCCGATGATCGCGCCCTCGCTGGCCGCGGGCGGCATGATGTCCTTCGCCCTGTCGCTGGATGACTTGGTATTGGCGAGCTTCGTGTCCGGTCCCGGCTCGACGACCTTGCCGATGGAAGTATTCTCCGCCGTACGTCTGGGCGTGAAGCCCGAGATCAACGCCATTGCAAGTCTGATTCTGTTGGCCGTGTCGATCGCGACATTCCTGGTCTGGTTCTTCAGCCGCCGCGCTGAAAACAACCGCAGAAAGGCCATCCAGCAAGCCATTGAAGAAGCGGCAGCAGATGGCTGGAAACAACCGGATCCGCGACGTGCGCAGGTGGTCGAGTCGGTTTGATCGCTCCGTAGTTACAGATGATCGCGCCCACAATCGCGTGGGCGCGATCATTTTGCTTCGACCCGGAGGGCGTGGGAGTCTGGCTTGCCGACGATCTCAGTTCACGCTCCGCGTGGGAATGCATTGCCCGGCGCTCTGCGTCGCCAGGCAGTGAACGCGGAGCGGTTGACCGATCGGCGCAGCGCCGCCTTATCAAGGCTTTTGCGTCACCGGCGCCATCCCATGCGGAGCGTGCGAGAATCCACGTGGAGGTTTGGGGCATTAACGACGTGGCACCAACTTCAACATCTCTTTGCTACTCCCCGCCACATCCCCCTCACTGAACCGCTCCGGCATGTACTGGCCATTTATGTAGGCCTTGGCTTGATCGGCGTAGTGTTTGTCGAACAGCACGCCGCTTTGCCCGACCGGGTTGATGCCCAGCGCATGGGCGGGGTCAGCGAAGTCGATCAGGCGTCTTGTAGAAGGCCCGTAAGTCACCGGCCAAGGCGCAGCAGCGATGCCTGCCGACAGGTTATTCGGTACTTCGTGTGTGCCGGGCGCCGCGAACGTGCCAACGTTGAACAACATGTCCAGCGGTGTCTGGCGACCCAGCGGATGTTCGTGGGTCAGCGTATGCGCCTTGCCCCACGTCCACTCGTCGGCGTTCGCTCCGTACAGCGATTTGAGGTGCGAGACCGCCGCATGCCAAGCCACTTTAACGGTGTTGTCCCGACTCTCGGGTTCGTTGGAATTGCGATTGTTCCACCATGGCGAGTGTGCGTCTGCGGCCAGACGGGACAATGCCATATCGATAACCCGCGTCGATAGCAAGGTTGCGAACATGCCGTCACCCAACTCGTCGTGAAAGGCCTGGTCGCTCAGGTTGAAGAGGAACTGATTGAACAGCGTCGCGCCTACCGAATCCACCGGATAGTCGCCTTTCCAGGCCGCTAGACGTTCGATCAGGTCGTGCTCTTCGGGGTCGCTGATGACGCGCCGCAGCACCGGAATCAGCGGCGTGAGGATCTGCGTCGCATAGTCGGTCCGTGTACCCAGTTGCAGCGCCTTGCTGTTTTCCAGATTCCATTTCACGGTGTCGTCACTCAACTGCCTATCCAGCTCACGACCCCGTTCAGCGAGGTTGTAGTAGCCGGGAATCTCCATGCCGGTGGGCGACGCCGGTTGGAAGTTAGCGGACACGATATAGCCACGGGCAGGATTTTCTTCCTGAGGATTGGCGCTGAAAGGGTAGAAGCCGCTTTTGTCCGCCTGCTCGGTGCTGCCGTCGAGGATGAACGCCGGGTTCACCCCGGCTGGCCGTTTGGGCAACTGCGCGGCGGCCCACCAGCCGATATCGCCTTTGGCGTTGGCGTAGACGACGTTCAGGCCCGGCGATTGAATCTTCTCGGCGGCGCTGCGCATCTTGTCCAGCGTGTCCGCCCGGTTCGCCTCGTAGAAGCCCTGCAGGATCGGGTTCTCCGACTCCAGGTACGACCACCACATGGCGACAGGCGTGTTGCTGCCGTCGTTCGCCAAGACATCGTTGACGATGGGACCGTGCGGTGATTGGCGAAGCATGAAAACGATCGGTGATTCGCCCTTGACCTTGATCTGCTCCGGGCGTGATGTCATGTCAGTCCAGGCACCGTGGTACCAGACCTGATTCGGATTCTCGGGGTTGGTCTTCTCGGCGATCAGGTCGACGTCGTCGTTCTGGAACATGGTCAGGCTCCAGCCGAAGGCCATGTTATGGCCGAGCAGGGCGAACGGATTGAGCGCCTGAAAATGTCCGTACAGTTCGAAACCTGGTGCTGACAATTGCGCCTCGTACCAGACCGCAGGCACTGAAAAACGAATGTGCGGGTCTCCTGCCAGCAATGGCTTGCCACTTTGCGTTCGGCTGCCCGACACCGCCCAGGCATTGCTGCCTTCGAATTGCGGCAAACCTGCATCTTCCAGCGCCTGGGCACTGAGCTGCGCCAGCGCGCCGAGGCCTTTCCAATCGTTGCTGCTCAGGGCTGCAGAGGGGAGCAGCGCGCCTTGAGGCTGCCATTCCAGGTCAAAAACTTTTAGATAGTCCGGGCCGAGTTGGTCGCGCACGTACGTCAGCAGCGGCTCGGTGCGAAACGCAGCCGCGAAGCTGTAGGCCAGATAACCGCCGATGCTCAGGGTGTCCTCGGCAGTGAACGGCCGCTTGTCGATGCCCAGCACGTCGAACTCGATAGGTTTAGGGTGAGTCGCCTGAAATTGATTTACGCCGTCCAGGTAGGCTTGCAGCGCCTGCCAGGCGGGGGTGGTTTTGTCCTGACGGGCGACGTACGCGTCGGCATGCTCGCGAATCCGCAGGCTGCGGAACAGTTTGTCGGTGTTAACCAGTTTCGGCCCGAGCACTTCGGCCAGCTCGCCACGGGCCAGCCGGCGGAGGATCTCCATCTGGAACAACCGGTCCTGAGCATGGACATAACCCAACGCGCGATACAGGTCGTCCTGATGGTCGGCCTTGATGTGCGGCACGCCGCGTTCGTCATAGCGCACGCTGACCGGCGCATGAAGATCGGTTAGGGCAATCTCGCCGTTGCGCAGCGGCTGCTTGCTATGGATATACCAGGCTGCGCCACCTGCGATCAGGATGGCTACAACGGCGATGACGCAAAGGCGGCGTTTCATCCGGCGGCTCGAAAAGAATCAGTTGGAAGCCCGGAAGGCTACAGATTTGTCGCATGGCTGTGTAGCGCGATGAACTGGCTGAACGCCGCAGGGCCGCCCGGCTTATCAGCGTTGACGTTTTGCGGGGCCGCGGCGGTAGACCGTGCTGCTACAGCCGAGCGTATTGTGCCAGGCGGTCAATGCATTAAGCTCAGTCCACGCCCTGAAGAGTCCCGAACCATGCGAATTCCCTCCTGCAGCGTGGCCGTGTTGCTGGCGCTGACCTGCTCTCATGCACTGGCCTTCACTGGCCCGAAAGCAGGCACCGTTGTCGAAGTCAGCCTCGAACAGCTGCATCCGACCCAGGCGGTCATTGGCTTCGATCAGGTCTATTACCAGCTCGAACGCTTTGCCAGGGATCGGCAAAAGCTCTTCGACGAGATCTGCGAAAGCAACGGTCAGGACAAGGCCAGAACGATCAGTGACAGCGCCGATCCGCTGAAGCCCGAAACCTTTGCCTGCACGGATCAGCCCAATACGCATCCGCAAGCGATGAAAACCGTGGTCGTCGGCCCCGGTGGCCAGTTTTATCTCACCGATGGTCATCACACCTTCAGCACGCTCTGGGAGCAACCCGGCGCGGGCCCGAAGATGAAAATGAAAGTGCGAATTACCGACGTCTTCAGCGACAGCGCCGATCAGGCAAACTTCTGGATGCGGATGCAGCAGGCGCACAAGGTCTGGCTCAAGGACGGCAACGGGCAGTCGATTTCCCCTGACCAGTTACCTGCGCATGTCGGGCTGCAATCGATGCACAACGACATCCTGCGCAGCCTGGTGTATTTCGTCCGCGGCGCGGCGTATGGCAAGCCGAAATCGGGCGATATATCACCGGAGTTTCTGGAGTTCTACTGGGCTGACTGGCTGCGCGGTCAACTCGACCTTGGCGACTACAACCTAAGCGAACGCAGCGGCTATCATCGGGCGCTGCAAGCGGCGAGCGATTTGATGGTCAAACCGCCGTCGAGCAAGGTGGTGGGCGGCGGCATGACGGCGAAACAGCTGGGCGGCTTCAAGTCGGTTAAGCACAAAGTGCTGACCAGGACCGCTGATGAAAAGCTGCCGCTGATGATTGATTACAAAGATACGCACTGAGGGGACTGACACCCTTGTAGCAGTCCGGATTGCCAGCCAGACGGACTGTTACAGAGGGGTAGGCTAATCTGCATCAATTGGCCCGCGACCACGGGCAATAACACCCTACCGCCATCGTGTGCGTCGCATTCACCGGTCTTCCTGTCTTGAGCGCTTGAAGGATCGGCTCGATAAAACTGTTCCGTGAGTTGCACACCAGCCCCTCGCTGTAAGGTCCGAAGTACGCGAGATTGCCTTGCCTGTCCCAGATCGCCACCGCCGGGCTTGAGGTTATCCGCTCAGCCCCTGGTAGATGGTCCAGGGGCATGATTGCGCTCATGGCAGGCGGCAATTGTCCGTGAGTGCCTGGCTTGCGCAGCGCATAAAAGTCCACGCTCCCAGTGCCCGAGAAGCGCTCAACCAGTTCGCCCAAGTGCTGCTGATTGCCAACGTTGCATGGACAGGCCGGATCCCAGAAATGCACCACACGTATTCGTCCCGGCCCGGCAAGCGCTGGCGGCAGCTTCAGCGTGTCTCCGGAAAACAGCGCTGTTTGCTCACTGAACGCTCGCACGTATCGACCCTCAAACCATCTGTAGCCCAGCCATAAGGCTGCCGCACAGATGACGGCGGTCAGCGCGAGCAATACGGTGTGACGTCGAGCGAGTGGACGAGCAGTCATGGTCTAACTTCGGTTTGGGTGACGTAGCTTGCCACGCCTGAGAGGACGGAAGAAACTCACAGGCATGCGTCACCCGTGAATTTCTATTTGCCTGATGTGGAATGCCGATGCCCAACACGTTCGACCCCGATCACCTGCGCGCCGGCCTGCAACCGTTGAGTGCGAAGCTGGCGCTCACGCAGGAGCAGCTTGCATATCAGCGCTTCTACAGCCTGGCCGGGCTTGGGCGTGACGGGCAGATCAGCAGCCGACTTGGGCGTTTCGAGGTGGGTGGCTATGAGATCGTCACCCAGTTGTGGACGCCGGAACATCCCGTTGCCACGCTGGTGCTGATGCATGGTTTCTACGACCATATGGGATTATATCGGCATGTCATCGAATGGGCGCTGGACTTGGGCTTCGCGGTGATCTCCTGCGACTTGCCAGGTCATGGGCTGTCCAGCGGTACTCGGGCAAGCATTACCGACTTTGCCGAATATCAGTTGGTACTCGATCGGTTGTTCGCCGAAGCCGACATCCTGCAGTTACCCAAACCCTGGCATCTGTGCGGGCAGAGCACTGGCGGGGCAATCGTTATCGATCATCTGCTCAATCATGGCAACGAGAGCCCGGCTCAGGGGCAAGCGATTCTCCTGGCGCCGCTGGTTCGTCCTCGCGGCTGGACCTGGTCGAAAGTCAGCTATTACCTGTTGCGCACCTTCGTCAAAGGCATTGACCGACGCTTCAGCGAGAACTCCAATGCGCCCGCGTTTCTGCCGTTTCTGATGGCCGATCCTTTGCAGCCCCGGCGTTTGCCGACCGTCTGGGTAGGCGCGCTGGCGAAGTGGATCGAGCGCATCGAAAACGCTCCTCGCAGCCCACGCAGCCCACTGATCGTGCAGGGTGAGTCGGACATGACCGTGGACTGGAGCCACAATCTGGCAGTGCTCAACGATAAGTTCGACCATCCGCAGATCTGCATGCTGCACGAAGCGCGGCATCATCTGGCTAATGAGCTGCCGGAGTTGAGGGCGCAGTTTTTCGGGTTTTTGACCCCGCGCATGGGGTGAGGTTTTTGTTGTTGCTCCTGGCCGCAGGGCGTAGGAGTCCGGCTTACCGACGATCTGCTGGGGACCGGCAGCAAAACCAGTCGGCGCGGTGTGTCAGACAGGCCGGGGTGGCAGGGTTTACGACTGCTGCGCAGCCGATCGCGAGCTAGCTGCGCTCCTACGCCCTTCGGGCAGAGTCAAAGCCGCAGGTCTTTGCCGTGATTGGGTTATGTGCTTGCGGGGCAGAATCAAAAGCCGCAGGTTTTTTGCGACATTCGGTTATGTGCTCGCAGACAGAATCAAGGCGGCTGTGCCTTTGGCGCTATTCAATGTTCTGCCGCAGCA
>NZ_DIHC01000060.1 GCF_002419965.1 Pseudomonas sp. UBA5706
CTGTCGATTCAGGCATCTGAATCGAAGCACTTCCTCGCTGCTTACTTCGTCCAACTCTTTGATTATCAAGGAGTTTTCCGTTTCGTCTGCGCCGGAAGTGGGGCGAATTATAGACACATCCAGAGGGGCGTCAAGCACTTATAGTGAAAATCTTCAAAATCGTCTTAAACCTGGAACAATGAGCATTATATTGCGCGGGTGCTATAGGTTCAGCACGACAGCCTTCACCTTCAATGCCTCTACGGCCTCGGGATATGAATCACTCAATGAATGCAAAAAAAAGCAGTCTGGCCTCCGCGTTTCTTCCCGTCGGCCTGCTGCTCATCGCCATGACATCTGTACAGACCGGCGCATCGCTGGCCAAGTCGCTATTCCCCATCATTGGCGCGCAAGGTGCTACCACCTTGCGCCTGGTTTTCGCGAGCTTGCTGATGTTCGTGATCCTGCGGCCCTGGCGGACAAGACTCACCAGGCACTCGCTGAGAGCAGTGCTTATGTATGGCATTGCTCTGGGCGGGATGAACATCCTCTTCTATATGGCTATACGCACCATCCCGCTGGGGATTGGCGTCGCATTGGAGTTCACCGGTCCGCTGGCCATTGCGCTACTGCATTCGCGCAAGATTACAGACTTCATCTGGATCGTAGTGGCAGTGACGGGTCTCGCCCTGCTGATCCCCATGGGTCAAGGCGGCACTCTGGACCTGGTCGGCTCACTGTACGCACTGGGCGCAGGTGCATGTTGGGCGGCCTATATCCTATACGGCCAGAAAGCCGGGGCTGACCACGGGGTACAGACCGCCGCGCTTGGCGTGATGATCGCGGCTATTTTCATTGCACCTATCGGCATAGCCCACGCAGGAAGCGCCCTTCTCACTCCAGCATTAATTCCAGTGGCGCTCGGTGTCGCGATTCTCTCGACCGCATTGCCCTTCACCCTCGAAATGATCGCCATGACCCGCTTACCGGCACGCACCTTCGGCACACTGATGAGCATGGAGCCTGCCATGGGCGCGCTGTCCGGGTTTGCCTTCCTTCATGAGTACCTTTCGCTGTCCCAATGGCTGGCAATCTGCGCGATCATCGTAGCCACGGTCGGCGCCACCTTGACCAGCCGATCGCAGGCCGCCGTTCAGGCGCACGACAACTGAGCGGAATTTATCGACGGTTACACGATGTCACTAGCATTTGTAACGCTGTTGCGCCATGTTTACCTCCGTCCCCTCTCCAGTGCGGTGCTTCATCTGGACGGGCATGATTGTTGGCTTCAGGTAAGCGAGCGAATTCAGGCTGGAGACTGAGCGGTGATCCGCGCTCAGGTAAGGAAATGAATGAAGTACATTTTAATAATGCTGGCGGCCCTGAGCATCGCCGGCTGCGCGGCCACTTCCAAGCCGGTGATGAGTAAGCGTGGGTTGCACATCAATTGCTCCGGCCTTTCCTCATCCTGGGATCAGTGCTATCAGATGGCGACCGATTCATGCGAGTCCAAGCAGTACCGAGTCATCGCCAAATCCGGTGACGCTGCTGAAGCTCCGAGCGAGTTCCCGTTGGGGCTCAATCCTGCCGGCTACACCAGTCGAAGCATGATCATCGTCTGCAAGAAGCCAACCAAGCCTTAACGCTCGCCGGTCAACGGACGCACACAGACCCTTGCGGGTCTTGCCGCCTGCTCCCATGTGCAGGCGCCTACACCGTGTTACATGCCTGCCCCCCTGCTTCTGCTGCCCCTCTATTAGATAGCTCTGCTGGAGTGCGCCGCATCCGCCATTGTTGCCCAGCATGGGCCACGCAGCCTTTAACCGTCTCAGCGACTAGCGACCTTTTTAAGGCAGATGAAGACACCGCCGCTTACATAGGCGGCGGTGTCTTTGGTGCTGTCAGACAGGAGCGGTGCGCAGTTCCAACCAGGCCAGCGCAGCGCCTTCAAGCAAAGGGCTCAGACGAAGTTTGACTTGCGCATGGTAGTGGTTCAGCCACTCGCGCTCCTCCGTGGTCAACACGCTGATCTCCAGGCAGCGAGTGTCTATTGGGCACAGGGTTAGGGTTTCGAACTTGAGGAATTCGCCAAAATCGCTCTTGCCCGCTTCTTGGTTGATGACCAGGTTTTCGATCCGCACGCCCCACTTCCCCGGGCGGTAGGTGCCAGGCTCGATGGAGGTGATCATCCCTGGCTGCATCGCGGTTTGCGGTGTGGCCGGCGCCTGATAGGCAATGACTTGCGGCCCCTCATGCACGTTGAGGAAGTACCCCACGCCGTGACCGGTGCCATGACCGTAGTTAACACCCTCGGCCCATATCGGCGCACGAGCGATTGCGTCCAGCAAGGGTGAAAGGATGCCTCGCGGGAAGTGAGCGCGGGACAGTGCAATGACCCCCTTGAGCACTCGCGTACAGTCACGCTTTTGCTCAGTCGATGGAACGCCGACCGGCACCATCCGGGTGATGTCGGTGGTGCCGCCCAGGTACTGGCCGCCGGAATCGATCAGCAGCAGGCCGTCACCTTCAATCTGGGCATGCTCGGCTTCGGTGGCACGGTAGTGCGGCATGGCACCGTTGCCGTTGAACCCGGCGATGGTGGCAAAGCTTGGGGAGATGTAGCCGGGGCGACGTGCCCGTGCGGCACTGAGTTTCTCATCGATGGTCAATTCGCTGACGGGCTCTTTGCCCAGCGCCGAATCCAGCCAGGCAAAGAATTCGCAAAGTGCCGCGCCATCCTGTTCCATAGCGTGACGAATGTGTTGGGCGTCTGCTTCGCTTTTCTGCGATTTGAATAAAGTAGTGGGATTAAGGCCTTCGACCAGCGTCACTTCACTGTCCAGATAATCGAGCAAACCGCAGGTCACACGCGCCGGATCGACCAGCAAGCGGGCATCACGGGGGACTTCTCGCAGCGCAGCGCCAATGCTGGTGTATTCACGCAGTGTGATGCCTTCGCTCTCAAGGGTTCTGCGTAAAGCAGGGTCAACTTTCTCCGGCGCGACGAAGAGGCTGACGCTGTCGGGGCCGATCAGAGCGAAGGAAATAAATACCGGGTTGTAGGAGACGTCTTCGCCGCGCAGGTTGAATAGCCAAGCGATATCATCAAGCGTTGCGAGGAAATGCCAGTCGGCCCCGCGCTCGCCAAGCACAGCACGCAGGCGAGTGAGCTTCTCAGGACGGGTTTGAGTGGAGTGGGGCGCGAGGTGCTCATAAATGGCTTGGGTGGGCAGTACTGGACGGTCACTCCATAGCTCGGTCAGGGGATCGAGATCGGTACGCAGTCGCGCTCCCCTTGCGTACAGATTACCGGCCAAGATCCGCGAAGACGCGACCGCAAGTACCGCGCCATCCACCGCTACCACCGAGTCGGCCTCGGCTTGGTCAGCCAGCCACTCCAATGGACCTGGCTGGCCCGGCTGCAGCTTGACCAACTCGATACCGCTGCCTGCCAGTTCCTTGGTTGCCTGTTCCCAATAGCGACTGTCCGCCCACAAGCCAGCGAAGTCGGCGGTGATGATCAACGTACCTACCGAGCCATGGAAACCCGACAACCATTGCCGCCCCTGCCAATACCCCGGCAGGTATTCAGACAAATGAGGGTCTGCCGAAGGCACCAGCCAGGCGCTGATTCCTTCACGACTCATCAAGGCGCGTGCCTGCGCCAGACGTTGCGCCACCACTGCGCTGGTTTTCGACTGCGTATTCATTGACTCTCCTGCTGACCCGAAAGGTTTGCGTCGCACCCCAGAGATAATGGAGGACGTCACGGCCCGGATCAACCGCAGGACGGCGATGCAGAATGACACGCTGGAAGGGTTGAGCAGCAGTACACTCGCAGTACGGCAGCGGCGACCTTGCACGTGCACTAAAGTTCAAGATGGGCCGAATCATCTAACGAATAACTGAATAAGTAAGCAGCCGGTCGAAAAGTTGTTCAGAACTTTAACACTCAATTAATTACCCGTTTTGTTGAGTGGCATTCGTATTAAAGCATGTATCAACACTGTTCAAATAATTCACGCCATAAAACCGCTACCCTCAAGTCCTGCCTGAATTCTGACGTTAGAAAAATGCCTCTACGCGCCTTGAACGCGGGTCGCGAGCTTAGGCACCCAGTCTTCGCAAGGCGTCAGTACACCGTGCTCATGATCTGATGTTTTTTTGACATCCATACAAATCAATAGGTTAGATGATACCAGTAGACCATTATCAAAAATTTAACAGAATGTTGACGAAATAATTTGACAGAAACTCTCTATCCGTCGATATATATGCCTGTCCAATGTTTTACCTTTTTTGCGGCATAGCCAAAACGCTATGCATCGCGAGCAATTGGACTTCATCACCCTGTACCCGCCAACGAAAGTTAGTCACCCACGGTGTGTTATTCGCGCCGGTGGGCATTTGTTGGCCTGAAGAATGTTTTTCAAAAATACTGAAAGTGCTCGGTAGGGCGGTAGCTTTGCCCAACGACTGAGTAAGACTTTTTTGAAAAACATGCAGGAATAACACAGCGAAGAACGGCAGGATCTGCAGATTCGGGCGGTAGCGTGCCCGACGCCTTGTCGCTACCTGCCGTGTCCCCTACCCATCTATAGAGGGTGAGATGCGATGCCTTTATCTTTCGACATGGATGAGCAGTTAGCCAAGCGCCTGGCTAACGAAATCGATACCAACGGCTTTGCGAAACTGAGCGGGGCAGTTACTGAAGTGGATCTTCGGCAACTGCGCGCCTGGACGGACGAGCAAGCGGCCAGGCATCAGGGTGAATACTTCGCTTACCACGGTGAGGCCGCCTTGGGCGAAAGCCTGCTGGCCAGCTACTGGACCGATCCTCAGTTCAAGTCACTGCTCGCAGGCCTCTACCGACACGCCGCACAGCGCGATGCGCGCAGCGACCGGATCTTCCCCGTACTGCGTTGCGTACAAGGCAATCAGGGCAAACGTGAATCCAACGCGTTTCACTACGATGCCAGCCTGGTCACCGCGCTTGTCCCTGTGTTCATTCCCACGGAAGGCGAAGAGCGCGGCGATCTGATGCTGTTTCCCAATATTCGCCGGGTGCGCTCCTGGGTCTTGTTCAACGTGATCGAGAAGGCCTTGCTGCAAAACAAAGTGACCCGCGGCTGGATTCTCAAGGGCATGCAGCGCAAGTGGCTCAATCCTTACGTGCTGCGCCTGGAGCCAGGCAACGTTTATTTCTTCTGGGGCTATCGCACGCTGCATGCCAATCAGCCCTGCGGTGCCGACGTCAAGCGCGCCACCGCGCTGTTCCATTTCGGTGACCCGCATACCGGGAGCCTGGCCACTCGACTGATCCTCAGGATCAACCAAGGCCGAGCCCGCCGGATGAGTAACAAGGCCGGCAACCCGCCGCCCGCCTCCACCCCAAGCTGAACCGGTTCGCCCCCCGCCCGGCGCCTGCACAGCATGACTGCCTGAAAAGCCCTAAAGATTTCGCGTCAGAAATGGAGAATTCGATGATCAATGTAACCAAGACCTACCTGGGCGATATCGACAAGTTCAAGACTTACGTCGAAGGCATCTATGCGCGTGGCTGGCTGACCAATCACGGGCCGCTGGTGTGCCAACTGGAGCAGCGCCTGAAGGACTACCTGGGCGTCAAACACGTCATCCTGACCAACAATGGCACCCTTGCCTTGCAGGTGGCGTATCGCGCACTGGGCTTGAGCGGTAGCGCGGTCACCACCCCTTTCAGCTTCGTGGCTACCAGCAGCTCGCTGCAATGGGAAGGCATCCGCCCGATCTTCGCCGACATCGATGCGCAGACCTGGAACATCTCCCCGGAACACATCGAAAGCCGCATCGTTTCCGACACCACCGCCATCGTCGGCACCCATGTGTTCGGCAACCCGTGCGCGGTCGAGCGCATCGAAGAGATTGCTCGTCGGCGCAATCTGAAAGTGGTGTACGACGGTGCCCATGCTTTCGCGGTACGCCATGCTGGCAAATCGGTGCTGAACTGGGGCGATATCAGCACCCTGAGTTTCCACGCCACCAAGCTTTTCCACACCATCGAAGGTGGTGCCATCATCACCAATGATGATGAATTGGCACGTCGCGTTCATCTGTTGTGCAACTTTGGCATCGTCGACGTCGACAAGATCGACGGCATTGGCATCAACGCCAAGCTCAACGAGTTTTCTGCCGCGATGGGCCTGTGCATTCTCGACGACATCGAGAACATTCTTCAGGAGCGCGCAGAAATTGCCCACCGCTACACCACGCGCCTGGGGGAATACGTCGATCTGCAAAAGCCCGAGGAGGACAGTCAGCTCAACCATAGCTATTACCCCATCGCCGTGAGCGACGAGCAGCAGCTGTTGCGCCTGCGCAGCGCCTTGAACACTAACGGCATTAACCCGCGCCGGTATTTCTATCCATCGCTGGACACCCTCGAGTACCTGCAGCCGCAGGCGGCGCAAACCGCTTCGCGCTCCCTTAGCGAACGCGTGCTGTGCCTGCCGATCTACCCAGGCCTCAAGCCCGAGGATCAGGAACGGGTGATCGCCACCGTGCTTTCCGAATGCAGTCTGGGCCGCACACCACACCAAGTGCCGAATATGGCGAGCGCCATCTGACAGCTGACAGCGACGACACGCACACGCTCCGGCAACAAGGGATACACCATGCAAACCAAACGCTCAGTCATACGCAACACTGCGTTGAGCTATGCAGGACAGGCCTACACCCTGCTGGTGGGGATCCTGATCATGCCGTTCTACCTTGGCCACATGGGCGCCGAGGCGTATGGGCTTATCGGCTTCTTCTCGGTCCTGCAGGCCTGGCTGCAGCTGTTGGACGCGGGTCTGTCGCCAAGCCTGGTGCGTGCGGTGGCGCATCAGCAAGGCGCTGAGGTTCAGGATCATCGCTCGGGTCGCCTGCTGCGCTCGTTCGAACTGATCTTCGTGCCATTGGCCGGGCTGTGCTGCCTGGCCATGATGATCGGCAGCGACTGGATCGCCGTGCACTGGCTCAATGCCAAGGAGTTGTCGACCCAGACGCTGGTCGAGTGCATCAGCCTGATGGGCATCGTGATCGCGTTGCGACTGTATTCGACGCTGTATAAAAGCGGGATTCAGGGCCTTGAACAGCACGCGTGGCTGAATATCGCCAACGTCGTCATCGCCACCCTGCGCTACTTCGGCGGATTGTTCCTGGTCAGCACCCTCTCCAGCGATCCGGTGCTGTTCTTCGAGTTTCAGGTGTTGGTCGGCGTGATCGAAACCCTGATCTTCGCCGCCCGCGCCTACCGGCAAATGCCGACGCCGTCGTGGCTGACGGGCTTTGACTGGCAGCTGGTCAAACCGATCATTCCGTTTGCGGCCAGCATGTCCGGCACTGCGGTGTTGTGGATCGTGCTGACGCAGATCGACAAGGTGCTGCTCTCCGAAATGCTGCCGCTCAACGAATACGGTTATTTCTCGCTGGTGGCGCTGATCACTACCGGGATCATGATGTTGAGCAACCCGTTGGCGCAGACGTTGCTGCCGCGCCTGACCGTGCTGATGGCCGAAGGACGTCGCCAGGACATGCACCAGCTATTCCTGGCGGCGAACCGTTTTGTCTGCACCTTTCTGTTTCCGCTGGCAGCTTTGATTGCCCTGCACGCCCACGAGATGGTGTACGCGTGGTCGGGCGATGAACCTGCTGCGCAATGGAGTCGCTCGATCCTGCCGTGGTACTCGCTGGGCAGCGCAATCATGGCGGTCAGCGCGTTCCAGTTCTATCTGCAATATGCCTATGGGCAGATGCGCCTGCATGTCTGGTACAGCGTCGTTTCAGCACTGATCACGGTGCCTGTGATGTTTCTGGCGATTCATAACTACGGGGCCCTTGGCGCCGCAGTCGCCTGGTTCGTCCTGCGCGTGGTGTCGTTCGCTATCTGGCCGACCATCGTGCATCAACGATTGGCGCCGGGGATTCACGGTGTCTGGCTGCGCGACATCATCCGCATCAGCGTGATGACCGGCGTGGGACTGGCAATCAGTGAGCCGCTGTTGCGCATGATCGCCGACGGCAATCGTTTCAATACGTTTTTGGGCTTGGCGGTCAGCGGTTTCATCACCCTGATGATCGTAGCCGCCAGCTACAAGCCACTGGTAACCAGGATTTCCATCCTGTTCAGTAAACCCAGCGTTTGATGCTGCGGTTTTTAAACCGCACCTTTGAATCAGAGAGCACAGCCATGGATGCTATTAGCAAAAAGACGAGCACCTCGCCGTCCGCCGCACCCCTGGTCAGCATTGTCTGCCCAGCCTACAACCAGGAAGCCTACGTCGTTCAGACGCTGGAAGGTTTTCTGATGCAGCAAACGACGTTCGATTTCGAAATCTTGGTCAACGACGACGCCTCCACCGACGGCACCGCCCGTATCATCGCCGAGTATGTCGAGCGCTATCCAACGCTGATCCGGGCCTTCTATCACGAGACAAACCAGTACTCGCAAGGCAATCCCTCGGTGCCGCGCCTGTTTGGCGAGGCCCGTGGACGCTACATCGCCTACTGCGAGGCCGACGACTATTGGACCGATCCGCGCAAATTGCAGATCCAAGTGGACTTTCTTGAAAGCCATCCCGATTACGTGCTGACCTACCACGATGCCATTCCCTTCGACATCCACGGCCAATACCCGGTGCAACTGCAAGGCAAGCTGCGCGGCGATGCCACGGCGCTGGAATTGCAGAAGGCACGGCCGATCTCGACGCTGACCACGGTGTTTCGCAACGTTTTCGATTCACTGCCCAAGGAACTGGTTGGCGCGCCGCTCAATGATCTGGTGTGGTGGTCGCTGCTGGGAGCTCACGGCAAAGGCAAGTTCATGGCCCAGATCAAACCCGCCGCGTATCGCCTGCATCCGGGCGGGGTGTTCTCCATGCGCTCGAACAAACGCAAGCTGCACATGGCACTGCAGACTTCGGGCGCGCTGGCTAACTACTACAACCGCCTGGGCAACGATGAGCTGTACGAGCATTTCCTGATGGAACTGGTCGGTTACTCGCTCTCGGCCATCACCCCTGAACGCAAGGTGCAGACCTTGCTGCAGGTGGGGCGCAACTTCAGCCTGAACATCGGCAAGCGGCTGATGACACCCTTGCGCAAAGGTCATGTTCAATAACGTTCTGGTGGTCTGCGTCGGCAACATCTGTCGCAGCCCCATGGCCGAAGCCATGTTCCGACAACGCGTGCACGACACCGGCATCGCGATCTCGTCGGCTGGCACCCACGCCATGCTCAGTTCAACCATGGACCCACTGGCCCGGGCCGTGTTGCACGTCAACGGCGTCGAAGCACACAAGCATCGCAGCCGGCAGATCGATCGGCAGATGCTCCATGACGCGGACTTGATCCTGCTGATGGAGCACCGTCAGGCGCAAAGCGTACTCAAGCTGGCCCCCGAGGTACGCGGCAAGACGTTTCTGATTGGCAAATGGCAACAAGCACTAGAAATTGCCGACCCCTACCGGCGCCCGAAACTAGCCTTTGAACAGACCTACGAGCAGCTTTCGCGTTGCGTCGACGACTGGCTTCCTTATCTTCAGTCAGGAGATCCGAGATAAATGACCGCTATGAACCGTACTTCCCTGGACGAGGTCCAGGACTCCCGGATCGATTTGGCGACTATCTTGCGCACACTTTTCGATCACAAAGGAATGATTGCATCGATTGTCGGTGTCTGCGTCCTGATTGGACTCACCTACGCCATCCTTGCCACGCCGATCTTCCAGGCCAACGCGATGATCCAGATCGAGCCGAAAAAAATCGGCATCGAAGGGCGCACCGAGATCAACGCCAAGCCGCTGTCGGTGTCCCAGGCGACTACCGAAATCGAGCTGATCAAATCCCGCGCGGTGCTGGGCAAGGTCGTCGAAGACCTCAAGCTCAATATCATTCAGAAGCCTAAATACGTGCCCGGCATCGGCGGCTATATGGCCCGTCGCTTCAAGCCCGAGCACGAGGGCGAGTTGGCGTCGCCGTTGTTCGGCCTGGACAGCTACGCCTGGGGCGGCGAGAAAATCGATATCTTTCAGCTGGAAGTGCCTGATGCGTTGCTGGGCGACAAACTGACGATGGTCGTCGACACGCCTGAAACCTTCAGCCTGTATGACGAAGACCACAACAAGCTGCTCAGTGGCCCGGTCGGTCAGACAGTCGAAGGCAGCGGCGTGAAGATTCAGGTGGCCGCGCTCAATGGCCGTCCTGGCACCGAATTCACGGTCACCCGTCAACGCACCCTGACGTCGGCGCTGGATTATCAGGATCGCCTGAAAATCATCGAAGCCGGCAAGGATTCGGGCATCGTCTACCTGTCGATTCAGGACGCTGATCCCATCCTGGCCAAGCGCATCCTTAACGAAGTCAGCCGTCTGTATGTGCGTCAGAACGTCGAGCGCAGCTCGGCCGAAGCCGCCCAGCGCCTGGAATTCCTGCGCTCGCAATTGCCTGCGGTGCGCAAGCAGCTGGAACAGTCGGAAATCGCCCTGAACAATTTCCAGATGGGCGCAAAATCGGTTGACCTGAGCGTCGAGACCAAATCGGTGCTGGATCAAGTGGTCAAGCTGGAAGGCACGTTGTCCGACCTGAAGATGAAACGGGTCGACGTTGAACGCCTGTACACGCCTGAGCACCCGACCTATCGCGGCCTGATGACGCAGATTGGCCAGGTCGAAGCGCAGAAAGCCGCCCTGTTGAAGAGGATCGAAACCCTGCCGGCCACGCAACAGGAACTGCTGCGTCTGAATCGCGACATGCAGGTCACTTCCCAGACCTACACGCTGCTGCTGGACAAGAGTCAGGAGCAGGACATTCTTCGTGCCGGCAGCATTGGCAACGTGCGCATCATCGACAACGCCGACGCCAACGTCGAAGAGCCGGTCAAGCCGATGAGAAAGATCATCGTGCTGGTCGCAGCCCTGGCCGGCCTGCTGCTTGCCGTGGCGACCGTGTTCGTGCGCCAGGCGTTCTATCGCGGGGTGGATAACCCCGAGGTGATCGAAAACCTGGGAATGCCAGTGTATGCCTCGCTGCCGTTTTCCCGTCAGCAGGAACGCATGGACAAGGCTCAGAACCGTACCGGCAACAAGGAGCCGCGTCTGCTCAGCGTCAGCGCGCCAACCGAGCTGGCCATCGAGTCGTTGCGCAGCCTGCGCACCAGCCTGCACTTCGCCATGCTTGAGGCGCGCAACAACGTGCTGATGATTTCAAGCCCTACACCGGGCGTGGGCAAGTCGTTCGTTTCCAGCAACCTGGCAGTGATCATTGCCCAGACCGGCAAGCGCGTGCTGTTGATCGACGCTGACATGCGCAAAGGCTACCTGCACAAGGTGTTCAACCTGACGCCCAAGCACGGCTTGTCCGACACCCTGGCGGCGCGGCTGAAAAGCAGTGAGGTGATCAACCACACCGAAGTGCGCAATCTGGACTTCATTTCCTGTGGATTCGCGGCACCCAACCCGTCCGAACTGTTGATGCATGACAACTTCAACAAAATGATCAGCGACCTGGCACCGCTTTACGATCTGGTGATCATCGACACCCCGCCGATCCTCGCGGTGACCGACGCCACCCTGGTGGGCCGTCAATCGGGCACTTGCCTGCTGGTCACCCGCTTCGGCCTGTCGACCGCCAAGGAAATCGAAGCGTGCAAGCGCCGCCTGATGCACAACGGCATCGTGATCAAGGGCGCGATCTTCAACGGCGTGCTGCGCAAGGCCTCGACCGCCGATTACGACTGCGCAGCCTATGGCTACGACTACAGCACCGTTCGCAAATAAGCCGACACCCAAGCGTCGCAGTACGAGGAGACGTTCATGGCCAGGACCATTGCAGTGATGCAACCCTATCTCTTTCCTTACCTGGGTTACTTCCAGCTCATTGCCGCTGCAGACGTCTTCGTCCTGGGAGACGATCTGCACTATGTCCGGTCGGGCTGGGTCAATCGCAACCGCATCCTGCATGACGGTGAGGCCCGGTTGATCAGCTTCCCGCTAAAGAAAGACCGCTTCGTGTTGCGGATCAACCAGCGGCAACTGTGTGATCACTTCAGCGAGGAGGCCGAGCGGCTGATTCGCTTGATCACCGAGACTTACGAGCGGGCGCCCTACTTCGCGCAGGTGATGCCGCTGCTCGAGCGCCTGATCCGGTTTCCGCAGCAGAACATCGCGCTGTATGCCGAACATGCACTGCGCGAAATGTGTGCTTATCTGCACATCGTCACGCCGATCATGCGCAGTTCGGACCTGATCCTGGGCAACCCGGCGGACAAGCAGGAGCGAATCATCCGCATCGCCCATGTGTTCGACGCCACGACGTTCATCACACCCGAAGGTGGATCCGTGGTGTATGACCGTGACCACTTCGCGCGCAATCGCTTGCTGGTCCGGTTTTTCAGGATGGGGGCGGTGGAGTACCGACAGTTTGGTCAACCTTTCGTCGCCAACTTGTCAATTATCGATGTACTGATGTTCAACTGCGTCGAGCAGGTTCAGCAGATGCTGAATTGCTACCAACTGGACAAGAATCCACCCGCCGCCAAAACCGTGTTGCTGGCCAGGCCCACGCCGCACCTGGAGCTTGTTTCTACCCCGTCGAACCGGATTGCAGTGGAGTGAAAAACCATGTCTGAAGCTGATAGCCCTTCCAGCAACTCAGCACGCTGGTACCTGATTCAGACCAAGCCCCGCCAGGAAGGCCGGGCACAGGAGCATTTGCACCGGCAGCATTTCGAATGCTATCGGCCGGTCAAGCAGGGCGAGAAAAAACGTGGCGCTCGCGGCGCGGCCGAAGAGGAGCTTTTCCCCGGTTACCTGTTCATTCGCATGGACCAGACCAGCGACAACTGGTACCCGATCCGCTCAACCCGTGGCGTGGCGCGCATCGTCACCTTTGGCGGGATGCCGGTGCCGGTCAAGGATGAGCTGATCGAACAGATCCGCGAACGCCTGCTGGCGCCGTCGCTGAAAGTGCCGTTTCAGCCAGGCGATGCGGTGCGCATCACGGCGGAGGGCTTCAACGAGGTCGAAGCGATCTTCCTGGCAGCCGATGGGGATGAACGCGCGGTGATCCTGCTCAACCTGCTGCAGCGTGAACAGAAAGTGACCTTGCCGGTCAGCAGTTTGACGCGGCTGCAAGCCCAGGTCTGATCCGAGCCGCGGTCGTCCGGTCCTCGTCGAAATCATGCGCATCCTTTGAACGTGCGCCTTGCCGGCGTATCTCGTAGACGCCGCCGGCAAGGCGTATCGCTGCAAGCGTGCACCTCACATTTATAGATTCCTGCGGGGCTGAAGCTTTCAGCCTTTTGAACCCCCTTTGCCCGGAAACTCACCATGACCTCGAAAACGACGCTGGTGACGCTCACCTACGGTGACCGTTTCAACTATTTGCACACGCTGGTCAGCCGTTCGCTGGAAAGCCCGCTGATCGATCGCGTGATCATTGTCAGCAATGCTTCAACCTCGCCACTGGACACCCTGCGCCGTACCTGGCCGGATCAGGTCAGCGTGATCTACATGCACGAAAACACCGGTTCCGCCCGTGGCTACTCGGTCGGGATTCAGGCCGCCCTGGATGCGGGCGCCGAGCATATCTGGCTGATGGACGATGACAATGCTCCGACCATCAACGCCATCGCCACGCTGCATCAGGTGCTTGAGGAGCGCAAGCTGATCGACGGCGAAGACAAAGCCGCCGTGCTGGGCTTTCGCCCGACGCATCAGGCTGACATCGCCGCCGGGGTGCCGAAGCGTTTTGCGATTCAGCGACGTTCGAGCTTCTTCGGCTTTCACATCGCGCAACTGCCGTACAAGATCTGGCGTCGGCTGCCTTGGGGTGCGCCACAGGCGGGCCACAGCAAGCTGCAGATGGTGCAACTGCCGTTCGCGACCTACGGCGGGCTGCTCGCCCATCGCGACCTGTATCGCAAGATCGGCCTGCCGCTGGACGCGCTGATGCTCTATGCCGACGACAGCGAATACACTTGGCGCATTACCGCAGGTGGCGGTCGGATCTTCCTGGTGCCGGATGCAGTACTCGATGACCTGGAAAGCTCCTGGAACATCAAGGCTCGCACCAACAACATCTACGAAAGCTTTCTGTTGGGCGGCTCGGATTTGCGTGCCTATTACGGGGCGCGCAACCAGGCCTGGTTCGACAAAAACGTCTGGGCCAATTCTTCATTGCTCTACAGCCTCAACCGTTGGGTGTTCTTCCGCCTGCTGAGGCTGATCGCCAAGCGCAGCGGCACGCAAGAGCGCCTTAGCCTTATCGAAAAAGCCATCCGTGACGGAGAGTCCGGTGTGCTGGGCCTGAACCAGTCATATCCTCTATGAAAATACTGTTCATCAGCAGCCTGTATTCACCGCACATCGGTGGCGGCGCGGAGATCGTCCTGCAGCGCACGGCCGAGGGCCTGCAAGCGCGCGGGTGCCAGGTCAGCGTGCTGGTAACTGGCCCCGATGCAGGGCTTGCGAGCGAGACAGTCAACGGTGTCAAGGTTTACCGCGCCGGCCTGCATAATTTCTACTGGCACTTCGGGGCACAGCGCCCGGGACGCCTGGCACGTTTGGGCTGGCACCTGCGCGATCACTACAACGGCGCCATGCGCCGCTACGTCAAACAGGTGATCGGCACCGAGCAGCCGCAATTGGTGGTCTGTCACAACCTGTCGGGCTGGTCGGTGTCGGTGTGGGACGAGATCACTTGCGCGCGACTGCCCATCGTTCAAGTGCTGCACGACATGTACCTGATGTGCCCCAGCAGCAACATGTTCAAGCGCGGCCAGTGCTGTCAGCAGCAATGCAGCAGCTGCCAGTTGTTTCGCAAGGGCCACGACGCACGCTCGGCGCAGGTGTCTGCGGTGGTGGGCGTCAGTCAGTTCATCCTCGACAAGCTGCAGCAATACGGCTACTTCAAAGCGGCCAAAGGCTACGTGGTACACAACGCCAGCCCGTACGCGTCGCTGCGCGATCCGCTGAGCTTGCAACCGCAGACCGATGCAGCGAGCAAACCCGCGCGGTTGCGCTTCGGGTATATGGGCACGTTGTCCGAGCAGAAAGGTGTACGCTGGCTTATCGAGCAATTCCAGCGCCTGCCGTTCGACGCCACCTTGCAGATTGCCGGGCGTGGACAAGCCTGTGACGAGTCAGCCTTCAAGGCTCTGGCCACTTCGCCGAATATAAGCTTCGTCGGCTACCAGAAGCCTGAACTGTTCTACGACCAGATCGATGTAGCCGTGGTGCCATCGCTGTGGAACGAGCCATTTGGCATGGTCGCGGTCGAAGCCTGCGCGCATTCGGTGCCGGTGATTGCCAGCCGCATGGGCGGCCTGCCGGAAATCATTCAGGATCCGCTTAACGGCTTGCTGTGCAGCCCGAGCGACCCTGACTCGCTGGGCCAGGCCATGCTCAGGTTGCATCAGCAACCCCAATTGCTGGCCCGCCTGCGCCATCAGGCGCGAGTCAGTGTCGCATCGCTGCTGGACCTGGAGTTGATGCTGGACAGATACGAAAGCATCTTCGCCCAAACCTTGCTGGACAACATCGTGCATCGCAAGCCTGCCGTTGTGCCGCATCCCGTTTGAACAACCGCAGCCAAGCGATCCCATTAGCCGACGGCCCGAGACCTACCTGAGCAAGCGCTCCGGACCGCGCCTCTTCATTGAGACACACCATGCCCATCATGCGCCTGACGAGGTTACGACGGCCCCTGGCGCTGCTGCTGGGGCTGCTGGTCACCTGCGCGGCCAGTGCCGACGACTCATTCATCATCGGGGTCGACACCCACCTGATGAACAGAAACACTTCACCGGCCAAAGCTTTGAAGCTGCTTCAGGCAGCAGGCGTGGATTCGGTGCGCGATGACGCCTACTGGTCCAGCGCCGAGCCCCGACGAGGGTTGATGAAGATAGAACCGTCCTGGCAGACGTATCTGAGCCAGACCCAGGAGCATCGGCTGCGGCCACTGCTGGTGCTGGGCTACGGCAACCCGTTCTACGATAACTACGCCAAACCGCGTAAACCTCTCGTGCGCGACGCCTATGGCAATTACGTCAGCTTCGTGACCCGGCAGTTGAGTGACAACGTGGACTTCTACGAGATCTGGAACGAGTGGGACCGGGAAAACCCCGTCGATCCTGCATTCGCCAAGGACTACGGTGTACTGGTGGAAGAAGCGGCCAGGCGCATTCGCGCCAATCAGCGGCCGATGCTGGTTCTGGCCGGGGCGGTGACCAGCCAGGGCATGGACCTGGGGTTTGCCGACCGACTGGTGGAGTCCGGCATCCTTGACCGAGTGGACGGGTTGTCGTTGCACCCTTACGTGCATTGCCGCTCGGACGAGCGCAATACCCCGGAAAACTGGATCGCCTGGCTGCGCAGGCTCAGCGAAGACCTCAAGGAAAAGACCCGGGACAAGACTGCCGTCCCGCTGTACCTGACCGAGATGGGATGGCCCAGTAACGAGGGGCATTGCGGCGCCGACGAAAAAACTCAGGCCGCGTTCCTGGCGCGCAGTTTCTTCCTTGCGCAGACGATGCCGAACATCAAGGGCATGTGGTGGAACGGGCTGCTTAACGATGGGCCCGACATCACTGACCCGGAGCAGAATTTCGGTTTGCTCACTCAGGATTTGGCGGTCAAGCAGTCGTATCTGACGCTGAAGGCCATCAGCCCGACGCTGCATGAGTTTCGCTACGATGCAGAGAAGAGCCGGGAGATCGATTCGCAGTATCTGCTGCGTTTTGCCCGCGGTTCGGAGCAGATCATGGTGGCGTGGACAGCGGGTTACCCGCGAACGATCAAGGTCGGCGCCAGTAGCAAGTTGCAGGGCAATGTGCAGTACATCGATACCCGGGAGCCACATAAGGGGCTGGTTGACAGCGGCATTCCCTGGAGCTGCAACGAGGGACGTTGTTCGGCGCAGGTGCCGATAGATGAATTTCCGAAGATTATTACACTGGGGACTCGGCCTGCATTGTTTGCGATGCCTTGAGTGTGGGATGTCGGTGGTGGCGCTGAGGTCGGTTGTTTACTTCTGTCCGGAGGGCGTAGAAGCGCAGCTTGCTCGCAATCTGCCGGGAGCCGCAGCAAATGCTGAGCATGCGGTTTGTCTGATACAACCGAGGTAGCGGGTTTTACTGCCGCTTCGCGCCAGATCGCGAGCAAGCTGCGCTCCTACGCCCTCTGGGCAGAATCAAAAGCAGTGCGGCGCTCCTACGTCCTCTGGGCAGAATAAAAGCAGTGCGGTGACTTGCAGTACCTGTGCAAGCGCTCGCGTGGCTTTGCACCTCAATACGCAGGCTCTGTAGGAGCGCAGCTTGCTCGCGATCTGCCGGGAGCCGGCAGCAAATGCTGAGCATGCGGTTTGTCTGATACAGCCGAGGCAGCGGGTTTTACTGCCGCTTCGCGCCAGATCGCGAGCAAGCTGCGCTCCTACGCCCTCTGGGCAGAATCAAAAGCAGTGCAGCGATCTGCTTGTCTGTGCAAGCGCTCGCTTTTGCCTTGCGCGTCAATACGCAGGCTCTGTAGGAGCGCAGCTTGCTCGCGATCTGCCGGGAACCGGCAGCAAATGCTGAGCATGCGGTCTGTCTGATACAGCCGAGGCAGCGGGTTTTACTGCCGCTTCGCGCCAGATCGCGAGCAAGCTGCGCTCCTACGCCCTCTGGGCAGAATCAAAAGCAGTGCGGCGATCCTACGCCCCTGGGCAGAATCAAAAGCAGTGCGGCGATCCTACGCCCTTGGGCAGAATCAAAAGCAGTGCGGTGATCCTACGCCCTCTGGGCAGAATCAAAGCGGTGCGGTGAATCGCAGTACCTGTGCAAGCGCTCGCTTTTGCCTTGCGCGTCAATACGCAGGCTCAGCAGGTGCACAGACCGATTTCAGCACCACCGATGATTATGGATACACCCGCAGCGCTACACCGATCCACGTCTTGACCCCAGAACACCCCTTTCATGTCCGCATCAAGAGCGCCCCACTCATCCAGGACGCTGCCGGATCTACGCACGACCCATTCCATTTTCAACAGGTCGACCACAATGATTGTGATCAATGCACGTTTTCTGACCCAAGAATTGCGCGGCGTACAACGCTTTGCAGAACAGACCTGTCTGGCGCTCAAAGAACTGCGTGACGATCTGGTATTCGTCGCCCCCCACGACATCAAGATGCACGACACCGCCCGCGCGCTGAACGTGCAATGCATCGGCAGCCGCACCGGCCATTTGTGGGAGCAACTGGATCTGCCGCTCTACCTGCGTCGCCAGGGCAACCCGCTGCTGATTTCGTTATGCAGCACCGCCCCCCTGTTTTACGGCAATCAGATCGCGACCCACCACGACGTCACCTACGTGCGCCACCCGGAAAGCTATACCCGAGCATTTCGCCTGCTGTACCGCACCATGACACCGATCATGCTCTCGCGAATCAAGGCGCTGCTCACGGTCAGCAACTTTTCCAAAGGCGAGATTTCGCAATTCTACGACTACCCGGAAAAGAAGATTTTCGTTGTGCCCAACGCGGTCAGTGGCGCCTTTCAGCCCGGCCCGCCGCTCACGAATCAAGCGCACTACCTGCTGGCGGTGTCCTCCCCCAGCGCGCACAAGAATTTTAGCCGGATGATCCAGGCATTCCTGATGCTGCGCGGCCACGACGACCTGCAACTGCATATCGTCGGCGGAGCCAGCGACGTGTTCGCCGACGACAACCTGCAACGCCTGGCCAGCCGCGACCCACGCATCCGTTTTCTGGGCCGCCTGAGCGACGAGCAATTGATTGAACAATATCAGGGCGCTACCGCATTCATCTTTCCTTCGCTGTATGAAGGCTTCGGCATTCCGCCGCTCGAAGCGCAAGCCTGCGGTTGTCCGGTGTTGGCGGCCAATGCGGCGTCCATTCCGGAAGTGCTGCAGGCCAGTGCGTTGTACTTCGACCCGATAGACGTCACGCACATGACCGCGGCCATGGAACGCATTCTCACGGACCTGCCGCTGCGTCAGTCCCTGCGCCGGCGTGGCCTGAACAACGTGGCGCGGTTTTCCTGGGACGAATCGGCGCGTCGGGTTTCACAGCGCATCGACACCCTGCTCAACCACCCCAAGGACCGCCGAACCAGCACCGGCAACGACGCGCTGCGCCGTGAATCCTCCAGCAAGCTTTGAGGCATGCCCATGAAACGTTTGGCCTATCTCGACGCATTGCGTGGCATCGCCGCGCTGATGGTGGTGTTCACTCACCTGTTTGGGCCGGTCATCGGTCATGTCTGGGTGTTCGACTACCTGATCGATCCAGGCAAGCTTGGGGTGCTGTGGTTTTTCATGATCAGCGGCGTGGTGATTCCCTACAGCCTCAAGCCCGGCCCGGACGGTGCGCAGCGTTTTCTGATCTCGCGGTTCATGCGCCTGTATCCGGCCTATTGGGTGTCGCTGCTGATTTTCGTGATCATGCTCAAACTGACCGGCGCTGCACTGCCCTCAGTCGCGCAGATCGTCGCCAACATCACCATGGTGCAGGCAGCACTGGGATTCGACGATGTGATCGGCCTGTACTGGACGCTGTTCATCGAACTGGTGTTCTACGGGCTGTGCCTGGCGCTGTTCATCAGCGGCAAACTGTATAACCAGACGACGCGCGCGCGCTGCTCGCTGGCGTTTTTGCTGATGGCACTGGCCATGGCCGTGGTGCGCGCGGTCAGCGAGCGCAAGCTGCCGGTGGCGCTGCCGCTGGCGCTGGCGCTGATGTTCTTCGGTTCGATCTGGCGCCAATGGCTGCTGGCCGAGCACAGCAAGGAATTGACGCGCAACCTGAAGATGCTGTTGATCGCCTTCGTCGTGATCCTGCCACCGACGCTGATCATGGCGTACAGCCAGGATATGGGCACCGGGGAAACCTGGGGGCGCTACTGCTTCACTTACGCGCTGGCCATCAGCAGCTTCCTGTTGCTGACCCGCAGCGTGCGCCTGAGTCATCCGGCGCTGGTCTGGCTCGGCGCGGTCAGCTATTCGCTGTACCTGCTACACCCTTCGATGTTGATGCTTGCCGAGTTTGTCCTGGGGGGCACCGGCGCGTCGCCGCTGATCATCGCGACGCTTGCCACTTTGCTGACCCTGGGCGCCGCTCATTTGTGCTTTCGCTACATCGAGTCGCCTTTCATTCAGCTTGGAAAACGCCTCAACAATCGCAAGGCCAAGACGCAAACCATCAGCGTCTAACGTCATGCCTGCGTCATAACAACCGCTCAGGACGCCCGTGCGAACATCGCTTCGCGCGACGGGTGCCTTCGAGCCGCCTGCAGAGAATTCCATGAAAATTGCAATCGTCCACGACTGGCTGGTGACGTACGCCGGTGCCGAACGGGTTTTGGCATCGCTTCTTAAAATCTGGCCCGAGGCGGATCTGTTCTCCGTCATCGACTTCCTCAGCGACCAGGACCGCGCGCAACTGGGCGGCAAAGTGGCCACCACCACCTTCATCCAGCGCCTGCCCAAGGCCCGCACCAAGTACCAACGCTACCTGCCGCTGATGCCGATGGCCATCGAGCAACTGGACCTGTCCGGTTACGACCTGATCATCAGCAGCAGCCACGCAGTGGCCAAAGGCGTGCTGTGCGGCCCTGACCAGTTGCACATCAGCTACGTGCATTCACCGATCCGCTACGCGTGGGACCTGCAGCACCAGTACCTGAAAGAAGCCAACATGAACACCGGCCTGAAGGGCAAAGTGGCGCGGATGATCCTGCACTACATGCGCATGTGGGATCAGCGCACGGCTGCCGGGGTTGATGACTTCATCGCCAACTCGCACTTCATCGGCGCACGCATTACCAAGTCCTACCGGCGCGAATCCACGGTGATCTACCCACCGGTGGATACACGGGGTTTCTCGATCCAGGAAGACAAGCAGGATTACTACTTCACCGCATCACGCATGGTGCCGTACAAACGCATGCCGATGATCATCCAAGCCTTCGCCGCCATGCCAGACAAGCGCCTGGTGGTGGTCGGGGACGGGCCGGAAATGGAAAAAGCCAAGGCCGCGGCCGCCCATGCACCGAACATCACCTTGCTGGGTTATCAACCGTTCGCAGTGCTGCAAGAGCACATGCGCAATGCCAAGGCGTTCGTGTTCGCCGCCGAAGAAGACTTCGGCATCAGTCCCGTTGAAGCACAAGCCTGCGGTACGCCGGTTATCGCCTTTGGCAAGGGCGGTGTGGTGGAGACGGTCTGCGGCCTGGAACACCCGCAACCGACCGGGGTGTTCTATCAGGAGCAGAGCACGGCGTCGCTGATCGAGGCTGTTGAAACCTTCGAGGCCTCGCACGGGCGCATCACCGCCCAGGCGTGCCGGGCCAATGCCGAGCGTTTCAGCGAGGCGCGCTTCGAACAGGAAATACGTCAATTCGTCGAATCGCGTCTCAGCGCCTCGCGCCAGTCCCGTCAGCCCATGCCCTACCGAGCGCCTCAAGTCGCTCCAAGCCTGGTTGCCAGCGACCTGACCGCCCGCGTTGTTCCGATCAAATCAGTCTGAGCGAGCCTAAAACATGAGCACACCCCTTCGCGGCATCCTGCATGCTCATCAATCCTCCTTGTCCGTCGCGCACCGTTTGCTCGATCTGGCCGTCATCGCTATTGCCGGCTACAGCATCACCGTGCTCACCGGCTCCCCGATGGGCACCGAAGCCTGGATGCAGATCCTGCTGGCAGCCGTGGCGTTCCACTGGCTGGCCGAATACCACCAGCTCTACGGTTCGTGGCGCGGCGAACGCATCGTGCGCGAACTGTTAAAGGTCGCCAATTACTGGGGACTGGCGTTCGTCCTGCTGCTGTCCGTGGATTATCTGCTGCTGCACCCGGATAACCTTGCCGATGACTCACAGATGGCCTGGTTCGCCACTACCCTGATGGCGCTGTGCGGTTACCGCCTGGCCATTCGCAGCCTGTTGCACACCTTGCGCAGCCGTGGTTTCAACGCACGGCGCGTGGCGATCGTCGGCACCGGTCATTGCGGCGAGCGTCTGGCGATGTCGATCGAAAGCGCGCCGTGGATGGGCCTGGACCTGCTGGGCTTCTACGACGAAACCCCGGAGCAGATGGACCTGGCGCGGATCGGCCGTCGCATCCCGGTGCTGGGCGACCTGGACCAACTGATCGCCGACGCTCGCGACGGCAAGATCGACAAGGTCTACATCACCTTGACCCTGGGCGCCCAAGCGCGCCTGCAAGAGCTGATCACAGGCTTGAGCGACACCACCGCGTCGGTTTACGTGATCCCGGATGTGTTCATGTTCGAGTTGCTCCACGCCCGCAGCGAAAGCATCAATGGACTGCCGAGCATCAGCATTTTCGACTCGCCCATGGACGGTGCCTGGAGCATGGTCAAACGCGTCGAGGACATCGTGCTGTCGAGCCTGATCCTCGCCATGATCGCCCTGCCGCTGTTGCTGATTGCCTTGGCAATCAAGTTCACATCAAAAGGACCGGTGCTGTTTCGTCAGCGCCGCTACGGGCTGGACGGACGACCGATCATGGTCTGGAAATTCCGCAGCATGAGCGTTCAGGAAAACGGCGACGTGGTGAACCAGGCCACGCGCAACGACAGCCGGATCACACCTTTGGGCGCATTGCTGCGGCGCACCTCGCTGGACGAGTTGCCGCAGTTTTTCAACGTACTGCGCGGCGAGATGTCGATCGTCGGTCCGCGCCCCCACGCGGTGGCGCACAACGAGCAATATAGAAAGCAGGTGTCAGGCTACATGCTGCGACACAAGGTCAAGCCGGGCATTACCGGCTGGGCGCAGATCAACGGCTGGCGTGGCGAGACCGACACGCTGGACAAGATGCAGAAACGCGTGGAATTCGACCTGCAGTACATCGAGCACTGGTCGGTCTGGCTGGACCTGAAAATCATCCTGCTGACGCTCTTCAAAGGCTTCGTCAACAAGAATGCCTTCTAAAAATCTGCCAATAACAACGACTTTGCTGCAGCCGACGGGCGCGAGGGGAGGTGCATAGGTGCGTGAAATAACGTGATCCGATGTTCGGTGTGAGTAAGGGAAGCAAAGAAATCACTGCGGTGCCAGTACGCACCTATTAGGATTAGAAGGAACATTCATATGAAAGTAACGTTAGCGGTCGTGCTGCTTTCCAGTCTGGTGTTGCAAGGCTGCGCATTCGCCCCGGGTCAATACATGTCACTGAGTGATGTCACCGATAAAGACCCGGACGGGCCGGCGGTGACCCTGGTCAATATCACCCCGGCCACCCTGGCCCAGCAGCAGAAGACTGCCGCCTCCCAGGCCAAGCCGTTGCCACCTGAGTTGCTGAGCTACAAAACCCCTGAATACGTGGTCGGACCGGGCGACGCCCTGTTGGTCACGGTGTTCGAACACCCTGAGCTGACCGCGCCAGGATCCCAAGAGCAACTGGACGCCAACAGCCGGGAAGTGCTCAACGACGGCACCGTGTTCTTCCCGTATGTCGGCCGTATCCAGGCCGGTGGCAAGACCGTTTCACAGATTCGCGACCAGCTGCGCATGGGCTTGCTGCCGCAGTACACCGAGGTCAAGGTCGACGTCAAAGTGTTGCGTTACAACAGCCAGCGCATTCTGCTGTCCGGTGCATTCAAGGCGCCAGGGCCACAACCTATCACCAATATTCCGCTGAGCCTGGTTCAGGCCATCAGCACCGCCGGCCTGGACCTGACCGACGCCAACCTGGCGGGTCTGACGCTGCGTCGTGACGGCAAGGATTACGTGATCGACGTCGACTCGCTTAATCGCAAGGATTCGCAACTGAGCAAGATCTACCTCAAGGACGGCGATTACCTGCACCTGAACAGTAATTCGAAGAACAAGATCTATGTACTGGGCGAAGTGTTGAACCCGCAAGTGATCTCGTTCAGCACCACCAGCGTAACGCTGCTCGAAGCCCTCGGCACTTCTGGCGGGTTGAGCCCGGAAGCGGCTGACGGTGAAGCGGTGTATGTGATTCGCGCACAGGATGCGACGCACTCGGCGACGGTCTACCACCTCAATGCCAAGAAGCCGACTGCTTACGTGTTGGCCAAGGGTTTCGAGTTGACGGCGCAGGACGTGGTGTATGTCGGCCCAGCCAATATCACCCGGTGGAGCCGTTATGTGAGCCAGTTGCTGGGTTCGAACAACATTGTTCAGACCGGCGCAATGTTTAGGCACTGACAACAGCGTTGAACATGTCGCTTTGAGCGATGAGTTAGATGCAAGCGTGAAAATAGAGAATCCTCGCAGCGTGTTGGCTGCGGGGATTTTTTTTGTCCGGCGTTTGGGATGCGGGGTTGGAGTGCGCATCTGTTATCAGCTGGTGCTGGTCAGGGTCCGGCGCGTAGGACGGCCACCGCTCATTGCCGGGCAACAACTGTTGCCCGGCAAACAGTAAATCAACACATGCAAGCTTTCCTGCCGTTTCGACCGACTCTATTCTTCAGCGCTTCGGCCTGCAGCCATTGCATTTGCTATACCACCCGTTGATCGGCAACGCTGGCACGCATGCTGCTTTGAAGCTGTCACAAGGTCTATCCGCCCACTCAATTTCGCGTCGAACGCGACCTGCAGAGTGCGCTCAGCACTCCGGGTGCCGACCTCAAGGAATCACAGCATGTTGGTAGTTTCAATCTCAGGCAGCCCGTCCACCCGCTCACGCTCGGGCGTCGTGCTCAAGCACGCGGCGCAATGGCTCGCCGATCGTGGCGTGGACGTCAAGGCCGTACGCATTCAGGACTTCGATGCAGAGGATCTGCTGTACGCACGCTTCGACAGCCCGCAAGTGGTGGCCTTCATCGACGCCGTGGCTCGGGCCGACGGTCTATTGATCGGCACACCGGTCTACAAGGCTTCGTTCTCCGGCGCGCTGAAAACCCTGCTCGACCTGCTGCCCGAGCGTTCCTTGCACGGCAAGGTGGTCTTGCCCCTGGCCACCGGCGGCAGCATCGCTCACATGCTGGCGGTCGATTACGCGCTCAAGCCTGTACTGTCAGCGCTCAAATGTCAGGAAGTGCTGCATGGCGTGTTCGCCATCGACAGCCAGATCAGCTACGGCGACAACGAACTGGGGGGCGATCTGGATGAGCTGTTGACCCAGCGCCTGCATGACGGGCTGGACCATTTCCTGCTGGGCCTGCAACATCGCAACAATGCGCGGCATAAAGAAGCGGGCGGGCATTTGAAGCTGGCCCTTTGAAGAGGCGGCAAGCGATGCGCCTCACGCGCAAGCAATCCAGCCGGGTAAGCCTCGCTTGCCGCTTGAGGCTTACCCGCGCAGCAAGGGATACAACGACAGCATCAACCACGCACCATCCCCGTGTTGAACAGCCGCAACCACAGCGGATCACGCAGCACACTGCGCAGCAACGCTGAACCGCGCCCACGTGACCAGAGCCGGCAGGTTAACGACGCCGAATACCAACGGTGGATGTGTGATTTTCAGCCGTCACGCTATAGAAAGCCCGAGGACAGGCACCTGGAAAAAGACGCTGACGTTGACCATACAGCGCCATAAGCGCTGCGGTTCTCATAAAACTGTTAAATCAGGGCAATCAATGGAGCGACCCGACGCGGGTGATCAGCCTTGGCGCGCTTTGCTGAATGCGCTGATTTCGACGTTGATTTCACCACGGTTATCGAACTCGTGAGCCCGTTGCAGTTGAGGCTGGGCCATCAACTGCGCCTTGCGGGCCTGATAAGCGTCGTAGGACAAGCTGCGACGGTTCAAGTCTTCAAGGGCCAGTTGATGGGTTTCTTCAGGGGAGTAAGGGCGCAGCTCGGGATGATTGCCAGCCGCACAGCCGGAAACGACAACGGCTGAAAGCAACATGGCAAAGGCAAGAAGACGGTTCATGGGAGCCTCCGAATCGGCTCGTCTCTGGAATGCAGCCAAGGCTACGCCTCTGCGTTTTCCAGCTGAAATCAGTCGTCTTGATAGTGGCTATCGGTGTTGCACAAACGCCGGGGGCGCGCAGCGGCGTCCACGGCGTACCGCCTACCTGTGGAACGTTGCGCAGGTTACGCCACTGGTGAAGGCGGTGCAGCGGTCACGCCGCACTCCCCCCGTCCCACAGCTCGCCAGTGCCTAAAGCGCCCAAAGGGTCGCGTATCAGGCCATGGGGCGGCTCACACCAACCAATGCCACAACAGCAACGTGCCGATCAGTCCCACCACCGAGACGATGGTTTGCAGCACCGACCACACCCAGATCGTCTGCTTGAGCTGCAATCCAAAGTACTCGCGCACCATCCAGAAGCCCGCGTCGTTGACGTGGCAGAAGAAGACCGACCCCGCCCCGATCACCAAGGCCACCAGCGACGCTTGCACCGGCGCAAGGCCAGCCATCATCGGCGCGAGAATACCCGCGGTGGTGGTGGTCGCCACCGTTGCTGAACCCGTCGCCTGACGCAGTGCCACCGCGATCAGCCACGCCAGCAACAGATACGGCATATGCGCGCCTTCAGCCACCTTGCTGATGGTCTGGCTGACGCCGGCATCGAGCAGTGTCTGTTTCAGGCCGCCGCCAGCACCGATGGTCAACAGCAACACAGCGATCGGCGCCAAGCTCTTGCGCAGCGTCCCGCCGACGTGCTCCCGCGAGATGCCATTGGCCCAGCCCAGGCAGACCGTGGCCGCCAACACCGCGATGCCCAACGCAACCAACGGCTCGCCGAGGAATTTCAGGGCCAACGCGACGTGACTTTCAGGGTCCATCGCCACTTTGGCCAGCGTGCTGCCGAGCATCAGGATAACCGGCAGCAGGATGATCAACAGCGAGATGCCAAACCCTGGCTGGCGTTGGACGTTGGGCTTGGCCGAAAACAGTTCACCCAACTCGGCGGGCTCCTCGACATGCAGGCGCTTGGACAGCCAGTTGCCGTACAGGGGGCCGGCCAGGATCACCGCCGGCACCGCGACGCACACCCCCAGCAGCATGGTCAGTCCCAGATCGGCGTGCAGTGCACTGACCGCGATCAGCGGGCCGGGGTGCGGCGGCATCAAGGCGTGCAGCGTGGTCATGCCGGCGAGGGCCGGAATCGCGATTTTCAATAACGGCTGGTTGGACTGGCGTGCCATGACGAAGATGATCGGCACCATCATCACCAGGCCCACTTCGAAGAACAGCGGCAAGCCAATGACCATCGCCACCAGCGCCATGACCCACGGCAGGCGCTTGCCCTTGCCCAGCACCAACAGGGTCGAGGCAATCCGGTCCGCAGCCCCGGACTCGGCCATCATCGCGCCGAGCATCGCACCCAGCGCGATGATGATCCCCGCCTCCCCGAGAATTCCCCCCGCGCCTTTGCTGAACGCTTTTGCAACGCCCTCCGCTGGCAGCCCCGCTCCGATCCCTGCGATGAAAGTGCCCACCAGAATCGATAGAAACGGCGGGAGTTTGGTGGCGCTGATCAGCACGATAATCGTGGCAATGGCGATCAGGCAGCAGATGATCAGGCGAGTGTCATGAAACACCCAGGCAGCAGACGACAAATCCAACGTGGAACCCCTTATCGTTTGGTTTTATGGCAGGTGTGAGGCTGAAAGCTTCGAAACAATTTGTTTCAGCCGGCCAGACGATACCGGATGCGGCATTGCGTCGCAGCGAATTTTTTACAGGGTTTGGCACAAATGCCCGTTCGCCTATCTTCACACCCGGTGCTGTGCGCACTCGATCAGGACATCCCTCAGCGCCTGCGCCGCGGCCGACAATTTGTGATCGGCCAGGGTCATCATGCCGATCCGCCGCTCGATGCGCGGACCTTCCAGGGCGATGCAGCGCGCGCCCAGTTCTTCCATCTGCTGAATGCATAACGACGGCACCGCGCTGACTCCAAGGCCGTTGGCAACCATGCGCCCGACCGTCGCCAGCTGATGGCTTTCGAACGCCACCGACAGCTTGCCGTGGCGGGTCTGCAAGTCCTGCTCCAGCAACAGACGCACCGCCGAAGGCCGCTGCAGCGTGATGAAGTCATGGTGCAGCAGTTCGTCCCAGGTCACCTCGCCCTGCTGTGCCAGCGGCGAATCCATCGGCACCACGGCAACGAAACGGTCCGTGTAAAACGCAGTGAAGGTGAGGTTGTTGGCCGACTCCGGTTCAAAGCCAATGCCCAGTTCGACGCGACGATGATCGACCATCTCCAGTACCTGCTCATTGATCACGTCATGCACTGCGACGTTGACCCGCGGGTAGCGTTGACGAAATACCTTAAGCGCGACGGGTAAGAGGTTCCCGGCAAACGACGGCATTGCCGCAACGGAGACCTTGCCCATCTGCAAGGTGAAACGTTGACGCAGCAATTCTTCGGCGTTGTCCCAATCGGCAAGCAGTTGCCGAGCCAAAGGCAGCAACGTTTCGCCCTCGGGGGTGAGGCTGACGTTGCGCGTGGTGCGGCTGAGCAACTGCCCGCCCAGATCCTCCTCCAGCGCCTTGATGGTCAGGCTCAAAGCCGGCTGCGACAAATGCAATCGCTCCCCCGCCTGGGCAAAACTCAGGCACTGCGCCACTGCGAGAAACGCCCGGAGCTGTTTCACGTTCATATATTTGGTTTTCTTATCAATCCATGAAAAAAACAAAATTAACAAATCACTGGGTGCGGGGGAAGATGCGATGAACGCTTTCCGGCATACACTTTGTCGGACATAACTACAAAGAAGGCGGGATAGAAAATGGCAGGCCTCGATAAACGAGTTTCGACGTACGAACAAGCCCTGGCCGGGCTGACCGACAACATGACGGTGCTTTCCGGGGGCTTCGGCCTGTGCGGTATTCCGGAAAATCTCATCGCCGAGATCAAGCGTCTGGGTGTGAAGGGCTTGACCGTCGTGTCCAACAACTGCGGCGTTGACGGGTTTGGCCTGGGCATCCTGCTGGAAGACCGGCAAATCCGTAAGATGATCGCTTCCTACGTCGGTGAAAACGCCCTGTTCGAACGCCAGTTGCTCAGCGGCGAACTGGAAGTCGAACTTACCCCCCAAGGCACCCTCGCAGAAAAAATGCGCGCAGGCGGTGCCGGTATCCCCGCGTTCTATACCGCCACCGGCTACGGCACGCCTGTGGCCGAAGGCAAGGAAACCCGTCAGTTCAATGGCCGCAACGTGATCCTGGAAGAGGCCATCACCGGCGACTTCGCAATCATCAAGGGCTGGAAAGCCGACCATTTCGGTAACGTGGTCTATCGCCACACCGCGCAAAACTTCAACCCGGTCGCGGCCACCGCCGGCAAGATCACTGTGGTTGAAGTCGAGGAAATCGTCGAGCCGGGGGTGCTGCTGCCGACCGAGATTCACACGCCGGGCATTTATGTGGATCGCGTGATCCTGGGTACTTTCGAGAAACGCATCGAGCAGCGCACGATCAGAAAAGCCTGACGCAGGCCTGACCGTCCAACCCCCCATTGATTGATCGGCAGCGAATGACCTGTAATCCGACTTGCCGGCGGTGACTTGATAAAGAACGCGACCACCGCACGCCAGTCTGTTGCAGGATCGTACACCGACAGAATAAAAGAGACCTACGATCATGGCACTCTCCCGCGAACAAATGGCTCAGCGCGTTGCGCGCGAACTGCAAGACGGCTTCTACGTGAACCTGGGTATCGGCATTCCGACCCTGGTCGCCAACTATGTGCCTGACGGCATCGACGTGATGCTGCAATCGGAAAACGGCCTGCTGGGCATGGGCGCATTTCCTACCGAAGAAACCATTGATGCCGACATGATCAACGCAGGCAAGCAAACCGTGACGGCACGCAAAGGCGCTTCAATCTTCTCCTCGGCCGAGTCCTTCGCCATGATCCGTGGCGGCCATGTCGACCTGACCGTATTGGGCGCCTTCGAAGTTGACGTCGAGGGCAATATCGCCTCTTGGATGATTCCCGGCAAACTGGTCAAGGGTATGGGCGGCGCGATGGACTTGGTGGCCGGCGCCGACAACATCATCGTGACCATGACCCACGCTTCCAAGGATGGCGAGTCGAAGCTGCTGTCGCGCTGCAGCCTGCCGCTGACCGGCGCCGGCTGCATCAAAAAAGTGCTGACTGACCTGGCTTATCTGGAGATCGAAAACGGCGCCTTCGTCCTGCGCGAAACCGCGCCGGGCGTAAGCGTCGAAGAGATCATCGCCAAGACCGCCGGCAAACTGATCGTGCCGGATGATGTGGTCGAGATGAAATTCTGACGGACGTCAGTCGCTTGCATTGAGCCGGCCTGTAGCAGTACGGCTTGCGGCCGGTGGCGATCTTAAAACTGTCACGCCGGCAAGTGCTGCTGCTACAACCACGCCGACCTCTTGATAGACCCGCGTCGTATTGATATTCCACCCAGCCTCTTCCGCAACGAAGGGGCTTTGCTGTATCTAAGGCTGCAACCTTTCTGCACCACCGCCGACACTAAGAAAAGCTATCGCCATAGCACCTGAACAATAACTCCAAGAGGTAAAAAAACCCGTGGCCGCCAATATCGAAGAAAGTCGCTCCGCCCGATTTGCCCTGCGTTGCGCCAAGTGGGCCGAGCGCTGGTTCCCTGACTCCTGGGTGTTCGCCGCCCTGGCCGTGGTGATCGTCACCCTTGCCACGCTCGTCATCGGCGCTAAACCCGCCGACACCGCCAAAGCCTTCGGCGATGGTTTCTGGAGCCTGATCCCGTTCACCATGCAAATGGCGTTCGTGGTGATTGGCGGCTACGTCGTCGCCAGTTCGCCACCTGCCGTCAAACTGATCGACCGTTTGGCGCGCATCCCGAAAAACGGTCGCTCGGCCGTGGCCTGGGTGGCGTTGATTTCGATGAGCGCATCCTTGCTCAACTGGGGGCTGTCGCTGGTGTTTGGCGGGCTGCTGGTACGTGCGTTGGCCCGCCGTACCGATCTGAAAATGGATTACCGGGCGGCCGGCGCAGCCGCGTATCTGGGTCTGGGCGCAGTCTGGGCGTTGGGCCTGTCGTCGTCGGCGGCGCAGCTGCAAGCCAACCCGGCGAGCCTGCCACCTTCGATCCTGGCGATCACCGGGATGATCCCATTCACCCAGACCATCTTCCTCTGGCAATCGGGCGTGATGCTGCTGGCGCTGATAGTGGTCTCGGTCGTCGTTGCCTACGCCACCGCTCCGGGCCCCACCAACGCACGTGACGCCAAGGAATGCGGCGTGGATCCAGCGTTCAGCCTGCCGCCGTTGCCGCCGCGCACCCGTCCTGGCGAGTGGCTGGAATACAGTCCGTTGCTGATCATTCTGATGGTGCTGCTGGCGTCCGGCTGGCTGTACAGCGAGTTCAGCACCAAGCCTGCGATCACCGCTATTTCAGGCCTGAACACCTACAACTTTCTGTTCATCATGCTCGGTGCCTTGCTGCACTGGCGTCCGCGCAGCTTTTTGGATGCCGTAGCCCGCGCCGTGCCGACCACCACTGGCGTGCTAATCCAGTTCCCACTGTACGGCTCGATCGCCGCGCTGCTGACCACGGTCAAGGGCGGTGACGCGCAAACCGTCGCGCACCACATCTCGACCTTCTTCACCAGCATCGCGTCCCACGACACCTATGCGCTGTTGATGGGCGTGTACTCGGCGATCCTCGGTTTCTTCATTCCGTCCGGCGGCGGCAAGTGGGTCATTGAAGCGCCTTATGTCATGCAGGTCGCCAGCGACCTGAAATATCACCTGGGCTGGGCGGTGCAGATCTACAATGCGGCCGAAGCGTTGCCCAATCTGATCAACCCGTTTTACATGCTGCCGCTGCTCGGCGTGCTGGGCATCAAGGCGCGGGACCTGATCGGCTTTTCGTTCGTACAGCTGCTGGTCCACACGCCGTTGGTGCTGTTCCTGTTGTGGGCGTTGGGCATGACCCTGACGTATCTGCCGCCGGTCATGCCATAACACCTCTCTATTAATGCCACTCGTAACAACACAGCCTGCCGGCGGCAGTGATTAAAACGCCGCTACCGCCGCCAAGCTGAACGCCACGGACGTTTAATCCGCTAGGGTTCGGCGCTTTCGCGGGTCTGCTGGATCAACCACTCTTTCAGCGCTCGCACCGTGGGGCGCTGGATCGAGTGTTTAGGCTGTACCAGGTAATAACCTTTCGCCAGCGGCAAGCGCTGCGCGAAAGGCTCGACCAGCAGACCGTTTGCCACTTCCTCCTGGGTCAGCCACTCGCTGGTAATGACCACTCCCTGATGCCGCCGCGCGGCTTCTATGGCCATCAACGACTGGTCAAAGTGAATGCCGCAAATCCCGATGCCTGCTTCTGCGTCAATGCCTGCAAAGCGTTGCAGCCATTGAGCCCAATGCGGGTGCAGCGTGTTGTGCAGCAAGGTGGCGCGGCGTAAATCCCCAGGCGCACGCAATCCCAGCTGTTCGAGATAAGCCGGGCTGCCGTAAACCCGCGCGTCGTCGCGATGCAGCAATTGCACGTCCAGCTCTGGCGCGTGGCCGTCGAAATGCCGGATCGCCAGATCGACCCGCTCGCTGCTGAAATCGGTGAGGGCAACCGTCGAGCTGAGGTGCAGGGCGACATCGGGATAACGCTCCAGAAACCCGGCCATGCGTCGGGCGAACCATTTGGCGGCCAGGCTCGGCGGCATGCTCAGCCAGACATCTTCGGCTTTTTGCCGATCCTTGCCTACGCCCTCACCACCCGCGCCCTGAGCTGGCGGCATGTGCGCTACGTCCATCACTTCGTAGTCATGGCACTGCTGGCAACGGCGGTTTACTACTACCTCTACGCCGAGGGCACGGCGCTGTTGCTTTCGAGCGTGGCCGGCCTGCTCAGCGGGGTAATTCCGCTGTTCACCTTCGGCTGCGCGTTCCTGTTCCTGCGCGAAGAAAAACTCAATGCGCGAATGACGCTGGGCGTGCTGCTGGGCTTTGTCGGCGTACTGTTGATCGCTCGCCCCTGGGCCGGCGGCGATTCGGCGATTTCGCTGCAGGGTGTGATTGACATGATGCTGGGCTCGCTGAGCATCGGTTGCTCATTCGTTTACGCCAAGCGTTTCCTGACCGGCCTGAACATCTCGGCGGTCGCGCTGTGTACTTACCAGATCGGCCTGGCGCTGGTGATGCTGCTCGCCGTTACCGACCGAACCGGTATGGCGCACATCACCGAAAGCCCGAAAGCCCTGATCGGCCTGGCCCTTGGGTTGGGGCTGTCGGGCACCGGCGTGGCTTACATCCTTTACTACTTCATCGTCGAACGGCTAGGCGCAGTGGTCGCTGCGTCGGCAACCTACATCCCGCCGATTGTCGCGTTGCTGATCGGTATCTTCGTCGCCGGCGAGCCGGTGCATGGGCTGGATCTCGTGGCGATTGCGGCGATCCTGGGCGGGGTGTTGGTGTTGCAAAGCGGTCGGCGGATGGCAGCACAACAGGCGTCGGCCAAAGACGCTGTCGCCGACGCCTGAGCGTTACGCAACGCCTGAAGCACATCCCCGAGACCCGGGTCGATCAATAGCTGTAACTGCGCTCCACACGGGTCACGCGTGTGTGATAGGAGCGGTACCAGATCGCGCGGCCACGCTCGCGGATCTGCCGATGTTCCGGGTGATTTTTCCAGCCCAGAATCGCTGCTTCATCGGTCCAGTAAGAGACCGTGATGCCCAGCCCATCTTCGCTGCGAGCCGATTCCACTCCGAGAAAACCCGGCTGAGCCTGCACCAGCTCGAACATTCGCTGCGAGGCCTGTTCATATTCCTGCGCGCCGGTCGCGGTACGAATCGAGGTGAAAACCACAGCGTAATACGGCAAGGGAAGCGCTTCAGTCATCGCGGCTTGCTCCGTTCTTGGCGCAGGCCACCACGAAGGCCTTGACCAAAGGCGGCGTAATGCCGTCCAGCGCCGCCCGCTCAGGTTGAAACAGGGTGGCGACGAAAAACGGATGATTCGCAAGCTCAATCGCGCGAACTTCCCCGTCGTGGTCGTAGCCGGACACCTTCAGCGGCCCGGTGAACATCTCGGCCTCCAATGCCTTGCGCAGGCCATACCGGCAGCGATAGCGCTCCTGGGTTTGCAGCGCGCCGTAGGCCTTGGCGATCTGTGAGCCGGGCAACAGGCGAATCGGCGCGAATGCTTCAATCAGTGAGCAACTCAGAGGGGTAATGATTGCGCGCGGCGATTGCGGTGCAGTTTCGCCATGCTCGGCATCGACCCAACCCAGATGATTGCGGGCGTACTCCAATACCGCATGCTGATAGCCGCCGCAGGTTCCCAGAAAAGGCACTCGGCCCTCGCGGGCAACACGAATCGCGGTCAATGCGCCATCCATATCGCGATAGGGGCTGCCGGGCACACACCAGATACCGTCGAAGGTGCGCAGACAGCTGCCGTCGCCGATCTGCGGTGTCGGCAGCCAGAGCGGCTCGACATTCACTGCTGCTTCGCCTGCTGCCCTGGCCAAGGCCACCGGGATCGCCTGATGCGCGGCCACGCCTTCGTCGTAGTCCCCCACCAACGCAATACGGATCGTCTGCTTCTGTTTCATGCCTGCTCCTTGATATCAAAACGCTTTGCGATAGGGTCGGTGCTGACTATATGCTTGCCGCCACGCAATCAGAATTGGCGTCCGAGCAAGTGATCAATGCAGCCACGCACTATCGAATCAACCATGCAGACCTTGCCCTGATCCTTGCGCTGGTACGGGGCAAGACATTGGCGCGTGCCGCTGAACAGCTCAAGGTCGATGTGTCCACGGTGTTTCGTGCCGTGCGCAGGCTTGAAGCCTGTGTCGGCACTGCGCTGTTCGATAAAAGCCGCACCGGGTATCGGCCGACCGGTGCCGCGATTGTGCTGGCACAGCAAGCGGAAAGCGCCGAACAGGCGCTGGCGTTGGCGCAGATCAGCCTGGAGCAGGGCCAGCAGATCGTCAGCGGCACCGTGCGCCTGACCTGTACCGAAGCGGTGCTGCAGAACCTGCTGTTGCCCGCGCTAACCCGCTTCATGCCCGACTACCCTGGCCTTAAGCTTGAACTCAACACGTCGAGCACCTTCGCCAATCTTAGCCGGCGCGACGCCGACATCGCCCTGCGCCTGACCAATAGCCCACCCGAGCACCTGGTGGGTACTCGTCTCGGCACGGTGTCCTATCAACTCTGTGCCAGCGATTCATACCTGCGCCGTCACGGCACGCAGGAGCACGAGGCGATGCACTGGATCGCGCCGGATGATTTTCTCCCCGACCACCCGACAGTCACCTGGCGGCGCCAGCAATTTCCCCAGGTGAACCTGGCCTACCGCTGCAGCTCGATGCTCGCCGTCGCGCAGTTGGCGCGTGCAGGCATGGGCGTGGCGGCACTGCCCGACTTCATGCTGCGAGAAGGCGACGATTTGCAGCGCTTGGGGGCGCCGCTTGAGGGTTACGACACAGCGCTGTGGCTGTTGACCCGGCCGGATTGCCGGGCTCTGCGTTCGGTCTCGGCGTTGTTCAGCGAACTGACCCATACCCTGAAGCTTGGGTGAGCGTCGGCGACTGAACCCGGCCCGTGCCGCCAGCTCCGCCCGCCACTGAACCCGTCGATGCCGCGTCGTACGGCTATCCGGGCGTAATCAGCGGGTTTCCCCCACGCGCTGCTGCCGTCGAAACTGCCCCGGCGGGACGCCGTGAGCCTTGCGAAACCGACGTGAGAAATAGGCCTCGTCGGTAAAGCCGCAGAGCTCGGCAATGTGACTCAGCGACTTGCTGCCGTTCATCAAATGCGTTCGCGCCAGTCGCATGCGTCGCTCCAGCACCAGCTCGGAAAACGTGCTGCCGGTTTCCTTGCGCAGCAGGTGGGTCAGGTAGTTGGGTGAAAGAAACGCCGCTGCCGCCGCATCGGTCAAGGTCATGGCCGGATCGCCGATGTGCTCGCGAATGTAGACCATCACCCGCCCCATCGCGTCGCGCCGCCCTCGCCGCTCGGCTCTATTGGTCGACAGCGCCAGCAACTGGGGCTCGAACAGATTGCAGACGTTGCCAATCAGCTGCAGCAGGTAGCCGCGCAGCATTGACCCTGAGCCCAGTTGCCGGTGCTGATCGGCTTCACGCATCCGGGTCAGCAGCATGGATATTTGTGCGAAGTCCGCATCGCCGAGGGTGTAGTCCAGATGCTCCTGGAAACGAAACGGGGCCAGCTCCGGGGCCTCGTTCAACGGTACGTCTTCCAGGTCCATCGGGTCGCATTCCAGGTGCTGCAAGAGAAATTCCTGCGAGAAGTTGATCAACACGAAGTTGCCGTCGTGCGGATGGGGAATCACGTGCAGGCGATGAGGCAGGATGAAGGCCAGTGTATTGCGCGGAAACGGTCGGATGGCGCCACCGATATGCTGCACGGTGTCGCCGCCGAGGTTGATCTGGATCTGGAAATATTCGTGGCGATGGGGAGCGGTCAACGCCGCACGTGCAGACTTGTCGCGGATATAGAAATCCATGCGGTCGCTGCGTTGCTGCATGCCATAGGTCTGGATGCGGGACGGATTGGCCATCGCTGAGGCACCTGAAATCACCGGGTTCGGACCGCCGCATGTTAGGACACACGCGGCAACCGGACCAAACGATTCGCTTAGTCGATCGTAACGGTCAGTTCCGCCAGCCCTTCGATACCGGCAGTGATTACGTCGCCGCGCTTAAGCGACCCCACACCGGCCGGGGTACCGGTATAGATAAGGTCCCCGGCCTTCACGCCGACCGACTGCGAGAGGTAGGCAATCACATCCCTGACCGCCCAGATCTGGTCAGCCAGATCGCCGCGCTGGCGGGCTTGTGCGTTGACGTCGAGCCAGATGGCGCCGCTCTCCGGGTGGCCGACCTTGCTCACCGGCAGCAATGCAGTGGCGGGCGCAGAGGCGTCGAACGCCTTGGCCCACTCCCAGGGACGCCCCATCTTCTTGGCCTGCGCCTGCAGGTCGCGACGGGTAAGGTCCAGACCGACGCCATAGCCCCAGACATGGCTCAGGGCGTCTTGCGGATCGATATTTACGCCGTCCTTGCCAATGGCAACCACCAGCTCGACCTCATGGTGCAGATCCTCGGTCAGCGGCGGGTAAGGAATGCTGCCTTCGGCCGGAACCACGGCATCTGCCGGCTTGGCAAAGAAAAAAGGCGGCTCGCGATCAGGGTCATGGCCCATTTCGCGGGCGTGCTCGGAGTAATTGCGACCGACGCAGAACACGCGGCGGATTGGGAAACGGCTGGAAGTGTCCACCACCGCCAGCGATGGCGTGGCCACAGGTTCAATGACGAATTCGCTCATGCTCATGTCCTCGAAAAGAAAATGCTCGACATGGACCCAGTGTGCCGACTGTGCAGCTGGCCGAGTTGGACAGATCCCTTGGGGTTTTGGACGGAACAACGGTCTCTGGTGGATGACTGGTCCGGGAGGGGTGCTCTGCATGGCCGATCATCCAGCCGTCGATCAACCACGCCCCACGAACGGCATGTTGCTGGCCATTACGGTCATGTTCAGCACATTGGCTGACAGCGGCAGGCTGGCCATATAGCTCACGGCGTCAGCCACGTGCTGCACGTTCATCGTCGGCTCGACCTGCAGTTGGCCACTGGGCTGCAACACGCCCTTGGTCATGCGATCGGTCATTTCGGTCAAGGCATTGCCGATGTCGATCTGCCCACAGGCGATGTTGTACTGCCGGCCGTCCAGCGCCGTGCTTTTGGTCAGCCCCAACACCGCATGTTTGCTGGAGGTATAGGGTGCGCTGAACAGCCGCGGTGTATGGGCTGATATCGAGCCGTTGTTGATGATCCGCCCGCCCTGCGGCACTTGCCGGCGCATCAGGCCGAATGCAGCGCGCACGCAGAGGAACATGCCGGTGACGTTGGTATCGATCACGTTCTTCCACTGCTCGACCGACAATTCGTCCATCGGCACCGCAGGTGCCCCAATCCCGGCGTTGTTGAACGTCACGTCCAGACGACCGAAGGTGCTTTCGATGGCCGCGAACAACGCCTCGACGCTGGCCGCGTCACGCACATCGGTGGACACCGCCAACGCCTGTTGACCGGCTGCCTTGGCCTGTTCGGCCAGCGCCTTCAACGGCTCCAGGCGACGCCCGGCCAGGACCACGGCATAACCGTCCTTCAACAGTTGCAAGGCAACGGCACGACCGATGCCGCTGCCTGCCCCCGTTACCAGCGCGACTTTCAAGGAAGATGATGAAGACATGAGCGATTCCTTATTTTTGTATGAGGGGTTGGAGAGAAAAAATCCGGCTTTTTTCAAAAAACCTAACCGCGCACAGGCGTCAGCACCGGCTTACCGGCATAAAACGCCAACAGGTTATCGGCCACCTTCTGCACCGTGGCACGCGAGGCTTCCGGCGACAGGCCCGCCAAGTGCGGCGTCAGAACCACGTTATGCAAGGTTTTCAGCGCATCCGGCACCTGCGGTTCATCGTCGAACACATCCAGCGCGGCACCCGCCAGACGCCCGTGCTGCAAGGCATCGACCAACGCATCAGTGTCCACCACGCTGGCCCGCGCGATGTTCACCAGAAAGCCTTCAGGCCCCAGCGCTTCGATGGCCGCCTTGTCGATCAAATGGCGAGTTCCGCCGCCGCCGGGTGTGGCCACGATCAGAAAATCGGATTCTGTTGCCAGTGCCAACGGTGTCGCGAAATAACTGAAATCGACATCGTCACGTCGAGAACGGCTGTGATAGCTCACCTGCATATCGAAGCCTAGCGCACGCTTGGCGATTGCCATGCCCACCGCGCCAAGCCCCAGAATGCCGATGCGCTTATTGGCAAACGATGGCCGCGTTACCTTGCGCCACTCGCTGCGCCGCACCGAGGCATCGGCCAGCGGGATGTCTCGCACCGCTGACAGCAGCAATGCCATTGCATGGTCGGCCACGCTCGGCGCATTGACCCCGGCGCCATTGGTCACGACGACACCCCGCGCCTCGGCGGCCGCCAAATCCACCTGCTCATAGCCGGCACCTAGCACACAGACGATGCCGAGCCTGGGCAATGCCGCCATCTCGGCCGCCGAGATGCCAAGCGGTCCGCGCGTCAGCACCGCATCGATCTCGGCACCCCGGGTCGCCACGGCCTCGGCTCGCATCGCTGGCGTTGGCGCCAATATCAGACGGAACCCGCTGTCCTCCAGAATGGGCAAGTACTCGTTCACGTTTTCGACCAACACCAACACCGTCTTCGTCATATTCGCTCCGTCGCGCAACATTCGATGGCACAGACAGTAGCGCGAGTTAGAGCGGTTGTGGAGCGGCCTTGCGATCTAACGTCATAAAACTTCATGAAACTGTCGCCCTGCGCCCAGACTCGTCGCAATGGCTCAACGCCGGATTGACCAGAGGTTCAGGACGACAGGTGTTTTCCCGCTGCGACAGCCAGGTTGCCCGCACGCCCGATACCTGTTTATGGTCACAGGTATGCGCCAGGATACGCAGCAGCGACCGCTGACTGAGTGCGCAGCGGCGAGACACGTCGCTTCATGAATGAATCATGCCTATAAGGAACGTCATCACCATGCTCAAAGGGTTCTCTCGAACGTTGCTTTCCAGAACATTGCTCAGCTGCGCGCTGGCCGGGATCATGTTGTCGTCGGGAGCCGCCCTGGCCGCCGCCGAACCTGGCAAGGCATTGGCCGCCAAGATTGGTGTGCCGTGGCCAGCGGTGATCGCTCACCGGGGCGCGTCATTCAACGCGCCGGAGGAAACCGTACCGTCCTACACCCTGGCCCGCGAGCTGGGCGCGGACTATCTGGAGATGGACATCCAGCGGACCAAGGACGGGGTACTCATCGCTCTGCATGACGATACGCTGGAGCGCACGACCAACATCGCCGAGGTTTATCCGAATCGCGTCAAAGACCCGCTGAGCAGTTTCACGCTGGAAGAAATCAAGCGCCTGGATGCCGGCTCATGGTTCAACAAAGCGCACCCGGACCGTGCCCGCGCCAGCTACGCAGGGTTGAAAATTCTGACCCTGGACGAAGTGATCGATATCGCCGAGGGCGGGAAGAATAAGCCGGGGCTGTACATCGAGACCAAGGTGCCCGCGCAGTTTCCGGGCATCGAAGAGGATCTCAAGAAAAAACTCGAACAACGCAGCTGGCTGAGCCAGCGTCCTGCGGCCGGGAAAGGACATGTGAATGTGGCGCACACGTCGGGTCGCGTTGTGCTGCAAACGTTCGAGAAGACAAGCCTGGAACTGTTGCAAAAAGCGATGCCGCAAACGCCCAAGGTGTTGTTGCTGTGGTTGGGTGACGGCTCCATTCAAGCGGCGTCCGACACGACCTTCAAGGAGTCGGGTGCGAAGGACAAGGCCAGTTTCTACGCCACTCAGCAAGTGAAATCCAAAGAAGAGTTCGCCGCATGGATGGACTGGGCCAAAGCCCACGGCGCCATTGGCACAGGCCCGGCATCGGCGCTGAAGAACGGTGGCGACCAAAGCTACATGGATCTGGTGCAGCCATGGATGAACCAGATGGCCCACGACCGCGGCCTGATCATCCACCCGTACACCGTAGACGATGCGGTGGACTTCCAGGCGATCAGCGCACGCGGGGTCGACGGGTTCTTCACCAACCGGGCCGCCGAACTGCTGAAATTCTACGGCAGGCCTTCGAAGGAGAGCATCGAGTCGATCCTCAAGCGCATCGGGTACTGAACCTTACATGATTCAGTCATGATCAAGCAGGTGCCGGCTTGCGGGTGAGCCGGCACGCCAACCTGTAGCGACCCGGCAAACGGACTGCAACAGGGCATGCCTGATCCGCTGGTTACGCCAGCTCGGCCACCACCGCTGCCAAGGCATTCGCCGGATCGGTGGCCTGGCTGATCGGGCGACCGATGACCAAGTAGTCGGAGCCTGCATCCAGTGCCTGACGCGGGGTCAGGATGCGGCGTTGGTCGTCCTGTGCACTGCCGGCCGGGCGGATTCCGGGAGTCACCAGTTGCAATGACGGGTGGGCGGTTTTCAGGGCCTGCGCTTCCAGCGCCGAACACACCAAACCGTCCATGCCGGCCTTTTGGGCCAATGCCGCCAGGCGCAGCACCTGCTCTTGCGGCTCGATGTCCAGACCGATGGCCGCCAGGTCTTCACGCTCCATGCTCGTCAGCACGGTTACACCGATCAACAAAGGTTTTGCACCCGTACGTTGATCGAGCACGTCGCGGCAGGCCGCCATCATGCGCAGGCCGCCTGAGCAATGCACGTTGACCATCCACACGCCCATTTCGGCCGCAGCCTTGACCGCCATGGCCGTGGTGTTGGGAATGTCGTGAAATTTGAGGTCCAGGAACACGTCGAAGCCCTTGTCGTTCAGGGTTTCGACGATGCCCGACGCGCTGCTGGTAAACAACTCCTTGCCAACCTTGACCCGGCACAGTTTCGGGTCCAACTGGTCGGCCAGTTTCAACGCGGCTTCGCGGGTCGGGAAATCCAGGGCGACGATGATGGGGGTCTGGCAGGCGGACATGAGCGGGTTCTCTGGCAAGTCGAAATCGGCGCGCATTGTAGCTGAACATCCTGCGGGACGGGACCCGATGATCGGCAAACGCTGCAAACCACCGTTACCCCCACATCAATCAATCGGCATCTCCTACAATTGAACCACTGGGCAGCGGCGCTGCTCAAAGCGGTATCACAATAAGGAGAGAGCCTCATGCCCTGGTACGCCTGGTTGATTCTGGTTATTGCAATCGGCTCGATCGTCGGCGGTTTGCTGATGCTTAAGGATTCAGCGAAAAAACTGCCCCTGACCGATGAACAGCTCAAGCGCGTTCACGAGCGCAACGCGCAAATGGATGCCAAGGAAGCACGCGACCGCTAGCCCCCCGGGCGGTGGAGGGTCATCGCCCGCTTGCCGTGCACTCCCCGCTACTGGCCCTTATCGCTGGCTTGATCACCCTTACCTGTTTGGCCCCACGCCACGGCGTGATGGCTGGCCGGGGGTGTCACGGCAATTCGGAACGGTTGGAATATCTTAAACATCTGCCCGTTTTCCCGCAGTTGCCGGAGCAACTCGCTGAATTTCTCCCCGCTGATCGGGGCGTTAGGTCGCAGCAAGGCATAGTGCCGATACACCTGATCCACGCGATTGGAGACCAGTAACTGATCGCCGTCCTGCGGATTGGCCGCCATGAACGTGCTCAGGTAGGAGCGCGTCACCAACGCAATGTCCGCCCGGTCACGCAGGATCATCAGCAAGTTGCTGTCGTGGGAATAAGTCAGTGTGGCGTTGTAGCGCTGCGATAGAAACTTGGGGTCGGGGTTGAACCGGGCGAAGGCGTAATGGTAGCCGCTGAACAATGCCAGGCGCTTGCCATTGAGGTCATCGAAATAACTTTGCGTACGCCCCGTTACGCGATGGGCGACAAAAACCTCGGCGTCCTCCAGCCCCATGTCGACGTCTTCATGGGGGATGTCTTTCCAGCCCCACGCCGGGTTCTCGAAAATTGCCATGTCGAACCGTTGCTGCTGGAAATCGCGAAAACGACGGGGAATCGAGGTCGGTACCATTTCAAAACGATAATCGCTCTGCATGGCGTTCAGTGCGCTGATCATCTGCGGCAGCAGCCCGGTGTCTTCGCCGCGTTCAGGGCGAATCGTATAGGGCGGGAAATGCGCCGCGCCAATGCGCACGATCTGCGCGGCACCCGCCTCCCAGGCCCAAAGCGGGGCCGTTGCCAACAGCAGCGTTTTCAAAGCCATCCGCACCGGCGTAGACATCAAGACAAAGCACCTCTGGCGAATCGCAATACGCGTAAACTATGCGTTCGCGAACAATTAGACAACGGTCGAACGAATACAAGCCGGGTTCATTTTTCGTCCGACCGATCAGGCAAGGCACTTGCGGCGCAATTTATGCCGAGCGCTCAAACCAAGCAAGCGCTCGGCCTGTATTTGCCTGCTTAACCGAAAAAAATCCTCGCCCACGGCAAACAATCTCCCCTCGGGCGAGTCCCACCCCATGAGCCCTGTGCGACAGCCAGGTTGGACTACGCTGCATGACGGTGCCACGGATTAGGGAACGGGAGCGAGCAATGCCCCATTGGCTGGTGTTAGATCTGGAGGCCACCACCGAAGAGGGCGGATGGCCTGTGGCAGAGATGGAAATCATTGAAATTGGCGCCTGTGTGGTCAATTCCGCCGGACGCGAGATCGACCATTTCGAACGTTTCGTGCGACCGGCACGCAGACCTCAGCTGACCTCGTTCTGCCGGGAGCTGACCCACATACAACAGGCTCAGATCGATACGGCCTCGGTCTTGACCACGATATGGCCGCAATTCGAACGGTGGATGAGCCATCATCGCACCCGATTGGTGGGCTGGGTCAGTTGGGGCGACTACGACCGCGAGCAACTGGCGTTGCAGTGGCAGCAACAGCAACTGACCAGCGAGTTGAGCGCGCTGCCGCATATCAACCTCAAGCAACGCTTCGCCCAGGCGCGTCAGTTGCAAAAACCCTGCGGATTGAACGCCGCGCTGCAACTGGCAGGCATGCACTTTAACGGTCAGCAACACCGCGCCCTGAGCGATGCGCGAAACACTGCACGGCTGCTGCCATTGGTGATTCCGTCCTGACGTGACGCATTTATAAAAGCGGATGACGGCCTTTTGTACGTTGGGCATACTATCCGGCCCTTTTCGGCCCTTTCCAAGGAGATCAGCCATGTTCAAGGTCAACGAGTATTTCGACGGCACCGTCAAGTCCATCGCCTTTCAACAAGCCGACGGTGCAGCCACCATCGGCGTCATGGCTCCAGGAAAATACAACTTCGGCACGGATCTTCGTGAAATCATGCACGTCCTCTCCGGCTCACTGAAGGTGCGGCTTCCCGGCAGCGAAGTGTGGGAAACCTTTGGCGCGGGCGAGCAGTTCCGGATTGCGGCCAACAGCAAATTCGACCTGGAAGTCAGCGTCGAAACCGCCTACCTGTGTGAATACCGCAAGGACTGATCCATGGATGAAGCGGCGCCAAGGGCGCCGCTTTTCGTTTATGGGATGAACACTTGCCAGCGCTGCCCTCAAGCAGTGCCGCTTATCGCCAACCGTGATATCGCGACGGCTGGCAAGCCGGGTCGCTACCTGACGCCGGTTTCCTCTTGATGACCCGCATTGAACTGCAACGCGGCCAGCCGCGCATAGAGCGGGTTGCTGGCGATCAGTTGCCGATGCGTGCCCACTGCAACGAGCTTCCCTTGATCCATTACCGCGATCCGGTCAGCATTCTGCACCGTGGCCAGCCGGTGGGCGATGACCAGAGTCGTACGCCCCTGCATCAGGGTGGGCAGTGCTTGCTGGATCAGGTATTCGCTTTGCGCATCCAGCGCGCTGGTGGCTTCGTCGAGCAACAGGATCGGCGCATCGGCCAGCAGAGCACGGGCAATGGCCAGACGTTGCCGCTGGCCACCGGACAAACCCATCCCGGCGTCGCCCAAATGGGTTTGATAACCCTGAGGCAACAGCTGGATGAATTCGTGCGCATGGGCAATGCGCGCCGCCGCCTGAACCTGCTCATCACTGGCCTTCGCATTGCCGTAGCGGATGTTGTCCTCGACGCTGCCGTAAAACAGCGCAGGCGTCTGTGAAACCCAGGCGAAACAGCGACGCAGATCCTGTGGGTCGACGTGCCTGGCAGGCGTCCCTTCGATCAAGACCTGGCCTTGCTGGGGATCGTAAAAGCGCAGCAACAGATCGAACAGCGTCGACTTGCCTGCTCCGGAGGGCCCCACCAGCGCCAGGGTCTCTCCCGCTTCGATGTTCAGGGTCAAGCCGTCGATGGCGTTGCGCTCGGGCCGTGAGGGATAGGCAAAGCTGATGTTGTCCAGGGACAGATGACCGCTCACGCGCTCCGGCAACTTGATCAGATCGTCCGCAGGCGGTGTGATATCACTGCGCGCCTGAAGCAGTTCGGTAATGCGTTCGGCAGCGCCCGCCGCCCGTTGCAGCTCGCCAATGACCTCGCTGAGCGTGCCGAAAGCGCTGCCGACGATCAGGCTGTAGAACACGAACGCCGCCAGTTCCCCCCCGGAAATTCGTCCGGCAATGACGTCCATGCCGCCGACCCAGAGCATCACCGCCACCGCACCGAGTACCAGCACGATGACCAGAGTGATCAGCCACGAACGCTGCAGGATCCGCTTGCGTGCAGTTTCGAATGCGCCCTCGGCGGTTTGCGAAAAACGCTGGCGGTCCTGCTCCTGGTGATTGTAAGCCTGGACAGTCTTGATCTGCCCCAGCGCCTCGGACACATAGCTGCCCACATCGGCGACCCGGTCCTGGCTTTCTCGCGACAGGCTGCGGACCCGGCGTCCGAAGATAAGAATCGGGGCCACCACAAGCGGAAGCGCCACGACCACGATACTGGTGAGCTTGGGATTGGTGAAAAACAGCAGGATTACCCCGCCGATCACCATTAACGCATTGCGCAGGAACATCGACAGCGACGAGCCGATCACCGATTGCAGCAATGTGGTATCGGCCGTAAGCCGGGACTGGATTTCCGAGCTGCGGTTGTTCTCGTAGAAGCCGGGGTGCAGGCTCACAAGATGGTCGAACACCTGCTTGCGCAGATCGGCCACTACACGCTCGCCAATCCACGACACCAGATAGAAGCGGGTAAAAGTGCCCACCGCCAACGCCACGACCAGCACCATGAACAGGCCGATGGTCTCGTTGAGCAAGGTGACCGATCGCGTCATGAAGCCTTGATCGACCATCAGCTTGATGCCCTGCCCCATCGACAGCGTGATGGCCGCCGTGACGATCAATGCCACCAGTGCGCCAATGGCCTGCTTGCGATAAGGCGCGAGCATCCGCAGCGCCAGGCGCATGGCGTGCCGCTGACGGCCGGAAAAAACTGATGGCATAAAAGGCACTCGATGGAGATTCAAGCGCAAGCCTACACCGGCCCTGGCATGCACGCTCGTCGTCTTTGCTGAACTCAGGCGGGGGATGCCAGTCAGCATAAAGGTATCCACCTTCAATCAGCCGCGTCATGACGCTAGCCAAAGCCGGTTAGAGTGGACTGGTCCGATGATCGACCGGTGAACCTAACCTACGACCGTTGGAATGAAAGGATGCTCATTGCGTCCAGGGATGACATGGCGTGGTCATCGAGGGTGGCGAAATCGAAGCGCACAACCTGATGAGGAGACAGGCCATGAGCTTGCAAAACAGCAGTAATCAAGCATCCGTCGTATTGCCCCAACCCGAGTTGCAGCTGGGCGGTGCCATTGTCGACGAATATGGCAACCAGGTCCTGATCACTGAAGAAATGGTTCAGGCCGCGTGCCAGGAATGCGAGAAGTACTGGGTCAGACCCGAAAAACAAGATTAAGAGATTTCCCTTAAACCCGGCCACCAGGCCGGGTTTTTTATGCGTCGCATGTCTTCCACATGCTGCAAGGCCACAAAAACCTGAGAAACATCCGACGCCGCCTTAATTGACAGGCAAGTGTCGACCACTATTACGTCCATCCCTGACTTATTCACTTAACATACATCAGGGAAAGGCCATGACTAGCGCGCCGAATTACCACTACACGCAAACCGATATCAACCAGGCATACGCGCAAATTGCACCCGGTATCTTCGATGCGATTGCCGAGCCATCCGATGGCGGCAAAACGCCCAAGCTGCTTGTGGTGGCGGGCGCCCAAGGAGCGGGGAAGACTTACTTGCTGGAAAATACCCTGCTGCCCAGCGGACACTATTCAGACTTCATCAGGCCATACATCCCTGAATACCGGGCCCGGCATCCGCAGTATGAGCAGATGCTTGAGCATGGCGTGCTGCATGCTTATGCACATACCGAACAGTTTATTTGGGACCTGGGCAGGAAGATTTTTCAGGACGCGTTTGCCAATAAGTACAACATCATTATCGAAACAGCATTGGACAGCATCGAGTTCGCGAGCCTGCCCATGTATGCCGCCAGCAAGGGATACCAGTTTGAGGTACACCTGATCGGCTGCAAGAGAGAGTTCGCTCACGTATCGACCATTGAACGCGCGCTAAAGAGTATCGAAAGCAAGGAGCTGGAGCGATTCGTCAGCCTTGAGAACATCGACGCAAGTATGGCCAATGCCCAATCGATCCTGACAGCGTTCGAAAATGCCTGCGCCGCCTCGGTAGGTTCCACCATCACCTTGTACGAGCGCGGCTTTGGAGTGCTCAGGGACCGTCGCGTCGTCTGCCGCAGTCTATGCACCCAATCCAGTGAGCTGATCCCACAATCCATCACCGACGAAAACGGTGTGGTCATAGAGCCGCGGCACCACGCGATGCGTATTCTGCGAACCGCCGAAGCCAACAAACCCTGCGCATTCAACAATTACGCAAGACTGGTGAATGCGCCGATCGTGTCACTTGACGAGCGCGGCGAAACCCTGAAAGCCGCACACCTGGCCTTGGCCAACTCCGAGCGCTGCACGGAGCCAGTGCCCTATCAAGTCTTCAACGATCTTCACGCTTACATTGTGAAGTACGTTTTCCGTTAAACCGATACCGCGCCCAGCGCCTGAACAATCCGCTGCAGGGTTGCACAATGCCCGTCGATGCTCACCCGCAGGCCTTCGATTTCCCGACGTGGCGGATAGTGCTTACGCAGGGCATCGAAGGCCAGGCGCTGGCTGGCGGAGTCGCCGACCAGACTGCGACGCAAATCCGCGTCGTCACGGCGCGGATCATAAACGCTGCGGCAGATCATGTTCAGCGCCCACGCCGGATCGCTGGCGGCATCCAGCGCGACCTGCGCCAGCCAGGGCTTGGGCAGCAGGTCTGCAAGCGCGATGGCAGGTGCTTGCCCGAGGTATGCGCACAACGCCTGATAGATCTGCGCTGTGCCGCGCTGGCGACCGTCGAGGCTGTAGCCCGCGATGTGCGGGGTGCCGATGACACACAAGTCGGCCAGATCCACGTCCACTGATGGCTCGTGCTCCCAGACATCCAGCACCGCTTGCAGGTCCTCACGTTCGAGCAGCACCTGGCGCAGGGCAGCGTTGTCGATGATAGGCCCGCGTGCCGCGTTGATCAGCCAGGCGCCTTGCCGGAGTTGCTGCAGGCGCGCACGATCGAGCAGGTGCCAGGTCGGTAGATCGCCAGTCTTGTTCAACGGCGTGTGCAGGCTGATCACGTCGCAGCGAGCGATGATTTCATCGAAGCTGACGTAATCGCCGCCTTCGGCAGCCTGCCGCGGCGGATCGCACACCAGTACATTCCAGCCCAACCCCCGCAGTACCTTGATCAGCCGACCGCCCACCTGGCCCGCACCTACCACGCCGTAGGTACGTTGCGTCAGGTCGGCGCCTTCGATTTCGGCCAGGGTCAAGAGGCTGCCAAGCACATAATCAACCACCCCACGGGCATTGCATCCGGGCGCGCTGGACCACTGAATGCCGGCTTGATTGAAGTAATCGAGGTCCAGATGGTCAGTGCCGATTGTGCAGGTGCCGACAAAACGAACCGCCGAGCCTTCGAGTAACTCGCGACTGACCCGGGTTACCGAGCGAACCAGCAAGACATCGGCGTCGGCCACAGCGGCGCGATCGAGCGTTCGTCCCGGATGACGACGGATGTCGCCGAACCCTGAAAAGAAAGCGTCAAGCAGTGGAATATTTTCGTCGGCAACTATGCGCATGGTGGGGCTCCCTGGAGTCGCGGCAGTGTAGGCGCTAGCGCGCCGGGGGGCCAGCACGATGCACTGCAGCAGCCAAGGCCAGCTCAGGCCGGGTTCTTACGAATCCAGTACAGGTAAATGCCATCGGCCACCTGTTTGTCGACCAACTCGTGATCCAGAAACACGCAGAACTTGGGGATGTCGCGCTGCGTCGAGGGATCGGTGGCGATGACCTTGAGCAAGCCTCCGGGCGGCAGATCGCGTACCTTTTGGTGCAGCATCATCACAGGCTCAGGGCAATTAAGGCCGCTTGCGTCGAGGACGGCGTCAACTGCAAGGCTTTGGGTGGAATCAGACATGAGGCGCTCCGGAAACTGGCGGGCATTGTGGCGTAAATAGCCAGAAGCGCCAATCTTCGCCTGTCTGGATCCCCATTTCGGCGCCCTTTCGTGTTGCAGACCTTCCCAGGATGGCGATCAATAGACGCCAGAACCGGCAGGCCCGACAGTTCAGTCACTACACGGGGATATTTCGCCAGCCTGTGCCACCAACCTTCGCCACCACCTGCAGTCAACTACGCTCCTGAGTAACGACTTTGTAGGATTCTGCGACATCTTGGCGTTTGGTGATGCACGGCACGGCACGTATGATCCTTGACATTTATTCGCAGATTAGAAGCCTATGTCCCTGATAGTTCTACTGCTTCTGCCCTTCATCGGCAGCTGTCTGGCGGCGCTCCTGCCGCACAACGCTCGCAACAGTGAATCCATTCTCGCTGGCCTGATTGCCCTCATCGCAGCCATCCAGGTCGCGCTGTGGTACCCGCAGATTGCCCACGGCGGAGTCATTCGCGAGGAGTTCTTCTGGCTGCCCAGCCTGGGCCTGAACTTCGTGTTGCGCCTGGACGGCTTTGGCTGGCTGTTTTCGATGCTGATCCTGGGCATTGGCGCGCTGGTGTCGTTGTACGCGCGCTATTACATGTCACCCGATGACCCGGTGCCGCGATTCTTCTCATTCTTTCTCGCCTTCATGGGCGCCATGCTCGGGCTTGTGATGTCCGGCAACCTGATCCAGATCGTATTTTTCTGGGAACTGACCAGCGTCTTTTCATTCCTGTTGATTGGCTATTGGCATCACCGTGCCGACGCCAGGCGTGGCGCCTACATGGCGCTGATGGTCACCGGTGCGGGCGGGCTTGCGTTGCTGGTCGGCATGATGCTGCTGGGCCACGTGGCCGGCAGTTACGACCTGGACCGGGTGCTGGCCTCGGGCGATGCAATCCGCGCGCATGCGCTATACCCGGTGCTGCTGACCTTGATCCTGATCGGCGCGCTGAGCAAGAGCGCACAATTCCCCTTCCACTTCTGGCTACCCCACGCCATGGCCGCGCCGACGCCGGTTTCGGCGTATCTGCACTCGGCGACGATGGTCAAGGCTGGAGTGTTTTTGCTGGCACGGCTGTGGCCCGCGTTGTCCGGCAGTGAACAATGGTTCTGGATCGTTGGCGGCGCCGGGGCCTGCACGCTGGTGATCGGTGCCTACTCCGCCATCTTCCAGACCGACCTCAAGGGCCTGCTTGCCTATTCCACAATCAGCCACCTGGGCCTGATTACGCTGCTGCTGGGCCTAAACAGTCCGCTCGCCGCAGTCGCAGCGGTCTTCCATATCCTTAACCACGCGACTTTCAAAGCCTCACTGTTCATGGCAGCGGGCATCATCGACCACGAAAGCGGCACCCGCGACATTCGTAAACTCAGTGGGCTGATCAGGCTCATGCCTTACACCGCGACACTGGCGATGGTGGCCAGCGCGGCCATGGCGGGGGTGCCGCTGCTCAACGGTTTCCTGTCCAAGGAAATGTTTTTCGCTGAAACCGTATTCATTAGCTCCACTGCCTGGGTTGAAGCGGCGCTGCCGGTGATCGCTACCGTTGCCGGGACGTTCAGCGTCGCCTATTCCCTGCGCTTCACGGTGGATGTGTTCTTTGGCCCGACAGCCACCGACCTGCCGCACACACCCCACGAACCGCCGCGATGGATGCGCGTGCCGGTGGAGCTGCTGGTGCTGGCCTGCCTGATCGTCGGCATCTTCCCCGCGCTGTCGGTAGGTCCGTTGCTGGCAGCTGCCGCACAACCGGTGGTCGGCGGCACCCTGCCCGAATACAGCCTGGCGATCTGGCACGGCTGGAACGCGCCGATGATCATGAGCCTGATTGCCATGGGCGCCGGGATCGGCCTTTATTTGCTGCTGCGTCCGCGCTTCAAGCGTAATCGTTTCAAAGGTGCGCCGCTGGTCTGGCGCCTCAATGGCAAACGCTTGTTCGAGCGCGTGCTGGTCAGCAAACTGCGCGTCGCCCGCGGCCTGGAAGGCCTGTTGACGACACGCCGCCTGCAGGCGCAACTGTTTCTGATGGTATTCGTGGCACTGGTTGCAGGCTTCGTGCCGATGTACGACAGCGGCCTGACCTGGGGCAACCGGCCAAAGATTCCCGGCTCCGGGGTATTCGTCGTGCTCTGGTTGATCGCCATCGCCTGCGCCCTCGGGGCTGCGTGGCAGGCCAAGTACCACCGCTTGGCGGCAGTGACCATGGTCGGCGTCTGCGGTTTGATGACCTGCGTAACGTTTGTCTGGTTTTCCGCGCCGGATCTGGCCTTGACCCAACTGGCCGTGGAAGTGGTCACCACCGTGTTGATCTTGCTGGGGCTGCGCTGGCTGCCGCGACGTAATGAAAACGTCGCGCCGCCGAACCGCTCGCGCAACCGCGCCAGAGCCCGCCGGGTGCGCGACTTCATCCTTGCCGTTGCGGTCGGAGGCGGCATGGCGTTGCTTTCTTACGCGATGTTGACACGCCCCACGCCGAATGCGATCTCCGAGTTTTACCTGAGCCGCGCCTTGAGCCAGGGCGGTGGTACGAACGCGGTCAACGTCATGCTGGTGGATTTCCGGGGCTTCGACACCTTCGGTGAAATCACCGTACTGGCGGTGGTGGCGCTGACCGTGTTCGCCTTGCTGCGACGTTTCCGCCCGCCGAAGGAGAGTATCGCCCTGCCCGCGCAGCAGCGCCTGTTGGCGCGCGATGTGGTCACTGATCTGGTCAACCCACGCCAGGCAACCGACACAGCACTGGGCTTTATGATGGTGCCTGCGGTGCTGGTGCGGCTGCTGTTGCCGGTGGCGTTCGTGGTTTCGATGTACCTGTTCATGCGCGGCCACAACCAGCCGGGCGGTGGGTTCGTCGCGGGGCTGGTGATGTCGGTGGCGTTCATCCTGCAATACATGGTTGCCGGTACGCAGTGGGTCGAGGCGCACATGAGCCTGCGTCCCCTGCGCTGGATGGGCACCGGGCTGTTCTTTGCGCTGGCGACAGGACTGGGTTCGATCGCCCTGGGTTATCCGTTCATGACCACCCACACGGCGCACCTGAATTTGCCTGTGCTGGGTGACATGCACATCGCCAGCGCGCTGTTTTTCGACATCGGAGTGTATGCCGTGGTGGTCGGATCGACGCTGCTGATCCTCACCGCGCTGGCCCACCAATCGGTGCGCAGCCATCGCCCGACTTCGTTGCCGCAACCGCTCGAACCGACGCCGCCGGCGACGCCGACAAGTCCTGCCACCTCACAAGGAGCCATTTGATGGAAGAAGTCATTGCCATTGCCATTGGCGTGCTCGCCGCATCGGGTGTATGGCTGCTCCTGCGGCCACGGACCTTTCAGGTGGTCATGGGCCTTTGCCTGCTGTCCTACGGCGTCAACCTGTTCATCTTCAGCATGGGCAGCCTGTTCATCGGCAAGGAGCCGATCATCAAGGACGGTGTACCGCAAGACTTGCTCAACTACACCGACCCCCTGCCCCAGGCGCTGGTGCTCACCGCCATCGTCATCAGCTTCGCCATGACCGCGCTGTTTCTGGTGGTGCTGCTCGCTTCCCGAGGCCTGACCGGCAACGACCATGTAGACGGTCGGGAGAGCAGTGAATGAGCCTGATGAATCAATTGGTCATTGCACCGATCCTGCTGCCGGTGCTGACCGCGGCGCTGATGCTCTGGCTGGGGGAAAAGCATCGCCCGCTCAAGGCGCGCATCAACCTGCTGTCAACCGCGCTGGGGCTGGCCATCGCTATCACCCTGATGATGTGGGTGCAGAAGACCGGCACGACGGGTTCTATCGGCGTATACCTGCCGGGCAACTGGGAGGCACCCTTCGGCATCGTGCTGGTGGTCGATCACCTCTCGGCCTTGATGCTGGTGCTCACCGGCATCGTCGCCTTCTGTGCGCTGTTGTTCGCGACAGCGCGGTGGGATCGGGCGGGTGCGAGTTTTCACGTGCTGTTCCAGATTCAACTGATGGGGCTGTACGGCGCGTTCCTGACCGCCGACCTGTTCAACCTGTTCGTGTTCTTTGAGGTGTTGCTCGCCGCGTCCTACGGCCTGATGCTGCACGGCTCGGGTCGCGCCCGCGTGTCGGCGGGGCTGCATTACATCACTATCAATCTGCTGGCTTCGTCGCTGTTTCTGATTGGCGCGGCGCTGATTTATGGCGTCACCGGCACCCTGAATCTCGCGGATCTAGCGGTCAAGATTCCGCAGGTGTCCGAGGCCGATCTGGGCCTATTGCATGCAGGCGCAGCGATTCTCGCGGTCGCTTTTCTGGCAAAGGCCGGTATGTGGCCACTGAATTTCTGGCTGGTGCCAGCCTACTCCGCGGCCAGCGCACCGGTGGCTGCGCTGTTTGCGCTAATGACCAAGGTCGGCGCCTACACCCTGCTGCGTTTGTGGACCTTGTTGTTCTCCGGTCAGGCCGGCGCCTCGGCGTTCTTTGGCGGCCAATGGCTGATCTGGGGTGGCATGGTGACGTTGACCGTGGCGGCGATTTCGGTGGTTGCCGCCCAACGCCTGGAACGCATGGCCAGCCTGAGCATCCTGGTATCGGCAGGCATTCTGCTATCGGCCATTGGCTTCGGCCAACCGAGCCTGACTGCGGGTGCGCTGTTTTATCTGGTCAGCTCGACCCTGGCGCTGAGCGCGCTGTTCCTGCTGGCTGAGCTGATCGAACGCTCGCGCTCGGCCAACGAAATACCGCTGGAGGACGACGCCGATCAGTTGCCCAGGACAATGGAGTCGCTGCATCCGCTGCCGGGCACCAACCTGGACGACGAACAGAAGGCCGTAGTCGGTCAAGTGATTCCCTGGACCATGGCGTTTCTGGGTTTGAGCTTCATCGCGTGCGCGCTACTGATCATCGGTATGCCGCCGCTGTCGGGCTTCCTTGGCAAATTGACGCTGATCAGCGCTTTGCTCAATCCGCTGGGTCTGGACGTGGCAAAGGATGAAGCCATTCGCGCCGACAGCTGGACCCTGGTAACGCTGTTGATTCTCTCGGGCCTGGCCTCGCTGTTTGCCTTCGTGCGCGTGGGCATCAAGCGCTTCTGGACGGCTCAGGATCGCCCGTCACCGGCACTGCGACGCAATGAATGCATTCCCATCGCGCTGCTGCTGGGCGCTTGCATTGTGCTTACGTTCAAGGCGCAGGGGCTGTTGCACTACACGCAGGACACCGCGCAGGCCCTGCATGACCCGCAGCAATATGTGTTGTCAGTCATGGCGGCCAGGCCGGTACCTTCCCCCGACAACGGGCCTGAGGAGGCACAGCCATGAAGCGTCTGTTCCCTGCGCCGGTGCTGTCACTCTCGCTATGGGCCTTGTGGTTGCTGCTGAACCTGTCGCTGAGCGCCGGTAACGTACTGTTCGGCGCGTTGCTGGGCCTGTTGGCGCCCATCATATTTGCCTCGCTGCGTCCGCAACCGGCACGCATTCGCCGGCCCGGTCTGGCACTGAAGCTGTTTTTTCGAGTAGGTCGTGATGTCCTGGTCTCGAACCTGATGGTGGCGTGGGGGGTGTTGCGCGCAGGGCGCACACCGCCGCGCTCGATGTTCGTCAAGGTTCCGCTGGATCTGCACGACGCGCACGGGCTAGCGGCACTGGCGATGATTTGTACCGTGGTGCCAGGCACGGTGTGGTCGGAACTGGCGCTGGATCGCAGCGTCCTGCTGATGCACGTGTTCGATCTGGATGACGAGGCGCTATTCATCGAGCACTTCAAACGCACTTACGAACGCCCGCTGATGGAGATCTTCCAATGAGCCTGCTGCTGACCAATGCGATCCTGCTCAGCCTGTCGCTGTTTACCGGGGCGATGATCCTGACCTTGATCCGACTGTTCAAAGGGCCGTCGGCGCAGGATCGGGTTTTGGCGCTCGATTACCTGTACTTGCTGGCAATGCTGATGATGCTGGTGTTGGGCATTCGCTACGCCAGCGACACGTACTTCGAGGCCGCGCTGCTGATCGCGCTGTTTGGTTTCGTCGGTTCGTTCGCGCTCGCCAAATTCCTGCTGCGTGGGGAGGTGATCGAATGAATTCGATGCATGTCTTGCCGTTTTGGGTCGAAGTGATGACGGCGGTGTTGCTGGTGTCGAGCAGCCTGTTCGCCTTGATCGGCGCGTTGGGCTTGTTGCGTATGAAGGATTTTTTCCAGCGCATGCATCCGCCGGCCCTGGCATCGACGATTGGCGCCTGGTGTGTGGCATTGGCGTCAATTGTCTATTTCTCGGCGTTGAAGCAAGGGCCCGTGTTGCACGCCTGGCTGATTCCGATTTTGCTGGCGATTACGGTGCCGGTGACCACGTTGCTGCTGGCGCGGACCGGGCTCTTTCGCAAGCGTATGGCGGGGGATGCCGACGTGCCGCCGGAGGTTTGCGAAGGGCGGCATGAGGGGAAGTGATTGATGCTGGGCGTGGTCGCGCCGCGTGCGTTCGGCCTGCACCCAAATTGCGCATCGTGTTGACGCGCAGGAAAAGCAAATGCTGGGCTTGAGCTAACGCTCTTCGCATTTCTAGGGTGGTTCGCGCCACTTTGTCGCACACCACTTATCGCATCACTTCTGCTACATTCCCGCGCCATGAAACTGACCCGCTCAGACCGACACCTGATCGCATGGATGCTCTACTGCTGCGTCCTGTTCAACGTGCTCGCCTGCAGTATCGGTCATGGCCAAATGGTCGGAATGCAGCTCAACGGCATCGGCGGCGAGTTCTGTTCCTCCGATGGCCGCGCGCTGGCGGTCAATCCGTTCAATCCGGGCGAGCAAAAAACCCCGACGCTTTCCGCAGCCTTCGGTTGTCCGCTGTGCTCAACAGGCGGCATGGGGCCAGCGCTGAACTCCAGCCTGACCCTGGCCATCCTCCCGGAACAACACAGCCCACCGCCTGCGGTCGTGGCCTCCTATGAAATCCCTCCTGCCTTTCATTGGCCAACCGCCAATCCCCGCGCCCCGCCTTTTTTCCTGATCTGACTTCAGCCCTTAACTGACCCGGCTTTCGGATGCGCTCGTCCGTGCCGTCAGCGCGCACTTTTGTAGCCTTGACGCGTTGACCTCCCGTCGCTGCATGGCTTGCTGACGGCAGCGATCGTGCAGGTGCCAGCGCCAGTAAGCCTTGCGGCTACTCAGGCCTGGGCGGCGCAGACTGCATCCGGTAGCGACTTCAGCACGACAGCCTCTGAAGGTCCGGGTTCTGCGCACATTTTTTTCAGGTTCTGGCCATGAAACGTATTCCCCTGCTCGCCGGTTTTATCGGCGCGCTATCCCCTGTCCTCCACGCGCAAACCCCTATCGACCTCGCTCCCGTTACGGTCAACGGTGATGAGATACCCACCCCTGGGCTCGATCTCGAACAATCCGCCGCCAGCGGCACCCACCTGGGCCTGAGCCTGCGACAGACGCCTGCCTCGATTGCCGTCGCCAACCGATCCGACATTGATCGCCGTGGCGCGCATCACTTTCAGGACGCCGCCAATGCCCTGCCCGGAATCAATGCCAGCGCTCCGCCGGGGTTTGGCGGGTTCATCTCGTATCGCGGCTTCACCAGCGCCCAAGTCACCCAGATGTTCAATGGCATCAACGTCGCAACCGGCTTGGCCAGGCCAGTCGACAGCTGGATTTACGACAGGGTCGAGTTACTCGGCGGGCCATCCTCATCAATGAACGGTGCAGGCTCCGTGGGCGGCTCGCTGAACTACGTCACCAAACTGGCTACCCGCGATGAAAGGGTCGCCGAAGGCCGCGTCAGCTACGCCAGTTTTGATACCACGCAAACCGCCTTCGGCCTGAACCATGCATTGAGCGCCCCCACCTCGGACGAGCAGCATTACGCAAGGCTCGATGTCAGCCATACCACTGGCAACGGCTACATCGATCGTCAGCAAAACGATGCCTGGAACGTTGCGCTTTCCCTGCTCAGCGACCTTACGCCGAACCTGTCGCACACACTGGCATTGGAGTATCAGGACGAGCACGAAGACAGCCCGTACTGGGGCACCCCTGTGCTCAACCCCAAAGTCGGTGATCTGAAAATCGACAAACACGATCGTTTTCGCAACTACAACGTCGACGACGGCCTGTACGAACAGCGCACACGATGGGTACGTTCGATCATCGACTACCGTATCGACGACACCACCACACTGCGCAACACGCTTTACCATCTGGACAGCCAACGCGATTACCGCAATCTGGAAACCTACCAATACAACGCTACAAACACTGCCATCAACCGCTCGACGGCCTATCTGGTGCGCCACCAAGGCACCCAAAGCGGCGATCAGTTCGAGCTGCGCCACCAGAGCAATCTGCTGGGCATGCCCACCACCTGGGCGACGGGCCTCGAATACAAAGTTAACAGCACCACCAACAATCCCTGGAATGTCCCGGCCAACAACAGCGTGGACCCGGATCATTTCGATCCCGGACACTTTTATGACTTGCCGGGCACGCGGCGCGGTTTGGTCAAGGACAAGACCCATCAGGTGACGACCCGGGCGTTATTCGCTGAAAACCATCTAACGCTCAACGATCAGTGGTCGCTGGTAACGGGACTGCGCTACGACGATATCGCTCTGGACGTGATCAATCACCGCGAAGTGACCAACAGCAACCCACGTCATCTGCGCCGCGACTGGCAGCCGGTGACGGGTCGCGCCGGCCTGACCTGGCAATTTCTGCCGACCGCCAACCTCTATCTGCAATACAGCACCGCTGCCGAACAACCCGGTGGCACGCAGAATTTCGACGTCTCCACCGGTAAGCAATGGGAAATCGGCAGCAAGTTCGACTACCTGCAAGGCCGTGGCTCGGCGGCCCTGGCCGCCTACACGATCAAGCGCAAGGATTTCGCCATGACCGACCCGCAGGACCCCACCAACAGCCTCCCGGTGGGCCAACAATCATCGCGCGGCGTCGAACTGGCAAGCTCGCTACGAATTACGCCGGCGCTGCTACTGGAGGGCAACATTGCCTGGGTCGATGCGCAGTACGACGAGTTCAGCGAAAAGAACGCCGCCGGGGTCGTGGTCTCGCGCAAGGGCAATACCCCGACCAACGTCCCGGACAGAGTGGGTAACCTGTGGCTGACTTACGATTTCACGCCAAATTGGCAAGCAGGCCTGGACGCACGCTACGTGGCGTCGGTTTATGCCGACAATGCCAATACCCAGACGGTACCGTCCTACACACTTTATGGAAGCTTCCTGACCTTCAAGGTGACCCGGCAGACGTCCATCACGGGGCGGGTGGGCAACCTCACCGATGAGGTGTACGCGCGCTTCGCCCATGTGTCACCGGCGTACTACCTGGGAGAACCGCGAACGTTCGAGCTGGCGGTGCAGACGCGCTTTTGAATCAATTAGCACTCGAGGCTGGCGATTTATTCGCTGGCCTTGAACACCAGTTCGCCCTTGCGCCATTTGGCGGCCTTGGCGGTCGCGGCCTTGAGGATTTTGCTCAGGCCCAGCTGGATCTGTTCGTGGGCGGCGAACACCATGACCACGCTGTGCGATTCCTTGAATACGATACCGTGACCCTCGGGCACGTCGACGAACGCGTATTCGCCCAAGCCATAAACCGTCATCTTGATCTCGCGAAAACGAATCTCGAACTTGCCGCCTTCGCGACTGGGTAGCACGGCAGCGCGAAAGTGGTCGCCGACTTTCAGTTCCAGGCGCGGCTTGTCATCGACCACCAGGGCGGATTCGGTGTCGATTTCGGACATGTAAATCCCTTCGGGGGACTGCTCGATGACATAAACGAAACGTGCCTGGAACTGCTTTACCAACTTCGCGCGCAAATCGCCAAGCACGAATAACGCATGGGTATCCAGATTACTTACTGCCAATGTACAAACTCCCAACCTGATATGAACTCGCCCGGCCAGAGGCCAGGCAAGGAAAAGACAAAAGAAAGACAGTGCGTCCACGGTGCCGGACACTGGCACGACGGTGGATTCTACCGGGTCAGAGTCTATACGGGATATATGCCTTTCGTCCGTAATGTAGCTGTATCCGTGCATGAAACCTTGGGCGAGACTGTCTTCAAACGGCGCGCCCCCAACGCCGAGGCTGTGTCGTGCAGGCAAATGCTTAGAACTCTTGCCCTGCTTGCGCACTCTCATGCACGACTGAACACACCACATGCGGCTACGGCCCACCAGGGAGAACAACATGGAACTCGATACGCCGACGCTTGCAACATTGTTTGAACAACTGGGACTGGAGTCCGATGAGGCAAGCATCGATTCCTTCATCGGCCAACACCCGCTCTCTAATGACGTAAAGCTGATTGATGCCGAGTTCTGGACGCAGCAGCAAGCCATTTTTCTAAAAGAAAAGTTGCGGCAAGATGACGACTGGGCACCGGTTGTCGATGAATTGAATCAACGGCTGCACCCTAAAGAGTAAAGAAAGCCATTGAAGTGCAGGCGGCCGTATCAGGCCGCCCGCACGGAAATGACTGGCCTCACGTAGGGCATCCGGGCCGATGGACATTCGGAAAATGCCGACGTCCGTCAACGGCAGGCGCATTCACGAAAAAACTGTCTACCAGGCCGCCGCTTCTTCCCAGCGTGCCGTTCCAGTGCGCGGAACAATGGATATAGCGCCGATAGAGTAGCTGCAACTCCTGCGCTGACAACGGTCCACCCTGCCCTCGGGCGTAAGCCATGAGCTTTACCGCGATGCCACGCAATTCCGGTGGAAGGCTGAAATCTGCGTTATCGGGAATCGGCCTGAACGGCACTCCCTCATCGCAAGCCAAGCCATGCATGACCCTCAAATACACCCGCGACAGATGGCCGAACACGCGGCGCTGCAGCTTCACGCTGGCCACCACGGTCTTCATGCCTCGCCCTCGCTGCCCCATACGCTCGAAACACTCGATACTGATCGAGGCGTCAGCATCCTGCGGATCGAGCCAGCGCTGGGCATCCAGCTCGGCCATTTCGGCATGGGTCTGCAGCCACGCATCCGTGCGGTCGAACGAGGTGCCGGCGCTGACCAGGCTGCGACGGGGGCGAGTCAACGCTACCGTTTCCACGCTCTGCGGCTGGTAGCCACCGCCGATATCCGAGTGGCTGCCAGGCAGTGCGATCTCCCGCGGCCAGTCCGGTATCACGCTGTTAAGCGCAAAGTTGCGACGGTACTCGTCGGCTGCCACCAGATGCAGCACCTGCTGCGCACAACCTGGAGGCAGGAACAAATTGACCCGCGCATTAACGGCATCACGCACATTGCCAAGGTCCGAGATGCCGCCCACCGCCGCCACTGTGTCGAACAGCCCGATGACCTTCAGGCGTACGCTGGCGGCGCCCCAGGAAAAGTCGGCAGACAGCGGCAGCTTGCGCGGATCGAGCACAGGGCCTAGCAGGCCCTGCGACTGCTTGAGTATTTCGTTGGCCAGATGACGGGCCGCGGCTGCGCCGCGACTGAAACCGAACAAGTCAAACTGCAGACCTGCGATGACACAACCCGGATTGTGCAACTCGAAAGCACCGAGAAACAGGTTTATCTTTTTAACGCTATTGGCAACTTTGGCGAGCACGCCGGTATTACCGCGGCCAAATCCCTGACCTGACAAACGCGAGTCTCGCCCTCGCGAGGTAGTGCCAATACCACTCACATAAATCGACTCATAGGCCACAAGACCGATGCCTTCATTTAACGCCCGGGGTTGATGCTTATAAAGGTCGGCCAATCTTGCGATGTTGGTCAGATCATTACTGTAACTGCTGGATGGATCGCTGTGACGACCGGCGCACTCTTTGATATGCGCTCCCTTATAGATTTCGGCCATCGCCTGGCAGTCCGCACCGATCTGGCTGTTGACGCGGTTGTTGCCCGTGCCATCGAAAAACACCCCGATCCGCACCATGACCCGCAGTTTGCCGGTTGCGCTACGGGACACTGTAGCTGAGTGTAGTGCTGTCATATGTAAATTACCTGTGAATACACGTTAAAAGCCGAACAATCACTTACATATTCGGACATATAACTCACAGAATGCGCTTACATAGTGAATCGTCAACGCACAAAAGCTAACTTCAGAAACATCCCACTCAAAGATCAGACCAATACAATTCAGAACTTAAGACATCCCACAGCGCTAATAGCAAAAACTTACAAACGATATAAATACGTGAACACAAGTCGAAACCTAAAATAATACTTATATATTACTTCACTATTTTTCCAGCTATCTTCAACTAAGCGAGGCGCGGTGCTGCCCCGGCCTCGCTGGCTGAAAAAACACGGATCAGCGATGGGTTGCGCCGCCCTCGGGTTTATAGCCCAGGCGCAAGCCACCCCAGTGCCTGCCCTTAACCATGATAGGCACCGACAGATCGTGCATCAGCTCACCGGTATCACGGGTGTAAGTCTGCAGCAAAACCGGCTGCTGGTGGCTGCCACAGCGAATGCCGGTGCGGTCATCGAACTTGCGCTTGGTGCGGTTCTGCACGGTATCGACAGCGACATCCCCGGTCAGTGGCTTGCTGAATGCCTGATTGTGGGTCGGTACATAGCCCTGCTGAGTACAGGCGATGGCGAATACCAGACCCTCGTGACGCGTGAGCAGTGGTTCCTGGATGGCAGGCAGCACCTGATCGGTATAGCGATCAAAGCGGGTCTGGTATTTGGCGGGCGAGGTATTGGCGATGGGTTGGTAACTGCGGTCGAACAGGTCATCGAGACTGACGCGGTGCTGATCAATGTCCTGTTCGAACTTGCGTGCAACCTGGCTGGCGCCTTCCCGCGCTAAATCGTAGATACGCTGGTGATAGTCATCCAGGCCCACCTCGGCCAGTCGCTCGCTAATGGTTTCGGCCTGCCCCTCCATTTGCACGGCAGACTGGGCCAATTGACGGGTCTGGTCGTCGCTGATGGCCAGGTCGCTGCGCATTTGCTCGACCGCAACGAACAGGCTGCTCAGTTGCGCCTGATTGGTCTCGGCGCCCAAGGCGATCTCGTTGACCTGCCCTTCCACCCCCGCCGCCAGTAGCGCGATGTTTGCCAGCTGTCGTCCGGTGGTTTCTACCTGCTCGACGCCGCCGCCCAGGTCACCGGACAGTTGACGAATCTGTTCGACCACCTGAGCGGTGCGCTGCTGAATGTCAGCCACCATCTGCCCCACTTCGCCTGTAGCCGTCGCGGTTCGACCGGCCAGCCCACGCACTTCGTCAGCCACCACAGCGAACCCCCGGCCATGCTCCCCCGCACGCGCTGCTTCAATTGCCGCGTTGAGCGCCAGCAGGTTGGTCTGGCTGGCGATCGATTGGATAACCGAGGTGACGCGTTGAATCTCTTCACTGCGCTGGCTGAGGGCTTCAATCGATTGACGGCTACTATCAGCGCGCTCGCTGAGCTGATGCATTAGCGCAATGGACTGGTTGAGCACGCTCAGCCCGGCGTCACTGCTCTGACGCACTTCGCTGGCCGCGCTCAGGGCCTGCTGACTGAGCGATGACGTGGCCCGTTCAGTGGTAATCATCACGTCGGCACTGCTGACGATTTGCTCGGCGGCATTGACTTGGGATTGCAGCCTGCTCGCCAGTTGCCGCACCGAAAACGCCACGGCCGCGGCAGACAACGCGTTGTGGCTGGTGCTGCGCGACAAATCGCGGGTCAGGCTCTCGACAATGTCGTCCTGTTTGTCTGCTGCTTCGGGCAACCTGGGTCGCCGCAGAATGCGCGGCACCCAGAGGGTCAATAGCGCGAGCGGCAGGCAGGCATACACCGATACCTCACCCCGGTTCATAGCCACCAACAGCACGCACAACACCAGGCTTTGCAGTGTCGGCGTCAGCCAGTGTGAGGGTAAGACAGGGCGCGCTGTGGGCGCCGGTTCAACTTGCCGGGAAAGCGTCCCTGTGTCGCTTGCGTTAGCAGCCATATCCTTGACCTACCCTGCTTATCATTATTTGAAAAGCATTAAACGTCAGATACAGGCCATGCGCCATGCGCCGTTGGTGGTAATCGGTCGGATTTATGGACAGCGTCCGCGCGCGGCTCGGCTCATGCGTCCGCGCGTAAGAAAACCCGGACGATAAAAGGCCCGACTGCCCATAAAGGGCAGTCGGGCCATCGCTCTTTCGCGCCGGATCAGGCTTGGCGCTGGTGGCGGTCGATCTGTTCGTGGCGTTCCTGGGCTTCGATGCAGTATTTGGTGGTCGGGCTGATCAGCAGACGCTTCAGGCCGATGGGCTCACCACTGTCATCGCACCAGCCAAAAGTGTCTTCGGCAATACGGCTCAGGGCCATTTCCAGCTGCGGGAGCATGCGCTGGTCGCGGTCGATCACGTTAACCAGCCAGTGGCGCTCTTCTTCGACGGAAGCGGCATCGGCGGGATCAGCCGGGGTGTCCAGGCTTTCGATAGCGATACGGCTCTGCTCGATGCGCTCGTGGATTTCCACTTTCATGGCTTGCAGCAGCTCGACGAAGAAAGCGTGTTGCTCCGCGTTCATGTAGTCATCGGCCGGCATCGCCAGCAACTTTTCCTTGGTCATTGATTTCTCTATAAAAAAACGTGCATTAAGGCGAACCGAGGGAGCGCCTTGGCCCGATAGTGAAAGCGCCGTAGTCTCCAAGCGCCACCAGGCACTCAATTTACGAGGGGCGGCAGTCTAAGGCCGCTGTTCTTACTCGGCAACATAATTGATCGGCAATCGCTCAACAAGCCCCCGGATCCCCGGGGGTGTTGGGTGAAACCGAGGTTTTGATCGATGCCAAGGCATCGGGACATTACCTGGAGCGACCCGGCTTGCCGGCGATTGCGTCATTGAAATCGCCATCGTCGGCAAGCCGGATCGCACCCCAGACGGCGGTCGGCCCGCGAGGCCGTGACGGTCTCTGACCCACTGCCGCCGATTGCGTTCACCGCCGCACAAAAACAAAAAGGGCCTGAAACCAGGCCCTTCTCCATAACGGCTGAAACCTTCAGCGCTTGAGCTTGCGCTTGTTGCGGTATTGGTCGATGACCACCGCAACCACGATAATCAGCCCTTTGATGATGTCTTGTACATAGGCATCGACACCGATGAAGGTAAATCCGCTGGCCATCACCCCGAGAATCAGTGCGCCGATCACGGTTCCGGTGATCCGCCCTACACCCCCGGAAAGGCTGGTCCCACCGATCACAGCCGCCGCAATCGCATCCAGCTCGTAGGAAACCCCCATCCCCGCCTGCCCCGTCGCAGCCCGCGCCGACGCTACCACACCGGCCAGGCCCGCCAGGAGACCGGCAATGCTGTAGACGATCACCAGATGCCGCTTGACGTTGATCCCGGACGTGCGCGCCGCCTGCATGTTGCCGCCGATGGCGTAGGTGTATTTGCCGTACTTGGTGTAGCGCAGGGCGATATGAAAGATTACCGCCACTACCAGAAAGATGACCACCGGCATCGCGCCCTGTCCAATGGCGGTGTAGGAATCATTAAGCATGCTCACCGGCTGGCCACCGGTGTAAAAGCGCGCCAGACCGCGAGCCGACACCATCATGCCGAGGGTGGCAATGAACGGAGGAATCCCGGTAATGGCGATGATGCTGCCGTTGATCGCCCCGGCCAGCAACCCGACCCCAAGCCCGGCAGCGATCGGTATCCACACCGCAAGGTCGGTCAGCGAAGGGAACACGGCCCGGGTGTAGTCGGACGATTGTGCGAGGCTGGCCGCGATCATCGCCGTGAGCGCCAGCACCGAGCCCGATGACAGGTCGATCCCGGTCGTGATGATCACCTGGGTGACGCCAATGGCGATCATGCCGATGATCGACACCTGCAGAATCATCAGCACCAGGCGCTGGGAGTTCATCAAAAAACTCTGATCGCGCACGACCCAGCCGAACACCTCGAAAATCAGGCCTATGCCGATCAGGACCAAAAAGATGCTCAGTTCGGTGGGCATCCGCCGTTTGTGCTTGGTCGGCGCCAGGGCCGGTTTGTTGTCCAGTATCGCGTTCATCTTGATATGCGCCTTTTGTTCTTGTTCCGGTCACGACAGGCCCTGGGCATGTGACAAGCCCCTGGCCTGCCGCAGGCCCCTGGCATCAATGCATCGCGTTTCCCGACGCCAGGTGCATCACGCGCTCCTGAGTCGCCTGCGCACGGTCCAGCGTGCCCATCATTTGGCCTTCGTGCATGACCATCACCCGATCACTCATGCCCAGCACTTCCGGCAGTTCCGATGAAATCATGATGACCGCCATGCCCTCGCTGGCGAGCAGGGAAATCAGCCGATAGATCTCGGCCTTGGCACCGACGTCGATCCCGCGGGTAGGCTCGTCGAGAATCAGCACCCGAGGGTTGGTCATCAACCATCGCGCCAGCAGGGCTTTCTGCTGGTTGCCGCCAGACAGCGTATCGATGCACTGCTCCAGTGACGGGGTCTTGACCCGCAGCTTCTTGCACATGTCCTCGCACAGCGTGCGCAGCGCTTTCTGATGCACGAAGCCGCTGCCGGCGTAATGCGGCAGCACGGCCATCTCCATGTTTTCCAGCACCGAAAGGCACGGGAACAAGCCGCTGAGCTTGCGATCTTCGGTCAACAGGGCGAAGCCTTTGTCGATAGCGAAGTGCGGATCGCTGACCCTGATCGGCGCACCGTCCAGGTGGATTTCACCGCCGGTGCAGGGGGTGATACCGAAGATCGTTTCAGCGACGTTGGTGCGCCCCGAACCCATCAGACCGGCAATGCCCAGCACTTCACCGGCATGCAGATCGAAAGACACGCCTTCGAATACACCCTCGAGCGACAAATCGCGCACCGACAACAACAGCTTGCCGACAGGGGTGTCGCGTTCGGGAAACAACTGGTTCAGCTCGCGGCCGACCATCATCGAGATCAGGCTGTCGCCATCCATGCTGTCGGCGCGTTGCAGACCGATGTAGGCGCCGTCGCGGAACACTGCGACTTCGTCGGCGATGGCAAACACTTCGTTCATTTTGTGGGTGATGTAGATGATGCCTTTACCCTGTGCGCGCAGGTCGGCAATGATCGAAAACAGATGGGCGACCTCCTTCTCGGTAATCGCCGATGTCGGCTCGTCCATGATCAGCACATCGGAGTCGTAGGACACCGCCTTGGCGATCTCGACCATCTGCCGCTCGGCGATGCTCAGGCTGCCGACCTGCTCTTCAGGGTCAAGGTCGATGCGCAGCCGCTCCAGCAGTTCGGCGGTGCAACGGTGCATGCTGCGGTGATCGACCATGTGTAGGCCGTTGAGCTGCTCGCGGCCGATCCAGATGTTCTCGGCGATGCTCATGTGCGGCATCAGGTTGAGTTCCTGGTGAATCATCGCGATGCCCGACTGCAGCGCGGACAGCGGCGTGTCGAACACCACCGGTTTGCCGCGCAGACGAATCTCACCGGTATCGGGCTGGTAGATGCCGGCGATGATTTTCATCAGCGTGGACTTGCCCGCGCCGTTCTCGCCCATCAGCGCCAGCACGCTGCCGGGCCGCACGCGCAATTCCACATTGTCCAGCGCTACCACGCCCGGGAAGCCTTTACTGATGTTGCTGATTTCCAGCAGATAAGGATGCGCGACAGAGGCAGCAGTGGCATCAGGCGTTGCGCAGGGGATGGGAGCGGTCGAAGCAGTAGCGGAAGCGAACATGGTCACAGGCTCCTCAAGTGACAGCGGTGGCAGAGGGTCGGCAGCACCGCCCTCCGCGTCCGGTCAATTGTCGTGATGTGAACGTTATTTGAAGGTGCTGACGTTTTCCGGGGTGATCAACTTGAAGGGGATCACGATGGCCTGCTGCGGCAATGCTTCCTTCTTTGCCAGCTTCACCGCGGCGTCGATGGAGCCCTCGCCTTGGCCTTTGGCGTCCTGGAACAGCGACACCGTCAGGTCGCCCTTTTTAACCGCGGCCAGGCCATCGGGCGTGCCATCGATACCGGCGACCAGCACATCGCCCTGCTTTTTGCCAGCCTGCTTCAAGGCCATGGCCGCGCCGATGGCCATCTCGTCGTTGTTGGAAAGCACGGCGCTGAAGTCTCGGCCCTGGGTCAGCCAATTGTTGGTGATGTCCATGCCTTTCTGCCGGCCCCAGGCGCCTTCCTGCTCTTCGGCGATTTTCATATCGGGGTATTTTTTCAGCACCTCTTTCACGCCTTCGGTGCGGTCGCGGGTTGAGTTGTTCGACAGTTCCCCAAGCAGTATCACGATGGTGCCCTTACCACCGAGCTTGTCCGCCACGTACTGCATCTGCATGCGCCCTGCCTCTTTGTCGTCGGAAGTGACCGAGGCCACGCCCGCGGGCAGGTTCGGATCATCAGGGCGGCGGTTGACGTAGACCAGTGGAATACCGGCCGAGGTGGCCGCTTTGGTGATGCGTCCGGTAGCAGCGGTATCGACAGGGTTGACGATCAATGCGTCGACCTTCTTGCCGATCAACTCCTGAACCTGATCGAGCTGTTTGTTCACATCGTTGCGACCGTCGACGAATTGCAGATCGACACCGCCCATGTCCTTGGCTTTCTTGCCCATGTCTTCGCGCATGTAGGTCAGGTAAGTGTCATCGAACTGGGACATGGCAACCCCGATCTTCAGGTCGGCTGCCAAGGCTGCACTGCTGCCGAGCATCAGGGCCAGTGCCATAGAGGTTAAACGGGCTTTGGTATTCATGAACGGTCTTTCTCCAATTCTTGTTGTTGTAGTGAAATTGGCTAACGACTGAAGGGGCTCACGACAGCGTTTGCGAATTGCAAACGGAGTGTGGGGTGCACAAGTGAGGATTGGAAAAGTGCGCGACCGACGATGCCGATGCGCCACAGACCATCACGCCATGGCTCTGCACACAGAGCACGCGGGCAACGGTTTCGAGGAATCGGTCCAGCGTATTGACGAGAGCGGGCTTGATGCGTGAGACAGTGTGGGCGGGGGTCAGCAGCGAGCGTGATGCTGACCGGCAAGCCTTGACGGCATGTTTGAAAATGTTCATCGACGGTACCTGTCTTTTGGCTTTCTTGTTTTTGTTTCGGTCGTCCGTCCTGGCGTCGCGGGGCCTGAATATCAGCTTGGGACATCAGGTGTGGACGTCGATAGTCGGCAACCTGGAAATGACTCTATTGGAAAATAATTTCTACTTCAACAAATTTTAGAACTTATTTCTATTTTGGTTTTTTATTGCGATTCATCTGTATCAGAAGCCCGAATTGCCGGCAGTCGCGTCCTCTAAATGGCCGCGCCGCAAGCCATACAGTTACGCAACAGCGCGCATTCAGAGGACTGTCCGATGACACAAAATCTGCTGCTGTGCGGCCTGCCGGCGGTGCGCTCTTGAAGTCACTACCGCCAGCAAGCCGCACGGCGACGGGTGACTCATCTACAGCGCCACCACGCGCCCTTCCAACGCGCTGGTGCGTGCGGCATCCAGCACGGTTGTCGACGTCACGGCCTCCCGCGCGTCCACCGGATTGCGCCCCTGATTCATCAGCGCGTCCTGCAGCTGGCGGTAGAACTCGTCCCAGCAGCCACGTTCGGAGGCCACGCGCTCGCGATGCTCGCCCTGTTCGAACCAGCCCCAGCGCCGATGTTCTTCCACACCCCAGCGTTCGCCTTCGGATTTGGGCGATAGCCCGGCCAGTGCCGCGGCTTCCTGACCATCAAGACCATCGACGGTATAGCAGCCCTGCGAGCCGTTGACCCGAAACCTTGGCCCTTGGGCATTTTGCAGACAGCTGCCCCACAGGTGCGAGGTCACGCCGCTGGCATGAGTCAGCGAAACGAAAAAACCGTGGTCAACCTGTTTCTCGGGCGTAGCAAACTCAAGCTCGGCATAGACCCGCTGCGCCGGGCCGAACAACAGCAATGCCTGGTCTACCAGGTGGCTGCCCAGATCCCGCAAAATGCCGCCGCCGCTCTCCTTGCCCACCGATGACGGCGAATAGCGCTCGACCCGGGACTCGAAACGCGTGATCCGACCCAGCACGCCCTGATCGATCAGTTTGCGTACGGTAAGAAAATCCGAATCCCAACGACGGTTCTGATACACGCTCAGCAGCACACCGCGGCGTTCAGCAACATCCACCAGCGCTTGGGCATCTTCGGCGTTTGGGGCGAATGGCTTATCGCTGACCACGGGCACGCCGAGTTCGATGGCTTCCAGGATCAATGCCTGTCGCGAGGCCAGCGGTGTAGAGATCACCACGGCGTCGATTCCGGCCGCGACCAGGTCGGCCAGGCTGTCGAACGCCGCCACTTTGGGGTAGTCCTTTTGCAACGCCTGGCGTCGTTCGGCGGAGCGTGTCACGACCCCGGCAAAGGTGGCGCCGGGAAGGCTGGCCAGCAACGGCGCATGAAAAAAGCGCCCGCCTTTGCCGTAGCCGATGAGTCCGATTTTCATTGTGTTCTCCTGTTCAGCTAAACGCCGATTCGCTCTGTAGCGGTTAGGCTTGCCAGCTGCTACAGGGTTCATTACGTGCAGCCTGGCCTCAATACTTGCGGACCTTGGCCAGCATTGATTTCTGCCGTTCGTAAGCCTCGGCGGTTGTGCCGCTGGTCGAGACTTCAGCCACCCCCACCCGCCACCATGACAGGTAGCCGTGGATCATCGTCTTGGGCAGAACCTTGATGTCAATCAAGGTCGATACCGTCTGCCTGCGCGCATCACTCAAGGCCGCTAGCAGCGCTTCGGCGGTTTTCACCGTGTAAGTCTTGCAGCCATAGGCCGCCGCGCTCATGGCAAAATCAACCGGCACGAAGGCGCCATCGAGCAGCCCGGTCTCGGGATTGCGGAAACGGAATTCGGTGCCGAAGCTGCCCATGCCGTTGCCCATCTGCAGGTTGTTGATGCAACCGAAGGCCATGTTGTCCAGCAACACCACGTTGATCTTGCGCCGCTCCTGAATCGAGGTTGCCAGTTCCGAATGCAGCATCATGTAGGAGCCATCACCCACTAGCGCATACACCTCACGCTCCGGCGCGGCCATCTTTACGCCCAACGCGGCGTTGACCTCATAACCCATGCACGAGTAGCCGTATTCGACGTGATAGCTGTCAACACTGGTACTGCGCCACGCCCGTTGCAGATCGCCCGGCAGGCTTCCCGCCGCAGCGACGATCACCGCGTCCTGGGGCAATTGCTGATTGAGCAGGCCCAGCACGTGGCTTTGAGTCAGGCACGAGCCGGTCATCTCGATGAAATCGCGCAGCACTTGCGGGTCCAGATGCCCGGGCACTTCAGGTTCAAAATCCTCGGTCTGGTACTGCACTGCGTACAGACGATCCACTTCGGTATCCAGCGCGGAGCGTGCCTGAGCAGGCGCGTCGCCCCATTGTGTGCGGTAATCGTCCAGGCCCTCTGTCAACGCCTGCAATGCCAGTTGCGCATCGGCCAGCACCTGCACGCCATCGAGCTTTTGTACATCGAAAGCGCCGACGTTGAGGTTAAGGAATTGCACCTGCGGGTTCTGGAACAGCGACTTGGAACCGGTGGTGAAATCGCTGTAACGGGTGCCGACGCCAATGATCAGATCCGCCTCGCGAGCCAGGGTGTTGGCGGCCAGCGAACCGGTCTCGCCAATGCCGCCCATGTTCAGCGGGTGCGCCGAGACGATGGCACTCTTGCCAGCCTGGGTCTCGCTGAATGGAACGCCGAAGCGCTCGGCAAAGGCCAGCAGTTGCGTCGCCGCGCCGGAATAACGCACGCCGCCACCGCAGATCAGCAGCGGCTTGCGCTTGCTTTTGAGCAGCGTCAGGGCGTCATTAAGCATCGCCTGGGTTGGCGGACGGCGGTCAATGCGATGCACACGCTTTTGCAGAAACGAATCGGGATAATCGTACGCCTCGCCCTGCACGTCCTGTGGCAGAGCCAAGGTCACAGCGCCGGTTTCAGCGGGGTCAGTGAGCACGCGCATGGCACAAAGCGCAGCGCTCATCAGTTGCTCGGGCCGATTGATCCGGTCCCAGTACTTGCTCACGGCCTTGAATGCGTCGTTGGTGCTGATACTCAGGTCGTGGAACTGTTCGATCTGTTGCAGCACCGGGTCGGGCTGGCGACTGGCGTACACATCGCCGGGCAGCAGCAACAACGGAATACGGTTGGCCGATGCAGTAGCGGCAGCGGTGATCATGTTCGCCGCGCCAGGCCCCACCGAAGACGTGCAGGCGTAGATTTTGCGCCGCAGGTGTTGCTTGGCGAAGCCCATCGCGGCATGGCACATGCCCTGTTCGTTACGGCCCTGATGCACGATCAGTTCGCCGCTGTCCTGCTCCAGCGCCTGCCCCAGGCCTAGCACGTTGCCGTGGCCGAAAATGGTAAAGACCCCGGCGACGAATTTGCTCTGTACGCCGTCGACTTCGACGTACTGGTTATCGAGAAATTTCACCAGGGCCTGGGCCATGGTCAATCGAGTCGTGGTCATGCTTGCCCCTTGTTGTTATTGGATGAAGCGGCGTGCTCACTGACGCCCGCGGCAGCGTCATGACTGGCCAGCGGCGGCACTTTTACTGTCGCTGCCGCCGGCAAGACGGATGGCTACAGGGCTTGCAGCGCTGAAGCTTATTTCGCCGTCGGCATACTGAACTCAGCGCCCTTGGCGATGCTGTCCGGCCAGCGCTGCATGACGCTTTTGTAACGGCTGTAGAAGCGCAGGCCTTCTTCGCCATAGGCATGGTGATCACCGAACAGCGAGCGCTTCCAGCCACCAAACGAATGCCAGGCCATCGGCACCGGAATCGGCACATTGATGCCCACCATGCCGACCTTGATGGTGCGCGCGAACGCCCGGGCAATGCCGCCATCGCTGGTGAAGCACGACACGCCGTTGCCAAACTCGTGAGCGTTGATCAGCGCCACCGCAGCGGCGAAATCCGGCACATGGACGATGCCCAGCACCGGCCCGAAAATCTCCTCCTTATAGATAGCCATGTCCGGGGTGACCTCATCGAACAGCGTGGCCCCGACGAAGAACCCGTTTTCCGCCCCAGGCACCTTGAAGTTACGCCCGTCGACGATCAGCTTCGCCCCTTCTTTGACCCCCTGATCGATATAGCCCTCGACCTTGGTCTTGTGCACCGCAGTGACCAGCGGCCCCATGTCCGAATCGGCATTCATGCCATTGCCGACCTTGAGCGAGTCGATGCGCGGCAACAGCTTGTCGATCAGTTTCCGGCCGACATCGCCTACCACCACGGCAATGGAAATGGCCATGCAGCGCTCCCCTGCCGAACCGTAGGCCGCGCCGATCAAGGCATCGGCAGCCTGATCCAGATCGGCGTCGGGCATCACGATCATGTGGTTTTTCGCCCCGCCCAGCGCCTGCACCCGCTTGCCATGGGCGGTGCCCTGCTGATGAATGTATTCGGCAATCGGTGTCGAGCCGACGAAGGAAATCGCCTCGATGCCTTTGTGTTTCAGCAAAGCGTCCACCGCCACCTTGTCGCCCTGCACCACGTTGAACACGCCGTCCGGCAGGCCGGCTTGCTTCAGCAGACGCGCCATTAGCAGGCTGGCGGAAGGGTCGCGCTCGGAGGGCTTGAGGATGAAACAGTTACCGGTCACCAGCGCCATGGGAATCATCCACAGCGGCACCATCACCGGGAAGTTGAACGGCGTGACCCCGGCGCATACGCCCAGTGGCTGACGCAGGTTCCAGTTGTCGATGCCACCGCCAATGTTGTCGCTGAAATCGCTCTTCAACAGGCTCGGCGCGCCACAGGCGAACTCGACGATCTCGATGCCGCGCACCACTTCGCCCTTGGCATCGGAGAACACCTTGCCGTGTTCGCGGCAGATGATCTCGGCCAGTTCATCGTGGTGCTCGTCCAGCAACGCCTTGAACTTGAACATCACCCGCGCGCGGCGCAGCGACGATTGGTCGGCCCATGCCGGAAACGCAGCCTGCGCTGCCGCGACGGCTTGATCGACAGTCTTCAACCCAGCGAGTGCAACGCGCGCCTGCACGGCGCCAGTGGCCGGGTTGAAGACATCGCTGAAACGCTCGCTGGCGTCCTGCTCGTGGCCGTTGATGTAGTGGCCGATGATCGGGGCGTTGCTCATGGCGGGCTCCTTTGAAGCGGGGTAATTTACAGATCCAGCAGCCATTGATGCTGCGGATCGTTGTGGAATTGCCAGGCGCGTTTCGGCCCGGCCATCACGTTCAGGTAGTAGGATTCGTAGCCATAGGGCACGCTGACCGGGTGATAGCCTTTGGGCACGGTCACCAGGTCATTATTTTCCACGGCCATCGCCTGATCGATGCTGCGATCGTCGGTGTAGACGCGCTGAAACACGAAACCCTGGGGTGGGTTGATCTGGTGGTAATAGGTCTCTTCAAGAAAGCTCTCGTGGGGCAGATCGTCCTTGTCGTGCTTGTGCGGCGGGTAGCTGGACGAGTGACCCGAGGGCGTGCGCACTTCGACCACCAGCAACGAATGCGCAGGCTCGGAATCCGGCAGGATATCGCAGACATAACGGGTGTTGGCCGCCTTGCCGCGCACGCTGCGCTTCATGGTGTCGGGTTTGATCAATCGTGCGGGCAGATCGCTGGAAGCATCGCCGGGCGCAGCACAGACCGCAATCTGCACCGCGCTGAGCGCAGTCACCTGAGTCTGGCTGTTGGGCGGCAGGTACACGGCGAACGGTGATTTGTCCTCGAATACCGATTGCCGATCGCCGATGTTTTCCCAGTTAAAAGTACCCTGCCCCGGCGCCTCGCCGCTGACAGTGACCCGACCGCTGAGCAGCACCAGGCACAGCTCCTTGTCGCCCGCGTTAACCGGCAGACGCTCGCCGACCGTCAATCGGTGCGCCGAGAAACCGACGTAGTCCAACACCCCCTCGCCCAGCGCCACGACATCGCGCCCGGCGGCCTTGCTTTTCACTAACAGGTTCATGTTCACAGGCTCCGTTGTGCAGGGTTCTGCTCATGGGCGGCGGCCAACAGATGGCGCAGCGTGTCATAGCCTTTCTTGGCGTAGGCATAGCTCGGTGCCACAGCCGGATCCTGTTCCGCTTCGACCACCAGCCAGCCTTCGTAGCGGGCGTGCATCAACACGTCCAGCAGTGCGGCGAAATCGATGTCACCATCGCCTGGCACAGTAAACGTGCCGTTGACGATGCAATCCGGGAAGCTCCATAAATGATTGCGCGCCAGTTGCACCACTGCTTTGCGCACGTCCTTGAAATGCACGTGGCAGACTCGGTCGATGTGTTTGCGCAGCACCTGCAAGGGCTCACCGCCGCCCATGTAGCAATGCCCGGAATCGAACAGCAGACCGACCTCGCTGCCGGTCAGGGCCATGAGTTGGTCAATGTCCTCGGGGGATTCGATGTAAGCGCCCATGTGGTGGTGATAGGCCAGGCGCACGCCCTGTGACAAGGTGAAGCGCGCCAGCTCCGTCAGTTTGCCGGCGTAGGTCTGCCAAGCGGCATCGCTGTGAAACCGCGGACGCTCCACCAGGCGAATGCGCTGTCCCTGAATCGCATCCGCCACCTCGCCGTACACCAGCACCCCGGCGCCGTTGTATTTGAGAAGGTCGACGTGGGCACCAATGGCTTCGATCTCTTCGGCCACCGAGCGGCTGGCCAGACGCCCGGAATACCAGCCCGACACCAGTGCCAGGTCATAGGGCCTCAGCACATCGGCGACACCTTTGGCATCCCTGGGAAACTTGCCGTTGAGCTCGAACCCTTCGTAGCCGATTTCCTTGCCTTCGCCAAGCGCGGTGCTCAGCGGGGTTTCGCCGCCAAGAGCGGGCAAGTCGTCGTTACTCCAGGAAATCGGGTTGATGCCAATTCGGATTGCGGAAGCGCGCATGGCTGCACCTTTATTGTTCTTGGTATTTTTTGTCGCGTTGAAGTATTCACGCCGCCGGTGGGATCAGGCTCTCGCCTCGCGCCACGACTCGATTAAAAAGCTGAACGTGCTCTGCACCCGACTGATCAGGCCGGCGTCGTCGATTTCCCCTTCCAGCCAGGCACGGCTCGGTTCGTGGAAAATCGTGCGGCCCACGGCGAAGCCCCGGCAGGTTGTGCTGTTACCGGCGGCGCGAAAACCGGCGGCCAGGGTTTCGGCCGGGGCGTTAAGCCCCAACAGCACCACGCCTCGGCAATAGGGGTCGCGCTCCTGGATCAGTGCGTCGAGCTTTTCCCAAACCTTGGCCGATTGCGTTTCGATCTTCCACCAAGCCGGGTATATCCCAAGGTTGTACAGGCGCTTCAATGCGCGATAGATCACGTCAGGATGGGTCGAGGGATGATCCTTGGGCGGGATGATCTCCAACAGCAATTCGTGGCCGCTGGCCTGGGACGCCTGATACAACCCCTGCAACTGCGCTTCCTGCTCCAGACGCAGCAGCGGCTCGTCGTCCGGGTGGTATTGCACCAGGCACTTGATGATCTGCTCCTTGGGCCAGCTCAGCAGATTGCTGCCCACTGAGCGGCCGTGTTCGAACGCCAGAGGCCGCGAGCCCTGCACCTCTACCGGACGAGCGATCCACCAGCCACGCCCGGTGGCCGTATTCAATGAGTCTTGTGCGAAACGCTGGTCGGCCAGCAGGCCGACATCCGCTTCGATACCGCGTTGTTTCAGATCAGCCTCGACCCGCTCCACGGCCTGGATGAACAGCTGCTTGAGCTGACCGATGCAGGCCAGGTCACGCCCTGCCTTCTGCGCCAGCTCTACCAGTTGACCGCGATGGTCGAAGGCGAAGATGAACAGCTGTTTCCACTGTTTGCGTGGAACACTGACCTGATGCAGACGTTGCAGGACCGGATCCTGATCGGGCCGGGTGATCGGCACCGGGCTGTTGAACAGGTACTCCAGCTCTACCAGCGTCGGCATGGCCGGAGCACAAGCGTGGCGGGAGACCACCAACCCGCCGCAGGCATTGGCCAACTGACTGCAGCGTTCGTCACTCTCATCATTAAGCCAACCTTTAAGGAAGCCCGACATGAATGCGTCGCCCGCGCCCAGTACGTTGAGAACTTCCACGCGCACGCCGGGGTAAATCGCACCGTCTTCGAGTCGTGGAGCAATGGCGCCATGAATCACCGTGCAACCTTGCGGGCCGAGCTTGACCACCAACGTCGCCGCCGTCAGCTCGCGGACCTTGCGCAAGGCGCCGAGCAGCTCGGTCGAGCCGCCGGCAATCAGGAATTCTTCTTCGGTGCCGACGATCAGGTCGAAACGCGGCAGGATGCTTTGCACGTGCTGGCTGACGTTCTGATCGGCGATGAATCGGGTTTCGCCATCGGCCTTGCCCGTCAGGCCCCACAGGACGGGGCGGTAGTCGATGTCCAGCACACGTTTGACGTTGTGTTTTTCGGCGTAGTCCAGCGCCTGGCTGCTGGCCCTGAACACCTGATCGGTGGAGAAATGAGTGCCCGTGATCAGTAACGCCTTGCTGGACGCGATCAATGACTCGCTGATGTCTTCGGCATGCAGGGCCATGTCCGCGCAGTTTTCCCGGTAGAACACCAGGGGAAAGGTCTCGCGGTCCTTGATGCCCAACAGGACCATACCGGTAAGGCGCTCGGCGTCGACCTTGATCGCGTTGACATCGCAGCCTTCGCGCGCCAGGGACTCGACCAGGAAGCGGCCCATGTGATCATCGCCCACACGGGTCAGCATCGCTGACTTGACGCCTAGCCGTGCAGTGCCAAACGCGATATTGGCGGAGGAGCCGCCCAGGTATTTGGCGAAACTGCTGACGTCTTCGAGACGCGCGCCAATCTGCTGCGCGTAAAGGTCAACGCCCAGGCGTCCCAGGCATACCACGTCCAACGGACGCCCACTGGCAAAACGAGTCTGGCCCATGCTGGCTCCTTTTATTCTTATTAAGCCCTGGCGCAAGCAGGGGTGCCCGACGCCTGTTCGTGGAAGCAGACTAGAACGGCTCGAAGCAACGAGCAACGATTTTTTCTAAATTTTTTTCATGTGGAATATTTTTTCCATTTGCGCAAACGATGACAGATCGTGCTAAACAGGCAGGACTTAAATGTGAAGCCCTGTAAACTTCGGCCATAAGAAAAGCGTGAGGAACCAAACCGTATGTCCAGCACCGATCAGCCAGCCTTGCCGGCTACCGACGACAGCAGCGCCTCGCCGGTCAATGCGCCGACCTCTGCCGACGCCCTGCTCAAGCTGATCACCGCCGAATACGACAGCCTGCCGCGTCAGCTCAAACGCATTGCCAGTTACATGAGCCAGCAGAGCGATCGGATCATGGTCGACCGCATCAGCGACATCGCCCGTGAATGCCAGGTGCATCCTTCAGCGATCGTGCGCTTCTCCCAGCGCTTTGGCTTCAGCGGTTTCAGTGAAATGCAGGCGTTGTTCCGCGAGGCCTACACCCATAAAGCCACGCCGGTGCAGAACTACCAGCAGCGCATCCGCAGCATGATCGCCAATAAATCGCAGAAGGCCAGTGGCGGGGACCTGGCGCGGGAGTGTGTGAACGCCACGCTGTCGGGGCTTGAGCGCCTGGCGCTTGAGCTGGATGACGAGGCGTTCGAGAAGGCGGTAGACCTGGTGGTCAATGCCGACAACATTTATGTGGTCGGGGTGCGCCGTTCGTTCGCGGTGGCTGATTATCTGGTCTACAACCTGCAGCACACTAATAAGCGCATTCACCTGATCTCGGGCCTGGGCGGCAGCTACCGCGAACAGATGCGCAGCGTGCGCGCCAATGATTTGGTCATCGCTATCAGCTTTACTCCGTATGGCAAGGAAACCCAGCATTGCCTGCGCATCGCGCAACATCATCAGGCCAAGACGTTGATCATTACCGATAGCAACCTGTCGCCGCTGGCCAAGCGCGCCAACGCGGTGTTGCTGGTGAACGAGGGCAGTTCGTTTGCGTTCCGTTCGCTGAGTGCGACGTTGTGTTTGTGTCAGGCGTTGTTTATCGCAGTGGCGTATCGGTTGGAACTGAAGGTGGATGAGATGTCGGAGCAGGTAGGGTTTGAGGATTGAAAACCGGAGCCTGTCGCAGCCATGGAGACGACGCTCCCACAGAGGACATTACGCATCTGCTTCACCCCGTGGGAGACGTCGCAGGTTACGACGGCGGCGAACGCTGCTGAACCGGGTCTGCCTGACACTCCGCTTCGGCACTGTCGTAACCTCCAGCAGCTACAAAAAACCTGTACAAACCCAAAAAAATGTACAAGTTATGTGTAGCTTTTTTACAGTGTCTTTGTGATGATTCCCGAACTGCGCAGGGAGGTCGCAGCGGAGTATCCACACGCTCTTAAGGCCAAGGAACGGGAAACCCCTTCTTCGTTTCATCAGCCTGAGCCACCATCATGTTTTTCGACTCGTCCAAAAACAAACGCATCCAGGACCTGCAACTGACCGTCGCCCACCAGGCCAGTCTGCTGGAAGCCATCAGTCGCTCCATGGCCAGCATCGAATTCGACCTCAATGGCGTGGTACTTAACGCCAACGACAATTTCTTCAAGTCCATGCGCTACCGCCCGGAACAGGTGATCGGTAAGGAACACCGCATGTTCTGCCCTCCCGAATATGCCCGCAGCACCGAGTATTCCCAGCTGTGGTCGCGGTTGCGCAGCGGCGAGTTCGTGTCTGCGACGTTCCAGCGTGTGGCCGGCGACGGGGCCGCGGTCTGGCTGGAGGCCAGCTACAACCCTGTCCGTGATACCACTGGCAAGGTAGTCAAAATCGTCAAATACGCGATGGACGTCACTGAAAAGCTTCGCACCGAGAGTGAGAGCCGCAACAAACTGCAAGCGATCGACCGCGCCATGGCGGTGATTGAGTTCGATCTGGACGGCCGCGTCATTGCGGCAAACGACAATATCCTTCGATTGCTGGGCTATAGCCGTCAGGAGTTGCTGGGCAAAAATCACAGGCACCTGTGCCCTCCTGAACTGGTGAGCAGCAGCGAATACCAGGACTTCTGGCGGCGCCTGAACAAAGGCGAGTTCTTCAGTGGGCAGTTCAAGCGCATAGGTAAGCAAGGGCAGACGCTCTGGATGGAGGCCTCTTACAATCCGGTCTATGACGCCAGTGGCACGTTGTGCAAGATCGTGAAATTCGCCTCCGACGTGACCGCGCGCATCGTTAAGCATGAACAGGATGCCCGTAGCGCCGCAAAGGCGTACCACATTTCCATGCAAACCCAGAAAGTCGCCGAGCAAGGCACTCAGGTGATACAACAGGCAGCCGGTGAAATGCGGCAGATCTCGCGAAACATTGAAGATTCTTCGCGGATCATCGGTCAGTTGGGCGAGCGCTCTGAACAGATCACCGCCATCGTCAACACCATCCGCAGCATTGCCGACCAAACCAATCTGCTGGCCCTTAATGCCGCCATCGAGGCCGCGCGTGCTGGAGACCAGGGCCGTGGCTTCGCCGTAGTGGCCGACGAAGTACGGCAACTGGCCGGGCGCACCAGTGGCTCGACCCATGAAATTTCCGAAATGATCCAGCTGATCCAGAACGAAACCCGTCAGGCGATCATCAGCATGGACAACACCCGCAGCAATGCGTCTAAAGGCGTGGACCTGGCCGATCAGGCGGGTCTGGCAATCGTGCAGATCAGTGACGGCACCCAGGAGGCCGTGGACGCGGTGAGGATGTTTGCGGTGAGGGACTGATGGCGGATTTCCTGTCGACGCTCAACAGGTAGCGGCCCGGCCTGCTGGCGGTGACATAAAAGCCTTATCGCTATCGCCATCCAGCCAGACCGTTACAGGTTGCGCGTCTCGTTCTTACTGCGCATCGCCTTCGCCCGGTTTTCCAGTACGACGTACACGACCACTGCGAGCATCAGCGGAATCAGGAAATAAATCACTCGATAACCGATCAGCGCCGCCAGCAACTGCCCCTTGCTGAACTGGTGCTGCATCAGCGTGATGAATACGGTTTCCAGCACGCCTAATCCTGCCGGGATATGCGCAATGACCCCGGCAATGCTGCTGATCAGAAGAATCCCCAACACGGCCGGGTAAAAAGCCTTTTCCGGCAACAGCACGTAGATCAACAGCGCCATCAACCCCCAGTTCAGCGCGCCGAGCAAGGCCTGGCGCAGTGCCTGATTCAGCGAGGGGAGCACCAACTGCTGCTTGCGAACCGTCCAGGTGCGCTTGCGTGAAAACCGGCAGGCCAGGAAATAGCCCAGGCATACCACCAGCAGTACCACGCCAATCAATTGCAGCGTGGTGTCGCCAATCTTCCAGCCGTCCGGCAGATCAATAAAGCCACCGGCGAACACGAAACCGGCCAGCAGCATATACCCCAGCCAGTTGGTGATCAGGCTCAGGCTCAGAATCCGGGTAATGGTCGGCACGTCCAGCCCCAGCCGAGAATAAAGCCTATAGCGCAGTGCAATACCGCCGACCCATGAACTGAGGTTGAGGTTGAAGGCATAACAGACGAAGGTGACTGGCACGATCTGCGCCACCGACAATTTATGCTCGGTGTAGCGTCGCGCCAGCACGTCGAACCCGCAGTAGGTCAGATAACTCCCCACCGCGACCAAGAAACCCAGTGCCAAGGTGCTGACCTTGTAGGATTCCAGCGCGTGGGTGACTTCGTTCCAGTCCAGGTTTTTCATCAAGGTAAACAACAGGACCGGCACTGCGATGAAGAAAAATAGTGTGAAGCCGCGCTTGGCCCACGTCAGCCAGGCACCGTGCTTGTGCGCTGTCGAGGCTTTTTCCTGACCCGCAGAGGCTTGCGATACCCCGCTCATAGCAATTTCTCCTGGTCTTGCGGCAATGTGTGCTTGAGCACTTCGGCTTCGGGGATGACGTCTGGCGCACGCACAGGCTTGAGGCGTGGTCCATGCACCGGAAAAAGTCCGGCAATGGCCGGAAAATGGCGCAGAAAGTGAAAGCTGAAGAAGATCATCGGCGCTCGCCACCATTGCCCTTTTGCCAGCCCTTTGAGGTTGGCCTGCTTGCTGTGAGCAGCGGCCAGATCCTGAAGATGCTCATGCAATTGCTGATTGAGCGCGCGGTCACGAATGAAAAGATTGGCCTCCAGATTCAGCGCCAGGCTCAGCGGGTCCAGGTTGCTGGAGCCAACGGTGGACCACTCCTGATCGATCAGCGCGACCTTGCCGTGCAGCGCCCGTTGCTTATATTCGTGAATCACGACGCCTTCGCGCAGCAGCCAGGTATAGGTCAGACGCGAACAGACCCGCACAAAGGGCATGTCCGGTTGGCCCTGCAGGATCAGCGTGACCTTCACCCCGCGGCGTGCGGCGTTGCGTAATTCCCGCAGGAAACGGTAGCTGGGAAAGAAGTAGGCGTTGGCAATGGTGATGCGCTGGTTGGCGCTGCGCATGGCCAGCAGGTATTGCTCTTCGATGTCCGTGGTATGGCGATGGTTATCGCGTTCGGCCATCAGCATGCGCGCGCTGCCGGCCTTTCGCGTCACCACCTTGAGCGGCGTGAATGACTTGCGCAATGCCGGCCCCAGCATGTTCAGCGTCGAGCGGTAGATATCGGCAACGATGGGACCGCGCACCTGGACTGCATAGTCCTGCTTGGCAGTGATGCCGGTATCGGACATGTGATCGACGCTGTAATTGATACCGCCCATGAACGCCATTTCGCCATCGATCACCACAATCTTTCTGTGCAGCCGACGAAACAGGTTGGTACGCATGCCCATCAGTTTTGGCCGAGGGTCGAACAACTGAATCTGCACGCCGGCGCAGATCATCGCCTGGACGAATGCCGTACTCAGGTCGCTGGTGCCGTAATCATCCACCGTGATGACCACCCGGACGCCACGGCTCGCCGCTTCGATAACGGCCTGCTGCAAGCCCTCGCCGACGCGATCCTCGAAGATGATGAACGTCTCGATCAGCACTTCCTGGCGGGCGGCACGGATGCTCTCGAACACCCGGGTGAAAAAATCTTCACCGTTAATCAGCAACTCTACCGAGTTGCCATCCTGCCAGATCCCGCATTGATCACTGAACCCCTTCATAACGTGACCTCCACCGCCAGTGGCGCATGGTCGGAGAGGTGCGACCACGGCCGGTTCGACAGCACCTTGGGCGCGCGAGCCCTGGCGTTACGCACATAGATGCGGTCCAGGCGCAGCAACGGAAAACGCGCCGGGAAGCTTTTGGCCGGCGCACCGAACGACTCGACGAATACTTCGCGCAGGCCGGTCGGAGTCAACACGGCATTGGCCTTTTGCCGCCAGTCGTTGAAGTCGCCAGCAATGATGACCGGAGCCTCTGGAGGCAGGCTCGATACGAGGTTGGCCATAAGCAAGAGCTGCTGTTTGCGGTGCACCTCCTTGAGCCCCAAATGCACGCAGATCGCGTGGACCTCGCCATAACGTGGCACTTGCAGCACGCAATGCAACAAGCCGCGCTCTTCGGTGCCGAGGATGGAGATGTCGAGGTTTTCATGGCGGATGATCGGGTACTTGGAAAGCAGCGCGTTGCCGTGGTGTCCGTGGGGATAGACCGCGTTGCGGCCATAGGCAAAGTCTTTCCACATGCTGTCGGCAAGAAACTCGTACTGCGAAGTGGTGGGCCAGTTCTTGACGTTCTGCGCATGATTTTGCTGCTCGCCGTGAACCTCCTGCAAAAACACCACGTCAGCCGATACGCGCCGTACCGCATCGCGCAACTCGGGCAGGATGAAGCGGCGATTAAGAAAGCCAAAACCCATGTGCATGTTCATTGTCAGCACGTTCAGCGTGACCTCGGCCGATGCCGCCTGCCGACGGCCAGTGATGTCTTCGGTGATCAACGCACTGGTCAAAACTTCACTCCTTTAAGATCGCCCGGGGCGACTTCCAGCGCGTCGGCCAGTTCGAAGCGGGTCAGCAGCTTGCGTGCGTCGTAGGGTGCCCGCACTTTGATGTCGTTGTCGAAGTAGCAGTAGACGTCCCGCGATTTGCGCGCGCGCGGCAGCGTGGGACTGGCCAGGTGCGCATCCTCGGGCTGGCCACCCTGCCGCCAGGCGTCAATCCGATCGCCCCAGCGCTTTATGGCTGCCGGGGTGTAGCCGCTGGCATACAGTTCTTTTTCACCGTGCAGGCGCAAGTAAGCGAAGTCACAGGTGAGGTCTTCCAGATACGGCCATTTGCCCGACGTGTCGGCGGTCACCAACGCAACCTTGTATTTGCGCAGCAGTGCGATGAATTCCGGGACAGCGAAGCTCTCATGGCGGATTTCCACGGCATGGCGCAGACGTGCCTTGGCGGGAATGTCGAGATAGCCGGGTTTTTCCATGCGCGCTGCGCAACCTTTGGCACAGGCCTTGGCCGATTTGCCGTCGTGGGGTAGCAGTTTGAGGAATGCTTCGAACTTTTCCGGATTGAATTTGAAACTGGGGGGGAACTGCCAGAGGATCGGGCCCATCTTGTCGCGCAACTGGAAGATCCCGGAGGCGAGGAAGTTGGCGATCGCTTCGTCGATATCGTTCAGCCTCCGGACATGAGTAATGTAGCGCGGCGCCTTGATGCTGAATACGAAGCCCTTGGGCGTGTCGGCATACCAGCGGGCATAAAGCTCCGGCGACTGCAGGGAATAGAACGAGCCATTGATTTCAATGCTGTTCACCGCCCTGGAGGCGAATTTGAGTTCGTTTTTCTGGGCAAGGCCTTCGGGGTAGAAATCACCGCGCCATGGCACGTAGCGCCAGCCCGATATGCCGATACGAATATCGCTCATGCAAGTGCTCTCTGTGCTCGAGGTCGCGACCGATGCCGTGACCGCTCTGAACTAGAGATAAGAAGCTTGAGACCGGAGCAGGTTCCCTGGTTTTTATGGCACAACCGGGATGGACTGCTTTGGCGCTGCGTTTGAGGGTGGGCTTCGCGCAGGGCGCTGATTTTGGGTGTATGTCGGTTGTTTTGGATGGCGCGGGTCAGGTTCCGCCCTGACCACCGCCACCCGGGATTACGAATAGACCTGACAAACCAGGCAAACGAGAAACTCAAACCTGCCCCACTGCCCTCCTGGCCTTTTCCTTGGCCCCACACACATTCATCTGACACCACCGCCGTCGTCCATTTTTAGATGTATCGATAAACAACCAATCACAATCCGGCGTAGCGCACGCTTTCAGCCGAGTCAGGTCAGGCGAAGTCAGCAGCGCTGCGGCCTCCACCGCCATACGCCCGAGAAAGCCACTCGTCATGTCCTCCAGCGTATGGCACGAGCGCCAACGCCAGATCACGCCTAAAGGCGTTGATACCAACAAACGCTGGTCCGCAGTGAGCGCGAGCACACGATTCAACTCACCAAGCGGCCGTTGATCCGCTGCCCCGCCCAGCGCCACCGGCAGAAACAGCTGGTAGAGCGATTCGCGAAAGGCAACCAACTGCTCTAACGCCGTCAGCGCATGCCAGGAAGCATCCTGCACCAGCCGCATCAACTGAGCGTGCTCATCCGCCCGGATCAAGCCGGCGTGCATGAACCAGTGCACCACGTCCTCAAGGCTGGACAGCTTGTCCACCACCGCTTTCAACGATGTTCCCGGGCGACGACCGTCGCAGGTGTTGAGATAGTCGAGAACACTTACTCCGCCGACCAGGCGGATGGCATTGATTTTCAACTGACCGATTGACATCTCCCGTCTCCATCCATGATCGAGAACTCAATCATGGCAGAGATGCGCGGGTTCGCCTTACTTTCAGACCGGTGTATCTACATTCATTCGGATATCACCGTTTCCAGACACCAAGGCGACCTCGCTTGCTCCAACCACTGATCGATCATGTTCACAGCCTGCGCCACACTCAAACGATCGCTGCGAATATGCAGCTCGGGCCAGACAGGCACTTCATACGCCGAATCGATGCCGGTGAAGCCCGGCAACGCGCCTTGTCTGGCGAGGCGGTAAAGCCCTTTGGGGTCTCGGGCTTCGACGACCGCCAGCGGTGCGTCGACGAAAACCTCCACGAAACGCTCGTGACCGACGATTGATCGCGCAAGATGACGCGCTGCGCGCGACGGCGAGATCAGCGCCACCATGACCGTTAGCCCCGCATCTGCCATCAAGGCCGCGACTTCGGCGACCCGCCGCACGTTCTCATCACGGTCCTGCGCGCAAAAGCCCAGGTCGCGGCACAGGCCGGTACGCACGGAGTCGCCGTCGAGAATGCAGGTGCTCAGGCCGCGACCACGTAGTACCGGATCCAGGTTGTCGGCAATGGTGGACTTCCCGGCCGCCGACAGTCCTGTGAGCCACACCACCCGGGATGCTGCGTTCCGCGGCGCGGGGCTATGCGCGAAGTCGAAGGTATAGAGGTGTTCCGGTGCCCCCGGACCTTGCGGTCTGATGCTCATGAAGCGCTCCCCTGCGTCACTCAGGCAATGGCCTGATGAATGATGAAATCGGCGCGCATCGGGTCGTAGATGCGCTTGAAATCGCCAAAACTTTCCACGGCCGTGAACCCTGCTGCCATCAGCTCGCTGCGCAGGTGAACCGGCAGCAGGGGGAACACGCGCAGCCGGTAACGGGCGCCTTCGGCAAAGGTGTAAACGAACTCGCAGAGCGACTCACTCAATGCCCCAATCGTCACCTTGGCCGTCTTGCCGCAGTAGTAATACTGGCCCGACGAAGAGAAATGCCCGGCAAGAATGGCCCTGAAGTTGCGTTGATCGATCAGCAGCATGCCGCCGGGCTTGAGCAGGCGACGGAAACACCGCAGCGCCTCAATGCGTTTGTCGCGATCAAAAATGTGGCACAGCGAGCTCCCCAGGCACAGCACGGCATCGAAAGGACGTAACCCGTGCGTGAGTTGCAGGTGATGCAGATCGGCCCAATCACTCTGGTAGAGCCGGATCTTGACACCCAGGCGCTCAAAATTCGCCCTCGCCCGCTCCACCATGGTGGCGCTTCCATCACAGGCAGTGACATCGAAACACGCCTTGCGCAGTTGCGCGGCATGAAAACCGCTGCCTGTAGACGCATCGAAAACCCGGCACGCCCCCGCCTGCAGCAGCAGGTCGATGAAAAAATGCCCTTCGCCGGCGGCACGCTTGTCCCAATCGATCAGTTCGTCCCAGCGACTGACGAAGTCGGTGCTGTACTGCCTGGCGTAATCTTCATCGGCCGGATCAACCGACGTGACGTATGAGGGTGGGCTGTTGAGCAGCATGCTTGTCTCCCTGACGACGGATGTGTTCGGCGAATGCCTGGTATTTGTGGCCAAGTTCAAGGGCAAAGCCGGCGGCATCCTGAACCTTCATTTCGGGCATGCAAAACCCGAGCATCTTGTCCATGACCTGCATCTGTTGCGCACCGAACGTTACGGTGCCGTCTGCGTGAATGGCCTGGATACCGTCCTGACGTTGCCCGGCTTCATTGAGCTGGATAGCCACCTCGCGCCTTACGCCGTAAGGCAACCCGAGCAGCACTCGGCCCATTCCGACCTTGACCGGGTACCCACCGGGCAGACCATCCGGCCCGGGGGCGTGCACATCGACTTCGGTGCTGGCAAACAGATTCTCGACGACCGAGATCGCCGACATGGCGGTCAGGTACTGCCCGTCCACCCCGCCAAGCCGGCGAAACTGTTGGCTTACGCTGCTAAAGATGTCACCGGGATCGTAGTAGTCGGTGCAATCCTGGCCGTCGATCCAGTACGACAGACTAAAATTGGCCTCCTCTGGCAGGCCTCGACGGGGCACGAAGTGACTGAAAAAATGCTGGCCGATCAACTTGACGCGCACCTGTAACGGCTCGCACCCCGCCAACTGCGCAATGGCGCATCGGGTCGCCGGAACCAGATTGGCAATGTTGCCTACGCCCACGGTCGGGGCCATACCGACCTTGTACAACACCGCGTTGACCGCATCGGGAAAGGCCGCATTGACGACCAGAGGCTTCAGACGAGCCTGTACGACGGCACGCATCAGCGCGTAGGCCGGCGCAAGATGCATCGGCAGCCAAGGGCCGAGTTGCGCCTCATCGAGTGCCTCGAAGATCGTTTTGGGCAACCGCGTGATGACCCGCCAGGACTGCAACGATGCGCAGTTGAGGATGATGTCCGGCTTAATCCGCGACAGGGTCTGAGCGTTACGATCAATGGACTCTTCGGTCAGGTCCATCTCTCGGCATTCGATCCTGGCGGGCACGTCCTGCTGCAGCGCCGCCAGGCGCACCAGATTACACATCCGCGTGGCCTGTTCGAGGTTGCGACTGGCGACGTAAAACTCGAACTGGTTGCGCGGCACAAGGATTTGCAGAATCTGCAGGCAAAGGTTGCCCCCACCGACGATTAGCAGTTTTTTGCGTTGCATGATGTGGATCTCCAGAAGGTAGGTGGCTGCCCCCGTCCCTAGCGAGGGTAGGCACCGTTATCGATTGCAATGACTTTGCCGGTCAGGTGCCGGCTCTGATCGGAGAGCAGAAACATGATTACATCGGCCACGCCCTCAGGCTCGATGGGTTGCTTTAGGCACTCTTGACGCTCGTACTCACTGCGACGGTGCTCAGGAATGCGGTCGTGAATCGAAGTGTTTCGGATCAAGCCCGGCGAGACCGCGTTCACCCTCACCCGGGGCGCGAAGTTCCAGGCGTTGGCCTTGGTCAGCCCGATGACCCCCGCCTTGGTTGCGCCATACAGCGCATCCATGCTGCCGACTTCACCGGCCACCGACGCGATGTTGACGATGCTGCGCATGTGCGGGGCTGACTGTTCATGCAGGGCGAAATCCCGGGACAGGTAAACCAGGGCTTTGAGGTTCACCGCGAGCATTTCTTCGATTTCCGCGTCGGTGTACTGGTAGATGCTTTTACCGTGATACAGCCCGGCGTTATTGATCAGCCCGTGCAGGGCGCTGTGATGCCTGTAGAGCTTGCCGATGAACGACTGGTAAACCTCGTACAGCGCAAAGTCGGCGAGGTGACTTTCCAGTTGATGGACCGGGATGCTTCGCTGCAGACCCCGCAGCCCGCGTGCATCCTTATCCGCGGCAATGACGTAGTAGCCCGCATTGGCACAGGCAATGGCCGTGGCCTTGCCGATGCCGTTGCCTGCACCGGTGATGACGATTTTTTTCATGAAGGCTCCCGCTGCACGAATTGGTTCATGCGCTCATAGAACGGTCTGTGGGCCTTGTAATAGGCCATCAAGTGCGGATGAGTCCTAAGCGGGCGGTCATCGAAGGTCTCAGGGGCTGCGACGATTCGACGACTGCGCTCGGCATGGCGATGCCAGCTGCGCCAGGGTCGCCACTGCACCGGGCAAACCGGCTCCCAGCTCAATGCATGGGGCAAAAATTCCAGCTGCAGGTGGTCACATAGCCTGCGCACGGTCTGCTCCGGTCGACGTGCCAGCTCGTCGCCATCGACCACGTACGGGACCTTGCCGGTGAGCTTGGTGACCAGGCAGAAAATGTCGTACAGAGCCTTGTGGCCGATGGCATGCATTGGCATCTGTTCGAACATGGCGAAATGGGAAACGATGGCCCGGGCTGGCTCACGAATGATGAATACGTTCTGCTGCTCCAGCAGAAACGCAGGGTCGGCCTTGAGCGCATCCAGGCAGTGGTAGCACATGTCCTTGTGAAACACGTTCCGGCGCTCGCCCGCGGCGCGCAGCAACGACTTCACTCCCTCGTACGTGCGCGGCAGCCCGCAGTCCAGGTTGTCATGGGGGATGGCTGACTGTTCATCGAAGGCCACGGAGGCGAACGGTTCGTGGAACACCTCGAAGTCGCCGCGCTCGATGAACACGCGTTCAAGCACCGTGGAGCGCGACCGGGGGTGAGCCCAAAGCGCAATCATGCGATTCATGACGCACGCTCCATCGCCGGGCGGCTCATGGGGCGCGCAGGCGCGAGATCGCGCCTGGTCGTAGTCGCCTTGACGAAAGCCAGCAACCGCTCCTGTCCGGTTCGGGCGTCGTTACCCGCCGTGACGAAGGCCGGGTGCATGGCAAACTCCGACGGTGCCAGATCGCCTTCGAAATAGGCTTGATTGAAATAGGGAATGGCGGTCAGCCGGTTGATGACCCGCCTGGGAATCTGCACCCAACCGTTGGCAGGGGTGACCGGCCGCGACTGCTGCTGGCGGCGGATCAAAAATTCAATGATCTGCGGCGTCAGCGTATACAAGGTGGTATCGGCACCGGTGCGCTGCAGATGCCAGCAATGCTCGCGGCCTTGCACATCGGTGTCGATCTTCAAGCTGCACAGGAGCAAGCGTACCGGGGTCTGACGCCGCCGAAGCAACGCCTGCATGGCCTGATAGACTGCAAGTTCCGCCCAGCGTCGGTCAGGGCCGGTAAGGTTCAGGCGTCGTTGCATCGCCTGTGCCGCGAATTCACCCTGCGCCCCCAGGCGACCGATCATGAAACTGACGACATACCGTGCGCCGTCAGTGTTGACACCGTGGAGCCGAGCACGCAGCTGCCCGTCATGAATGGCTTTCAGATAAATTGCGACCTGGGAAACGGTAAAACAGAACGTATTGTTGATCGAACAGCCCTGGGCCACCAGTTGCTCGATGGCCCGGTAACCCTGCTCGCTGCCGGGAACCTTGATCATCACGTTCGGGGCCAGGCGGGCCAGTTTTAGCCCGCGCGCCACCAGCGCGTCTTCGCCCATCCGCTCGCCGCCTTCGATTTGCGCCGACAACCACCCTTGATGACCGCGTGACGAGCTCCACAGTGGATGCAGAAGCCGGGCACCTTCAGTGATCATCTGGTCGTAGACCTGCCGCGCCTTGTCCACATCGGAAAACCCCAGCGGCAGACTGTCGATATAACGGCGCCATACCTGGGGACTTTTCAATACAGCCTGGGTAATCAACCCAGGATTGGTAGTTGCTCCGCTGATACCGTAACGGCTATCACAAAGAGCCGTTGGCAGCATGGTGTTAATAAACTCGCCCATGTCGGGGTATTTGGTGTTCAAGTTATTTTGGAAGCTGGCATATAGGACCGGCGAGGCATCCCACCACACTTCCGAATCCATATTTCTGTGTTTTAGAAGGCGTACGAAGTCGGGGACATCCATGAGAATAGTCCTTGGCGCAGTTTTTCATGAGTAAATGGGGAGGGCCCGAGCAAGCGTGAGCAAAATGCCAGTCTAATCAGACTGATGGTCAGAACTTATGAACCGTCCGCGACTAAGATGGATCCAACCGGATTCCCTGTCAAACCCGTTTTGATGGTTTTTTTATCACGATTAAATCTAACAAGTAATTTATTAATAATAAAAAAATAAAGGTTATTCATTAGCAAGAGATGTATTCGTTCGAATAACCTCGAACGGCAGTTCATAGAAACTTCTGTTAACTGATGACCGATAACTCCTCGGGTATTTAATAGCATTACTATTTATCTCGATCACCCGCTGAAAATAGAATCGCCAGGTTTATTACAACTTCCAATCCACTTTACGCGTTGTCGGAATGACCTAAGCATATGAAACTTGCAAATGTCTTCCTGCATGGCCCTGCAGTTTGAGCCCTTTAGCAACGGCGGAAAACACGCGCCACTCTTGAGATTGACCGGACTATGCGGCGATGATCGTGTTCCTGATGCGATGCCCTTGCCCATGGGGCGGATAAAACCAAAACCGAGGAGCCTGACTGTGAGCACATCTGCTAACCCTGAACGCTATAGCTACAAAGCCCGCTGGTTTCACTGGGTCATGGCCGTACTGATCCTGCTGGCTTACGCGTTGATCCTCAGCCGCAGTCAATTCGCCAAAGGCACCGATCTGCGGACCTTTGTCGTACAGACGCATTTTTGGGTCGGGATCGTGGTGCTGGTCATGGCGTTCTTTCGGATGGCCGAACGTCATCGGCATACGCCACCGGGGATCACCCCACCACTGCAGGGGGCCTTGCGCCTGGCTGCCACGCTTTCGCATTACGCGCTCTACGCGTTCGTGTTTGTGCAACCACTGCTGGGGTTGTTTACGGTACTGCTTGAGCGTGGCGCCCTGCCCGTCCCACTGACGTCGCTGGCCATCCCCGCGCCCTTTGCGATTTCCAAGGAGACTGCCGAAACGCTGGAGCATTTCCATGTGCTGCTGGGCACGATTTTCTACTACGTTATCGGGCTGCACGTCGTGGCAGCGATCTGGCATCACTTCATACGCAAGGACAATACCGTGCGGCGAATGGTATGACCCCCATATAAGCATGAGCGTCGGCCCGCGGACGATGGCATTTCAACGATTGCGCCGCGGGCCAATGCTTTCCCTAACGAGAGCGTGTCCTAAGCCTGGCGAAACTTTCAACGGGGTGTATCCACCGTCCCGTCTACCGGATCCGGCGGTACAGGGCCGTCCTGACTGGTGTCGATGCTGACCACCACGGACATCCCGGGTCGCAGTCGGTCTACGTCCTCCTGATCGCTGTCCACGGTAATGCGCACGGGTATGCGCTGGGCAATCTTGACAAAGTTGCCGGTGGCATTGTCAGCCGGAAGCAGGCTGAATTCGGAGCCGGCTGCCGGTGAAATACGCTGCACTCGACCGCGCATCCGGCGGTTTTCCAACGCGTCGACAGTGAAACTCACCGGTTGCCCCAAACGCACGTTAGCCATCTGGGTTTCCTTCATGTTGGCGATGATCCAGCGCGTCTTCGGTACCAACGGCATCAATTGCGCACCGGCATTCACATAAGCGCCCAGCCGGGTGCCAATCTGGCCCAACTGGCCGTCCCTTGGCGCGGTGATCCGCGTGTTGCTCAGATCGATCCTCGCCAATTCGATCGCCGCCTCTGCGTTCTTCACCGAGGCCTCCAGTGATCCGCGATTGACGATCACCGTTTGCAGATCCTGTCGGGAGATTTCCAGCGACGCCTTGGCTTCGGCCAGCGCAGCGCGGGCCTGGGCATCGGCAGCGCGGGTCACGTCCAGCTCGCTTTTCGACACCGAGCCATCGGTCACCAGCGCCTGGTTACGCCGCAGGTCAGCCGCCGCCTTGTCGCTTTGCGCCTGCGCATTGCCCACCGCTGCCTGACGTTGAACGATAGTCGCCTCTGCACTGCGCCGTTGCTGCAGATTGTTATCCAGGGAGGCCTTCTGAATGCCCAACTGGGCAATGCCCTGATCCAGACGCTGCTGGTAGATCCGGTCGTCGATACGCACCAACAGGTCACCCTGCTTGACCCACTGAAAATCTTGCACCGGTACTTCATACACATAGCCGCTCAACTGCGGCCCGATGATCGTGGTCTGGCCATGGATCTGCGCATTCTCGGTGCTTTCGATGGGGCTGCTGAACGGCGGCAACTGCCAGGCATACAACACGATCAGCACACCGGCCAGCGCGACGCCGCCAAACAGAATCGCTGAGACCAGACGGATCCGTGCCGAGCGCGGTTGCGTAGTCGCCGGCATGACCGCCGGTGCCGGAGCGGGACCAGATGACTGGGGAACAGACGGATTGCCTGAAGGATTTTCGGGTTCTGTCATGAAGGTTGAGCGCCAGAAGGTTGAACGGAATTTGCGGCCGGTGTCGTCGGGGTAAACGGCGCCACCGGCTCAGTGGTGACCCACAGCCATGTTGCACGCCCAGCGGTCCAGATCGCCGTCAGGATGGCGATCAGCGCGATCACCATAAACACGTCGTTATACGCCAGTGTGTTCGCCTCGCGGGTAGCAGCGGTGGCCAGGGCACGAATACCCAGGCTGGTACGCGTCGAGGGATCGGCAATCGCCGAGAGGTAGGCGCCGCTTGCGCTTTGCAGCCGCGACTGCACCTGGGGATCGAACAACGTGACGTGCTCGACGATATGCGCCGAGTGGAATTTCTCGCGCCACACCTGAAAGGTGCCCAGCAACGCCGAGCCCAAGAGGCTGCCGATGTTTTGGCAAATACCGAACATCACCGAAAAACTGACCAGGTTGCGTGGGTTGCCGATAACCCCGCTGACCCCCAGCACCAGCGTCGGGCCGAGGAAGAAGGTGCCCCCGAAGGCCAGCAGGAACTGGCTGAAATACATTTGCGGGCCACGGGTCAGGCTGGTAGAAAAGCTGTCCATGATCGACCCTATCGCCATCAGCGCCAGGGAGATGATCAACGGCTTGAGCAGATGCTGGGGGTTGATGGTCAGGGCGCTGACCGCTAGCCCGGCGACGCTGCCCAGCAGCATGAAGAAATAAAGCGTGTGTAACTGCTGAGTGCCTTGATTCATGCCTTGCAGAAACCCCACCGCGCCTGTGGACTGTTCCGACAGCACGACGCGCGTCAGCAGTACGCCAAGGGCGAAACGGATCATTCGGCCGCTACCCAGCCACCGGGTAATCAATAGCGGGCGGGTGCGGTTGTGTTCGATGCACAGCCCGGCGAGGATCAACGCGATGGAGGACGCCAGCGCGATACCGATCCAGGGCGTCTCCAGCCACCACTCGATTCTTCCCAGCGACAACACCGCGCACAACGCAGCAAAGCCGGAAGCGAGCAAGGCGAAGGTCAGGAAGTCGAGTTTCTCGAACGCCTTGAAGCGGTCGCCCGGCGGCAGCTTGAGGATCAGGACACACCCCAGCGCCAGCAGGCACATGCCCAGTTCAAAGAGGTACAACCCGCGCCATTCGGCGATCTGCAGCAGGTCTTCCGATACCAGACGAGCCAAGGGCGTGGCCAGTTGCGCGGTGCCCAGGCCCAGCACCAACGCCTTCATTCGCCACTTTTGCGGAAAGGCTTGGATCATGTAGTAAAGCCCGAGCGAGCCCAGCGCTGCGCCGACCATGCCATGGGCGGCCCGCACGGCCACCGCCGAGCCGATATCGTTCACGAACAAGTGAGCGAAGGTCACCAGTGCGTACAGCACCAGGAATACTTCGGTAAACGCGCGCAGGCCGAACTGCTGGCGAAATTTCACCAGCAGCAGATTCATCGACACGTTGGTCATTACATAGGCGGCGGGCAGCCAGGCGATTTCCGCCTGGGTAGCGCCCAGCGCACCTTGCAGGTATTGCAGGTTGGCGACCACCAGCGCATTGCCCAGCCCGCCAGTCAACGCCACGATTATGCCGACGATGGCATACGCCAGGCGCTTGGGCGTCGAATGCAGCGGCGTAGATGGCGACCCCGGCAGCGATGGCCGTTCATGGGGAGCCCAGTCGTGGGGTATGTACTTGTCGTTCATCGAGCAAGACCTGGTGAATGCTTTGCTGAGACCGTGGGCAGAACGATATTACTCAACGACGGATTGTGCCATGTGAGGAGGAGAAGTGGTTGTGGGTTTCGCAAGGCGGACCAGAAGTGACATACAGGTCATAGATATGAACGCAGCGATGGGTCGGAGAAGGTGCCGCTGCCGATAACGACGCCTTTGATTCTGACCAAAGGCCGTAGGAGCTCGGCTTGCCAGCGATCTGCCGCACGGCGGCAGTAAAACCTGAGCACACGATTTGCCTGACACACCGCATTTGCCGATTCCGCTGCCGCTTCGCGCCAGATCGCCGGCAAGCCAGGCTCCTACGCCCTGCAGGCAGAAGCGACGTCAACAGTAGACCAATCGCCCTGCGGGCAGAAACGAAGGTGACAGCAGAGGCGCCGCCCAGCGCGGTTATGCCGATAGCGACGCCTTTGATTCTGGCCGAAGGCCGTAGGAGCTCGGCTTGCCAGCGATCTGCCGCACGGCGGCAGTAAAACCTGCGCACACGATTTGCCTGACCCACCGCATCTGCCGATTTCACTGCCGCTAAGCGCCAGATCGCCGGCAAGCCAGGCTCGTACACCGTATGGGCAGCAGCAAAGTTACGGCGCTCATCCGATCATTTGCAGACCTGCTTGCTGCTCGATCTTCACGTCCACTGCGTGAATGCTCGCTTCACGGAACTTGAGCATGCTGCCATTGCGGCCATTGAATACGGCGTTGATTTCGGAAAGGATCGACAACGCCACACTGTCCGGGGTATCACCGCCCAGATCGAGCCCGACCGGGTAATGCAGGCGGCTCAGGGCCGCAGCGTCGTGGTCCTGGGTCGGCATTTCGTCCAATAGGCGCTCGGTGCGGGTGCGCGGGCCCAACTGGCCGATGTAGGCTGGGGAACATTGCAGGACCTGTCCCAGCCAATGGCGATCCTGAGTCAGGCTGTGGGTCATCACCACAACCGCGGCATCGGCGACCATCGCGGCCAGTTCGGGCAACGGCTCCAGTGGTGCGGTCAGTACCCGGTCCGCGTCGGGGAAGCGCTGGGCGCGAGCGAAGTGCGGGCGGGCGTCGATCAGCGTGATGTGCCAGCCCTGCAGGCGAGCCATGCTGACCAGAGGCAGAGCATCGTGGCCGGCGCCGAAGACCACCAGCCGACGCGGCGCCGGAATATATTCGAGCAGCACCTCGATGCCGCCCCCTGCACATTCGTAGGTGCGGGTGGCGGAACGCCGCCCCTCAAGCACCGCCTGCAGGTCTTCGGCGATCATGCGTGCCAGCCAGCGTTCGCGCATCTGAACCCGAACCCCGGCAGATGAACTGAACGCCACGCGCTCGCCAATCGCGACACGCCGCTCGTCGGGGGTACCGATGACCGTCGCCAGCGCTGCGCCCTCCCCGCTGACCTTGATCTGACGCAACACGTCCACCACAAGACCGGCGGGATCGGGATCGGCCGCTTGGTGCTGAACCCGCTCGAACAGCAAGTGCACGGTGCCGTTGCAACCCAAGCCGAAACTCAATTCGGCCTCCTCCAGCTCATCGTCGTCTTCGCCGGTGCTGTAGGTGCGAATCGCCGGTTTGCCATTGGCGGTGAACCACCAGGCCTTCTTGCTAACGTCGCTTTCCAGGCAACCGCCGCTGACCGTCCCTGTCGAGTCGCCTAATTGAGCAATGATCATGCGCGCGCCTGGTCGACGGTAGGCCGAGCCTTCGACCTTGACCACGGTGGCGATCACCACGTCCTGTTGCCCGGCCTGCGCCTGATCGAGTGCGTCGAGCAGACTGGATAGATCATTCATGCACGTGTCTCCGCCTGTTCATGACCGTTTCCGCTGATCGGGACCGGCCGCAACGCACGCTTTTCGATGCCAGCCAAGCCTGGCGATGAGTAGATATAGATATCATTACGTGCTGACTGTGCAAGCCCTGCTCAGGTTCCGAAAACCGCATTGCTGGCACCACTCGGGGCAAAAAGGAGACACCCGGGCAAATGCCGGTCCGCTTCATTCAGCACGACTACACTCACGTTCCTTCAGTGGGGTCCGAGCGTAACGAGTTGCGCACAGGCTCATCGGGTTTTCCCATGCCAGCAGGAGTGATCGCAGTGAAAATCCCAGGTCCCGACCATCCCATTACCATCACCCCGCTCCCGGGTCATCTGCGGGTCGAGTTCAACGGCGTACCCGTGGCGCAAAGCAACAAGGCGCTCGTCCTAAAAGAGGCTCACTACCCCTCAGTGATCTATGTGCCTCGTTCGGATATTTCGATTGAACATTACCTTAGAACCGAACATCGAACCCATTGCCCCTATAAAGGCGATGCCCGCTATTTCAGCCTCAGTGCCAACGGCGAGACAGCTGCCAACGCTGTCTGGACGTATGAAGAGGCCCATCCATCGGCCAAGCAAATCGAAGGCTATGTCGCGTTCTATGCTGACAACGTGACATTTACTTATGACTGAAACCGATGGACCAAGGCCGGTGGCGGCCCGGGTGACCCCTGCATCGTTCGAGCGCCTTTATTAGCCAACGGCCGGGCCGCCTCTTTTTTGGGGCGGCCTGGACACGAGAAAAGCCGTACCGCCTGGCTGTATCGCAGCAGCCTACCGGGCGTCGGCAAGATCCGGAGAAGACCCGATGACGCGCCACTCACGCCAGCTACGCGGAACACCTGTCACCCAGACGCTATACACCCGCTATCAAAGCCTTCGCAGCCGCACCGAACAGTTGGCCGCTCCACTGAGCCCCGAGGACATGGTGGTGCAGTCAATGCCCGACGCCAGCCCGGCGAAATGGCACCTGGCGCACACCACCTGGTTTTTCGAGACCTTCCTGTTGGCGCCTAATGTGCCGGACTACACCGCGTTCGACCCTGCGTTCGGCTACCTTTTCAACTCCTACTACGAAGCGGTCGGGCCACGCCACCCGCGTCCGCAAAGGGGCCTGATGACCCGGCCAGGCGTCGATCAGGTGCGCGCCTATCGCAAACACGTCGACGAGTACATGGCGGCGTTGCTGCAAACCCCGCTGACCGACGAGATGAAGAGCCTGATCGAACTGGGCCTGGCCCATGAAGAGCAGCACCAGGAACTGCTGTTGATGGACATCCTGCACCTGTTCAGCCTGTCGTCACTTAAACCCGCGTATGACCCGGCCTGGCCGAAAGACGCTGCCGGTCGTCGTGGACGGTTCAAACCGCTGAGCGCCGGTCTTACGCAAATCGGCCACGGCAGCAGCAGCTTTGCCTTCGATAATGAGGGCCCGCGGCATACGACGTATCTACAATCTTTCGAGATCAGCGATCGGCTGGTCACCAATGGTCAATGGCTGAGTTTCATTGCCGACGGTGGCTATCACACCGCAGCGCTGTGGCTGTCCGAAGGCTGGACACTGATCCAGGAGCAGGGATGGAACGCGCCGCTGTACTGGCAGCATGACGACAACGGCTGGAAACGCATGAGCCTGCGTGGCCTGGAGGACATCGACCTTGGCGCGCCCGTCACCCATATCAGCTACTACGAGGCCGCCGCCTTTGCGCTTTGGGCCGAAGCACGGCTGCCCACCGAAGCGGAATGGGAAGCGGCCGCTCGCGCCGGGCTGCTGGAACAGGTCGATGACGTGGCCTGGCAGTGGACGCAGAGTGCCTACAGCGCCTATCCCGGCTTTAAACCTTCGACCGGTGCAGTTGGCGAGTACAACGGCAAGTTCATGGTCAACCAAATGGTGCTGCGCGGTGGCGCCAGCGTGACATCGCCCGATCATTGCCGGCTGACCTATCGTAATTTCTTCCCGACCGACAAACGCTGGATGGTCGCCGGGTTACGCCTGGCTCGCGACAGTCGCCAGCCAGGCGTGGTCAACCCCAACGACAGCGAATTTGCCCGAGACGTGGTTGCCGGGCTGTCGGAACCGAACAAGAGCGTGTCGCCCAAGTACTTCTACGATGCCGCCGGCTCCGAGCTGTTCGAAGCGATTTGCCGGACGCCCGAGTATTATCCGACCAATGCTGAAACCGGGCTGCTCAGAGGCATTGCCACGCAGATCGCCGCGTCCATACCCGAAGGGGCGGCACTGGTTGAGTTCGGCAGCGGCGCCAGCGAAAAAACCCGACTGGTGCTCGATGCCGCCCCCCATATCGCCGTTTATGTTCCGATCGACATCAGCGCCACGGCGTTGAACAAGGCGGCGCAGGCGCTGCGCCAGCGGTACCCCAAGCTGGTGGTGGCGCCTCAGGTGGACGATTTCACTCGGGTGCTGACGCTGCCCAAGCAAGCCGATGGCCACACCCGCGTCGGTTTCTTCCCAGGATCGACCATCGGCAACTTCACCCACGAGCAAGCCGCGCAGTTCCTGCGTTGCGCTCACGGTGTATTGGGCGAGCACGCGCAATTCATCGTTGGCGTGGACATGGTCAAGGCGGTCCAGACGCTGGTCGCGGCTTACGATGACGCCGAAGGCGTCACGGCACGCTTCAACAAGAACCTGCTGACCCGTATCAACCGCGAGCTGAGCGCCGACTTTAACGTCGATGCATTCAGTCACCTGGCGCAGTGGAACGCCGATCAGTCGTGCATGCAAATGCATTTGGTCAGTCGAGTCGAGCAAGTGGTGACTGTCGCTGGCCAGCGCTTTCATTTCGCCGCTGGAGAACGGCTGCACACGGAGAACTCACACAAGTTCACCGTTGAGTCCTTCACCCAACTGGCAGCCAGTGCCGGGTGGACGGTAAGGCAGTGCTGGGTCAGTGAAGCTCCGCAGGTGGCGCTGTTCAGTTTGCAGGCCTGACCGCGATGAGCTTGCAGGCGTTGACGCAGTCCCCGGTAGCAGCGCAACCATGCTGTGGCCGTATCTGCCGGGCCAAAGGTCGTAGCGCAGCCAAGCATGCACCCATGCAAACTTGCATGTTCGCTGTGCACGATTCTTCATTGTCATTTGCAAAATTGCGCTGTTAGCATCCCGGTTGAACCTCACGGAGTGCGGCTTCTTTTCGATCGCCCATACCAGTAAGAAAAAAAACAACAGGGAGTCAGCGATGACGGCACAGGTAGCATCGGCCGAGTCTTCAGGCCAGGAACCGGCTAGCGATACCATTCTGTCCGAAGTACGCAATCACATCGGCCACATCACCCTCAATCGGCCGCAAGGCTTGAATGCGATCAATCTGGACATGGTCCGCCAGATGCAGCTTCAACTTGATGCGTGGGCCAAGGACGACACCATTTACGCCGTAGTTCTGCGCGGTGCCGGAGAAAAGGCCTTCTGTGCAGGCGGCGATATCCGGTCGCTGTATGAAAGCTTCAAACACCAACAGACCGACCATCAGGACTTCTTCGTCGAAGAGTACGCCCTGGACCTTACCTTGCATCATTACCGCAAACCCGTCGTCGCGCTGATGGACGGCTTTGTGCTGGGCGGCGGCATGGGCCTGGCCCAAGGCGCCGATCTGCGCGTGGTGACAGAGCGTAGTCGTTTGGCCATGCCGGAAGTCGCCATCGGCTATTTCCCGGACGTCGGCGGCAGCTATTTCCTGTCACGAGTGCCGGGTGAGCTGGGCATCTACCTGGGCGTGACCGGTGTGCAGATCCAGGCTGCCGACGCGCTGTACTGCGGACTGGCCGACTGGCACCTGCAAAGCGGACGGCTGGAGGATCTGGATCGACAACTGGACGCGCTGAAATGGGAGCTCACTGCGCTCAAGGACCTGCAGGGCGTGCTGGCCAAAATTGCTGTGCAGCACCTGCCCGACCCGCCGCTGCAGCGACTGCGTCCGGCCATCGACCACTTCTTTGCTCTGCCGGATGTGCCCAGCATCATTGAGCAACTGCTGCAAGTGACCGTATTCGACACCCACAGCTGGGCCGTCGACACCGCCAACCTGATGAAAACCCGCTCCCCACTGGCGATGGCCGTGACCCTTGAGATGTTGCGCCGAGGCCGTCATCTGCCACTGGAAGCCTGTTTCGATCTAGAGCTGCATCTGGATCGCCAGTGGTTCGAGCGTGGCGACGTGATCGAAGGCGTACGCGCCCTGATCGTAGACAAAGACAAGAAACCGCAATGGAACCCGCCCACCGTACTGGCCCTGGATGCCGAGCACGTGGCGAGTTTTTTCAGCGGTCATGAGGCCTGACCCATGCAAGACCTAGAGTTGACCGAAGAACAGATCATGATTCGCGACATGGCGCGGGAGTTTGCGCGCAACGAAATCGCGCCCCACGCCCGAGCCTGGGAACAGGCCGGCTGGATTGACGACGGGTTGGTGGACAAGCTCGGCGAATTGGGTCTACTGGGCATGATCGTCCCCGAGCAATGGGGCGGCACCTACATCGACTACGTGGCCTATGCACTGGCGGTCGAAGAAATCTCCGCCGGCGATGCGGCCACCGGCACCCTGATGAGCGTGCACAGCTCAGTAGGCTGCGGCCCGGTCCTGAACTACGGCAGCGATGATCAAAAGCACCAATGGCTGGAAAAACTTGCCAGCGGCAAGGCCATCGGTTGCTTCTGCCTGACCGAACCCCAAGCCGGATCCGAAGCGCACAACCTGCGCACCCGTGCCGAGCTCAAGGATGGCGACTGGGTGCTTAACGGCGCCAAACAGTTTGTCAGCAATGGCAAGCGTGCGCAGTTGGCGATCGTCTTCGCGGTGACCGACCCGCAGCTGGGCAAGAAAGGCCTCTCGGCCTTTCTGGTGCCCACCGACAATCCGGGCTATCGCGTCGATCGCATGGAACACAAGATGGGCATTCGCGCCTCGGACACCTGTGCGGTGACCTTGAGCGACTGCCGCATTCCCGCCGCCAATCTGCTGGGGGAGCGTGGCAAGGGCCTGGCCATTGCCCTGTCCAACCTCGAAGGCGGTCGCATTGGCATTGCCGCGCAATCGTTGGGTATCGCTCGCGCTGCGTTCGAAGCAGCACTGGGGTATGCGCGAGAGCGCGTGCAGTTCGACAAGCCGATCCTCGAACACCAAAGCGTCTCCAACCTGCTGGCCGACATGCACACCCGCATCAACGCCGCTCGCTTGATGGTTCTGCACGCCGCACGCTTGCGTACGGCGGGCAAGCCCTGCCTGTCAGAAGCGTCACAGGCCAAGCTGTTCGCTTCGGAAATGGCCGAATGGGTCTGCTCCAAAGCGGTACAGATCCACGGCGGTTACGGCTATCTGGAAGACTACCCGGTGGAAAAATACTACCGCGATGCACGCATTACCCAGATCTACGAAGGCTCCAGCGAAATCCAGCGCCTGCTGATCGCCCGTGAGTTGCGCCACTACGACCTGTAGTCTTCGGTGCACGGGGCCTCATGGACCCGACACCACATAATTACGGCGTCCCAAACGCAAAATCAGCAAGGTCAATGTGTCGGCGTTCTTGAGCATGATCTTGCTGCGTACGCGGGCATCCGTCAGGAACAACTCCCGTGCCCGTTCCAGGCGCGTGGTCTTGGCGATCCGCAGCACCGTAGCCAGGCCACGATCATCGTCTGCCGTGATATCCCGCAACTTGCCGGTTTCAAGTCGAGTAAAGAGTATGTCTGCGGGGCTGTGATGGGATAACCGGTTTTGCTGAATGTCCTCGATATACGTGCGCATTCTCACGTTCGTAGGATTGTCCTCACGCAACAGATCGGGATAGGGCGCCATCGCTTCGACATAGGCGATGTCATGGGTATCGAGCGCCAGATGCGACAGCTCATGAAGCAGGTTGGCGGCCTGGTAGTGCATGGCGACCTCGAATCCTTCCCTGACGGCCTCCGGCCTGACCGCAAACGCTGGCACGTTGAAGAAACGGTCTGTCAAAAACACGCGCCGTTTCGGGTCTTTTTTCATGACGAAGGCAATCACGGATTCACGCCCCGGGCGATTGGTGCCTACGATGAAACGCGGTGACGAGAACGGCGACAACGAATCATCGGTAAAGGCTTCCAGCATCGTCTTGACCGAGCTTTTCATTTCGTTGAGCAGGTTCTCGTCAGGGCTGGCGACGCCGAAAAAGTCACCCACCAGGCGGCTAACACGAGGGTCCAATGAGTTGCCCTGGCGCAGGTTGAGATTATCCAGGCAGTTCTGCAGGTAGGACCTGGCCTGGAAATGCGCCCGACCGATTCGTCTGGCGCGGTCGCGATACATTGCACGAATCTCAGGCATGCCCATGGCCTCGATGATCAGCCCCTCCTCGGCACCGCGTTGCGCATCTGAGGCACGGAGCTTGGTGACGACACCTCCGCCACCCTTGAGACCCTGATCCAGGACCAGTTGCCACCGCTGGTTGCTGTCAAGTTTGATCTGCGGGCCGAGAGAACCGTCGGCACCGACAATGCTCCACGTCCCCTCCTCAGGCAAACCTCTGACGCGGTATACCTTACCGTTCACCACCGCATAAGGCGTGGCGTCTTTTTTGCTCATAAAGAGATTAAGCAGCTTGTCGTGGCGCATTTCGTTGAGCGCTACGCCCTGCGCTTCCAGGCGCTGCAGACGTATCTGCTGTTCAGGGTCCAAACGGGCCACGGTCCAGGAATAAGGCGAGGACGGCTCATCTTCATTGGGCTCAGCCGGTGAGGAGTCCGTGCCGATCGGGTCAATGGACGGCGGCTCTTCGACTGCCTGCTCGCGAGCGGCAACCACTGCGCCCACGGCGGCGGTGAACTCCGAGAGTGCCTTGCCCCAGCGGTGTCCCGAAGCCGAGACCGCCGAGGCGTGAAACAGCGAGTGACTCTGCCAGAGCGTCACCAGCGCCCCCAGTTTGCTCGGCAGCAGCGTCAGGGCCTGTCCCAATCCCAGCGCCGCGAGGAAGGCTCTGCCCGCATGATCCACCTGCGCATTGGTCACGGTGTTGGAGATGCTCGCGTTGAGCAATAAATCGACGGTGCCATTGAATAGCTCCTGCAACGCATTGCCATTGATCTCGGTGATTCCCAGCGCGACCGGGCCTGGTCTGCGCAGTGGAACATCGAAGTCAAACAGTCCAACGGAAGATGCCAGATGCGGCTCGGTAAAGCCGCCATTTGCGTAGCGTCTATGCACCGCTGGGTCGAGGCGCTCAAGCACCAGTTTCTGCAATGCGCGGTCCTGGCGGATATCGGCTATCAGTGCCGCTTGACTCGGGTATTCGCGGAAAATGAAATCGGCGTAGATGGCATAGAGCAGTACAGGGCCGGCGCCGGGCCACGCCGGCCCTATCACGTAGAGCCCGGCCACGGTGTCCGGCGCCATCCCCGGATCAGCAACCAGTTGTAGCGGGCTGATGATCACCCGCACGCCCGCTACAGGCTCACGGGCAATACCGTCAGGCATCTCGAGCACTCGCGAAAGGAACGCATACGCTTGGGCGCTCAGCCTGCCCTGAAGTTTTTCAGGAAAAGCCGTTCCCTGAAGCAGCGACGGTAGCAGGTCTATAAAAAGACGTCGGCGCTGGGTGAATTGGGGTTCGTCAGGCGTAAAGGCCTTACGCAACAGCACCCGATAACCGGCACCTATGTCCAGGCGTCTGGTCAACCGTCGTATATAGTAGGGCGTCAGTAACCGCTCGGCATGGGGTTGTTCGACCGAGCTTATGGTCAAGGCAGCGTCAGGCTCCTCGACGAAACGGTTGATCGAATACTCGGTCAGCGTTTCCTGATGCTCGACCGTGGCAGCGGGCATAATGAAAGGCAATTCCCCCGCTGCCGGAACAGCGCTGACATAGCGACGCGAAACCACCGTGATCTGATCGGGGTTCAGCAGCTCCTCGGGGAAGTCCTTGAGCAGTTCACTGGCCAGTTGGTCGAACGCATAATCGCGCAGCGCGGGAATATCGAACAGGAAATCCTTGCCACCTTCGCTGGCCAGGTAATTACGTCTGAGGATGTTGTAGTAGATACTCAGATCGCTGTTGGATATCGCGGTCATCCACGAAGGCAGCATTGCATTGAAAATGCTGTGAGCGATTCTGACCGACAGCCCATCGAGCATGCGGGTCAGATGTTCGTCCGATTCGGTCATCCTCGCAGAGTGGCGGAACAGGCCTGCCTCGAACCGGCACCGTACAGCACGCAGGCAAAGCTGTCTCAGGTCTTGTCGTTCACGTGCGTGTACACCTTGTTGCAGCGCCTGCACAATGTGCCCGTCAATCCTGCGCAGCTCGATCTGCAGCTGGTTGGCCGACGCACTTAACAAGTAATCACACAACACCGTGCGATCACGTTCTCCCAGCAGCGCCAGCCAACGCTCGTGATAGCGGCCATGCAGTTTGCGCTGCAAGAGGTGCTTGAGGGCCTCGATCGAGGCGGTTTGCTGCCAGCCCTGCATGGGAGTCCAAAGTATGACCGGGCTGCCCGGCAGTAATGGCCGATTAAGCACCATCGTGTCGCACAACAGAATCGGCGGGTGGTCGCCACACGTCAGCCAAATTGAAAAAGCCTCCGTCACATCCCTCCCCAGTGCGCTGCGCAGGGCACGCACAGGCCGGTCCAGCGCCTGCCGGAGCACGTTGACGCCGACCGGGTCGATGCGCTTCTCGCGTATTCCCAACGCCAGATCCAGACGCATGGCGTCCTCACGCAGGCGCAGGGTCGCTGTGGCGGGCCGCCATTGTTGATTACCCTGTCGCCGGAGTTCGAAACGCGATTGCTCGAAACGCTGCAGATAGCGGTCGATGAACGTCGTGACCATGGTCTCCAACATGTGATTGATCAGATCTGTCTTCAGGCGCGCAGGCACCTGAGACGTCCCTAGTACAGCGTGAGCGCCTGAGGGGAGGAACCGGGAGCGATGACCGCTGACACACTCCAGCAGAAACGACACCAGTTTCATCGAGGCCCTTTGTAGCGATTCACTCACGGGGGCCGCGTGCGACTCGACATCGGATGGATCGACAGGCGCTGACTCCAGCCATTGCACACGAATGTCATCGGCACATGCCGGTCCCTTGACCAACACACATATGTACCGCTGCAACGCTTGCTCGGCGAAGTCGATCAAAACGCTATCCATTTGCCGCAGATGCTGAGCGCGCAAGTCCAGGTCCTGGGATTGCTCCACCCAGGATGCCGCAAGGCCTTTGTGGGGATCTACGTCCAGTTCGGTCTGACTGATCGCGGTGCTGTTGCCTGTCAGGCCGGGCGATTGGGCAATGATCAAATCGTCGGACTGCTCGATCCAGACCTCGGCGAAGTTGAGCGGCAGGTCCCGGCACCAGCGTCCCGCATTGAATTGCAGTTGCCGAGGGTCAAGCAGTTGGCGAATGTCCAACGCATCATCGAGCATCGCCGTGACCTGTTCCGGGGCGCTAGGCAAGGCCATGGCGTAGGCAAGGTTGCGCGCCTGCAAGGCAATGATCGAATCGACACGATCGGCAAACACCGGGGCCTCGATTTCGTCGAGTTCGACCTGCAGCTGACCCTGCGCCGACAGGATCGATTGGTCCGGCAAGGCCAGCGCCGGGCGAAGCTGTAAGCGTCCCTGTGCCGAGGAAAAATACGCGGACAACGCTGCACGATCGGCGAATCTGATCAGCCGATGGTCGGGCGAAAACCACACCACCTGTCGGTCAGCGCCCACCCGGGAACGTATGAGGAAAGTGCCACCCAGCGGACATGACGCGCCCCCTGCGCTAAGGGTCAAGCGACTGCAAAGTACATTGCTGGCCGACAGAATGCCCGTTTCCGACTGCACCAGCGGCAACAACGTCTTAAGCATCGTCGTGGTCAGCGTGTCGTCGTGCAACAGACCATAGAGTTCGTGACGAAAGCTGTTGTTGAGGCTCTCGACGGCCAGATCACGACACGTTCGCTGGTCACTCCAGGTGCGCCTCCAGAATGCCCTGAGCAGGACCATGTATTGTTCGCCCACCCCTGCCGCCGCATCGGTTAATGCCTGGGCACATAACGCTGCGTCGGCAGCGTTGACCACCACCCCCCGGGCATCGAGAAACTGCCGAGTCACGCCTTGCGCAAGCCGGACCTTGCAGCTGTCATCGAATGTCGCCTGGGCCAGTGTCTGGGTGAACGGAACCTTTTCCGTATCAGCGTTTTCCTCAGCAACGAGCTGCAGCAGATGTGTTTCGGGGTCGATTGAAAGGTGCGGCACTGTCCGACGCAATTGTCGACGCAACGAATCGATGGAGGCATCGAGCAATGAAGGAAGCCGCTTCAACTGCAATGTCAGTTGCTCGATGTATTGAACCTGATGGTCAACAATGGCCAACATCTGTGCGCGGAACGGATCCCCTTCGATTTTCTCGCACTCGAACACGCGCTCGACGTTGCCCCGGGCAAATCGGGTGCGCAACGCATCTAGCAGCACGATGCGATTGTCTAAGACCTCGATACCGTTGGCCAACGTATACAGATAGACCTTTGAATCATTGGGCCGGGCATGGCTGAAAAGCAGCGCCGCCGAGAGTTCGAAAGGCTTGATCGAGCCATCGTTGAAGATCAGCCGATCGACCCTGACCGGGTCCGGTCCGCCGCTGACCAGCGGGCGGGCCACATCTTCGAGCCACAGTTGCTCCTCGACCCTTAACCTGCCGCTCTGCAGTGCATCGGCGAGTTGATCGATGAAGCGCTGCCTGAGCGATGCGCTGTGGAAATAATTGACGGTCGTGATAGACATCTAAGCTCCTTTTTGCGTGAACGACCCTGCCCGGCCGGGGCACCGGTGCGGGTAGCATTGACGGGAGCGTAAGGAGGAAAAATCGACGGGATGCGCTACATAGTGCTGTGCAAGATCGCGGGTATTTCGGGTTCACTGGTTGCGCACTCCCGCGGCCAACGCCCTGGGACTGCTACAGCGACTGGCCGGTGCGCCGTTCGACAAGCAGATACTTGCCGAAGGCGCGGATCCTATGCGCTCAAAGACCTCAGCGAAGTTGCCGGGCCAGCGATTGCACGCCGCCAGAATGCCTGCGCGCAGGCAAGCCTGGTAGTCGCATCGTCATGGGCTCGGCGCTACATAGTTCTGTCGCCCCAAACGCACGATCAACAGAGTCAGGGAATCGGCGTTGGTGAGCATGATCTGGCTGCGCTTGTTCACATCGGTGAGAAACACCGTCCGGGCGTCGTCAAGGGTTCTGCTGCCGGTGATGCGCAAAATCCTCGAATAACCAAGGGCGTCCTGACGGGTGATGTCCCGCCATTGTCCCTCGTCCAGGAGTGTGAACAGCTCGTTCTTGCGGGTGCGGTGGGAAAAATGATAGTCATGCAGACGCTCGATCTGCGCCCTTATCGTAAGGTTGTTGGTGGTGTTCTGACGAAGCAGATCAGGATACGGCGCATTGGATTCCAGATAGGCAATGTCTTTTGTATCCAGCACCACGTGCGATAACTCATGGATCAAGGTGGCGGCCTGAAAATGCACCGAGGCATCGAAACCAGCGGCAGCCGCTTCGGGTCTGAGCCGAAAGACCGGCGTGCGGAAAAACTGCTCCGTCAAGAACAAGCGCTTTTGCGGATCGTCCGGGACAATAAAAGCGGTGACACGCTCACGGCCCTGGCGATTGGAGCCCACCACGATCCGCGGTGATGAGAACGGCGATAACGAAGCGTCCAGAACGGCATCGAGCAACGCCTTCGTTGCGCTCTGGACCTGGGTCAACAGGTCCTGGCCGGGCTGGCCTGTGCCAAAGAAGTCGCCAATGATCTGCGTGACACGAGGGTCCAGCGGCGTTCCTCGTTGATGCGCATTAAGGTTATCCAGACAATTTTCCAGATACAGCCTGGCCTGGCGGTGCGCCTGAACGATGCGTCTGGCCCGGTCGCGATACAGCAAACGGATTTCGGGCATCCCGCTGGCTTCGATGATTAGCACCTCCTCGGCATTGGAGGTGGCTGACGAGGTGCGCAGGCTGCTGACCACAGGGCCTCCGCCTCTTAGACGCATACTTATATCGAGCTGCCAGCGTTGATTACCGTCGAGTACAAGTTGGGGTCCCGGCGTGCCGTCCGCTCCGACAATGATCCACTTGCCCTGCTCGGCGATGCGCTTGACCTGGTACACCCTGCCAGCCACCACCGCGTAAGGGGTGTCGTCATGCTTGTCCATATAAAGGTTAAACAGCTCGTCGTGACGCAAATCGTTCAGGGCCACGCCCTGCGCTTGCAACCCCTGAAGGCGCATCTGCTGTTCAACGGTCAAGGTGGTACCGCGCCAGGAGAAGTCCGGCAATGACTCCTCCTGTTCCAGATCCGCAATCGCCGCACCGGGCCGGCGACGGGACTGGGCAGGCTTGTCATCGATGGTCTGTTCCCGGGCCGTGACCATAACGCCCATTGCCGCGGTAAATTCCGAAAGCGCTTCGCCCCAGCGATGCCCGGACACCGATACTGCGGAGGCGCGCAACAACGTATGGCTCTGCCAAAGGCTGACCAACGCGGCCAGCTTGCTCGGTAACAGATTCAGCGCCTGACTGAACACCAGCGACGCCAGAAACGTGAGGCCCGCCTGATCGGCTTTCTGATTGGTCACGGAGTTGGACATGCCGATGTCCAGCAGGACCTTGATGGTGTCGTGAAACAGATAACGCAACGCATTGCCCCTGACTTCGGTGATCTCCAGCGAAAGCGGCCCCGGCTTGCGCAACGGGATGTCGTACAGCCCTGTGGCGAATGGCAGATGCGGCTCAACGAACCCGCCGTGCGCATAACGCCGCCGCACCTCCGGTTCGACACGCTCCAGCAGCAAAGCCTGCAATGATTCATCCTTGCGGATATCGTCGAGCAGCGCTGACTGGTCAGCGTATTCACGCAAGGTGAAAGGCGCATGGTAGATCGCGTACAGCACCACAGGCCCTGCATCTGGAGCCGCCGGGCAAATCAGGTAAACGCCATTGACAGTGTCCGAACTCATTCCCGCATCGGCCACCAGTTGCAGCGGACTGAGAATCACCCGAACCCCCTCCACCGGCTCACGGGCGATGCCGTCGGGCATGTCCAGCACCCGCGCGATGAAGTCATACGCCTGAGCGCTGAGTTTGCCCAATACCTTTTCCGGTAGCGCCACCCCTAGCAGCGCCGGAGGAAGCTGGTCGACGAACAGGCGTTTTCGAGTCGCGTAGTGAGCATCCCCTGGGGTGAACGCCTTGCGTAACAGCGCCGTGTACTGCGCCCCTACATCCAGGCGCCTGACCAACTGGCGCAAATAGTCAGGCGTCAGCAGCCGCGCGGCCTGCGGCTGGTCCTTGGCGGTGACACTCAGTGCGGCATCCTGCGTATCGACGAAACGATTGATCGCAAAGTCGGCCAGCGATTCACTGCGCACTTGGGTGGCGGCCGGAACCGCCGAGGGCAGGTCCCCGGCTGCCGGGAACGCACTGACAAAGCGACGCGAGGTGACCGTGATGCCTTCAGGGATCCACGGCAGCCCGGGGAAATCCTGGTTCAACCTGGCGCGCAACTGTTCGAGCGCCAGGTCCTGCAACGTCGGAATCTCGAACATGAAATCCTTGCCGCCATCAGTGGCAAGGTAATAACGGTTGAAAATACCGTAATACAGTTTCAGATCCGGCAGGGTTGCCGAGTTGATCCATGAGGGCAGCATCGCCTCGAAAATACTGTTGTCGATCCTCACCGACAAGCCATCAAGCATGGCGGTCAATTGCAGATCCGGTTCACTTGCAGCCGCAAGCTGGCTAAACAGGTTGGCTTCCAAACGAGAACGTACAGCACGCTGACACAGCACTTGGAGGTCCTGCTGCTTGCGGTTGAGCACCGCCTGCTGCATGGCTTCGATAACGTGCCCCTCGACCCTGTCGAGTTCAAAGATGATTTGATTATCGGAAATCCTCGACAGATGAGTTCGCACCCAAGCGCGGTCTCGCGCCCCGAGCAGCACCAGCCAGCGTTCGCGATGAACCCCGTTAAGGTTTCGCTGCAAGACGGTTTTCAAACGCTGCACCGACGCGTACTGACGCCAGCCAAACTCGCAGCTCCAGAGTAAGACGGGACTGCCCGGTTCAAGAGGCTGCGTAACTACGATCGTGTTGCTCAGAGAGGCTGCACAGTGGTCGGCAGTCCTGAGTGAAATGGAAAACGCTTCCGTAACTGCTCCCCTCAGCGACGCTCGCAATGCACGATCAGGTTGCGTGAGTATCTTTGAGGCCATTTCACTGGCCATGTCATTAAGCCTGGCTTGACGCGCTCCCAGTACCAGATCGAGGCGCATTGCATCTTCTCGAAGGCTGAGCGCCTCCCTGGACGGCTGCAACTGCTCATCACCCTGTCGCAAAAATTCAATGCGTGAGGCTTTGAAGCGCTGCAGATAGCGCTCGATAAAGCCAGGCGTCAGCTTGCCCAGTGCGCGATTGATGAGGTCCATATGCACCGGCATTGGTGCTCGCTCCACGATGAGTTGCGCGCTGACAGTCAGGACCGCGGCGCGGTGACCGCTGACACATTCGAGCAACAGCGCCACCAGCCCCATCGACATCAACTGCTGCGATTCACTCACCGGGACGGCGTGAGCCTCCACGTCCGAAAGATCGACAGGTGCGGACTCAAGCCATTGCACACGGACGTCCTTGGCGCGCACGCGGTCTTCGGTCCATGCGCACACATAGTGCTGTAACGCCTGTTCGGCAGTGTCGTGCAGAAAGTTATCCAATTGCCTGAGGCGATCGGCGCGGACATCGAAGGCCTGCGCATATTGCATCCAGGACGTGCCCCGGTCTTCGTTGCCCCGATCGGTACCCGAGCCGGTATCCGGATCAGTCGGGTTGGTCGAAAGACTCTCCCCTGCTCCGGCAGGCACTTGAGAGTCGGCAGCCGTACCGCGCGCAGGCTTGATCCATACCTCGAAGAAGTTGAACGGCGCGTCTTGCCGCCATCGACCGGCATTGATCTGCAATTGTCGCGGATCGAGCAACTGGCGAATATCCAAGGCGTCGTCGATCATCGCCGTGAACTGCTCGGGCGCGGCGGACAACTGCAGCACATGCATTAGATTGCGCGCTTGCAGGGCAATGATCGAATCGGCGCAATCAGCACTTATCGGGCCTGGAATTTCTTCCAGTTCGACCTGTAGCGAGGCTGCATTGAGCAGACCGGGCTGATCTTCAAGCGCCAGTGCCGGACGCAGTTGCTCACGTCCTGGCACGCTGACGAAAAAGGCCGCGAGCGCAGCAAGATCCGGGAAGCGGACCCATCGGTGATCAGTCGAAAACCAGAAAAGCGTATCGGCGGTATCGTCCTTGTCTCCTACAACGAATGTGCCAGCCAACACGTGCGATTTGCCGTTGCCCGTGCTGACGCTCACCCGCTGACACTGCAGGTGACTGCTGGCAGATGGGGTGCCCGCAGATGACTGCACCAGCGCCAACAGGGCCTGGAGGGTGTCCGGGCTCAAGGTCTCTTCATGCCGACAGCGATAGAGCTGGCGACGCAAGCTGTCCTGGAGCGTGCTGATGACCAGATCGCGGCGGGTGCTCGAACCCATCAGCGGTTGTGTCCAGAATGCGCTGAGCAATTGAGCATAGTGCGCGCCCACCTGTGACGCCGCCCCGGCAAATGCTCTTGAGAACAACGCGCTGTCGGCAGCATTGACCAGGTGTCCCTGTGCATCGAGAAAGCGCCGCTTGAAGCCATTGCCATACTGCGCCTTACAACTTTCATCAAACGCCGACATTGCCAATGTCCGGGTGAATGTCGTCAGTTGCGCATCGTTACTCGCATCCGGAACGAGCTGTAACAGGTGCGTTTCGGGATCGATCGCCATATGCGGAAGCAGTTCACCCAGCTGGCGGGTCAAGGAGGCTGTCGATGCGTCCAGCAAGGTGGGTATCAGTTTGAGCTGTGCGGCCAATTGTCCAATATGGTCAACCTGCTGATCGACAATCGCCAACATCTGCGCCCGGAAGGGATCACCCTCGATTTTTTCGCACTCGAAAATCACTTCCTCATCACCGCCGGCGTACCGATCGCGCAACACGACCAGCAGTTCGTGGCGATCCTCAAAAGCCTCGATGCCATTGGCCAGGCTGTACAGATAGGTCCGACGATTGTCGCTTCGGGCATGACTCAACATCAGCGCCGCGGCGAGTTCGCCCGCTCCCGCCGACGCCGTGTTCAAAAGAATCCGATCGATCCTTACCGGATCCAGATTGCTGGCCGCAGTGGAGCAGGTAACGCTCTGCAGCCATAGTCGCTCCTCGGCCCGAAGACAGTGACTGTGCAGCGCTTCATCGAGCATCCGCAGATAGCGCTGCTGGAGCGAAGCACTGTGAAAATAGTTGAATGTCGCGGTAGACATGGAGAACTCCTCATTGCACGAACCGCCCATGCCCGGTTCGGTACCGGGCATGGGCGAGATGCCAAGGAGCGTAAGGAGAAAAATCGTACGGGTTGCGCTACATAATGCAGTACCTGTCGATCGACATTTCGGATTCAATGGCTCGGCGCGCTTACCGGCTGTCCATGCGCCATCCTGATAAATCGTGCAAGCGGCCAACGGCCAACGGTTGATGGCTCAACCGTTTGGACTCGCGTAATTGTGCCGCCCCAGACGCGCTATAAGCAGTGCCACCGAGTCGGCATTCTTGAGCATCACCTGGCTGCGCTTGTGGACATCGGCCAGAAATATATCCCGCGCCTGGTCCAGCGTCCGCGCGCCAGTGATTCGCAGGATGGACGCAAATCCAAGTCGATCCCCATGCTTGATCGCGCGCCATTTGCCATTATCAATCCGGGTGAACAGGTCTTTTTTCAACGTGCGATGGGACAGTCGGTGATCCTGCAGACGCTCTATCTGGTTGAATCTTCGCAGTGCACTGGAGGTGTTCTTGGGCAACAGATCCAGATGAGGCGAACTGGCCTCCAGATAAGCGATGTCCTTGGTATCGAGCACCAGATGGGACAGCTCATGGATCAGCGTCGTTGCTTGATAATGAACCGGTTGCCTGAACCCCTGAACCCTTGCTTCAGGCCTGAGCCGGTACAGGCGTACATTGAAGAATCGCTCCGTCAAAAAGATACGCTTGCGCGGATCTGCGGGGATCACGAAGGCCGTAACCCGTTCGGTGCCCGGACGGTTGGAACCCACGATGAAACGGGGCGATGACATCGGCGACAAGGACGGATCCATCAACTCGTCGAACAGCGTCTTGATGGTGCTTTCTACGCGGGTCAGCAATTGTCCGTCAGGGCTCGAAGTGCCAAAGAACTCGCCAAGGATCGTTGCTACGCGCGGATCTGGCGCAGTGCCGTGCGGGTTTGCATGGAGGTTGTCCAGACAGTTTTCGAGGTAATGCCGGGCTTGCACATGGGCCTCTTCGATATGCCTGGCCTGCGCACGATAGCGCGACCGAATCTCAGCCATACCCGTGGCTTCGATGCTCAACACATCCTCGGCCGTGGACATCGTGATCGACGATTTCATAGACGCAACGATACCGCCGCCGCCTGCGAGGCGCAGATTCAGATCCAGCTGCCAATGCTGATTGCTGTCGAGTAACAGCCGTGGCCCGGCATCGCCGTCAGCGCCGATAATCATCCATCCTCCCTCTTCGGGTACTGGCTTGATCTGATACACCTTGCCAGCCACCACGGCGTAACGATTCTTGTTGGCCGGGTCCAGGTAAAGATTGAGCAAGCTGTCGTGACGCATCTGGCTGAGGGCTACGCTCTGCGCTTCCAGCCCCTGAAGGCGCATCCGCTGCTCGGCGGTAAGGGAAGTCGAGCGCCATGAAAAAGTCGGTGCCAGTGGATCTTCCTCGACCGGGACCAGCTCCGAATCGGTGCTGCCGGGTGTTGAATGGCGGCTGTCCTCGTTCGCTTGCTCGCGGGCCGAGACCATGACGCCAAGTGCTGCGGAAAACTCTGAAAGGGCTTTGCCCCAATGATGTCCCGATATCGAGCGGACCGACTCCCGAAGCAGCGTGTGACCTTGCCAAAGCGTCACCAGCGTGGCCAGCTTGTTGGGTAACAGGCTCAGTGCCTGATTCAGTACGAACGTTGCCAGAAAGGCTCTTCCTGCCTGATCGACCTGTTCGTTGGTCACCGCCTGGGCGGCGCCCATATCGAGCAACAGCTTGCTCGTGCCCCGGAACAGCGCATGCAGGGCATTGCCTTTGATTTCGGCAACGCCCAATGCAACCGGTCCGGGCCTGTGCAGCGGCAAGTCAAAATCGAACAAGCCGACCGAAGAGGCCAGGTGCGGTTCGCTGAAACCGCCATGGGCGTAGCGCCGCAGCACATAGGGATCAACGCGCTCGAGCAACAGTTTCTGCAATGATTGATCATCACGCATAGCTTGCACCAGTGCCGTTCGGTTAGCGTATTCGCGGAACGTGAACCCCGGGTGGTAGATGGCGTACAGCACTACCGGGCCTGCATGAGGGTCCGCCGGGCAGATCAGATAAACCCCAGCCACCGTGTCCGGCTTCTTTCCCCTATCGGCGATCAGTTGCAGTGGGCTGATGATGATCGGCACGCCGTCCACGGGCTCACGGGCAATGCCGTCGGGCATGTCAACCAACCGCGAGACGAAGTCACACGCCCGGGAGCTGATTTTTCCTTGAATCTTTTCGGTCAGTGCCACCATTTGCGTTAAAGGTCGCATCTGTTGAATAAAGAAGCGCTCGCGCGCGGCATACGCGGCGTCAAGGGGCGACAACGCTTTACCCAGTTGCTCCATATAAGCAGCGCCCACGTCCTGTCCCCGGACCAACTGGCGCAGATAGTCGGGCGTGATCAACTGCGCGGCCTGCGATTGGCCTTCGGGATCGATACTCAGGGCAGTATCGCGCGCATCGATGAAGCGGTTGATCGCATACTCGGTCAACGACTCACGTTGCGTGATAGTGGCGCCAGGCACTGCGGACGGTAATTGACCCACAGGCGCAATGGCACTCACATAACGACGCGACGTCACGCTGATCTGATCAGGGTCCAGCGTCTGATCGGGGAAGTCCTTGCGCAGTTGCGCCATCAGCCGTTGGCGAGCCATGGTCTGCAAGGAGGGCACGTCAAACAGAAAATCCCTGCCACCGTCACTGGCCAGGTAGAAACGCTTGAATAGCGCGTAATACGACTTCAGGTCGGCCATGGATGCCTGGGTTAACCACGACGGCATCAATGCCGCGAAAATGCTGTCGGCGATTCTCAGCGACAGACCATCCAGCATGGGGAACAGCGGTGCGCTCAGTTCGATGGCATGTGCAAGCCGGCTAAACAACCCGGCCTCGAACCGGCAACGTGCAGCGCGCAGGCAAAGTCGGCGCAGCGCCTGCTGCTGGCGAAGCAAAGCCGCCTGTTGCAAGACCTCGATGGCATGCGCATCGATGCGCTCCAGACGGGCGACGACCTGATTATCGGAAGGCTTGGCCAAGTGAGTTTTCAATAACGCGCGGTCATGATCGCTCACCAGCGCCAGCCAACGCCCGGGGCGGGTTTGCCGAAGTTCGAGCTGCACCGCCTCCTGCAGGGCTTGAATCGAGGCGAATTTCCTCCAGCCTACCGAGCCGCGCCAAAGCATGACCGCACTGTCCTGTTTGAGCGGCTGTCTAATGACCAACGTATCGCAAAGCATCACCGCATTGTCGTCGTAGACCAGCGAAAGTGTAAACGCCTCCGTCAGGTAGCCGCTCATCGCCGTACGCAACGAACGAATCGGCCGATCCAGCACTTGGCAAACCATGCGCACAGCAGCGCCGTCGAAACGACCCTGGCGCTTTCCCAATGCCAGATCCAGCCGTATGGCATCCTCGCGCAGATTGAACGCTTCTCTGGTCGGCCGTATGTGCCGATCGCCATACCGCTGAATCTGGACACGCGAGTTCTTGAAATGACGGACATAACGCTCATCGAATCCGGCCGCGACCTTATCCAGCATGTAGTTGACCAACTGGATCGGAACCGCCATGCCTGGCGCCGAATCGATCCGGACCTGCGCCCCGGCAGGCATGGTAGCCGCGCGGTGGCCGCTGACACGCTCCAGCAGCAACGACACCACATCCATGGAAACCAACTGTTGCGATTCACTTACCGGTGCGGCATAGATTTCGACGTCCGATGAGTCGACAGCCGCCGACCGCAGCCACTGTACGCGAATGTCGCGGGCTCGCAGAGGGACGCCGATCAACACGCAGACGTAGGGCTGCAAAGCATGCTCGGCACAGTCGAGCAGCATATTGCCCAAACCTCGCAGGCGTTTGGCTCGCCCATCTAACGCCTGCGCCAACTCCAGCCAGGACGCCGACAGAATCATCCTCGGCCGGGTATCGCCAGCGCGCTCGTCATGCGGATTGGATGCGACATTACCCGGGTGAGCGAAACCAGACGTGGGAAGCGAAACAGCCGCGAAGGGCTTGAGCCAGACGTCATGGAAGTTGAACGGCGACGCCTGCCGCCAGCGCCCGGCACTGATTTGCAGCTGCCGCGGATCGAGCAGCTGGCGAATGTCCAACGCATCATCGATCATGGCTGCCACTTCTAAAGGCATGCTGTGCAAACCTGTCACATGCACAAAGTTACGGGACTGAAGGGCGATGATCGAATCAACCCGATCAGCAAACACTGGTCTGCGGATTTCTGTCAGCTCAAGTTGCACGTGACCCGCCTGCTGCAGCACCGGCTGGTCCTCGATAGCTAACCCGGGCCGAAGTTGCTGACGCCCATGCGGCGTTTCGAAATAACGAGCCAATGCCGCCATGTCACTGAAGGTGTGCAAGCGGTGGTCAGCACCAAACCACAGTAACGAGCCGTCAAGGTCATTGCCATCGCGGACCGCAAATGTGCCAGCCAACGTATAGGCAGTGCTACTGCCGACCTGCACGGTCATTTGATGGCATCGCATGGCGGTGTTTGCAGGGTGGTCCCCCGAGGCCCAGTTCAACAACGGCGTCAACGCGCTGAGTACCGTCGGATCAAGCGTGCCATCATGGCTGTGCCGGTAAAGATCACGGCGCACGCTGTTTTGCAGATTCAAGATCGCCAGTTCGCGGCGTGTACGATTATCGCTCAGGGGATCGTCCCAATAGGCCCTGAGCAACTGCCGATAGTGGCCAGTCACGCCATTGGCCGCCTTGCTCATGGCTTGGGGAAAAAGCGCCGAGTCGACAGCATCGGCGTCCCGTCCCTGGGTGTCGAGGAATCGTCGCTGGAAACCCTCCTCGATTTTAAGATTGCAAAAGTCATCCAGGGTCGCCTGGGTCAGCGTCTGGGTGACCGGTGTCGATTCAACATCCCCTTTGGAAATGCCGACGATCTGTAGCAGATGGACCTGTGGGTCGATCGACATGCTCGGAAGCGTCTGCCGCAACTGTTCGGTAACCGAAGCATTGACCGCCTGCAGCAACGTGGGCGTGAGCTTAAGCTGTTCGCTCAAGTGTGCGAGTTGTTGAACCTCATGCTCGACGATCGCCAGGGTCTGAGCGCGAAAGGGATCGCCGTCGATTTTCTGGTACTCGAACAGCACCTCGGCATCGCCGTGGGCAAACCGGGTACGCAGCGTCGTCAAAAAAGCGTGACGATCACCGAAGGCCTCGACACCGTGGGCCAGGCTGAACAGATAAACCTCGGGGTTATCGGTCAGGCCATGGCTCAACAGCAGGGAAGTGCACAGCCCGAACGGCCTGAGCGTGCCCTGATTGAGCATGAGGCAGTCCGCCCGTACCGGATCGGGACCACCCAACACCAGCGGACGGGCCAGATCCTGAAGCCACAATCTCTGCTCGGCATGCAGACGGTTGTCGTGAAACGCCTCGTCAAGGGCGTCAATAAAGCGCTGCCTTAGCACGGCACTGTGAAAATAACGGGAAGTAGCGGTTGGCATTCAAGCTCCTTAGATCAAGCTTGCCCAAGCCCGGTGTCATCACCGGAAATGGGCAAAAGTGCCAATGAGCTTAAAGAGAAAAACAGCGAGCACTGCGCTACATAGTGCTGTGCATGCGCAGCCCAAATAGGGATTCACTGCTTCAGAGGCGCAGCCCCCGCCGGCCTCGTGGGGGTCTGCCGGACTTCATCGTTACACCTTCAACGTGCGCGCAACATGCTCAGCGAAGGCATCGACGATGCCCTGCAGGAATGGCCGGGTCTTTTCGTTCAGCCGGCCTTGCTCATCAAAGAACGTGCCGGCGTTTCCTAGATACGCCTCGGGCTGCTGCATGCACAGCACATCGAGAAACACGAAGCTCTGGCGCAAGTGCTGGTTGGCGCCGAAACCGCCGATCGCGCCCGGCGATACGCTGACCACCGCCGCCGGCTTGGCTTTACCCCATGCGCTCTTGCCGTATGGCCGCGAGCCTACGTCGATGGCGTTTTTCAAAACGCCGGGCACCGAGCGGTTATATTCGGGAGTAACGAACAGATAGCCATCGGCGCCTTGCAGCGCTTGGCGAAATGCGCTGTAAGCCGCAGGCGGCGAGTCCAGGTCGATGTCTTCGTTATACAGTGCCAGATCGCCGATCTCGACGATGCTCAGTTTCAGGCTCGAGGGTGCAAGCTCAGCAAGCGCACGGGCCACCTTGCGGTTGAGGGACTCCTTTCTCAAGCTGCCGACAATCACTGCAATCGAAAACTGGCTCATGGATGTGACCTTCTGCAAATGGAGGAATGGACAGTTATAGATGAAAGCAGCCGTTTGTTCCCTGCTGTTTTTTCGCTGGCATTGATCGAAACGGCCGATCTTCATCCTGCAAACGCTTGGCTCGACGCTACCGTTGGTCGACAGTATTTTTTTGCACAACGAAAACTACCCCTGAAATCAAGGGTCTGAAGGGCTTGGGTGAGGAAGGTACACACGTGACCTGTAGATTAGCCTTACGAGCGGACACGGATTCACGGCGCGCAGTGGTACGATGCGGGCGAAAACGAGCAGTTATTTCCAGAGGTTACAAAGCAAATGGCTTCAGTTCTAGTTGGGCAATTTCAGGCCAGAGATGCGGAAGGCCGTGTCTATCAAGTGCATGAATATCGTGAATCACAACCCGAAGCGGCTCACAGTCCGACGCAAGTGTCCACCTATCGCTTGGCTATTGGCGACCGTATGAACCACTTGGGCGGTGATGATTTCGAGCTGCTCCAGTCGGGCATTAAACTCAAGCGAGAGCCACAGGGCAGCAACGCAAATGTCGGCCAGACGCCTGACAGTAGCGTAAAGACCGATGCATCCGATATCTAGTCGCTGACTGGATCGTCAAATAGCAGATACCAGAACACCGCCGCTTCTTCGGTGGCCGGGTCGATGGCGCGGTAACGCAGGTAATCGACCCCGCCCACTACAAACCCATAACGTTCATACAGCCGGCACGCCGCCAGATTGTTGTTCTGTGTTTCGAGCGTGATGCCTGGCATGTTGTGCTTGCGGCTCCAGAACCGTGCGACGTCGAGCAGCTTGCGCGCAACACCGTTACGGCGGGCTACCGTATCCACGGCCAGCTCATCGATGTGCGCGAAGCCGTTCCAGTGCTTGCTGATCACCACATGCCCGACCGGGTCATCGCCAAGCCAGGCCACCAGCACCGTGCCGTCCCCGCCTTCGCGGTAGTGGCAGAACTCTTCAGAATCGATGCCGTAATTTTTCAGGTAAGGCGCGACCGGCGCGACGGGCCATTGCGCCACGGGCTGGCCGATCTGCACCTGGGCGTAACCGGTGACCATGAAGGTGAATTCGCAGTTGAGGATGTAATCCTCGAAGCGTTCGTCCGCGACACGAATACTTAAGGCAGGGCTCGCCATTGTCACCATCGGCCTCCTGGCCATCGATCAGGGCGCCACGCCCCCGGTTGATCAGGCTTGTTGGGCTTGCGCTTCCAACAATTGTGTCCAGAGAGCCGGGGCACCTGCGGATTTGGCGATCACTGCCAGACGTGCCTCGTGCTCGGCCAATTCGGCTTCGCTGGCGACGATAATCCGGCCCAGGGATCGATTGGCGATGCGACGAATCTCGGTCGGGCGATCCGCGCCGCCTTCGCCATCGTTGTTACCGGCCAGCGACAGCGTGGTCTGCCCACCGGTCATCGCCAGGTAAACGTCCGCCAGAATCTCGGAGTCGAGCAATGCGCCATGCAGCTCGCGACCCGAGTTGTCGACGTCATAGCGCTTGCACAGTGCGTCGAGGCTGTTGCGCTGCCCCGGATGACGCTCACGGGCCATGGCCAGGGTGTCGAGTATCGAGCAGTAGGTCGTGAGGTCGGCGCGGTCGTGCTGGCCGATCAAGGCGAATTCGTTGTTGAGGAAGCCAACGTCGAAGGGCGCGTTGTGGATGATCAGCTGCGCACCCTTGATGAATTCGTAGAACTCATCGGCGACTTCGGCGAAGCGTGGCTTGCCGATCAGGAACTGGTCGGTGATGCCGTGCACGCCGATCGCACCCTCGTCGCTTTCACGGTCCGGCTGCAAATACACGTGGAAATGCCTGCCGGTCAGCCGCCGACCGATCACCTCGACACACCCGATCTCGATCACCCGGTGTCCGTCGGTGACGGGCATACCGGTGGTTTCGGTGTCGAGTACGACTCTTCGTTCAGTGATGATGTTTTGTGCGGTCATTGCCTGGCGCCTCGGATTCAGGCGCGGATATTAACACGGGAGTTTTCGCGATGTGCGCATGCCCCGCCGGATGATGTCATTCCTGGCGCAGCCGGCTTGCCAGCGGCGACGGCCTCACCAGCACCGCAAGGGGTGCGCTGCCAGGGAATCGCGCAGGCCCGTCACCTGTGCTTGATCCCGCGCACCTCATCCACCCCGCGATTGGCCAATTGGTCGGCGCGTTCGTTGCCATGGTGCCCGATATGCCCGCGTACCCATTTCCAGGTGACGTTGTGGCGGTTGACCTGTTGGTCCAGTTGCATCCACAGGTCGGCATTCTTGACCGGTTCTTTCGCCGCTGTCTTCCAGCCGCGTTTTTTCCAATTGACCATCCACTCGGTGATGCCCTTCATCACGTATTGCGAGTCAGTCACCAGAGTCACCTCGCAAGGCCGTTTAAGTTCTTCCAGGCCGCGAATCGCTCCGAGCAGCTCCATGCGGTTATTGGTGGTGTTGGCTTCACCGCCCCAGAGTTCCTTTTCCACCCCTTTGCACACCAGCAACGCGCCCCAGCCACCCGGGCCGGGATTGCCCTTGCAGGCGCCATCGGAGAAGAGTTCTACGGTATCGCTCATTACGACTTTTCCAGAATTTGAGAGACAGGATCCACCGCGAGTGTTCAGGGCTCGGGGGTCCGTCGATTGACCTTGGCCATTGGCAGCGGCAGGAGTTTGCCCATGGGTTCGCGTCGCGGCATGCGCACCGGGCGCAAACCCACCACCAGTTTGCGCGCGACCAACAGATAGAAGCCGCCACCGGGGCTTTGCCAACCGCCACCCAGACGCTCAAGGCCAGACAGCCGACTCTGCCAGGCAGGCGAAGCGAGCGGCGGACGATAGCACCCGAACCGGCGTTTCTCCAGCGCAAAGCCCAGCAGGTTGAGCCAATCGCCGACTCGCGAAGGCGAGATGCAACGCGCCCGGCGCAACGCGTCATTGGCAAAGAGATGGCGGATACCCCAAGCGCTCCAGGGATTGATGCCGATAATTACCAGATGCCCCCCTGGACGCACGCTGCTGGCCGCTTCGCGCAATAGACCGTGGGGCGACAGGCAGAAATCCAGGCCGTGCTGCATTACCACGACATCGGCGGCGTGCTCACTCAGCGGCCAGGCCTGCTCTTCGCAAACGATCTCGACCCCCGGCAGCGGCGCACCGAGGCGCACATTACGCTGCACCTGCTTGGCGTCGGGCGGCTTCTGCGCCGATGGACCGTAATGCACCAGATAGCCGCCGAAGAAGCGCTCCAGCTCCTCTTCAAGCACCCGTCGCTCTTCTTCGAGCAGCAACTGCCCCACGGGCCCCGACAACCACTCACGGGCAGAGCTGATCAACTCAAGCCATTGGGGGTCGGCCTGGGCGAACGCTTCATCGGTCATTTCCGGTCTCCATGAGATGCCCAGCGCGAGCGGTGCTCGCGCAGAGCCTGTTCAGACTCTAAGATTGCGCTTTGTTTCCAGCCAAGTGAATCGCGCCATGATACAGATCGACGCCCTGCCCGCTTTCACCGACAACTACATCTGGTTGTTACAAGACAATGCCAGCAAGCGCTGTGCCGTGGTTGACCCGGGTGACGCTGCGCCAGTGCTGGCCTGGCTTGCGGATAATCCCGACTGGCAGCTGAGTGACATCCTGATCACCCACCATCACGCCGATCACACCGGCGGCGTTGTGCAACTCAAGGCCGCCAGCGGCGCCAGGGTCTACGGCCCGGCGAACGAAAACATTCCGGCTCGCGACGTCGCGCTGGAGGACAATGACGAGCTCACCGTACTCGGCCTGAGGTTCGCCGTCCATGCGGTCCCGGGCCACACCCTTGGCCACATCGCGTTCTACCATGAGGACCGGCAGCAGCCGCTGCTGTTTTGCGGCGACACCCTGTTTGCGGCAGGCTGCGGTCGGTTGTTCGAAGGCACTCCCCAGCAAATGCACCGTTCTCTGAATCGCTTGGCGACGTTGCCCGATAACACGCAGGTCTACTGCGCTCACGAGTACACCCTGAGCAATCTGCGCTTTGCGCTGGCCGTCGAACCCGGCAACCCCGATGTGACCGGCCGCTTCGAGCAAGTGATCCGCTGGCGCGAGGAAAACCGCATCAGCCTGCCCTCAACCCTTGCGCTGGAACGCAAGACCAACCCTTTCCTCAGGGCCGATCAAGCATCGGTCAAACAAAAAGCAGACGAACGGACAGGCACGAACAATGCCTCGCCTGTGGCGGTTTTTGCCGCCCTGCGCGCATGGAAAGATAAGTTCTAATCGGGCGCCGGATCGGTACAAAAATTCTGAAAGGTTGACCGTTGTTAAGACGCTTTCTAGAATCGCCCGACATTTTCGACTGGAACTATCTCCCAGCCAATGTCGTCATCTATACGCAGAACCCTTAATTCCGACGCATTGACTCGGTTAGCCCAGGCAATCGCGGTGGTCGCAAGCGCTACATTGGCGGGCTGCCAGACCACCAGCAGCCTGGAGCCGGCCAACTCGACAAACGCCTCCCATACCCCGGCGGTCGCCAAGCCCAAACCGGTGTTCGTCGCTCGCAAGCCTGCTCCGCTGGCCCCGCCCCATGACGTCTGGGAGCGTATGCGTCAGGGCTTCCAGTTACAGGACGGTAACGATCTCAACCCGCGCATCGACCAACAGCGCCTGTGGTACGCCAACAACCCGTCGTTCCTCGAAACGGCGGGTGAGCGTGGCAGCCTCTACATGCACTACATCGTCGAGCGCCTGGAAGAACGCAACATGCCGCTGGAGCTGGCGCTGTTGCCGGTGATCGAAAGTGCCTACAACCCAATGGCGCTTTCCCGCAGCGATGCCGCTGGTATCTGGCAGTTCATTCCGTCTACAGGGCGTTATTTCAACCTGCGTCAGACCAATTTCTACGATGGCCGTCGTGACATCACGGCGTCCACCACCGCAGCGCTGGATTACCTGACCAAACTGCATGACATGTTCAACGGCGACTGGCTGCTGGCCCTGGCAGCCTATAACGCCGGTGAAGGCACAGTCAGCCGCGCCATCGAACGCAACGAAAAACTCAACCTGCCGACCGACTACTGGAACCTGCCACTGCCGCAGGAAACCCGCGACTACGTGCCAAAATTGCTGGCCCTGTCGCAGGTGGTACTGGCTCCGCAAGCCTACGGCGTCAACCTGAGTCCGATTGACAACAAGCCCTACTTCGAAGTCGTCGAGCTGAACCAGCGCATGGACCTGTCCAAGGTCGCGCAGATGGCCAACATCGATGAAGACGAGCTGATGCAACTCAACCCGGCGTTCAAGAAACGCCTGACCATCGATGGCCCCCAGCATCTCCTGGTGCCGACTTCCAAATCGCAACTGCTGACCGCCAGCTTGTCGAACATGAAGCCTGAAGAGTTGGTCGACTGGCAGCAATATCGCGTGCGTCCCGGTGACAGCCTGGCCAGTATCGCCAGCCGCTACAAGGTGTCGACCGTCACGCTGAAGGACCTGAACAAGCTGTCCGGCAACCACCTCAAGCGCGGCCAGGCATTGACCATTCCCGTCCAGCCGGGCATGAAGATGACCATGCCGGTGTTTGAAGAAGTGGCCGAAGTGGATGTGAAGCCGGCGCGCACCCGCACTTATAAAGTGAAGAAAGGTGAAAACCTGGGTCAGATCGCCCGCATCAACAAGGTGGACGTCAAAGACCTGCAACACTGGAACAGACTGTCCGGCTACAACCTTAAGGTCGGTCAGACGCTGGTGATGCAGGACAACAGCAAGCCTGCCGCCAAAACCAGCGCCCGTGCCGTTGCCAAGGCTGATACTGGCAGCAAGGGTCAGGACGCCGACAGGAAGGCCATGCAATACAAGATTCAGAAAGGCGACTCGATGTACCTGGTCGCCAAACGGTTCAACGTCGAAATGCAGCATCTCAAGCGTTGGAACCCGCGCAGCGGCCAGGCCCTCAAGCCTGGGCAGACGCTGACGGTTTATCTGCCGCATTGATCGGCGCGCGACCAGACAGCGCGCTCCTGTTGACCGATCTGAAACCGGCCCCCCTGCAGGAGCGCGCTTGTCCGGAATCGCGGTGCATGAGGCAACTGAAGCTTCACATACATACCGCGTTCGTGACCAAGCGCGCGCCTACAGGTTGAGCATCCGCAACCGCTCTTTTTCCAGCCCATACAAGCTGTTACTGTGACCGACCGCTGCCTGGATCGAACGCCGATTTGATACGCCTCTCGCTGATGGTTTTCAGCCTGGTCTTGAGCACGACATCCGCCGCGACCATCAGTGAAAGCCATGGTTACGCACAGTTCGGTGTCCTCAAGTATCCGGCCAGCTTTACGCATTTCGACTGGGTCAATCCCGAGGCGCCGAAAGCTGGCACCTTGCGAATCATGGCCAACGGTACATTTGACACGCTCAACCCCTACACCTTCAAGGGCAGCAGCCCGACCTCGACCGCCAATTTTGGCCAGTACGGCGTCAGCGAGCTGAACGAACCGCTGATGGTCGGCACAGGGCAATACGATCCGTCTGGCGATGAACCCACCTCCAGTTACGGCCTGATCGCCAGGACCGTCGAATACAGCGAAGACCGCAGCTGGGTGGTGTTTAACCTGCGCCCTGAGGCGCGCTTCCACGATGGCAAGCCGATTACCGCCTATGACGTGGCGTTCTCCTATCGGACACTGCTCAAGGACGGCCACCCGCAATACCGCACTGCCCTGCAGGAAGTGCAGCGAGTCGACATCCTCAACCGCCATCGCATTCGTTTCGTGTTCAAGCGGTCCGGCAATCCATTACTGATCCTGCGCCTCGGCGAACTGCCAGTGCTGGCGCAGCATTACTGGAAAAACCGCAACTTCACCACCACCACGTTCGTGCCTCCCCTGGGCAGCGGACCCTACCGCATCACGCAAGTACGCCCCGGCCGCGGGCTGGTGTTCGAGCGGGTCAAGGATTACTGGGGCAAGGACCTGCCGGTCAATCGCGGCAAATACAACTTCAACCGCGTGGAAGTCGAGTTCTATCGCGATGCCGACGTCGCCTTCGAAGCCTTCAAGGCGGGTGAGTTCGATATCTACATCGAGCACCAGGCCAAGAACTGGTCTACCGGCTACGACTACCCTGCGGTGAACGACGGCCAGGTGATCAAAGCGCAAATCCCGCATCAGATCCCTACCCAGACTCAGGGCCTGTTTATGAACACCCGCCGCGATACCTTCGCTGACATCAAGGTACGCGAGGCCTTGGGCCTGATGTTCAACTTCGAATGGACCAACCGCACGCTGTTCAACAACGCCTACAAACGTTCGGTCAGTTATTATCCAAACAGTGAATTTTCCGCGGCTGACGTTCCCGCCGGTCGCGAGTTTCTGTTTCTCTGGCCCTATCGGGACCAGTTGCCCCTGCAGTTGTTCACTCAGCCATTTGCCGTGTCGAAAACCGATGGCGGTGGCGTCCCTCGCGATACCCTTCGCAAGGCTTTGGGACTGCTCGCCGAAGCGGGCTGGAAATTCACCGATCGCGGTCTTGCCAACAGCGCCGGGCAACCGTTGCGGTTCGAAATACTTCTGGTCAACCCCAGCCTCGAACGAATCCTGCAGCCGTATATCGAAGACCTCACGCGAATCGGCGTCGACGCTCGCCTGCGCACCGTGGATCGCGCCCAATACAAACAGCGGCTGGACCAATTCGATTTCGACATGATCCTCATGACCCTGAACCAGACCTTAAGCCCCGGCCTTGAGCAATGGCAGTATTTCCATTCCAGTCAGGCGAATATCAAGGGCAGCAAGAATTACGCGGGTGTTGCCAACCCGGTGGTGGATCACCTTTTGAACCAATTGCTGGCGGCAAAAACCCGGGATGAGCAGGTCGCGGCGACCAGGGCACTGGACCGCGTTCTGCTCTGGCAGCATTACATGATCCCCAACTGGTACCTCAACACTCACCGCCTGGCCTACCGCAATCGGTTCGCCTTCGTCACCACCCCGCCCTACACCTTGGGCTTGCGCGCGTGGTGGCTCAAACCTTTGGAGAAGACCCAATGAATGCCTTGCGCTTGCTGACGCGGGCTGGCGGCCTGTTTCTGAGCCCGTTCATGCTGGCCCCGCTCTTGCTGGGGATGACTTGCTCATCCCAGGCCGCCCCGCAACACGCCATCACCCTGTACAACGAAGCGCCAAAATATCCGGCCGACTTCAAGCATTTCGATTATGTGAATCCCGACGCCCCCAAAGGCGGCATCCTGCGCAGTGCTGGTTTCGGGGGCTTCGACAGCCTTAACCCGTTCATCAGCAAAGGCGTGCCCGCCGATGACATCGGTCTGATCTACGACACGCTGATGCGCCAGGGGCTGGATGAGCCGTTCACCGAATACGGCCTGATCGCCAACAAGATCGAAAAAGCCCCGGATAACAGCTGGGTCCGTTTCTACCTGCGCCCCGAGGCCAGGTTTAACGACGGCCATCCGGTACGCGCTGACGACGTGGTCTTCAGCTTCGAAACGCTGATCAAGGACGGCTCGCCGCTGTGCCGCAGTTACTACGCCGACGTCGATCACGCGGTGGCGGAAAATCCGTTGACCGTGCTGTTCACCTTCAAGCACACCAACAATCGCGAGTTGCCGCTGATCATCGGCCAGTTGCCGGTTTTGCCGAAACACTGGTGGGCGACCCGTGATTTCAACAAGGGCAGTCTGGAAATTCCCTTGGGCAGCGGGCCTTACAAAGTGGTCGAGGTCAAGCCGGGACGGTCGGTGCGTTACGAGCGTGTCAAGGATTACTGGGGCAAGGACCTGCCGGTCAACAAGGGTTTCTACAACTTCGACAAGCTTTCAACCGATTACTACCGCGACAACACCGTGGCTCTGGAAGCCTTGAAAGCCGGTGCCTTCGACTACTGGCAGGAGATGGCCGCAAAGAACTGGGCCACCGCTTACGATGTTCCGGCGGTGCGGGAGGGCAGATTGATCAAGGAGGAAATCCCCAACGGCAATCCACAAGGCATGCAGGGGTTCATCTTTAACCTGCGCAAGCCGATGTTCCAGGACGTGCGCGTGCGTGAGGCCCTGACCTTGCTGCTGGATTTCGAATGGACCAACAAGCAGTTGTTCTTCGGCATGTACACCCGCACCAAGAGCTATTTCGATAACTCGGATATGGGAGCCCAGGGCCTGCCCTCCGATGCTGAGCTGAAGATCCTCGAACCGCTGCGCGGCAAGTTGCCGGATGCGGTATTCGACCAGGCTTTCAAACTGCCGGTCACCGACGGCAGCGGGATCATCCGCGAACAACAGCGCAAGGCTTTTGCCTTGCTCAAGGACGCAGGCTGGAAAATCGTCGGCGACAGGATGGTTGACACTGAAGGCAAGCCGGTCAACATCGAGTTCCTGCTGGCCCAGACCGAATTCGAGCGCGTACTGCTGCCGTTCAAACGCAACCTGGCCGATATCGGCATCAACCTGGAGATTCGCCGGGTCGATGTGTCGCAGTACATCACTCGCCGCCGCTCGCGGGACTACGACATGATCGTCGGCAGCTTTCCCCAGTCCAGTTCACCGGGTAACGAGCAGCGCGAGTACTGGACCTCCGCAGCCGCCGACAAACCCGGCAGCTACAACGTGATCGGCCTCAAGGACCCGGCTATCGATACGCTGGTCAGCGGTCTGATCAACGCCGACTCGCGCCAAAGCCTGGTCGACCACACCCGGGCCCTCGATCGCGCCCTGCTCTGGGGCTATTACGTGATCCCCAACTGGCACATCAAAACCTGGCGCATGGCCTATTGGGACCATCTGGGCCACCCGCAGAAGTCGCCGCTGTATGACATCGGCACCATGACCTGGTGGGTCAAGCCCGACGCCACGCCGGCAGTCCCGGTGCAAAACGCGCCAGACCTTGCCGAACCTGAGTCGGCACCTTCCACGGACACGGAGCATTAACATGCTGGCGTACATTCTGCGGCGCCTGCTGCTGATCGTGCCGACCCTGTTCGGTATCCTGCTGATCAACTTCGTGATCATCCAGGCCGCGCCAGGCGGTCCGGTCGAACAAATGATCGCCAAGCTCGAAGGTTTCGAAGGCGCCACCAGCCGCATTGCTGGCGGCGGTGCCGAGGTCTCGGTGGCCGGCTCGACCTACCGTGGCGCCCAAGGCCTGGACCCGGCACTGATCAAGGAAATCGAGCACCTGTACGGTTTCGACAAGTCAGCGCCGGAACGCTTGTGGATCATGATCAAGAACTACGCGCGGCTGGACTTCGGCGACAGCTTCTTTCGCGATGCCAAGGTCATCGACCTGATCGTCGAGAAGATGCCGGTGTCGATCTCGCTGGGGTTATGGAGCACGCTGATCATGTACCTGGTGTCGATCCCGCTGGGGATCGCCAAAGCCACGCGCCACGGCAGCCAGTTCGACGTCTGGACCAGCTCGGCGATCATCGTCGGCTACGCCATCCCTGCGTTCCTGTTCGCTATCCTGCTGATCGTGGTGTTCGCCGGTGGCAGTTATTTCGACTGGTTCCCGCTGCGCGGCCTGACCTCCGGTAACTTCGACGAGTTGAGCTGGCTGGGCAAGGTGGGGGACTACTTCTGGCATCTGGTCCTGCCGATCACGGCGCTGGTGATTGGCAACTTCGCCACCATGACCCTGCTGACCAAAAACAGCTTCCTCGATGAAATCGGCAAACAGTATGTGATCACGGCCAAAGCCAAGGGCCTGACCCAGCACCGGGTGCTCTACGGTCACGTATTTCGCAACGCAATGCTGCTGGTGATCGCCGGTTTCCCATCGGCGTTCATTGGCATTTTCTTCACCGGTTCCCTGCTGGTAGAGGTGATCTTTTCCCTTGATGGCCTCGGCCTGATGAGTTTTGAAGCCGCGATCAACCGCGACTACCCGGTGGTGTTTGGCACCCTGTTCATCTTCACCCTGCTGGGGCTGGTGGTGAAACTGATCGGCGACCTGACCTACACGCTGGTTGACCCACGTATCGACTTCGACCGCAGGGATCATTGATATGACGTTGTCCCCTCTCAATCGACGCCGTTTCGAACGTTTCAAGGCCAACAAGCGTGGCTGGTGGTCCTTGTGGCTATTCCTGATCCTGTTCGGCGCAAGCCTTGGTGCCGAGCTGATCGCCAATGACAAGCCTCTGGCCGTGCGCTATGACGGCCACTGGTATTTCCCGGTGTTCCAGCGTTACCCGGAAACCACCTTTGGTGGCGAATTCCCGCTAGAAGCCAACTACAAGAGCCCCTACATCAAGGAATTGCTCGCGGCAAAAGACGGCTGGACGCTATGGGCGCCGATCCCGTTCAGTTACCAGAGCATCAATTACGACCTGAAAGTCCCGGCTCCCGCGCCGCCTTCCCGGGAAAACCTGTTGGGCACCGATGATCAGGGCCGCGATGTGCTGGCCCGTGTGATCTACGGCTTCCGTGTCTCGGTGTTGTTCGCCCTGACCCTGACCGTGCTCAGTTCGATCATTGGCGTGATCGCCGGAGCCTTGCAGGGGTTCTATGGTGGCTGGGTGGATCTGGTGGGTCAGCGCTTTCTGGAAATCTGGTCCGGTCTGCCAGTGCTGTACCTGTTGATCATTCTCGCCAGCTTCGTGCAGCCCAACTTCTGGTGGCTGCTAGGGATCATGTTGCTGTTTTCATGGATGAGCCTGGTGGATGTCGTGCGCGCCGAGTTCCTGCGCGGGCGCAACCTGGAATATGTGCGCGCCGCGCGCGCGCTGGGGATGCAGAACGGCGCGATCATGTTTCGTCATATTCTGCCCAACGCGATGGTCTCAACCATGACCTTCATGCCGTTCATCCTCACCGGCGCGATCGGCACCCTGACCGCGCTGGACTTCCTGGGCTTCGGCCTGCCCGCAGGCTCCCCGTCGCTGGGTGAACTGGTCGCACAGGGCAAATCCAACCTGCAGGCGCCGTGGCTGGGCATCAGTGCCTTTGCGGTGCTGGCGCTCATGTTGAGCCTGCTGGTGTTCATCGGCGAATCCGCCCGTGACGCATTCGACCCGAGGAAATGAGATGAATCAGGACAATCTGATCGAAATCCGCAACCTGTCGGTCGAGTTCGTTAACGGGCAGCACATCCAACGCGTGGTGGAAGGCATCAGCTTCGACATCCGCAAGGGCGAAACCCTGGCGCTGGTCGGCGAAAGCGGATCGGGCAAGTCAGTCACCGCCCACTCGATCCTGCGGCTGCTGCCCTACCCCCTCGCCCGACATCCCACCGGCACCATCAAGTACGCAGGCAGCGAACTGCTGACCGTGAGTGAAAAGCGCATGCGCGCGATTCGGGGCAACCGCATCGCGATGATCTTTCAGGAGCCGATGACATCCCTTAACCCACTGCAGTCGATCGAGAAACAAATCAACGAGGTGCTTGGCTTGCATAAGGGTCTGACCGGCAAGGCTGCCACACGGCGCACCCTGGAACTGCTTGAGTTGGTGGGCATCCCCGAGCCGCTCAAGCGACTTAAAGCCCTGCCTCATGAACTCTCGGGCGGTCAGCGCCAACGCGTGATGATCGCCATGGCCCTTGCCAACGAGCCGGAACTGCTGATCGCCGACGAGCCGACCACCGCGCTGGACGTCACGGTGCAGTTGAAAATCCTCGAACTGCTCAAAGAGTTGCAGGCCCGTCTGGGCATGGCCCTGCTGTTGATCAGTCACGACTTGAACGTGGTTCGACAAATTGCCAACCGAGTATGTGTCATGCAGCGCGGTTGCATCGTCGAACAGGCATCGTGCGAACAACTGTTCCGTGCGCCGCAGCATCCGTACACTATCGAACTGCTCAGTGCCGAGCCAAAAGGCGGTCCGGCGAGCAATGCTCCGGGCGCGCCAATGCTGGAAGTCGAAAACCTGCGGGTCTGGTTTCCGATCAGGAAAGGCGTGTTCAAGCGTACCGTCGATCACGTCAAGGCTGTGGATGGCATCCACTTCAGTCTGCCCAAGGGACAGACGCTGGGGATCGTCGGCGAAAGCGGTTCTGGCAAGTCCACGCTGGGCCTGGCGATTCTCAGGTTGATTCGCAGCGAAGGCCAGATACGCTTTCAGGGCCATTCGCTGGCTGCGCTGAAGGAGGATCAGGTGCGGCCTTTGAGGCGCCAGATGCAGGTGGTGTTTCAGGATCCGTTCGGCAGCCTGAGCCCACGTATGTCGGTGTGCGATATCGTGGGCGAAGGTTTACGGATTCATAAGATCGGAACAGCCGTCGAACAGGAAGCGGCGGTGATCGAAGCACTCAAGGAGGTCGGCCTGGACCCGGAAACCCGGCACCGCTACCCCCATGAGTTTTCCGGCGGACAGCGGCAAAGGATCGCCATCGCACGGGCATTAGTGTTAAAACCGGCGCTGATTTTACTGGACGAGCCCACTTCGGCACTCGACCGGACCGTTCAGCGTCAAGTGGTGGAGCTTTTGCGCTCCCTGCAAACCAAGTACAACCTGACGTATTTGTTTATCAGCCATGACCTGGCGGTAGTCAAAGCGCTTAGCCACCAACTGATGGTGGTCAAGCAAGGCCAAGTGGTCGAACAGGGTGTGGCAGAAGACATCTTCGCCGCGCCGCAACATCCCTATACACAGCAGCTGCTGGAGGCCGCTTTTCTGGCACCAGCCGCTGTCGATTAACCTGAAGAGGAACAAACCATGGGTTTTCTCGCCGGTAAGCGCGTCCTGATCGTCGGTGTCGCCAGTAAATTGTCCATCGCATCCGGTATCGCTGCCGCCATGCACCGCGAGGGCGCTGAGCTTGCCTTCACCTACCAGAACGAAAAACTCAAGGGTCGCGTCGAAGAATTCGCTGCCGGCTGGGGTTCGAGCGCTGATCTGTGCTTCCCTTGCGACGTCGCCAGCGACGAAGAAATCGCCAAGGTATTCGAACAACTGAGCCAGAAGTGGGATGGCCTGGACTGCATCGTGCACTCCGTAGGCTTCGCTCCGGGCGACCAACTGGATGGCGACTTCACCCAAGCCACCACCCGTGAAGGTTTCCGCATCGCTCACGACATCAGCGCCTACAGCTTCGTGGCTCTGGCCAAGGCCGGTCGCGAATTGATGAAGGGCCGCAATGGCAGCCTGCTAACCCTGTCGTACCTGGGTGCCGAACGTACCATGCCCAACTACAACGTAATGGGCATGGCCAAGGCGAGTCTTGAAGCCGGTGTGCGTTATCTGGCCCGCAGCCTTGGCCCGGATGGCACCCGCGTCAACGCGGTGTCGGCGGGTCCGATTCGCACCCTGGCCGCCTCCGGTATCTCGAACTTCCGCAAGATGCTGGCTGCCAACGAAGCCCAGACCCCACTGCGTCGCAATGTGACCATCGAAGAAGTCGGCAACGCTGGAGCCTTTCTGTGTTCCGACCTGGCTTCGGGCGTGAGTGGTGAGATCATGTATGTCGACGGTGGCTTCAACACCACAGCGATGGGTGATCTGGAGGGTTGATTCGGTAAACCTGCGTGCAATGCCTGTAGGAGCCGGCTTGCTGGCGAATGCGGTGGGTCGGGCAGCCAGGTGCTGAATGACCTGCCGTTTTTTTTGCGCTGGTTTTGGGTGTATAGGTGCACTCCCACGCAGCGTGGGAATGCGCAGGATGTGCATGGGCAGAATACCGGTGCACCGCGCAATCTTGTGGGAGAAGTCGCAGGTTACGACGATCGCGAACGCGGTGGGCCAGTTACAGATAGGTTGGCTGGCGCTCCGTGCTCCTCCGATCAGGGCCCGCACTGTCGTCACCGCCAGTAGCCTCCGCCACCGGCTGCCTGTGCCAGCCCCCAAAAAACAAAAGCCCCGACTCTCACGAGCCGGGGCTTTTGATTTTCAGCATTTTGCCAGGATCAATACTTCTCGATCTTGGCCTCAGCCTGAAGCTGCGCCTGATACGACTCAAAGTCCTGACGCCCCTCACGCGATGCCAGGAAACGACGATACTGCGTCTTCTCCGCATCCGTCGCCGGTGCTGCCTGATTCACGCCATTTAGGCGCACCACCACGAAGCTGCCATCTGCCGCCGTCAGGCTCGAATATACCGGCTTGTCCTTACCCTCAGGCTTCGGCATACGGAACAACGCCTGCAGTACTTGAGGGTCTACACCCTCCTGACCACGAGACGCCGCTTCCACCACCTTCCAGTTCTGCCCATCCTGCTTGGTGGCAGTATAAGGCACCTTGCCATCGCGCAAGCCGGCCAACAACGCCTCACCCTTGCCTTTCACGGCATCACTGGCGCGTTCCTTGACCAGTTGCGCCCGAATCGCATCGGAAACGGCTTCCAGAGGCAATTGCTCGGGCTGGCGGTGTTCTTTCACGTGCACCACCACTAAAGTCTCAGGATCAAGCTCCAGCGCCGAACTGTTGGAGCCCTCTTCCATCACCTCAGGACTGAACGCAGCCTGGATCACGGCACGATTGGCCGCGATGCCTTCGCCGCCTTCGCGACCGAACGGCGCGGTGGTCTGAACTTTCAGACCCAAATCCTGCGCAGGCTGTGACAGATCGGAAGCCTCAAAGGCTGCGTCCTCCAGCTTTTTGCTGGCATCGACGTATTTCTGTTCAACTTGCGCTGATTTCAGCTCGTGGGTCAGCTTTTCCTTCAGACTGGCGAAAGTCGGAACCGACGGCGCCTCGACGCCAAGCAGCTTGATCAAGTGCCAACCGAACTGACTGCGAACCGGTGCCGATACCTGATCCGTGTTCAACGCATAGAGCGCGTCTTCAAAGGCCGGATCGTAAACACCCTTGCCTGCGTAGCCCAGATCCCCGCCCTTGCTCGCGGAACCTGGGTCCTGCGACAGTTCCTTGGCCAGTGCTGCGAAGTCTTCACCTTTGGCGACACGTTGCTGGATCTCTTCGATCTTCGCCTTGGCCTGGGCATCGGTGGTCTTATCGTTGACTTCGATCAGGATGTGCGCAGCGCGACGCTGCTCGGCCAGGTTGGCGATTTCTTGATGGTACGCCACCTGCAGGTCTTCGTCCTTGACCGACACTTTGTCGAAGAACGAGGATTTCTTCAGTTCGATGTAATCCAGCACAACCTGCTCAGGACTGAGGAACTCCTTGGCGTGCTGATCATAGTGCGCCTTGACTTCGTCGTCGGTCACTTTCACGTTGGACGGATCGGCCGGCAGGGTCAACGTTGCGAAATCCCGAGTCTGTTTTTCCAGACGGGCAAACGCATCGACCTGCGCGTCGGTAACAAACGCACTGCCGCCGATACCCGCACGGATCTGGCCGATCAGCATTTCCTGACCAAGGATCTGACGGAACTGAAGACGGCTGTAGCCGAGCTGGCGAACAACCTGGTCAAAACGGTCGGCATTGAATTTGCCGTCCACTTGAAACTCAGGCGTCAGGAGGATTTGCTGATCAAGCGCTGCCTCGGAGAAACCGAATTTGGCGTCCGCCGCACCTTGCAGCAGCAGCTTGCGATCGATCAGACCCTTAAGAGCCGAATCACGCAGCATCTTTTCGTTGAGCATCGCCGGGTCGAAATCTTTGCCCAGCTGTTGCACAAGCTGGCGGCGCTGCATCTCAACGGCCTGCCCCAGTTCGGCCTGAGTAATCTCATCGCCGTTGACCTTGGCAGCATCCTGGCTATGGCTGGTGGCCCTGAAAATGGCATCAAAGCCGGTCAGCGCCATCAGCGCCATGATGACACCAATGATGGTTTTGGCAATCCAGCCTTGTGAATTGTCCCTGATATTCTGCAGCATGCGTCCCCCAAAGGGTTTTACTCAACTCACAAAGCTGCGACACACGGAGCGGAGCGTGGATGAAATCCGGATAGAAGAAAGGCGCATCCGAGGATGCGCCTTCTCGTAACGTTCAAAGCGGACCGGGTTCGGACATGCGTCCCCCGAGGTGACAGGCCAGCGCTTGCCCACCGCACTTGCCGCTTTACACCCGGGACAGAAGTAAAAATGCCCAAGGCAAAACATCAATAAAGAAACTTAGTTGACCGCTTCTTTCAGCGCCTTACCGGCTTTGAAGCCTGGTTTTTTTGCAGCTGCGATTTCCAGTGTTTTACCGGTCTGAGGGTTGCGGCCGATACGAGCAGGACGATCGGTCACGGAGAAGGTGCCGAAGCCAACCAGTACCACAGAGTCGCCAGCCTTCAGAGCGCCAGTGACGGATTCGATTACTGCGTCCAGCGCACGGCCAGCAGCAGCTTTCGGGATATCAGCGGATGCGGCGATAGCATCAATCAGTTCCGACTTGTTCACTCTAAGTCCCCTTATATCTATCTATATTGAGTATATTTTCTAAGTTTTTTGGTAAAGCCGAACAAACGCTGAATGGCCTTCTGACACTGGAAAGAGCCGCTTTATAACAAGGGCTCTAAAAAGCTGTCAAGGAAGGCCCCCCAGACTAATGCGTGCTAATTCTTTCCTTAGAGTCAGACTCGCGTTTTTCATCCTTTGCAACCATCTCGGGAGCCACATCCGGCAAGGGCTCCGGCGCGTATTGCAGCGCAATTTGCAGGACTTCGTCAATCCATTTAACAGGTTTGATCTGCAGATCCTGCTTGATGTTGTCAGGGATTTCCTTCAAGTCACGTACATTCTCTTCAGGAATGATCACCGTTTTAATACCACCACGGTGTGCGGCCAGCAATTTTTCCTTCAAGCCGCCGATCGCCAGCACCTGGCCACGAAGGGTGATTTCACCCGTCATTGCGACGTCAGCGCGCACCGGAATCTGGGTCAGAGCCGAAACCAGCGCCGTACACATGCCTACGCCCGCGCTGGGGCCGTCTTTCGGCGTCGCCCCTTCCGGCATATGGATATGGGTGTCGCGCTTCTCATGGAAGTCCAGAGGGATGCCCAGGCTCTTGGCGCGGCTACGAACCACGGTGAGCGCGGCAGTGATCGATTCGCCCATCACATCACCCAACGAACCGGTCTTGATCAGCTGTCCTTTACCGGGGACCACAGCCGCTTCGATGGTCAGCAGTTCGCCTCCCACCTGCGTCCATGCAAGTCCGGTTACCTGACCAATCTGATCCTGCTGCTCGGCCAGGCCGTAGCGGAATTTGCGCACGCCCAGGAAGTTTTCCAGCATGCCAGCGGTGACCACCACGGCAAAGCGCTTCTGCGCTGCATGTTCTTTGACGGCCTTACGACAGACCTTCGCTATTTGACGCTCCAGACTCCGAACGCCAGCTTCACGGGTGTAGTACCGGATAATGTCGCGTATGGCTTCTTGTTCGAACTCGATTTCACCTTTTTTCAGCCCGTTGGCCGCAATCTGCTTGGGCGAAAGGTATTTGGTAGCGATGTTGATCTTCTCGTCTTCGGTGTAACCCGGCAGACGAATCACTTCCATGCGGTCCAACAGGGCCGCCGGAATGTTCATCGAGTTGGCAGTGCAGAGGAACATCACATCGGAGAGGTCGTAGTCGACTTCCAGATAATGATCGTTGAAGTTGTGATTCTGTTCAGGGTCGAGCACCTCCAGCAACGCCGACGCCGGATCACCCCGCATGTCACTGCCCATTTTGTCGATTTCATCGAGCAGGAACAGTGGGTTGCGCACGCCTACCTTGGTCATCTTCTGGATGAGACGACCCGGCATCGAGCCGATGTAGGTGCGACGATGACCACGAATCTCGGCTTCATCGCGCACACCACCAAGGGCCATGCGCACGAACTTGCGGTTGGTGGCATTGGCGATGGACTCGGCCAACGAAGTTTTACCCACGCCGGGAGGGCCTACCAAGCACAACACCGGCCCACGAATCTTTTTCACACGTTTTTGCACGGCGAGGTATTCGAGAATCCGCTCTTTGACTTCTTCCAGGCCGTAGTGATCGGCATCGAGAATGTCCTCGGCACGTGCCAGGTCCAGACGCACCTTGCTCTGAGCCTTCCACGGCACCTGAACGAGCCAGTCGATGTAAGAGCGCACTACCGTGGCTTCAGCGGACATAGGCGACATCTGCTTGAGCTTGTTAAGCTCGGCAGTGGCTTTGGTCATCGCATCTTTGGGCAGACCGGCAGCATCAATGCGCTTTTTCAGCTCCTCGATCTCGTTGTGCCCCTCATCACCGTCGCCGAGCTCTTTCTGAATGGCTTTCATTTGCTCGTTCAGGTAGTACTCGCGCTGACTGCGCTCCATCTGCTTCTTGACGCGCCCGCGAATTCGCTTCTCGACCTGCAGCAGATCGATTTCAGCATCCAGCAGCGCCAGCACATGCTCAACGCGAGCGCCCAGATCGATGATTTCGAGAATTTCCTGCTTCTGTTCGATCTTGAGCGCCATGTGCGCGGCCATGGTGTCAACCAGACGCCCCGGCTCATCGATGCTGTTGAGCGAAGACAGCACTTCGGCCGGGACTTTTTTGCCCAGCTGGACGTATTGCTCGAATTGCGCCAGCAGACTGCGCACGAACACTTCGGATTCACGATCAGGCGCATCGACTTCATCGATCAATGCCACCTCGGCCCGGCAGTGGCCGTCCACCTCAATGAAGCGCTCCACAGAACCGCGCTGCTCACCTTCCACCAAGACCTTGACCGTACCGTCTGGAAGTTTAAGCAGCTGCAACACAGTGGCAATCGTACCTACGCTATAAAGCGCGTCTTCACCCGGATCATCGTCTGCAGGATTTCTTTGCGCGAGCAGCAGGATCTGCTTGTCACCGGTCATCGCAGCCTCAAGGGCTTCAATCGACTTCTCGCGCCCCACGAACAGTGGGATAACCATGTGCGGATACACTACGACATCACGCAATGGCAAAAGAGGCAATTCAATGGTCGTCTTCATGATTTCGCCTCTACAGCGGCCTTAGGGCCATGGACAAATAAAAATGAGCTGAAAATCAAGATGGGGGTAGCTACCTAAAAAAACAAGCGTCGCTTCGAGTTAATGCCAAAGCGCTTTGAAATGCAAAAAGGGCCCGAGGGCCCCTTTCGTTTTCCAGTCGCCCGGTGCAAAGCCGTAAGGCTTATGCGTCCGGAGCTGCCTTGGCGGGCGGCTCGCTGTTTTCGTAAATCAACAACGGCTTGGATGTCCCTTCGATAACGCTCTCGTCGATCACCACTTTGCTCACGTCGGTTTGCGACGGGATTTCATACATGGTGTCGAGCAGGACGCCTTCAAGGATAGAGCGTAAACCACGAGCACCGGTTTTGCGTTCGAGCGCTCGACGGGCAACTGACTTGAGCGCGTCAGTGCGGAATTCAAGATCCACACCTTCCATCTCAAACAGCTTGGCATATTGCTTGGTCAACGCATTCTTCGGCTCGGTCAGAATCTGCATCAACGCAGCTTCATCCAGCTCGTCAAGGGTCGCCAATACTGGCAGACGGCCTACGAATTCCGGGATCAGACCAAACTTGACCAGATCGTCAGGCTCGACTTCACGCAGGGATTCGCCAACCTTCTTACCCTCTTCCTTGCTGCGAACTTCGGCGTTGAAGCCGATGCCGCCTTTGGTCGAGCGATTCTGGATGACCTTTTCAAGACCAGAGAACGCACCACCGCAGATAAACAGGATGTTGCGCGTGTCCACCTGCAGGAATTCCTGCTGGGGATGCTTGCGACCACCCTGCGGCGGAACGGACGCCACGGTGCCCTCGATCAATTTCAGCAGGGCTTGTTGAACACCCTCGCCAGAAACGTCTCGAGTAATCGAAGGGTTGTCGGATTTGCGCGAAATCTTGTCGATTTCGTCGATGTAAACAATGCCCATCTGGGCCTTCTCAACATCGTAATCGCATTTCTGCAACAGCTTCTGGATGATGTTTTCAACGTCCTCACCCACATAACCGGCTTCAGTCAGGGTGGTGGCGTCGGCAATGGTGAACGGTACATTGAGCAAGCGTGCCAGCGTTTCCGCGAGCAGGGTCTTGCCGGAGCCCGTAGGGCCGATCAGCAGGATGTTGCTTTTGCCCAGCTCAACGTCGTCGTTTTTCTTGTCACGCTGATTCAGTCGCTTGTAGTGGTTGTACACCGCTACTGCGAGAACCTTTTTAGCACGCTCCTGACCGATGACGTACTGGTCAAGGATGCCGCTGATTTCTTTTGGCGATGGCAGTTTATGCGCGCTGCTTTCGGCCTGTGCTTCCTGCACCTCCTCGCGGATGATGTCGTTGCACAGGTCGACGCACTCGTCACAGATAAATACCGAGGGGCCGGCAATCAACTTGCGTACTTCATGCTGGCTTTTGCCGCAGAAGGAGCAATAAAGCAGTTTGCCGTTGTCCTCGCCGTTGCGGGTGTCAGTCATTCGATCGATCCAATCCGGTAGGCTTGCAACACAAGATGAAGGCAGTTGCGGGCTTTTTCAAGTCCCCAGGTGGCACGGAAGTCAACACCACCTGGGATTACTGCCTGTCACGCAATCATTTGATCATTTGACGTTTGTCGAGCACCGCATCCACCAGACCGTATTCTGCAGCGCGTTCGGCGCTCATGAAGTTATCGCGGTTGGTGTCTCGCTCGATGGCTTCCAGGGACTGACCGGTATGGTGCGCCAGCAACTCGTTCAGACGCTGGCGAATGTACAGGATTTCCTTGGCATGAATGTCGATGTCCGACGCCTGCCCCTGAAAACCGCCCAGTGGCTGGTGAATCATGACGCGGGAATTTGGCAGGGCGAAACGCTTACCCTTGGCACCGCCCGCCAGCAGGAATGCGCCCATGCTGCACGCCTGACCCATTACAGTGGTCGAAACGTCTGGCTTGACGAACTGCATCGTGTCGTAGATCGCCATGCCAGCGGTCACCGAACCGCCTGGAGAGTTGATGTAGAGATGGATGTCCTTGTCCGGGTTTTCCGCTTCAAGGAAGAGCAACTGCGCCGAGATCAGGTTGGCCATGTAGTCTTCGACCGGACCGACCAGGAAAATGACGCGTTCCTTGAGCAGGCGGGAATAGATGTCATAGGCGCGTTCGCCACGGGCGGACTGCTCGATAACCATCGGGACCAAACCGCCAGCGGCCTGGATGTCAGAGTTCTGCTGAATATAAGAATTGCGGGACATATCTCGCATTCACTCCCAAATAGTCATGTCTTGAATACGCATAAGCCAGCGCGAAGGCTGGCTCATGGTGCTTTCGAACGAGAGAACGAAATCAGTCGGCTTGTGGAGCTTCTACCGGCTTGACCGCTTCTTCGTACGAGACCGCTTTGTCGGTCACGCTCGCTTTCTGCAAAACAGTATCCACAACTTGTTCTTCAAGCACAACCGAACGCACTTCGTTCATTTGCTGTTCGTTCTTGTAGTACCAGGTCACGACCTGCTCTGGCTCCTGATAGGCGGAAGCCATTTCCTGAATCAGCTCGCGAACGCGGGCTTCGTCAGGCTTGAGGTCGAACTGCTTGACCACTTCAGCAACGATCAGGCCCAGCTCGACGCGGCGCTTGGCCTGCTCTTCGAACAGCTCGGCTGGCAGTTGGTCAGGCTTGATGTTGCCACCGAACTGTTGAACAGCCTGAACACGCAGACGGTTCACTTCGTTTTCCAGCAGTGCTTTTGGCACTTCGATCGGGTTGGCAGCCAGCAGACCGTCCATTACCTGATTCTTGACCTTGGACTTGATGGCCTGACGCAGCTCACGCTCCATGTTCTTGCGAACCTCGGTGCGGAAGCCTTCGATACCGGTTTCCTTGATACCGAACTGGGTGAAGAAGGCTTCGTTCAGCTCAGGCAGGGTCGGGGCCGACACGGTGTTGACGGTAATGGTAAACTCGGCGGTTTTGCCAGCCAGCTCCAGGTTCTGATAGTCCTCTGGAAAGGTCAGGTTCAGAACGCGCTCTTCACCGGCTTTGGCGCCAACCAGGCCGTCTTCGAAGCCAGGGATCATGCGGCCCGAGCCCAGCACCAGCTGAGTGCCGGTAGCCGAACCGCCAGCGAATTCTTCGCCGTCGATCTTGCCGACGAAGTCGATGTTCAGCTGATCTTCGTTCGCAGCGGCACGCTCAGCCACTTCAAAACGCACGTTCTGCTTGCGCAGGATTTCGAGCATGTTATCCAGATCCGCATCAGCGACGTCAGCGGACAGGCGCTCGACGGAAACGGACTCGAAACCGGCAACGGAGAATTCGGGGAACACTTCGAAAGTCGCGATGTACTCGAGATCCTTGCCTTTTTCGAAAGTTTTTGGCTCGACGGAAGGTGCGCCAGCAGGATTCAGCTTTTGTTCTACAACGGCTTCATAGAAGGTCGCCTGGATCAGGTCGCCCAATGCTTCCTGACGAGCACCATCTTCGTAGCGCTGGCGGATCACGCTCATAGGCACTTTGCCAGGGCGGAAGCCCGGGATCTTGGCTTTACGTGCGGTCTGCTGCAGACGCTTGTTGACTTCGGTCTCGATGCGCTCAGCTGGCACGCCAATGGTCATGCGGCGCTCGAGAGCGGAAGTGTTTTCAACAGAAACTTGCATGGATATTCCTCGTTGCACAGACGTTAGCCGGCCGTTTCCGACCCCAGAATCAAGGGCAAGCATTCTAGTGGGTCAAACTCAAGAAGTCACCCTACCGAAGAAGGGTAAATACAGTGGAATGTGGCCAGGGGAGAAAGGGGGAAGACTCAAACCGTTACAAGCGGTCTGGAACGCACCTTGCGCGCTTCTATATAAAGGAAGCAACGCGCGACCGAATGTCGATCCCATCCCTGGAAACACCCCGAAAGCCTCGTCGTCGACAACCTGACGAAACTCTACCTGCGTGAAACCAATACGTTGAAACAAAAAAAGCCGCACTAGGCGGCTTTTCGATCCTTGCGAGTGCGCATGGCACTGCTCAAGGCTTGTAGTTGGTGCGGACGAAGAGACTCGAACTCTTACGCCTCGCGGCGCTGGAACCTAAATCCAGTGTGTCTACCAATTCCACCACGTCCGCATGTAGCGCTTAAAGCAAAGGCGCCAGGTTATGAATCTGGCGCCTTTTCAAATATGGGGTGGACGAAGGGGATCGAACCCTCGACAACGGGAGTCACAATCCCGTGCTCTACCAACTGAGCTACGCCCACCATATTGCGTTGTAACCGACGCATCCAAACTGAATGCTACTTGTGCCAAAGCTGCCGTAATGGCGCACCCGGCAGGACTCGAACCTGCGACCATCCGCTTAGAAGGCGGATGCTCTATCCAGCTGAGCTACGGGCGCTTGGTTAATCTGTATTCTTTCGTCTACAAATTAAGAGCTTTCAATCACGCTGAGCCGATCTGAACTCTACCTGACTTAATCAACCTTCGACTCGATAACCCGCTTGCGGCTTATCTTGTCTGGGGTTGTGCCCGACAAGTGCGACGAATCTTATAGACGGCCTTGAAGGTCGTCAACACTTTTTTCTAAAAAATTCAGTCAATTAAAGGGGTTAGCTTATTAAGGGGACCAACCGCCTTTGCCCTCGCGTCAGGTCATGCGAGAATGCGCGCTCTTTTTCCCTCCCTTCCGATGGTTAATCACGCGTAATGACTGCAAAACTAATAGACGGCAAAGCGATCGCAGCCAAACTGCGCCAGCAGATCGCCCAACGAGTCGCTGAACGTCGCGAGCAAGGACTGCGCACGCCTGGCCTCGCGGTGATTCTGGTCGGTAGCGACCCCGCCTCTCAGGTTTACGTCTCGCACAAACGCAAAGACTGCGAAGAGGTCGGCTTCGTCTCCAGGGCATACGACCTGCCCAGCGAAACTACCCAGACCCAACTGACCGATCTGATCGACAGCCTCAACGACGACCCGGCCATTGATGGCATCCTGCTGCAATTGCCTTTGCCGGAGCATCTGGAGTCGTCCAGCCTGCTGGAGCGAATTCGCCCGGACAAGGATGTCGACGGCTTCCACCCTTATAACGTCGGCCGTCTGGCCCAGCGCATCCCGCTGCTGCGCCCCTGCACACCGAAGGGCATTATGACCCTGCTGGAAAGCACCGGGGTCGATCTGTACGGCAAGGATGCTGTGGTGGTAGGCGCGTCCAATATCGTCGGGCGCCCAATGGCCATGGAACTGCTGCTGGCCGGTTGCACAGTGACCGTGACTCACCGATTCACGCAGGATCTGGCAGGCCATGTCGGCCGTGCTGACCTGGTGGTCGTGGCGGCAGGCAAGCCAGGACTGGTCAAGGGCGAATGGATCAAGGAAGGCGCGATCGTCATTGACGTCGGCATCAACCGCCAGGCGGATGGCAAGCTGGTCGGCGACGTGGTCTACGAGACCGCCCTGCCCCGCGCAGGCTGGATCACGCCGGTACCGGGTGGCGTAGGCCCGATGACCCGCGCCTGCCTGCTGGAAAACACGTTATACGCGGCAGAGACGCTGCACGGCTGATCGACAAATGCACGAATGCAAAACGGCACCCGAGGGTGCCGTTTTGCATGGAACGGGTTTTTATCCAGCGCAGTGCCTGTCGCAGTCTGGCTTGCTGGCGGCGGCGATTTCAAAATCGTCACCGCCGGCAAGCCGTCCGACACGAAGGATCGATCACGTTACTTCTTGGCCGCTTCCCAGCTTTTCAGCAGGTCGGAATAAGCGATGGTTTCGCCCTTCGGTTTCTCGTTGGCCAGTTTGCGCTGCGGCGCAAGAAACGCTCCATTACTCTTCTCCGCCTTGGTGTACCACTCCTCGGCCGAGGTTTCCGGGTTCATCCTCGGTGCGCAACCGCTGGCTTCCTGGACTTTGGAACGTTCGATCCGAGTCATGATCGCGTCCTGATCCTTGGCCAGACCATCCAGAGCCGCCTGCGCGGACTTCTCGCCGGTCACTGCTTCAGCCACATGACTCCACCACAGCTGTGCCAGTTTCGGGTAATCCGGAACGTTGGTGCCGGTTGGCGACCATTGCACGCGTGCCGGACTGCGATAGAACTCCACCAGACCACCGAGTTTCGGTGCCAGGGCGGTCATCTCCTTGGAGTTGATGTCCGACTCGCGTATCGGCGTCAGGCCGACAATGGTTTTCTTCAGGGAAACCGACTTGGACGTGACGAATTGCGCATAAAGCCAGGCAGCGTTGCGCCTTTTCTCGTCCGACGCCTTGAGGAAAGTCCACGACCCCACGTCCTGATAGCCCAGCTTCATGCCCTCTTTCCAGTATGGCCCTTTGGGTGACGGCGCCATGCGCCACTTTGTCGAGCCGTCGGCGTTCATCACCGGCAGGCCCGGCTTGGTCATGTCGGCGGTGAAAGCGGTATACCAGAAGATCTGCTGAGCGATGTTGCCCTGAGACGGAACCGGGCCGGACTCGGAAAAGGTCATGCCCGCAGCTTCCGGCGGCGCGTAGGCTTTGAGCCAGTCGATATATTTCTGGGTCGCGTAAACGGCCGCCGGGCCGTTGGTGTCGCCACCGCGGGTAATGCTCGAACCGACTGGATGACAGTCCTCGACTCGAATCCCCCATTCATCTACCGGTAGACCGTTTGGCAGACCCTTGTCGCCGCTGCCTGCCATAGAGAACCAGGCGTCGGTGAAGCGCCAGCCCAGGGAGGGGTCTTTCTTGCCGTAGTCCATGTGGCCATAGACTTTCTTGCCGTCGATCTCCTTGACGTCCTCGCTAAAGAACCTGGCGATGTCTTCATATGCAGACCAGTTCACCGGCACGCCCAACTCGTAGCCGTACTTAGCCTTGAACTTCTCTTTCAGGTCAGGACGCTCGAACCAGTCGGCGCGGAACCAGTAAAGGTTGGCGAACTGCTGGTCTGGCAATTGATACAGCTTGGCCGGCGTGATGACGTTGCCGGAAGCGTCCTTGACTTCGGGCGAGGTCGTGAACGAGGTACCGATGAAGTCTTTCAGATCCAGCGTGGGGGACGTGACTTTCGCGCCTTCCGGGCTGGCCATCAAGTCTGTCAGCGACAGCGCCTTGCCGTACCGCAAGTGCGTACCGATCAGGTCAGAGTCGTTAACCCAACCGTCATAGATGCTCTCGCCGGACTGCATGGCGGTCTGCAATTTCTCGATAACGTCACCTTCTTGCAGCAGGTCGTGCGTCACCTTGATGCCGGTAATCTCGGTAAAGGCCTTGGCCAAGGTCTTGGATTCGTATTCATGAGTGGTCAAGGTTTCCGAAACCACCTTGATGTCCATGCCGCGAAACGGCTCAGCTGCCTTGATGAACCATTCCAACTCCTTGAGCTGATCAGCGTCCGACAGAGTGGTCGGTTTGAATTCGCTGGCCGCCCATTTCTTCGCGGCGTCCTCGTACTGATCCGCCCACGCCGAAACGCTCAAACCGCTGAGCATTGCCAGGGTCGCTACCGTCACACTATGTCGCAGCTTGTTTTTCTTATTGAACATAGACACCTCCCGTTTTGATTCTTATGTAGTACCGCGTTGCACCCGTTTGCATTTTTCCGCAGGCGTAGCGCCTAGCCACCCTGCTTAACCCCACCGCATCACCACCAACAGCCAGACCAGGGAAAGCCCGGAGGCGACCCAAATGCTCCAGTCGGTCGCGCCTATCACCAGCAGATGCAGATAGGCACTGCCGAGAAGACCGATGAACAGCCGGTCGCCGCGGGTAGTGGCAATCGGCAGGAAACCACGACGTTCGATGCTTGCCGAACGCAGCTCCCAGACGGTCATCGCGACCAGGATGGCGGCGATGGACGCAAAGAAAATGGCGGTCGGTAATGTCCAGGACATCCACTCCATTTTTCGACTCCTCAGACACGACCAAGGGCAAAACCCTTGACCACGTGATTGCGAACGAACCAGATCACCAGCATGCCCGGCAGGATCGTCAACACCCCCGCCGCCGCCAGCACGCCCCAATCGATCCCCGACGCCGATACCGTGCGGGTCATGACCGCAGCAATCGGCTTGGCGTTGACCGATGTCAGGGTCCGCGCCAACAGCAGCTCGACCCAGGAAAACATGAAGCAGAAGAACGCGGTGACACCGATGCCCGAGCCGATCAGCGGGATGAAAATCTTGCCGAAGAATTTGGGAAAGCTGTAACCGTCGATATAGGCCGTTTCGTCGATTTCCTTGGGCACGCCGGACATGAAGCCTTCAAGAATCCACACCGCCAGTGGCACGTTGAACAGGCAATGCGCCAGCGCCACCGCAATGTGGGTATCGAATAGCCCGATGGACGAGTACAGCTGAAAAAACGGCAGCAAAAACACGGCCGGTGGCGCCATGCGGTTGGTCAGCAGCCAGAAGAACAGGTGCTTGTCGCCGAGAAAACGATAGCGGGAAAACGCGTAGGCGGCCGGCAGTGCCACGCTCAGCGAGATCACGGTATTCAGGCAAACGTAGTACAGCGAGTTGATGTAGCCGCTGTACCAGCTCTCATCGGTGAAGATCACCTTGTAGTTGGCGACGGTAAAATCCTGCGGAAACAGCGTCAGACCGCCGAGGATTTCGGTGTTGGTCTTGAACGACATGTTGACCAGCCAGTAGATCGGCACCAGCAGAAACAGCAGGTAGATCCACAACGGCAGCACTTTTTTCAGTTGCAGTTTTTCGCGCCTAATCATGGGTTGCTCCTCAGTTCTTTTCGCTGTGGGTCATCGCGGTGTAGAACACCCACGACACCAGCAGGATGATCAGGAAATACACCAGCGAGAACGCTGCTGCCGGGCCCAGGTCAAACTGGCCGAGGGCCATGGTGGTTAAGGTCTGGGCGAGGAAGGTCGTCGAGTTGCCCGGCCCGCCGCCGGTCAATACGAACGGCTCGGTGTAAATCATGAAGCTGTCCATGAAGCGCAACATCACCGCGATCAGCAGCACGCTCTTCATCTTCGGCAACTGGATATGTCGGAACACCGCCCAGCTGGACGCCCGATCGATGCGTGCGGCCTGGTAGTACACGTCCGGAATTGCCCGCAGACCCGAATAGCAGAGCAGCGCCACCAACGAGGTCCAGTGCCAGACATCGATCACCAACACAGTCACCCAAGCGTCCGATGCATTGGCGGCGTAGTTGTAGTTGATGTGCAAGACATTGTTCAGCGCATAGCCGAGCAGGCCAATATCGCCACGGCCGAAAATCTGCCAGATGGTGCCGACCACGTTCCAGGGGATCAGCAGCGGGATGGTCATCACGATCAGGCATAACGAAGACCAGCGGCCCTTGGTCGGCATGGTCAGGGCGATACCGATACCCAGCGGAATCTCGATCAGCAACACGCAGAACGAATAGATGAACTGGCGTAGCAGCGAGTCATGCAGGCGCGGGTCCTGCAACACCTGTCTGAACCAGTCGGCGCCCACGAAGTAACGGCTGGACTGGTCGAAGATGTCCTGAACCGAGTAATTGACTACGGTCATCATCGGAATGACGGCGCTGAACGCCACCAGCAGAAACACCGGCAATACCAACCACCAGGCCTTGTTGTTCTGCACCTTAGTCATGGGGCACCTCTTTGGCGGGCGTGTGATTGGTGGCTTCCAGCAGAAATTCATCGGCGTAGAGCATCAGCCACTGCGCCGGGAAACTGATCCAGGCCTGCCCCTGAGGCACAGGTTTGTCTTCCTGCAGGCGAACCTTGAGCGACTGGCCGGCCAGGTTCACGGTGAGGATCTTGTAGGTGCCCAAGTCCTCGACATAGGTCACGTCGGCGCACATGGCATCGTCGAACGGCCCGTCCCAGACGTGCACGAATTCCGGTCGAATGCCGACCTTCAGCGTGCTCCACCGTGTGGCTGCCAGGCGCTGTAGAAGGGCTTGTGGGAGGGGCAGATGGATGCCGCCGAAGCCCACGCCGCCTGATTCAGGCTTGACCTCGATGAGGTTCATGCCGGGGCTGCCGATGAAGTAGCCCACAAAGGTGTGATGGGGTTTTTCGAACAGCTCGCGCGGGGTGCCGAACTGCACGATCTGACCGCCATACATCACAGCGATCTTGTCAGCGAAGGTCGAGGCCTCCAGCTGATCGTGGGTGACGTAGACCATGGTGATGTTGAACTGCTCGTGGATCTGCTTGAGCTTGCGTCGCAGTTTCCACTTCAAATGCGGGTCGATCACCGTCAGTGGCTCATCGAACAGAATCGCCGACACATCGTCGCGTACCAGCCCGCGCCCCATAGAAACCTTTTGTTTCTCGTCGGCGGTGAGGTTTTTGGCTTTCTTCTTCAGCAGCGGTTGCAGATCCAGCACATCGGCAATTTCCTGGACCTTGATCTGAACTTTGGCCTCGGCCATGCCCTGATTGCGCAGTGGGAACGCCAGGTTATCGAACACCGTCATGGTGTCGTACACCACCGGAAACTGGAAAACCTGGGCGATATTGCGCTGCTCCGGCGACAGGTCGTTGACCACCGTCGAGTCAAACATCACCTTGCCTTCCGATGGGCTGAGCAGGCCGGAAATGATGTTGAGCAGGGTTGATTTGCCGCAACCGGATGGCCCGAGCAAGGCATATGCCCCGCCCTGCTCCCAAATGTGGGTCATCTCGCGAATGGCGTAATCTTCAGGCCCGGCCGGCGTAGCGCTGTAGCTATGGGCGAGTTGTTGCAAGCGAATCTCGGCCATCAGGCAACCCTCGCCATGCGCAGGCCCGGCGCCTGGATGAGGCCGCCCTGCTGATCGAATACGAACAATTTATGAGTCGGGATGTACACGCGGATCGGCGTATCGACGTCGTACTCGTGCACCCCCGGCAGGTGCAGCACCAGCGAAAAATGCTCGTTGCGCACATGCAGGAAAGTTTCCGAACCGCTGATCTCCGCCAGCTCCACGGTCACCGCCAGTTCCAGATCGTCGTCGTTGGACGGCACCAGGCTCAGGTGACTGGGGCGGACGCCGAAACCGTATTCGCCGTCGCCGATCTTGCGCATATCGACGTTGAGCGGGAAATGCACGAAGTTGGCGAAACTCACTTCGTTGCCGTCGATACGGCCCGGCATCAGATTGATCGGTGGCTCGGAGAACAACTCTGCGGCCAGCACGGTTTTGGGCTGGTGATAAACCTCGGGGGTCTTGCCGCTCTGAATCAACCGCCCCTCATGCAGGATGGTCGTGGTTCCGCCTAACGCCAGCGCTTCGTTTGGCTCGGTAGTCGCGTACACCGCAATGGTGTTGCGGGTTTCGAACAGTTGGCGCATTTCCTGGCGCAGCTCTTCGCGCAGTTTGTAATCGAGATTGACCAGCGGCTCGTCGAACAGGATCAGTTCGGCGTCCTTAACCAACGCGCGAGCCATGGCGGTGCGCTGCTGCTGACCACCAGAAAGCTCGAGCGGGTAACGGGAGAGGAATTTCTCGATCCGCAGCATCTGCGCGGTTTCCCGCACGCGACGTTCGATTTCGTCCCTGGACAGCTTCGCCTGACGCAGCGGCGAGGCGATGTTGTCAAAAACCGTCATGCTCGGGTAATTGATGAACTGCTGATAAACCATGGAGACGTTGCGATGACGCACCGCAATCTGGGTGACATCCTTGCCATTCATCAGTACCCGGCCGCTGTCTGGCTTATCCAGACCGGCCATCAAGCGCATCAGGCTGGTCTTGCCTGATAAGGTGCGCCCCAGCAATACGTTGAATGAGCCAGGTTTGAAGCTCAGCGACGCATCGTCGATCCAGATCTGACCGTCGACGGCTCGGCTGACGTGCTCAAGCGTGAGAGACATGGCGTGCCCTTTTTATTAGTTTTGTTCGGGTGTTGCACTTGGTCGGGATATCCAGCGACCGCCTGTTGGATAGCGACAATCGTGCCAATCACCGTTCGCTAGCGAACAGACGCACGAAAGCCGCCGAATAGAGCGTTCCGAGTAAAATGCGAGGTCAACCCATATTCGTTGACGAACAAAAATGAACAGCAAAGACTGAACAGCTGAACAAAATGAACGTTGACTTTGAACAATCCTGAACAACAATGGATGAACGATCGAGCACGGACGCTCCGCCAGAAAGCCGTACCCCAAAAACAATAAAAGCTCGCGCACGGACACAAACCCATGGCCACACCTGGCACCTCCATCCCTCACGACACCATCATCCAGGACTCCTGGGCGCGCTGCCGTGAGTTCGGCCTCGACCACCAGTCCAGCCCCGCATTTGGTCGCCTGCCCGAACAACAGGTTTCCCGTTTACTGGAACGCCATCACGCACTGGTGCAGACCACCCATCAACAAGTGCTGCCCTTTTACGAAAACATTCTCAGCAACTCCAATTGCCTGATTCTGCTGGCCGATCAGCAAGGCCAGGTGCTCAACTCATGGGGTACCAAGCGGTTCGTCGAGCCTGCCCAGCAAAAAGGTTTCGTGGCCGGCGCCAGTTGGCTGGAGCGAAGCGCCGGCACCAATGCCATCGGCACCGCACTGGCCTGTGCACAGGCTGTTCACATTGAACACGATGAACACTTTCTCAAGGCCAACCGCTTCATGACCGGCTCGGCGGCACCGATCTTCGACGCCTCGCGGCGCATGGTCGCAGTGCTCGATGTGTCCAGCGACAGCTTCCTGCCGCCCTCTCACACCCTGGGGATGGTGAAGATGATGAGCCAGACCATCGAGAACAGGCTGATCCTTGACCAGTTCCAGAACGGCTACTTTCAACTGATCTTCAACACGGGTCTGAACAACCTCGACAGCCAGTGGGCCGGTCTGCTGGTGTTCGACGAAAGCGGCCGCATCCTTTGCGCCAACCGCCGCGCCGACACCTTGCTCGGCGTGAGTCTGCTGCAGGTCAATATCGAGAATGTGTTCAAGGCACCGATTGCGCACCTGCTCGATCAACAGGAAGGCCAGCCCTTCGCGCTCCAAGCCTGGGGCCATAACCGTTTTCACTGTCTGATCAAACGCCCGAAAGCGGCGATTCTGGAATTTCGCACCGTTTCGGCACCCAGGAAATCCAATACCCAGGCGGCCACCCTCTCGGCTCCCGGCGACGAAAAAGTCGCCAAGGCAGCGCGCCAGGCCCAGCGGTTGCTGGAAAAAAACGTCCCGCTGCTGATTCTCGGTGAGACCGGCGCGGGCAAAGAGGTGTTCGTCAGGAACCTGCATCAGGCCAGTTCTCGGGCCGATCAACCGTTTATCGCGGTGAACTGTGCGGCGATCCCTTCGGAACTGGTCGAGGCCGAACTGTTCGGCTACGAAAAGGGCGCGTTTACCGGCGCGCACCACAAAGGCAGCATTGGCCTGATTCGCAAAGCCGACAAAGGCACCCTGTTCCTCGACGAAATCGGCGACATGCCGCTGCCCGTTCAGGCGCGGCTGCTGCGGGTTTTGCAGGAGCGCTGTGTACAGCCGCTGGGCAGCAGCGAACTGTTTCCCGTGGATATCCGGATCATTTCGGCGACCCACTGTTCACTGCGGGACCAGGTGCAAAGCAGGCGCTTTCGTCAGGACCTCTATTACCGGATCAGCGGCCTCAATCTGGAGCTGCCTGCGCTTCGCGAACGCACGGACAAAGCCGAACTGATACAGGCGATTTGGCAACAGCATCGAGAACCGCAGCAGACGGCAGGGTTCGACGCCTCCGTCCTGGCGCTGTTCGACAGGCACCCGTGGCCCGGAAACCTGCGTCAGTTGAGCAATGTGATTCAAGTGGTGTTGGCACTGGCCGACGATGCCCCCATCTCCATCGAGCACCTGCCGGAAGATTTCTTCGCCGATCTGGAAATGGACAACAATAACAACGAACCGCAAATCGCCTTCAACCCCAAGGCTGCGCTGGATACACCTGAGGAGTTGAACGAGTTGCTGCAAGCCGCTGGCGGGAACATCTCGCAGTTGGCAAAGAGGCTGGGGGTCAGCCGTAATACGCTTTACAAACGGTTGCGCGAGCAGGGGTTTTGACAGGACGGGCCGGCACGCCCGCCTGCTCTATCTCGCTCTGCCGCCGTCCACGGGCAGGCAGATGCCTGTGATGTGCCTGGCCTCTGACGACAACAGGAATGCCACTGCTGCCGCGACATCTTCGGGCCTGCCGGGCCCACCCAACGCGGAGCTGGCATTCGCCACGCCCTTGGCCATGACCTCCAGGCGTGGTGAGTCAATCGGGCCGGGCGCCAATGCATTGACCCGAATACCATACTGACCGTACTCGGTAGCCAGGCCCTGAGCCAACACGTTCAGCGATGCGTTTGCGCAGGCTCCCGGCAGGTGCCTGGGCGGCGGCACCGTGCCCCCGCGACCGCTGATAAAGACGATACTCCCTCCCTGCTGACGGATCATTGCGGGAATCACAGAGCGAGCGACTCGCAGAGAGCCCAGCAGCTTCGCATTGAGCACAGCGTCCCAGTCCTCATCCGTCAGGGAGAGAAAATCGCCAAACAGGGGAGTTGTGGTGCAGGACACAATGGCATCGATGCGCCCGTAGCGATTGAGAATATCCCGGGCCGCCGACTCCACTGCATGGCGGTCGGTGACGTCCAGCCTGAGCCTGTCCAGACCGTTCATCACCGCGGGCAGCGTTTCCAGCGTGCGTCCGGAGGCGACCACCTGAGCGCCCGTTCCGTGTAGATGGTTACAAATAGCCTGGCCCAAGGCGCCTGACGCCCCTGTGACCCAGACCACGGGGCGATTCGGTTTTGTCATGACGCTTCCCATACGCAGTTGAGGCTGGCGAGTTCAGGGAACGCATCGAGCGCCCTTAACAGGTGCGTCAGCCTGGCCGGTGGCAATGAGGGGCGGGCCTGAGCGGCGCAAGCGCCGAGTTTTTCCTGCCATTGCCGGTGGGTCATCGGCGCTTGGGCCGAGCCAGGCATCGCATCACAGGTACGCTCAAGGGTGCGCCCGTCACTCAAGGTCAGGGACACACTCGTGGGCGCCAGCTCGTTTGGGTTGCCGGGGTCTACAACCAGATGGATTCGCGAGACGAGCGCCTGCAGCGCCTCCTCACGAATGGCCTCGGGGGAAAGCGCGGCCAGGGTTACAGGGCCTCGCAACAAGACCGAAGCCAGGTGATAGCGCAGGTTGAACTGAGCGACGACCTCAAGATCGCCCTGCACACTGAAGTCGCCCCCTACCAGACGACTCATGAAGGGGGAGATAGTCGCCACGACCTCCACCACTTCGCGTGCACTGCACCGGGCCTGGGTCGTGAGATCGAGCAGTGCCTGGATCGCCGCATGACTGCACGCGCAGACCGGAAAGCCCTTGATAGCCGTATCGAGTATTTGCCACTCGTTGCCCCACCCTTCCAGAATCCCGCCATCATCGCCGGGCTGGTACAGCGCCCGTAACCCGAACTTGCCTTCCAGCGCCTGGGCGGGTGCCGTTGCTCCGGCCTGCGCCAACCTGGCGGCGAAGACCCCGTTACGCGCGGCGAACGCCGGCTGCAGTCGCTTGGCCAGCGTCTGCTCGACATTGGCTTGTTGAGTGCCAGCCGCCTGAACGGCCGCAAGGCCCAGGGCGTGAGTCAACTGTGCTGCATCGAGTCCCATCAGCAACCCGCTGGCGAGGGCCGCACCCATCCCTCCATACAACGACGTGCCTGACCAGCCTTTGGAAACACCCGCTGCACAGCGGGAAAGCCGACTGACCATTTCGCTGGCGGCGACATAGGCGGTCAGTAACTGCCGAGGCAGACGAGCATATTCTTCGGCCACTGCCCACGCAGCCGGCAGTGTCACCAGGTCCGCGTGCACTGCACCGTTAAGGCTGTCGTAATCGAGTGCCCCGGCATGCAGGACGTTGAGGAACGTGGCGTCCATCGCCGATCGGGGCTCACGCCGGTCCGCAAACCAGACTTGACTGTTTCCGGACGACGGAGCCAGCGCTTGGCCCATCGCAATACTGCTCGACTGTGCTTTCCCGGCCGCCGCGACCAGCAAAATGTCTGCGATCAGCATGCTGGCTTTTTCGATGACTGTGTCAGGCAGATCGCCATAGTCCAACGCCAGGGCGGCACAGGCGATGCTGCTGGTGACCGACTCAGAGGGCATAACGATTGACCGGACGCTTGAGGCCCAGATGCTCGCGCAGCGTAGTGCCCTGGTAGCGAGTACGGAATAAACCCCGGCGCTGCAACTCCGGGACAACCTGCTCGATAAAATCAGTCAGGCCCTCAGGCAAGTGCGCCGGCATGATGTTGAATCCGTCGGCAGCGCCCTGTTCCAGCCATTGCTGCATGACATCGGCGACGTGCTCGGGTGTGCCCACCGCCGTCAGATGACCACGCGCACCGACGACTCTTTGATACAGCTGGCGAATGCTGAGGTTATCCCGGCGGGCCATGTCGATCAGCAATTGCCGACGGCTCTTGGGACCGTTGGCCTCGGGCAGGTCAGGCAGCGGCCCGTCGAGGTCATAGCCGCTCAGGTCGACCTCACCCAGCGTGGTCGCCAGGGTCGCCAGCCCGACCTGGGGCAGCACCTGATCCTGCAAGGCCTGGAATTTTGCTTGAGCCTCGGCCTGGGTCGCGGCAACCACCGGTAGCAGGCCCGGCATGATCAGCAACTGATCGGGATCGCGCCCGGCCTCGACAGCCAATGCCTTCATGCTGGCGTAAAACGCCTGTCCTGCTTCAAGGTTCTGCTGTGCGGAGAAAATCACATCGGCGGTGCTAGCGCCCAGCCGCTTGCCGGTCTCCGATGACCCCGCCTGCACCAACACCGGATGCCCCTGCGGCGGACGGGCCAGGGTCAACGGTCCTTTCACCGAAAAATGCGCCCCCTGATGGTTGAGCACATGCAGCTTGGCCGGATCAAAAAACCTTCCGACCGCTTTGTCTTCGATGAATGCATCGTCCTCCCAGCTATCCCATAACCCCTTGACCACCGCCAGGAACTCCTCGGCGCGGGCATAACGGTCGCCGTGGACGGCATGTTGAGCGCGGCTGAAATTCAGCGCCTCGGCTTCATTGTTGGAGGTGACCAGATTCCAGCCCGCACGGCCCTGGCTGATGTGATCGAGCGACGAAAAATGCCGGGCCAGCGTATAGGGCTCGTTGTAGGTCGTGGTGGCCGTGCCGACCAGACCGATATGTTCAGTCACCATCGCCAGGGCAGACAGCGCAGTGAGCGGATCCCAGTGGGTAGCGCGCGCCGTATGCTGCAGCGCGTCGATATCATTGGCGCCACGCATGGCGCAGGAATCCTGAATGAACAGCAGGTCGAAACAGGCTGCCTCGGCCAGCTTTGCAAGCTCGACCTGATGCCGGAAATCACGTGCAGCACCGGCTGCAGCGTGGCGGGCTCGCCAGCCCGCGATATGGTGTCCGGTTTCCTGAATGAACAACCCCAGATGCAGTTGACGACGCATGATCGCTCCTCAGCGCTGCAAGGTGGAATCGAAGGTGGCGCCCAACTGCGCCTGCCCGATGATTTGCGCGGTCTTGTCATGGCCGGCATGCACGACAAAGGTCTCGATATTTCGCGCGATTCGCCCCAGAGGGTGTTCATCAAACTGCGCCGTTGCACCGGCCGACAGCAGAACACTCTGCAAGGTATTGAGCGCTGCGCGCGCAGCCGTGGACTTGGCGCTCATGGAGCGCAATTCGGCCTGCACGACGTCCGGGTCGCGCCAGCCTTGCACGGCGCTGTCGAACATCGAGGCTGCGGCATCCATCTGCATTTTCACTTCGCCGACGCGCAACTGGGTGTAGGGATCATTCCCTTTGTTACGGCTGCGCTGATAATCCAGATACCAGTCGAACAAACCTTCGGTGGTACCGAGATAGTTGGCCGCAAAGCCCAGGTGAAAACGACCCTGCCAGCGCTGACGGGCGAACGCACCGGGCTCGCCCAGCAGGTGGTTGTACGACACGAATACATTGTCCAGATGCATGATCGGGCTGCGCGCGGCGCGCATGCCATGGGGTTGATACCAGGCGTCGTCCCAGCTGACGCCGGGCATGTCCGGGGTGATCAGCATCATTTGCAGGTTATCGAGATAGCCATCCACACCGTCCAGCGCCACCGACGTGATGATGAGGTCGGCAATGGTGCCGTTGGTCACGAAGTTCTTCACGCCATTGACCAGCCAACCACCTTCGACCCGGGTGGCGCGGGTTTTCATTTCGTACATGTTGATGCGACCGGGCTCGCTGCCGACGGCTGAAAAGATGCTGAATTTCTGCAGTGCCGGTTTGAGGAACAACTCGATCTGTTCGGCGGTGCCCACTTGCTCCAACTGCCAAAGGGCGTGGTTATGCAACTGAAAACAGTGACCGGTGGCACTGTCTGCCCGGCAGAGGGTACGCAGCATGTTCAGGAACAGCTCCGGCTGACGCCCCTTTAGGCTGCCATCCGGGCCGCCCAGGGCAGCCGAGTGGGTGACGTGCAAAAGCCCTTTGGCCTGCAGCGCTTCCAGGTTCGACCTGGGTGCCACACCCTCGCGATCGGCGCGCGCGCCCTCTTCCCGGAAAACATCGGCAAGCGCCAGGATCTGAGGTAGGGCATCGCGCAGTTGCAGGTATTCGGACATGGGGCTCTCCAGATAAGAAAACGGGCGCATCAGGTGCGCAAAACCGAGGTGTGAAACAGGCGATCGATTTCGATCGGCTCAGGCAACAGCAGTTGATCGACCAGGTAGTCGATGAACCAGGCCAGGTTGTCGCGATTGGCCGCTACCCCCGCCGGAAACAGCGCGCTGCCGAAGTCGCGCTGGCTCTGCTCGAACGCCAGGCGGCCCAGTGGCATAGAGGTGTAGGCATAATCCTCATAGATCTGCCGGGTCTTCACTTGCGCGTCATCCCACGCGTGCATCAGATAAAGAGGCAAATCCGGGTAGCGCTGAACGACCTCTTCGCGGATGGCCAGCACATGCATCGCGGGGAAACAGCGGCGCTCATGGAAATAGTCGATACACGCCTGACGCTGATCGGCGAACAGATTGCGCACACCGCCCCGGCCCTCCAGAACTGCCTTGGGCGGTTTCGGATCGATGAACGCGTCGACCTCACCGGACAGCAGCATCTGAGCACCGCTGGCTCCATCGGGCATCCGGCTCATGCCGATACCCGACTCGGCAAGGGCTATCTGCTCAGCGCCCTGAGTCACCCATTCGATGTCCCGCCAATCAACGCCATGACGGCTTTTCAGATCGCCTTTGGCCAGAACCGAAAGACTCACTTGCCAGCCGCGAATGGCCACCCGTTTGCCGCGCAAATCGGCGGGAGCCTGAATACCCGAGTGCGGGCCGACATAAATGTGATTCGCGCTGAATAATCGCCGGGGGAACACGGGCACTGCGGTAAAGGCAGCTCCGCGGGCCTTGGCCAGGATGTAGGAAGCTAGGGACACTTCAGCGATATCGAATTCTTGGTCGCGCAACATGCGCCCGTGACGATCCCCGCCATCGCGGCCCGGCGGGCTCATGCCGACGTCCAGCGCCTTGAGGTAAAAGTCTTTGGCCTCTGGAAGCCAGCCAAGGAAAAAAGGCATATGGCGATCGAAGTTCGCCAGCGCGATGGTCAGGGCCTGCCTCATGGCTGCGCCTGCACAGCGCAATCGGCGCCGCAGCGCTGCGCCCAGTTTTCCCACACCCGACTGGTGGCCCGGGGGCTACCCATCCGCGCGTCCGCCACCGCGACTTCACCCGGACTGAGGAACGTCACAGGTCCCAGCGCCATGGCTGCAGATTGGGCCTGGGCGTTGACCTTCAGATAAATGGCTACGCGCACGGCCAGCTCCAGCGAAGCGGCTGCGCCGGTAAACCCATGCCCGCGCATCAGCACGACACGGCCGTTGCCAAGGGCGTGCGCCAGCGAACGGGCGTGGTCAGGATTGATCACCAACAGATCCGTATCGCCAAAATCGTCGTGCATGTCCCATACCGGGATCTCATGGCCAATGATCGCCGCCACATGCAGCAAGGGTCTCAATCGGGTTGAGCTGACTGTAAATGGCAGCACCGACTCGGTATGGGCGTGCACCACTGCATGAATATCCGGTCGGCGCGCATAGATCGCCGCATGGATAAAGCGCTCGGAGTACTGTGCCCGGGTCGTGGCAAGGATCGGCTCGCCGTCGAGGCCATATTCAAGAATGTCCTGGACCTGAACCTGTTCAGGGCTCACCGACGCCGAAAGAAAGAACCTTTGCGGGTCAGTCGGATGACGCACGCTGACATGACCGTAACTGTCAAACACCTGTTCATGCGCAAGAATACGGTTGGCAATCGCCAACTCACGAAGCACGGCTGGGTGATCGCTCATTGCAGTGCCTTTTGGGCCAGCGCGGTGGCCTCTTGGGCCTTCTCGGCATTGGCTTCGGAATTAAAGGTCAGCCCCTTTTGAAAGGCTTGGGCTGTCAACGCACTCGCCGGCAGGCCGGGGGCAACGTCCGTACGACGCGAGTTGACGAAACCCTGCTTCGCCCAGTCAGCCTGCGCAGGTTGAGACAGGAACCAGTTGACGAACACTTTTGCCGCATTCGGGTGCGGCGGCTGGTGCAGCAACGCGATGGCGCCCCAGCCAGGCGTCCAGGCAGTGCGCTCGGGCGGGGTCTGCAACGCTTCGACCGACCTGGCCAGCCCTTGATCCTTCAGGGTGGCGATCTCCGAAGGACTTAAGCCCGACGTAATCGGGTAAGCGCCCTGGGCAACCCAGTCGGCCAACTGGCGGTTGGTCGTAGCAATGACCGGCTGTTGTTCGGTCAGGAATTGCCGGGCTTTGTCCGCGCCCAGTGTGGTCTGCAACAAGGTGATCAGATGGCCGCTGCCTCGGGTGCGTGGATCGAGAATCGCGATCTTGCCCTTCCATTTCGGGTCGAGCAGGTCTTCCAGCGAGTTGAGTTCAGCTTCAGGCACGGCACTTCGGTCGATGTTGACGTTGTTCTGCTTGCCCGCCTGGAACGCATAAATGTACTTCTGCTGCTTGTCCAGGAAGCCGGCCGCAAAACCACCCAGCCAGTTGCTGTCGGCCAACACCTGCGGCTTCACAACCAAAGGACGGATCGGGTCGTACCAACCCTCGGGCAGTTGTTGGGTGAATGCCGAGCCACTGAAACCGAGTACGGTCACGTCCCACAAATAGCGGTTCACCCGGCGCTCGTTGCGAATACGCGCCTCGAACTCCGGCGACGTCACGCCGGTGTACTGCAGCTGAATTTTCGGGTAGGCCGCCTGGAACTGCTCGATGGCCTGACGATAGGTCTGGATGACCGGGCCCAGGAGGGTCAGCTTTCCCTCTTTCTCGGCCGCCGCTACGACCTGATTCCAGTCTTCGGCCTGGCTCACGCCGACATGGGACAGCGCAAAAAACGCGCTGCCAAACATCCAAAAACGATTGATCGACTTCATCAAGATGACACCTGGGAGGCCAGCGGGCTGGCGTGGGGATTGGAGGGAAAGATGACGTTGACCCAGCTCCCGGGAGCGCTGAGCTGATGCCGAAGCTGGTAGGCCATGAGTTGTTGACCGTCCTCTAGGTCAACGTAGGTCTCATAACGGTCGCCGGCGAAAATGCTATGGCTGACCTGTCCCCTGACGCCTGAGCCTGCCCTTGATTCGGCATTCTCCAGCGACACGGCATCGGGGCGGACCCACAGCGTTAGCGCAGCGTCCAGCGGATAGCTGAGGGGCTCGGCCAGTTGCACGACACCGCGTGCTATCCGGGCGCGATCACCACTGCCAGTCAGGCGACCGCGCAGCTGTGTGCCCCGGCCGACGAAGCCCTGAACGAAGGTGGTAGCCGGGCGGTCGTGAATCTCCTCGGCGCTGCCGATCTGCTCGACCCGGCCCGCCTTAAGCACCGCAATCCGGTCAGACAACGCGAAGGCATCCTCCTGGTCATGGGTGACCAGCACCACCGTCAGCCCAAGCCGTTTCTGCAGGGTTTTGAGCTCTTGGCGCAGTTGTTTGCGCAGGCCGATGTCGAGGTTGCTGAATGGCTCATCGAGCAACAGCAGCGCGGGGTCTGCGACCAGCGCCCTGGCCATTGCCACGCGCTGTTGCTGCCCGCCGCTTAGCTGATGGGTGGCCCGTTGTTCATAGCCTGTCAGGCCAACGGACTGAAGAATGCTCAGGACTTTGTCGTGGATCTGTGCGCGCGACAGCTTCTGGTTACGCAGCGGATAGGCGACGTTATCGAACACGTTCAGGTGCGGCCAGACGGCATAGCTTTGAAACACCAGACCGACCCCGCGCTTCTGGGGTGGCACACATGTGTGTGTGGCGATATCAACCCAAGGCTCACCCTGAAAATACAGACGTCCTTGGTCAGGGGTTTCCAGCCCGGCAAGAATGCGCAGCAAGGTGGTCTTGCCGCAGCCACTGGCGCCGAGCAAGGTGAAGATCTCTCCCTGACGGATCTCCAGTGACAAGTCATCGAGGACGCGATTGCCCTCGAACGTTTTAACGATATGACGAATCTCCAACATGATCAGACCTGTCTGGTTTCAGGGCGATAGCCCAGGCGTCGGGCAATGAGCGCAGCCGCGATGGCGATCAGCGCGATGATCACGCCGACCACCGCGGAAGCTTCGTTACGGCCCTCGACGATGTATTCGAGTTGCAGCATCGAGAGCGGCCTGTTGTCGCTGCTGACCAGCAACGCCAGATGGCTGATGTCTCTGGCAGCAGTCACGAAGGCCATGACCGCCACCACAACGATCGAACGTGCGCACAGAGGTATGACGATGCTGATCACGGTTTTCCAGGGCGAGGCGCCGCTGATCCAGGCAGCCTCCTCAAGCTCTGCGTTGATCTGCAACAACTGGCTTCGAATCAGTTGAACCCCCAGCGTTACCGAGGCCAGACCGACCGTAATGATCAGGCTAAGCGTGGAGCCATAGAGCCAGTCCAGGCCGCTGTGCAGGATCAGCCACAGCATGGCGAGCGAGGTCAGCACCCCGGGAATGCTGAAAGGGATCCACGCAGCGAACTCAAGCAACGCTCGCCCCGCCCGACGTGAACGCACAATCGTGTAGGCGACTATCAGGCTCAGCAGCGCTGCGAACGCAGCGCTTCCTGCTGCGATGCTCAGCGTGTTGCCGACTGAACCCAGCAATATCGGATCGCCGACGACGCTGCGCCAGTGCTCCAGCGTCCACACCTGATCCAGATTGAAAAAACCGAAACGCCGCATGACGCTGCTGGTGAGCAAAAAGCCCAGCGGAAGAACGGTCAGCACCAGCGCTAACAGACTCACCAGAAGGCCCAGTGGCCAGCGCCATCTGCCCAAGGTCATCACTGCTGTTTTAGCCTGCCCTGATACGGTGACGTGATGGCCCTGCTGCGTGCTTCTGCGAGAGGCGACGGCAAGTATCCCCATGATGGCGACGATCAGAATGCCGAAGGCAAAGGCGCTGGCAAAATTGATCGGGTCGTATCGCGTCACGTCGTAAATCAGCGTGCTGTAGACGTCGATGCGTTGAGGCGCGCCCAGTACCAGTTCGATCTCAAAGGACTCCAGCGCGCGAATCACACCCATGATCGCGGTGACGATCAATGCCGGTTTGAGCAACGGCAAAGTCACGCTGCACAGCGCCTTGAAGCGGCTGTCGCCAGCGACCAGCGCGGCTTCTTCATAACGCGAATCCATGCTTTTGAAAGCGGGAGTCAACATCATGACCTTCGCCGAGACCGTGGTCGTCGCCAGGTGCGCGAACACGATCCCACCCCAGCTGTAGATATTCAGTGGGGCCTGGGACAGCCCGAAAATGTGCATCAACCAGCGGTTGAACAAGCCGTTGTTGGGGTCCAGAACCAGTGTCCAACCTTGAACCACTGCAAGTGCAGGCAGGAAAAACGACACCCAGAAGGCAAATTCCAGCCAGTTGCGCCCCGGCAGATCGGTGCGCCCCAGCAACCAGGCAAGGCCGATGCTCACCGGCAAGGCAATGAGCTGGCTGGCGAACGTCAGGCTGAGGGTATTACCCAGAGCGCCAAGTATTCGTGGCTCATGAAACAGGGCCCTCCAGCCTTCCAGGGTGAACGCCTGAGCGCCTTCGATCTGACTGTCGAAGCTGCCCTGAATCACCGCCAGCAGGGGTAGAAACGTCAGGGCCAGGAAGCAGACCACCCATCCGCCGTACAGCAGTCCCCCGTACGTCAGGTATCTGGCCTGTCTGGGTGGCGGGCGCCGCAAGGCGATGGGGTTGGTGGTCGGCATGTATCGTTCTCGATAAGACGATGTGGAAAGAAGGAGGCCTCAGAGCAACGCCAGCGTGTAGCTGACAATCACCTTGCTCTCGTCCACATTGCGGGCGCTGCTAAGTGCAGAGCGAAATGATCCGTTGCGCCACGCGAAATTAAGCCCTTTTAAAGTGCCGCTCTGAACCCTGTATTCCAGGGAGGTCCCTCGATACCATTCATGGCTGTTCCCGGCCGATGTCGCGATGTGCTGCCCCTTGAGATAGTCGGCAGACAGCTTTAGCCCGGGCACACCTGCTGCTGCGAAGTCATAGGCGTACGTCCCGATCAGAGTGCGCTCGCCCGCATGCTGGAAGGTGTTGAGACTGCGGTCGGTGGTGAGGTAGGCCCGCACCCCGTCGCCCATGGTCATGAATGGAAAGTCGCTGCTGCCGGTCAGGCGCTGATAGCCCAGCCCCAGCGAGTGCCCGGACAGCGAATAGGTGAACACGGCGCTCCAGGCGCGGTTATCGACTTCGCCGTTGTTGCCGTAGCCATTGCTGACGTAACCTTCCGCACGGCCAGCCTGGCTCGCGTTTTTGCCCGTGGAGTCACTGATAAACCCACGCAGATCAGTCTTCAGCGAGCCCACGGGCAACTGTGCACGATGGGTCAGCCCCAGAAAGTGCTGGGTATAAAAGTCTTCAAGCTTGCCGTAGTAGTACTGCGCAGTGAGGTCTTTGGAAATTGCGTAATCGCCCCCTGTGAACAGGAAGCTGTTGACGAACTGGCCAGTGGTCGCGTTGTTGGCGCCCAGAATCGACAGGCCCTGATTGTCAGTGGAGTTGCGCCCTTTGGCGTGGGTGAGTTTGCCGGCAGTGAGCGTGAGCCTGTCGATGTCGCGCGTGGTGAACTGGGCACCCTCGTACGTCTGGGGAAGCATGCGCCCGTCGTTATAGGTCACCACAGGCAGGGTCGGACGCAGGGTCCCCAGATGCAGTTCGCTTTTGCTGATTCGTGCCTTGAACGTTGGCCCCAGGCTGGAGAACTCATTCACCGCTCGGCCATCGCTATCGGTTGGAAAAACCTGTCCACCGCGACTGCTGCTGGTGGGGTTGTAGTGGGTGCCTTTGCCTGAATCGAGGTGCACGCCAAGCATGCCCAAGGCGTCGACGCCGAACCCCACCGGACCTTCGGTGTAACCCGAGCGGTAGTCGAGAATGAAGCCCTGTCCCCATTCGGCCTGCTTCGACGGATTCGCAGTTCCGCTACGGTTATCGCGGTTGATGTAGAAATTGCGCAGCTCGAGGTTAGCGGTACTGTCCTCCAGAAAACCTGCTGCGTGCGCCTGGACATCGACACCGACTACAGCGGCGCCAGATAAAATCATCACGGGTAAATATTTACTCAACGGATCACTCCAACTTCCTGGATGGGTAGTGACCTGAGCGTTCCGTTGTCGAATAGGCAAAATAGGTCGTCTGCCATGAGTGGCAGGAAGCGACTCTAAATAAAATTAATTTTTTTAGAAAATGTTAATTTCTTCTGAGCATATGCCATTTCGGCAGGGGCCTGATTCGAGCGACTGAGGCACAATGCGCTCCGAAATGTTGCCTCCTGCGGGGGCCGATAACAGCGACCAAGACACGGATGGCTCTGTATGACAATTACAAAATCCCCTCTCGGGGTCATTGAAACCGTGTACCAGCACATGCGCGTCAGGCTTGTCACCGGCCAGTTGAAACCCGGCGAGAAGCTGAAAATCAGTCAACTGAGTCAGGAAATGGATGTGAGCACGGGGGTGTTGCGCGAGGCGCTCACGCGCCTGAGTGCGGAGAATCTGGTGGTGGCCACACCGCAGCGAGGTTTCAGCGTTGCGCCCATGTCCGCTGCAGAGTTAATGGACCTTACCCGAGTACGCATCGATATCGAAGGGTTGTGCATTCGCCGCTCCTTGAGCCTGGGCGGTATCGAATGGGAATCAGCGGTCGTCGGTGCTTACCATCGCCTCATGCACACACCGGCACGTGACGGGCATCGCCAGGCATTGCCTTCGGCGGCCTGGTACGGTGCGCATAACCATTTTCATGACACGGTGGTTTCGGCCTGCGACAGCCCCTGGCTGCTCAAGCTGCGCGATCAACTTCACGTTCAAAGCGAACGCTATCGGTTGATTGCAGCTTCCATGATTCATCACGACGAGCGCAGTCTTGACGATGAACACGAGCGCTTGCTGAACGCCGTGACCAGTCGCAATGTCGATCTCACCGTGGAACTGATCGGCGCGCACTTCCTGCAAACCGCCGAAGGGCTGCTCGAGCGTGGATCTGAAGTCTGGCTGGGAAAGTGAGCTGACTGGCACCGCAACGAAGGCTGGCGTTCGGCGCGCAGACATTTGTCATTTGGACCGGTTGCTGGCGGCAGCATTGAGAACGCCACCGCCAGCAAGCCGTACTGCGAGGGGAGAAGTTGCGGGCTTGATCAGTCCGCCAATCGCCAGGTGGTGCCGCCTTTGCCATCCTCCAGCACGACACCCAAGGCCGTGAGCTGATCACGAATGCGGTCGGACTCTGCCCAGTTCTTGTCGGCGCGGGCCTGCAGACGCGCAGCGATCAGCGCTTCCACTTCTGTTGCATCGACACGACCTTCGGCGCCTGCACGCAGGAAGTCGTCGGCTTCGAGCTGCAACACACCCAGTACGCCGGCCAGTTGCTTCAAGCGCGCCGCCAAACCCGCGGCTGCCGTGACATCGCTGTCACGCAGACGATTGATTTCGCGCACCATCTCGAACAGCACCGCGCAGGCTTCTGGGGTGCCGAAGTCATCGTTCATCGCCGCGGAAAACCGCTCGACGAATGCGTCGCCACCCGCAGGCTCGGCTGCTGGCAAACCTTTGAGCGCATGGTAGAAACGCTCCAACGCGCCCTTCGATTCTTTCAGGCTGTCTTCGGAATAGTTGATCGCGCTGCGGTAGTGGCTCGACACCAGCAGATAACGCACCACTTCCGGATGGTATTTATCCAGCACGTCGCGAATGGTGAAGAAGTTGTTCAAGGACTTGGACATCTTCTCGCCATTGATGCGAATCATGCCGCAATGCATCCAGGCATTGGCGTAAGTCTTGCCGGTAGCGGCTTCGCTCTGGGCGATCTCGTTTTCGTGGTGCGGGAACTCCAGATCACTGCCGCCGCCATGAATGTCGAAGGTCTCACCCAGACAGCAGGTGGACATCACCGAGCATTCAATATGCCAGCCTGGGCGCCCCGCGCCCCATGGCGAGTCCCAACTCGGTTCGCCCGGCTTGACGCCTTTCCACAGCACGAAGTCCAGTGGGTCTTCCTTGGCTTCGTCGACCTCGATCCGCGCACCGATGCGCAAATCTTCGATCTTCTTGCGCGACAGCTTGCCGTAGCCCATGAACTTGGCGACGCGGTAGTACACGTCGCCATTGCCGGGTGCGTAAGCGTAACCCTTGTCGATCAGCGTCTGAATCATGCTCAGCATGCCGGGAATGTGGTCCGTAGCGCGTGGCTCCAGATCCGGCTTGAGAATATTCAGGCGCGCTTCGTCCTCGTGCATCGCATCGATCATGCGCGCGGTCAGGGCATCGAAAGGCTCGCCATTCTCACGGGCGCGGTTGATGATCTTGTCTTCGATGTCGGTGATGTTGCGCACGTAGGTCAGGTCATAGCCGCTGAAACGCAGCCAGCGGGTCACCAGGTCAAAGGCAACCATGCTGCGGCCGTGGCCGATATGGCAATAGTCGTACACGGTCATGCCGCAGACGTACATGCGCACCTTGTTGCCATCCAGCGGTTTGAAAACTTCTTTGCTCTTGGTGAGCGTGTTGTAGATAGAGAGCACGACGATTCCTTATTGGCCCCACGAATCGCGCAGGGTCACGGTACGGTTGAATACCGGTTGACCTGGTTTAGAGTCCTTGACATCCGCGCAGAAATAACCTTCGCGTTCGAACTGGAAACGGTCTTCCGGCGCAGCTTCAGCCAACGACGGTTCAGCCCGACAACCGGTCAGGACCTGCAAGGAGCCTGGGTTGATGTTGTCCAGGAAGGTCTTGCCCTCTTCTGCCTTTTCCGGGTTCGCAGACAGGAACAGGCGATCGTAGAGACGCACTTCGCATTCAATGCTTTCAGCCGCCGGTACCCAGTGAACCACGCCTTTGACCTTGCGGCCTTCCGGGTTCTTGCCCAACGTTTCCGGATCGTACGAGCAATGCAGTTCGACGATGTTGCCGTCGGCGTCCTTGATCGCCTCGTCGGCGCGGATCACGTAGCTGCCGCGCAAACGCACTTCGCCATTTGGCTCCAGACGCTTGTAGCCCTTGGGCGGCTCTTCCATGAAGTCATCGCGGTCGATGTAGATTTCGCGGGAGAACGGCAGCTTGCGTAAGCCCAGCTCTTCTTTCTGCGGATGACGCGGCAGTTCGAGGTGATCGACCTTGTCTTCCGGGAAGTTGGTGATGACGACTTTCAACGGACGCAGCACGCACATGGCCCGCGGTGCATTGTGGTCCAGGTCCTGACGGATGCTGAATTCGAGCATGCCGAAGTCGACCACGCCGTCGGAACGGTTGGTGCCGATCATTTCGCAGAAACTGCGGATCGACGCCGGGGTGTAACCGCGACGACGGAAGCCCGACAGGGTCGACATGCGCGGGTCGTCCCAACCATGGACGTGCTTCTCATCGACCAACTGCTTGAGCTTGCGCTTGCTGGTGATGGTGTAGTTCAGGTTCAGGCGGGAAAACTCGTACTGACGCGGCTTGCACGGCACCGACAGGTTGTCGAGGAACCATTCGTACAGCGGACGATGGCTTTCGAATTCCAGGGTGCAGATCGAGTGGGTGATGCCTTCGATGGCGTCCGACTGCCCGTGGGTAAAGTCGTAGATCGGGTAGATGCACCACTTGTCACCGGTCTGATGGTGATGGGCGTGGCGGATGCGGTACAGAATCGGGTCGCGCAGGTTCATGTTAGGCGAGGCCATGTCGATCTTGGCGCGCAACACGCGGGCACCGTCTTCGAATTCGCCGGCCTTCATGCGTGCGAACAGGTCCAGGTTTTCCTCGACACTGCGCTCGCGGAACGGGCTGTTTTTGCCTGGTTCGATCAGGGTGCCGCGGTATTCACGGGCCTGCTCGGGCGTCAGGTCATCGACATAGGCCTTGCCGGCCTTGATCAGCTCGACGGCCCAGTCGTGCAACTGATCGAAATACTGCGAGGCGTAACGCACTTCACCGGACCACTCGAAGCCCAACCATTTGACGTCGCTTTCGATGGCGTCGATATATTCCTGGTCTTCCTTGGCCGGGTTGGTGTCGTCGAAGCGCAGATGCGTGACGCCACCGAACTCCTGAGCCAGACCAAAGTTGACGCAGATCGACTTGGCATGACCGATGTGCAGGTAGCCGTTGGGCTCCGGCGGAAAACGGGTCACGATCTTGGTGTGCTTGCCCGAATCCAGGTCTGCCTGCACGATCGGGCGCAGGAAGTTGGTTGGAATTGCAGGGCCTGCCTTTGAATTCGCAGCGGCGTCTTGAGTGGGCTTGCTCATAGGATCCTTGAAAACCTAACTGTCTTGGCCAGGGTAGGCCGAATAAATCAAAGCGCCTATCATAGCCGATGCTGTCAACCCCCTGACAGCGCGCAGTGACAAAACTGTCGAGATACGCCTTCCGTCATTTGCACCACGGGTATTGATCGCAACTTCCCGTTGCACGTCTAGCCTCTGTAAACTGCGCGCCAGGGTGAAATCGCCAGCCTCTATACGCTGCACGCTGCGATCGACACGTCCAACTTCGAATTCCCTATAAGAGTAGCCAAGATGACTCAAGTAAAACTGACCACCAACCACGGCGACATCGTCCTGCAACTGGACGCTGAAAAAGCGCCGATCACCGTCGCCAACTTCGTCGAATATGTGAAGGCGGGCCACTACGAGAACACCGTATTCCACCGCGTCATCGGCAACTTCATGATTCAGGGCGGCGGTTTTGAGCCAGGCATGAAAGAGAAGAAAGACAAGCGCCCAAGCATCCAGAACGAAGCCGACAACGGTCTGCCGAACAAGAAGTACAGCGTTGCCATGGCGCGCACCATGGAGCCGCATTCAGCTTCGGCGCAGTTCTTCATCAACGTCGCTGACAACAGCTTCCTCAACCACAGCGGCAAGAACCCTCAGGGCTGGGGTTACGCAGTGTTCGGTGAAGTGGTCGAAGGTTCGAACGTCGTTGACAAGATCAAAGGCGTTGCCACCACTAACAAGGCTGGCCACCAGGACGTACCGGCTGAGGACGTCATCATCGAGAAAGCAGAGATCATTGAGTGATATTGCTGATCTCCGATCTGCATCTGGAAGAAGAACGCCCGGACATCACCCGGGCGTTTCTGGATCTGCTGAGTGACCGGGCGCGTGACGCCGAGTCGCTGTATATCCTCGGGGATTTTTTCGAAGCCTGGATCGGCGATGACGCAATGTCGCCGTTCCAACGCTCGATCTGCCAAGCCCTGCGCGCGTTAAGCGACAGTGGCACGCAAGTATTCCTGATGCACGGCAATCGCGACTTCATGATCGGTAAAGCCTTTTGCAGGGCGGCAGGTTGCACCCTGCTCCGCGACCCCAGTGTCGTGCAGTTCAACGGTGAGCCGGTGTTGCTGATGCATGGCGACAGCCTGTGTACCCGCGACGAAGCCTACATGCGCATGCGCCGCTATCTGCGCAATCCACTGACTTTATGGGTCCTGCGTCATCTGCCCTTGAGCACCCGCCACAAGCTGGCGCGCAAGCTGCGCAGCGAAAGCCGTGCGCAGACCCGCATGAAAGCCAACGACATCGTCGATGTGACCCCCGAAGAGGTACCGCGGATCATGTCCGAGTACCAGGTAAAAACCCTGATCCACGGCCACACCCACCGCCCCGCCATCCACAAGCTGCAGATCGGTGACGACACCGCGCAACGGATCGTACTTGGGGACTGGGACCGCGAGGGCTGGGCGTTACAAATCGACGAGCAGGGCTTTCAACTGACATCTTTCGCGTTCGTGCCGCCGCAGCCGTTGGCGATTGGGCGTACCCAAAGCCAGGGCTGAATACGCATAATCGTGTGTTGCGACGCTGTGGGGTTGAGCGTGTCCGTCAATGCTTAGCTCTAGACGCAGCAGTTGATCGGCGCTCCATTTGATCGCTCCCACGCTCTGCGTGGGAACGGCGGGCAAGGCGCTCTGTCTCCAGGAGCGTAGAGCGCCAATCATCGTGCTACCAACCAGAGCGTGGGAGCAATCAGTATCGTCGCCCGACAGGGTGCGCAATTACGCGTCTGACAGCACCGCCCCACCTAGTGCCCTGCCCCAGGCCCGGGCTTGGCCGAGAACGGTGGCTTGGCCATCCAGATCACCAGAATCAGTGCGAAGAACAGCCAGCCCATCATGTAGAAATAATCCACCGTCGACATCATGTACGCCTGGCTGCTAACCATGCTGTCGAGCTGCGCATAGGCCTGATTGCTCGCCCCGCCGAGGGTTTCCAGTGCCTGGCGCGTGGTGGGCTCGTAGGTGTTTATGCTTTCACTGAGGTAGGCATGGTGCATGTTGGCCCGGCGAATCCAGATCCAGGTGGTCAGCGACGCCGCGAAGCTGCCGCCCAGGTTACGCAGAAATGTCGCAAGCCCCGAACCATCGGCGATCTGCGACGGTGGCAGGTCCGACAGCAGGATGCTCAAGGTAGGCATGAAGAACAGCGCGATCCCTGCGCCCATGAACAGCTGCACCAGGGCGATATGTTCGAAATCCACCTGGCTGGTGAAGTTCGCACGCATGAAGCAGCTCAGCCCGATGCCCAAAAAGGCCAGGCCCGCCAGTACCCTCAGGTCGAATTTGGGCGCGTATTTGCCCACGAACGGTGACAACAACACCGGCAGCACGCCGATCGGGGCCACTGCCAGCCCGGCGTAGGTTGGCGTGTATCCCATCTGCGTCTGCAACCACTGAGGCAGGATCAGGTTGATGCCGAAGAATCCCGCGTAACCCAGCACCAGACAAATCGTCCCGGCACGGAAGTTACGGAAGGCGAACAATCGCAGGTTGACCACCGGATGCTCGTCGGTCATCTCCCAGATCACGAACGCCGCCAGGCCGATCACCGAGATCACCGTGCCGATGATGATGAAATTCGACGAGAACCAGTCCAGGTCGTTGCCTTTATCGAGCACGATCTGCAGCGCGCCCACGCCGATTATCAACGTAATGAGCCCCACGTAATCCATGGGCTGGCGGCTGGTGGTCACCGGTCGTGCGGCCATTTGCGTGCGCACCACAAAGGCTGCGAACAGGCCGATCGGCACGTTGATGAAGAAGATCCACGGCCAGGTGTAACTGTCAGTGATCCAGCCGCCCAGAATCGGCCCGGCGATAGGCGCCACCACCGTCACCATCGCCAGCAATGCCAATGCCATCCCCCTCTTTGCCGGAGGGTAAACGGCAATCAGCAGCGTCTGGGTCATCGGGTAAAGCGGCCCGGCGACCACGCCCTGCAACACACGAAAGCCCACCAGCTCAGGCATGGACCTGGAAATACCGCAGAGAAACGAAGCCATCACGAACAGCAACGTAGCCCAGATGAACAATTTCACCTCGCCGAAGCGCCGGCTAAGCCAGCCCGTCAGCGGCAGGGCGATCGCATTGCTGACGGCGAACGAGGTGATCACCCACGTACCCTGTTCGGAACTGACCCCAAGGTTGCCGGAAATCGTCGGCAACGCGACGTTGGCAATGGTGGTGTCGAGCACCTGCATAAACGTCGCCAGCGACAGGCCAATGGTGGTCAACACCAGGCTTGGAGGCGTAAAAGAAGCCGGAGCGTTGTTACTCATCGCGAATCCTTTGACACTCGGAAAGCGTTCCGGCCGTTAAACCGGAACGAATGGATCGGCGGGTCAGCGTTGCGCCGTCTTGCTCGGGCCGGACGCGCTGTTCTCATGGATGACGCGGTTGATCAATGCGTCGGCCTCGGCCAGCTGTTTGCTGTACACATCGGTGGTGTACGAGGCCTGCTTGGGCGGCTGCTGCGCCAGTACCGGTCCGCTCTGGTCGTGCAGGTTGACGTCGACCACGGTCGAAAGGCCGATGCGCAGTGGGTTCTTCGCCAGCTCGTCGGCATTGATGTGGATTCGCACGGGCACCCGTTGCACGATCTTGATCCAGTTACCGGTGGCGTTCTGCGCAGGCAGCAATGCGAACGCACTGCCCGTACCGGCGCCCACGCTGTCGATGGTGCCGCTGTACTTCACGTCGCCGCCATACAGGTCGGCTTCGATATCCACTGGCTGGCCGATACGCATCTTGCCCAACTGGGTTTCCTTGAAGTTGGCATCGATCCACAGCTGATCCAGAGGAATCACAGCCATCAGCGCGGTACCCGGCTGAACGCGCTGACCCAACTGCACGGTCCGCTTGGCCACGTAGCCGGTCACGGGTGCGATCAGGGTGCTGCGCGCGCTGGACAGGTAAGCCTGACGCAGCTGAGCAGCGGCCGCCTTCACGTCCGGGTGCGAGGACACTTGCGTGTCGTCGACCAGCGCCGTGCTGGTCACCAATTGCTGCTGGATATTGGCCAGGGCGCTTTGTGCACTGGTCAGGTCATCCTTGGCGTGGGACAGCTCTTCCTGAGAGATCGCCCCACCAGCGGCCAGACTGCGCCGACGATTGTAGTTGTCCTGAGCCCGCTGCACCTCGGCGCGCTGGGCAGCCAGTTGCGCCTTGATGCCATCGACGTTGCTGTACAAGCCACGCACCTGACGCACCACCTTGCCCAGATTGGCCTCGGCGCTTTGTTGCGCGACTTCGGCGTCGTTGGGGTCGAACTGCACCAGCACCTGGCCTTCGCGGACCAGATCACCATCGTCGGCACCAATGCTGACGACTGTTCCTGTCACCTGCGGAGTGATTTCCACCACGTTGCCATTAACGTAGGCATCGTCGGTGCTCTCGCTCCACTGTCCCCAGATCTCATACCAGGCCCAAACCCCCAGGCCGGCAAGAATCACGACCACCGCCAGACCAATCAGCAGCAACTTGCGCTTGCGCGGATTCTTTTGCGGCTTGCCAGCTTTGTCATCCTGCGGCTTGGTCTCTTGTTGCTTGCCGTCCTGTGGTTTGGTGTCCGCGCCCTGGGCGTCCTGTTGGTCGTTGGCAGTGTTGTTTTCGGTAGTGGCATTGGCCATGACGATTACCTTAATGAGTCAGCGAAGCAGTTGAGGGGACGGCCGGGGCGGCGTTATCGCCGGGCTTGCTCTCTTCGAAGCCTCCCCCCAGGGCCTGCATCAACTGGATCGAAAGATCGATTCGTTCCGCGTTGAGATCAGCCAGTTGGCGTTGCGACTGCAGCAATTGCTGCTCGACGGTCAGCACATCGAGGTAGTTGCCTATCCCCGAGGAATAACGCTGAACGACGGTGTTGTAGGACTTCTGAATGACATCGGTGGCCTGCTGACGCGCATCGATCTGGCCGCCGATGGCGTGCAGCTGGCCGATGTTGTCGCTGACATCGCCCAAGGCCCGCACCAGGGTCTTGTTGTACTGCGCGACCGCCAGGTCGTAGTCGGCATCCCGCGCATCGAGATCAGCGCGGCGGCGACCGCCATCGAAGATCGGCAGCGAAACGGTGGGGGCAACGTTGAAGAAGCGGCCTGCCGAACCGAACATTGCGTCACCGAGCAACGACTCCACGCCCGCCGAAGCGCCAAGGTTCAGGTTCGGATAGAAGTTGGTCTTGCTGGCAGCAATGTCCTTGTTCGCCGCCTCGACCCGCCAGCGCGCTGCCACCAGATCCGGGCGGCGCCCCAGCAACTCGGCGGGCACCACCGAAGGTAATGCCACCGTGGCAGGCCTGAGTACATTCGGCCGGGTAAGCGCTTCGCCGCGATCCGGACCTTTGCCCATCAAAACCGCGAGGCTGATCTTCGCTGTACGCAGACGTTTGTCGGCGTCGATCAGCGCTTCGCGGGAGCCCGCTTCCAGGCTCTGGTTTTGCTGATACTGATATTCGCTGTCGATGCCGGACTTGAAGCGACGCTCGCCCAGGTCCAGCAGTTGCCGGGTACGCTTGAGGTCATCGGCGGCCAGGTCGCGTACGACATAGGCCTGTCCGAGATCGCTGTAGGCTCGGGCAACGTCGGCTGCGAGGGTTAACTGCGCGGCCTGCTGGTCGATCTCATAGGCACGGGCCTGCCCCAGCGCCGCTTCCCAGGCAGCACGCTGGCCACCCCATAGGTCGAAGTTGTAATTAAAGCTGGCGCCCAGACTGCGCAAGGTGCTGTAGCGGCCGCCTTGGCCCGTCGGGTCCTGATCCTTGGCCAGACGCGAGCGGCTGACACTGGCGTCGGCCTCAACGGTCGGCATGCGATCGGCATCGGCGGCATCGGCTGCGGCATTGGCCTGATGCGTCCGCGCGGCGGCAATCTGCATGTCCGGGCTATCACGCAGCGCCTCGGTGATCATGGCGTCCAGTTGTGGATCGCCCAGGCTGGTCCACCAATCACGCTTTGGCCAGGACGCTGGCGACAGATCGATGCCTTTGAAGCTTTGTTCAGCCTGCAGATTATTGGCATCGATACCGACACCCTCGGTGTTCAAGCCTCTGGAACTGGCGCAGCCAGCCACGACCAGCGCGACGAATACCAGGCTCAACGATGTACGCAAGGCCGAGCCCTGCTGGATTCGAATGTTCATTTTCCTGCCATCCGGGCGAGCGTAATGGGGTCCGCCGAAGCAACCAGAATCTTGGTGAGGATCTTTTCAAGCGTGGCCAGCTCGCTGTGTTCGAGCACGCCAACCATCTCATTCATCGCCTGAGCCCCTACGTAGGGCAACAAGTCCGACAACGCCTGGCCGGCTTGGGTCAACGCCAAACGCACCTGACGACGATCCGCTTCAGACCGCGTACGGGTCAGCAGGTCTTTTTGTTCCAGACGATCGAGCATGCGCGTCATTGAGCCGCTGTCCAGCGAGAGCATGCGGCACAGGTCCGCCGGCGTTTGCGCGCAAAATCGGCGAATCATGATCAGCACCTTGAACTGCTGTGCCGTAAGGCTATGCGGTTCAAGGTGCTTGTCGAGAATGCGGTTTTTCAGGTTTTCGGTACGTCCCAATAACATGCCCAACAGGCTGTCATCGAAAGTCTCGGGAGTGAAATGGGCCATTGATAACCACCAATTATCTGCCTAGGCAGTTAGTTGCGCGGATATTACTGCCTAGGCAGTAAACACACAATGAAACATTTTTTAGAAACCGCTGCTCGGGCGGGCTTTCATTCGGGCGAACAGACCCTCTGTTCGGACCCGCTCATGGACATTCGCTTGCCCCGAAATGTGAGCGTGGCGGCAACTTTCCCTTTGCCTCTTCGGCGCCTATCATCTACCGGCGCTGGCTGTCGCAAAGACCCAGCGTACCCGCGCTGCGCGCATGCTCTCATGTGAAGCCGTCAAACAGATGATTACTCTCCAAGACCTCAACGATTTCATTGGCAATCCGGACCTCAACGAAAGTGTGAAGCAGGTCTGGGACTTGATCGGCGCACGTTTCGAACAAGCACAGGCTGTGCTGCCTGCCGAACACGCCATGCCGCGCCGCGAGCTGTCGTTCCACGATCATGTCCGGCTGTTGGGTTATCTCGCATTGCTAATCGAAGGGATACCGGGTGATGTGGTCGAAATTGGTGTCTGGAAGGGTAAATCCCTGGTACTGATGAACGAGGTTTGCAATCACGAACGCCGTGTCATCGGTATTGACCCTTTCGAACTGCCCAACCAGCTCGAAGAATTCAGCCACTACAAAAACGCATTTCTCCCAGACGCACACATACTCAGAGGTTATTCGCAGTTGTGTGCCGAGCGTTTCTACGGCCTCTCGCCTAAAGTTGCACTGCTGCATATCGACGGCGGGCACGCCGGGCGCAACGTCCTGCTCGACTTCCTGCTGTATTCCCCCACCGTGGTGCCGGGGGGATTCATCGTATTCGACGACTATGGCGATTACCTGCACTCGCCAGAAGTCGGACCAGCGGTCGACCTGCTCAGGGCCGCCGGTTACTTCAAGGGCTTCCATGTGATCGGCTGCGTGCGCCATTTCGAAAGCAGCTATGTCATCCAGCGCGTGAGCTGACTGCACCCTCCCTGTGCTGCCCTACCGCCCCTGACTCATCCCCTGGGCACACCACTGTGAAAGCGGAAATCCTCATCCGTGCTTTCGATCAATTCGCGCTCGGCCAGGCGGATTTCCTCGATCTTGGCGTTGACATCCGCTTCATCGCCGTAAAGGTAAGCTAGCTTCAGGTAGTCTTGGAAATGCCGGGCTTCGGATTTGAGCAAGCTGGCGTAGAACTTCGACAGATCGGCATCCAAATGCGGCACAAGAGCGGCAAAGCGTTCGCATGATCTCGCCTCGACGATGGCGCCGACGATCAGCGCGTCGGTCAGGCGATATGGGTTGTGGTTGCGCACGCGTTTGCGCAGTGATCCGGCATAGCGGGCCGAACTGATATTGGCCATCGGAATGCCGCGCTTCCTGATGATGCCAATCACCTGTTCGAAATGTCGCAGTTCTTCGCGGGCCAGACGCGACATCTTTGCCAACAGATCGAACTTGTCGTTGTACTGAAACATGAACTGGAACGCCGCGCCGGCCGCTTTCTTTTCGTTGTTCGCGTGGTCGATCAGCAGGATATCCAAGTTCTGCAAGGCTGCCTGGACCCAGGCGTCGGGGGTCGGGCAAAGCAGGAAGGCGTCGATTTCCGGATAAATCTGCATGAGGTTCACGAATGGCTGGATGGGCAAGGCGCAGCATTATACGGGCCTCGGGGCGCAGAACCAGTCTCGTGATCTCTAAAGCCGTTGACCCCGATCATGGCGACGTTTCTTACGCTGCAAATCCCGGGGTCTGCGGGTGTTCAAGTTCAATGAAGCAAAAGCGAAGGCTCTTACAACATTTTAGGAAGTCATGCGCTGGAGGCCTTTCGGTAAGCACGAGGATAATGCCCCCCGTCGAAAAAGCCTCGGAACTCCGCATGTCCAAACTTCACTACGTCAGCCCATGGCTCAGCGCTGCTTTGCTCGCGTGCTCCATGGCAACAGCCAGCCACGCCGCCGGTCATCCGCCGCACCGGATAAAAGCCGTTGTGGACTCTGCGTTGCAGCCGGTCATCAAGCAATATGCGATTCCCGGAATGTCCGTCGGCCTCGTAGTAGGGGGTAAGCCCCACTTTTTAAATTATGGGATCGCGTCGAAGACGACCCGCCAACCCGTCAGCGAAGACACCTTGTTCGAACTGGGCTCCATCAGCAAAACGTTCACCGCTACTGCCGCCACATACGCTCAACTCAACGGCAGGTTATCCCTCGTCGATAAGACCCGAACATACCTGCCATCCCTGAATAACCACCCGTTCGGAGACGTCAAGCTGCTCAGTCTCGGCACCCACACGACTGGCGGGCTGCCACTGCAAGTGCCAGACAGCATCCGCGACGAACAGCAACTGATGAGTTATTTCCAGGCGTGGCAACCGAGCTGCGCGCAAGGAACATGTCGCACCTACGCCAATCCGGGTATCGGCACATTGGGCCTGATCACCGCCAAAGCGACGGGCATGGATTTCGTGACACTGATGGAGCATCACCTGTTTCCCGCGCTGGGACTGAAAAACAGCTATATCCGGGTATCTGAAGCAAAACTCCCCCTTTACGCCCAGGGCTACACCACAACAGACGAGCCTGTACGCATGGCAACGGCCGTTTTGTCCTCGGAGGCCTACGGGATCAAATCCAGCGCCACCGACCTGACCCGCTTCATGCAGGCCAACATGCAGCAGGTGAAGATCGACCAGAAGCTTCAGCAGGCGATTACCGACACCCATACCGGCTACTTCCAGGCGGGGGGCATGATTCAGGGCCTGATCTGGGAACAATATCCTATGCCCGTCAGCCTGGACGCGCTGCAGCGGGGCAATGCGGCGGACATGATCTACAACGCCACACCTGTGACGGCCATCGAGCCGCCGCAAGCACCGCGCACGGATGTGTGGATTAACAAGACAGGCGGCACCAGAGGGTTCGGGAGCTACATCGCGTTTATCCCGCAGAAGCAGCTCGGGATCGTGATATTGGCCAACAGGAGCTACCCCAACGCAGCACGCATAGACGCTGCCTATCGGATTCTGAGCGCACTTGTCGAAGACTGATCAGGGCGTCGCTGGCTGAAGGGCGTCTTGCAGAAAACCGGGCGCGATGTAGCGCTCGTAATGCGCTTCGGACAGCAGGAAAAATTCCCGATCAATGGCATCGCGCAACTCAGGCAGTCCCCAGTTGCGGAATTCGGGCAGCAAGACCATTCCATAGGCCTCAAGGTTGTTGATCGCCCGCGCACCTCGTGCGATCAACTGGTAGGCCCAGCAATATTCCGACTGCTGCGGCACGAAACGGATCTTGCGTTGTTCAAGCTGTTGGCGCAGCTTGTCTGTGTCAAACACCTCGACCTTGGCCGCCATTACCTGGACCAGCAGTTGTTCAAGACGCAACCAGACCGCGCGCTTTTCGTCCTCGTTATAGCCGTTCCAATGAATCACTTCATGGTGAAAACGCTTGCAACCGCGGCAAACGAGGTCGCCGTAGACGGTAGAACACAAGCCCACGCAGGGCGTCTTGATGATGTGATTGGGCATGGTGGGGAACACGGCAACGGACGAAACACGTCGCCATGTTAGCCCTTTGTCTAACGGGGTACACCCCCGAAGATGTAGGGTCTAACTTACCTTTACCTTTTTTTTACCGTAGAATCACCGGGCCTTTTAAGGCGCCAATGTCCGTTGGAAGCTGTTTTCAAAGCGTCACGAGCACAGTCAGGGCTCTATAACGGGAGCCTACCCCGCAGTACGGTTCTAAGACGCAGGTCCGCCTGCGTCCCCTCCTCCAGAACCGCCACGCAGGCGTAAAACTTTGAAAACAGCTTCTGTTGGGAATCGTCAGCTGCCTGCCCAAAGACCCAAAAAGTTTTAACGAGCACGGTTGCGGACCTTTTCTGGATGAGCGTCCCGGACACCCATTTGGGACCACTGATGAGGGTAATACTGTGCTTGAAGCCTACCGTAAACACATCGAAGAGCGTGCCGCCCAGGGTATCGTGCCCCAGCCGCTTAACGCCGAACAAACCGCAGGCCTTGTCGAGCTGCTGAAAAACCCACCGGCTGGCGAAGAAGCTTTCCTGCTCGATCTGATCTCCAACCGCGTTCCGCCTGGCGTCGACGAAGCAGCCTACGTCAAGGCCGGTTTCCTTTCCGCACTGGCCAAGGGTGAAGTCTCTTCCCCTTTGCTGGACAAAAAGCGCGCGGTACAACTGCTCGGCACCATGCAGGGCGGCTACAACATCGTGACCATGGTTGACCTGCTGGACGATGCCGAGCTGGCACCGGTCGCCGCAGAACAACTCAAGCACACCCTGCTGATGTTCGACGCCTTCCATGACGTTGCTGAAAAGGCCAAGAACGGCAACGTACACGCTCAAGGCGTGTTGCAGTCCTGGGCAGATGGCGAGTGGTTCCAGAAGCGCCCTACCCTGGCCGAAAAGATCAGCCTGCGCGTGTACAAGGTCACCGGCGAAACCAACACCGATGATTTGTCGCCTGCGACTGATGCATGGTCCCGTCCTGACATCCCGCTGCACGCCCTGGCCATGCTGAAAATGGCCCGCGAGGGTATCGTGCCGGATGTACAAGGCGCCATCGGCCCAATGAAGCAGATCGAAGAGATGCGCGGCCAGGGCTTCCCTATCGCCTACGTCGGTGACGTGGTCGGTACCGGTTCCTCGCGTAAATCGGCAACCAACTCGGTGCTGTGGTTCTTCGGCGACGACATCCCCAACGTCCCGAACAAGCGCGCTGGCGGCTTCTGCTTTGGCAGCAAGATCGCTCCGATCTTCTACAACACCATGGAAGACGCAGGCGCACTGCCGATCGAATTCGATGTCTCGAACATCAACATGGGCGACGTGATTGACGTTTACCCCTATGCAGGCAAGGTCACCAAGCACGACAGCGACGAAGTGATCACCACCTTCGAGCTGAAGACCCCAGTGCTGCTGGACGAAGTCCGCGCTGGCGGCCGTATTCCGCTGATCGTGGGCCGCGGCCTGACCAGCAAGGCGCGCGCCGAGCTGGGTCTGCCACCTTCGACGCTGTTCAAACTGCCTGAAGTACCGGCTGCCAGCACCAAGGGTTTCACCCTGGCGCAGAAGATGGTCGGCAAGGCATGCGGCACCGACGGCATCCGTCCGGGCACCTACTGCGAACCGAAGATGACCACCGTAGGTTCCCAGGACACCACCGGGCCAATGACCCGTGATGAACTCAAAGACCTGGCGTGCCTGGGCTTCTCTGCCGATCTGGTGATGCAGTCCTTCTGCCACACCGCTGCTTATCCGAAGCCGATCGACGTCAAGACCCACCACACCCTGCCTGACTTCATCATGACCCGCGGCGGCGTTTCGCTGCGTCCGGGCGACGGCATCATCCACAGCTGGCTGAACCGCATGCTGCTGCCGGACACCGTCGGTACCGGTGGTGACTCGCACACCCGTTTCCCGATCGGTATCTCGTTCCCGGCCGGTTCCGGTCTGGTCGCGTTCGCCGCAGCCACCGGCGTCATGCCGCTGGACATGCCCGAGTCGATCCTGGTTCGTTTCAAAGGCAAGCTGCAACCGGGCGTCACCCTGCGCGACCTGGTTCACGCGATTCCTTACTACGCGATCCAGAAAGGCCTGCTGACGGTCGAGAAGAAAGGCAAGAAAAACGCCTTCTCCGGTCGCATCCTGGAAATCGAAGGTCTGGAAACCCTGACCGTCGAACAAGCCTTCGAACTGTCAGATGCCTCGGCAGAACGTTCGGCTGCCGGTTGCACCATCAAGCTGTCGAAAGAGTCGATCACCGAGTACCTGAACTCCAACATCACCCTGCTGCGCTGGATGATCGCGCAAGGCTACGGTGATCCACGTACGCTGGAACGCCGTGCTCAGGCGATGGAAGCCTGGGTTGCCAATCCAGAGCTGCTGGAAGCCGATGCCGACGCCGAATACGCTGAAATCATCGAGATCGACCTGGCCGACGTCAAAGAGCCAGTGCTCTGCGCGCCGAACGACCCGGACGACGCCCGTCTGCTGTCCAGCGTTGCTGGCCAGAAGATCGACGAAGTGTTCATCGGTTCGTGCATGACCAACATCGGTCACTTCCGCGCGGCGGGCAAGTTGCTGGATCAGGTCAAGGGCCAGCTTCCAACCCGTCTGTGGCTGTCGCCGCCGACCAAGATGGATGCTCACCAACTGACCGAGGAAGGCTACTACGGTATCTACGGCAAGGCTGGCGCGCGCATGGAAATGCCGGGCTGCTCGCTGTGCATGGGTAACCAGGCACGTGTCGAGCCAAACGCCACCGTGGTGTCGACCTCTACCCGTAACTTCCCGAACCGTCTGGGTGATGGCGCGAACGTCTATCTGGCTTCGGCTGAGCTGGCGTCCGTGGCGTCGATCCTGGGTCGTTTGCCGACGGTCGAGGAATATATGGAGTACGCGGGCAAGATCGACAGCATGTCTGCCGATGTGTATCGGTACCTGAGCTTCGATCAGATTGCCGAGTTCCGCGAGTCCGCTGCGAACGCCAATATTCCGGTCGTTCAAGCGTAAGATCGAAACACTGCGTTGAAAGAACCCCGCTTCGGCGGGGTTTTTTTGGGGTGCGGTTTAGCGGTTGGGACAGTGCGTCTATCCGTTATCAGCAGTGTGGCGGATTAGGGCTCGTCCTGATGTTCGAACTGTTTTGCCTTCGGCGAGTAACGTTCGAAAAGCACTAAAAGTAACCAAAAACGCCAGCCCTGAGAGCTGGGAGCGATCGCTGTGGCAGACGTCGGAGGTTACGAAGGCAGCGAATACGGTGGCACTGTTAGTAGGGATATGTGGAATGAGTCGCGTCTCAAGGGGGAACCGCCCACACTCGACCCACTCTCGAAAGCTGATGCGTTGGTGACTACACGTACAACCCGCCATTACACTGGCACGCCATCTGTTTTCAAAGGACGAATACAGTGAATCCCGCTTCTACCCAGATCGTGATCCAACGCTTCACCGAAGTGCATATCGAAGGCGTCACAGCGCTTTATAGCGACCCGGAGGTCTGCCGTCAGGTGTTGCAAATGCCCTATCAGTCTCCCGACGTCTGGCGCAAACGGCTGGCGGCCAGTGATGAGCGAGCCGTCAAGCTCGTCGCCCTGCATGAGGGTCAGGTGATCGGCAACATTGGGCTGGAGCAGTATTCCCGCATCCGGCAACGCCACGTAGGCAGCCTCGGAATGGGCGTTGCGCTGGATTGGCAAGGCAAGGGGGTTGGATCGAAGCTGATGGCCGCCGTGCTTGAAGTCGCTGACAACTGGATGAACCTGCACCGGGTGGAACTGACCGTCTTCGCCGACAACGAAGCCGCGCTGGGCTTATACCGCAAGTTCGGCTTCGAAACCGAAGGGCGCCTACGCAACTACGCGGTGCGCGACGGCGTATACGTCGACGCCATCAGCATGGCCCGGCTGCGATGATCAACGCCCCTGGATCGTTCCCGCGCTGCGCGTGGTGCCGCAACGATTGACGCTTCGCGTCAACGGACACAGGGCGCCCCATCTGCCATTCCCACCCAGAGCGAGGGAATGAGCCAAAGCGCAAAGCGCCCACGTGTTTCGCTTCGTCTCTACTCTGCTTGCTCTGCTTTTCCCGCGCGATAGCCCAGACTCCGCCAATCGCAACTTGGGTGCAGGCCGAACGCAGGCAGCGCGCAGTGAAGCCGAGCGGCATGGATGCCGCGAGAGCCGCCCCGGCCATGGGATGGCCGATGGCGGCGGGCCCACGGAGCGTCGCCTGCGTGAAGGAACTCCGACGCAGGAGGAGCCAAGCCAGGAGCACAGGGTTTTGGTTACTTCTCCCGAAAGATAAGTGACCTGCCGTAAGGGCGGAACGGTGAATAAGCGGCACCCCAGATACGGGATATACACACAAAACCCAGCGCGCCCAACACCCATAAAAAAGCCCCGCATCTCTCGACGCAGGGCTTCTTCTTTACCGCTCGGTCAAACCCATCAAACCACAGCAGTCTGCCCACTCATGGCCAGATCCAGCAGCTCACGGTTGGCAACCGCATACATCGCATAATCATTGCCACTCGCCGCCCGCAGTTCCACCAGCATCGCGCGCCAGCGCTCAACCATCGGCAGGTGCTGCTCCAGCCAAAGATTCAAGCGCTCCTCCACATCCGCAGGACCATTGGCCATCTGCAGCACAGAAACGGTAATCGCCCGTTGCTGCCAGTCGATGTCGTCACGGAACGCCTCACGGGCCAGGGCCTGCCAATTGTTCTCCACCGGCAGTGCACTGATCTGCTGCAGATACCAGGTCACATCCAGCGAACTGCCCACGGCGAAGTACACCTTGGCCACGTCCGCCGCATTCTGACCCGTGACATCCGACGCTTCGATGATCGGCAGCAGCGTGTACAGGTGCGTTGTGCCCGCCACCATTCGTGCCAGCAACTCAGGCACACCCGCCTCGACATACTCCTGATAACGCGCCTGCCAGACCTCGCGGGTCGCGCCTTCCAGCAACTCGTCCAGTTTCAGACCCAGCGCCGCGATGTGCGGACCGAAATGCGCAACGTCACGCCCCGCGTCCAGTTCATTGCGACGGCTGCGCAGGAACCAGCGTGTGGCACGACGGCCAAGACGCATCAGCTCATCCATCAGCGCCAGCTGGATTTCAGCCGGGACCTTGTGATCCAGCGCCTCGATCTGACGGAACCAGTGCGGCAGGTGGAAGATGTCCCGCACGATCACGTACGCACCGGCCACATTGGCCGCACTCATGCCCGTCGACTCCTTGAGACGCTGGACGAAGGTGATGCCCATGTGATTCACCAGATCATTGGCGATCTGGGTGCTGACGATTTCACGCTTCAGACGGTGGCGACGCATGGATTCCGAGAATTTGGCCCCCAATGAAGGCGGGAATGCGGTTTCCATGTCGCGCGCCAGGTAGTCGTCATCCGGTACGCGGGATTCAAGCAGCGCTTCCTTGAGGTCGATCTTGCTGTAGGAGATCAGCACCGACAGCTCGGCACGGGTCAGGCCTTTCTTCTCGGAAACACGTTCGGCAATCTGATCCTCGGCCGGCAGGAACTCGATGGCGCGATCCAGCTTGCCACGGGCTTCCAGGTCGCTCATCAGACGCTTGTATTCGGCAATCCGCTCGTAGGCACGGCGGGCCGCCAGCGACAGCGCCTGGGTCTGCTTGTAGTTGTTGCCAAGTACCAGATTGCCCACTTCGTCGGTCATGCTTTCGAGCAGCAGGTTGCGCTGCTTCTCGGTCATGTCACCGGCCTGCACCACTTCGTTGAGCAGGATCTTGATGTTCACTTCGTGGTCGGAGCAGTCAACACCACCGGCGTTATCGATGAAGTCAGTGTTGGTTGCGCCACCCAGCAGGCCGAATTCGACGCGGCCCAGTTGGGTCATGCCAAGGTTGCCGCCCTCGCCCACCACCTTGCAGCGCAGCTGGTTGCCGTTGACGCGCAAGGCGTCGTTGGCCTTGTCGCCAACATCGGCGTGGCTTTCGGAGCTGGCCTTGACGTACGTACCGATACCGCCGTTCCACAACAGATCCACAGGCGCCATGAGCAGCGCATGCATCAGTTCGGTCGGGGTCAGTTTGTCGGCGCGGATGTCGAAGCGCTCTTTCATCTGCGCGGAGATGGCGATGCTCTTCGCGCTACGCGGGAAGATCCCGCCGCCTGCGGACATGATGCTGGTGTCGTAATCGGTCCAGGCCGAACGCGGCAGATCAAACAGACGCTGGCGCTCGGCAAAGCTGGTGGCCGGATCCGGGTTCGGGTCGATGAAGATGTGCAGGTGGTTGAAAGCCGCCACCAGTTGCAGCTTGTCGGACATCAGCAAGCCGTTACCGAACACGTCACCGGCCATGTCGCCGACGCCGATCACGCTGATGCTGTCCTGCTGAACATTGATGCCGCGCTCGCGGAAGTGGCGCTGCACACCGACCCATGCGCCTTTGGCGGTGATGCCCATTTTCTTGTGGTCGTAGCCTGCCGAACCACCGGAGGCGAACGCATCGCCCAGCCAGAAGCCGTAGTCGATGGCGATGCCGTTGGCGATGTCGGAGAAGGTCGCGGTGCCTTTGTCCGCGGCCACCACCAGGTACGGGTCATCGTCGTCATGGCGCACGACGTTGACCGGCGGCACCAGCGCGCCTTCTTTCAGGTTATCGGTGATGTCCAGCAAGCCGGAAATGAAGATGCGATAGCAGGCGATGGCTTCGGCCTGAATCTCGTCGCGGGTGCCGGTGGTCGGCAGACGACGCGGCAGGAAGCCGCCCTTGGCGCCCACCGGCACGATGACCGAGTTCTTCACTTGCTGGGCTTTTACCAGGCCCAGCACTTCCGTGCGGAAGTCTTCTTCCCGATCGGACCAGCGCAGCCCGCCGCGAGCGACGTTACCGAAGCGCAGGTGCACACCTTCGACCCGTGGCGAGTAGACGAAGATTTCGAATTTCGGCACCGGCTTGGGCAACTCAGGGATCAGGCGCGGGTTGAACTTGAAGCTGAAATAGCTCTTGCTCTGGCCGTTGGCGTCGGTCTGGTAGAAGTTGGTGCGCATGGTCGCCTTGATCAGATCAAGGTAGCGACGCAGGATGCGGTCTTCGTTGAGCACCTGAACATCGTCCAGGGCCGAAAGAATGGCCGTTTCCAGACGCTGTTGCATGTCGTCCAGATCGCCACCTGACAGCTTGCGTGCCAGATAGAAGCGGGTCTTGAACAGACGGGTCAGTTCACGGGCGATGTCGGCGTGGTTGTTCAGGGTGCTGGCGATGTAGCCCAGGTCGAAGCCCAGACGGATCTGTTTCAGGTAGCGCGCATAGGCACGCAACAGCGCCACATCACGCCATGGCAGACCGGCAGTCAGCACCAGGCGGTTGAACGCGTCGTTTTCGGCCTCGCCTCGCACGATGTGGACGAAAGCGTCCTGCAGCGTGTCGTTGAGCTGCTGCAGGTCGAGCTTCAGGCCTTCGCCATAGGTAAAGGCGAAGTCATGAATCCAGAACTCGCGCCCCTTGGTGTGACGCAGGCGGTACGGGAATTCGCCCAGCACACGCAGACCGAGGTTTTCCAGGATCGGCAGCACGTCGGACAGCGCCAGTGGCGTATCGGCGTGGTACAGCTTGCAGTGCAACTGCGCCTTATCGCCCGACAATGGCTGATAGAAGCTCATGACCAGAGGATTGGCTTCGGACAGGCTCAGCACGTGTTGCATGTCGACGACAGCCGAGTGAGCGGCGAAACGCTCGCGGTAGCCGGCCGGGAAGCCTTTAGGGAAGTCGGCCAGTACATTGGTGCCCTGTGCCTCGCCAAAGCTGTCCACTACCAGGCTTGCGTAGTCGTCCTTCCACGAGCGGCAGGCCTGGATGACTTCGTTTTCCAGTTGCTGCGGGTCGATGTCGAGGGTGACCTTCGGGTCCACACGCAGAATCAGCTGCACCCGGGCCAGTACCGACTCGGAGAAGAAGGTCCAGAACTCGCAGTCGCTGGCCTTCAGGCGCTCCATCAGCACTTGCTGGATTTTCTGCCGGACTTCGGTGGAGTAGACATCGCGTGGCACGTAGGCCAGGCAGTAGCAGAACCGGCCATACGGGTCCTTGCGCAGGAACACGCGAATCTTGTTGCGCTCCTGGATCTGCACGATAGACATGACGGTGGTGAACAGCTCGTCCACCGGGGTCTGGAACAGGTCGTCGCGGGGCAGCACTTCGACGACTTGTGCCAGTTCCTTGCCCAGGTGCGCTTTGGCATCGAACCCGGAACGGCGCTCGACTTCGGCGACCTTGCGCCGGATATACGGGATTGCCCGCACGCTTTCGCCATACACCGAGGAGGTGTACAGGCCCATGAAGCGCGATTCCTTGATGACCTTGCCGCTGGCATCGATCTGGCGGATCGACACATAGTCCGGGTAGGCCGGACGGTGCACGCGACTCGGGTGCGCAGCCTTGGCGAACGACAGCAGGGTTGGCTCCTGCAGGTAATTCACCGCATAGCCTTCGATGTGCAGGTCGTCGGCGGACAGGCCCGCGCGCAACAGTTTGGTCAAACCCAGGAAAGACGACTGGTCGTAGTTCAGCTGACCGCCATCGGCGCCGGCATCAACGGTGAACTCTTCATAGCCCAGGAAGGTAAAGTGGTTGTCCACCAACCACTCCAGGAACACTTTGACTTCGGCCTTTTCGTCCGGGTCGACGTCATATTCGACCGCATCGACACCCGCCAGCAGCTCATGCAGCTTGGATTTCATCGGCTCGAAATCTTCAACCGCGACACGCACTTCACCCAGCACCTGCTCCAGCTCACGAGCCAGCACGTTCAGTTCGGCAGCGTTGGCACAACGGTCGATTTCCAGGTACATAAGCGATTCTTGCAGCACACCCTCGCCGCTGGAGCCTTTTGGCAGCAGCTCGACCAACTGGCCCTTCTCGTCGCGATGCACACTCAATACGGTGGTTTGCAAGGTGTGGATGCTGTAGCCGCGGCGGTTCAGCTCAGTGCGGACCGAGTCCACCAGGAACGGCAGATCGTGATGCAGCACTTCAACGGCAGTATGGGTGGATTGCCAGCCATGGCGTTCGTAATCAGGGTTGTATACCCGCACTTGCGGTGCGCTGTGTTCGAAACGCTCCAGCAGACGCCAGGCTGACAAGGTGCAACCGGCAAGATCGGAAAGCCTGCGCTGGGTCAGTTCATCGAGGGAAATGATGCCGAAGAATTGATCGGCGAACAGCGCCACTTGTGGCAGTGCCTGTTCACTGATGTGCTGAGCCAGTGCCGCTCGCAGTTGGTGCTGAAAGTCGGACTTGCTGGCTGCGGTGAAGAACGCCATCTGTGGTACTCCGCTTGGCTTGGCTTTTATATAGGAGAGATGCGTGTTTCGGGGTCGTACTGCATGTGTGTCCTACGTTTTGCACCTGTCCGATGATAGTCGGCAGATCGTGGCAGGGCGCCGCGCGTTCACACATGCCTTAGTAGTAACGCTCGTCGTGTGTGCGTCGTCACATTCCTTTGACCCGAATGACTTCGGTGAGGCGTCTGCCCAGGCAGGCTTGGCTACACACCCGTTCATCTGCCGGGCAGCTTAACGACAGCAACCATGAGCCTGCTTGCGATGCTGCGACATATTCGGACATCGGCTTGTAGCCTAATGTTTCCTCCGATGTCGGGAAGGCACGAACAGCGCCTCGCAGTGCCTGACGATAAACCTGCCCATGTGCCGTGGCAGTCGGGCCTGCTAGCGGTGCCGCTCCCATGATCGATGCAGCCGGCAAGCCGATGGTCTGATGAGAACGCCATACCTGTGCGGCAAGCAGGCAAAATCTACGCAGTACTGGCAAAATCCCCCCCTGCCCCGAACCGAGCCATAGGAATACTGCCATGCACATGACCACCGACAGCTTCATCTACAACCCTTGCGACGAGGAAGAAGATGACATGGCGCTGGCATGCTGCCATTCCAGCAACGGCGACTTGTTTCTGCTGGCTCGCTTCCCGGACGAGGACGAAGTCGATATCACCTTCCGCGACGACACCATCCATGTCGAGGCCAACCTGAAAGTGACCTTCTCTGCCACACGCCTGGTCGTGGAAATCGACGCGACCGATGCCAAACCGTTCGGCGGCGATACGACCTACGACATCAGTCACAGCACGCCGCCCGGTGAGTTGGCAGAGTTGGACGCGACCCTGCGCATCCTTCTCAACGGCGTGGGCAGCTACATCAGCGAGGTCTAATCGGCGCAACTTCCACAGGGCGGGCTTCAGGCAAGCGTCTGTCGCCAGCGTCCAGGCAAAATGGCGAGAAACCCGCAACTTGCCAGGTAAATCAGCTGTTTTGCTCGGTAAACGCCGCCAAACACTGAAAAAACCACCTCCCCCGTTAGTCGCCGCCCCCTCCGATGCATTAAAGTAACGCCCCCTGCTTCAGTGCCGTTTTGGTGCTGCGCCTACCCTGCCAGGAACCGTCATCGATGGAACATCGTGAAGCGTTGGTCGCGCTGCGAACCTTTCTCTCAACACAGATTCTCGGGCAGGAGAAACTGGTCGAACGCCTGCTGATCGCGCTGCTTGCCGATGGCCACATGCTGGTCGAAGGCGCGCCGGGCCTGGCCAAGACCAAGGCAATCAAGGAGCTGGCAGAAGGCATCGAGGCGCAGTTCCACCGCATCCAGTTCACCCCGGACCTGTTGCCCGCCGACATCACCGGCACTGAGATCTACCGCCCGGAAACCGGCAGTTTCGTGTTCCAGCAGGGCCCGATCTTCCACAACCTGGTGCTGGCGGACGAAATCAACCGTGCCCCGGCCAAAGTGCAGTCGGCGTTGCTGGAGGCGATGGCTGAGCGTCAAGTCAGCGTGGGGCGCAGCACCTACGACCTGTCGCCGTTGTTTCTGGTGATGGCCACGCAGAACCCCATCGAGCAGGAAGGCACCTATCCATTGCCCGAAGCCCAGCTCGACCGCTTTCTGATGCACGTGAAAATCGGCTTTCCGGATGCCAACGTCGAACGCAAGATCCTGCAGCAGGCCCGTGGCGAGGCGTTGAACGGCGAGACCAAGCCGGAACGACGGGTCACTCAGCAGGCCATCTTTGCCGCGCGCAAGGAAATTCTTGGGCTGTACATGGCCGATGCCGTGGAGGAATACCTTGTGCAACTGGTGATGGCCACGCGCACCCCTGCCAAGTTCGACGCCGAGCTGGCCGAGTGGATTGGCTACGGCGCCAGTCCTCGGGGTTCGATTTCCCTGGACCGCTGCGCGCGCGCCCATGCGTGGCTGGCTGGCCGCGACTTTGTCAGCCCCGAAGACATTCAGGCGATGGTCTTCGATGTGCTGCGCCATCGCATCATTCTGTCGTTCGAAGCCGAAGCAGCGGGCATCGATCAGGACCGCGTGATCCAGCGCATTCTCGACGTCGTTGCCGTCGCCTGACCCCATGCAACCCTATCTGATCTCCCAACCGGGCATCCGCATCAGCCTTGCCGAGCTGATCGAGATGCGTCATCGCGTGCGGGAAGTGCAGCTGTTTTCATCCCCCGGACGTCGCAGCCCGCTGATCGGCCTGCATCACTCAAAGCTGCGCGGTCGAGGTGTGGATTTCGATCAGGTGCGGGTGTATCAGGCAGGCGACGATGTGCGCACCATCGACTGGCGCGTCACGGCGCGGACCCAGGAGCCGCACACCAAGCTGTTTCATGAAGAGCGCGAGCGACCGATTTTCATCATGGTCGAGCAAAGCCGCCGGCTGTTCTTCGGCTCAGGCGTGATGTTCAAGTCGGTTCTGGCCGCGCAAGCGGCTGCGCTGATCGGCTGGGCCGCACTGGGCCATAACGACCGGGTAGGCGGGTTGGTGTTCGGTGACAACGAGCACTACGAAATCAAACCACGGCGCAGCAAACAGAGCCTGTTGCAGTTACTCAATCGGCTGGTGCGGGTCAATCAATCGCTGCACACCGATGCCGTGGCCGACCGCGACACCTTTGGCGTGGCCCTGCGCCGGGCGCGCGAAGTCCTGCGCCCGGGCAGCCTGGTGTTCATCCTCTGCGACGAGCGCGCGCTGTCCGATTCCGCCGAGCAGCAGTTGGCGTTGCTGTCACGCCATTGCGACCTGTTGCTGCTGCCGCTGTCGGACCCGCTGGATCATGCATTGCCTGCGGCCGGACTGCTCAGGTTCACCGATCGCGGCGGCCAACTGGAACTGGACACCCTCAACCCCGACCTGCGCCAGACCTACCGTGCCCAAGGCCAGGCACGTCAGGCTCGCTGGGAACTGCTGGCGAAAAAGCTGCGGGTGCTGATGATTCCGCTGAGCACTCAACAGCACATGGTCGAACAACTGCGCGACTACCTCAATGCACAGCAGCCGGTGAAACACCCATGAGCCAGCTGGACCAGTTGCAGCCACTGATCCTGCCTGCACCCATCAGCCTCTGGCCGCCCGCGCCGGGCTGGTGGGTCTTGCTGGCGCTGCTGCCATTGCTGGGTTACGGCCTATGGCGCGCTCGCGTGCTGCTGCCCAGGCGCGCGCCGCGCGAGGCGAGCGAACAGCCGCTGGACCCGCTGCGTCAGTCGGCGTTGATCGAACTGGCGCAGATGCCCAAACCCTATGACGGCGCCCCGGCGGGTGCCTGGCTGCAGCAGATCAACGGTCTGCTCAAGCGCCTGTGCCGTAATGATTACCCCTACAGCCAGAGCCACACCCTCAACGGTCGCAAATGGCTGGCGTTTCTCGACAACCGCTGCCCGGCGGCCGGCCTGACGCGCTGGATGATTCTGGTCGAAGGCGCGTACAAGCCCGAATGCAAGCTCGACGACAAAGCCATCAATGGCCTGACACAGTCGGTCGAAACCTGGATTCGCAAACATGTTTGAGTTCGCCTGGCCGTGGGTCTTCGTAACGCTGCCGCTGCCTTGGCTGCTGCGCTTCGTGCTGCCGGTGGCTGACAGCGGCGAAGCGGCGCTCAAGGTCAGCTTTCTCAATGAGCTGGAAGGGCTGGCCGGTCGTCGCGCTCGCGCTCACCTGCCCGGTTGGCGTCGGCAGATGCCCTTCGTGCTTTTATGGTTGCTGCTGCTGATCGCCGCTGCACGTCCGCAATGGCTGGGCGACCCCTTGCCGGTGGCCGCCAGCGGACGGGACCTGCTGGTGGCGGTGGATGTTTCCGGGTCGATGGATTACCCGGACATGGTCTGGCAGAACGATGAAGTGAGCCGACTGACCCTGGTCAAACAGCAGCTCGGCGATTTTCTCGAACACCGCAAGGGCGATCGCGTCGGGCTGATCCTCTTCGGCAGTCAGGCGTACATGCAGGCGCCGCTGACCTTCGACCGCAGGACGGTACGCGTCTGGCTGGACGAAGCGCGAATTGGCATCGCCGGGAAAAACACAGCCATCGGTGATGCCATCGGCCTTGCGCTCAAACGTCTGCGCCTGCGTCCGGCGCAAAGTCGGGTGCTGATTCTGGTGACCGACGGCGCGAACAACGCCGGTCAGATCGACCCTGCCACGGCAGCGCGACTGGCAGCGGGCGAAGGCGTGAAGATCTACCCGATCGGCATCGGCGCCGACCCGGACAAAGGCGCCACCAGCATCCTGGGCCTGAACCCGAGCCTGGACCTGGACGAACCCGCGCTGCGGGAAATCGCCGACATTACCGGTGGCCGCTACTTCCGCGCCCGGGATGGCGCGCAGCTGGAAAAGATCGGCGAAACCCTCGACACCCTGGAACCGGTCACCCAGCAACCGACCCAGGCCCGCCCCGCCCTGGCGCTGTATCACTGGCCGCTGGGGCTGGCGCTGCTGTTGAGCGTGCTGCTGGTGGTTCATGAACGCTGGCCGCAGAACCCGCTGTATCGTTTTCTCGCTCGCCAGCCCGCGCTGTATCAAGGCCCGCAATGGCGTCAGCGTTTCGAGCGTTTGCGGAGGCGTCGATGAGCGTCTCGCTGGTGGCGTTTTGGCCGCACTGGCTGCGGCCCGGATGGCTGCTGATCCTGCCGCTGCTCGGCTGGTTGGTCTGGCGCCTTTGGCACCGGCAAAGACGAGTCGGTCGCTGGCAGATGATTCTGCCCGGCGCCTTTCATTCAGTACTGCTCAGCGGCGGCAGCGGCCGGGAAAGCAAGTTGCCCTGGATCGCCCTGAGTTTCGGCTGGCTGCTGGCATTGCTGGCGCTGCTGGGTCCCAGTTGGCAACGGGTTGAACAAACCAGCCAGAAACCGGTAGACCCGCTGGTGGTGCTGCTGGAACTGACCCCGGAAATGCTCGCCGCCGACAGCCCGCCCTCTCGTCTGGAGCAGGCAAAACGCAAGCTGCTGGACCTGCTGCAGGCGCGAGGCGACTCGCAAACGGCGATCATCGTCTATGCCGGCAGCGCGCATACGCTGGTGCCTTTGTCCGACGATTTGGGCACCAGCAAGAACCTGCTGGATGCGATCAAGCCATCGATCATGCCCGAAGGCGGTCAACGCGCCGATCTGGCGGTGCGCAAGGCGCGCGATCTGCTTAACCAGGGCGATTTGGGGCTGGGACGCCTGCTGTGGATCGGCTCCTCGCTGACCGACGAGGAGCGCCAGGGCATACACCAGGCCATGTCCGACCACTCGCCGCAGTTGCTGATGCTCGGGGTCGGCACGGCGCAAGGCGCACCGGTGGCGCAGGAAAAAGGCGGTTTCCTCAAGGACGCTCAGGGCGGCATTCTGGTGCCACGCCTGGACAGTGTTAGCCTCAACGACTTCGCAGAAGCACTCGGCGGCCGCTACGCGCCCTTGCAACTAACCGACGACGACCTGCATGAACTAGGCCTGCTGGACAGCCCGCGAGACCTGCGCAGTCAAGGCCAGACCGTGCAGTTGGACAGCTGGGCCGATCAGGGTTACTGGCTGCTGCTGCCCCTGCTATTGCTGGCTGCCTGTGCCGGTCGCCGCGGCTGGCTGCTGGGCCTGCCGCTGCTTCTGATACTGGCGCCGCAACACAGCTACGCGTTCGACTTCAAGGACCTGTTCCAGCGCCCCGACCAGCAAGGTCAGCATCTGCTTGCGCACCATCGCGCCGCCGAAGCGGCACAGCATTTCGAAGACATGCGGTGGCAAGGCATCGCCCTTTATGAAGCAGGCGATTATGCCGGCGCCGCCCAACGCTTCGCCCAAGGCAACAGCGCTGCCGACCACTACAATCGAGGTAACGCGCTGGCCCGAAGCGGAGCGCTGGAGGCGGCCCTGGATGCCTATGAGCAAGCACTGGAACGCCAGCCCGACTTCCCCGCCGCCATCGCCAACAGAGCGTTGATCCAGCAGATGCAGGAGCAACACAAACAGGCGGCCGCCGAAGACGCCAGTGAAGGCAAGACCGAAGGCGACAATGACGCGGGCAAACCCCAAAGCGGCACTGCCGAAGAGCAGCACACCGGTCAACAGGCGTCGGCGCAGCGCGATGATGACAACTCCGCTGTCAGTGCTCGGTCGATGTCTGGTGGCGGTGGGAGCGATGGCCCCTCGCCTGATGAAGACGAGCCCGCCCGCGCACCCAGTCGACCCGCCGACAGCCAGATCAACGGCGAACAGCGCCAGGCGCTGGAGCAATGGTTGCGGCAGATCCCCGATGAACCGGGCGAGTTGCTGCGACGCAAATTCTGGTACGAACAACAGCAGCATCAGGAAAAAGCCCGATGAGTCGTCTGCACACTGTGGTAATCGCGTGGTTGCTGTGCCTGTGCGCTTGGGTGGCGCAGGCCGACTCGCCCGCCTCGACGTTGCAGGCCAGCGTCGACCGCACCCGCGTCAACACCGGAGAAACCGTCGAGCTGACCCTGGAGTCCGACGACGCCACGCTGTTCGGCAAACCCGACATGAGCGCGCTGGACGCGGACTTCGAAGTCCGTGACACCCGCCAGCTCAACAGCCTGACCACGCTGGACGGCAACGTTCACGCCACCACCCGCTGGCTGATAACGCTGATGCCGCGTCGCAGTGGCTCAATCGAGATTCCGCCGCTGAAACTGGGCGAACTGATCAGCCAGCCGATTGCCCTGCAAGTGGTGGAAGTCGAACCTTCACAGGATCAGGAGCAAAAACTGGCGCCGGTGTTCATGGAGGCGAGCCTGGATCAGGATACCGTGTACGTGCAGGCCCAGGCCGTCCTGACGGTGCGTATCTACCACTCGGTGTCGCTGTTCGACGACAGCAGCCTGACGCCACTGCAAGTGCCGGATACACGGATCGAAAAGCTCGGCGACACCCGCACTTATGAAAAACAGATCAACGGCATTCGCCACGGCGTGATCGAGATGCGTTATGCGCTGTATCCGCAGCAGAGCGGCGATATGACCATTCCTGCACAAGAGTTCAGCGCGACCATGGTGCAGGACATCCCGGAAGTCAGTCAGGCCGCCGCCACCGGCCAACCGGCGGTGGCCACCAGCCCGAAACCGGGCAAACTGATGCGCGTGATGTCCGCCCCCCTGCCGCTGAAGGTCAAACCGCAACCGGCCAATTACCCGGCCAACATCCCGTGGCTGCCGGCGCGCAGCATCAGCCTGAGCGAAAACTGGAGCCCGGATCCGGCCCACACCCAGATTGGCGACTCGTTGACCCGAACCCTGATAGCCAAGGCCGAGGGCTTGTCCAGCGCCCAGTTGCCGCCGCTGCCCGCCACCGAAGTCAGTGCGCTGCGGCGCTACCCCGACCAGCCGCAGTTGAGCAATCAGCCCGATGAACGCGGTTTGGTGGGCAGCCGTGAAGAACGCGAAGCACTGGTGCCCAATCGTCCGGGCGACATCGAAATTCCGGCTGTGGACCTGGTGTGGTGGAACACCCTGGAAGACCATCTGGAGCACAGCGCCCTGCCCGCCCGTACCTTACAGGTGAGCATTAACCCGGCGCTGTCGGTGGACATGCCGGTCAGCGACAACGCGGGCATGACACTGATTGGCGTGCCTGTGTGGCCGTGGCAACTGAGCACGGTGCTGTTAAGTTTCACTACGCTGTTGGGCTTTGGTCTGTGGTGGCGCGCGCGTTGGCAACCAGCCCTGACCCGCGTGGCGCAAGCCGGGCCCAGTCCGCGCAGCGTGCTCGACGACCTCAAGCGCGCAAGCCTTGCCAACGATTCGCAGGCGACCCGTCAGGCACTGGATGCCTGGGCCCGTCAGCAACCGGAAACCCTGGCCGACATGGCGGCGCGCTTTGTGCCATTGTCCGACGCCCTCGATGGCCTGAACGGCGCGCTGTACAGCGAGACCGGCACGTTGTGGCTGGGCGAAGATTTATGGAAGGCAGTCAAGGCACTGCCCGCCGTTGAAAAACCCGTTGACCCGAACGGTGGCGAGAGCCTGCCGCCGCTTTATCCGAAGTGATTTATACCGATCAATGGCCGCAACGCGACCGACCCCGCATTCCCACGCAGAGCGCGGGAACGAGCAAGGGGCCTCGGCGCGGACCACATGACACCATTCGAACCAAGGTACTCCAATGCGTCTGTTCCACACCTCCGACTGGCACCTGGGCCAGAACCTGCATGGCCAGGAGCGGGACTTCGAACACCAGAGTTTTCTCAAATGGCTGCTGGCCCGGCTGGCCGAGCGCAAGCCGGATGTGCTGCTGATCGCTGGCGACATCTTCGACACGGTCAACCCACCGGTCAAAGCCCAGGAGCAGCTATACGACTTCATCGTCAGCGCCCATGACCAAAGCCCGCAACTGACCATCGTGATGATCGCCGGCAACCACGATTCCGGCTCGCGTATCGAATTGCCCGCCCCGCTGATGCGCCGTCTGCGCACCCATGCGCTGGGCCGCGTGCTATGGCTGGACGATGGCATACTCGACGTCGACCGCCTGCTGCTGCCGCTGAGCAACGCCAAGGGCAAGGTGCTCGGCTGGTGCCTGGCACTGCCGTTTCTGCGTCCGGCCGAAGTGACAGGCCTGACGCTGGGCGACAACTACCTGCGCGGCATCGGTCAGGTTCACGAAATGCTCATCGCCGCCGCCAACCAGAAACGCAAGAAAGGCCAGCCCCTGATCGCCATCAGCCACGCGCACATGGCTGGCGGCTCGGTGTCGGAAGACTCCGAGCGCAGCCTGATCATCGGCAATGCCGAGGCGCTGCCCGCCAGCCTGTTCGGCGAAACCATCACCTATGTCGCGCTCGGTCACCTGCACAAGCCGCAACGGGTCAATGGCGAAGACAGAATTCGCTACAGCGGCTCGCCGATTCCGCTGTCCTTTTCGGAAATCGGCTACCAGCATCAAATCCTCGAAATCGACTGCGAAGGCGACAAGCTGGTCAGCGTCAAACCGCTGTTGATTCCACGCGCCGTCAACTTGCAACGGGTCGGTCCGGCGCCGCTGGTTGAACTGCTGCTGCAACTCAAGGCGCTGCCGGACATCGATCTGCTGGCCGATGTCGACCGCCAACCCTGGCTCGAAGTCCGGGTGCGCCTGGACGAACCGCAACCGGACCTGCGCAACCAGATCGAAACCGCCCTGACAGGCAAAGCCGTGCGCCTGGTACGCATCGCCGCCGAATATGCGGGCAAAGGCAGCCGCGATGATGAGGATGATCGCCAGCTGATCGAACTGGATCAACTCACCCCGCAGGAACTGTTCAGCCGTGCCTGGCTCGACAGTTACGGCAGCGAGGTCGACGAACAGACGTTGCAGGACTTCGCCAGCTTGCTGCAAGACGTGCAACTGGAAGGTGAACAGCCATGAAGATTCTCGCCATTCGCCTGAAAAACCTCGCTTCTCTGGCCGGCCCGTTCGAGCTGGATTTCACCGCAGAACCGCTGGCCAGTGCCGGGCTGTTCGCAATCACCGGCCCCACCGGTGCCGGCAAAAGTACGTTGCTCGATGCCTTGTGTCTGGCGCTGTTCGGCGCGATTCCAAGACTCAATAACGTCGGCCAATCCAAGGTGCCGGAGGTCGATGGCGACATCAGCACCAACGATCCGCGCAACCTGCTGCGTCGCGGCACCGGCAGCGGCTATGCGGAAGTGGACTTCGTCGGCGTCGACAAGCGTCGTTACCGCGCACGCTGGGAGACCAACCGTGCCCGTGACAACGCGACGAAAAAGCTGCAGGCCAGCCGCCAGACCCTGACTGACCTTGACAGCGAGCAGATTCTCAGCACCCAGAACAAATCCGAATACAAAAGCTTGCTCGAAGCGCGACTGGGGCTCAATTTCGAGCAATTCACCCGCGCCGTGATGCTGGCTCAAAGTGAGTTCAGCGCCTTCCTTAAAGCGGACGACAAAGAGCGCAGCGAGTTGTTGGAAAAGCTCACCGACACGGCGATTTACAGCCAGCTCGGCCGTCGCGCCTACAGCAAGAGCAAGGAAGCCGAAGAAGCGCTGAAAACCCTCAATGCCCAGGCTGGCAACTTGACGCCGCTCGAACCTGAGCAGCGCGCGGAGCTGGAGCAGCGCCTCAGCGACGCGCAGCAGCAATGGAAGCTGGCACAGGCACAACTGCGTCAACTGGAGATGAAACAGCAGTGGTTCGGTGAGTTGAAGCGATTGCGCGACAGCCATCTGGCGGCCAACGAACAGTTGACCCGCGCGCAGCACACCTGGGATCAGCAAGCGAGCGAGCGCCAGCAACTGACTCAGCTGGACCGTCTGGCGCCGCAGCGGCATGTGTTCGCCCAGCGCAACAAACTTCACGGTCAGCTGACGCCATTGGCTGCACGCATTCAGCAGCAGGGCCAGCTGCAGACGCAAACCCAGACCACTGTGACTGATCTGCAAAGCCAGCTCGCCGCCGCACAGAGCGGCCTGCAACAGGCTCAGGAACATCAACAAAACGCCAAACCATCGTTGAGCCAGGCTTTCGAGCAGCAGGTACAGCTCAATCACCTGAATGATCAGCTGCAGCAGATCAACGAACAGGCACGCAATGCCGAGCAGGCCAGTAACGACGGCCAGGCCGCGCTCGGTCAATTGAACCAGCAGCAACGCCAGGTCGAAACACGTCTGCAATCGATTACCGAACAACTGCAGGGCAGCGCTGCACTGGACTCACTCAGCCAATCGTGGGCGGCCTATCGCCCTCGCCTGCAGCAGATCGTGCTGGTCAGTTCGCGGCTGAACAAAGGACGCGAAGAGCTTCCGGCACTTGAGCAGGGCTCGACCCGCGCCGAGCAGACCCTGAGCGAACGTCGCAGCGCGCTGCAAGCGCTGTACGACGATGCTCAAGTCAAGGCCGACGCCGTGAGCCAGGAAATCGAACGGCTCGGCCAGCTGTTGCAAGACAACCGTCAGCAGCACAGTGCCAGCGATTCACTGGAGCGCCTGTGGCAGCGGCATCACGACGTCGCCAGTCGTCTGCAACAGGTACAGATGCAGCAGCAACAGGCCACCGAACGGCGCGCGCAGAGCATCGCCAAAGGGCTGCAACTCAAGGATGAACACGCAACGGCCGAGCAGGTGCTGAAGGTCACGGTGGACGTGCTGCAACGCCAACGCCTGGCCCGCAGCGCCAGCGTCGAACAACTGCGCGGGCAACTGGTAAATGATCAGCCGTGCCCGGTGTGCGGCAGCGAGGAACATCCCTATCACCAGTCCGAGGCCCTGCTTGAAGCGCTCTGTGGCCACGATGACAACGAAGAAACCGCAGCACGGCTGAAGGTCAGCCAACTGAGCGAGAAGCTTGCCGAACTGCGCGCCGAAGTGGCCGAGCTGAACAATCAGCTCAAGCAGTCCAAACCGCAACAGGACCAACTGGGCGAGCAGCTGCAAACGCTCACACCGGATCTCGAAGCCCATGGGCTCTACCCGCGTCTGCTGGAGCAGCCCGAACACCTGCGCGCTGACTGGCTCAGCGAGCGGCTGCATCAGCTGGCACAGGAAATCCTCAGCACCGAACAACGCCAGACGCGTTTGCTGAAAGTACAGCGCGACGCTGAGTCCCTGCAGCAACAGGTGCAGGACGCCCGCGAAGCGAGCCAGCAGGCCATGAAGCAGTTGGACGATCAGCAGCGCAACATCTCGCTGGACAATCAGGCGTTCGAGACCGCATTGCAGGAATTCGAGCCGCTACTGCCCGCCGAAAGCCTGGCCTTGTGGCGTGAGTCGGCCACCGAGAGCTTCATGCAACTGGACAACGACATTGCCCGGCGCGTTGAACAACTTGATCAGCAGAAGGACGAGCAGCAGGAGCACAGCGAACGCGCGCTAAAAATCGAGCGCGAACAGATCGCTCAGCAGGGCCGCCAGCAACAGCATCAGCAGTTGCAGACTCGTCTCGCAGACAGCCAGCAGCAACAGGCCGCAGTGAAGCAGCGATTGCAGGACCTACTCGGCGAACACCCAAGCGCCGAGCACTGGCAGCAACAACTGGAGCAAGCCGTGGAACAGGCACGACAGGCTCAGGCCACGACGTCAGAGGCCTTGCAGACCGCACGCAGTGAACTGATCAAGCTGACCGCCGAGCTTGAGGGTGAACGGCAAAGACAGCACGCACTGGAACAGGAGGTTGTCGATCTTGATCGGCAAATCAACGAGTGGCGCAGCCAGCACAGCGAACTGGACGACGCCGCCCTCGACGCGCTGCTGGCCTTGAGCGACGAGAGCGTCAATGCGTTGCGCCAGCGCCTGCAACAAAACGAAAAATCCCTGGAGCAGTCCAGGGTTCTGGTGCAGGAACGCGAGGCTCAACTGCAGCAACATCAGGCACAGCACAGCGACATCAGCGATGCCGAGCAACTGATCAGCGCCTTGGGCGAGGCGCAGGCACAGTCGGCGACTCACGAGCAACTGTGCGCCGACTTGCGCGCGCAGGTCAGCGAAGACCAACGCCGCCGCAATGCCAACAGCGAGTTGCAGGAACAGATCAAAGCGGCTCACGACGAATACGTGCGTTGGGGCCGTCTGGCGACCCTGATCGGCTCGGCCGAAGGCGACAAATTCCGCAAGATCGCGCAAGCCTACAACCTCGACCTGCTGGTGCACCATGCCAACGCTCAGCTTAAACAGCTGGTACGCCGCTATCGTCTCAAGCGCGGCGGCAGCATGCTCGGCCTGCTGGTGATGGACACGGAAATGGGCGACGAACTGCGCTCGGTGCATTCGCTGTCGGGCGGCGAAACCTTCCTGGTGTCGCTGGCCCTGGCACTGGGCTTGGCGTCGATGGCCTCGAGCACGCTAAAGATCGAATCGCTGTTCATCGACGAAGGCTTCGGTAGCCTCGATCCCGAATCGCTGCAATTGGCGATGGATGCGCTGGACGGTTTGCAGGCTCAGGGGCGCAAGGTAGGGGTGATTTCCCACGTACAGGAAATGCACGAGCGGATTGCGGTGCAAATTCAGGTACGGCGCCAGGGCAATGGCCTCAGCACCCTAGAGGTCAACTGATGCCCGCCCTGCTCTACTCCTTCCGCCGCTGCCCTTATGCCATGCGGGCGCGCATGGCCATCGCCTATTCAGGCGCGAAGGTCGACACGATCGAGGTCAGTCTCAAAGCCAAACCGCCGGACATGCTGGAGCGCTCGCCGAAAGGTACGGTCCCTGTGCTGGTTCTCGATGACCACGTGCTGGAACAGAGCCTGGACATTATGCGCTGGGCCCTGGCGCAGCAGGACCCGGATGATTGGTCCCTGGTCGCGGACCCTGCAGGACAACGGCAACTCGCCGAATTGATCGCCGAAAACGACGGCACGTTCAAGACCGATCTGGACCACTACAAATACGCCGTGCGCTATCCCGCGTTCACTCAGGAGGAATACCGCGCCCGAGGTGAAGTATTCCTGCGCAGGCTGGAAGGGTTGTTGGATTCGAGGGATTTTTTGCTCACTGATCACCTGACCCTGGCCGACACCGCACTGGCGCCGTTTGTGCGCCAGTTCTGCTTCGTCGACCCGGACTGGTTCTGGCAAAGCCCGTATCCGAAATTGCAGGCGTGGTTGAAGCGGTTTCTGGAGTCGGCGTTGTTCTTGAACGCCATGGCAAAGCTCAGCCCTTGAGCCGCCGGTCGCCCTGGCCCCAGTCGCACAGCTGCAGAAGCGCCGCCGGTTCAGGAAGTCAGTCGGCCAGACGCCATCCCTGTATCGGCGCGATCGTATGAATCTGGCACATAAAAAAATCCCCATCGCTATTCAGCAGAGGGGGATTAAAAGGAGGGAATCCAACGCTTTCGCGAACAAGTTCGCCTGCATCTGACACATGGCCTGACACACAATGGTCAGTGGGTCGCGTCAGCCTGTTAGTGGCGAAGTTGCTCGCGAAAGCGTTCTTTCAATCGCGCGGCAGTGACAACAAATAAGGTGGTCTTGCAAATCCATTCCCCGTTATCGGTGACTCATGAAACGTGGACATCGTTAACGGGCAATGGATTTACCGCAGGGTCTATTCATTGCTGGGTCTTGTGGTCCAGAGCGGCATAGAAGTTGGCGCTTTGTTGCAGGTATTTGGGTGTGTAGGTCTGGGTCGAGCTGATTTTTTTGTCTGTGGCTTCAACACTGGCGTTGGCTGGCAATGCAGCGGTGGCGGAGATGGCAGACGCGGCGATGATGGAGAAGATATTGAAATTCATAATGCGTACCTCGGTGTGGTTCGTTTCAAGTCTTGACCGTCGTGGCCGTGGAATGAAAGTTACGCCCGGGGAGCTTTCAGAAAAAATCTTTTCTGCCACTAGCCCTTATCAATTTAATTAATAGATGGCTACAGCCCTTATAGATCAAGGGCTGCAGCCTGCGTCAATGTGTCACTTGCCAGCGTTCATCACTTCAGAAAACGGAAATCCGAAGGCGAGTCGAAGTCGACTTTCTGCACGGTGTCGCCAAGCACGCCGGTTTTCGGGTCTACGCGCACGGTGACGATCTGGTTGCTTTTCTGGTTGGCGATCAGCACGAAGTGGCCGCTGGGGTCAAAGTTGAACTCCCGTGGTTCCTTGCCTTCGACCGACCGACGCTGAATTTCCTTCAACTGAGCGTTGGCCGAATCGATGCTGAACACCACAAGCTCGTTGGCCTCGCCACGATTGGCGACGTAAAGGAATTTACCGTCTGGCGAAGTGTGCAGGCCGCCGCCGGCGCGGTATTGCTGACCTTCCTTATTCGCCAGATCTACCAGTTGAGTGCGCTTGAAGACGCCATCGTGGTAGTCGAACACGGCCACCTGGGCGCTCATTTCCATGGTCAGCCAAGCGTGTTTGCCATCCTTGCTGAACAGCAAGTGGCGCGGGCCGCTGCCAGGCGGCAAGTCAATTGATGGGGTTTTGGCAGGCTGCAGCGGTTGGGTTTTCTTGCCGTCGTAGCTGAAGACAAACAGCTTGTCGGCGCCCAGATCCATCGCGACCAGGTACTTGCCATCGGGTGTCGGTACAGCGGAGTGGACGTGGGATGAGGCCTGACGTTCAGGGTTGACCTTGCTGGCTTCGTGGGTGGCGGTCTGCGCGACGGGGGAAAGCCTGCCGTCCTTGCCGACTGGCACTACGGCCAGCGAACCGCCCGGATCAGGGTGTACGGCGTAGTTGGCAACGAACAGGAAGCGCCCGTCCAGGCTCAGGTTGGAGTGGGTCGGCTCTTCGCCTTTGCTGTCGATCTGATTAATCAACGTCAATGCGTGGGTCTTGGGATCGATGGCAAAGCTGCTGACCTTGCCCACGATGTCTGTCTGCCCCGGGCCGTTTTCATTGACCGCGAACAAATGTCGCTGATCCGTGGAAAGGGTCAGCCAGGAAGGGTTTTCGCTTTTGATCACCTGACGCGGCTTGGCTTCGAGCTGGCCGGTCTGGGTGTTGAAGCCGTAACGGTAAATACCTTCGCTGGCGCCAGCGGTGTAGGCACCTACCAGTACGTCGTAGTCAGTCATGGGTTTGGCCTGAGCGGAAATGGCGGTAAGGCTGCTGGCGAGCACCAGCCAGGGCAACAGTCTGGGAGTCATGAGGTGATCTCTTTTTTGGAGTTGTTGGCGCGCTGATTACGCGAGATTCAGGTCTATGACAGCGGTGTGCCGGAAGTAGTTGCCAAGGGCAAACGGGGTTTGCGCCCTGCGCTGGAATCACTCCTGCTCGTCTTCGTCGTCTTCTTCATCGCCGGCCGCAAACGCGCTCAGCACAACGATACGGTGATCGGCATTGCCGTCGTGGATGACCCAGCTTTGCAACTGGGCATCGAACCGGGCAGCGTCGAGCTGCTCCAGCGAAAAGCGCCAGACCTTGCGCTCTCGGCCATCCATGCTTTCGATCTGCAGCGTGTTGTCGAGGCTGAACTCGAAAGCATGCAGCCCATCGACTTCCAGCATGCTGTGGGAAGTAAGCGCAGTTTGCAGGGCAGTGCGCAGGGTGTCAGGCGTGGCGGTCATGGCGGCTCTTAGCGTCGGCGAAAGCGCGAATGATAGGGCAAAAGGCGCCACAGTGGCTGTAAACCCTCGTGATCGCCCCATCGATTTTCTGTGCGCGCACACGGGCCCTCACCCTGTGGGGTGCGACGGGCAGACGCTGCAAATGATCATTCCTGCCCGGCTTCGCGAGCGTAGTAGCGCTTGGGAATGCCCCATACGATCAGCAGGACCGCCAGCACGCTCACTGCAAACAGGGTAAACAACGCAGGCGTCGCCGTACCGGTCAGGTCCTTGATGCGACCCACCATGAACGGCGCAATGACCCCGCCCAGTTGCCCCAGCGAATTGATCAAGGCGATGCCCGCTGCCGCCGCAATGCCACTGAGGAAGCGCGGCGGAATGGTCCAGAAGATCGGCATCCAGGCGATGATGCCGGTCATGATGATGGTCATTCCGATCATCAGCGGGACCAGTTGCCCGGGGAACAACGCGCAGACCAGGTAGCCGACCGCCGTCAGCGTTGCGCAGGCTGCCATGTGCCAGCGGCGCTCGCTGTGGCGATCGGAGCTGGCGCCAATCAGCAGATTGCCGATCACCGCACCTACGTAAGGAATCACGCTCAGCAAACCGATGTCCAGGGTGTCGGCCACGCCCGCCGTCTTGATCAGTTGCGGCATCCAGAACAACAGCCCGGTCAGTGCCATGACCAGACACAGATAGATCACCGACATCACGTAGGTGCTCGGGTGTTTCCAGATGTCCTTGACCTTCTGCGGAGCCATCGGCCTGGCCTCTTTGGCCATGCGCGACAGCACCACCTGTTTTTCCTGAGCGTTGAGCCAGGTCGCGTCTTCAATGCGATCTTTGACCAGGCAGAACACCACCCCGCCCAACAGCACCGAGGGTATCCCCTCGAGCAGAAACAACCAGCGCCAGCCGGCCAGCCCCATCACTCCGTCAAAGTGGCCGAGGATCAAGCCGGCAATCGGACCGCCGACGATACCGCACAAGGGTATAGAGCTTTTGAAGTAGGAATTGACCCGCGCACGCCGTGAGCTGGGATACCACTGGGTGAAGAAATACAGCACGCCGGGGACAAAGCCTGCTTCCATCACACCGATCAGAAAGCGCAGGGTGTAAAACCAGAACTCGGTATGCACGAACATCATGCAGGCCGAAGCGATGCCCCAGGACACCATGATCCGGGCGATCCAGATACGCGCGCCGATTTTGTGCAGCAGCACGTTGCTGGGGACTTCGAACAGGAAGTAGCCGACGAAAAACAGACTGGCGCCCAGGCCGTAGACCGTTTCGCTGAAACCCAGGTCACTGGCCATCTGCAGCTTGGCGAAGCTGATATTGACCCGGTCCAGATAGGCGAACAGAAAGCAGCACATGAACAATGGCACGATGCGCCAACTGACCTTGCGATAAATGCTGTCTTCCAGCGCGTCGGCGTCGAGCTGTTCCAGCGGGATGGCGTTGGCGGTCATGGGCGCACCTCGTTTGTTTTTATGGGGGTGTCAGAGTTTTTAATGGGTTCGCCACTGGCTGGTCATTCCAGCGCTCTACGTGGCAATACAATTCGCACAAGAACGCGGAGCGTCCTGAACGGTGGTACCACGCGGAGCGTGGGAATGATCACCATCTCTGCAGCCATCCGGCTTGCCGGCGGTGGCGTCCTCGCAAGCGCCGCTGCCAGCAAGGTGGGCTGCTGCAGTCATCCACTCAAGCGTCGATGGCCTCACGGGTGTTCACCCCGTCCACCAATCGCTGAATCCCCAGCGGGTTGGTATTTTTCAGGGCGTCGGGCAACGCCTCGTCCGGATAGTTCTGGAAACACACTGGACGCAGATAACGGTCGATGGCCAGCGTACCGACCGAGGTGCCCCGCGCATCCGAAGTGGCCGGATACGGACCGCCATGGACCATCGCGTCCACCACTTCCACACCGGTCGGATAGCCGTTGATCAGAATGCGCCCGACCTTCTGCTCCAGCAGCCCGGTCAATTCGCTGAAGCGTTGCATGTCATCGCCATCGACCAGCAGCGTCGCAGTGAGTTGACCGTGCAGGCCGAGCAGGGCGTCAGCGAGCTGCGCCTGATCGGCAACTTCGACGAGGACCGAGGTCGGCCCGAAGACTTCTTCCTGCAGCAGTTCATCACCGTCGAGCAACAGGCTGACATCGGCCTTGAACAGCTGCGGATGGGCCTGCTCGCCCTGCTGCTCGCTGCCCGCCAAATGCTCTATACCGGCATGTGCATGCAAGGCTTTCACGCCTCGGTGGTAGCTGCTCAGCGTGCCAATGTTGAGCATGGTTTGCGGCGGTTGATCGTTGATCTGTGACGCCAGACGTCTCTGGAACTCGGTAAAGGCCGGTGAACGCAGGCCGATGATCAGACCGGGATTGGTGCAGAACTGCCCGCAGCCCTGGACGATGGATGCCGCCAGTTCGGCAGCGATGCGCTCGCTGCGCGAGCCCAGTGCCTGAGGAAGGATGATCACCGGGTTGATGCTCGACATCTCGGCGAAGACCGGAATCGGCTGGGCACGCGCGGCGGCCATGTCGCACAACGCCCGGCCTCCCTTGAGCGAGCCCGTGAAGCCGACCGCCTGGATGGCCGAGTGCTTGACCAGCCACTCGCCGACGCCGCCGCCGTAGATCATGTTGAACACCCCCTTGGGCATACCGGTCTTGTCAGCGGCGCGCAGCAAGGCGTCGGCGACCCATTCGGCGGTCGCCATGTGGCCGCTGTGGGCCTTGAATACCACCGGACATCCGGCGGCCAGCGCCGAGGCGGTGTCGCCGCCAGCGGTAGAAAAAGCCAGCGGGAAGTTGCTGGCACCGAATACCGCAACCGGACCGAGGCCAATGCGGTATTGGCGCAGGTCAGGACGCGGTGCGGGCTTGCGGTCCGGCAGCGCAGGGTCGATGCGCGCGCCGTAGAAGTCGCCGCGTCGCAGGACCTTGGCGAACAGGCGCAGCTGCCCGGTCACCCGTCCGCGTTCGCCTTGAATCCGCGCCGTGGGTAACGCGGTTTCGCGGCAGACGGTGGCGATGAATCCGTCGTCCAGTGCATCGAGTTCATCGGCGATGGCGTCGAGAAACTGCGCGCGTTTTTCTGCACTGAGCGAGCGGTAGGCTGGATAGGCCGCGGCAGCGGCTTTGGCAGCGGCATCCACTTCTTCTACGGTTGCCTGATGGAAATCGTAAGGCAGCTTTTCACCGGTGCTGGCATCGACGCTGTAGACCAAAGTCGAGCCAGCGGCGCTGCGTGCGCCGCCGATGTAGTTGTGGCCAAGGATCTGGGACATTTGGGGTATTCCTTCAACTAAATTTCTTTGTGCCGAGCAAGACACCCTGTGGCTGCACGATGTGCCGGCGGCGTCTTTTACATCGCTACCGCCGGCAAGCAGGACGGTCACAGGTGATCAGCACACTGCAAATCGGTGCTCTGATCGCGCATCAGAGCTGCTTGATCCCACCTGGCTGGAACACCGCTTCGGTCGAGGCGATGCCGTTGATCAGCGGTGCGCCGAAGTCGCTCTGGCTGATCTCGAAATGATCACCCGGCCGGGTCTTGATGCCGTCGGCGTAAGACAAGGTCGCGGTGCCGAAGAAATGCACATGTACGTCACCTGGACGCAGGAACTGGTTGTATTTGAAGTGGTGATATTCGAGGTTTTCCAGGCTGTGGCACATGTTGGCCTCGCCACTGAGGAACTCCTTCTCCCACAGCACCTGGCCGTCGCGCAGGATGCGGCTGGTGCCCGCCAGGTGCTGCGGCAGGTCGCCGACCCGCAGCTCGGGGCCGAACGCACAGGCGCGCAGTTTGGAATGAGCCAGGTACAGGTAATTCTTGCGCTCCATGATGTGGTCGGAAAATTCGTTGCCGATGGCGAACCCCAAGCGATAGGGTTTGCCGTCGTGACCGATCACGTAAAGGCCGCTGAGCTCGGGTTCTTCACCGGCGTCCTCGGAGAACGGAGGCTGTGGAAAGGCCGCGCCAGGACGAATGACGATGCTGCCGTCGCCTTTGTAGAACCACTCAGGCTGGACCCCGACCTGACCGGCTGCCGGTTTGCCGCCCTCGATACCCCATTTGAAAATGCGCATGGTGTCGGTCATGGCTGACTCGTCGTCGCCATGCTGGTGCATCTTGTCACGGGCCGAGGCGCTGCCCAGGTGAGTCAGGCCGGTACCGCTGACCAGCAGGTGAGCCGGATCCGGGTGGTCCAGCGGCGGCAGGATCATCAGGTCGGCGCGCAATTGGGAATAGTCATGACCGTCACCCAGCCCCAGACTGTCCACCTGTTCCGCGAGAGAGATATTCTTTTCGATGGCGGCAAGCGCCAGGTCACGCGTACTGGCCGCGCCCTGCACCTCGCGTACCACCGCGCCGTCCACCAAACCCACACGACGCTGGCCGTTACCCAATTCGAATTGAACCAAATGCATGAAATGCTCCTTTCCAGAAAATGACGTCATAGCCTGCTGCGGTGGCGGTCTGTGCATCGCTACCGACGGCAACCCGAACTGCTACGCCTTTAGTGTTGTGCGCGCAACCCGGTCACGAAACGTTAATTTTGTAGCTGTCCGGCTCGCAGGCGGGCGCCTTGCTGATCGCTACGCTGCCAAGCCAGGCTGCTACAGGTGAGCGCGTGTCAGCGTGAACGGGCGCTGGCGGCGAATTTTGATTCCGGGAGCACGTGCTTGCGTTCCAGGACGCGGTACACGACGCCAGTCAGGATCGACCCGACGATCATCACGCCGCAGAGAAAATACAAACCGCTGGCAAGATTGCCTGTCAGCTCTTTGAGCCAGCCAATGACAAACGGTCCGATATAGCCACCCAGGTTGCCGACCGAGTTGATCAGGGCAATTCCCGCCGCCGCGCTGGCGCCTGCGAAGAACCTGCCCGGCAAGGTCCAGAACACTGCGGTGCAGGAAAACAGCGAAAACGCCACCAGGCACAGCGCCGCCAGCTGCAGCGCTGGCACACTGAGGAACGCGCTGAAAAAAAGACCCAACGCGCCGATCACATAAAGGACGGCCAGATGACCGTAGCGGTCGTTCAAACGGTCGGAACTGCGCGGCACAATCAGCAAGCCGACGATGCCGAAGATGTAAGGCACCGCAGACACGAACCCGGTGACCAGATCACTGCCGCCGAACTGCTTGATCAGCGTCGGCAGCCACAGGCCAAGGCCATAGATACTTAAGGTGACCGGCAAGTAGAACAACGCCAGCAGCAGAACCCGTTTGTCCTTGAGCGCGTGCAGCGGATTGCCATGGCGGGTCTGGCCGTATTCTTCCAGATCCTTTTGCAACTCACCGGACAGCCACTGTTTCTCCACCGGATCCATCCACTTCACATCGTTGGGACCATCCGGCAACCAACGCAGCACCGGCCAGGTCAGCAGGATTGCCGGCGCGCCGATGCACAGGAACAGCCACTGCCAGCCGTGCAAGCCGGCGACGCCCTCCATGCCCAGCAGGCCGCCGGAAATCGGGCCTGTGATCATCATCGCGATGGGTTGGGAAAGGATGAACAGCCCGAGAATCTTGCCGCGATGGCGCACCGGGAACCACTGGGTGATGTAGTACAGCACGCCCGGAAAAAAGCCCGCCTCGGCCGCACCGAGCAGAAAGCGCATGACATAGAAACTGGTCGGCCCCTGAACGAACGCCATGCCCATGGTGATCGCGCCCCAGGTGATCATGATCCGCGCAAACCAGCGCCGGGCGCCGAAGCGCTCGAGCATCAGGTTGCTGGGGATTTCCAGCAGGAAGTACCCAATGAAAAACAAGCCCGCGCCCAGACCATACGCTGCATCGCCTATACCGACATCCGCACCCATGTGCAGCTTGGCGAAGCCCACGGCAGAACGGTCGACGTACGCGATCAGGTACAACAGGATCAAAAAGGGAATGAGTTTCAAGGTGATGCGACGAATAAGCCTGAGTTCCTGGCTCATGCAGGCGGTCTCCACGTTGTTTTTGTTATGGAAGTCTTCGGGGATCGCCGCGGCCTTCGTGTGTGCCGGTGATTGCAATGGCTCGGCTGGCAGGGTCGTCCCTCGATTTGAGCCGACTATATAGTATTACTATTTAACGTTACAACACTTCCACTCACGTGATTTTCAGCCTATTTTAATCAGCACACAAAGCCTTTAGTCTTACAATAAGAGTGCTGATTTATGTCTGATTCCCATAAGAAACCCGTCCTGCGTTCTGCCCAATGGTTTGGGACCGCCGACAAGAACGGCTTTATGTACCGCAGCTGGATGAAGAACCAGGGCATCGCCGACCACCAGTTTCAGGGCAAGCCCATCATCGGCATCTGCAACACCTGGTCGGAACTGACCCCCTGCAACGCCCACTTCCGCACCATCGCCGAGCACGTCAAGCGTGGTGTCATCGAGGCCGGTGGTTTCCCGGTTGAGTTTCCGGTCTTCTCCAACGGTGAATCAAACCTGCGCCCGACAGCGATGCTGACTCGCAACCTGGCGAGCATGGACGTCGAAGAAGCGATTCGCGGCAACCCGATCGATGGCGTGGTACTGCTGACCGGCTGCGACAAGACAACCCCTGCCCTGCTGATGGGCGCCGCCAGCTGTGATGTGCCGGCCATCGTCGTCACTGGCGGGCCGATGCTTAACGGCAAGCACAAGGGCAAGGACATCGGCGCCGGAACCATCGTCTGGCAGATGCACGAATCGTATAAGGCAGGCCAGATCAGCCTAGACGAATTCCTCTCCGCCGAAGCCGGCATGTCGCGCTCGGCGGGTACCTGCAACACCATGGGCACAGCCTCGACCATGGCCTGCATGGCCGAAGCGCTGGGCACCTCGCTGCCGCACAACGCGGCGATTCCCGCGGTCGATTCTCGGCGCTATGTGTTGGCGCACATGTCTGGCATGCGTGCGGTGCAGATGGTCAATGAAGACCTGCGCCTGTCGAAAATCCTCACCAAGGAAGCCTTCGAAAACGCCATTCGCGTCAATGCGGCCATCGGTGGTTCGACCAACGCGGTGATTCACCTCAAGGCCATTGCCGGACGCATCGGTGTGGACCTGGAGCTTGACGACTGGACGCGCCTCGGGCGCGGCATGCCGACCATCGTCGACCTGCAACCGTCCGGGCGTTTCCTGATGGAGGAGTTCTACTACGCCGGTGGTTTGCCAGCCGTGCTGCGGCGTATGGACGAGGCCGGCCTGCTGCCCCATCCGCACGCTCTGACCGCGAACGGCCAAAGCCTGCGCGAGAACGTGAAAAACTCGCCGATCTACGGCGAGGACGAAGTGATCAGGGCGCTGGATAATCCTATCCGTGCTGACGGTGGTATCTGCGTACTGCGCGGCAACCTGGCGCCCTTGGGTGCGGTACTCAAGCCATCGGCAGCGACGCCTGCGCTGATGCAGCATCGCGGTCGCGCGGTGGTGTTCGAGAATTTTGACATGTATAAGGCGCGGATCAACGACCCGGATCTGGACGTCGATGCCAACAGCATTCTGGTCATGAAAAACTGCGGGCCGAAGGGTTATCCGGGCATGGCCGAAGTCGGCAACATGGGCCTGCCGGCCAAGCTGCTGGCCCAGGGCGTGACCGACATGGTGCGCATTTCAGACGCGCGCATGAGCGGCACGGCGTACGGCACGGTGGTCCTGCACGTGGCGCCGGAAGCGGCTGCAGGCGGGCCGTTGGCGGTGGTGCAGGAAGGCGATTACATCGAACTGGATTGCGCCACCGGGCGCCTGCACCTGGACGTTTCCGAGACAGAACTGGCCGCACGTCTTGCCGATTGGCAAGCGCCGAAACAGTTGCTGGTCGGGGGTTACCGCCAGCTGTATATCGACCATGTGATGCAGGCTGATCAGGGCTGTGATTTTGACTTCCTGGTGGGTATGCGTGGCTCGGAAGTGCCGCGGCATTCGCACTAACGGGCGGCCTGCCACGGTCGCTGTCGCGCGACACATGATCCCGTTGGAGCGACTTCATTCGCCCTCAGTTGGAAAAGTCGATGAATCCCTATCGGCTGGACCGATGTCTTGCGAAAGTCGTCGCTCGCATGGGTTTCATCAGTCGATTCGATTTCTCGCCCCAATATTTCACGCCCGCCCACTGCTCCCCGCCAATGCTATGATGCGCGGCATTCATCGCTCAGGATCGCCTCGCTCCCCATGGATTACCGTAAGCCCTCTGACCGCAAAAGCATGCATTCGCGAATTGTCCAGGACATCGGCATGCAGATCGTTTCAGGCCGCTTCAAGCCTGACGACAAGCTCCCGGCCGAGGCGCTGCTGTGTGAGGAATACGCGGTTAGCCGCCCGGTGCTGCGTGAAGCGACGCGGGTATTGGTGGCCAAGGGGCTGGTGTATTCGCGGCCCAGGGTGGGGACCGTGGTCAAGCCGCGCCGCGAATGGCACATCCTGGACCCTGATGTACTGCATTGGATGATGCAAAGCTCTCCGCAAAACGAGTTCTTTGCGCTGTTGACCAGCGTGCGCATCATCATTGAGCCGGCCGCCGCTGCCTTGGCTGCACAGCATGCCACTGCTGACGAAGTTGCCGGCATAGGTGAGGCCTATCAGCGCATGGAAGCGGCACCGACGGTGGACGATGTGTTGCAGCCGGACCTGGATTTCCACAGCCGCATCGCTGACGCGACCCACAACGACCTGCTGGCACACCTGTGCAACATGCTGTCGCTGGCGTTGCGCGAGGCATTGAAGCATTCCAACAAGCGCCCTAACCTGCATGGGCTCGCCCTGCCAAGACACAAAGCGATCCTCACCGCCATTGAAAACCGCGACGCTCTGGGCGCCCACCACGCCACGCTGGTGCAGCTGGACGATGCGCGCAGTGCGCTGAATGTGGTGTTGGGGCAAGGCTTGAAGCTGTAAGCGCGCCTGCCCGCGAAGGCGACGTTTCAAATCACCTTGAGCAATCGAGTTCGCTACCGTCGTAAACCTCCGGCGTCTCCTACAGATAATGCGGCGCTGTGAAATATGCGATTGGCACCGAACCTGTGGGAGCTGCTGGAGCTGCTGGAGCTGTGCGACAGTGGCGAAGGCGGCGGGTCATGAAGCAAGGTTTGTCAGACCCGCGCCGGTTTTTTTGTCGTCGTAACCTGCGGTATTTCAGGGCAGATAGATACGAAACAATCCGCCGCCCAGTTGTCCGCCGTTGGCGATCTCGATATGCCCTTTCATACCCTGGCGCTGGTGCTGGCGTGCGATGTTTGCGGCGAAGTACAGACCCAGCCCCGTGCTGCCGCTGCTCTGGTCGATGCCCAGTACATAATCGCTCTGCTGCGCGATCATCTGCTCGGGGAATCCGGGGCCGTCGTCGTTGATGCTGATAACCACCTGCTCGGCGACCTGGCCTGCGGTGATCAGCACTTGCTCGCGTGCGAAGCGAATGGCGTTGATCAGCACGTTCGAGACCACCGACCCGACCAGTTCACGATCGAAAAAGCCCGGCAAATCGAAATCATCAACCTCATAGCGTGCAGCGATGCCGCGGCTGTTCAGCACTTCCCGATGCAATGCCAGCTGCGCTTCGATGAAGTCGTCCAGCTCATGGTAATCCGGGCGCAACGGCAGCTGGTTCACCCCAAGCTTGTACAGCCCGAGTAACTGCACGAGCATGCCGTTCAGGTGCGCGAACTCATAATCGATCACGCCCTGCTTCGAGGTGCCGCGATCTGCCTCTGGCAACTGCTTGACCCACTCGCCGTGAGCCTGAATCAGCGATGCCAGCGAGTTCTTCATGTCGTGCACGGTGGAGGCAATCACCATGGAGAAATCCAGCCCCTGATTTCGATCTGTCATCGGCCAAATGCCTTGGTTCGCAGTTTCTGATATCGGTCGTGACGGGGATCAGTCTCGGGCATCTTGCCCACCATTTTCAAACTGTCCTGACACTCCGTCAGGCTGGCGGCATCGAGGTTCTGCACCCCCACGTGCAGCAGCGACTGCGCCATGTTCAAGGCGATACTGATGTTCTTGGGTTGCAACGCCAGTGCCTGACGAAACAGGTCCTGCGCCTCGCCCAGCTTGCCGGCGCGGTAGCTGCGAATACCTTGCATGTTCAGGTCAACGGCAGCCTTGCCAGCACCGAGGATCTGCGGATCGTCGGTCTGTTTGGCGATGTTCTGCATGACCACCGGGTCGTCGCCGTAGATCTCCGCGCAGCTTTTCAGAATGCCGGCGCCTGCCGACTCCTGCCCCAACTGTTTGAGCTGCGCGGCCACGGCTAATGCCGCATCGGCGCTGAGAAACTGTTCCATGCCGTCGAGCCGGGCCATGGCCTGCTCGGTCAGCTTGGCAGCCATTTCCGGGTCGGAGCTGGCCACACTGGTGGCCTTCATCAGCCGTGCACGCACCTGCAGGCCTGGGTCGTTGGTGTGCTCCTTGGCAACGTCGCCCAGGGTCTGATTGATCTCCACGCGGGTGCGCGCGTCCAGACCACGATCGCCACCACGACTGATCAGGGCCTGCGCCAGCCCGAGGTTGGTTTCGGGGTCCTTAAAGCGCGAAAACTGGCCCTGGGACACGGCTTGGCGAAACGCTTTGGATGCCCCGTCGAAGTCCTGGTTATCCAGCGCCAACTTGCCCAGAAGTCGTTGACGGCGTACGGCATACGGCGACAGACGAACCGCCTCCTCGAGCATCTTTTGCGCACGATGCTGGTCGCCACTGGCGATCAGCACATCGGCCAGACCGTCGAACAGCACCGGCATCGCATTGAAGGCACGAATGGCGTCTTCGTAGACCGTCTGCGCTTCGGCGTTACGTCCGGCCTTGAACAACAGTTTGCCAAGCGCCGAATAAGCCCAGGGTTGCGGCCGATCGGCAAGTATCGATTTAAGAAAGCTTTCCAGCGGAACGTGCTGGTTCAGATCACGCAGCGCATCGGCCTTATAGCGCAGGCATAAGGGCGCCAAGCGCGAGTCCTGTTGGATCAGGTTGACGCAGGCCGCCAGCACCTCGGTCGGCTTGCCGCGATCCAACGCCTGCAGGATCGGTTTGAGCAGGTTCTTGCGCTGAACGATCTTCTCCAGTCGCTGCGCCAGACCCGCACGGTTGAACGGTTTGGTCAGATAAGCATCGGGCTCCCATTCCAGCGCGCTCATGACCATCGCCTGGCTGTTCTCGGCAGTAACCATGACGAACACGCTTTCGTGGCTGATCAGCCTGTCGGTCATCAAGTCTTCAAGGACCTGCTGGCCGTTTTTTTTGCCGTCGCCCAGATTGAAGTCGTGCAGGATGAAGTCATAACGCTTCTGCGAGCAGGCCTTGATCGCCTGTTCGCCGTTATCCGCGGTGTCCACTTCCTTGACGCCCAGTTCGCGCAGCATCGACCTGACCGAGCTGCGAAAATCGGAGAAATCATCGACGATCAGAAAGCTTTTTTGGTTCCACGCCAGCATCGAGATTCCTGTCACGGGAGAAAAAATCAGCCCAAGGGCATTTACATAATGAATCGACCTGGCGCCTTCATACCGCAGTGCAGATGACAGCCAACATCAAATGGCCGCAATGCTACGACTTGAAAGCTCAGGCGACTTGCCAAGCGGTAAGACGCCGCTCGTTCGGGGTATCGGCAGCGTAAAACTAAAACTTAGTTGGCAATCGGAAAAAGCGCCCTTCGCACGCGACGATTCGGCCCGACCGCATTGACGTCAGACGCACTCAGCGGGTCAGCGGACACGAAAGCGGGCACAGAAGATTCGAACCTCGCTTGCAAATCACCCGGCGCCGGAATCAATCACCGACTATGTTCATTCACTGACGTTTCCAAATATGTAAAGTCCATCATTTTTCCGCCGATATGCAGGGAAAGCGGCACATTCAGTCGCAGCTCTCCCTCCTGCCCGAGTACTGCTCATGTCCTGGCTGACCAATCTGAAACTCAAGTCCAAACTCCTGTTCGCGTTTAGCCTGTGCGCGTTGATCACCGTTGTGGTGGGCGTGCTGGGACAAAGCGGTATCTCACGTCTGTATGGCCTGTTTCAGGAGACGGTCGATAACAGCATGTTGTCAATCGCCAAAGTGGATTCGGTCAAGGCCAACGTTATCGCCACCAACCGCGACTTTTTCAAGATCATCGGCTTGAGCGCGCTCAAAGCCAGCCCGGACGACATCAACGCGTTGATCCAGTCACTCAAGGAAAACCAGGCCCAGGCTGACAGCGATTTCGCCATCTACCTCAAAACCCCGATGGAGCCTGACGAAAAAGCGGCGGGCGAAGATTTTCTACGCGATTGGCCAGCTTATATGGCTGCCGTACAGAGCACGTTGACCGTGATTCAGGCCGGTGATCTTGAGCAGGCGAGCAAACTGGCGGCCAGCAACGTGACACCCATCTACCGCAAGACCATGGACGAACTCAAGATCATCATAGATTCCAATTCGCGCCAGGCCCGCGAATCGACCCAGGCCGGTGTCGATACGGATCGCCACGTGACGTGGGTGTTGATCGTAGGCTCGCTGATCGCAGTGATCTGCGCCATCGCGTTGGGCTTGATTGTTACCCGAATGATCACCCGCCCGATCTACATGTCGGTGCAAAGCGCATCGCGCGTCGCTAACGGAGACCTGACCCAGGTCATTAAGCTTGGCGGCGAGGATGAGACCGGCCAGTTGCTCAAGGCACTGTCCGATATGCAGGGCAGCCTCAAAGGCACCGTGCAGCAGATTGCCAGTGCCTCTGATCAACTGGCCTCGGCCGCCGAAGAGCTTACGGTGGTGACCGATGACAGCACCCGTGGGCTGCAGCGCCAAAACGACGAAATTCAGCAGGCCGCGACCGCCGTCAACCAGATGACCGCTGCCGTTGAGGAAGTTGCGCGTAACGCAGCCAGCGCATCGCTAGTGTCGGCGCAAACCGCCGACGATGCGCTCAAGGGTCAGCATCAGGTGCAACAGGCAGTCAGCGCCATGAACACCATGACCGTGGAAATCAACGACTCGACTCAACGGGTCGGCGCGCTGGCCGGGCAGATCCGCGACATCACCAAGGTGCTGGATGTGATTCGCGGGATCGCCGAACAAACCAACCTGCTGGCACTTAACGCTGCCATCGAAGCCGCGCGGGCCGGCGAACAGGGCCGCGGCTTCGCGGTAGTTGCCGATGAGGTTCGTGCCCTCGCCCACCGCACCCAAGTGTCTACAGGCGAGATCGAATCGATGATCACTCAGGTGCGCAACGGTGCCGATGAGGCGGTGCAGGCCATGAGCAAGAGTCAGGCGATCGCGGTCAACACCCAGACGCTGGCCAGCGAAGCCGGTTTGGCGCTAGAGCGCATCAGTGAAGGCGTCAGCCAGATGAACGAGCGCAATCTGGTCATCGCCAGCGCGGCCGAAGAGCAGGCGCAAGTCGCGCGTGAAGTGGACCGCAACCTCGTGAATATTCAGGACCTGTCAGCGCAGAGCGCCGAGGGCGCCAACCAGACCAACGTCTCCAGCCAAGAACTGTCGCGCCTTGCGGTGTCGTTCAACACCATGGTCGGCAAGTTCATGCTGTAGGGGCCTGCACTGCAATTGTCGGTTGCAGCCCGCCTTGCTGGCGGTGCTGCAACTGGAATCTGTCTCTTGTTGCCCGATACTCAACTCGTTTCCAGCCTAGAGCGCCTCTATGCGCGGCCCATCGCCGCGTTGCGAAGCCAGCTTTTCGCCACCTGTGACACATTGGCGTATTGACTAAATCGTCACGTGATTTGTCGCAAATCACATTTCGGTTACAATCGCCGCCCCCTTGCAGATCGCTTGGACCTGATGACCGAGTCCTGCGCGGGTTGATGTTTACTCAAGCTGCTGAATCCAATGATCGAATAAGAAGCCAGCGCCGAGGGACATAGAACGGGAGACCGCCAGATTGCTGGCCTCTTGACCCTTCCTCCTCATCTTCCGAGAGCGAAGCCTGTAACGTTTATGCCCGATGCGGCGTACAACGCGACGGGATAGCGCCTGAAGAAGGGCTGCAGGTGGATAACTTTCTATCTATTGGATGAATCAATGTTCAAGAAAACGAGCAAGGCTCTTCTGGGCCTGGCGATTTCGGCGACCTGCCTGCAAGCCCATGCCGCAGAAAGCAAAAAAGTCGACGTGCTGCTGATCGGCGGCGGCATTATGAGCTCGACGCTGGGTGTGTGGCTCAATGAGCTCGAACCTGGCTGGTCGATGGAAATGGTCGAGCGCCTGGACGGCGTCGCCGAGGAAAGCTCCAACGGCTGGAACAACGCCGGTACCGGACACTCGGGCCTTGCCGAACTGAACTACACGCCTGAAGACAAAGACGGCAAGGTCAACATCTCCAAGGCCATCGAGATCAACGAAGCCTTTCAGGTGACTCGTCAGTTCCTCTCCTGGCAGGTTAGAAGCAATGTCCTGAAGAACCCGCCGTCGTTCATCAACACCACACCGCACATGAGCTTCGTGTGGGGTGACGACAACATCAAGTTCCTGAAGAAGCGTTATGACGCGCTGCAAGCCAGCCCGTTGTTCCGTCCGATGCAGTACTCCGAAGACCCGGCCCAGATCGCCAAGTGGGTGCCGCTGATGATGGAAGGTCGCGATCCTTCCCAGAAGCTGGCGACCACCTGGACGCCAATCGGCACCGACGTCAACTGGGGCGAAGTCACCCGGCAATACGTGTCCTACCTGCAAACCCGCCCCAACTTCGACTTGAAGCTGTTCAGCGAGGTCAACGACATCACGCGTAACGAAGACGGCTCCTGGCACGTTGAGTACAAGAACCTCAAGGACGGCACCACTACCGGTACCGACGCCAAGTTCCTGTTCATCGGTGCGGGCGGCGGTGCGCTGAAGCTGCTGCAGAAATCCGGCATCCCCGAAGCTCGCGATTACGCAGGCTTCCCGGTCGGCGGCTCGTTCCTGGTGACCGACAACCCGACCGTCGCCATGCAACACATGGCCAAGGCCTACGGCATCGCCTCCACCGGCGCCCCGCCCATGTCGGTTCCGCACCTGGATACCCGCGTGCTCGATGGCAAGCGCGTGATCCTGTTTGGCCCGTTCGCTACCTTCTCTACCAAGTTCCTGAAAGAAGGTTCGTATCTGGACCTGTTCAGCAGCATGACCACGCACAACTTCTGGCCAATGACCAAGGTCGGTATCGAGCAGTATCCGCTGGTCGAGTACCTTGCCGGTCAGTTGATGCTGTCCGACGACGACCGTTTCAAAGCGCTGCAGGAATACTTCCCGCACGCCAGGAAAGAAGACTGGCGCCTGTGGCAAGCCGGCCAGCGCGTACAGATCATTAAGCGTGACGCGGACAAGGGCGGCGTGCTCAAGCTGGGTACGGAAGTCGTGTCTTCCCAGGACGGCACCATCGCCGCTCTGTTGGGCGCGTCGCCGGGCGCTTCGACCGCTGCACCGATCATGCTGAACGTGCTGGAAAAAATCTTCAAAAACCAGGTGGCGACGCCTGAGTGGCAGGCCAAGATCCGCCAGATCGTGCCCAGCTATGGCACCAAGCTGAACGATTCGCCTGCAGCCGTGCAGCAAGAGTGGAACTACACCGCTGAAGTCCTGCAACTGGGCAAGCCGCCGGTTATCGACCAGAGCGTCGGCACCAGCACGACGCCGAGCAAGCCGGCTGAAGGCAAGGCTGCGAGCGACATGGCGCTGTAAGCATCACTGCCGTAACTCGGCACTGCTGACGCTATAAGCAAAGCCACGGGGGTCGAATCCCGTGGCTTTTTTGTGCCTGTCTCCTGTGGGTCTGCCGCACCCACCACCTCGACGTTGATCACATCAAACAGCATGCGTCCCACGCCTGCCCTGCACACCTACACACGGTCAATGCGGCCGGCGTAGCACCCTTGTTTGGCATTGTGCGCATGGATATAACTGACATGGATGTTGGCAAACATTCTTTCAATCACCGATTCAATCGCCACGCCGTCAACAACGTCGGCATCGATCATCATCCCGCCTGCCGAGTAAGCACGAAGAGACAGTAAGCGGATGCGCATCGATTCGGGCACCCTATCGACAGCGTCATACGCTCGCGTAGCGCCCTCGCGTATGAAGATTGCGTGGGAGGCACGGTAAGGCGTATCGGCAAGCAGGCATAGATGATTGAGCAACAGCACGCTCTCACCGGGCTCTGCGTCCTTCATTTCGATGCGATCAGGGAAGCCAGGCTTAGCATCGACTCGGTAACGCTGGATGCCAAACGCTGACAAATCGTCATCGGATAATCCAAAAACCGCTGAAAGGGTTCGGGGGAAAGGCCGGAAATACGGAATGCCATGATAAATGCCTGTCGAAGTGGGAGCGCCTATCAAACAGGCATCCACACCAGCGGCACTATCCGTTTGTTGCTATCGGGTTTCGCATTGCGGACAAAGAGCGTCAGGGCACTCAACGGTCGCCGCGCTTGGCGCAGCGGTGCGGGCGGAAGATGATGGGGAGCAAGACTCGAAAGAACGAGCACGAGACTGTTTTGAAGACCAGACCGAAGCCGCAAAGGCCGGAGTCAGTGTGTATGGTGTCCCAGGCGGGGTTCGAACCTGCAACCTTCCCCTTAGGAGGGGGATGCTCTATCCAATTGAGCTACTGAGACACATGGCGGACGCGCGGAATGGCGTCAGCGGGACGGCGTGCATGTTAACGGCAAGCCTCTGTTTTGTCATGTCGTCATTGTCTTTTTAGCTTGCAGGCTGCCAACGGTTTGACTGCGACAAAACCTGCGTCATGCAATTTGCAATGCTCCATAATGACATCATTGCAAACTGCAACCTAAGACGCGACTGTAAACTAGTTAAGGTATTGATTTAAAATGGTTTTAATTAACAAAAGGCTTGGCATGCAGGCTGCATTATCTGTATTCACGCAATCCCCCCTTCATACCAAGCCCGAAGGTATTCGAGATGAACATGACTCTCTCCCTGTTAAATGCTGCGGCACTCGTCGTACTGGTGGCCTTCCACTTCCACGATGACGGCAGCAAGACCGAGAGCGTCGCTGTTCAAGCTCAACCCCACCATTTGCTCAAACAGGTACCACGTTTTGCTGCAATGCCTGCGCAGCGCTCCAACGCCATGCTAGCGAACGATACTGATGAAGCCATTCCGGTAGACCGTTCCGAGCGTTGGGTGTTTTAAGGCTGTCTGAACGCAAGGGGTTGCCAATCCGTTTTTATCGCGAGAACAGCTATGTCCAAAGCAGCACTGTCGTTTTTAATCCTGGCCGTCATGGCCATCGCAATTGATCAGTTGCTCCCGGTGTCGATGGATACAATGGGTACCGTCGCCAAGACTGGCGCGGGCGTCTTTGCCAGCCTGTTCGTCGCAGCACTATTCGTTGGCCGTCGAATCAAATTCGACCCGGTGTTGCGCCAAGCCAAGCCCTGACATCCGTACGCAATATTCCGCATTAGAAATCCTTGGGTCGATAACTACCTCGGTCATTTATTCGAGTCCTAGCTGAAGACCCTTTGTCTATTTCTCCCAGCGCCTCTCGTAATTTCAGCCAGACACCTCTACCCTGAAGCCAGATAGCCATCACTGCGTGCATCGTTGCTACAGGCAGTGGAATTGGGCATTCGGGAACTTTGCAAACCAGAACGCATTTCGGTTAATTGGTGCTGGCCAAACGCCTTTATCTAGTTCAATATTTGTCACAGATTTGACGTCAAGGTTCCGGCGTCTTGATGCATGATGACGGACCTTTATGCTGGCAGGTTGAACATTTTCCCGAAATGGCAGTCAGACGATGACATCTCGCGGCCAAATGCATGAACCGCCTCTCCTTTGAACTAAATCGGTTAAATATATGAGCCCTATGAAACAGGCCAATTATTCCAGTCGCACAGCTGACAAGTTCGTTGTCCGTCTTCCGGAAGGCATGCGTGAGCGCATTGCGGAAGTTTCCAAAGACAACCATCGCAGCATGAACTCTGAAATCATTGCGCGTCTCGAACAGAGCCTGATTCAAGAAGGTGCGCTGGGCGACGAGCCTAAGCTGCGCCTGGACAGCCCTGAGCTGTCACTGCATGAACGTGAGCTGCTGCAACGCTTTCGCCAACTCGCTCATCGTCAGCAGAATGCTCTGGTTTCGCTGATCGCACACGATACCAACCAGGCCGCCGACGACGAATAAGCCCCGAACGCCGGAAACAAAAAAAGCCAGCGCATTGCTGGCTTTTTTGTGGACATTAATTATTAACGACTTAATGCACTCTAATAAAAAACCGCCCATGAAGGCGGTTTGTTTATTGTTCGCAAGTTAAAGCAAGAAGATAGTTGCCAGCCCAAGAAAGATGAAAAATCCACCACTGTCGGTCATGGCAGTGATCATGACGCTGGAACCCATCGCCGGATCACGTCCTAGTCGCGCCAGGGTCATTGGGATGAGTACCCCCATGAAAGCCGCGAGCAGCAGGTTCAACGTCATGGCAGCCGTCATGACCACGCCCAGCGACCAGCTGTGATACAGCAGGTAAGCGACAATACCTATCACCCCACCCCATATCAAACCATTGATCAGCGCGACCCCCAGCTCCTTGCGCATCAAGCGTGAAGTATTTCCGGTGCTGACTTGGTCAAGCGCCATGGCGCGGACAATCATGGTGATGGTCTGATTGCCGGAGTTACCCCCGATACCTGCCACGATCGGCATCAGCGCAGCAAGCGCTACCAGTTTTTCGATCGAGCCTTCGAACAAGCCAATCACGCGCGAAGCGATGAACGCAGTCACCAGATTCACCGCCAGCCAGGACCAGCGGTTGCGCAAGGAACGCCAGACCGAGGCGAAAATGTCCTCCTCCTCGCGCAAACCGGCCATGTTGAGGACTTCTGTCTCGCTCTCTTCGCGAATCAGGTCAACCATTTCGTCAATGGTTAAACGGCCGATCAGCTTGCCGTTCTTGTCCACTACGGGTGAAGAGATCAGGTCGTAACGTTCAAAGGCTTGCGCGGCTTCATAAGCATCGCTATCGGGGTGGAAGCTGACTGTATCGCTGGCCATGACTTCCGAGACCTGCTTTTCAGGATCGTTGACCAACAGACGCTTGATCGGCAGCACGCCCTTGAGCACGCCGTCGTAATCAACCACGAACAATTTGTCGGTGTGGCCAGGCAACTCTTTGAGACGACGCAGATAACGCAAGACCACTTCCAGACTGACGTCTTCACGGATGGTAACCATCTCGAAGTCCATCAACGCGCCCACTTGGTCTTCGCTGTAGGACAAGGCGGAGCGCACGCGCTCACGCTGCTGGCTGTCCAGCGCTTCCATCAACTCATGCACGACGTCGCGAGGCAGCTCTGGTGCGAGGTCAGCAAGTTCGTCTGCGTCCATTTCCTTGGCAGCAGCCAGCAACTCGTGATCGTCCATGTCGGCGATCAGGGTTTCACGAACCGAATCGGATACTTCAAGAAGGATGTCGCCGTCACGCTCCGCCTTGACCAATTGCCAGACCGTCAGGCGGTCTTCCACGGGAAGGGCTTCGAGAATATAAGCAACGTCTGCGGAGTGCAGATCATCGAGCTTGCGCTGCAACTCGACGAGGTTTTGCCGGTGAACCAGATTTTCAACGCGATCCTGATGCTGGCCTTCCTGACGGTGGGTCAGATCTTCGACGACACGCTGGCGCTGCAGCAGATCGACTACCTGCGCGAGGCGATCCTGAAGGCTTTCTTGCGTTTTTTTTACTTCTACTTCGGTCATAGGCGAACTCCACTCCCAGCAGTGGACCGCGCCGGAAGATCAATCAGTCGATTCTTGATTGGTAAAGCTTAAGGCTGAGCTGCTACTGGGTAAGTCCATGGAGGTATTCCACAAGCCCCGGCGGGGCTGACGGGCGCAATCATACACCGCTTACCAGGGCCCCATGTTAAAAATTCAACGCGGAACAAGCGCTTGCAACACAATGTTAAACAGTCTCCGAGTCAGTATTGCGACCGCTTCACATCCAGAGAATAAAACGCGCTCGCCCGGCCTACTCCCTCTGGCTAGTCTCTCCTGACACCGGTCAAGGAGGACGCTCACATGCCGTTGGACATTCGTACAACCGTTATTACTGCCCTGCTCGCACTGCCTGCCACCGTTGAAGCTGCGACAGTGCATCGTTGCGAAGATGAAACCGGCAATATCACCTTCACTGCTTCGGGTTGCCCGCCAGGCCAGTCTGTAAAACTGCAGCAAGCGCACAACTCACTGCCCGGAACAACTCCTGCCATGCGCCCGCCAGCAAGAGAGCCGTTGAGAAGACAATCAGAGCGGGAATTAGTGGTGATCGGCCGCCGGGACGACGGCTGTGGAAATGTCTTGAGCGCAGAACAACGTCGACGGGCAATCATCAATCAGCAAACACCTGCCGGGATGACGAAACGGGACGTGGAAAGTCTGCTAGGCAAGCCAGACAAAATTATCGGGCGCAATGCAGAGCAGCGTTATGTGTATGAAGAAAAAAAGGGGCGCAGCCGACAGGTTCAGTTTGATGAGCATGGGTGCGTGAAAGACACACGCGCAATGCGCAAAACGCATAAGCAAAAATAGAAAAGCAAAAAGCCCGCATTTGCATGCGGGCTTTTCGTTTTATGGTGCACTCGACAGGATTCGAACCTGTGACCGCTCGGTTCGTAGCCGAGTACTCTATCCAGCTGAGCTACGAGTGCATGTGGCGCTTGATAAACCAGATCACCTCTGGTCAATGCATTTTACTTCAGGAAGTGAGTGGTACTTCCGAAGACCTGTTAAAGCCAGGCTCTTTCTTAAGGCTGTTATTCATATCACTATGAACAACGCTTTAAATGGTGCACTCGACAGGATTCGAACCTGTGACCGCTCGGTTCGTAGCCGAGTACTCTATCCAGCTGAGCTACGAGTGCATTTGTTGCCGCGCATTATAGGCCGTCAAATCTTTTGGTCAAGCACTTTTTCTAGTAAATTCAAGAACTTACCGGTTAAGCAAGATTACAACGTACTACGCAAATAATGGCGGAGAACGGGGGATTCGAACCCCCGACACCCTTTTGAGGTGTACTCCCTTAGCAGGGGAGCGCCTTCGGCCACTCGGCCAGCTCTCCGCAACACGGGGCGTATAATAACCACCCTTTTCCCCGTTTGCAAACCAAAAATTCAATAAAAATTAATGGCTTGGTTCCTGGTCCTTCTCCTTCTTTATGCGCAGGTAAATCTCTTCACGATGGACAGCCACTTCCTTGGGCGCATTGACGCCAATTCGTACCTGGTTACCTTTTACGCCGAGCACGGTCACGGTGATTTCACCGTCCCCGATAATCAGGCTCTCCGCGCAGCGACGGGTCAAAATCAGCATACTCATCTCCTTAACCTGAAATCAGGGACAACTGTCTGCACTACAAAAAGAAGGCTTCGGCCCGAACCGGCATCGGCAGCAGGTCTACGCCTGAGTATTGACCAGCGGCGGGAAAAAGACAGTTTTCCCGCGCACATCAAAGACACGGACGGCGCGGGATCGACCGCGCCGTCCGGCAAACCTCTTTACTGGCCCTGACGCGGGGTGTCGAGCTCGAACGCCGTGTGCAGAGCGCGCACGGCCAACTCCAGGTATTTCTCCTCTATCACTACCGAAACCTTGATTTCGGAAGTGGAGATCATCTGGATGTTGATGCTTTCCTTGGCCAGCGCTTCGAACATTCGGCTGGCAACCCCTGCGTGGGAGCGCATGCCGACGCCCACGATGGAGACCTTGGCGATCTTGGTATCGCCGATAACCTCACGGGCGCCGATTTCGCTGGCTGTGTTTTCCAGGACCTGCAGCGCCGACTGGTAATCATTGCGGTGCACGGTGAAGGTAAAGTCGGTGGTGTTATCGTGCGAAACATTTTGCACGATCATGTCGACTTCGATATTCGCGCCGCTGATCGGCCCCAGAATCTTGAATGCAACGCCCGGGGTGTCTGGCACGCCACGGATCGTCAGCTTGGCTTCGTCGCGATTGAAGGCGATGCCAGAAATGATCGGCTGTTCCATGGATTCCTCTTCATCAATGGTAATGAGGGTACCTGGACCCTCCTTGAAGCTGTGCAGTACGCGCAGCGGGACGTTGTACTTGCCGGCGAACTCGACCGCACGAATCTGCAGCACCTTGGAGCCGAGGCTGGCCATTTCCAGCATCTCTTCGAAGGTGATCTTGTCCAGCCGTTGGGCCTGGGAGACAACGCGCGGATCGGTGGTGTAGACGCCATCGACGTCGGTGTAGATCTGGCATTCGTCTGCTTTCAAAGCGGCTGCCAGCGCTACCCCGGTGGTGTCCGAGCCCCCGCGACCCAGGGTCGTGATGTTTCCGTTTTCATCAACGCCCTGGAACCCGGCGACCACGACCACACGCCCTTCTTTCAAATCAGCGCGAATTTTCTGATCGTCAATCTGCAGAATACGCGCCTTGTTGTGCGCGCTATCCGTCAGGATACGGACCTGATTGCCGGTGTAGGACACCGCTGGCACGCCACGCTTGATCAATGCCATGGCCAGCAAGGCAATGGTGACCTGTTCGCCAGTGGAGACGATCACATCCAGTTCGCGAGGAACCGGCTGATCGCTGATCTGCTTGGCCAGGTCGATCAGGCGATTGGTTTCGCCACTCATGGCAGACAGAACCACCACCAGGTCATCACCCGCTTCGCGGAATTTTTTGACTTTGTCGGCCACCTGCTCGATACGCTCTATCGAGCCTACGGAGGTGCCTCCAAATTTCTGTACGATTAAAGCCATCTCAAAGCCGCCTCAGCCCTTGAAGGGCGCCCGTTAACATTCAAACCGCGTAGCGCCAGAGCCTATGGACGCAGGCCCCGGTGGGTCGACTTAAATTCCCTGTTCGGCGAATGGCACAGCCAACGCCAGCGCTGCGTCCAGGCCGGCGGCATCAACACCACCACCCTGCGCCATGTCAGGACGACCGCCACCTTTACCGCCCACGGCGGCGGCCGCTTGCTTCATCAAATCACCGGCTTTGAGTTGGCCAGTCAGGTCTTTGGTGACGCCTGCCACCAGCACGACCTTGTCCTCATGCACTCCACCGAGCAGGATCACTGCGCGGCCGAGTTTGTTCTTCAACTGGTCGACCAAGGCCAGCAGCGCCTTGCCATCCTGACCGTCGAGACGGGCAGCGAGGACTTTGGCACCCTTGACCTCCACCGCAGAGGCAGACAGATCGTCACCCGCAGCACTGGCCGCCTTGGCCTGCAGTTGTTCCAGCTGTTTTTCCAATAGACGATTGCGTTCCAGGACCGCCGTCAGCTTGTCCAGCAGGTTGTCGCGATTGCCTTTGACCAGGTTCGCGGCTTCCTTTAATTGCTCTTCAGCGGTATTGAGATAGGCCAATGCGACGGCACCGGTCACAGCCTCGATACGACGCACGCCAGCGGCCACGCCACCTTCGCTGATGATCTTGAACAGCGCGATGTCGCCGGTGCGATTGGCGTGGATACCGCCGCACAGCTCGACCGAGAAATCGCCGCCCATGCTCAATACGCGAACGTTGTCACCGTACTTCTCGCCGAACAGCGCCATGGCGCCCTTCTTCTTGGCGGTCTCGATGTCGGTTTCTTCGGTTTCGACGGCAGTGTTTTTACGCACTTGGGCGTTGACGATGTCTTCCAGGGCCTTGATCTGCTCGGGCTTGATCGCTTCGAAGTGACTGAAGTCGAAGCGCAGGCGCTGACTGTCGACCAGCGAGCCTTTCTGCTGGACGTGATCGCCCAGTACCTGACGCAGCGCTGCGTGCAGCAGGTGGGTGGCCGAGTGGTTCAGGGAAGTGGCCTGGCGCACTTCTGCAGCGACGTCCGTACTGACGGTCGCGCCGACTTTCAGACTGCCCGACACTTGTATGCCGTGATGCAGGAACGCGCCGCCGGTCTTGGTGGTGTCGCTGACGTCGAAACGTGCATCGCCCGCGGTGAGGTAGCCGCTGTCGCCAATCTGGCCGCCGGATTCGGCATAGAACGGAGTCCTGTCAAGCACGACCACACCGTCTTCGCCTTCATTCAACTGCTCGACCGCCACGCCTTCCTTATAGAGAGCAACGACCTTGGCTTCGCCGACCGTAGCGCTGTAACCAGTGAACTCGGTCGCGACGTCAACCTTGACCAGCGTGTTGTAATCCAGAGAGAACGAACTGGCCGAACGCGCGCGTTCACGCTGGGCATCCATCTCGCGCTCGAAACCGGCCTCATCGAGGGTCAGGTTGCGTTCGCGGGCGATGTCGCCAGTCAGGTCCATCGGAAAACCGTAGGTGTCATACAGCTTGAACACCACATCGCCCGGCACCACGGTGCCTTGCAGCTCGGCAAGATCCTGCTCGAGAATCTTGAGGCCCTGCTCCAGGGTCTTGGCGAACTGCTCTTCTTCAGCTTTAAGCACCCGTTCTATGTGCGCCTGCTGGGACTTCAGCTCAGGAAAGGCTTCGCCCATCTCGACGACCAGCGCCGCGACGATCTGGTAGAAAAAGCTGCCCTTGGCGCCCAGCTTGTTGCCGTGACGGCAGGCGCGACGAATGATGCGGCGCAGCACATAGCCACGGCCTTCGTTGGACGGCAGTACGCCGTCGGCAATCAGGAAGCTGCAGGAACGGATGTGATCCGAAACCACCTTGAGCGACGACTGATCGCCATTGCTGCAGCCGATCGCTGCAGCCGAGGCGCTCAGCAGATTCTTGAACAAATCAATTTCATAGTTGGAGTGCACGTGCTGCATGACCGCACTGATGCGCTCAAGCCCCATGCCGGTATCGACAGATGGTGCAGGCAGTGGGTGCAGAACGCCGTCCGCAGTGCGGTTGAACTGCATGAAAACGTTGTTCCAGATCTCGATGTAGCGGTCACCGTCTTCTTCCGGCGAGCCCGGTGGCCCGCCCCAGATATCGGCACCGTGATCGTAGAAAATCTCGGTGCAGGGACCGCACGGGCCGGTATCGCCCATGGTCCAGAAGTTGTCGGAGGCATAAGGCGCGCCCTTGTTGTCGCCGATGCGAATCATGCGCTCGGTCGGCACGCCAACTTCCTTGGTCCAGATGTCGTAGGCTTCATCGTCCGAGGCGTAGACGGTGACCCAGAGTTTTTCCTTGGGCAGGTTCAGCCACTTTTCGGAGGTCAGGAAGGTCCATGCGTAGGTGATTGCATCACGCTTGAAGTAGTCGCCGAAGCTGAAGTTACCCAGCATCTCGAAAAAGGTGTGGTGACGCGCGGTATAACCGACGTTTTCCAGGTCGCTGTTCTTGCCCCCGGCGCGCACGCATTTCTGGCTGCTGGTGGCGCGCGTGTAGGAGCGCTTTTCCTGACCAAGGAAGCAATCCTTGAACTGGTTCATACCTGCGTTGGTGAACAGCAGGGTCGGGTCGTTGCCCGGAATCAAGGAGCTGGAGGCTACTCGGGTGTGGCCTTGCTCTTCGAAGAAGCGAAGGAACGCTTCACGGATTTCTACGCTTTTCATAGGTTCTTCCACGGGAACTGCGGCCTGAGGCAAATGCATAACGTCATTCGACGTAGCGACGGCAAAGGGCCGCATTATATAGGCGTTGCTTCCACGGTACAGTGACTTTGTACGATAGAAGCAGCCAATTGGATTATCGGTGAGTTATCGACTGCCGAATTCGGCAAACGCCGCGACCACTTGCTCCATTTGCGCAGCCGACGCGTCCAGGTGCGTGACCATGCGCAGACGCGGCGAGGCGCTGAGTACGATTCCTCGCTCGGCACAGAAAGCCTTGAGCGGCCCGGCACGTTCACCAACCTGCACGTAAACCATGTTGGTTTGCACGGGCTCGACTTCAAAGCCCAGCTCACGCAGCGCCTTGCCCAGAAACGCGGCGTTGGCGTGATCGTCGGCCAGACGTTCGACCTGGTGCTCCAGCGCGTACAACCCGGCCGCGGCAATGGAACCGGCCTGGCGCATGCCGCCGCCGACCATTTTGCGCAGACGCCGCGCTTTGGCGATGAACTCACTGGCTGCGCATAACACCGAGCCTATCGGGGCGCCCAGGCCTTTGGACAGGCAGACCGATACCGAGTCGAAATGCTGCGTGATCTCGCGCGCGTCGACACCCAGCTTCACGGCAGCGTTGTAGAGACGCGCGCCATCGAGGTGTAATCCCAACCCCTTTTCATGGGTCAGTTTGCGCGCCGCCGCCAGGTATTCCAGAGACAGGACCTTGCCCTGCATGGTGTTTTCCAGGGCCAGCAAACGGGTGCGGGCGAAATGAAAATCGTCGGCCTTGATCGCCGCCACGACCTGGTCGAGGTCCAGCGAGCCATCGGCCTGGTTGTCCAGGGGTTGAGGCTGGATCGAACCCAGCACGGCCGCGCCACCACCCTCGTATTTATAGGTATGTGCCTGCTGGCCGACGATGTACTCATCGCCACGCTCGCAGTGGGCCATCAGGCCCAGCAGATTGCTCATGGTGCCACTGGGGACGAACAACGCTGCGGCGAAACCCAGCCGTTGTGCCAGCCATGACTCCAGCGCGTTAACCGTTGGGTCTTCGCCATACACGTCGTCGCCCAAAGGCGCTCGGGCCATGGCCTCGCGCATGCCTGCGGTGGGTTGGGTCACTGTGTCGCTGCGCAGATCGATAACCGTCACGATGAGGCTCCCTCAGAGGTGGTTCGAACCTCAGTGTTGAGGTCAGAACCCTGGATAATCAAGGCTTCGATCGACAATTCCAAGCGATGCTTATATGAAAAGCTGATGAAAACCATCAAAAAGGCTCCATGCACACTCGGATAATCTGTGTTACAAACTGCACGCCGGCGAATGATGTCGTCGGCAACGTTCTCAGGGCGGGGTGCGATTCCCCACCGGCGGTAATGGCGCGCAATGCGTCTAGCCCGCGAGCGCTCGATCGGGATTCAGATCCCGAAAGAGGTCAGCAGACCTGGTGAGATCCCAGGGCCGACGGTCATAGTCCGGATGAAGAGAGAACGGGATTGGTACCACAGGATCGTTTCGAGGCATTGGCATAGGCGCTTGTCGCCGGACCTGCCATCGACCGTACCCTGACATCCCTTTCGATCCAAAGCGCCCTGTTTTTTAATTAAACAGGAGTCAGAACACATGCAACCTACCGCAATTCATGCTCACGAGCGGATCGCCTTCATTCAAGCCTGCTGGCACAAGGATATTGTCGATCAGGCGCGCAAAGGTTTTGTCGCCGAGATGGCAAACCACGGATATGCAGAGAGCGATATCGACTTTTTCGAAGTGGGCGGCGCCTTCGAAATTCCGCTACACGCTAAATTGCTGGCCAAGACCGGCCGTTACGGCGGTGTCGCGGCGGCGGGCCTGGTGGTGGACGGTGGAATCTACCGCCACGAATTCGTCGCGCAGTCAGTGATCAGTGCGTTGATGCAGGTGCAGCTTGAAACCGAAGTGCCGGTGTTTTCGGTGGTCCTGACCCCGCACCACTTCCACGCCGGTGAAGAACACCAGAAATTCTTCTTTGATCACTTCGTGCATAAAGGTGAGGAAGCGGCGAAAACCTGCGCAGACACATTGGCCAAACTGCGTGCAGTGCGTCGCGGGGGCGAACTGCACAAAGTGGCAGGCTGATTGACCCGCTGCTGATGAACGTTCCCACGCTTTGCGTGGGGATGTATCGCGTGACGCGCTGCGTCACAGGACGCGGAGCGTCCAGGTGGGCGTTATCACGCGAGCATGGGAACGATCATCTTCCAACGCTGCTTATCCCAACTGCACATCCGTAACCGGCACAATCAGAATCCCTGCGCGCAGGCCATTTTTAACCTTCGGGTTGGGGAAAATGATGCGTGTACCCTCCTCCTCGATTACCCAGCGCGAATCAGCCTGGTCTTCGGCCAGCAGATAGCCCTTTTCCAGTTCGGTAAAGTTCTCGATGTCGTCGCGCAGATGCAGGCGAAAGGCATCGCTGCGTTTGATGATCTCCCGCGCCACGCTGAACAGTTGCAAGCCATCGAGCTGATTGGCTGAAACGGGTTCAGTCCCTTCTATCAACTGCTCCAGCAACGACTTCAGTGCCGACAGATTGACCTGCTGGTTTTGACCGAATGGACGTGCCTTGCCCAATTCCAGCGTGAAGGACTCCGCCCCAAGCTTGTCGTAGGTATAGGCACTGAACACGATGGAAGGCGTGTTCTGTAGCAGGACCGCCTGCATTCCGGCCCTCTGCAGACGAGCCAACTCGCGGCGCGAGTGCTGACGGCCTTCTTTCCACGGGTAGAGGGCGAATTGCTCGATCTTCGAGCCCCGAATGGCGGTGTGCAGGTCGTAGTGCAGGCGATAGCGGTCAGGAATGCTAAAGAAGCTCGCGGCCAGGCGCTCCAGTTCGCAAGCACGCAGTGCTTCGTTACCGCTGCCCTGTTCATGACGGCCATTGAACAGCCGATTAACGTCCTGCTCGACGTAACGCCCGCCGCGACGCATGGCCTCGGGATTACCGAACAGGAAAAGAATACGTGCGCAAGGCTTGAGCTCGGCTCGGGCAATGGCGTGAATCAGCTCGTCGAGCAGCTCGATGGGCGCCGTCTCGTTGCCATGAATGCCGGCTGAGAGCAGCAGGTCGGTTCCATTGTCATGGCCCTCTGGCGGCCGGACCTCCAGCGCACCCTCAGCCAGCCAGCGCAGGCGCACGCCTTCGGCAGTCAGTTGAGTCTTTTCAGCGGGTTCGCGACCCGCCAGGGTCAGTTCAAGCAGTTTGCCGAGGGCGAGCATGGTGCAGGTTCCTGCTGAGTCTTAGTCGTGGTTGCAGTCTGGACCGTGGACATGGCCAGCTTCATCGTCGCCGCCAGCGTCTGCCGGTTCCATCTCCAATTGCAGGCTCACCAGGTTGGTCGCCAGCGGACGCAGCAATAGATTGGCATATTCGGCATCGTCTTCTTCGACGTCCACGCCGATCAGCAGTTGGCCGCGGCCGTCTTGCTGGATCCACACTTCTTTGCCCTGCCAGATAACGGCAAAGCGGGTGCAGGACGTTTCCAGCTGCGTGCCGTCGGTGTCTTCAAGGATCAAACGCAGGGCGTCGGTCATGTCAAAAATTCTCTCTGTATAAGCACTGCATCGCGCTAAACCCCGCTTGGGTCAGGCGCAATGTCATAGCGCGTCAGTTGATTTGGAAAGGATACACCGCGCCCAGTTTCAGGTGCTGGGTCAGCTCATCCAGCGCCGTACGGCATTCGGTCAGCAAGTGTGGGTCGGCCAGGTCGTTGTCGCTCAAGCGGTCACGATAATGCTTGTCCACCCACTGGGTCAGCGTGTCATACAACGGCGCCGTCATGATAACCCCTGGGTTGACCGCCGCCAGTTCCGTTTCATTGAGCGCCACCCGCAGACGCAGACAGGCAGGTCCGCCGCCGTTCTGCATGCTTTGCTTGAGATCGAAGACCTTGACCTCGCGAATGGGTCCCTCATCAGCCATCAGCCGTTGCAGGTAATTCCACACCCGCTCGTTGCTGCGGCACTCTTCCGGCACGATCAGCAGCATCGAGCCATCGGCGCGGGACAACAGCTGGCTGTTGAACAGGTAAGAACGAACGGCGTCCTCGACAGCCACTTCGGTGCGCGGCACGCAGATGGCCTGGAATCGACCGCCGCGACGGCCGAGTTTGTCGTGCAACTCACCGAGCATGTGCTCGGTATTGAGGAAGGCGTCCTCGTGGTAGAAGAGCACTTCGCCGTTGCCGACTGAAATCACGTCGTTGTGAAACACGCCCTGATCGATCACGGCCGGGTTCTGCTGCGCGTACACAACACCCTCGTCACTCAGCCCGTGCAGGCGCGCCACCGCTTGCGAGGCCTCCAGGGTCTGGCGCGCGGGGTATTTCTGCGGAGCCGGGAAACGGGTATCAAACGCCGCGCGACCGAAAACGAAGAACTCTACGCCTGCCTCGCCGTAGCTGCGGCAGAAACGCGTGTGGTTGGCCGCACCTTCATCGCCGAACTGGGCGACGGCGGGCAGCGCCGCATGGTGGGCAAAGTGCTGCTGATCGGCAAACATCGCGCCCAGGATACGGGTGGTGGTCGGGTGTTCGATACTGCGGTGGTATTTGCAGTTGAGGTTGGCAGCGGTGAAATGCACGCGACCATCGGCAGTGTCGGCGCTTGGGCTGACCGTCGCGGCGTTGGCCACCCACATGCTCGACGCCGAGCAACTGGCTGCCAGCAGCGGCATGGATTGTTTGGCCGCACGCTCGATGACCTGCGCATCGGTGCCGTTAAAACCCAGCTTGCGCAGACCGGCAATGTCCGGGCGTTCCTGTGGCGCCAGCACGCCTTGGGTAAAGCCCAGCTCGGTCAAGGCTTTCATTTTTGCCAGACCCTGCAGCGCCGCTTCCCGCGGGTTGGATGATTGCTGGCAGTTGCTCTGGGACGCGACGTTGCCGTAGGACAGGCCGCCGTAGTTATGGGTCGGCCCCACTAGACCGTCAAAGTTGACTTCACAGGATTTCATCGGTGAGGCTCCGTGGATCTGTTTTTATAAACATCGTGTTCGTGCGGCGCATAAAAGTAATCCACTGCCTGGTCGCACAGCCGCCGGACGGCTGCAGGTCACTCAAGCCATCAATTCAGGCTGATGCCAGGCGTCAGACTGGATGGCAACACCAGCGCCCCGCTCTCCAGCGACGCCACCGGGTAGGCGCAATAGTCCGCTGCATAATAGGCACTGGCGCGATGGTTGCCCGATGCACCGACGCCGCCGAATGGCGCGGTACTCGCAGCACCGGTCAGTTGCTTGTTCCAATTGACGATGCCGGCGCGGCTTTGCAGCCAGAACTGCTGATAACGCGCCTGGGAATCCGACAGCAGGCCGGCAGCCAAGCCGTATTGCGTCGCGTTGGCCTCTTCGATTGCCGCGTCGAAATCAACGTAGCGAATGACCTGCAGCAGAGGGCCGAACAACTCCTCATCCGAGCGATCACTCACATCGCTGACGTCCAGGATACCCGGTGTCAGCAACGCCGATTGGGCATCAGCCTGAGTCATTTCCAGCAACGACACCGCGCCGTTGGCCAGCAACTGCTCCTGGGCATCGAGCAACGCCTGCGCAGCCTTCAGGGAAATAACCGAGCCCATGAAAGGCGCTGGCTGCTGATCGAACGCGCCCACCTGAATGGTTGAAGTCACCTCAACCAGCCGCGCCATGAAGGCATCACCCCACGCACCTTGTGGCACCAACAGACGACGCGCACAGGTGCAGCGCTGGCCTGCCGAGATGAATGCCGACTGGATCACGGTGTATACCGCCGCGTCGACATCAACGACCTGATCGACCACCAACGGATTATTACCGCCCATCTCCAGCGCAAGAATCTTGTCAGGACGCCCGGCGAACTGTTGATGCAGTGCATGACCGGTGCGGCTGGAGCCGGTGAAAAACAGGCCGTCGATTCCTGCGTTGGCCGCCAGCGCAATACCGGTTTCCCGGGCGCCTTGCAGCAAACTCAGCACACCTGCGGGTAGACCTGCGTCGATCCAGCACTGCACGGTCAACTCGGCCACCTTCGGCGTCAGTTCACTGGGCTTGAATACCACCGCATTGCCCGCCAGCAGTGCCGGGACGATGTGCCCATTGGGCAGATGCCCCGGAAAGTTGTAGGGGCCGAACACCGCCACCACGCCGTGAGGCTTATGGCGTAACACAGCGGTGGCGTCGCCCAGCGGGCTGCTCTTCTCGCCGGTACGTTCGCGATAGCTTTGCACTGAAATCGCCACCTTGTTGACCATGCTGGTCACTTCAGTTGCCGATTCCCACAGCGGTTTGCCGGTTTCCTCACCAATGCAGCGAGCCATCTCGTCAGCTCGGCCTTTCAGCGTGGCGGCGAAGGCTTCCAGCACGGCGATGCGCTCTTCCAGCGTACGCGTCGCCCAGGCCGGGAACACGTGACGCGCAGCGTTTACAGCGGCACCGATCTGTTCGGCGGTGGCGCCCTGGCCCTTCCAGATGACCTCCTGCGTGACCGGGTTCAGCGATTCAAACGCCTCGCCCTGACCGGCTTGCCAGGCGCCGGCAATATATAAGGTGTTCATTAAATGCTCTCCCGGGCTGGCGACAGCGGCACCGCACGAACCTGATCGCCAGCATTCAAGCGCAAGCGCCTGGCGGTTTTCGGATCGACCACCAGAGTGCCCGCAGCGAAGCGAGCGGGTGCAGCCGTGACGCGGCAGTCTTCACGTTTGCGGTTATGGATAAGGAAGGGCGTGGCATCATCGCCCGGCGTGCCGACGGCCAACACCAGCGCCTGACTGTCGCGCACTGCGCGAATCTTGCCGGTTTCGCACTCGATGGCCGGCCCCGCATCGAAAATATCGACGTAGCCTTGATAGCTGAAGCCTTCGGCCTTGAGCATGCTCAGCGCAGGCTCGGTACTGGTGTGCACGCGCCCGATGACATTGCGCGCCGCTTCCGAGAGAAAACAGCTGTACAACGGAAACTTGGGCATCAGTTCGGCGATGAATGCGCGGTTGCCGACGCCGGTCAGATAGTCCGCCTGACTGAATTCCATCTTGAAAAAATGCCGCCCCAGGCTCTCCCAGAACGGCGAATGCCCCTGCTCGTCGGACATGCCGCGCATCTCGGCGATGATCTTGTTGCCGAACAAGTGAGGAAATTCAGCGATGAACAGCATCCGCGCCTTGGACAGCAGGCGACCGTTGAGGCCATTGCGCAAATCGGCATGCAGGAACAGCGAGCACAATTCAGAGTTGCCGGTCAGATCGTTGGCCAGGAACAGCGTTGGTATCTCGCGGTAAATCTTCAGCTCTTGTGACGCGCTCACCGTCAGCCCTACCCGGTAGTTGTACCAAGGCTCACGTAAACCTACCGCGCCGGCGATGGCGGAAATACCAACCACACGCTCCTCATCGTCTTCAAGGACGAACAGGTAGTCGGCATCGCCCCGTTCGGCTTCGCCAGCGAACGTTTTCTCGGCCCAACCGACCCGATGCGCCAGACGCTCTTCGTTGGCTGGAAGCGTGGTCAGGCCAGCGCCTGTACTGCGCGCCAGGTCGATCAGCGCCGGAAGGTCACTGCTGCGTACGGGACGAACGATCATGCTTTCTCCTCAAGCCGGCTTGGGCAAAAACCGGCGAACTCGCTAACCTGCGACACGGTGTCAGGCCGTCACTCAGCGCTGACCACCGATGACTCAACTGTCAAACCGCGACGATGCGCACGCTGGCGCCCTCACCGACACCCAGCGCCTCGGCTGCTGCCAGGCTCAGGCTCACCGGCTTGCCGGGCACCCAGTCCAGCTCCAGCATCACGGCGCGGTAGTCCTGCAATTGCCCGTTGGCAACCAGGTAAGGGCGACCGCCCTTTGCGGCATCGCCGCTGTTTACCGTGTCGACTTTGACGGGCACCACGCGGCTCTGGGCAATCGAGCGAATGCCGGAGACGCGGGCGTGCAGGGTTGGGCCTCCGTCGAAGATGTCGATGTAATGATCGGTTTCAAAGCCTTCACGCATCAGGATGTCGAAGGTGATCTGCGCGCGAGGGTGAACCTGACCCATCGCTTCCTGGGCTTCGTCCGGCAATAGCGGAACGTAGATCGGATAATGCGGCATCAGTTCGGCGAGGAACGTGCGGCTTTTCAAACCGCAGATGCGCTCGGCTTCAGCGTAATTGAGGTCAAAAAAGTTGCGGCCGATGGCGTCCCAGAACGGCGAATCGCCGTTCTCGTCGCTGTAGCCGACGATCTCGGTGACCACCGAGTCGGCGAAACGCTCGGGGTGCGCTGCGACAAACAGCAGGCGCGCCCGGGAGTTGAGTTCAGACCATAGCGTGCCGACCAATTCGGGCAGCACGTAGAAGCTGGTCAGCAGGCTGTTGCCGGTCAGATCGTGACATTGCGAAAGCACGTGAATCTTGTTGTGGATCTTAAGTTCGCGCGAGGCATGTACGAAGGTTTCGTTACGGAAGCTGTAGAACGGCTCGGAATACCCGGCCGATGCAACAATCCCTGAGCAACCGACAAGACGGCCGGAATCGGTATCTTCCAGCACAAAAAAATAGGTTTCCTCGCCGTTGAAACTGACCTCGGCGGCGAACGACGCTTCGGAAGCGGCGATCTTGTCACCCAGACGTCCAGCGTCGTCCGGCAGGGACGTGACACCAATAGGGCTGTCCGCAGCGAGTCGTTGGACCTCGCTCAGATCCGCCATTTGCGCGGGGCGCATCACCAGCATGGTGCCACTCCTTGAGAAAAAACAGGCCGGTAGTCCGGCACAGGAAAAATAAATACGTCACATCATGGTGACCTCGTAGCGGTACGGCTCGCCTGCGGCAGCGATATCAACAATGTCACCGCCGGGCAGCCGTGCTGCTACGAAGCAAGTCGCTGCGCAGACATCAAACACGCAAATGGGACTTTCAGGCCTTGGTCAGCTTCGCAATCGCACGTTCAAAGCGATCCAGCCCTTCGTTGATATCGGCCTCGTCGATCACCAGACTCGGCGCGAAACGCACCACGTCGGGGCCGGCCTGCAGAATCATCACGCCTTCGTGTTCGGCGGCGTTGAAGAACTCCTTGGCCTTGCCCTTCCAGGTGTCGGTCAGAACGCAGCCGATCAGTAGCCCCATGCCACGCACTTGGCTGAACACGCCATATTGCTGGCCGATTTGCTCTAGGCGAGCCTTGAAAAGCTCGTGTTTGGCATTTACGCCTGCAAGCACTTCGGGCGTGTTGACGACGTCAATGACCGCCTCGCCTACCGCACAGGCCAGCGGGTTGCCACCATAGGTGGTGCCATGAACGCCGACCGACAGGTGCTTGGCCAGTTTTTCAGTGGTCAGCATGGCGGCCATCGGGAAGCCACCGCCGATGCTCTTGGCGCTGGAAAGAATGTCTGGAGTCACGCCATAGTGCATGTAAGCGAACAGATGGCCGCTGCGGCCCATGCCGCTCTGCACTTCGTCGAACACCAGCAGTGCATTGTGCTCATCACAGAGTTTGCGAGCACCTTGCAGGTATGCCACCTCGGCTGGCAGCACGCCGCCTTCGCCCTGGATCGGCTCCAGGACGACAGCGCAGGTCTTGTCGCTCACTGCGGCTTTCAGCGCTTCCAGGTCGTTATACGGGACATGGGTGATGCCGGTGATTTTCGGGCCAAAGCCGTCAGAGTATTTCGGCTGCCCGCCAACGCTGACGGTAAATAGCGTACGGCCATGGAAGCTGTTCAGTGCCGCAACGATTTCGTACTTCTCGGTGCCGTAGAGATCATGGGCGACGCGACGGGCCAGCTTGAAGGCCGCTTCGTTGGCCTCGGCGCCGGAGTTACAAAAGAACACGCGTTCAGCGAAGGTGGCGTCGACCAGCTTTTTGGCCAGACGCAGCGCCGGTTCGTTGGTGAACACGTTAGAGACATGCCACAGCTTGTTGGCTTGTTCCGTCAGCGCGCCGACCAGCGCCGGGTGTGCGTGGCCCAGTACGTTGACCGCGATGCCGCCGGAGAAATCGACCAGCTCGCGCCCCGACTGATCCCACACGCGGGAACCCTGGCCGCGCACGGGGATGAACGCTGCGGGGGCGTAGTTGGGGACCATCACCTGGTCGAAATCGGCACGTTGCACCGGAACTTGCTCAACGGACATCGGAGTCTCCTGAAGAGGAACGCTCGCCTGGGACTGGCGAGCGATGAAAGGATTGTAAGGACTGATTTGGGTGCGGCCTTGCCGCCAAGCGACAACTTCTTATAGCGCCAAACCGGGTTTTTCCGGGGTTTTCGGCAATGCGACAAATAGGGTCGCAAAGGCGCAGTTTAAACGTTGGCACACGGTTGTAGCAGCGCACTGTCGATTTGATTTACTGAAGCGCAAAAGCAGGAATGGCAAAGATCAACCGGCGGGGTAACTGATCATTCTCAGGTTCTGCGCAGGAATGCAGCAAGGACGCTCTGCGCCCAGTGCCAATGAACGCCAAGCATCCGGTCAAGCGTCACGCTGCAAAGCGCGGCGACCATCAGCATCAGCAGCGCAAAGAGTGACGGATCAGCCGCGCTCTGCAGGCACCGACGACAATTCGAACGGGCTGCTGCTGCGACGCTGGTTGCGGTCTTCGCGGGGGGTTGCGCCGAAGAAATTACGGTAGGCACTGGAGAAATGCGGGCCTGAGGAGAAGCCACAGGAGAGGCCGATCTGGATGATCGATTTGCTGGTCTGCATCAGCATCTGCCGGGCCTTGTTCAGGCGCAGCTCCAGGTAATACTGGCTGGGCACACGATTGAGGTATTGCTTGAAAATCCGCTCCAGCTGGCGGCGGGACACACAGACATGCTGTGCAATTTCGTCGGTGGTCAGAGGCTCTTCGATGTTGGCCTCCATCAGTAATACAGCCTGAGTCAGCTTTGGATGACTGGAGCCCAGGCGATTCTGCAACGGGATGCGCTGGCGCTCGCCCCCTTCACGAATGCGCTCCACCACCAGCTCTTCAGACACCGCGCCCGCCAGCTCCGCGCCGTGATCGCGCGCCAGCACCGCCAACAGCAGGTCCAGCACCGACATGCCGCCACAGGCCGTCAAACGATCACGATCCCAGTCGAACAAATGACTGGTGGCGATGACCTTGGGGAAGCGTTCGGCAAAATCATCCTGCCAGCGCCAGTGCACCGCCGCGCGGTAGCCATCCAGCAAACCCAGCTGGGCCAGCGGATAGACCCCCGCCGACAGACCACCGATCACACAGCCTGCGCGCACCAGTTGCTTAAGCGCCCCAGCCAGCGCGGACGCCACTGGCGCAGGTGGTTCGTCGGCCACCAGGAACACTTTTTGACAACCTTCGAGACGGCCTCCCCACGGCTCGCCCGGCAGCTTCCAGGCGGTACCTTCCACCGAAGGTTCGGCCTGCATGAATGTCAGCTCGTACGTCACGTCGGGATGAACGCGCTGAGCAACACGCAAGGCTTCCTCGGCCAGCGCCAGGGTCAAGGCTTTGGTGCCGGGCCAGATAAGAAATCCGATTCGATGGGCAGTCATGGCGTGCAATCCGAAGCAATCGCTGTTATGGGTCACACGCCTGGGCGTGCGAAATCTGTCGCGCTCAGTTCATGGCAGGTCGAAATAACGCGCAGCATGAACTGTTCTCACATAAAACGCACCGTACAAGGCGGCGCCAATGGTTACTTCAAGCTGCCTGACAGGAATTGTTGCAGACGCTCCGACTTCGGATTGCCCAGCACCTCGCGAGGATCGCCACTCTCTTCGACAAGCCCCTTGTGAAGGAAGATCAGTTGGTTCGAGACTTCACGGGCAAAGCCCATTTCGTGAGTCACGACCACCATGGTGCGGCCTTCCTGAGCCAGCGCCTGCATGACTTTCAATACATCGCCGACCAGTTCGGGGTCGAGGGCCGACGTCGGTTCGTCGAACAGCATGACTTCCGGCTCCATCGCCAACGCACGGGCGATTGCCACGCGCTGTTGCTCGCCGCCTGACATGTGCCCCGGGAAGGCATCCTTGCGATGGGCAACGCCGACCTTGTTCAGATAATGTTCGGCCTTTTCCAGCGCCTCTTTCTTCGGCACCCCCAGCACGTGAATCGGCGCTTCAATGATGTTTTCCAACGCGGTCATGTGTGACCACAGGTTGAAATGCTGAAACACCATCGACAGTCGCGAACGCATGCGTTGCAGTTGCTTGGGATCGGCCGCTTTCAGCCCGCCGTCCTTGTTGGCCACCAGTTTGAGCTCTTCATTATTGAGCAGGATGCGCCCGGATTTCGGCTGCTCCAGCAGGTTGATGCAGCGCAGGAAGGTACTCTTGCCCGAGCCGCTGGAGCCGATGATGCTGATCACATCGCCCGCCTTGGCCGTCAGCGAAACACCCTTGAGCACTTCGTGACTGCCATAGCACTTGTGCAGGTCCTGGACTTCCAGTTTGTTCATGATGTCAATTCTCACAAGTAATCAGTCACTGAGCAGGCGGCCGCTGCGCAACGGGATACGCCCCGCTACCTTGGCCATCCAGAAACCCGGCTGGGCGTAACGTAATTTTTCGATGGCGAACAGCACGCCGGCGGTTCCGGCATATACCGTAGTAGCCCGATCGGATAACGGGTCGACCACCTCGAACACAGGCTCGCCCGGCTCGACCCAGGCTCCGACCGGACGCAGGAAGGTCAGCACGCCAGGATGCGGCGCGTAGAGCATCTCGGTACCTTCGAAGGGCATCCCTTCACAGGCCTCGAATGCTGGCTGCGGCCATTCGCCACCGATCAGGCCATGCTCGGCCAGAAACGCCAGGATGCCTTCTGCATACGCTCGGGCCTCGTCTTCCCCAGTGTTGGACTGTCCACCCAGCTCCAACGTGGTGGACATGCAAGCCAGTGGAATCTGCGCATCGGGAAATTGCTTCGCCAGCCGTAACCAGGGAAGCGAACAGGCTTCATCGAACGAGCTGCCCCCCGAATCCTCAGCCAGCAGCCCGACGCTGACACCCAAGCGGGTCGACAGCGATCGCCACTGCGGCCAATGCTGGGGCAAGGCGTACATATGCAGGGAAGCATCGGTGTCGCAATGCAGATCCAGAACGATATCGGCGCTGCAGGCATGGCTCAGCAACACACGCTGCATGCCCGCCAATTCGCTGCCGGCGGCGGGTAACTGATCGAGCACGTCGGCCATGGCCTGACGGATCAGCTTGACGTTGGCATGGGGGTCGTCGCCGAGCTTGCCAGCAAGCCTGTCGGCCACCGGCTCACTGAGTTCGGTGAAGTCGCGGTTAAAATTCTTGCCGCTGCCATATTCGAAACGGCCCTGATGATTGCCCTGCAGCAGCTGCCCCAATCCGATCGGGTTAGCCACAGGCACCAATTCGATCACGCCATTGAGCAGGCCCTGTTCTTCCAGCTCTGTCAGACGCTTCTTCAGCTCCCAGGCGGTGCGCATACCCGGGAGCTCGTCGGCATGCAGACTGGCCTGAATGTAGGTCTTGCGCCCGCCCTGTCCGAAGCTGAACACACTCAAGGTGCGCTGCGTGCCGAGGTTGCCCCACGGCAGGCTGTGATCGGTGCGTTGCATATCAGTGCTTCCTCGGCGCCAGATAACCGAGCCAGCGGCGCTCGGCCAGCTTGAACAGTTTCACCAGAATGAATGTCAGGCACAGGTAGAACACGCCGGCGGTGATGTACGCCTCGAACGGCAGGTAGAACTGCGCGTTGACCGTGCGCGCGGCGCCGGTGATGTCGATCAGCGTGACGATGGACGCAAGGCTGGTGGTCTGCAGCATCATGATCACTTCGTTGCTGTACTGAGGCAGTGCCCGGCGCAAGGCCGATGGCAGCAGGATGCGCCGATACATCTTGGCCTTGGACATGCCCATTGCCCGCGCCGCTTCGATCTCGCCCGGCGGCGTGGATTTAAGGCTGCCGGCAATGATTTCCGCGGTGTAGGCACTGGTATTGATGGCGAATGCCAGGCAGGCGCAAAACGTTGCGCTGGACAGCCAAGGCCAGAAAAAGCTTTCGCGCACTGCTTCGAACTGGGCCAGACCGTAATAGATCAGGAACAGCTGCACCAGCATTGGCGTGCCTCGAATCACGTAGGTGTAGCTCCAGGCCAACAGGTTGACCCAAGCGATTTTCGAGACCCGCATCAAGCCCAATGGCAACGCGGCGAGGAGGCCGAAGAACAGCGACAGCGCGAGCAATTTGAGGGTAATCAACAGGCCGCCGAAGTACAGCGGCAGGTTTTCCCAGACGACGTTGTAATCAAAGATCATAGGTCTGCCACCCTTACGCCCGCTGAATAACGTTTCTCGATTTGACGCAGTATCAGCAGCGAGACACTGGTGATCACCAGATACATGCCCGCGACTGCAAGGAAGAAAGTGAAGGGCTGGCGGGTGGCATCCGCTGCCTGCTTGGCCTTGAACATCATGTCCTGCAGACCGACCACGGAAATCAGTGCGGTGGCTTTGGTCAGTACCAGCCAGTTGTTGGTAAACCCGGGAATCGCCAGACGAATCATCTGCGGCACCAGGATGCGAAAGAACACGCGTGAACTGCTCATGCCGTAAGCCATACCCGCCTCGGCCTGCCCCTTGGGAATGGCCATGAACGCGCCGCGGAAGGTTTCGGAAAGGTAGGCGCCGAAAATGAAACCCAGCGTGCCGATACCGGCCATCAGCGGGTTCAGGTCGATGTAATCGTCATAACCGAGCAAAGGTGCGACGCGATTGAGCAGGTCCTGACCGCCGTAGAAAATCAGCAGGATCAACACCAGATCAGGGATGCCGCGAATCACCGTGGAATACAGATCGCCCAGCCAGGCCAGCCAGCGCACCGGCGACAGGCGCAGCGACACGCCGATCAGACCGAGCACGATTGCCATTGCCATGGAGCACAGGGCGAGCTGCAAGGTCAGCCATGCACCGTCGAGGATGACGGCTCCGTAGCCTTTCAACATGTTGTTTGGCCCTCGAGCGCGGGATAGAAAAATGGCGCAATGGAGGATGCGGACCCCGCCGATTGCGCCATTGCTGCAGGCTTGGACTTATTGGCCGTAAATGTCGAAATTGAAATATTTGTCCTGGATAGCCTTGTACTTCCCGTTCGCCCGAAGGGCGGCGATGGCGGCATTAAGCTTGTCCAGATCAGCCTTGTCGCCTTTGCGTACCGCGATGCCTACGCCGTCTCCGAAGTAGTTGGGGTCGGTGAAGGCCGGGCCGACAAAAGCGTAGCCCTTGCCCGAGTCTGTATTGAGAAAGCCGTCCTGCAACAGGGTTGCGTCCGCCACGGTGCCATCGAGCCGACCGGCGCCGATGTCCAGGTAGATTTCGTTCTGTGAGCTGTATGGCTTGATTTCAGCCCCCAATGGTGCGAGGACTTCCTTGGCGAAACGCTCGTGGATCGAACCACGCTGCACACCAATGTTCTTGCCCTTGATCTCGGCCAGGCTGTCGCTGACGACAGTGCCCTGTTTCATGACCAGGCGGGCCGGAGTGTTGTAGTACTTGCTGGTAAAGTCGACCGACTTCTTGCGGTCTTCGGTGATGGACATCGAGGACAGGATGGCGTCGATCTTGCGCACCTTGAGTGCCGGGATCAGGCCGTCGAACTCTTGCTCGACCCATACGCATTTGACTTTCATCTCTTCACACAGGGCGTTGCCAATGTCGTAGTCGAAGCCGACGATGCTGCCGTCAGGCGCTTTCGAGGCGAATGGAGGGTACGCCGCTTCGATGCCGATCTTCAGGGGCTTTTCTTCGGCGAACACCGGCTGTACCAATACGGACAGCGCCAGCGCACCCAGCAGCATGAGCTTTTTCATTCGTTGGAACTCCATCGGTATAACGCGGCAAATGGCAGAGAGCGAAACGCTCAATGTGCAGAAGGAACATGTGAATTGCGACGCGAGGTGCCGTCAGCGTTCGGAGCTGGACAGGCCTGCGGCGAGTGATCGGCATTTTAGCGGTAGGCTGAAAGTCGATATTTCTTCAATGCGACAACTAGTTACAGAAGCATCGAGAAAGCCGACCAGCCCGATTGACAGCCCGCATTTTTTATGCAAGAGCCAGTATCGGCAAACCTATCAACGAAGCAAATAACGCGCCCATTATTGGCAAAGCCTTCTAATCCGGCAAGTCCAGCCTGTCGAGTAGCGAGTTTAGCGTCATGATTGACCGCCAATCCGGGGCGAAACGCCCCACCTCGGTGCGTAGGGTGACAACGACGGATCGTCGGTAACAAATCGATATATATCCCGGTTCTGGCTGCATCGCAGTGGGTGCAGGAGCGGTCGCAGGTGACCAAGAACGCGAAGACGATCCACTTGGCACAGCGTCTCGCCACTGCTGTGACCTCCAGCAGCTTCGCAGGTGCTCGCTGCCTGATCCGATGGACGCTGATTCCAAGTCGCTCACGCAAAAAACTCCCCACCCGGCTTTTCACCGGACGGGGCATTTCTGACCGCTGGGTCAGCCGGCGTTCATGGTCTTGTGGGTTTCAATCCGATGCGCGACGAAGACTGGGGCGGCCAGGGTGGAAATGTCACCGAGTGCATCGTACGCGCCGGTGGCAATCTTGCGCAGGATGTGCCGCATGATCTTGCCCGAACGGGTCTTGGCCAGGCCCGGGGCCCAATGAATCAGGTCCGGCGAGGCAATCGGGCCAATTTCCTTGCGCACCCAGTTACGCAGTTCGATGCGCAGCGCTTCGTCCGGCACCTCGCCCCCATTGAGCGTCACGTAGACATAAATGCCCTGCCCTTTCAGGTCGTGGGGCATGCCGGGCAGCGCGATGTCGGCGTTG
>NZ_DIHC01000059.1 GCF_002419965.1 Pseudomonas sp. UBA5706
CGGAGCGTGGGAACGATCACACATTCTGCATTTGCATCTGCTGTTGATACCGCGCACATAAGCCCGGACGAGAAAAATCGCGACTCGGGTGCAGGCCGAACGCAGGTGGCGATCCGGGAACAAAGGCCCCTTGGTCGATCAGGGCTTTTCCAGGTAATGCCTGCGCATACCCAACGATTCACACCCCGATTAAATCATTAGCCTGCTTTCATTTCCGCTCATCACGGGCGATGATGACGCACTCCCACCGCGCCTGCGAAGAGTCCAATGTCCGCCGCCCTGCCGCCCACTACGCAGCTTCCGAATGCCAGCTCAATGGCAATCACCCTGCAAATCGTCTCCATCGTCCTCTACACCTTCATCGCCTTCCTGTGCATCGGCCTGCCTATTGCGGTCATGCCCGGCTATGTGCATAACCAGCTGGGTTTCAGCGCCGTGGTGGCCGGGTTGGTCATCGGCTCGCAATACCTGGCCACGCTATTTAGCCGTCCGGTGGCGGGCAGGATCTGTGACACCATCGGCACCAAGCGCGCCATCGTCTACGGCCTGGTCGGGATCGCCCTGAGCGGTGTACTGACGGTGCTGGCCGTGTTGCTGGAGCACGTTGCCAACATCAGCCTGATCATCCTGGTCGTTGCCCGGTTGATCCTTGGCGGCTCCCAGGGACTGGTGGGCGTCGGCACCATCAGTTGGTGTATCGGCCAGGTCGGGGCTGAACACACGGCACGCTCGATTTCGTGGAACGGCATCGCCTCTTACGGCGCCATCGCCATCGGCGCGCCCCTGGGTGTGGTGATGGTTGATGCGCTAGGCTTCGTCAGCCTGGGGGTGGTCCTCGCCGGGCTGTCGATCGGTGCGTTGCTGCTGATCCGCAACAAGCCACCGGTGCCGGTGGTCCGCGGGGAGCGGATGGCGTTCTGGTCGGTGTTCGGCCGGGTCGCCCCGTACGGCCTGAGCCTGACCCTGTCGTCCATCGGCTACGGCACGCTGACCACGTTTATCACCCTGTATTACGTCAGCCGCGGCTGGGAAGGCGCGGCCTGGTGCCTGACGGTCTTCGGCATTTGCTTTATCGTCGCCCGCCTGTTCTTCATCAACGCTATCAACCGCTTCGGCGGCTTCCGCTCGGCCATCACCTGCATGTCGGTGGAAACCGTTGGACTGGTCGCACTATGGCTGTCGCCCAACACCACGGTGGCCTTGATTGGAGCAGGGCTGACGGGGTTCGGCCTGTCGCTGGTGTACCCGGCCATCGGCGTCGAGGCCATTAAACAGGTGCCCAACAGCAGCCGCGGCGCTGGTCTTGGCGCCTACGCGGTGTTTTTCGATCTGGCGCTGGCTATTGCCGGGCCGTTGATGGGCGCGATTGCGCTGGGCATGGGCTATGGCTGGATTTTCTTCTTCGCCGCGCTGCTGTCGATCCTTGCGCTGGGGCTGACCCTGTTGTTGTCGCGACGCCCTACCGTAGACACGCGGGTGTGAGCGAACCCTGCACACCGCGCCGCACGAAAAGCTGAACTGCCCCGAGTCGGCCCGGTCGGAGCTAACACATCCCTCGCAAAAGGAGCGTGCGTGTGACCTGCGACCCTTCTGGTATCAATATTCCCCCCGCGGACATGGCGGGCACGCGCGAAGTGCACAAGCTGCGCGTGCTGACCGTGAACACTCACAAGGGCTTCACCGCGTTTAATCGACGCTTCATCCTGCCGGAGCTGCGCGAGGCCGTGCGCAGCACAGGTGCCGATCTGGTGTTCCTGCAGGAAGTGCTCGGTGGCCATGATCGCCACGCCACCCGCTACCACGACTGGCCGCAGACGTCCCATTACGAATTTCTCGCCGACAGCATGTGGAGCGATTTCGCCTATGGCCGCAACGCGGTCTACCCCGAGGGACATCACGGCAACGCGATCCTTTCCAAGTACCCGATTCTGGAGCACCGCAATCTTGATATCTCGATCACTGGCCCGGAACGCCGTGGGCTGCTGCATTGCGTGTTGCAGGTGCCAGGGCATGAGCAAGTGCATGCAATCTGTGTGCATCTGAGCCTATTGGAGAGCCATCGGCAGTTGCAGCTGGATTTGCTCTGCACGCTGCTGGACTCCTTGCCCGAGCACGCGCCCGTGGTGATCGCAGGCGATTTCAACGACTGGCAGCTGCAAGGTAACAAACGCCTGGCGCGCTGTAGCTATCTGCATGAAGCCTTTGAGCGCAGTCATGGACGGCTGGCGAAAACCTACCCCGCCCGTTTTCCGCTGCTGCGACTGGACCGGGTTTATCTGCGCAACGCCACCAGCCATGACCCCAAGATCCTCGGGACCCGGCCATGGACGCACCTGTCCGATCATTTGCCGCTGGCAGTGGAAGTTCATATGTGAATGGGGGCTGCCACGCGGCCCGATGACGTTCAGCCATTACGCCGCTTGTCCGGTAGTGCCCTGATTCTCTAAACCAAGTGCCGCTTGATTCATCCGATCTAGTGCGGGCCATTGGACTCGCCCATCCAACAACAAGAGGTACGTGATCATGGCTAATACCGGAAAATCGAACTCTGGCAACTTCGCAAACGATCGTGAAAAGGCCTCCGAGGCAGGTAAAAAAGGCGGTCAGGCGTCGGGGGGCAATAACGCTTCTGATAGTAAAGGCAAAGCGTCCACTGCCACTGAAAGCGGCAAAAAAGGCAACTCCCCGTCCAAAGGCGGCGCAGGCCGCAGCTCTTGATGCAGCGCTGAATTTCAGCTGATCAGCAAAAAGCGAGGACCTGAGTTCTCGCTTTTTCGTGTCTGAAACACACAGCCCTCATTCATCCGGTGCGATCAGCGGCACCGTGGCGTCGCGGTCGAACTGTGAACCCGGATCCTCGTTACCCGGATCGTTATCGACATCCACGTCCACATCTGCGCTTTCCTCGCTTGGGTGTGGGTCACCCTTTTCTAGACCGATAGCGTTCATGCGGTGATGCGACTGTGCGTACATGGCAGGTTCCTTATGATTGAGGCGGCTTGTTTCACAACGTTGAGTGGCTTGATCACACCTGATTTGCGTTGACGGTCCAGTGCACGGCACCTTCTGCGAACTGCAATTGTTCAACCCGATGGGCAATGCCGCTGGCCAGGGAATCTTCGGCGCGTATGACCTTCTCTTCAGACGACAGGCAGCGGGCGATGTCCAGCGGATGCGCAGCGCCTTCGGTTTCGCTCAAGTAAATGTTGACGTAGCGCTGCAGGTCGTTGTCCAGGCTGCGCAGGTATTCGCGGATACGTGAGTGATCCACCGAGCTTTGATTGAAATACCAGCTCATCGGGTGAATCAGGAAGCGTGAATGAGGACAGACGATCCGCTCCTGCGCAGCCAGGAAGATGACGATGCCCATGGATTCGATATTGCCGCTGTTGAGCGCACGGATCGGCACGTTCAGCGACTTTAGAAAGTTGTAGAGGGTAAACCCCAGCGCAGTGCTGCCGCCTGCCGTAGACAGGTTCAACAGCAGCCCGGTCGCCCCCTTGTCGAGAGCCTCAAGGCAACGATCGCGCAGTTGCTCGGTGGTGCCCTGATCGATTCCACAGTGGAAATGGACGATGTGTTCGCTCATTGACGGCCCTCCTTTCGCGTTTATCTGCGCGGCCTCAGGCGTTGGAAAGCCCGCGCCCGGTAAAAGTTGCAGGGCAGCCGCGTGCCGAACTCCTGTTTGAATGGGCGATCAGTACACAACACCGGGCGCTGACTTAACAGCGCGCATCCGGCCCTTCATAACGCCAGACAGGACACCTTCATGAGTCTGCACGACAAGATCATCGGCCGCCTCGGCTTTGGCGCCGCGCCCCTGGGCAACATGTTCCGCAACATCAGCGAAGAAGAAGCCGCTGCGACCGTCCGCTCGGCGTGGGACCAAGGCATTCGCTACTTCGATACGGCGCCGATTTATGGCGCCGGCCTGTCCGAACAACGTTTGGGCAAGGCGCTGGCCCATGTGCCGCGTGACGAATACACCCTCAGTACCAAGATCGGCCGGCTGATCAGCGATGAGCTCGACACTCAGGCACGCAGCGGGCCGTTCACCGAAGGACTGAAGAACAAGATCCTTACCGATTATTCGGCCGACGCCACGATGCGCTCCATCGACGCCAGCCTCAAACGCCTGGACACTGATCGTCTGGACATCGTGTTCGTCCACGACGTCGCCCAGGACGCCCACGGCGATGAATGGATCGAGCACTTCAACGTCGCCCGCAAAGGCGCTTTCCGCACCCTCACCCGGTTGCGCGAGGAAGGCGTGATCAAGGCCTGGGGTCTGGGGGTGAATCGGGTCGAGCCCTGTGAACTGACGCTGGATCTGAGTGAAGCACAGCCCGACGGTTTCCTGCTGGCCGGGCGCTATTCGTTGCTTGACCATGACCAGCCGCTGCAACGCCTGTTCGCCAAGGCCCGTGAGCACAACGCCGAATTCGTTGTTGGTGGGCCTTACAGTTCCGGCGTGCTGGTCGGTGGTCAGCACTTTGAGTATCAGCAAGCGCCCCAGGCGATGCTCGACAAGGTCGCGCACATCCAGGAAATTGCGCGTCAGTATCAGGTCGACATCAAATCGGCGGCGCTGCAGTTCGTCCTTGCCAATCCGCTGGTGGCAGCGGTGATTCCGGGCGCCAGTCGTCCTTCGCGAATCGCAGAAGATCTTGCAGCGCTCAGCGCCCAGGTGCCCGACGGCTTCTGGCAGGCCATGCGCGATCAGGGATTCATCGCCGCACAGGCCCCGGTGCCGATGAAGGATTGAGATAACCGCTCTATCCCCCGGCAGTAGCAGTCCGGCTCGCCGTCGGCAGTGATGAGGCTGTCCTCACCGCTGGCAAGCCGGGCGGCTACACCTTGAAAGTGGCTGGCAATCGATGCGACAGCCGCCAATGGCAGCCGGACGCACCGGTCAAATCCACAAAACGTCCTGCCGTCTGTAATCTTCGCGTTGACTCAACTGTCATTTCCGTTAGTCTTGCCTGCGCACTGTATACAACAACAAATACAAATAGCGCCGGAGATTGTCTAACATGACCGCTGACCACGCCCTTGATCCAGCCCTTGCCGTGTCTGCACCCGCCATCGACCAACCGGCGCTCAGTCCTCGCCTTTATAATCCCGACCTAGCCCCAAGCAGCCTGGAAGGTCGAACCTGGGGTGGATACAGTATCTTTGCCCTGTGGACCAATGATGTACACAATCTTGCCAATTATTCCTTTGCCATCGGTCTCTATGCCCTGGGGCTCGGCGGCTGGCAGATTGTGCTGTCACTGGCTATCGGCGCGGTCCTGGTCTACCTGTGCATGAACCTGACCGGCGATATGGGACAAAAGACCGGGGTGCCATTTCCCGTGATCAGCCGCGTCAGCTTCGGTATTTTTGGCGCGCAGATTCCCGCCATGATCCGCGCGGTGATTGCCATTGCCTGGTTCGGCATCCAGACCTACCTGGCTTCGGTGGTACTGAGGGTATTGCTCACCGCGCTGGACCCGGCGCTGGACAGTTACGATCACGACATGTGGTTGGGTTTATCGAGTCTGGGCTGGGTGTGTTTCGTCAGCATCTGGCTGGTGCAATTCGTCATCCTCGCTTATGGCATGGAGATGGTGCGACGCTACGAAGCCTTTGCTGGCCCGGTGATCTTGCTGACTGTGGCCAGCCTTGCCGTCTGGATGTTCACCCAGGCGCACGGGCAGATTGCCTGGTCCACCGGTGCGCCTCTGGAGGGTGTGCAGATGTGGCGGAGCATTTTTGCCGGCAGCGCGCTGTGGCTGGCGATCTACGGTACCCTGATCCTGAATTTCTGCGACTTTGCCCGGTCCGCTCCCAGCCAGAAGACCATTCGCAAAGGCAACTTTTGGGGGTTGCCGGTCAACGTGCTGCTGTTTGCGTTCATCACGGTAGTCATCTGCGGTGCGCAGTTCTCGATCAATGGCCAGGTCATCCAAAGCCCCACCGACATCATCAAGACCATTCCCAACACCTTCTTTCTGGTGCTCGGCTGCATGGCGTTCCTGATCGTCACGGTGGCGGTGAACATCATGGCCAATTTCGTCGCCCCGGCATTCGTGCTCAGCAGCCTTGCGCCGCGCCACCTGACTTTCCGCCGCGCGGGAATGCTTAGCGCGACCATCGCGATACTGATCCTGCCCTGGAATCTCTACAACAGCCCGCTGGTGATCGTGTATTTTCTATCAGGCCTGGGCGCCCTGCTCGGCCCGTTGTATGGCGTGATCACCGCCGACTACTGGCTGCTGCGCAAGGGTTGCGTCGACGTACCCCAGCTGTATACCGAAGACCCGGCCGGGGCCTATCACTACACTCGCGGGGTCAATCTGCGGGCAGTGTGGGCGTTTGTTCCGGCGGCGCTGATTTCGATCATTACTGCCCTGGTACCGGCATTCGAATCGGTCTCGCCGTTTTCCTGGCTGATGGGCGCGGCCATTGGCGCGGCGCTGTACCTGCTGCTGGCCGACCGCCGTAAAACCTTCAACGATGTCAGTGGCCAAGCCATTGCCGTGCAAGATATCCAGCATTGATCGCAAGCGAGCACATTCCCCATGCGTATTTTGATCGTCAACGTGAACACCACCGAGTCGATGACCCGGACCATCGCCGAACAGGCGCGCAGCGTCGCTTCGCCCGGCACCGAAATCATCGGCCTGACCCCGCGCTTCGGCGCAGAGTCGGTGGAGGGCAATTTCGAAAGTTACCTGGCGGCGATTGCCGTGATGGACCGCGTGCTGTCTTACGACCAGCCCTACGACGCGGTGATCCAGGCTGGTTATGGCGAGCACGGTCGCGAGGGTCTGCAAGAGTTGCTGGAGGTGCCGGTGGTGGACATCACTGAAGCGGCCGCCAGCCTTGCCATGCTGCTGGGGCACAAATATTCGGTGGTGACGACGCTGGACCGCGCCGTGCCGTTGATCGAAGACCGGCTGAAACTGGCGGGGGTGTTCGAGCGTTGCGCATCGGTGCGCGCCAGCGGCATGAGCGTGCTGGAGCTCGAAGAAATGCCCGATCGCGCACTCCAGGCCATTGCTGGACAAGCGGTGGAGGCCGTGACTCAGGACAAGGCCGAAGTGATCTGCCTGGGGTGCGGCGGCATGGCGGGACTCGACCAGTTGATCCGTGACCGCGCCGGGGTCCCGGTGGTCGATGGCGTGACCGCGGCGGTCGCACTGGCCGAATCACTGGTGCGTCTGGGCCTTAAGACCTCCAAAGTCCGCACCTATGCCACGCCACGTCCAAAGAAGGTGATCGGCTGGCCGTTCAGCCTGTAAAGGACCGCTTCCGCCCGCAGGGTGTAACAGCGATCTACCTCGCGATCTGATGCGAAGAAATGCACGGTGTCAGCAACGGCGCCGTCATCGGATTTACGACTGCTTCGCCGCAGATCGCGAGCAAGCTGCGCGCCCATCGCCTGTTCGAGGATTCGCCCCTGCCCGGCAAATCGTTTAGTATCCCCGCCGCCGGTTTCCACACGGAATTAATAGGGAATCCGCGAGCCTTCACGGCTCAAACGGAACTGTCCCCGCAACTGTAGGCGCTGAGCTTGCTTCATGTACGCCACTGGGTCACTCCCGGGAAGGCCGAAGCACGGCTGTGACGCGCCAGTCAGGAGACCTGCCGGCACGCATCAATCATCCACCGGCGGGGTGTCCGGGAAGGACTCCCGTGTGCGCCGCCGCCCTTCGCCAGTGCTGGCGCCTGCCTCGCCTATTCGGCGACACATCAGGGTGTGCTTTCCATTACCTGTTCGGTCCCCACTCAGGTTCACGGGAGAAGTCCTCGATGTCGTTGCGCCGCGCTGTCACCTTGTTAACCGCTTTGCTTGTCGGTCTGCCGTTGTCCAGCGCAGCACTCGCCGCGCCGACGCACTATCCCTTGACCGTCGATAACTGTGGCGTACCGCTGACGTTCACCCACGCGCCGTACAAGACCGTAACCATCGGCCAGGCCGCGACCGAAATGCTCTACGCGCTGGGCCTGAGCCAGCAGGTGATCGGCACTTCGCTGTGGTTCAACGACGTGCTGGCGCCCTTCAAAGCCGCCAACGACAGGATCGAACGCCTGGCCGATAACGCACCGAGCTTCGAGTCGGTGATTGCCAAGCGCCCGGATTTCGTCCCGGTGCAGTTTGAGTGGATGGTCGGCCCGCAGGGCGCAGTGGGTACCCGTCAGCAGTTTCACGACCTGAAAATCCCGACCTATATCCTGCCGTCCGATTGCGAAAGCAAGAACAACCTGGTCGGTGCCGACGGCACTCGCCTTGAAGCCTTCCGGATCGACTCCCTGTACAAAAGCATTGCCCAACTGGCGCAGATCTTCGACGTCGAGGGGCGTGGCGAGCATTTGATCAGCGGTTACAAGGCGCGGCTGGCCAAGGCCGTCGAACGGGCAAAAATACATGATGCAAGCCAGGTCTCGGCAGTGTTCTGGTTCTCCAGCCCCGACATCAACGTCGACCCCTATGTGGCCGGACGCAAAGGCATCCCCAACTTCATGCTCGACACACTGGGTATTCACAACATCATCGCGTCGGATGAAGAATGGCCAACCGTAGGGTGGGAGACCATCGCCAAGGCCAACCCGACGATACTGGTCATCGCACGCATGGATCGTCGTCGCTTCCCGGCAGACGATCACGAGAAGAAACTGGCCTTTCTCAAATCTGACCCGGTGACCCGCAACATGGAGGCCGTCAAAAACAACCGCATCGTGATCATGGACGCCAGTGCGATGGAATCCAGCGTGCGCCTGTTCGATGGCATCGAACAGCTGGCTGAGGCCATCGGCAACAAATGAAGCGGCTAAAATGGCCGGGGCATGTATTGCACGCTCTATGGATCAGCGCACTGCTGCTGATGGCGGTGCTCGCTGGCGTGGCCATCGGCGAGACGACCATCAGCCTGCCGGTGATTTTCCAGGTGTTGGCGAACAAACTATGGGCCGCAGGCCTGGCGGTGGACCCCATCGATGAGGGCATCGTCTGGAATTACCGCCTGACCCGCGTCATCGTCGCGGCGGCCTGCGGTGCCGGATTGGCGATCTGCGGTGTGGTGCTGCAATCGCTGCTGCGCAACGCACTGGCCGATCCCTACTTGCTGGGGATTTCTGCGGGAGCGTCCACCGGGGCGGTGCTGGTGGCCATCATCGGCCTGGGCGCCGGAGCCATTTCGCTGTCCGCCGGCGCATTCGTCGGCGCCCTTGCAGCGTTTGCCATGGTCGCCCTGCTCGCCCGCTCATCGCGAGGACAGACCGCTGCCGGGCAGATCATTCTCGCCGGGATCGCCGGTTCGCAGCTGTTCAACGCGTTGACCTCGTTTCTGATCACCAAATCGGCCAGCGCCGAGCAGGCTCGGGGCATTATGTTCTGGCTGCTGGGCAATCTCAGCGGGGTGCGCTGGACCTCGGTCATGCTCTCGGTACCGGTGGTGATCGCAGGGCTGCTGGTGTGCCTATGGCATCGTCGGGCGCTGGACGCCTTCACCTTTGGCGCTGACTCGGCGGCTTCGCTGGGCATTGCGGTGCGACGGGTGCAAGCCATTCTGATCGCCACTGCGGCGCTGGTGACGGCCGTGATGGTATCGATCGTTGGTTCCATCGGTTTCGTCGGGCTGGTGATTCCCCATGCCGTGCGCATGATCGCCGGCGTGCGCCACGCGCGGGTCTTGCCGCTGAGTGCATTGAGCGGTGCGCTGTTCATGATTGCCGCCGACGTGCTCTCGCGCACGCTGATCAAGGGTCAGGTGCTGCCCATTGGCGTCATTACTGCGCTGGTCGGTGCCCCGGTGTTCGCCCTCATTCTGCTTCGAGGCAATCGCACCCGATGAATGCGCGAACCGATCAGATCACCAGCGTGCTCAGCGCGGTCAACCTCAGTTACCGCGTCAAGGCCGCGCAGTTGCTCAACGATGTCAGCCTGGCGATCCGGCCCGGGGAAAATCTGGGCATCATCGGGCCCAACGGTTCCGGCAAATCGACCCTGTTGAAGCTGCTGTCCGGGCTGCTGGCCCCCAGTGCGGGCGATGTGTTGCTGCAGGGTCAGCGCCTGTCGAGCATTGCCCGCCGCGACATCGCGCAACGGCTGGCGGTGGTGGAACAGCATGCCGAAACCAGCGATTCAATCAGCTTGCTGCAAGCCGTAGAGCTGGGCCGCACACCCTGGCTGTCCGCGTTGGCGCCCTGGAGTGAGGAAGACACGCGCATCGTCAACCAGGCTATTAGCGACGTAAACCTGCAAGCACTGCGCGAGCGCGCCTGGCACACCCTGTCAGGCGGTGAACGGCAACGCGCTCACATTGCCCGCGCGCTGGCTCAGAAGCCGCAGATTCTGCTGCTGGACGAGCCCACCAATCATCTTGATATCCAGCAGCAGCTATCGATTCTGACACTCGTGCATCGGTTGCCTGTGACGACCGTGATTGCGCTTCACGACCTCAACCAGGCATTGGCTTGCGACCGTCTGGCGGTCATGGATCAGGGGCGATTGGTGGCGCTGGGCTCGCCACGGGAGGTGCTGACGCCTGAGCGACTGAGCGAGACGTTCGGTGTTCTAGGACATTGGCTGACGGACCCGTTCGATGGTACGCAGATCCTGAGGTTGCGCACACGCTGATCCAGCGCCGGCGGCGGGCACGAGCATGCAGTAAACGCCCGGTTTTGCTTGCAGTACCTTGCTTGGACAGGCTCAAGAAATCCTTCTGCCTGCCGAGTACGGTATACCATCAGACGCTTTTGCATCCCTCGCATTGCCCTGATCGATTTTGCCATCGGCGAAATCCCACGCGTGACTTACAAAAACGAATCAGGAGCGCCAATGAACATCAAACAAAAACTGACCGGGGCCTTCGCGATCATCGCTTGCCTGCCTATCATCCTGGTCGCCGCGCTGGTCATCATTAACCTGCGCAACGATGCCGAGAGCAGCTTCGTCGACAGCAGTGGCCGGGAAATACGCCAGGTCAGCAATGCGATGCAGCTGTTCTTCGAAGGCATCAGCCAGAACGTCGACTACCTGGCCGCCCATCCGCTGGTCACCGGTGCCGGGGAAGGCGTGAAAAGCTACATGACGGCCCAGGCTCCGGATATTCCACAGTCCGATGTCGATAAACAACTGTTCGATTTCTTCGCCAGCATCGCCAAGAGTCATCCGGCGTACTCTTACGTGTCCTATGGGCTGGCGAACGGCAGTTATGCGTTCTGGCCCGGCGACCCGAAAATGGCCAGCTACGATCCTCGCCAGCGCCCCTGGTACAAGACCGCCCAAGCCAACCCCGGCAAGACCCTGCGCACCGAAGCCTATTACTGGGCCGGTGACGACGCGGTGCTGGTCAGCACGGTGCGCGCCGTCAACAACGCACTGGGCAACGCCGGTGGCGTGGTCAATATCGACGTTTCCCTCAAGCAGCTGACAGCGATCGTCAAGCAGATCAAGCTCGGTGAAAGCGGCTATCTGATGTTGATCCAGAACAACGGCACGGTGCTGGTCGACCCCAAACAGCCCGAGCACAACTTCAAGACACTCGCCGAGCTGGGCGATGGTTTCAGTGACCTGGCAAAAGCCGGAGCCGGGCTGATCAAAGTCAATATCAATGGCGAGCATTTCATGGCCAACGTGTTCCCTTCCGATCAACTGGGCTGGAGCTTCATCGGCTTGATCAAGCAGGATGAAGTCATGAGCTCGGCGACACGACTGACCTGGCTGATCGGGATCATCGCAGCCGTATTGGCGGTGGTCTTCGCCATCCTCGGCGCCAGCTTTGCCACGCTGATCGTGCGTCCGATTCGCAGCGTCGCCAGCGGCCTGGAGGGCATCGCCCAGGGTGAAGGCGACCTGACCAAAAGCCTGTCCATACGTGGCAAGGATGAAACCGCGCAACTGGCGAACTGGTTCAATCAGTTCCTGACGGCCATTCGCGGGCTGATTCAGCACATCAGCCAGTCCGCCACCCGGATTCTCGACAGCTCCGCCAACTCAACCCGCGTCTCCAGCGATATGGCTGAAGCGGCAGGACGTCAGCGTGAGGCGGTGGACATGGTCTCCACGGCATTCCATGAAATGGTCGCCACTGCCAATGAAGTCGCACGCTCCTGCAGTCAAGCCGCAGAATCGGCGGACAGCGGTCAGCGCCAGGCCCGTGAAGGTCAGCGTCAAATTGACGATGCGGTCAACAGCGTCGACCAGTTGAGCGCCGAACTCTCCCGTTCGGCCAATGACATGACGCAGCTGGAAAAAGACAGCAACGGCATACAGTCGATTCTTAACACCATTCGCTCGATCGCCGAGCAGACCAACCTGCTGGCGCTCAACGCAGCCATCGAAGCCGCTCGCGCCGGTGAACAGGGTCGTGGCTTTGCAGTGGTGGCCGACGAAGTGCGGGCGCTGGCCAAGCGCACCTCGGACTCGACTGCGGAAATCGACGCGCTGCTGGGCAATCTGGCACGCCGCACCGCCTCGGTCGCGCAGCAGATGCACGCAAGCCTGGACGTGTCGCAGCAATCGGTTGCCAAGATCGGGCAAGCACGCAGCAGCTTCGGGCAGATACGCGAGTCGGTCGACGTGATCCGCGACATGAACACCCAGATCGCCACGGCCGCCGAAGAGCAACATCAGGTCGCCGAAGACATCAATCGTCACATCAACCAGATACACGGCGACGCGCAGCGGGTGGCGGATCTGGCGGATTCGGCACGCGGGGACGCACAGAACCTGGCGACCCTTTCCAACGAACTGGACGGGCTGGTACGCCGATTCAAGACTTGATTCCGGCCTCGCGGGGCGTACGCCTGTTCACCCCGCGCGAGGCTCACAGGCCAGCCGCACGTCAGGTGACCGCGCTCATTGCCCCACGTCACTCAAATGATCCAGCCCCGCCAGCATCAGCTCGTGCTGGCGGATGCTGTCCAGGCTGGTCGCGGATTCAGCAGCGCCCGGCACCGCATGCCAGACCACGAAGTCGCGCTGCACATCCAGAAAGAGGAAATAGTCGTTGAACATTTCCACCTGGGAAAACCGACGCTCCAGCGCGTCACGCAATTGCTCGGGCCGCAGCGCGCGGCCTTCGATGTGCAGGGCAATGCCCCAGTCGCGGTGTTCGCGTCGGCTGACGAAGGCCACCCCCGTCGCCACCGGCCAGATGGCCGCGCGTTCGGCCGCGACATGCGCATAGAACGCTGCTTTTTCCGATACCCGAATCATGCTCAATCCTTAAGTGGCACAACGGTAAAATCCAGCTCATGATCACGCTCGTCGAGCCCCTGGCGCATGTCTTGCGGCCACCAGATCACCAGCTCGCGATCATTGGAATCCGGGCGTTTGTAAGCGTACCCCGCGCAACCTGAGCGGCTCGCGCAGCCGCCCAGCGTGGCGAACAGTACAAGCAAAATGACGTACACGCGTGCGTTCATCGTGTTGCCCCCTTGAGCAGCGAAGGTCGGTTCTGTTTGGCTTTGGTCGAAACCTGCGGTTGGCGCACGGCGATGTAGATCTCGCTCTCAGCGCCCGGTTGCAGCCACGCATGGGGCCAGGCGCTGACACCCATCACCCAGCGTCCGCCACAACGGCTCTCGTCGATTCGCACCGGCTTGCCCGTGGTATTGCGCGCCACTACGACCGCGATGCCCCAATCCTTCTTCGAAAACCATTGCGAGCGCTGCCGGTCCAGCACCAGCCCTTCGCCCGGATCGCACAGGCTGTCAGCCTCGAACGGCAAGGTCTCGCCACTGTTGAACCCCACCGGTGCCACGCCGTCGAGCAGTTGGGTGAAGGCGCTTTGCACATCGCCACGGGTCGGCTCCTCACCGCCATCGCGGCGCTGGCCGATGCGCTTCATCTGGTCGTCCACGTCGTGAGGGTTGCTGATCTCCACGTAGCGCGACGGGTTGACCTGATCACCGATCAGCCTCGGGGTGAGGATGAACAGCCGCTCACGCTGGTTCAACTCGCGACTGCGATTCTGGAACAGCAGCTTGCCGATCACCGGAATGTCTCCCAGCAGCGGGATCTTGTTGACCTTGTCGGTGGTTTCCAGCCCGTGGAAACCGCCGATCACCAGCGAGCCATGTTCGGCGATCACCGCCTGGGTGCTGACGTTGCCCTTGCGCACCGCTGGCTGGTTTTCGTTGATGTTCGAAGTGTCGATCTGGCCGTCTTCGATGTCGACGATCAGTTGCACCTGGGACTTGCCGCCCTTATCCAGCGAGCGCGGGATCACCTGAAGGCTGGTACCCGCCGTGATGGGTTGAATGTCCGCCACACGCTCGGACGTTGCCGTGAGAAATTCGGTACGGCTGAAATCGATCACCGCAGGCTGGTTTTCCAGGGTCAGGATCGACGGGTTGCCGATTACCGACGCTGCACCGTTGCCTTCCAGCGCATGCAGGTCGGCGGAAAACTTTCCCGCGTCCTGAATAAACAGCGTCGAGCTGGTGCCTTGCTGAAACAGGTTGGCGCCGCCACTGACGCTGCCCGCGTTGAAATTCCAGCGGCTGGACAATTGCGCCAGCTCGTTGCGGTCGATATCCAGAATCACGGCATCGATTTCGATCAGGTTGCGCGGCGTATCCAGTTCCTTGACCAGCTTCTCGTACATGGCCCTGCGCTTGGGCAGGTCATAAATCAACACGGCGTTGTTACGCACGTCAGCACTGACCCGGATTTTCGAGCGCCCGCCGGTGCTGTCACGAGCGCCTGCCCCGCGCTTTGCGCCGCTACCCAGCACTCGATCCAGGCCCTGTTCCAGCGCGCCGGTGTCGAAGCCGCCGCCTTCGAGACCACCGTAGTTCAGCGCAGAGGAATTATTGCCAGACATGCCGTTGGCAGTACTGCCCTGCCCCTGCACCAGATTCACGCCGTTGATCGACTCGCCACGGGAGCGGCTTTCCAGCAGTTCCTGCAAAATGCTCGCCACGCCGGCCACGGTCAGTTGCTGATCGCGGTAGCGGATGGTGCGGTCGGCGGCGTTAGCGTATTTGAGCGGCAAGACCACGACGTCCTGCTTCTCGGCCTTCTCAGGCGCTTCGACCTTTTTGCTGTAGCTGCGAACGAAGTCGACATACTTGGCAGGGCCTCGGACCAGTACCACGCCCTCATCGGGCAGCGCGCCCCAGCCGAAGCGCTTGTCCAGCAGGCCGACGTCCGACAGCGCCTGCTGCAGGTCATCCACCGCTTCCGGGGACACTTCGATGCGCGCCGAGGTCTGTTCGCTGGTGGGGCTGATGTACAGGGTTTCGTTGTAGACGAACCACTGAAAGTGGTGCTCCTGCCCCAGCCGGTCGAGGAATTCCTGCGGGTTCTGCGCCCGAATACGGCCGTCGAGCGTGCCCTGAATCGGCGCCATGTCCAGGCCGATGCCGAATTCCTTGGCGAAATCCTGAAGCGCAGTGGCAAGATCGGTCTGCCGCGCATCATAGGCATAAGCCGTGTGTTTCCAGGCATCGGGCACCGCCGCCAGCGTGGGCGTGGCGACTCCGATCATCAGCAGAGGCAACCACATAAAGGCCTTGCGCATTTCACACTCCCGGTTGCCAGGTTTTGAGGGTTGCGCGGGGCGACGAGGAAGCCGCGGCGTGGCGCATGGAGGTTTGCATCAGGCTGAGCATCGCGGCGCGTTGATTGGCCAATTGCTCCAGCCGATCGAGCAGGTCAAGCTGGCTGCACGGGTTCGCCAGCCAACTGATCAGCACCACGCAGCGACTGCCCGGATCGATCGCCAGGGCGCCGGAGCAGGCACACGCTACGCTCGCGCCGCCCTGCCCGAGCAACGCCTCGAGGCGCTGCGGATCGCTGCCGTCATAGGGGTCAAGCACATCAAGGCTGATGCGTACGCCGTTTGCGAGCACCGTCAGTTGCGCGTTGGCATCGTCGATCCAGCAATCGAGCGGCGTGAGCGGACGCTGCTCACACCACTGCGCGAGGATCGCGTTGAATTCACTGAATTCCATCGATGATCGCTTTGGTAATGCCGTGTTTGGCGCGCAATCCTTCGTTGAGGATCATGTTGGCGATGTTGGTCTGCTGCGAGGCATCGTTGAATGCCTGAAGGTCTTCCATGGTGCCGCTTTCCGAGGCGGTTTCGGCGGCGTCGTCCATGTCGTTCTGGGCTCGGCTGTAGGTGTGATCGAGATGGTTCTGCAGGGATTTGAAACTGATCATCGATGGCGACTCCAACATGAGGGTTCATCCCCTGAGTGGAAGCAGCCTGCGCAACGGTTCCCTGCGCTGTGACAAAAAAACGCTCGCAAGACCCTGTTCAAGGCACTTTCAGGCAGTGTGCATCACCGCGCAGGCTCGCCCAACAGGCCGTTGCGCAGGTTGGCCCAGTCGATATCGAACGCGCCATTGGCGTCGCTCAGGCGCAGGGTATGATGCGCCATCAATGGGTCGCCCTTGAGCTGCCAGTGTTCGGCGAAACGGCTTTGATCAAGCCACTGGCGCAGATCATCGAGCACGTCCGGATGAGCGCTGAGCGTTGCAACCGCCTCAAGCCGCTGGCTGGCAGCAAGATGACGGACCAGAGCCCGGGTGCGTTCGGCCAGCGTCGTGTCGTCGAGCAAGCTTGCCAGGGCAGCGTTGAGCAACGCTTCCACCGCGAGCATGGATTCGCGCTGCAAGGCCTGGCGTTGCTGCGCCAGGTCCTGCAGAAAGGCATTGGCGTTTTCCCAGAATTGCACGTGGGCCTGATCCCGCTCGCGCTGCCCCTGCTCGCGGGCCTCTGCAAGGATCTGCCCGGCCGCAAGGTGCGCATCGCGAAGCACCTCGGACGCCAGCTGCAGGTCGGCGATGTCCTGGCGGCGCAGAAGCGTCTCGGCCAGCACCGTGGTGGACCCCAGGGAGAGGCTGCGTTTGGCGAGCATGTCGGGCTCCTTGATAGAAGGTCGGTACGGGATTAGCGAGTCAGGCGCTGGTAACGCGCCACAGCACGGACTGCCAGAGGGTTTGCAGCTTATTCGGCGGCAGCTCGGCAACGGGGGGCTCAATAGCGTTTTGCTGAATCTCATCAGGCGCCCAGCTCAGGCGCAGTCGTGACCAGCATGCCTCTCCTGCCCACGCAGCCAGCAGCAGGCGCGGGTCGTTAATCGAGGGAGCGAGCCAGACACCGGGACGCAACGCCTTGGCCACGGAACGGCACCAGGCTTCATGGCGCAACGCGTGTTCCTCAGGCCACCGATCTGCTCGCGATTGATCGTCAGCGATCAACACGGGCCGGTTTGCAGCAGGTCCCAGGCAAATGCTGCCGGCCAGCGTTAGCGCTTCCCGCTGCTGATCGGCGTTGAGCATTAACCATTGCACCCAGGACGCAGGCGGCTCAGGAGGCTGGCTCGGGGTAATACCGACGCTCTGCAGGAAGGCATCGTGCCGCCCGCGCAACAGTTGTTGCGCGTCCACCACCGGCAAGCCACTGCGCTCGGCGAACAGCGCCATCCAGCTTGGGTGCGCCGATTGCCAGGGCGCGCACCACCACTGGATCCAGCGTGCGTCGCGATCGTGCATCAGACCCGCACCGGCATGCTCGTACGCTCGCCGCGACGCAGGCCGAAGCGTTGCAGCACTGCGCCGCGCCAGTCTCCGCGCAGCATCAGCACCAGCAACGCAATCAACAGCACGCCGGCAAACGGTGCGACCCATAGCAGGGTTTTCCAGAATCCCAGATTGGCACTGTCGATCAGGAACGGGCCGAAATTGACCAGCCGCTCGGTGTCCTGAAACTCCGCTGCGGGTACGAAAACGATGGCGAATTTCTTCGAATCCAGCGGCTCGCCGGACATCCCCGGAATGCTGCTGGCGACCATCTGCTGAATCCGCCCGCGCACGCTGTCCGGATCCAGCGCCGAGGTGTGCTTGATGAACACCGCCGCCGAAGCAGGCTGCACCGGCTCACCCGGCGCTACCCGTTCGGGCAGCACCACATGCACTCGGGCCACGATTACGCCGTCGATCTGAGATAGCGTGGCCTCCAGCTCCTGGGACAGCGCATAGATGTAGCGGGCGCGCTCTTCCAGCGGGGTCGAAATCACCCCCTCTTTCTTAAAGATTTCACCCAGACTGGTACGCGAATGCCGGGGCAATCCGGCGGCATCCAGGATGCGCACGGCACGGTTGATGTCCGCCGTGGCGACGGTCACCACCACCCCGGTCTTCTCCATACGCTTGCGCGCGTCGATGTGCTGATCGGCAAGGCTGGCAACCACATCATTGGAATCCTGCTCGGACAGACCGCTGAACAGGTCGGTGTCGTCGCTGCATCCGCCGAGCAGCAGCATCAGGCACAGCAGACCGGCAGTCAGGTAGTTCACGGCGAACCTCTATTGCAGGTTGGTCAGCTTGTCGAACGCCTGAGCGCTCTTGTTAACGACCTTGGTCGTCAACGCCATTTGCAGCGAATACTGGGACAAGGAACGGCTCATTTGCGCAATCTCCAGCGGATCGTCGGTGCTGGAAGCTTTTTTCATCTTGCGCGCCGCCTGTTGGGAGAACTTGTCCATCGTGCCCAGTCGCTCGGACAAGGCACTGGCAATCTGATCGGAAAGATGGCTCTGCTGCACGGCCATGTCCGGACGCAGGGCGGCGTTGAACAGATCGACGTCCGCCTGCGAAGGCCCGCTGACCAGTCCCTGATCAAGATGCTGCTCAAGATCGGGGGATGACGATTTGAGTTGATTGATAGTGGAAACGGTCACGGGTGTTCTCCGGCAGACGGGTCGATACGAAGGACTGGATCAGGACAGACTGGTAGTGCTCGATCCGGTCAATGCCTGAACGATGGCGTTGGCGGCTTGGCTCAAGCTGTTCTGCAGATCGTGCTGGGCGAACAACGGATTGTGCTGACCACCGGCAGCACCGGCAGCACCGACACCACCGCCACCAGCAGCACCGCCCCCTGCAGCACCGCCGTTCTGGCTGGCCTGCAGACCCTTCTCGATCAGGCCGCTGAGTAACTGCCCCAAGTCCTGGGTGACGCTATTGCCCGACGTCGACTGTTGCGAAGGGTCATTGATCGGCGTACCCAGACCGCCGCCCACGCTATTGCCTCCACCGTTGCCAACGCTTGCGTTCAGGCCCTGTTGCAGCAGGCCGCTGAGCAATTGCCCAAGGTCTTGAGCAGGGTTGCCGCTCAGCGCGCTTTGGCCGCCGGAAGGGTCGGTGCTTAATGCATCGTCACTCAGCTCGTTGCCGCCTACGGCATCGCCGCCCAGCGTACCGCCGGCAGTGCCTGCGTCGCTCACGCCGCTTTGTTGCTGGTCAAGCTGACCGCCGAGCATGTCCAATGCCGCACGAAAGGCACTGGTTTCGCTCTTGTCGAGGTAGTTGTCTTCCTTGAGTTCGTTCTTCCAGGAGCCTGAGTCCGGTGCCGGAAACTTGCTCGGGTTCTGGTCCATGAACTGCGCGACCTTGTCCAGCAGCGGCATGTCGCTGGAAGAAAACTTCGTTCCATCACCCTGCTTGCTCAGAAGGTCATCCAACGAAGCTTTACCCAGCCCATTGAGCACTTGTGACATCAGATCAGACTTGCCCGCCCCGCCGCTCGTGCCGCCACCCAGGCCGAAATCTGCCGCGGCGCCAAAGTTGTCACCGAGTTTGTCTTTGATGACCTCGCCCAAGGCAGCCTTGATCCCGTCCGCCGAGTCACCACCCAGTGCAGCGGCCAGGGGGTTCATTTTCTTCATTTGCTCACCGACCATCTTGCCCAAAGGCGAGTCCTGGTCCAGGTGGCCGTCTTTGGTGAGCGCCTGGGCGAGCTTGTCGATGACATCCTTAAGCGATTGCTGCGTACCCTGCTGGCCGCCGACCGAACCACCGGATACCACTGTGCCGATGTGGGTGTTCTGCAGGGGGTTGACACTGGCATTGAGACTTAGCATGGAACCTCCAACGTTTGGGGGTTGCCCCCTTGCTCAGGGGGCGCTCTGAGTGATCAGTAGCTGATACCTTTGGCGTTTTGCGCCTCGGCACTGATTGCCTTGTTCGAGCTGTCTTCCTTGCCGGAACGGATGGCGCTGAGCACGTCGTTGGTTTGTTTGCGGATGTCAGCGTCGGTCTGCATCGCGATCAGGCGTGCAGAGCTGGCATCGGACTTGGCGGTAGCTGCGCTTTGGGCGTTCTCGGCCAGCGATGGGGCGGAGCTGTCGGCGATCTGGCCTTGTTGCTTGACGTTGGTGAGGGCGCTGGCGCCCTGCTGAACGGCCTGGCCACCGCCGCTGATCATGCTGTTAGCCAAATTACCTGCCATGGAGATTGGGTTGATACCGGGCATGTTGTGTACTCCTGGGTAATCACCAGCGAAAGTGCTTGGTGCTGATGGGTGGCATCGAGGGCAAGATCGGTTCCGCGGGTTGTTCAATTAATTGTCTGTGGCGGTTTCAGGGGGTATCGGTGAGCGTTGGATGTTGGTGCGGTGTGTATATCTGTTATTCGGGGCGTCGCTGGTAGCTCTGGGAACGCATCCCCTGACGCTCCGCGTCCACCACAGGTTGGGCTCAGAGCGTCCTGGTCGTCGTTACCATGCAGAGCGTGGAACGATCAGGATAAAGGTATGGAGGTATAAGGGTATGAAGATCGCGGCCTCTGCTTCTGGCCGCAGACCGTAGGAGCGTGGCTTGCCCGCGATCTACCGCGCAGCGGTAGTAAAACC
>NZ_DIHC01000047.1 GCF_002419965.1 Pseudomonas sp. UBA5706
GGTTTTTACCGGACACTAGTGGCGCTCTGCGTGGGAATGCAACCCGCGACGCTCCGCGTCGATTTCCACTGGACGCGGAGCGTCGCGGGCTGCGTTACCACGCGGAGCGTGGGAACGATCAAAGAACGATCAAGGGGCATCTGAGGCAGTAGGGTGCGATAAAAAACCCCGGTTTCTCACGACGCCGGGGCTTTTTATTGCGCTTGGTTCAGCGTCGAATCAACGACGACGGAACAGCGGCAGTGGCTCGTCGGTAGCAGCCTGATAGGTCACCGAGAAGTCCTTGAGGCTTTCCAGCGCTTCGTACGGGTCTTTATCCGGGCGGATTGCAAAGGCGTCGAACCCGCAACGGTGCAGGTAGAACAACTGGTCGCGCAGCACGTCGCCAATGGCCCGTAGCTCGCCCTTGAAGCCATAGCGGTCACGCAGCAGGCGCGCATTCGAGTAGCTGCGGCCATCGGTAAACGCCGGGAAGTTCAGGGCAATGACCTGAAACTGGTTGGCGTCATCACCGATTTCCTCGGCTTCTTCATCGCTGTCCAGCCACACGCCCAGGCCGCCATCACGGGCCTTGAGGGCATGAGCGTGCTCACGCCACAGAGCGAGCGGCACGATCAAATCATCGCAGTTGGACAGGCCGTCGAGCGTGGTGTCCTTGGGCAGCAGGTGCCAGGTCTCGTCGATGACCTGGTTGTTCTTAATGATTCGCTGCATAGACGCGCTCCTTGAAAGGGTCGATGCCGATACGCTGGAACGTGTCGATGAAGCGCTCGTCTTCGTTGCGTTTTTCGACGTAGACGTTGATCAGTTTCTCGATCACATCCGGCATGGCGTCCTGGGCGAACGACGGGCCGAGAATCTTGCCCAGGCTGGCGTCCCGGCTGGCGCTGCCGCCCAGCGAAACCTGATAGAACTCCTCGCCTTTTTTGTCCACGCCCAGAATACCGATATGGCCGACATGGTGGTGCCCGCAGGCGTTCATGCAGCCGGAGATGTTCAGGTCCAGTTCGCCGATGTCGAACAGGTAGTCCAGGTCGTCGAAACGGCGTTGGATGGATTCGGCGATCGGAATCGACTTGGCGTTTGCCAGGGAGCAGAAATCGCCACCCGGGCAGCAGATGATATCGGTCAGCAAGCCAATGTTCGGCGTTGCAAAGCCTTGCTCGCGCAGCTCGCCCCACAGGGTGAACAGCAGGGTCTGTTCGACATCCGCCAGGATTATGTTCTGCTCATGGGAGGTGCGCAGCTGGCCGAAGCTGTAGCGCTCGGCAAGGTCGGCCATGCCGTCCAGCTGCTTGTCGGTAACGTCACCCGGCGCCACGCCGGTCGGCTTGAGCGACAGGGTCACCGCGGCATAACCGGGCTTTTTGTGAGCCAGCACGTTGCGCGCGCGCCAGCGGGCGAAACCGGGGTGTTCCCGGTCCAGCTGCGCCAGTTCTGCGCCGTAATCAGCCAGAGCCTTGTACTCAGGGTCTACGAAGTGTTTGGCGACGCGGTGCACTTCGGCGTCGGTGAGGGTGGTCTGGCCGCCACGCAAGTGGGCCATTTCCGCCTCGACCTTTTCGGCGAACACTTCGGGGGTGAGCGCCTTGACCAAAATCTTGATCCGCGCCTTGTACTTGTTGTCGCGACGGCCATAGCGGTTGTACACGCGCAGGATGGCATCCAGATAGCTCAACAGGTCCTGCCACGGCAGGAATTCATTGATGAATGCGCCGACAACTGGAGTACGACCCAGGCCACCGCCCACCAGAACGCGGAAACCCAGTTCGCCGGCGGCGTTCTTTACCGGCTCAAGGCCGATGTCATGGACTTCGATGGCGGCGCGGTCGGAGGTAGAGCCGTTGATCGCGATCTTGAACTTGCGTGGCAGGTAAGCGAATTCGGGGTGGAACGTGGTCCACTGACGCACGATTTCACACCATGGGCGCGGGTCAACCAGCTCGTCGGCCGCGACGCCGGCGAACTGGTCCGTGGTGACGTTGCGCAGGCAGTTACCGCTGGTCTGGATCGCATGCATCTGCACGGTAGCCAGTTCAGCCAGGATATCGGGGATGTCTTCCAGCGCCGGCCAGTTGAACTGCACATTCTGCCGAGTACTGATGTGCGCGTAACCCTTGTCGTAGTCGCGGGCAATCTTCGCCAGCTTGCGGGTCTGGCGGGAGGTCAGCTGGCCGTAGGGCACGGCCACGCGCAGCATCGGCGCAAAGCGCTGGATATAGAGGCCGTTTTGCAGGCGAAGCGGGCGGAACTCTTCTTCGCTGAGCTCGCCGGCCAGATAGCGGCGGGTCTGGTCGCGGAACTGCTTGACGCGGTCCTCGACGATCCGCTGATCGTACTCGTCGTATACGTACATGGTGGTCCTGTTCTCAGGCGATTCACTGCTGCTTGGACGGCCAAAAACAGGCGATGCGTTGTCGCGATGATTTCAGGCCGCTAAACAAATCTGCGCGCACGGTCGCACAGCCCCTAAACGGAGCCGGGGGAGGTTACCAGTTTGGCGATATGCGCAAAAGTGATGTTTGAATATAAGCAAAGAACCAAAGGTGCTAAGCAATTCATCGCCTATTCATAACCACAGTTGTGATAAGGACAATGCTCGACTTTACTCAGCAGATGACCGGGATTAACCGTCTTCGGTCGATGTCATGTGCCATCACCCATAAGACCGACAAGAGGCGATGCAATGCGTAATCACTACCCTAAATCTGCCAAACCCGCCAGCCACGTGGACGCCTGGGCCATTGGCTTTATCGTTATCCTGGTCGCAGGCGCGGCACTGTTCTGGATGCTCCATCAATGAGCGTATTCACCCTTTGGGTCTAACCCTGGCCATGATGCTCAGCAGCGTCGGGCAATGCCGGCGGTCGGCAATTGCGTCAGCCAGGATGCCCGGAGCTGGCTGATACAGTCTTTCTCCCGCAGGCCGCCCGCCCGGAGTTCGGACTGCCAGCTGGCTGTCGGTTACTCGTCATAGCCCAGGTTTGGCGCCAGCCAGCGCTCGGTTACACGCATTTCCTGGCCTTTGCGAGCGTTATAGCTTTCCACCTGATCCTTATCGACTTTGCCCACGGCAAAATACTGCGCTTGCGGATGGGCGAAGTACCAGCCGCTGACTGCGGCCGCCGGGAACATCGCATAATGCTCGGTGAGAAACACGCCGCTGACGCCTGGCTTTCCTTCGCCCTGCGCAGGGTCGAGCAGGTCGAACAGCACGCCTTTTTCGGTGTGGTCCGGGCAGGCCGGGTAACCGGGAGCAGGGCGAATGCCGACGTATTTCTCTTTGATCAAGTCGTCGTTGTCCAGCTGCTCGTCGGTGGCGTAGCCCCAGTAGTGCTTGCGCACTTGCTGATGCAGCCATTCGGCGCAGGCTTCGGCCAAGCGGTCGGCCAGTGCCTTGACCATGATCGCGTTGTAGTCATCGCCCTTGTCCTGATAAGCCTTGGAGACTTCTTCGGCGCCTATGCCCGCCGTGGTGATGAAACCGCCCACATAGTCCGTGACACCACTGTCTTTTGGCGCGACGAAGTCGGCCAGCGAAAAGTTCGGCTTGCCGTCGGTCTTGATGATCTGTTGGCGCAGGTGATGCAGCCTGGCCAAGGGCTGACCGTTGTCGTCAAACAGCTGGATGTCATCGTGGTCAACTTGATTGGCCGGCCAGAAGCCAAACACCGCACGGCTGCGGATCAGCTTCTCGTCGATCAACTTGCGCAAGAGTTCCTGGGCGTCGTTGAACAGCGAGGTGGCCGCTTCACCCACCACTTCATCGGTGAGAATGCGCGGGTACTTGCCGGCCAGGTCCCAGGAGATGAAGAACGGCGTCCAGTCGATGTAATCCACCAGCACGTCCAGGTCGATATCCTCCAGCACCTTGACCCCGGTAAAGGTCGGCTTTGCCGGTGCATAGGCGGCCCAGTCGAACTGCGGTTTCTTGGCGATCGCAGCGCTGTAGCTCAGGCGTTCGGTGCGAGCGCTGCGCGCCGAAGTGCGCTCGCGCACTTCAACGTACTCGGCGCGGGTCTTCTCAATGAAGCCAGCCTTCAGCTCCTTGGACAGCAGTTGTGTGGCAACCCCCACCGCGCGCGAGGCGTCAGTGACGTAGATCACCGCGTCGTTGCTGTACTTGGGTTCGATCTTCACCGCGGTGTGGGCCTTGGAGGTGGTCGCGCCACCGATCATCAGCGGCAGGCTGAAATTCTGCCGCTGCATTTCGCGTGCAACATGCACCATCTCGTCCAGCGACGGCGTGATCAGGCCGGACAGCCCGATGATGTCGCACTTCTGCTCTTTGGCCACTTGCAGGATTTTCTCGGCTGGCACCATGACCCCCAGGTCGACGATGTCGTAGCCGTTGCAGCCCAGCACCACGCCAACGATGTTCTTGCCGATGTCGTGCACGTCGCCCTTGACCGTAGCCATGAGAATCTTGCCCTTGGCTTCTGGCTTGTCGCCTTTTTCGGCCTCGATGAAGGGGATCAGGTGCGCCACCGCCTGCTTCATCACGCGGGCGGACTTCACCACCTGCGGCAGAAACATCTTGCCCGAGCCAAACAAATCGCCAACCACGTTCATCCCCGCCATCAACGGGCCTTCGATGACTTCGATCGGTCGGGTGAAAGACTGCCGGGACAACTCGGTGTCCTCGACGATGTGGGTGGTGATGCCCTTGACCAGCGCGTGCTTGAGGCGCTCGTTGACCTCCCAGCCACGCCACTCCTCGGTTTCGGCTTCCTTGACCGAACCGTCGCCCTTGAACTTGTCGGCAATCGCCAGCAACGCATCGGTACCGTTGGCATTGCGGTTGAGCACTACGTCTTCGACCGCATCGCGCAGTTCGGCTGGAATCTCGTCGTAGATTTCCAGCTGGCCGGCGTTGACGATGCCCATGGTCAGGCCATTGCGGATCGCGTACAGCAGGAACACCGAGTGGATCGCCTCGCGCACCGGGTTATTGCCACGGAAGGAGAACGACACGTTGGACACGCCGCCCGAGGTCAGGGCGAAGGGCAGCTCATCGCGGATGTAGGCGCAGGCATTGATGAAGTCGACCGCGTAATTATTGTGTTCTTCGATTCCGGTGGCGACAGCGAAAATGTTCGGGTCGAAGATGATGTCTTCGGGTGGGAAGCCGACTTCGTTGACCAGAATGTCGTAGGAACGCTTGCAGATTTCCTTCTTGCGCGCCTCGGTGTCGGCCTGACCGGCTTCATCGAAGGCCATGACCACCACGGCAGCGCCATAGCGCTTGCACAGTTTTGCGTGATGGACGAATTGCTCGACGCCTTCTTTCATGCTGATCGAGTTGACGATGCCCTTGCCCTGAATGCACTTGAGGCCCGCTTCGATCACTTCCCATTTGGAGGAGTCGATCATGATCGGCACGCGGGAGATGTCCGGCTCGCCGGCGATCAGGTTGAGGAAGGTGACCATGGCCTTCTTCGAGTCCAGCATGCCCTCGTCCATGTTGATGTCGATCACCTGGGCGCCGGCTTCGACCTGTTGCAGGGCGACCTCCAGGGCTTCGGTGTAGTTGTCTTCGCGGATCAGGCGGGCGAATCGGGCGGAGCCGGTGATGTTGGTACGCTCACCGACGTTGACGAACAACGACTGGCGATCGATGGTGAAGGGCTCAAGACCCGAAAGACGGCAGGCTTTCGGGATATCCGGAATCGGCCGCGGCGGGTATTTGCCGACGGCATTGGCGATCGCCTTGATGTGCGCAGGGGTCGTGCCGCAGCAGCCGCCGACGATGTTCAAAAAGCCGCTCTGGGCGAACTCTTCGACAACCTTGGCCATCTCGGCAGGGGATTCGTCGTACTCGCCGAACTCGTTGGGCAGGCCGGCGTTGGGGTGTGCCGATACCTGGGTGTCGGCCTTGTTCGACAGTTCTTCCAGATACGGCCGCAGGTCGCTGGCGCCCAAGGCGCAGTTCAGACCCACCGAGATCGGCTTGGCGTGGCGCACCGAGTTCCAGAACGCCTCGGTGGTCTGACCGGACAGGGTGCGGCCGGAGGCGTCGGTGATGGTGCCGGAAATCATGATCGGCAATTCGAAGCCCAGTTCGTCGAACACGCCCTGTACGGCAAAGATTGCGGCCTTGGCATTGAGCGTGTCGAAGATGGTTTCGATGAGGATCAGGTCCGCGCCGCCTTCGATCAAGCCCTTGGTGGCTTCGGTGTAGTTCTGCACCAATTCGTCGAAGGTGACGTTGCGATAGCCGGGATTGTTGACGTCGGGTGACAGCGAGCAGGTGCGGCTGGTCGGGCCCAGTACGCCGGCGACGAAGCGCGGCTGGTCCGGGGTTTCCAGGGTCTTGGCGTCGGCGACCTTGCGCGCGAGCCTGGCGCCTTCAACGTTCAGTTCGTAGACCAGTGCTTCCATGCCGTAGTCGGCCTGGGACACCTGGGTCGCGTTGAAGGTGTTGGTTTCGAGAATGTCGGCGCCGGCGTCCAGGTATTCCTTTTCGATCGCGCCAATCACGTCCGGCCGTGTCAGCACCAAAAGGTCATTGTTGCCCTTGACGTCGCTTGGCCAGTCGGCGAAGCGTTTGCCACGGTAGTCTCCTTCTTCCAGGCGATAGCTCTGGATCATGGTGCCCATGCCGCCATCGAGAATCAGAATGCGTTTCTTAAGAGCTTGATGAAGTGCTTGGAGACGCGCGTTGCGATCTGACATTGGCTTACCCGGACGAAGAAAAACTGAAAAAAGGGTGACGCTTAAAGGAGCGGAATAATAGCAAACCTGTGCGCTTTTAAACCGTGGCGGGATTTGAATGAATTCTGTTCATCTTGATGGCCGGTCGCCACGGGTAGAATTGGCGGGTTTTTTATTTTCAGGACGCCCGTTCCATGTTGCATCGCTTGTTCGCCATTGCCGTGGCTTTTACGTTTTGCGGTGCAGCGTTCGCGCAACCGCCTCCTTCGTTACCGGCTATTTCCTATAGCCGTGATATCCAGCCCATCTTCACCGAGAAGTGCGTTGCCTGCCACGCCTGCAACGATGCTGCCTGCCAGTTGAACCTGGGCAGCGGCGAGGGTGTGTTGCGCGGCGCCTCCAAAGTGCCGGTGTATCAAGGTGATCGCAGTCAGGCGATTGCACCGACACGTATCTTCTACGACGCGCAGGGTCCCGAGGCCTGGCGCAGAAAGGGCTTTTATTCAGTGCTCGACGGCGAGAGTAACCAGGCCGCTTTATTGTCAAAGATGCTGGAATTCGGTCATCGCACGCCGCTGGTGCCCAACGCAAAACTGCCGGATACCATCGCCCTGGGGCTCAATCGCGAGAACATGTGCCCGATGCCCCAGGAGTTTCAAGGCTACGCCGCCGCGCATCCTGGCCAGGGCATGCCCTTGGCGGTTACCGGGTTAACCGAGGTCCAGTACGACACTTTGCAGCGCTGGCTGGCGCAGGGCGCTCCCGTGGAGCAGACGCCGGTGCGGCCCAGCGCAGGTGAGGCCGAGCAGATCGCCGAATGGGAAAGCCTGTTCAACCGCCCTGGTTCGACCGAGGCATTGGTCGCCCGATGGTTATATGAGCATCTGTTCCTGGCGCATGTTCATTTCACCGGCGGCGAGCAGGGGCATTTCTTTCAGTGGGTGCGTTCGCGCACACCGAGCGGCCAGCCAGTGGACCTGATCGCCACGCGTCGTCCCGATGACGACCCTGGCACCAGCTTCTATTACCGCCTGATGCCGGTGCAGGGCGTTATCGTGCACAAGACCCACATCACCTATCCGATGGGTCCGCAGAAGCTGGCGCGGGTCAAGCAACTGTTCTACAGCGGCAACTGGCGCGCCACCGAACTGCCCGGTTACGGTCCGCCACGCCGGGCTAACCCCTTTGACACGTTCAAGCAAATTCCAGCCGCCGCGCGCTACCAATTCATGCTGGATAATGCCGAGTATTTCGTGCGCACCTTCATTCGCGGCCCGGTGTGTCGTGGGCAAATCGCCACTGATGTGATTCGCGATCATTTCTGGGCCTTGTTCCAAGAGCCGTCGCACGATCGCTACATCACCGATCCCGTCTATCGCGGCAAGGCCACGCCATTGCTGGCGATGCCGGGACAAGACGACGATGTCGGAAGTGTGCTTGGCGTCTGGCGTGGCTACCGCGACAAGCGCAATGAATACGAAGACCTGCGCCGCGACGCCTATTCGCACATGCCGCCGCCCGGATGGGCGACGCTGTGGGCAGGCAACGACAACGCCCTGTTGACCATTTTCCGGCACTTCGACAGTGCCACGGTCAACAAGGGGTTGATCGGTGATCTGCCGACCACCGTCTGGCTGTTCGATTACCCGCTGCTGGAGCGCACCTATTACCAACTGGTGGTTAATTTCGACGTCTATGGCAATGTCGCCCATCAAGTGCAGACCCGCCTGTATTTCGACCTGATCCGCAACGGTGCCGAGGTCAATTTTCTGCGCCTGATGCCGGCGGACAAGCGCGACGACATCCTTGGCAGCTGGTATGAAAACGGCGGCAAGGTGAAGATGTGGCTGGATTATCAGGCGATCGACGACGACACGCCCAGCGGCATCAAACTGGACGAAAGAGACCCCAAGCACGACTTTCAGCGAAAGTTGGTCGAGCGCGCCGGGACCCTCAATGCTACGCCTGATCCGATCAATCGCTGCAGCGGGGCGTACTGCTCACGGCAGGGCGTAGGGCCTGTGTTCAGTGACGTGGAGCAATCGCTCAGCCGGCTGGTGTCGCGGCCTGCGGCAGGGTTGCGGGTCATCGACCTGTTGCCCGAAGCGACCATGCTGCGTATTCAGGATGGCAGCGGCAAACGCATCGTCTACAGCATGCTGCGCAACCGCGCGCACAGTAACGTGGCGTTCCTGCTGGGTGAGGCTTACCGTTATGAGCCGGGCCTCGATACCCTGACCATCTACCCGGGAGTGCTCAGCAGCTACCCGAACTTCATCTTCAACATCCCGGCCAACGAAGTGAGCGAATTCGTCGACGCGATGGAGCAGGCGCACGAGCACAAAGTGGCGTTCGACAATATCGTCAAGCGTTGGGGTGTGCGGCGTAGCAACCCATTGTTCTGGACCTATTTCCATGATCTGGACCAATACATTCGGGAAACCGACCCGCAGGAAGCAGGGGTATTGGATATGAATCGTTATGAGAATTTGTAGGCTGTATCAGCAATTGCAGACGATGTATCTGCGGCTTGCCGGCTTGCCGGCGGCAGCGATTCATGGGCGCCGCCACTGGCAGGCCAAGCTGTTATGACCCTCATCCGGTCAAATTTAATCTTGAAAAAATCAGCTGCAGGTCATGCCCGCACACACGGGCCGAAACCGAAAAACCCTGATAAATCATGGCCTGCAGCCATTATACAGCCGGCCGCTCCCAACGAACCTTTGCCCTGAACCTTAGTCGGATCGTGCATGAGTCTTCCCATCTATCTGGCCTTTGAGAGGTGTCGGAACGTGGGTCATGCACGTGTAGAAAAGAGGTTGCAGATGTTGATTTCGGTTCAAGCCCTGCGGGCGCTCGCCGCGTGGGCCGTTGTATGTCACCACTTCATGCAGATTTTCTTCGACTTCCATCCCACCGGCCCGATCGGCCGGTTCTTCACTGAAAAAGGCGCCGTTGGCGTCGATATCTTCTTCGTTATCAGCGGTCTGGTCATTTACCTGTCGACGGTGGGCAAGGACATTCCCGCGCGCCACTTCATGCTCAATCGCATTATTCGCATCGTGCCGGCTTATTGGCTCTATACGCTGGTCATGGGACTGCTGGTGCTGGTCGCCCACCCGTTGTTGCCGCATCAGGTTGTCGATTGGCAGAGCTTCATACTGTCGCTGATGTTCATTCCGTCCGAGAACCCTGGCGGCTATGGGCTCTACCCGACGCTGAACGTGGGCTGGACGCTGAATTATGAAATGCTGTTCTACGTGCTGTTCTCGATGGTGTTCCTGTTTCAGCAGCGCCTGCGCCCGCTGATTATCGCCGCCGCACTGTTCGCGGTGACCGATGTGCTGGGGCGTTCCGGGCTGATCAGCCGCTTTTACGCCAACGATATCGTTTATGAGTTTTTGCTTGGCATTGGCGTGGGGGTCATCTATCGCCGTGGCTGGATCAGCGAGCGCCTGTGGCTGCCGTTACTGGCAATCGGAGGGGCGCTGCTGGCGATCAAGCACCTGCAACCGGATCTGCGCTTCATTCATTGGGGCGTACCCAGCGCGGTGATCGTGGTGGCGTGTATTTCGCTCGAACCGTACCTGCGCGGCAGCCGCGTTTTGAAAACCATGGGTGATTGTTCATATTCGGTGTACCTGCTCCACGTCCTTGTGCTGTATGGCGGCTGGCTGGCCACCGAACGCTACGGTCTTAACCCTTACCTGGCGTTTGCCGTGTGTGTGCCGATCATCGCGCTGGGCGCGTGGTTGAGCTATGAGTGGATCGAGAAAGGACTGTATCGTCGGATGAAGGGCTGGCTGGACGGCCGAAGGGCGCTCAGGGAGCAAGCGGCACTGTCTTGAGCATCAGCGGATGCATCGGGCAGCTATTACCTGAGTAGAATACTGGGACTTTGTCAGTTGCTGCGTAATGGCGTAAACTGCGCCCACGTCTGCGAGGAATTTTCATGACCGCTATTACTATTACCGATGCCGCCCACGATTACCTGGCCGATCTGCTGCAAAAGCAGAACACCCCTGGCATCGGCATCCGCGTGTTTATTACCCAGCCTGGCACCCAATATGCCGAGACTTGCATTGCTTACTGCAAGCCCGGCGAAGAGAAACCTGAAGACAAGGCCATCGGCCTGAAGAGTTTTACGGCATGGATCGATTCGTTCAGCGAAGCGTTTCTGGATGACGCCGTGGTTGATTACGCCACCGACCGTATGGGTGGTCAACTGACGATCAAGGCGCCGAATGCGAAAGTGCCGATGGTCAATGCCGATAGCCCGATCAACGAGCGTATCAATTATTACCTGCAGACCGAGATCAACCCCGGTCTTGCCAGCCATGGCGGGCAGGTGACGTTGATCGATGTGGTCGAGGAGGGCGAGGCGAACATCGCAGTGTTGCAGTTTGGCGGTGGTTGCCAAGGCTGCGGGCAGGCTGATGTGACGCTTAAGGAGGGCATCGAGCGTACGTTGCTTGAGCGTATTCCTGAATTGGCGGGTGTGCGTGATGTGACCGACCATACACAGAAAGAGAACGCTTACTACTAAGCGGTCCTGGCCTGGATTGAAAAGCCCCGATGCGTTCGGGGCTTTTTGTTTTCGGGAGCGTTTGAATGTGCAGTTCTGAAATCAGGGCTGGGCAGGTATCTATGCCGGTGTGGGTTGGGAAGGTTTAAGCGCGGTGGCAGCGACCGCTGGTGTATCGGGCGTTAAGGCCTGAACAGGTGCGCATGCCCAGCGCGATATAGCGATGATTCACTGAATACGTCATTACCCAGCACGCGTCCTACCAATATCAGCGCAGTGCGCCGAAACCCCTTGGCAGCGACCTTTTGTTCAATGTCTGCCAGCGTCCCGACGACCCAGTCCTGATCCGGCCAGCTGGCGCGATGCACGACGGCGATGGGGCAGTCCTTGCCGTAATGCGGCATCAGCTCGGCGACGATCTTGCCGAGGTTGTTGACCCCCAGATGAATCGCCATGGTCGCTTGGTGTTGGGCCAACGCCGCCAATTGCTCCCTTACAGGCATGGCGGTTTTGTCGGCGTAGCGGGTGAGAATGACGCTTTGCGAGATGTCCGGCAGGGTCAGTTCGGTGCCGAGCAACGCGGCACAGGCAGCGGTAGCGGTCACACCGGGGATGATTTCGAACGGGATGTCGAGTTCACGCAGGCAGCGAATCTGTTCGCCGATAGCACCGTACAGGCTGGGGTCGCCGGAGTGCACGCGTGCGACATCCTGGCCTTGTGCATGAGCGGATTTCATCAAGGCGATGATCTGCTCCAGGTGCAATTCGGCACTGTTGACCCGTTGAACGGCCTGATGCCCTTCGAGTACCGCTTCGGGGACCAGGGAGCCTGCGTAGATGATCACCGGACAGCTGCGGATCAGGCGCTGGCCTTTGACGGTGATCAATTCGGGATCGCCCGGGCCTGCACCGATGAAGTAAACCGTCATGGCGTCTTCATATCCTGTGAGTGCAGCGCGCGTTCTGAAGGTGCCGCTGCCGCTAAGGCAAACGTGGCCCGCGAGCTGTTTCGTCGTTCGATGACAAGGCGTGCCGGCGATCCACTCAGTCGCGAAGCCATGGCCAGCGCCGCGCTCTCGGCGACACCGTGACACCCGGTGCTTTCGAAGGCGATCTGCGAGCGATGGCTCAATTGCACCTCGAATGCAGCCAGCTCTTCAGCGCTGAAGAACGCCAGTGGCAGCGCCAAGCGTTCGGCGAGATCCAGCAACCCGCTTTCTGAGGACTTCAGGTCGATCGAGGCAAGCGCGCAGATGTCGGCCAGCGTCAATCGATGCTCAAGCAGGCTGACTTCGATCAGGCCCTCAAGCACCGAGACCGGGCAGCCACGCTGGCAACCGAGGCCGATCACCAGGCACGGGGGCGCCGCTTCGTTCATAGCGCGGGGTTCAGGCCAGCTTGCGTCGAGCGTGGCTCGTAACGGCGGAACAGCCAGGCGCTGAGCAGGCCCATCGCCACCCAGAACGCCGCGTTGGTCAACAACGAAGCTATCTTGAACTGCGCTTCCAATGCTTCAGGCGCCAATGCCGAATGGACGTCCGGCTGAGGCGCGCCCAGCACGTGCGGCACCACGAGAATCGCTGCGCCTAGCAGTTTCAGCAGCCCGTTGTGAGCGAATGCGATCAACGCCAGCCCAACAGCGGTAGAGGCGGCGGTTCCGACCCACCAGATCTGCCGTTGAGTCAGATCGGCGGCTGCGGTGCCTGGTAATTCCGGTGGCAGGCCCAAGGTGGGTGCGAGTACGAACACTGCGTAACCGGCCAGCCCCCAGAGTGCGCCCTGGCGGGTGCTGCCTGGAGCGCGCAGGGTGTACAGCGCCGCCAGCATCAGGGCGAAACCCACCGCGACCACCAGATTGCCGCCGGTGGTGGACAGTACGCGTTGCCAGCCATCTTCCGGCTCCCAGGCCTCTTCGTCATGGACGTGACCGGCCATGGCGCCTTCAGCATGCTCATGGGTTTGCGCGGCAGGCGCTTTCTCGTAGGTTTCGGCCTGGAGGATCAATGGCGCTACCCAGAAACTCTGCAACAGCGTGAGCAGCAGGGCGGCGAGCAGTCCGGTAAAACCGGCCGTTTGAGCGATTCGCTTGAACATGATGGCAAGCCTCAGTGACAAGGGAAGGCAGCGCTGTGACGGGTATCGTGCGCCGCGTTGTGCACGGCGTCGATGTGCGAGAAACCGGCGAAGTAGACCAGGCAGGCGCCAAGGATCATCGCGCTGATGGCGGCGGTGAGGCGCTGGCTCAAGGTGTTGACGTTGCTGATGGTCTGGCTGGTGGTACTGATCGACATGGCGCTTCCCTCTGGGCTGTCGGCGAAGGGGAAGGCGCAAGCAAGCCCCTGACGAATGTCAGTGGCCAACTCAACAGCGCCCGCCCACCGCGGGTTCGTTATATGGGTTTGCCGGGCCGGTCTCCGGGCTTGCGAGGGGCATGGAACATGCCGGCAAGAATCACCTTCCCATATCGCTGAACGACACAGTGGATCTGACTCTTCGCTCGCTTACCGTTGCGGGGGCAGCGCCGGACTTGCACAGACATTGGAGTCTGAACGCACCGGTTTCCCGTTTCACCCTGTGAAGGGCACCCGTAACAAGGCGTGTAGGAGACCACGGAGCAGGGCGGCAGTCAATCGAAGGCAGATCGGTCCGGCCGCCGGATGCCGGGGCGCTATCGCGGTAGCAGTCTGGCGTGCCGACAGCAGCAACTTTCAGGATGCCACCCTCGGCAAGCCGGATTGCACTAGCGCCGCATATCAGACCGGCCTTGGTCTTGCCCACGGTTTGCTCGTTGACCTTCGCCAAGCCACTGCGTAGCCTTGCGCACTTGAGGTTCGCCGATCTTGTTGTCATCCGGCTCGGCGCTAAGAAGGGAATGTGGTTCAAGCCACAGCTGCCCCCGCAACTGTAAACGGTCAGGTTCATTGCACGGCCACTGCGCGAGCGGGAAGGCGCGATGAACGTGTTATGCGCTGGCACCGATGCCAGCCTGTTCACCGCCGTGAGCCAGGAGACCTGCCTCGAACACGGGACTGTATTCATGCAGCCCGACGCATTCTCATTACAACCGGGCGGGGTGATCCGGTGGCGAATCGAACGGCGAGGCAGTCGACATTGACGGTTGCGCGGTTCTCGTCCTCTTTGCCCGCCGCTGCGCCTGAGGGCAATCATGAAAACACTGGCCAAACTTCCCGTCACTATCGTCACCGGCTTTCTGGGCTCGGGTAAAACCACCTTGTTGCGTCATATGCTCGATAACGCCGAAGGGCGGCGTATCGCGGTGATCGTCAACGAGTTCGGCGAGCTGGGCATCGACGGCGAAATCCTCAAGCAATGCACCATTGGCTGCACCGAGGAAGAAGCCAGCGGTCGGGTCTACGAGTTGGCCAACGGTTGCCTGTGCTGCACCGTGCAAGAAGAGTTTTTCCCCGTCATGCAGGAGTTGGTGGCCCGGCGCGGCGATCTGGACCACATTCTTATCGAAACCTCGGGCCTGGCCTTGCCCAAGCCGCTGGTGCAAGCCTTCCAATGGCCGGAAATCCGCAACGCCTGCACCGTTGATGCGGTGATCACCGTGGTCGACAGCCCGGCCGTGGTCGCCGGTACATTCGCCGCCTTTCCCGATCAAGTGGACGCTCAGCGCAAACTCGACCCGAACCTGGATCATGAGTCGCCGCTGCACGAATTGTTCGCCGACCAACTGGCCAGCGCCGATCTGGTCATTCTCAATAAAGCCGACATGCTCGATGCCCAAGCGCTAGCCGCTGTCCGCGCCGACGTTGCCGAAGAATTGCCGCCCGCGGTGAAAGTCATCGAAGCCAGCAAGGGCCAATTGCCGATCAGCGTGCTGCTGGGGCTGGGGGCTGAGTCCGAGTTGCACATCGACGGTCGCAAGACTCATCACGATCACCATGAAGGCGACGATCATGACGACCACGATCATGACGCCTTCGATTCGATCTCCATCTCGCTGCCTCAGGCCGATGAGGCGCTGTTGCTCGATGCCCTGGCTCAAGCCGTCGTGCAGCACGGCATTCTGCGGGTCAAGGGCTTCGCTGCCATTCCCGGCAAACCGATGCGACTGCTGGTGCAAGGGGTGGGCACCCGTTTCGACAAGCATTTCGACCGCGCCTGGAAGGCCGATGAGGAGCGTCTGACCCATCTGGTGCTGATCGGCCAGTCGCTTGACGCCGCAGTGCTGGAAAGCCAATTGCGCAGCGCGGTCGCGGCCTCAGGGATTAAAGGCTAAGCATGCACCTGCTGCGCACCCAGCCCGGCGGCTTCGTCCCCGATGACAGCATTGCGGACTTGGGGCAGACCCCCGCCGAGCTTGTGATTCTGTGCAGTGGCGACTCGCATCTGGCGCTGCTCGCCGAAACCGCGCAGCAATTGCCGGACGATTACCCCAGCCTGCGCCTGGCCAACCCCATGCAGGTGCAGAATCACGCCTCGGTCGACCTGTATGTCGACCAGGTGCTGCGCCACGCCAAAGTCATCCTCCTTTCGCTGCACGGTGGCATCGGCTATTGGCGCTACGGCGTCGAGCGACTGGTGGAGTTGGCCGCCAAGGGTGTGAAGCTGATTCTGGTCCCTGGAGACGATCGCCCGGACCCGGAACTCAGTGACCTGAGTACTGAGCCGGCCGAAGACCGCGAGCGGCTCTGGCATTACCTGCGCCAGGGCGGCAAGCAAAATGCACTGCAGATGTTCCACTGTCTGGCCAGTCGCTGGCTGGGCCGCGACTACCCTTGGAACGAACCGCAGACGCTGCCCCGTGTGACGATCTACCATCCGCGCAAAGCCAATGCCGGACTGGCTGACTGGCAGCCGGACTGGTGTGCCGGGCAGCCGGTGGCGGCGATATTGTTCTACCGCTCGCATTTGCAGGCGGCCAATACCGGTTTTATCGATGTGTTCTGCCAACGGCTGCTGGCCCAGGGTTTGAATCCGTTGCCCATCGCCGTCGCCAGCCTCAAAGAGCCAGAGTGCCTCGGCACGGCGCAGGACTGGCTCGACGAGTCCGAGTGCGAGGTCATCCTCAACACCACCGGTTTCGCCCAGTCGAGCCCGGAAGCGCCTCATCTGCGGCCATTTCGGCGCAACATCCCGGTGATCCAGGCGATCTGCGCCCAGGACAACGAGCCGGCCTGGCAAGCCAGCGAGCAAGGGCTTGGCTCCCGGGATCTGGCTATGCACATCGCCCTGCCGGAGCTGGACGGACGCATCATCAGCCGGCCAATCAGCTTCAAGGATCTGGCCTGGTACAGCGAGCGCAGCCAGTCTGACGTGGTCTGTTATCGCGCTCAGCCCGAGCGTATGGATTTCGTCGCCGAACTGGCGCGGCGCTGGGTGTTGCTGGCGCGCACGGCCAATGTCGACAAGCGGGTAGGGCTGATTCTGGCCAACTACCCGACCCGTGACGGGCGCATTGGCAATGGCGTAGGGCTGGACACCCCGGCGGCGGCGCTGAATATTCTTAAGGCCATGCAGGGCGAGGGCTATCCTGTCGAAGGCCTGCCGGAAAACGGCACGGCGTTGATCCATGCGCTGCTCGGCGGTGTGACCAACGACCCCGACAGCCTCGATCAGCGGCCTTGCCATCAAAGCATGGCAATGGACGACTATCTGGCAGCGTGGCAGACCCTGCCCGAAGCCAATCGCGAAGCGGTCATGGCACGCTGGGGCGAGCCGCAGCAGGACCCGATGTGTCGCGGCGGACGAATGATGATCGCCGGGCTACGCTTTGGCCTGGCGTTCGTCGGCATTCAGCCGGCAAGGGGTTACGACGTCGATCACAGCGCGGTCTACCATGACCCGGACCTGGTGCCGCCCCACGGCTACCTGGCGTTCTATTTCTGGTTGCGCAGGACCTACGGTGCCCACGCGGTGATCCACGTCGGCAAGCACGGCAACCTGGAATGGCTACCGGGCAAGGGCGTGGGGCTTTCCGAACACTGCTGGCCGGACGCGATTCTCGGCGCGATGCCCAATATCTATCCGTTCATCGTCAACGATCCGGGCGAAGGCGCGCAGGCCAAGCGACGTACCCAGGCAGTCATCATCGATCACCTGATGCCGCCACTGACGCGAGCGGAAACCTACGGCCCGTTGCGCAACCTGGAATTGCTGGCCGACGAGTATTACGAGGCGCAACTGCTCGACCCGCGCCGCGCCCGGGAGCTGCAAAAGGACATCCTCAAGCTGGTTCGTGAGACCCATATCGACCGGGAGCTGGCGTTGGGTGATGCGATGGGCAGTGACGCCGATGCCGCCATCTGGCTACCGCGGCTTGATACCTACCTGTGTGATTTGAAGGAGTCGCAGATTCGCGACGGCTTGCATGTGTTTGGCGAGTCGCCCGCCGGGCGGCTGCGCATCGACACCTTGCTGGCCATCATGCGGGTACCGCGCGGGGACGGTCGTGGCGCGAATGCCAGCCTGGTGCGTGCCTTGAGTCACGCGCTGGAGCTGGCGTTCGACCCGCTGGACTGCAACCTGGGCGAGCCGTGGATGGGGCGCAAACCTGATGTGTTACTTGAACTGAGCGCCGAACCCTGGCGCACAGCGGGTGATACCCGTGAGCGGCTTGAGTTGTATGCGGGGCAGATGATTGAGCAGATCGTTGGTGGTGGTGATGTTTATTGTCTACAGAACAATGAGTTACAAAGCATTGTTAATGCAGTAAAGAAGGTTGTGGCACCGACCCTGGACGCGTGTGGTCCCGCCGAAATGCGCGGCTTGCTGGACGCTTTGCAGGGGCGCTTCGTTCCGGCCGGCCCCAGTGGCGCACCCAGTCGAGGGCGGCTGGATGTGCTGCCCACCGGCCGCAACTTCTTCTCGGTCGATGTGCGCAACCTGCCGACCATGACGGCTTGGCGTATCGGTTTTCAATCGGCGAATCTGCTACTGGAAAGGCATCTGCAAGATCACGGCGACTCTCTGCGTCAGTTGGGGTTGTCGGTCTGGGGCACTGCCACCATGCGCACCGGCGGCGACGACATCGCTCAGGCCATGGCCCTTATGGGTGTGCGCCCGGTGTGGGCAACCGGCAGCCAGCGGGTCGATGACTTCGAGATTCTGCCGCTGAGCCTGCTCGATCGCCCGCGGGTCGATGTGACATTGCGCGTTTCCGGGTTTTTTCGTGATGCCTTCGCCAATCTGATTCGCTTGTTCGACGCCGCAGTTCAGGCCGTTGCCGCGCTGGATGAGCCCGATGAGATGAATCCGCTGGCCGCACGGGTACGTCAGGAGCGTGCGCAACTGCAGCGCGACGGCTTGAGTGCCGAACAAGCGACGAAGCAGGCGGGGTGGCGGATCTTCGGTGCCAAGCCAGGTGCCTACGGAGCAGGTGTGCAGAATGCCATCGATGGGCGTCTCTGGCAGACCCGCGCCGACCTGGCCGAGGTGTACCTGAACTGGGGCGGTTACGCGTACGGCGCGGCGGATGAAGGCACACCGGCGCGCCAGGATTTTGCCCGGCGACTGAGTCAGGTTCAGGCCGTGGTGCAAAACCAGGACAATCGCGAGCACGACCTGCTCGATTCCAATGACTACTACCAGTTTCAGGGCGGCATGCTCGCGGCGGTGGAAAGCCTCGGCGGCAACAAGGTCGCAAGCTACCATGGCGATCACAGCCAGCCCGACCTGCCGAGGATCCGCAGCCTCAAGGAGGAGTTGAACCGGGTGGTGCGCTCGCGGGCTGCCAATCCCAAGTGGATCGAAGGGGTCAAGCGCCACGGCTATAAAGGCGCGTTCGAAATGGCGGCAACCGTGGATTTCCTTTTCGCCTTCGACGCCACCACCGAGCTGATCGACGATCATCAGTACGCCTTGCTGGCCGATGCCTACCTGCTCGATCCATCGACCCGTGCCTTTATCCAGCAGCACAACCCGGATGCCCTGCGCGACATGGCCGAGCGCATGCTGGAAGCGCAGCAGCGTGGGTTGTGGGAGCAACCGGGGGCGTATCGGCAAGCGCTGGAGGATTTGCTGCTGGATATAGAAGAAACATGATGCTCAGCGGGTTTTTGCAGCTGTCCGGCTCACCGACGGTGTGGTCATTGGCCTCGCTGCCGCCGGCAAGCCGGATGGTGACCGGGGACCGTGCAGGTCGCAGGAGCCGTGACCGATACGATGATTGACGAGAGCCCAACCATGACCGATACACCACGTTTCCCCTTGGCCGCAGTGGTCGGCGCTGACGAGTTGAAGCTGGCGCTGTGCCTGAGCGCCATTGACCCGAAAATCGGCGGGGTGCTGATCCAGGGGCCACGCGGTATGGCCAAGTCGACACTGGCGCGGGGCCTGGCCGATCTGCTGGCCAGCGGGCAGTTCGTCACGCTGCCGCTGGGCGCCACCGAGGAACGGCTGGTCGGCACACTCGATCTGGATGCGGCACTCGGCGAGGGCCGGGCCGCGTTTTCGCCGGGAGTGTTGGCCAAGGCCGACGGCGGGGTTCTGTATGTCGATGAGGTCAATTTGCTGCCGGATCATCTGGTGGATCTGTTGCTGGATGTAGCTGCCAGCGGGGTCAACCTTGTAGAGCGCGACGGCATTTCCCATCGCCACCCGGCGCGCTTCGTGCTGATCGGCACCATGAACCCGGAGGAGGGCGAACTGCGTCCGCAGTTGCTCGACCGCTTTGGCCTGAATGTTGCGTTGAGCGGCCAGACCCTGCCCGAACAACGGGGGCAGATCATTCGTCGTCGGCTGGATTTCGACACCGCGCCTGACGCGTTTTGCCAGCGCTGGGCAGGCGAGCAGCAACTGCTGAAGGACCGATGCGAGACTGCCCGTCGCTTGCTGGTGAACATCGAACTGGATGACCTGAGCCTGGCGACCATTACCGAACGCTGCTATGCCGCAGGCGTCGATGGCCTGCGCGCGGACCTGGTCTGGTTGCGGGCAGCGCGGGCGCATGCGGCCTGGCGTGGGGCGTCGGCGATTACCCTTGAGGATATCGATGCGGTGTCCGACTTCGCCCTGCGCCATCGTCGTCATGACACTCAAGCGCAGCAGCCACCTTCATCCCCGCAGCAACCGCCCGCGCCACAGCAACCAAAGCCCGACTTGCACACCGCGACGCAATCTGCGGATGCAGCGCCCGGGCAAGGTGAAGGTCTTTGGGGAGAGATGCCCGCACCCGCGCTTGCCACCGGCGCGCGCCGTGAAGTGCCGAGCTGGCCAAAAAAGCCCTAGGCATCCGCCCTCGCCAGAGGGGGGCGGATGCCAGCCCCCGGCCCGGTAGCCTTGATGGTGGCCAAAGCGGCGCGGCCCGGTCCGGTGCCAATGGCGCCATCGCCTGGCTGCCGACCCTGTTGCGCGGGCGACCGCAACGCCGCGCCGACCTGGTGCGCCAACCGCGCACCCGACGTGCGCAGGTGCTCTGGCTGGTAATCGTCGACGCGTCGGCCTCTACCCGACGCCATCAAGCCTTGAGTGAGGCCAAGGGGTTGCTGGCGCAGTTGTTCGACGATGCCTATCGGCAACGGGCGCGGCTGGCGCTGCTGACCGTCAGCCATGGCAGTCCGCGCTGGCAGCATCATGGGCTGAAGGCCGGGCCGGCACTGCAGGCGTGGCTGACGACTCTGGGGGCAGGCGGTGGAACCCCCTTGTTGGAGGCCATTGAGGAGGCGAGGCAGTGGCTGGGCAAACGCCGCAAGCGTTATCCGGCAGAGGCGCAGCGGGTACTGATTGTGACCGACGGGCGGGTCAAGGATGCTCCGTCGATCCTCGCGCTGCAGTGCCCGAGCCTGTTGATCGATATCGAACGCGGACCGATCCGGCTGGGCAAGGCGGCGGCACTGGCGCGCCAGTTGGCGGCCGAGTATGTGCACATTGATGCGCTGAGCTGACAGGCGACTCGTCCACACCGGACTGGGCTCGGCATCCGCATCTATCTTGGACTGCGCACCCTCAAGCCAAAATGCCGTTGCCTTAAGTGCTGCGCTGTCACCATCAGGCTGGCATCACCCAGGGCTCGAGGCTGTAACCCTCGCCGCTGATTTCGGCGCGCGCCTGTTCGAGAAACTGCGCCAGCTGTTTTGGGTCGCTGTAAGCACTGCTTGGAATCTGTTTGCGACCGATACGGGTGCTGGTGCGATCGACCACGGTCAGGCTCAGTTCGCCATTACCGTCCTGGGGCGCCCAGGCAACGCAGCGGAAAGGTTCGAATGCGTGACCGGCAATCAGCAGAGCATCGTTAAAGCGCAAAGGGGCGTTCATGGAAAGTCCTCAAGTGCCCGTATCAAATCAATCACCGTCGGCGGGCTTCCCGAGCAGTTGATACCTGTACTGATGACCTGCGCAGGGGGGTAAGTCACACGGTGTGTCGCTTTTTTTCAAAATGATTCAGCTCACGGCGACAGAGCGAATGGGTTCCGGTCGGGCTAATCGGTGTTTCAGCGCTGTATCAACCCGCTGCATCGGTCGCGGGTGTTTTTTACCTGGCTAAGCACGTTTCGATCTGAGGCTTATAGTGAAACGGTCCAAGCGGGCGTCAAAAAAATTGCTAATGTATCCGAATGGATCGCCAAGACGCTGTTTATAAAACGTTTTTGCTTTTAACCATCTTTTGCTTCTGATGCCGAGGAATTCCCATGCATGAACTGGCATCAACCCGTCGCCTGTTAATTGTCGAGCCTTGCGAAGAATCCTTGAGCCTGATCCCCGGCCTGCGTATCGCCGGTTGGCAGGTGGACAGCTGTTCGCTCCAGGCCGCTGCTTCATATCCATGCGATGTGGGGTTGATTCGGTTAATGCCGCACCATCTTGAGCACCCGCAGGTCATCAAGGATCTGATCGGCCGCAGCCACACCGAATGGATCGCCGTGCTCACCGCCGACGACCTGCGGCGCGAGTTGATCGGAGATTTCGTCTGCGAATGGTTCTTTGACTTTCACACCCTGCCTTTCGATGTTGCCCGCGTACAAGTGACCCTCGGGCGGGCCTACGGCATGGCGCGGTTGCGTGCCCAGGGTGCCCGGTACGGCAATGGCCCGGATCATGAGATGCTCGGCGAGAGCCGGCCGATCCGCGAGCTTCGTCGCTTGCTGACCAAGCTGGCGCCGACCGAGTCGCCTGTTTTGATCAGAGGGGAAACCGGCACCGGCAAGGCGCTAGTAGCGCGCACGCTGCACCTGCAATCGCAGCGTCGTCTGCAACCGTTCGTGTCGATCAACTGCAGCACCGTCGGCGAGTACCAGTTGCAAGCCGAACTGTTCGGTTATGAGACTGAAAGCGTCAATGGCCGACAACGCAGACCAGGGCGTATCGAGGCTGCCAATCGCGGCACCTTGTTTCTCGACGAGATCGGCGATTTGCCGCTGGATGTGCAGGCCAACCTGCTGCGTTTTCTCCAGGAGCGACACATCGACACCGGTACGGAGCGGATCGCGGTGGACGTACGCATCCTCGCCGCGACCCGTGTAGACCTCGAAGCGGCGATTCGCACACGGCAATTTCGCGAGGATCTGTATTACCGGCTCAACGTGCTGCAAGTGGGTACCGCCCCCTTGCGTGAGCGCCATGGTGACCTGGCGCTGCTGGCCAATCACTTTGCCCACTTCTACAGCCAGGAAACCGGTCGTCGTCCACGCAACTTCAGTCAGGATGCGTTAATCGCCATGGGTAAGCATGACTGGCCGGGCAACGTTCGAGAGTTGGAAAACCGCGTGCGTCGCGGCCTGGTGTTGGCCGAAGGAAGACAGATCGAGGCGTTCGACCTCGGGCTGCTGGGTGATGAGGAAATCAGTTCGAGCATGGGCACCCTCGACGACTACAAATCCCGGGCTGAGCGTCAGGCGTTGTGCGACGTCCTTACGCGTCACAGCGATAACCTCAGCGTGGCGGCCAAGGTGCTGGGGATTTCGAGGCCGACCTTCTATCGCTTGTTGCACAAGCATCAGATTCGCTGAAGGCTGCTTAGGCTTGGCCTGCGGCGTCAGACCTGCCGGCTGGCTGGCTCAACAGCGGGGGCCATCAATCGTTGCACGGCCTCAAACGCTTTGTCCTGGCGGTTGTTCCAACTGCCATCGATGACTTCATAACGCTGGCCATGTTTGTCGAGCCAGTGCTTGCTGGCCTCGAAAAACAGCCGACGCTCGGCCAGCGACGGCTGGCAACGCTGACCGTCGCCTACCCACTCGACGCCCTCTGGGGACAGCAGCAGGTGCAGGTCGTAATGCCTGGCCAGCAGTTGCTCGTCGAGCCACGGTGGGCTGTCGCCGAACAGGGTGCGGCTCCAAAGAATATTACTCAGCAGATGCGTGTCGAGAATCAGCAGCTCGGGCGTTCCTGCACGGGCAGCGTCCTCCCAGGCCAACTGGCCACGGGCGATCGAAGGGATGTCGGCGTAGCAGGTGTCGCGCTGCACCGTATCGATGAAGTGGCGCACATACTCACCGACCAGCTCGCCGCCAAAGTGCCGCTGGATACGGCTGGCGAGCCAGCTCTTGCCGCTCGACTCCGGACCTGCCAGCACGAGGACCTTCATCGAGTGGTCAACGCGCCAGTGCAGGGTCGGCACGCCAGTCGCGCCAACCCTGCACGGCCAACAACGTGAACAAGGCGTACAACGCTGCAGTCAGGTACAGCGTTTTATAAAGGAACAGTGCGACGAAAATGACGTCCAGCACGACCCACAGCGGCCAGCATTGCAGGCGCTTCTGAGCCATCCACACCTGCGCCACCAGGCTGAAACCGGTCAGTGCTGCGTCGAGCCAGGGCTGCGCCGCATCGGTGAAATGCGCCATGGCCGCACCAAGGGCCAGGCTGACCAGCGCGCCGATGGCCAGGCTCAGGCTCAGCTCGCCGTTGCCCAGCGACGTGACCGTGCGCGCATTCATGGCCGCGCCGCGGCGGGTCCATTGCCACCAGCCATACACTTGCAACCCGGCATAGACAACCTGCAGCAGCATGTCCGAGTACAGCTTCACGTCGAAGAATATCCAGGTGTAGAGCAACACCATCACCAAGCCGATCGGCCAGCCCCATGGGTTCTGTTTGACGGTCAGCCAGACGGCGATGACACCGAGTGCAGCGGCCACCAGTTCAAGCCCGGACATGGAAACTCCTGCAACGGTAAGGAGGGAAAAAAGGGCTGCGATTGTATGCCGTTTACGCCCGGTTGTGGTGGACCGATTCAAGGCGCGCGCAGACGCGCCAGCGATAGGTAAAACCGCGTTGTTCTGCCTGCCGACGTCAAAGGTTGCACGCCAATATCCATGCTAGAGCGTTCGCCGTAAAGGTCTGTTAGGATCGCGCCGCTCGCGTGCTTGAGCCTGCAGTCATGACTGTTCATGCGGTTTTTACACCTGACCGTTTACCGTGCCCCGCACAGTGCTCAATACATATCAAGAGAGCTTGCCAGGAGCAGGCTCCATTCTGGGGGAATGATGGATCTTTGGACCGCCGCACAGGCGTTAATACTGGGTGTCGTTGAAGGGTTGACGGAGTTCCTGCCGATCTCCAGCACAGGGCACCAGATCATCGTCGCGGACCTGATCGGCTTCGGCGGCGAGCGGGCAATGGCGTTCAACATCATCATTCAGCTAGGCGCCATTCTGGCAGTCATGTGGGAGTTCCGGCACAAGATTGTTGAGGTGGTTAGCGGCCTTGCCACGCAACCGCAGGCGCGCCGCTTCACGGTTAACCTGATCATCGGGGTGCTCCCGGCGGTGGTTCTGGGGGTGATGTTCTCCGACCTGATTCATGAATACTTGTTTAACCCCATCACCGTGGCCGCAGCCTTGGTGATCGGCGGTTTCGTCATGCTTTGGGCCGAGCGTCGGGAGCACCAGGTGCACGCAGAAACCGTGGAGCAGATGACCTGGGCTGACGCGCTGAAGGTCGGATTCGCTCAGTGTCTGGCGATGATTCCCGGCACGTCGCGCTCGGGCTCGACCATCATCGGCGGATTGCTGTTCGGTCTGTCGCGCAAGACGGCCACTGAGTTCTCGTTCTTTCTGGCAATGCCGACCATGATCGCCGCTTCGCTCTATTCCGGCTTCAAGTACCGCCACCTGTTCCAACCCGATGATTTCGCGGTTTTCGCGGTGGGTTTCGTGACCTCGTTCATCTTCGCGATGATCGCGGTGCGCGCCTTGCTCAAGTTCATCGCCACCCACAGTTACGCCGTGTTCGCCTGGTACCGCATCGCATTCGGGCTGCTGATTCTGGCGACCTGGGTCTTCGGTTGGGTTGACTGGTCCAGCGTGCAGGCATGAGTCAGTGAGTCAGCGCTTCAAGACCGTCGCAGCCAGCCGCAACGAGAAAGCCCCGGTGCGTTTCCTGCAGCTCAAGCTGGCGGTGCTGGTGTTGCTCTGTGCCTTGCCGGCGTACGGGGTGGTGTCGATGGGCTTGCGCGGCGGCAGGTGGTGGCCGGCGGCGATCTACCCCTTGATGAGCATGATCGCTTTCACGCTGTATGGCTGGGACAAGAAGCAGGCCCGCGTTCAAGGCCAGCGAACGCCTGAGAAGGTGTTGCACGCCACCGAGTTGCTGGGCGGCTGGCCGGGTGCGCTGGTAGCGCAACAGGTGTTGCGCCACAAGACGCGCAAGGTGTCCTATCAAACGGCGTTCTGGCTGATCGTGCTTATGCATGAGGTGTTTTGGATCGACCGATTGCTGCTGGGCGGAAATTTCCTGGCGCGGCATTTTTATTGACGCTGCACCCGGTTAAAGCTTGAGCGCAATCTGCCTGCGCTTAGGCAACTTGCTGACCACCAGTTGGTGGGAGCGGGTCAGCAGGTCGCGCAGTTCGTGGTCGCTCATCGCGTAGGGGTGGGTCAGGCTGACCCAGTACGCGCGAGCCAGGTAGGGAGCAGGGCGCACGCCGGGGCGGTCGATGTAGCCGAGGAACAGGTCAGCACCGATCTTGAACGACAGGTCGTTTCCTGCCAGGCCCATGACGGCGAACATTTTGGTTTCGGCGACAGAGAACACACGTACGCCACCCCATTTGTAATCCTCCCGTGCGCCGGGAAGCGTCAGGCAAAAAGCGACGACGTCATCGGTATTCATGGGGCTCCTTTGAACAGGTTGGGTGCAGGCGTTCAGGGCGAGTTGCATTCTAGGCGTCTGACATACGCAGTGTCAGCCCACTCGCTGAATGGCGCGCTGATTCAGCGGCGTACCGCTGCTGTGTGCTCGTCCAGCGCGTTCGACGCGTCATTCTCCGCGTCGAGGGCGGGCTTAGGCTGGCAATTTCCCATGCACCTTATCCTCACGCACCTTTATCGAGCATCGAAAAAAACCTGTCGTGTCCAGGCGCCCTGAAATCCCCGCGGCAAACAGCCCGTGCCGAATAGGCTCAGGCGTGTGCCCAATCAGCAATTGTCCAACAGCGGCGGCTGATACACCTTGAGTTCGGGCCGGGCAGTTACGAAGGCGCAGATCTTCGCGCGCTGTCCGGTTGTTTTCACCCAATAACAATGACTGCCGTCGAGTTCGCCCCAGGCTTGTGTCTGGCGGACGTGATCGTCACCTGTGAAACAGCCCCGGAAGCCATCCTCAATGACCATTGATTCTTCAACCCTGCGCACAGCCTCGGCCACTTCCCGGCGCGGACCGTGGAAAGAGATCGTCGCCGCCAGTTTCGGTAACGCTCTGGAATTCTACGACCTGCTGATCTACGGCTATTTCGCTGTGGTGATCGGCAAACTGTTCTTCCCTTCGGACAACGAAACCACTTCGCTGCTGCTGGCCGTCGGCTCCTTCGGCATCTCATTCCTGATGCGTCCGCTGGGTGCCATCGTGCTGGGCTCCTACGCCGACCGGGCCGGGCGCAAAGCGTCGTTGACCCTGTCGATCCTGATCATGCTGGTCGGCACCGCATTGATCACCTTTACCCCGTCCTACCAGCAGATCGGCCTGGCGGCGCCGCTGCTGATCGTCGTCGCGCGCATGCTGCAAGGCTTCTCCACCGGCGGCGAATTCGGCGCGGCGACGGCGTTCATGGTCGAGCACGCCGACGCCAGCCGTCGTGGTTTTTTTGCCAGCTGGCAGCTGTCGACCCAGGGCTTGGCTACCGTGCTGGCGGCCGGCGTCAGCGCGTTGCTCAGCTATCTGCTTAGCGAGGTGCAACTGAGCGAGTGGGGCTGGCGCGTGGCTTTCGGTGTCGGTCTGCTAATCGGTCCGGTGGGCTTTTATATTCGCCGTCAGATCGACGAAACCCCGGACTTTCAAAACGTGGCGGCCAAGGCGGAGCAGAAGACCCCGTTGCGTGATGTGCTGATCAAGGGGCAGGTCAGCCTGTTGCTGGCCATCGGCGTGGTGGCCGGCGCGACGGCGTTCAACTACGTGCACAAGCTGTACATGCCGACGTATGCGCTCAAGCAACTGCACATCGCAGCCACCTCGTCTTACCTGGGGGCGCTGGTGACCGGCATCACCCTGATGCTCATGGCGCCGGTATTCGGCAGCCTGTCGGATCGCTACGGCCGCTTCCGGGTGCTGACCATTGCCTTGCTTATTACCGGCTTTTCGTCGTACCCGATGTTCGTCTGGCTTAACCACTTCCCCAGCGTCTCGACCTTGCTGATGGTCCAGGCGGTGGTGGGCGTGCTGATCGCCGCCTCGCTGGGACCTATCCCTGCCATGCTCGCCGATATCTTCCCAACCCGCATTCGCGGCACGGGCCTGGCCCTGAGCTACAACTTTTCGGTGACGCTGTTCGGCGGTTTCGCGCCGCTGATCGTGACCTGGATGATCGACGCCACGGGCAGCAAGCTGGCGCCGAGCTTTTATGTGGTGGCCACCTCACTGGTCAGCGTTATCGCCGTGATCATTCTTGGACGGCGCATGCGATACAGCCAGCCCGCCTGAGCCTTGCCGATTTTTCAAAACGACCCCCGGTGTGCCGCCGTGCTACCCAAAGCATGAGGGGCCGGCCGGCGCATGCATTGTCTGTTGGAGACTGAAATGAAGACCCTTGAGCAAGTCCGCGCATCCCTGAAACCTTACCCCATCGAAGTCCAGTTCCCGGATATCCAGTGCTGGCAGCACGGCACGGACGGCATCGAATATGTGCACACCTTCGACAGCGGTGTGGCTGGCCCTCACGTGATGATCATGGCCCTGACCCACGGCAACGAAGTCAGCGGCGCGATTACCGTCGATACCTTCCTCAGGCGCCAGCTGCGACCGGTTCGCGGCCGCCTGACCCTGGCGTTCGGTAACGTGGAGGCTTATCAGCGGTTCGATGCGCAGGACATCGATGCCACCCGTTATCTGGACGAAGACATGAACCGCGTCTGGCTGGCGGACAAGCTGGACGGCGCCCGCGATAGCGTCGAACTGCGCCGGGCCCGGCAGTTGCGCCCGTTGGTGCAGACGGTGGACCTGTTGCTGGACATCCACTCCATGCATGAAGAAGCCGCACCGGTGATGATGTGCGGCGCGCAACGCAAGGGCCTGGACTTCGCCGCGACCCTAGGCACGCCGCAGACCGTGGTCGTGGATGCGGGACATGCCAATGGACGGCGTTTGCGTGATTACCAAGGCTTCGGCGATCCGGCCAGCACGAAAAATGCCTTGCTGATCGAAACCGGGCAGCACTTCTCCAAACGCAGTCGGGAAGTGGCGTTGGACACGGCGGCGCGCTTTCTGGTCATGACCGCAACCGTGCCCCGTGAAGACGTGGCCGAGTTCATCGGCCCGGACAGCACGCTGCCCCAGCGCTTTCTCGAAGTCACCAGCGCGGTTGTGGCGCGCAGCATGGATTTTGCGTTTGTCGAAGACTTCCGCGGTCTGGAAGTGATCGAGAAGGCCGGGACGGTGATCGCCCGTGACGGCGACACAGCGATTGTTACCCCCCACGACAACTGTGTGCTGGTACAGCCCTCGCTACGGCATCTCGGTGTCGGGGTGACCGTGGTGCGACTGGCGAAGATTCTGGACGTGGTTCCCCAACCGCTGGCGTTCTGATCGCTGTTGCCGACTGCAGCAAGGTTGTCGGGGGAGGGAAGGTTGCGACGCGAGGTCTGGCGCGAGAACGGTTATGATGCCGGTCCGGCCCCAAAGCGATGGCCGCGCAGCCTTCACCCGACTCAGGATTGCCATGTTCACCATTACCCGCCTGGAAAACACCCCGCCCGAATCCATTGACAGCCAGATCATGCAGATGGTGGTCGACTACGTGACCGATATCAGCATGGTCGGCATCGCGCCGAGTAATCCGCTGTACCCGCTGTATCAGTACGGCGTGGGTCATGAAGTGCATCAGTACATGCAGGCGATGGACGGCTCCCGGGGTTTTCCCGTGGAGCTGATCGTGGCGCTGGACGAGGAAGACCCGTCAAGTGTGTCGGGTTATCTGCTGTACCTGCCCGTGCAGGGGGATGCGCAGGCGTGTGCCGTGGCCTACATGGCCGTGAAGTCGAACCAGCGACGCCGCGGCATTGCCCGCGCCATGCTGCAGAAGATGCTTGAGCGTTACCCCCATGCCGAGCTGGCGTGCTTCGTGAACAAGGTGTCGTACTTCGAGGCGATGGGGTTTCAGGTGCTTGGCGTACGCGGCCCGCAGGTGCTGATGAACACCCGCGACCAGCAGACTGACGGCCTGCTGGCGGTGCTCGACATCGCTCCCATCTACAACTCCGTTGAAGTGCGACAGATCCACGCCTACCTGCTCAAGCAACATGGCAAGCGCGCCATGACCGACGCAGAGAAACAGCGCGACCGGCAGCTGGATCAGATGACACGTCAGGCACGTCTGTACGTTCAGCAGCGGCTGAATTAAGACCCGGCCCTTCGGGGCTTACAACGACGCCACACCCGGCAATGCGCGTTGTTCGAGGCCGCTTAGCGCACTTGCTCTGCCAAATCAAAACGACCCGATTGCTTGCTCCACATCTCCAGCAGAAAGTCGGTTTCCTCATGCCGAACCACTGGTTGCAACTGCAGATGCTCGGCAAGCAATGCGTGCGTCTCTCGCCCGAGCATCGGGCAACCTTCGATGGGGTGTAACCAGTGACAGGCCAGTACCGCCCCGTCCGGCGTCAGGCTGGAGGCGATGCGCTCGATCACCTGAACGAACAGCGCAGGCGGCAGATAGTAAGCCCACTCACTGACCACGATCAGGTCGAACTTGCCCTCGGGCCAAGCGTCCGGCAGGCAACCCTCGACGATCGTGGCACGGGGGAATTCACTCAAGCGTTTGCGCGCCAGCGCGACCGCCCTCGCGCTCATGTCCATGCCGATCAACTCGTCGCAGCGATGCGCCAGACGCAGGCTCAGCTCGCCATTGGCACAGCCGGGTTCGAACACACGAGCGTAGCGCTGGCGGGGCAGGGCAGCCAGGGTCAGGTCGCGCTTGCGTTGCTCGTACCAACGGGTACGAAAGGCCCAAGGATCGTCGCTCTCGGCGAACAACTCGTCGAAATAATCGGCAGCAAGACTCACAGAAATACCAATTCGAAAGGCTGCAGCAGGCGCTCCAGCGTAGAAGGGTCGAGCACCGGTGCAGCGCCGGTGCTGGTGTCAGATTGTAACTGGCTGACGTGCGCGGTGATTGCCAGACGCTTGCATGTTAGCTGCGCCTCGTTGAGCAGCAGCTTGCGCGCCCGATCCCAAGGCAGCCTCGGATCATTGGGTTCGGCCCAGTGCCAGGCCCACACGGGCATCTCCAGCAAGGTCGCACCGGTGTTGCCAGCGGCTTGCGCGGCGCAGTGACCGACAGCCTCGTGGTCGCAGTGGCCGTCATGACGCCAGGTGCTGAGCAACACATCGCTGGGGCGCAGGTCTTCGCTGAGCAAGGCAATCAGCGATTCGGCGCGCTCGGCCACGTGTCCGTCGCCCAGACCCAGACGCTGCCAACTGATGTGCGACGCGTCAATTCCCAGGCTCCTTAGGGCGCCCTCACTTTCCAATCGGCGCTGCGCGCGCAGTCGCGGCTGCGGCCAGTGCGTGGACCCTGGGTGACTGCCTTCTCCATCGGTGACCGAAATCAGGTGGATGTCTTCCTGCCGCTCGGCCATCGCAGCCAGCAGCCCGCCACAGGCCAGTACTTCATCGTCCGGGTGAGGCGCGAGCACGATCAGGCGTGAACCGGGTGGGACCAGCGCCTCCAGCGAAATCGGCTGCACGCAGTTCAATGCCGTGCTGTTTTGCCATTCGCTCAACGGCGTGCCCTGAACACCGAAAGGCAAGTCCTGACTCATAGCGACCAGTCCTGCGTGTCACGGCTGACGAGCAGTTGACCGAGTTGCGCCAGGTCGCGTTCGGCGTGGCTTTGGCGGATGAAGACCGGCAAATCCACAGCCAGACGGGCGAATTGAGGATCGCGGCAGAAGGGCGTCGCGCCCAGTGCGCGCCCAACATGCCGACAGACCTGCTCGACCGCCATTTCGACCTGCGCCCGCACGCGCTGCACCGCCAGGCGCGCATCGTCCCGGGGGTGAGCGTCAATCCAGTACGCGCAATCGCGCAGGGTAGCCGCTGCGCCATAGAGGGCAGCATCCACCGCGCCCAAGTGCGCATCGGCATGTTCATCGGGCCGACCTTGTTGACGTTGTTGGTGAAGCGAGCGCGCCAGCGAAGTGGCAGCGCCGTACCAGGCGGCGGCGATGCCAGCGCCGCCCTGCCAGAAACCGGGACGCGACAGATACGCGCCACTTTCGCCTACGCACTGGCCCACGGCATTTTCGAAATGCAGATCGACGCTCGCGGTGTGAGCCATGCCCACCGCCTGCCAGGCTTGCGCATCGATGGTGACGCCGGGCTGATCGAGTCGCACCGCCACCAGCTGCGGCTGGTCGTTGCTGCCCCAAACGGTGATCAGCGCATAGTCGATCTGTTGCGCGCCTGAGCACCACGCCTTGCGCCCGTCCAGACGCACCTGGTCGCCCTTACGCTCGCTGGCCAGGACACGTGCCGATGGCGGTTCTGCCGCCCATACGCCCCAGATGCCAGGCTCGGCAAAGGGCGCGCAGTCCAGCTCTTGCAGAATAGCCAAGGCGTCGGTGTGGCCTTCATAAAGTTTGAGCAGCGCCAGGTCGACAGCACCGACGGTGGCCAGTTGCCGCCAGCGTGCCAAGGTCTGGCCACTGCCGGGTAATGGCAGTTGATCGAGTCCGCGCTCGACGCAAAGACACATCGCATCACGTAGACGGCTGTCGCTGCTCGGCACGTTGGGCCGGCGCGCGAAATCCGCCAATACCGCCTCAATTCCCTGCGAGTGATCGCCCATGCCTGAAGTGCTCCCGCCTATTCCTTCCGCGCCTGCGCGAAGTGCGCAGGCTGCCTATCTGCGTTCGGCAGCGGCCCTGGGCCGGGGTTCCAACTATCTGCATTGCCGAATAATCGACCAAGGAAATAATTTGACTTATTTGATTTGTGATCACATATTTCACCCACAAGAACGACAACACAGGCTTTGCTCCCATGACAGATCGTCCCGTCCCATTGCCGACCATGCGGCAGGTGTCCCGCGACACGCTGCAGGATCAGGTCTATCGGCAGATACGCGAAGCATTGATGAGCGGGCGCTTCCAGCCCGGCCAGAAACTGACCATTCGCGGCCTCGCCGACGCGCTGGGCTCAAGCCCGATGCCGGTCCGTGAAGCGCTGCACCGCCTGAGCGCGGAAAATGCCTTTGAAGTCACCGAAACCGCCCGCTTGCGTGTGCGTTTGATGACGCCCGAGCGGCTGCGTGAAATTCGTGACGCCCGCGTGGCGCTGGAAGGTTTGCTGGCGGAGAAGGCGGTGGCGCTGATCACCGATGCCGATCTGACCCAGATCACCGCGCTGTGCCAGCAGATGCAGCACGCCGCCGACACGATCGATGTGTCGCGCTACCTGTGGACCAACTTCGCGTTCCACCGGCGCATCTACGCGGTGGCCCAGGCCGAACTGACCGTGGCTGCCGTCGAGAATTTCTGGCTGCACATGGGGCCGTGCTTCGCCCTTGTCGCACCGGACAAAGGGCACCTGCAGCGCTCGATGCAGGCCCACGATCGTATCGTCCAGGCCCTGGCCGCCCGTGATGGCGCCGCAGCGCGGGCAGCGGTCACTGACGACATCATGCAGGCCGCCGATTCGCTGGCGCGCCTGCTCGTCAACAACGACCGTTCGCGGTCGTCTGCGCAAGGAGTAAAGAAAGCATGAGCGTTCTCAATCGACTGATTCCCTACAGCGGCCTGCGCGTGCTGATTTCCGGCGGTGCCGCCGGGATCGGCGAGGTACTGGCCGCCGCTTATATCGAAGCGGGGGCCAGGGTGCATGTCTGCGACGTCAGCGAAGCGGCGTTGGCAGCGTTTCGCGACCGCTATCCGGGTGCTGTCGCGACCCGCGCCGACGTCAGCGATGCCGCGCAAATCGAGGCGGTATTTAAGGTTCAGCGCGATCAGTTCGGCGGCCTCGACGTGCTGGTCAACAACGCGGGAATCGCTGGGCCTACTGCCGGTATCGATGCGATCAGCGACGACGACTGGCAGCGCACCATCGATATCAACCTCACCGCACAATACCGCTTCGCCCATCACGCCGTGCCGCTGCTCAAAGACTCGCCCAACGCGCATCTGCTGCACATCGCCTCGGTCGCGGGGCGTTTGGGTTATGCATGGCGCACACCCTATGCGGCCACCAAATGGGCCATCGTCGGGCTGATGAAATCGCTGGCCTCGGAGCTCGGCGAAAGTGACATTCGGGTCAATGCATTGCTACCCGGCATTGTCGAAGGGCCGCGCATGGATGGCGTGATCCGCGCCCGTGCCGAACAGTTGAACGTGCCCGAAGCCGAGATGCGTCAGGAGTACCTGAACAAGATTTCCCTCAAGCGCATGGTCACCGCCGAAGACGTCGCTGCGATGGCGCTGTTTCTCTGCTCGCCCGCTGCGCGCAACGTGACCGGCCAGGCCATCAGCGTCGATGGCAACGTCGAATACCTCTGAAAAAACCGCGGTGCAATGGCTCCCGACTACCGAGCCGGCCGAACCCCGGAACATTCTCATCAAGAACAAGAATGGAGAACACGCATGTCCAAAAAACGCCCGGTCATCATTACCTGTGCCGTCACCGGGGCGATTCACACGCCTTCGATGTCGCCGCATTTGCCAATCACGCCGCAGCAGATCGCCGACGCCGCCATCGGTGCAGCCGAAGCGGGAGCGGCCATCGTTCACCTGCATGCCCGCGATCCCAATGACGGCCGCCCGAGTCAGGACGTCGATCTGTTTCGCCAGTTTCTACCGCAGATCAAGGCCCAGAGCGATGTGGTGATCAACATCACCACCGGCGGTGCGCCGACCATGGGCGTCGAGGAACGGTTGCAACCGGTTGCCCAACTGAAACCCGAACTGGCCTCGCTGAACATGGGTTCGATGAACTTCGGCCTGTATGAAATGCTCGATCGCTTCACCGAGTTCAAGCACGACTGGGAGCGGCCGTATCTGGCGGAAAGCGACGACCGCATCTTCCGCAATACCTTCCGCGACATCGCCCACATCCTTAACGCCTGCGCGGAAAACCGCACGCGTTTCGAAATCGAATGCTACGACATCGGCCACCTGTACACCGCTGCGCACTTCCTGCAACGGGGCCTGCTCAAGGCACCCATTTTCATTCAGTCAGTGTTTGGCCTGCGTGGCGGTATCGGTGGGCATCCCGAAGACCTGGCGCATATGCGCCGCACGGCCGACCGCTTGTTCGGCGATGCCTATGAGTGGTCGATCCTCGGTGCCGGCCGTAATCAGATTCCGCTGGGCACCATGGGGCTGGCAATGGGCAGCAACGTGCGCGTGGGTCTTGAGGACTCGCTGTGGGACGGGCCGGGCAAACTGGCGGCCTCCAATGCCGATCAGGTCAAGCGCATTCGCACGGTGATCGAGGCGTTGGGCGGGCGGGTCGCTACGCCCGACGAAGCCCGCGAAATGCTTGCCCTTAAAGGCAAGAACCAGGTCGATTTCTAGGCCTGCGGTTGCTTCAACGACAGAGCGCGGGCCTTGAGGGGCGCGCGCTCGACTCCGGCATCAACTCCCACAACAACAAGACAGGGGTGAGTCCATGCGTATCGATATCGTCGTGGATGTGAAAACCACGCTGGGTGAAGGCCCGGTCTGGGACGCAGAGCAGCAGCGGCTTTACTGGATCGACAGCTTCGACGGCCGGGTGCTGCGCTGCACCGGGGACGGCCGTGAGCTGCGGGCCTGGGATGTCGGGCAGAAGATCGGTTCCATGGCCCTGCGTCAACGCGGCGATGCTGCCATCGTGGCCCTGCAGAACGGCCTCTACAGCCTTGACCTGCCCACGGGCGAGCTCGAGCTGATCGTCGATCCCGAGCCAGGGCATCCGCATAACCGTCTTAACGACGGCAAGGTTGACCGCCACGGGCGATTCATCTTCGGCTCCATGGACACCCAGGAAGACCAGGCCAGCGCCAGGTTGTATCGCCTGGACCCTGACATGAGCCTGCACACTCTGGACGAGGGCATCATTGTCTCCAACGGGCCATGTTGGAGTCCAAACGGCCAAATCTTCTACTTCGCCGACACCTGGTCGGGGGAAATCTGGGCCTACGACTACGACAACGGCACGGGGGCCGTGAGCAATCGGCGCACGTTGGCCAGGGTCGACACCTCGGGCGGTGGCGCGGCGGACGGATGCACCGTGGATGCCGAGGGCTGTCTGTGGCAAGCGCTGGTCTACGCCGGAAAACTGGTGCGCTACACGCCGGACGGTCAGGTCGACCGCATTGTCGAGATGCCGGTGAAAAAGGTCACCAGCCTGACCTTCGGCGGCCCGAACCTGGACACGCTGTACGTCACCTCGATGGCCAGACCCCCGCTGCCGCGCTTCCCTGAGGACGGCCAGCAGCGTGGAGCCCTGTTTGCCATCACCGGCCTGGGCGTGAAAGGCATCGCAGAACGGCGCTTCGCAGGCTGAACGCGGCCGGGGCCGATGCACCAGGGCCGAGCTACCAGGGACTGAGCCACCAAGGACGACACCTTCGCTGAGCAGGGCGTGTGCGGCACGCCTGGAGATTTCATGAACAATAATAAAAACGCCTCACTGGGCAAGATTCATCGCTACTCGTGGGTATCGCTGCTGGTGTGCTGGATCATCTGGATCCTCAACGCCTACGATCGTGAAATCGTGCTGCGGCTGGGGCCGACCATCTCCAGGCACTTCGACTTGTCGGCCGATCAGTGGGGCACGGTGGCCACCGTGATCATGCTGGCGCTTGCGGTACTCGATATTCCCGGTTCGATCTGGAGTGATCGCTACGGTGGTGGCTGGAAGCGTGCGCGCTTCCAGGTGCCGCTGGTGCTGGGTTACACCGCCATCTCCTTGCTTTCCGGCTTCAAGTTTCTCAGCGGCCACCTGGCTTCGTTCATCGCATTGCGCGTGGGGGTGAACCTTGGCGCGGGCTGGGGCGAGCCGGTCGGGGTCAGCAACACCGCCGAATGGTGGCCAGTCGAACGTCGTGGGTTTGCCCTGGGCGCCCATCATACCGGCTACCCCATCGGCGCAATGCTTAGCGGGATCGTTGCCAGTTTCGTGATCGCCACATTCGGCGAGGAAAACTGGCGCTATGTGTTCTTTTTCGCCTTTGTCGTGGCATTGCCGACCATGCTGTTCTGGTCGCGTTATTCCACCGCCGAGCGTATTACCCGGCTGTATGTCGACATTGCCGCCAAAGGCATGACCGCGCCGGACAGCACGCCGTCGCCGAACGTCAAGGGGCAGGCTTGGGCGACGTTCAAGGCGACCCTGGCCAACCGCAACATCGCGCTCACCGCAGGCAATACGATGTTGACCCAAGTGGTGTACATGGGCGTGAACATCGTGCTACCGGCCTATCTGTACAACATCCTCAACCTGTCGCTCGCCGAATCGGCGGGGATGAGCGTGGTGTTCACGCTGACCGGCATTCTCGGCCAACTGATCTGGCCGTCGCTGTCGGACATCATCGGTCGTCGGGTGACATTGATCATCTGCGGGCTGTGGATGGCGGCCAGCGTTGGCGCGTTTTACTTCGCCAACACCATGCTGATCATCATTGGCGTGCAGCTGCTATTTGGCCTGGTCGCCAACGCGGTGTGGCCGATCTATTACGCGGTCGCCTCCGACTCGGCGCAACCATCGGCAACATCGACCGCCAACGGCATCATCACCACTGCGATGTTCATCGGCGGTGGCGTCGCTCCAGTATTGATGGGCAGCCTGATTAGCGCCGGGGGTGGCTGGACGAGTCTGAGCGGCTACACCGTGTGTTTCTTCGTCATGGCCGGTTGTGCCCTGGCGGGCGCGTGCCTGCAGTTGTTTTCCCATCGGCCCGAAACCTTGCTGGCGCAGCCGAGCGTCTGACCCTTCGTGCCCTGGCCGGTTACGACGGGCGGGGCATTCATCTGTTGCCAGTTTTCCAGAGGTTCGTGCAATGACAATGACAAAAACGCCCGAAGCGCCGTCTTTACCCCGTGACGCGGCAACCCTGAACAAGCTGTTGTTTGCCAAACTCATGCCGCTGCTGATCGCCGCGTACGTGCTGAGCTTTCTTGACCGCACCAACATTGCCTTGGCCAAACACCATCTGGACGTTGATCTGGGCATTTCGGCAGCGGCCTACGGCCTGGGTGCCGGTCTGTTTTTCCTGACGTATGCGGTGTCGGAGGTGCCGAGCAACCTGATCATGCACAAGGTCGGCGCGCGATTCTGGATCGCCCGGATCATGGTGACCTGGGGCGTGATCTCCGCAGGCATGGCGTTCGTTCAGGGCGAGACGTCCTTTTATGTGATGAGGCTGTTGCTGGGGATTGCCGAAGCCGGTTTGTTTCCCGGTGTGATGCTGTACCTGACCTATTGGTTCGGCCGTGAACAACGGGCGCGTGCCACCGGGTATTTCCTGCTGGGCGTGTGCCTGGCGAATATCGTCGGCGGGCCATTGGGGGCGGCGCTGATGCAGCTCGATGGCGCGTTCGGCTGGCGTGGCTGGCAGTGGATGTTCCTGCTCGAAGGACTGCCGGCGGTGTTCTTCGCCATCGTGGTGTGGAAGAAGCTGCCAGACCGGCCAAGCAAGGCGTCTTGGTTGAGTGCCGCCGAGGCGCAACAGATCGAGATGCAACTGGCCATTCAGGCGCAGGAGGGCGCCGGGCAGAGCGGTCACGCGTTGAAACAGTGCCTGGCGCCGCAGATTCTTTTAGCGATCTTCGTCTACTTCTGTCACCAGATCACGATCTACACGGTCATTTTCTTCCTGCCCGGCATCATCGGTAAATACGCCGATCTAAGCGCGCTGCAGGTGGGTTTCCTGACGTCGCTGCCCTGGTTGGCCGCGGCAATCGGCGCCATTGCCTTGCCGCGCCTTGCCAGTACTGCGCAGCGTTCGCGACGCATGCTGGTCGCTGGCCTGTTGACCATGGCCATCGGGTTGGGCATCGCCTCGCTGGCCGGGCCGGTCATCAGCCTGCTGGGGTTCTGCATTTCGGCGCTGATGTTTTTCGTCGTGCAGTCGATCATCTTCCTCTACCCGGCCTCACGCCTCAGCGGCGCGGCATTAGCCGGCGGGCTAGGGTTGGTCAATTGTTTGGGCCTGCTCGGCGGTTTCGTCGGGCCATCGGTGATGGGGCTGATCGAGCAAAGCACCGGCAATGCGATGAACGGAATGAAGGTCATCGCCGTGGTGCTGGTCGTGGCAGCGATTGCTGCGCTGCGTTTGCGTCAAGGGCATGAGCAGGAGTTACACCCGACAGCAGTGAAGGGCGTGCGGCAGTCGGTGTGAATCCGTCGCATCGGTCAGACACCCGTTTGCTTTTGATTCCGGCCGCAGGCCGGCTACGAGGACGATGCGCAGAAACCATGTGTGCTTAGATTCTGGTCCTGGATCGATTGGTTGCTTTGATTCTGGCCGAAGGC
>NZ_DIHC01000055.1 GCF_002419965.1 Pseudomonas sp. UBA5706
TCGTACAAGCTCAAGCGATACACCCAAGGCGCCTGCTACGGCGGCGGCTGGAGCCGCTGCAGCTACCCCGCCGGCCACGGCACCCGCCTCAAATACGGCAGGCGCTGCCGTGGTAGCGGATAGCAACGTCGCAGCAGGGACTCAGACCGGGCCGGTGCAACCTGCCGATACCGCGAATACCGACTCGGCCTCACCAGGCGCAGCCACAGTCTCGCTCGACGCAAAGACCGGCCCGGCCGATCAGGTGCAGGCCGACGACGATAGCGCTGACCAAGGCGAGATCACGATTTACCCGTTGCGCAGTTACCTCGACGGCAAGGAAGTGCGCCGTGCAGGTGGCGCGGGCTACAAGTCGCCGAAGCACGATGCGGTTTCCTTGATCGCTGCGGGCCTGGCTACCGACAAGAAGCCAAAGGCCTGACATGAACGCCATTCCCATCGACCAGGCCATGCAGCACGTGCGCGCAGAGGACGATGACCGCGAACACGTCGAGTTGCTGCTTGCCGCCGCCGAGGACAGTGCGGCGCAGTTCATGAACCGGCGCTTTTACGGCGACGCGCAATCGCTGGCCAGCGCAGTACTGGATGGCACGGCCGGCGCCGATCCGGTGCTGATCAATCCATCCATTCGGGCCGCGTGCCTGCTTATTTTGGGCAGCTTGTACGCAAACCGCGAAGACGTAATCGTTGGCACAATTTCCAGCGAACTGCCGATGGGTTCCCGTTCATTGCTGACGCCTTATCGTGTGGGCTGGGGGGTGTGAATGCGTGCCGGTCCATTACGTCACCGCGTTACATTCATGCAGTTGCAGCAGACCAAGCGACCAGGTGGTGGCTTTACCGAATCCTGGATGGCGCTCGGAAAAATCTGGGCTGAGATCACCATCCCAACCGGGCGGGTAGCGGTCGCCGCCGATCAGCTCACTGCGGAGATCACTGCCGAGATTCGCGTCCGCTATCGCGGCGACATCGTCGCAGGCATGCGAATCGTCCACGGGGCTACCACCTATCTGGTAGGCGCGTCATTACCCGATAACGACCACACGATGCTCCGGCTGCTCTGCTCGAACGTCGTCAATCCATAACTGAGGGTTTCAACATGAAAGTACGTGCCTTGGCCAACATCTCTGGCCCGATGGGCCGCAAAGCTGCGGGCGCTGAGTTCGTGGTTGGTGCTGCGGAAGGTAAGGACCTGATCGAGCGCAAGCTTGTGGTGTCCGTAGAGGAAGCGGCGCCGGTGAAAGAGACGGCTGACGAAAAGCCGCTGAAGAAGGCCGCCGCCAAGGAGTAAGGCCATGGCCGGTCGCCGATCACGGATGTCGGATGATTTCAAGCTGCGCAAGACCCTGCGCAACATCCACACCCAGCTGGACAACGAACTCAAGCCCGCCATGCAAGAGGCCGCCGACAAGCTTCTTGCCACGATGAAGGAGTTGATCCCCAAAGACACGGGCGAGGGCGCCGCTGCGTTGACGTCGTTCGTATCAAAAAGCGGCCTGGACGCGCAGGTCGGCCTTCGCGGGAAAAAGGCCAATCAGCGGTTCTTCTATCTGCGCTTCATCGAGTACGGCACCAAGGGATACACCGAAGGCAAGCGGTCTGGCGGACGCAACAAGCGCGTAAGCAACAAGTCGGACGGTTCGCACTTCTTCGGTAAATACCCTGATATTCCTGCTCGGCCTGCCCACCCCTGGCTGCGCCCGGCCTATGACGTGAACAAGGAGTTCATCCTGGCCAGCATCAACCACGCGGTCAGCAACACGCTCAAACGAGCCGTCGAGGAGCTGGGCAATGGCTGATCCGTCCTTTGCGCTGCAGGTCGCGCTGTTCGACCGACTGGAGGCTGAGGTTTCATGCCCGATTTACGACAGCGTGCCGCTGAATGCGCCCATGCCTTATGTCTCACTTGATTACGAAATCTCCAGCAACAACGACCCGCTGGCAAGTCGGCGTGACATTCGGCTGTTCTACCTGTCGGTCTGGTCAGACTTTCAGGGGCAGGAGGAAGTAAAGCGCCTCATGGCCGAAATTGATGCGGCGACCCATGAGCGCCCTTTGCCGCTCACCGTCGGCCGGGTGGTATCGATCCGCGTCGAGCGCAAGCAGACCAGCCGCGAGCCCGACGGCGTCACCTACCAGGGCAGTGTCACCCTGCGCATCATCACTCAGCACTAATCGACTCATCCATGCCGCGCTGCGGCCTTTCACCTGTCCCAGGAGGACTACCTATGGCTATCAATACCGGCGCCGGCACGCGGATCTACATCGGTCCACGCCTCGCCGCCAATCTTCCCGCGGACCATGCAGGCGCGATCGCGTTGCTGTCGGCAATCACATACGTTGAGGTCGGCGAGGTCGAAAGCATCGGTGACTACGGCGACACCATCAACGATGTCAGCTTCGCGGGCCTCGCATCCGGCCGTGCGCAGCACCTGAAGGGCCTGGCCGATGCGGGCTCATCCGAACTGTCGATTGGTTTCGATGCCGGTGACGCGGGCCAGTTGAAACTGGTCGAGGCCTTCACGGACCGTTCCCGCTACGACTACCCCTTCAAAGTCGTGTACGTCGACGGCGAGACGGACTATTTCGCAGCCAAGGTCATGAGCAACAAGAAGACTGGCATCAGCGTTGAAGGTGTCCTCAAGCGCACCGTGACACTCGGCATCAACTCCGAGATTTACGAAGTGGTCGAAGGGGCATAACCGCCCGTGTCAGCCGGCGCCGCCAGTGAGCGGCGGTGCCGTTTCTCCTTTGCGTTTCACGAAGAGAATTACCCATGTCCAAGACTAATCACGGTACCGTCGAAGTCACCGTCGGCGAGCAAACATTTATCCTCAAGCCGACCCTGAAAGCCATGAAGGCAATCGAAGGCCGTTTCGGCGGGATTCTGCCTGCCATGCAGTCGGTAGGCTCCGCTAACCTGTCGGCAATGAGTTTCGTCATCGGCGTTGGCACCGGCGTAAACCTTTCCAAAAAGGGCGCGCTTGATCCAATCGAAGAAGCTGTGTTCGAAGAGGGCCTAAACGAGGTAGGCAGCCAGGTTATTTCTTACCTGACCGGCTTCCTCAATCCAGCCGGCAAGACCGAGGCCGAGCTTGAAGCGCAGGCCGAGGCGGGAAACGCGTAAAGCGCGACCCCAGCCTCACGGTGGTGGATGAGCTTTTCAACATCGCCACCGGCTGGTTGGGTTGGCCGCCGAGCGAGGCCTGGAATGCCTGCGTGATCGAAATCGTCATGGCCTGGGATTCGAAGCGTCAATTCCTGATCGACACGAACCCGTTCGGCGGGGGCGGCGACAAAGACAAGCCCTCGAAAAAGATCGTGGCCAAGGAAGTCCGGATGGGCTTCCGGGTGGCGGCCATGAGCAGGAAGAAAGAATAGACTAGAGCTCGATTTTGGCAGCCGCATGGGTTGGTGGTAGATTGCCGCCATTTACAGGGAGGTCACATGCAACTGTTGATGGTTCTTTTGTTGGCGCTTATTGCTTTGATACTTGCTCCGGCCCTTGTATGGCTATTCGCCGCGGGGGCAGTCGCATATGGTGTCGTTATAGCCATCGGCGGAATGCTCACCTTCACGTTAATGCTGGCTTATGTGTTGTGGCCTTTATTCAAAGGCTGGCGATCAAAGAGAGCAATCGATTCCAAAATCAGGCAAGCCAACAGGATCTTTCGTGAAAAGGAAGAGGCGAGGATCGCTGCACGCGAGGCGTCAAATACATCGCTGGATGATGAAGACTGTGACACCAATGGCGCTAGGAAGTCATGCAGTCAGTGCCAGATGGAAATGCTAATGAGTGCGCGCCGCTGCCCATCCTGCGGCCATAAAGTAGGCCCCTAAGAGTTTTAGTCGCCTTAAGCACTATTTTTATAAGTAAGCCCGCCCAGCCGCGGGCTTTTTTTTCGTCTGGAGAAAAGTTAATGGCTGACGCCGACGTACAAGGCATGCTGATTCGCATCGAGGCGACGACGGCGCAGCTCCGTCAGGAGATCGCGCGCGGTGAGGCGGCAGTAGCGCAGTCAGCCGGTAAAATGGATACAAGCCTTGGCCGTATTGATTCCGCATTTGATCGCGCAGGATCCAGCGCGCAAAGTGCGGGCGGGCTGATTAAGAACGCGCTTGCGGCGGCGGTCGGCGCGGTTTCAATAGGCACAATCCTCAAAACTGCCGATTCCTACTCGCAGATGTCAGACCGAATCGGTTTGGCAACGAAGAGTTTCGGTGAGTACAACACCGTTCAAGAGCGGCTGCTGGCAACGGCGAACCGCACCTACCGCCCGCTGGAAGAGGCGCAAGAGCTTTACATCCGCACCTCTGACAGCCTGCGGTCCATGGGGCTCAACGCCAGTCAGTCCATGGATGTCATGGACAGCTTCAGCTATCTGCTGGTGACCAACTCGGCGTCAGCAGATAAAGCCAGTTCGGCCATCGACGCCTATTCCAAGTCGTTGCAGACCGGCAAGATTGATGCTGATGCTTGGCAATCGATCCTCGCTGCCATGCCGACGGTGGTCGATACCATCGCTCAGGCGACGGGCAAGACGGCTGAAGAAATCCGCAGCCTTGGTGCCCAGGGGAAGCTGAGTCTCGACACCCTAACCGAAGGTTTGCAAAAGAGCGCTGCAGCCAACGGCGTGTTAGCTGACAGCATGGGGGTTGCAGTCCGTGATGCGCTGGTTGCGCTGAACAATGCATTCACGGTGTATGTGGGCCAGCTGAACGAGTCGAACGATTTCACCGGCTTGCTCGCGTCCGGCATTTCGGTTCTGGCCGACAATTTTGGAACGATTGCGGAGGTGGCCGCAGTAGCCGCAGCGGGTGCGCTTGCTGTTTACGCGCGCTCCCTCACTGTATCCGCTGCAGGCGCTGTGCTGGCGACCAAAGCTTCTATTGAAGACGCAATGGCTCGCCGTGCCCAGGCCGCGAGCGTGCTCTTGGCCGCACAGGCCGATCAGCAGAAGGCTCAGACGGCTGTCTTCCTGGCCGAGAAAGAACTGGCTGCTTCGAAGACCCGGATCAGCGGCATGGCCGTTGAGAAGCAGCTGTCGATCCAGTTGGCGGAAGCCCGGATGGCTGAAGCTCGTGCCACAACGGCAGTGGGCGCCGCCCAAGGAGCGATTGTCGGCACCGGCCGCACTTTGCTTGGATTGCTCGGCGGGCCTGCCGGGATTGCATTACTTGCCGTCGGCGCCGCCACTGCTTTCCTGACGCTTCGCGACAACACTGGCACGCTTGAAAAAAAGCTGGGCGATCTCGCCGATCCGATGGACAAGCTAGTCGAGCGCTTCGATAAGCTGAACCGTGCCACGCAGGCCGTTACGCTGCGAGAACTACGTGCCGAGATCGACAGCACCAAGGAAAAGTTGGCCGAGGTTTCCGGCGGCATCGCTGACAAGTTCGAAAGTGATTTGCGGAACATGGGCGCTGCCGGCGCTGATGGGCTTATGTCTGGACTGGTTTCATTGCCAGAAGATGCGCAGAAGGCCTTGGACCTGGTGCGTCAAGCTTCGAAAGATTCGGCCGATGGTATCGCTGTCGATTGGAAGTCAGTAGCGGATCAGCTGCGCCTTATCCCTGGCGTAACCGAGCAAATGGCACAAGCCATTGAGCAAGGGCAGATCAAAGTCTCGGACCTTACCGAAACACTGAACAAACAGACGCTAGCGTTCGACCAACTCAGCGGTGCAACTGATAACAACACCAGCGCCCAAATTCAAAACAACGCCGCAAAGGCTGCAGCAGATGCTGCGGGTCAGAAATACCTTGATCAGTTGGACAAGCAATATGCAGCACTCAAAGACAAGACGGCTTTAGAGGCGGCAGAGCGGGTCATTACAGAGTCAAAAATTGATTCAGAGGGCGAGCTCGCCAAGCAAATCCGGGCTCGTGCGTCGGCAATTGATGCGCAGAAAGCGGCGGACAAAGCCGCCACGGCTGAAACGAATCTTAGTAACAGCGCAGCCAAGGAAGCTGCGACAGCGCTCAAAAACCAGCAAAAGGCACTTGCCGATCTCAGGGCCCAAGCCGATATAGCGATTGCCTCTGCCACTGGTTTGGCCGCTGCGTACCTGGCAGGCACCGACAGGTCCCGCGACTTTGCCCTGCAGCAAAAGGTCGAAGAGGCGCTGCTCAAAACGGGTGCCGCTGCGCGCGACGAAGTCACTGACAAAATCAAAAAGCAGATGGCCGCCGAAGATCGGCTTGCTGTCAGCAAAGCTGCGTACGACCTTCAGAAAGAAACCACCGATCTGATCGCCCAGGCTAAAGCCACCCTTATGGGTGCGGACGCGCTGGAAGATTACAACGTACAGAAGGCCATGCAGGTTGCGCTGGCGGGCAAGAACATTGAAGTTGGCAGCAAGGAATATCAACAACTGCTCAATGCCACGAAAGCCCAGCAGGATGCTGTGAAGGTCGCGAAGCAGGCTGGTGACGCTGGCAGCATTGTTGACCGGTTGTATCCGGCGAGCAAGTTGCTGCGCGAATACACCGAAGATCAGGCTGCGCTCAACAAGGCGATCGAGCTGTATCCGGAGAAGGCGGACGCTTACCGGGACGCACTTCAGCGCCTGGGTGTGGAGTACCAGCAAAACCAGCGCGCGGCCACCGCGTGGGGGCAGTTCACCGAAGGCGCTGTCGATCGCATTGACGACGCTTTTGCGGACATGTGGAAGTCAGTCCTGAGCAAGTCCAGCAACTTCATGGATACGCTCAAGAACAGCTTCCGGCAGTTCCTGGCGGAAATGCTCCACATGGCGATTACCAAGCCGATCATCGTGCAAATCGGCGCCTCACTGGGCGTGGGCACGGCCGCCGCGCAGTCTTCCGGGCTGTTCGGGTCGGCCGGCGGCTCGGGCGGTCTCGACCTTGCAAGCCTGTGGAATGCCGGCAGCACCGCATTCAGCGTCGGCAGTTCGGCGTTTGGCAGCGCTGTGGCCGCCGGCTGGAGTGCTGGCCAAGGGTTCCTTGGCGGCGTCCAAGGCGCGATCAGCGGCGGCACCGGCTACCTGAGCAACGCAATCGGTGGGCTGTTCAGCTCTGGCGTGCAAGGTGGTGCCGGCGTGATGCTGGATAGTGCCGGCAACCTGGTCAGCACTGCGGCCGGCGGTGCGACTGCTTTGGGCGGCACGCTGGCGGGCGTGGGCGGTGCACTCTACGGCTACGGCCAGTCCGGGGTGAAAGGCGCGGCGACCGGTGCTGCTGGATCGGTAGGTGGTTATTACGCCGGTTCCGCTCTGGGGTCTCTCGTTGGCCCGCTGGGCACCGTGGTCGGCGGGGTGCTCGGCTCCGCGCTGGGTGGGTTTCTGGGTGGTTCGGTCTTCGGCGGTAGCTGGCAGACCAAGGATCAGGGTTTGTCGCTGGGCGTTGCCGGTGGGGACCTCTCTGCCGCCCAGTTTGAGTACCAGAAGAAAAAGGGCGGGCTATTCGGCAGCAACAAGAAACGCACGCGCTACTCGGCGCTCGACTCTGACACGCAGGCGGCGCTGGACGACAGCTACGCGGCCACTACGGGCGCGGTGTTCGACCTGTTCGACAAGCTGAATGTCACGCTGAACGACGGTGTGCTGGATGGCCTTGACGTCGCTGCTACCCAGATCAGTACCAAGGGTAAGACTGCCGACGAGATCCAGGCGGAAATCACCAAGTGGTTTGCCGGTGTTGCTGACTCTGTGACGTCGGCAATCAACACCGCGACCGGCACCGGCCTGGACGGCTACAACTTCGAGGCTCTTACGGCGTTCGTGAACAACCTGTACGGCGTGAACGACGTTTTCACCACGCTGAACATGTCCCTCTACGACTCGTCAGTGTCGGGCGGCAAGTTGGCCGAATCGCTTTCGGCCATGGCCGGCGGCTTGGAAAATCTGCAAGCCGCGGCGTCGACTTATTACGACAACTTCTACACCGACACGGAGAAGGCCAACAACGTCATCGAAGCGGTGAGCAAGCAGTTCAGCGGCCTTGATATCACGTTCCCCGACACCCGCCAGGCATTCCGCGACACGGTTGATGGTCTCGACCGCACCACGGAAGCGGGCCAGCAGATGTTCGTCACGCTGACGTCTCTGGCTGGTAACGCTGCCTCGGCTTACACCATCCTTGAGCAACGTTCGACAGCGGCACAGGCGGCGGCACAGGCAGCCGCCGATGCCGCAGCAGCGGTAAGCGCCAATTACTACGACCTGTTCACCTCGGACGCCCAAAAGTCGGCCGACAAACTTGCCGGCGTGCGGGCCGAGTTTCAAGCCTTGGGCGTTGAGTTGCCGGCGACCAGCGATGCATTCAAGGCAATGGTCGCGGCAGCGCAGCAAGGGACGGTGGTGGGGAACGCTACAGCGGATACGCTGTTGAGCTTGGCCACTGATGCGAGTGCGGCCTACAAGATCCTCCAGTCCGCCTTGATGCAGGGTGCGAATGACGGGTTCAGCGCGTTGCAGCGCTCGATATCCGCCCAGCAGAAAGTAGCGTCGGACGCTTACAACGCACGGGTGAACGCGCTAAACGACATGCTCAGCGCATCGAGCAGTAGCGTCAGCGACCTGACCTCGCTCAGCACCTCGCTGAACAATGCCCTCAAGTCGTTGCGCGGCACCTCGGACGACACGGTGAAGATGCTGAGAGCCCAGGCCACGGCAACCTTGCAGAGCGCACTGGCAATAGCGCGGGCTGGTGGGTCCCTGGCGAACTTCAGTGGCCTGGACGACGCGTTGGATGCTGTCAGCAGCAACAACACTGATCTCTACGCATCGCTGGAGGACTTCAACCGCGACCAAGGCCGTACGGCCAACGTTGTGGCCGAGCTCAATCTGCTCAATGGCGAGCAACTGACCAATGCAGAGAAGTCAGTGAAAGCGCTGCAGGATCAGCTCGACCAGGCGAAAAAGGCCTACGAGGCCCAGACTGCGCAATTCGACGCGCAGTTGGCATTTGCCCAGTCGCAACTGGATGCGCTCAACGGCGTCGACACATCGGTGAAGACGGTCGCCCAGGCCGTTGCCTCGATGAACGCCTCGGTGGTGGCGGCGCTGGCTGGGATCAGCGGCAAGGCCACAGCTGCGAGCCCATCCACCAATGGGGCGCTGGTCGAGAGCGTTTACAACGATGTGCTCGGCAGGGCATCGGATGCGCCCGGCAAAGCCTATTGGGTTGGGCAACTGGCGAGCGGCGCGATCACCTACGACCAGTTGGCCCAGGCGATCGCCAATGCGGCCAAGGGGGCAGGGCAGCCCGTGAAGGCCGGCTATGCAACCGGCGGCTACATCAGCGGCCCTGGCACTGGTACCAGCGACAGCATCATCGCTCGCCTTTCCAACGGCGAATACGTCATGACGGCGGAATCAGTGCGGATGTTTGGCACCGGCCTGCTCGATCAGATGAACGCGGGGCGCATTCCGGCCTTCGCCGCGGGCGGGCCAGTGCTCGATATCAGTTCGCCGAGGGAGGTGTTTAGCGCTAACCGCTCAGTGCTGGCCAGTGACAACGCAAGCGAGGCCGCCACGGTAACCGAGCTGCGGGAGTTGCGTCGTGAAATGCAATCCAACTTCGAATATATCGGCAGGTACATCAAAGACACCGCCGACCATACCGACGAGATGGCAAATCGCGGCGTACAGGTTATCAGCACCGTCGATTAAGGGATGGTCACAGCATGAGCGATGACGAGATGAAAGTGGTGCCTGGGGTTGAGATAACCCCGGGGCGCCTCATCAGCAGCAACTTGCCGGATATGGACTATCCGGCGTACTCGCCGACCAAGGCCTATGAGGTCGGCGACTACACCACGATAGACCTGATCAACTACCAGGCGCTTGTGGCCAACACGGGGAGGAACCCGGTCACCGACACCTCATCGCCGCCAATCTGGCAAAACATGGGGTGGGTCAACAAGTACCGGATGTTCAAAAAGAACATCGGCAACACCTGGAAGATCGGGACCTTCACTTCTAACCCGGAGGTGATCGAGCTAACGATTCGTCCTGGCAAGCGAGTCAGCGCGATCGGCTTCGTCGGGGTGAGGGCGTCCTCGATTCGTATTGTCATGACCGTGCCAGGGGTAGCGGACCCGGTTTACGACAAGACCTTCGTCATGTCGCGCAAAGCAGGGGGGAGCTACTACCAGTATTACTTCGGCCCTTTCCAGACCAAAGACAACCTCGCGCAATTTGACTTACCGCCTTTCAACAACGCTGACATCCGCGTGATCGTGAGCGCCCCGGGCGGGACGGCTCAGGTTGGAATGATGATTGTTGGTTGGGCGAAAGGAATAGGTACAGCCGTTTACAACACATCGCTGGGGCGCAAGAAGTACTCGACCATCAAGGAAGAGTTCGACGGCAGCGTCACCATCACCAAGCGCGGGCGTCGCCGCTCTATCGACTTCCAGGTCGTTCTCAGGGGCGACGAGATATCCAGCACCCAACGGGTGTTAGACGACGTCGACGACACGCCGGCGCTTTTTGTGGGGTCCAGCGAACTTGAGTACACGGTCATCGTTGGCATCTTCGACGATTTCGACACAGGCCTGCCGACTTATAACCGCGGCGAATACACATTGAAAGTCAGGAGCCTCAGCTGATGGCAGTACCACAGATCGACCTACTCCCTCCACCCGCTCTGCCTACAGATCCGGAGGACGTGTTCGACGCAAAGGTGGGTGCGTCGCTCACTGCAGAGCAGAACATGGTGCCGCAGATCAACACCGCCCTCACCTGGATCGGCGAGCGCGTAGCCGCCGCGAACGACTACTCGAAACAGGCTGCAGAAAGTGCGTCAAGTGCGGCGAACAGCGCCATGCTTGCGGACCAGTCACGCGCCTCGGCTCAGGCGATTGTAGCTGCGGCAGGTAACGATTTGGGCCTGCCGAGTTTGGCAGGCAATGCCAGGCGTGCACTGGCGGCTAACCCGAACGAAATCGGAGTGTCGTTTCAGACTCAAATCAAGCTCATCAGTATCGAGCCTTTGAGCGTCAACAGTGCCGGCGGCGCGATCGCCTTGGACGTTGGGGCAAACGGCGTGTTCAACCTGACTCTCACGGCAGCTGCCACCCTCTCATTTGCCAACCTGCCAGCTCTGACAGCTGCCGAGTCTATGGTGATTCTGGTGCGTATCAGCCAGGGCGCTACCGCCTATGCGTTGACCTGGCCGTCGGGGGTTGTCTGGGTTTCTCCAGGTGGTGTGGCCCCGGCCACGCCAAATGCCGGCAAAAGATCCGAGTTCATTCTGACGATTGAAGGCGCAACCATTTACGGGCGCAAAGGGGCTTCGAATTGACTCTCAAAAAGCTCCTTCTGAGCTCTGAAGAGGTTCAGGATTCCGGGCAGCAACTCCTGCAAGGCTCCGGCAACTTCACTGTTCCGAACGGGGTTACCAGTATCTCGGTACTGGTGGTCGAAGGGGGCCAGCCGGGAAGCCCAGGCGGCTCTTTTGACATAGGGAGTGGTGGAACGGGTGGCTCTGGTGGGCTTGGTGGACGCCGCCGATATATCAACAATGTTTCCGTCACGCCGGGTCAAGTCATTGCCTATTCAATTGCGGCCAGGGCAGCAAGCTTCGGATCGATAATTACCGGAACCACGGGCGGTACAGACGCAGGCAAAGCTGGAGACGGGGGGGGCTCGGCCAATACTGGAAGTCTTCAAACTTCGCGCAACAACGGTGGAGTAAATGGCGGACCTACGTCGATTTATGACGCTGAGATAGGGTATGACTTTTTCTCTGTTGCCTCGGGATCGGGCATAAGCCCAAAAGCCCCCTTTCCCGGCGGTGGCGGCGGCGGCGGTGCAGCGGGTGTGAACCTTCAGGGCTCTACTGAGGGTCTTGCTGGAGGGGCAGGGGGCGAAGGCGCAATAGTTGTGGTATGGCCTGGTTCGCAGAGGTCATTTCCCCGCACACGCACCGTGCCCGAAATTACCAATACCGCTATTTTTGACCCTCGCTCGCTGCCACCATACCTTGGCAAGATCGCAACTGACGGTTCGGGCACCTACATCGGGATCGATATCTCGAACATCGCGGGCCGCCGTGGACGGATTTTCCGTAGCACCGATAACGGCCGCACGTTCAACTTGGTGGGAACTCCTCGTGATGAGCAGTTGGCCGATGTTGTATATATTGCCGGGACGTGGGTGATAGCCGCGTTTGCGCTCTCTTCGGTCAGCAGGTACCAGTTCCAAAAGAGTACGGACGGCGGCTTGACTTGGTCCTACTACGTCAGTGCAGGAGGCGCTTCCGGTTCAGTGGTAGGCATTTCAGCCCGTTCCGGCAGGCTTTTCATTCTATGTGATGAAATCAGCACTCAAAGCTATATAGCCACCTCGCAAGATTTGGGAGTAACTCTGACCAACCGCTCTTTTAGTACGTCTAGCAATCGGGCCGCGAGTGTAAAACAGTCAAGGTTTATTCACCTGTCTGACACTGTTCTTCTGGCTAGACAGGGGAATGCCGGTAGTGCCGCTTTAGCCTCGTTCATCAGCAGGGATAACGGGGTGAGCTGGGCTCCATCCGTTTATCTGGAGGCTGCAAAACTAGGCAATTTGACCTTGGCATTTACGCAGAACGGCAACATTAATAACCTTTATGTATCCACTGATGACTTGAATACCGTTACTCAGGTGCCCGGGTTTTCTTTTACCGCCAAAGTTTTCCAAAGGGCTTTGATCCCGCTGCAAGACCGCATCCTGATTGTCGACGGGCCTCTGAGCTACGAGTACCGCAATGGTGTTATATCCCCCTCGACAAGGTTGCCCATCGACATCCCTGTTAGCAACAACATTCCGGCTAACAATGCCGGCTTGCGGGTAGTTGGGGACGGCGTAGACGCTATCGTCTCGTTCGTCCAAGAGAGTGGTTCGGCTAACTTTAGAGCATCAGTCTATGTCAGTTAATATCGCAAATCTCGAAACTCTGGTTGTGTTTACGGATCAGGATATACGCAAAAAATTTCCTGATGTGTCGTTCCCCGAAACTATTGAAACGCACAATGTCATCGACCTTGGATTTGCAGTTGTCGAGCAAGTCGAGGCTCCGTCGACAAAACCGGGAGAAACACTCGAGCCTGGAGACCTCCGAAGGATCGATGACCGCGTCGTTCGTGACTGGAGAGTATTGCCACCCTCTGCGGAAGCGCTGCAGGCGATTTTCGAGCAGGCCGTCCAGGCTGAGCTGGACAGCTCGGCCAAGGCTTGGGGTTACGACAACCTCTTCACAGCGATTTCCTACGCCGACGAACCCGCGGTGCCCCGGTTCCAGGCGGACGGCCAGGCGTTCCGGCGCTGGCGCAGCCTGGTGTGGGATTACGCGCACACCGAGCTGAATGCGGTGCTGGCCGGGGAAAAGCCGCCGCCGGATCTCGACACCTTCCTCGCAGGCCTGCCTGCGCTGGAGTTGCCAACATGAGTCGCTTCACGACCACCCTGAAGACCGAGCAGATCGGCAAGTGGACGCATGTTCTGCTCGCTGACCTGGTGCTGGCCGATGAGGATCAGCGCTTGATCATCGTCCCCACTGGATTCACCACCGACTTTGCCAGCATCAAGGTGCTGCACAACGCCTTTCTGTTCGTGCTGTTCGCGCTGGTCTCCGGCTACGGCAACTACGCGGCGACCGTGCATGACTGGCTATACACGACCGGCGAGGTCACTCGCAAGGAGGCGGACGCTGTTCTGTATCGCGCGCTGCGCGCCGAAGGCGTTGCCCGATGGCGGGCATGGCTCTTCTGGGCTGGCGTCCGAATAGGCGGCGCCAAGCACTACACCTCAACCCCGACCCGTTCGGGGTTTTTTACGCCTGGAGAAAAGTGATGACTGTGACCGAAAAAGATCGCGATGTGCTGGCGCGCACGCTGTGGGGCGAGGCGCGCGGGGAAGGGCTGGCCGGAATGGTGGCCGTGGCGTGGTCGATCCGCAACCGTGTCGATGACGGCAACGATAAATCCTGGTGGGGCGAGGGCTA
>NZ_DIHC01000044.1 GCF_002419965.1 Pseudomonas sp. UBA5706
ACCGACTTTCGTGCCCTGCGCGCCCCTCACATCGCAGCAGTAACATCGCTTCCCACCACCATCATCCCTTGCGCTTTACATCCAGCCGACGCAAATGGCAGGTCACTTCCTCACGATCGTGGTACAGCTGCTTGCAACCGATCGAAACCTTAACGCCCCGGGCCTTGAAGCCTTCCTCGATGCGCGCTAGCAGACGTCGCACTTCGGCGTAGCGCTGCTTCATCGGCAACTTAAGGTTGACCACTGCCTCGCGGCACAACCCCTCGCCCAGCCAGGTTTCCAGCAGTGCCGCATTGCGTGCGGGCTTTTCGACGATGTCACAGACCATCCAGTCCACCGGTTGACGCGGCTTGTAGGTAAAACCGTCGGCCATCAAATGCTGCACCAGGCCGGTGTCCATCAGACTTTCGGCCATCGGGCCATTATCGATCGCGGTGACGAGCATTCCCCGCCGGACCAGCTGATAGGTCCAGCCGCCGGGTGCCGCCCCCAGGTCAACGCCGGTCATGTCACCGGACAGACGCTCATCCCACTGGTCGCGGGGAATGAAGTGATGCCAGGCTTCCTCCAACTTGAGCGTCGAACGGCTTGGCGCCTCACGGGGGAACTTGAGCCGGGGAATGCCCATCGGCCACATCGCCGAATTACCGCCATCAGCCAAGCCCAGAAACACCTCGCGTCCGCTTTTGAAGGTCAGCAGCAGACGTGGCAGGCTCGGATTGTCCAGCAGCTTGCCCGACTTTTCCAAGGCCTTGCGCAGCGGTCCTTCGAATTTGCGGCAGAAGGTCGAAAGCTCCTTGCCGTCGTTGGTGTCGACCACTTCCAGCCACAGGCTGCCACACGCCCCGAAGCCGGCCATGTGCTCAAGGATGATGCTGATGCGATCGGTCTCGGGCAACTGCACGAACACCCCGCGAGCCCACTGCCTTGGGAAGATCAGATCGCAAAAGCGCACACCACTCATCAGACGTTCGGCACCGTCCGGCTCAGTGCAGACGAATTCGGCACAGGCCGCTCCGGGCTTGGCTTTGGCATAGCCCGCCACGCCAAGCAGCGCGGCGTGCTCGCTGATTTCCGAGCAGACCTCACCTTCGAAACCGGGACGGCAATGCATGAAAAGGGTATTCACTGGGAGGTCTCCTCGGGCGCCGGAGGGTCTCACGGCGCGCTCTATACTTGAGGCTGTACCTCAATGACTCGAAAACCGCGCATGATAGCGGAATCAGGAACCACTGGCGCAGGCCAAAGGTCCAGTACTACTCAATGACCGTTAAGAGCCGCCTGTCAGAGGGCCTATCAAGTCGTCTTACCGTTTCGCGTGTTTCACCCGTCCGTACCGTGCGGACTCGTCAAGGAGTTAGTTCATGCCCTCCCTCGATAGCCTGAAAAGCCTCAAGACACTCGACGTCAACCACAAGACCTACCACTACTTCAGCCTGCCCGATGCCGCCAAATCCCTGGGTGACCTGGACAAGCTGCCGATGTCGCTCAAAGTGCTGCTGGAAAACCTGCTGCGCTGGGAAGACGACAAAACCGTCACCGGCGAGGACCTGAAGTCCCTGGCGGCCTGGCTTACCGAACGCAAGTCCGAGCGGGAAATCCAGTACCGCCCTGCCCGGGTGTTGATGCAGGACTTCACCGGCGTTCCAGCGGTGGTCGATCTTGCCGCGATGCGCGCCGCCGTGGCCAAGGCAGGTGGCGATCCGCAACGCATCAACCCGCTGTCGCCGGTGGATCTGGTGATCGACCACTCGGTGATGGTCGACAAGTTCGGCGACAAACAGGCCTTTGGCGAGAACGTGGACATCGAAATGCAGCGCAACGGCGAGCGTTATGCCTTCCTGCGTTGGGGCCAAAGTGCATTCGATAATTTCAGCGTGGTGCCACCGGGCACCGGCATCTGCCATCAGGTCAACCTTGAATACCTGGGCCGCACGGTGTGGACCAAGGAAGAAGATGGCCGCACCTATGCCTTCCCGGATACGCTGGTGGGTACCGATTCCCACACCACCATGATCAACGGCCTGGGCGTACTGGGCTGGGGCGTGGGCGGGATCGAGGCCGAAGCCGCGATGCTCGGCCAGCCGGTGTCGATGCTGATTCCCGAAGTGATCGGGTTCAAACTCACCGGCAAGCTCAAGGAAGGCATCACCGCCACTGATCTGGTGCTGACCGTGACCCAGATGCTGCGCAAAAAAGGCGTGGTCGGCAAATTCGTCGAGTTTTACGGCGACGGCCTGGCAGACCTTCCCCTGGCGGATCGCGCGACCATTGCCAACATGGCCCCTGAGTACGGCGCGACCTGCGGCTTCTTCCCGGTCGATGACGTGACACTGCAATACCTGCGCCTGTCGGGCCGCCCGGACGACACCGTGCAACTGGTCGAAGCCTATTGCAAGGCCCAGGGTCTGTGGCGCCTGCCAAGCAAAGAGCCAGTATTCACCGACGCGCTGGAGCTGGACATGGGCTCGGTGGTCGCCAGCCTCGCAGGCCCCAAGCGGCCGCAGGACCGCGTCGCCTTGCCGGATGTCTCGCAAGCGTTTACCGACTTTCTCGGTCTGGCACTCAAACCCAGCAAACATGAGGAAAGCCGCCTCGAAAGCGAGGGCGGCGGCGGTGTGGCAGTGGGCAATGCCGAACAGGTCGCAGAGGCGGAATACGAATACCTGGGCAACACCTATCGCCTGAAAAATGGCGCCGTGGTCATTGCTGCGATCACTTCCTGCACCAACACCTCGAACCCTAGCGTCATGATGGCGGCCGGTCTGTTGGCGAAAAAGGCCGTGGAAAAAGGCCTGCAACGCAAACCCTGGGTGAAAAGCTCGCTGGCACCCGGCTCGAAGGTGGTGACTGACTACTACAACGCGGCGGGCCTGACCGAGTACCTGGACAAGCTGGGCTTCGACCTGGTCGGTTATGGCTGCACCACCTGTATCGGCAACTCAGGGCCATTGCCCGACCCTATCGAAAAAGCCATCCAGCAGTCGGACCTGACCGTCGCATCGGTGTTGTCCGGCAACCGCAACTTCGAGGGCCGCGTGCACCCGCTGGTCAAGACCAACTGGCTGGCGTCGCCGCCGCTGGTGGTCGCTTATGCCCTGGCAGGCAGCGTACGGGTGGATTTGAGCAGTGAACCATTGGGCGAAGGCAATGATGGCCAGCCGGTCTACCTGCGCGACATCTGGCCGACACAGCAGGAAATAGCCGACGCGGTGTTGAACGTCAGCACCGGCATGTTCCATAAGGAATACGCCGAAGTGTTCGCCGGCGATGAGCAGTGGCAGGCGATTGAAGTGCCGCAAGCCGCGACTTACGTGTGGCAGGACGATTCCACCTATATCCAGCACCCACCGTTCTTCGATGACGTCGCAGGTCCGTTGCCCGTGATCGTGGATGTGCAGAAGGCCCGCGTGCTGGCAATTCTGGGCGACTCGGTGACCACCGACCACATCTCGCCAGCTGGCAACATCAAGGCCGACAGCCCTGCAGGTCGCTACCTGCGCAGCAAGGGCGTGGAACCCAAGGACTTCAACTCCTACGGATCGCGCCGCGGCAACCATGAAGTGATGATGCGCGGCACGTTTGCCAACATCCGCATTCGCAACGAAATGCTCGGCAACGAAGAAGGCGGTTACACCCTGCATGTACCAACCGACGAAAAACTGCCGATCTACGACGCGGCCATGCGTTATCAACAGGAAGGTACGCCGCTGGTGGTCATTGCCGGGCAGGAATACGGCACCGGCTCCAGCCGCGACTGGGCGGCCAAGGGCACCAATCTGCTAGGGGTCAAAGCGGTTATCGCCGAGAGCTTCGAACGTATTCACCGTTCCAATCTGGTGGGCATGGGGGTGCTGCCGCTGCAGTTCAAAAACGCTCAGAGCCGCAAAACCCTGGAACTGACCGGGACAGAAGTGGTGAACATTACCGGGCTGACGGGCGCAAACCTGCAACCGGGCATGAACCTGACCCTGCAAATTACCCGGGAAAACGGCCAGCAGGAAAACGTCGATGTTCTGTGTCGGATCGACACCTTGAACGAAGTGGAATATTTCAAGGCCGGAGGGATTTTGCACTATGTATTGCGCCAGCTGATTGCGGCGTAACTTGATGTTCTGTAGCCGTACCACGTGCGGCTACAGATCCTGTGCTGTGCACAGGCCTGGTCAACCACCGGACGATCGACGCCCCTCGTGAGAAAAGACCTACACCATCGCGCAGAAATCCTCACCCGATTTTCAGACGCCTTTCATCCTCTTTGCACATACACACCCGTTTAATCAACGTTAAACTCGCCGCCCTTACCCCACCTTCAAGGACCACCCATGCTGGCGCAGCGCTGGAGCACGATCACGCTCCTGACTCTCGGCTACTGCATCGCGCTGGCGTATGGCCAACTGAGTATTCCGGTCGCGGTCATCGTCGGGCTGCTGATCATGGCCGGGATCTGCGTCAGTCATTTCAAGCACTGGGCGGTTCGCGCCTTCGGTCACCTGCTGTTTATCGCCCTGGCTGCGGGGCTGGCGAGCCACTGGCTTCCCGGCTTCATCAGTACCCGGGTTATCGCGGCCGTACGTTTCACCCCGGAAGCGGCACCGTTCTCGATGTACATGCATCTGGACAAACCCCTGATCGGCTTCTGGATTGCCCTGGCATGTCCTTGGGTGTTCACGGCCATGACGCTGCGCCGTGCCCTGATCACCGTCAGCTTCACATTGCCGATTACCGTTGTGCTGTGCCTGACCTCCGCCTTGTCGATGCGGCTGATGGGCTGGGTACCGAAATGGTCCGAGCAAGGCGTCATCTGGGTGCTGAACAATCTGCTGCTGGTGACCCTTACAGAAGAACTGATTTTCCGCGGCTATCTCCAGGGTGGCCTGAGCCGGCTATTACAGCGAGTGCCATACCACCAGGCGCTGGCCCTGCTCGTCGCATCGCTGCTGTTCGGCCTCGCCCACATTGGTGCCGGATGGCAATGGATGGTCCTGGCAGCAATGGCCGGTGTCGGCTACGGCATCGCCTACCGTTTTGGCGGGCTGGCTGCCTCCGTAATCACCCATTTCGGACTCAATCTCGCGCATTTCGCCCTGTTCACCTACCCGATGTTCAATCGCTGACCATTGACCTGCCGCAATGTGCATCATGACGCACTCCACAAAGCGCTTAATTTTCTGGCAGGCGGGCCGATAACTCGTCAAAGCCTTCCCGGATAGAACAGCTTATGCGTAATAACCAGCCCGTCACCCAACGCGAACGGACCTTCCCGGCGCAGCAACGGTTGATCTCGACCACCGATGCGAGGGGGGTGATCACCTACTGCAACGACGCGTTTGTCGAGATCAGCGGTTTCTCCCGCGCCGAACTGCTCCAGGCACCGCACAACACCGTGCGCCACCCTGACGTTCCTGCAGCCGTGTTCGAACACATGTGGGGGACCCTCAAGCAGGGTCTGCCGTGGATGGGCATCGTCAAGAACCGTTGTAAGAACGGCGATCATTACTGGGTCAACGCCTACGTCACGCCGATTTACGACGGCCAGCAACTGGTGGGCTTCGAGTCGGTGCGGATCAAACCCACTGCCGAGCAGATCCGCCGTGCCGAGGCACTTTATAAACGCCTCAACAGCGGTAAATCCGCAGTGCCCACCCGCGACACCTGGCTGCCGGTGCTGCAGGACTGGTTACCGTTCATTCTGGTCAGCCAACTGAGCTTTCTGATCGGTGCGTGGCTCAACTCCCATTGGGGTTTTGCGCTGGCGGCCGCCCTGTCCGTGCCGCTGGGCCTGCTCGGCCTGACCTGGCAGCAGCGCGGCATCAAGCGCCTGTTGCGCCTGGCCGAACAAACCACTTCAGACCCGCTGATCGCGCAGATGTACACCGACAGTCGTGGCCCGCAGGCGCGTCTGGAAATGTCCATCCTCAGCCAGGAAGCCCGTTTGAAAACCTGCCTGACCCGCCTGCAGGACACGGCCGAACACCTGAATTCGCAAGCGCGACAATCCGACAGCCTGGCGCAAGCCAGCTCCAATGCGCTGGATCGTCAACGCGTGGAAACCGAACAGGTTGCCACCGCCATCAACCAGATGGCGTCCACGACGCAGGACGTCGCCAACCACGTGCAACGCACAGCCGAGGCCACGCAGCAAGCCAATGCCCTGACCCGCCGCGGTCGTGACATCGCTAGCGAGACCCGCGAAGCCATTCAGCGCCTTTCGTCCTCCGTGGGCGAAACCGGCGCGACTGTCACCCAACTGGCCAAGGACAGTGACGAAATCGGTGGCGTGGTGGACGTGATCAAAGGCATTGCCGACCAGACCAACCTGCTAGCGCTGAACGCTGCCATCGAAGCCGCTCGCGCAGGTGAAATGGGCCGTGGTTTTGCGGTCGTAGCCGATGAAGTCCGGCAGCTGGCACAACGCACTACCGAATCCACCGGACAGATCCACTCCCTGATTGCCAAGCTGCAGGCGACCGCCAACAATGCCGTGCAGACCATGAACACCGGTCGCCGTCAGGCCGAAGAAGGCGTCGAACAGGTCATGGAAGCCGACAAGGCGCTGATGGGCATCAGCGATGCGGTCGCGAACATTACCGACATGACCACACAAATCGCCGCCGCCACCGAAGAACAAAGCTCAGTCGCCGAGGAGGTCAGCCGCAACATCAGCACCATCGCCCACCTGGCCGATCAAACCTCCGACGAGGCCCGCCGCTCCGCTACCCTGAGTGCCGAGCTGACCAACACTGCCAACACTCAGTATTCGCTGGTGGAGCGCTTCAACCGCTGATAACCGAAACGCTCTACGCGAGGCCCCGGTAATCAAGCGCGGGGCTTTTTTATGCGTGGTGCAGTCGTAGGAAATTTTTGAAGTGACAGGTCGACATTGTTGGGATGTGTAGGAAAGTGCAGGGTTCACGTGGGGTGTAGATCGCCATTAGTTGAATTCAGATAGCGATAAACAACTCTACCAATGTGCGTGCGCTGACCTAGAACCATGGACGCTCTGGTCCGCGGCACGACTTGCACAGTGCAGCCCACGATCTGACCCTGCGCCCCACCGAAATCGTGGTCGAACGCTACGTTCTGCAGAACTTGCAGCCCAAACCGTGGCCATCGACCACTCGCTCATCGACCGCGCCGGCAATGAACCGAGTCACTCCTGACCGGGCACCCGCTCCTAAACTTTGTAACAAGATAGTTTTAATAGGCGTTCGAATATTTGACGCATGGCACTCCATGCAGATGCGTGTAAGTCAGCGTGAAAGGTGCACAATTCGTCGGGTCCGAAATTATTTTTTGCGCGCTTATTTCCCTAAAGCCTACAGCTATCTACGAAAGCTCTCGAGTGCAAACACAATTCGGAAGAGCGAGTGCAGTACATATGTAATTACAACACCCTTAAAAGAGCAGAAACATGCTGAAATTCATAGTTCTGCGTGCTCTTCAATAGGTACGATCGAGCGTGAAAAGCCATGTAAACCTCTGCAAGCCACCTGATTGACAGTCGCTTTCGTCGAATCGAACATATGCCTCCTAGATACTCATGTCCTACAAATCAGACTGTCATCGTCTGAGTTTCTAAACACCCGCTACAACTCTCTGATCTAGGAGCCTCCATGGAAGACGAAACGGACATCCAACCGCCCGTTAACCCGAAACACACCGCCCCGGATAACATTCAAACACCAGCAAAGCATCAGTTAATAAAAAAAAACCAACCATCTGATGGATCAACTCTGCGCAAGGCGTCAGTCCCCCACTACGAGGAACTGCACGCGACGCCAATGCCCGGCGTCTCGGTGAATGAAACTGCCAATTGCTACTCCGAGCACCTGCAGGATGCACTGGGCGTACCTTGGGAAGTTGCTCAGCAGGCCACGAAAGCCGCCCCTACGCTCCCCGCCCCGTTCCTCACCGGCGTCAACGATGGCGTCGTCACCGAGGAGCAGCTTATTACCGGTGTGTATATCAACATCCCGCGCACGCCGAGAATCTGGGCAGGCGACCAACTGAAGATGCGTTGGGGCAACAGCACCTTCTACACCACCATTGGCGAAGCCAACGGACGCACCGGGCCACGACTGATCCAGTACCTGAACGCCGAGAAACTGGGCAGCTACAAAACCGGCGCAGTGGAAATTCGTTACGAAGTGGTCCGTCGCGCGCGGCTGGTGGGGGTATCGGAAACCTTGCAGATCGTGCTGCGCAGCGACGGCAAAACCCATCCGAAGACCCTGCGCGGTCGGGCAATTCGACGACGCAAACTGCAGGAGTAGTACGAGGCGGCGTCCAGGTGTTCGGGACCCTAATGCGACCGGGCTGAACTCCACCGTGAACGAAAGCCCCCTGCTGCCTTGCCGCATTGGGGGCTTGTCGAACGACAGAACGAACCGGCGCCAAGCCCTGACCTTGCGGACAACCGATCACGCCTGACAGGTATTGGCCTTGTCGCTGTCGCTTCCGCGACTTCAGAAAGGCGTGCGTCACGTTGCTCGCCTGCAACATTCAAACCGCCCGACGGCGCGGAGCAATCGAGTTATCGATGTCAGCGATCGATTTCACCGTACCGGAGGGTGTTCGGTCGACGCTGCCGTCTCGAAAAGTACTGGCCGACTCAGCCGATGACTCGTTTGGCGACCTGTTCGGCCGTGGCCTGCATACAGTCCTGATAGCTGACGCCCGCCGCCTTCAGCGGCTTGAGGTCATGGTTGGCGGTGGGCAACCAATGCACACGAATGTGCTTGGAGAGCGTATAGCCTTCAACGGCTTCGCGATTACCAAGGGTGTCGCGTTCGCCCTGAACAATAAGGGTGGGGGTAAGCAAATCGGCCAGATGCGCAACTCTGGGTTTTTCCGGTTTGCCCACGGCGTAGAACGGGTAGCCCAGGCAGACCAAGGCATCAGCCTTGAGCTCGTCGGCGAGAAGGCTCGCCATGCGCCCGCCCATGGACTTGCCACCGATGGCCAGACGACCGCTGACATGGGGGCGTAATGTCGCGTAGACCTGGCGCCAGCAGTCGAGCAATTTCGCCTGAGGATTGGGGGGCCGTTTGCCGCCGTCGATGCGACGCTGCGCCATGTAGGGGAATTCGAAACGCATCACACCGATGCCCAGTGCGGCGAGACGTTCAGCCATGTCATTGATGAACTGACTGTCCATGGGCGCACCTGCACCGTGGGCGAGAATCAGCGTTGCAGGCTTGCCGTGACCTACGGCTGCAGCGGCGTTCCACAACCAGCCTTGGGTGTGGGCCAATTGTGCACAAGGGTCTGCATCGTGTTTTCTACTCATGCTTGCGGGGTATCCAGAACTCTACGGCGAGGGCGACATTATGCCAGCCACGGGCACAGCAGTCCGGCTTGCCATCGGGCGTGGGTCTTGCTTGCGTCAGGTCGTGGGAACAAGGGTTTGCCAGGAGGGAGGAGTAAATGAAGATCCTGCCCGAGACAGCCGCGGTTCAGCTTCGGGCACTTAACCTGCCAGCACACTTGGGCAGAAAACCCTCGTCAACATGAGCGCCCCAACCCACACGCAACCGGGCGGCTTCATGGACGGGGCAGCATTTCCTGTCCGGTGCCGGTCGATCCACCGCGACGGTCGCCGGCCATGTCTGCCAGCTCGGGCCAAAATATTTTGGGCAGTAACAAAGTGCAAATGTCAGCGTCTTTTGTATACAACTTTCGATACAGACATGGTCAACCCAGATGCATGGAATGCAGGGAGAGAACCGTTTCAGCGACTATCGAAACCAGGTAAAGGCCGCGTCCCGCATAGGGCGCGGCAACTTGCCCCATTCGCGCGACCAAGTGTCGCAGCGCTCGTTGCTACGGCTTCCATCGCCGGCCAAACGCGTCTAAGCTAAGGCCCACAGTGGTCCGGCAACAGCTGGCCACAGGCTCAGTGAAAGGATTGTGCACGACCCCTCAGCCCTCTTGCAGACAGACAGCGCAGCCATGTCAGTCACCCGCAGGGTTGTATCCAATTTCCCATCCACGGGCGCTGCCTCACCGACCTGTTCCCCGTCCCATCGGCCCACTTGGGCAGACCGCCTTGGCGCACCTTCGCCCAGGCATCTGCCGTAGTTCCACAGCAGTCGACCCTGACCTGCCCCAGCTTGGCCAAGCGAAAGGTTTAAGCTCAGCTCGACGTTGCGGCCGTTACCCACACTAATAAAATACTCAAACCGTGGAACCTGAGAATGAGCACTGCAATCACTCCGACTGCTTATAACTATAAGGTAGTCCGCCAGTTCGCCATCATGACGGTGGTCTGGGGGATCCTTGGCATGGGGCTCGGTGTCTTCATCGCCTCACAGCTCGTGTGGCCCGACCTGAACTTTGGTCTCGAGTGGACCACGTTCGGACGCTTGCGCCCGCTGCACACTAACCTGGTGATCTTCGCCTTCGGCGGCTGCGCGCTGTTTGGCACCTCCTATTACGTGGTGCAGCGTACCTGTCAGACGCGCCTGGTCTCCGACCGCCTGGCCGCCTTCCACTTCTGGGGCTGGCAGGCAGTGATCGTCGGCGCCATCGTCACACTGCCGATGGGGTACACCACCACCAAGGAATACGCCGAGCTCGAATGGCCGATCGCGATTCTGCTGGCCATCGTCTGGATGGCCTACGCGGCGGTTTTTTTCGGCACCCTCGTCCAGCGCAAGACCAAACACATTTATGTCGGCAACTGGTTCTACGGCGCCTTCATCCTGGTCACCGCCATGCTGCATATCGTCAACCACATGTCACTGCCGGTGAGCCTGTTCAAATCCTATTCGGCGTACTCGGGTGCCACCGATGCGATGATCCAATGGTGGTACGGGCACAATGCCGTCGGCTTTATCCTGACCACCGGTTTTCTCGGCATGATGTACTACTTCGTGCCCAAACAAGCCGAACGCCCGATCTATTCATACCGCCTGTCCATCGTGCATTTCTGGGCGTTGATCACCCTCTATATCTGGGCCGGCCCACACCACCTGCACTACACCGCCCTGCCCGACTGGGCGCAGTCGCTGGGCATGGTGATGTCGATCATCCTGCTGGCGCCAAGCTGGGGCGGCATGATCAACGGCATGATGACCCTCTCCGGCGCCTGGCATAAATTGCGCACCGATCCGATCCTGCGTTTCCTGGTGGTCTCACTGGCGTTCTACGGCATGTCCACGTTCGAAGGGCCGATGATGGCGATCAAGACCGTCAACTCGCTCTCACACTACACCGACTGGACCATCGGCCACGTTCACGCCGGGGCACTGGGCTGGGTGGCGATGATTTCCATCGGTTCGGTTTATCACATGATCCCGCGCCTATACGGCCGGGCGCAGATGCACAGCATTGCATTGATCAATGCGCACTTCTGGCTGGCCACCATCGGCACCGTGCTGTACATCGCCTCGATGTGGGTCAACGGCATCACCCAGGGCCTGATGTGGCGTGCGATCAACGATGACGGCACGCTCACTTACTCCTTCGTCGAAGCGCTGCAAGCCAGCCACCCGGGTTACATCGTGCGCGCAGTGGGCGGCGCAATCTTTGCCAGCGGCATGCTGTTTATGGCCTACAACGTGTTCCGCACCGTGCGCGCCTCGAATGCACAGGAAGCCGACGCTGCCACCCGGATCGCTGTCGTGGGAGCCCACTGATGATCAAACACGAAACCCTTGAGAAGAACATCGGCCTGTTGGCCATCTTTATGGTCGTCGCCGTGGCGGTGGGCGGCTTGACGCAGATCGTCCCGCTGTTCTTCGAGGACGTCACCACCCAGCCGGTGGAGGGCATGAAGCCGCGCCCGGCCCTGGAAGTTGAAGGGCGCGATGTGTTTATCGCTAACGGCTGCGTCGGCTGCCACTCGCAGATGATCCGACCGTTTCGCGCCGAAACCGAACGCTACGGACACTACTCGGTGGCGGGTGAAAGCGTCTGGGACCATCCGTTCCTGTGGGGCTCCAAGCGCACCGGCCCGGACCTGGCCCGGGTTGGCGGTCGCTATTCCGACGACTGGCACCGCACGCACTTGTACAACCCGCGCGACGTCGTGCCCGAATCGATCATGCCGGCTTATCCGTTCCTGGTGGATAACAAGCTCGACGGCCAACTGACCGGCCGTAAGCTCCAAGTGCTGCGCAGCCTTGGCGTGCCCTACACCGATGCGGACATCGCCGGCGCCGCGGACGCCGTTAAGGGCAAGACCGAAATGGATGCGCTGGTGGCCTATCTGCAGGGCCTTGGCACCCTCATCAAGAGCAAACGGTGATCTATGGATATCGGAATGATTCGAGGCCTGGGCACCGTCGTGGTGATGGTGGCCTTCATCGGTCTGGCGCTCTGGGTGTTCAGCCCCCGACGCAAGGCCGAATTCGACGACGCGACGCTGCTGCCTTTTGCCGATGACCCCGAGGCCATCAAGCAGCTCGAGCAAGCGAAAACCGCCAGGAGCCCTAAAGAATGAGTACGTTTTGGAGCCTGTACGTCAGCGTGCTGTCGTTAGGGACACTTGTGTGCGTGACCTGGCTGCTGCTGGCCACCCGTAAGGGCCAGCGGGCCGATACCACCGAAGAAACCGTAGGCCACGCCTTCGACGGCATCGAGGAGTATGACAACCCGCTGCCCAAATGGTGGTTCATGCTCTTCATCGGCACCATCCTCTTCGCTTTGGGTTACCTGGCGCTGTACCCGGGGCTGGGCAACTGGCAAGGTCTGCTGCCCGGTTACGACTACGCCGATAATGACAAGAAAATCGCTTTCTCCGATGGCAAGCAAGGCTGGAGCGGCGTGCACGAATGGGAAAAGGAAATGGCCCGGGCCGAAGCGCGTTTTGGCCCGATCTTCGCCAGGTTCGCGGCGATGCCGATCGAGGACGTCGCCAAGGACCCGCAAGCACTGAAAATGGGTGGTCGGCTGTTCGCCTCCAACTGCTCGGTCTGCCACGGCTCCGATGCCAAAGGCGCATACGGCTTTCCCAACCTGACCGATGACGACTGGCGTTGGGGCGGCGATGCGCAAACCATCAAGGCTACCATCATGGGCGGTCGCCACGCGGTGATGCCCGCTTGGGGTCAAGTGATCGGCGAGCAAGGCGTGAGCGACGTGTCGGCCTATGTGCTGACCCAACTGGCCGGTCGTAAGCTACCGGAGGATGCCCAGGCCGATCCCGTAGCCGGACAGAAAATTTACGCCACTAACTGCGTCGCCTGCCACGGCCCCGAGGGCAAAGGAACCCCTGCCCTGGGCGCGCCCAACCTGACACATGCCGACGGGTTCATCTACGGCGCAAGCTTCGCGCAACTGCAGCAAACCATACGCTACGGTCGCCAGGGCCAGATGCCTGCGCAAGAGTTGCTGCAGGGCAACGACCGGGTGCACTTGCTGGCGGCGTATGTGTACAGCTTGTCCCATGGGGATAAGGCCACGCAGGTGCAGGAGTGAAGAGGCTGCGCACTTGAGTTCGCCGGACAGGCCGCGCGTAGATACCGCGCTTCTGGAGCAAGCGTCGCTGGAGGTCTGCAGGGGACTCAGCGCACGGCTGCATCAGCAGAATCAGTCACTGCGGTGTAAGACCCCGCCCCAGGTGTGGGGTTGCACGACTGCTTTCGCAGCTACGCCTCAGTCAGCCGGACTCCTGCGCCCTTCGGGCAACGGCAGGTTCGCGACAGGCACCGGGTGTCCCGCGCGCCACTGCCGGCCAGAATCAAAAACAACTGGCACACCGTGGCGACGCTGCGGCCCGAGTGTCGGGCGACCCTATGACACGCCCCTGGACTAAAATCCCAGGGGTAACATGTGCGGCATTGCACATACCAATACCCGGGACCTTTCGGTGAGCACGCTTCGATGAGTAACCAGATTCCGGTTCACAACGTCACGCCACCTGCCAACACGGAGGGTGACAGTGTCGACCTCTATGCCTCCCGGCGAAAGATCTACACCCGCGCCTTCACGGGTCTATTTCGCAATCTGCGAATCGGCGGCGGTGTGCTGCTGTTTCTCCTGTACTTCGGCACGGTCTGGCTCAACTGGGGCGGGCATCAGGCAGTCTGGTGGGATCTGCCGGAGCGCAAGTTCTACATCTTCGGGGCGACGTTCTGGCCCCAGGATTTCATCCTGCTGTCCGGCATCCTGATCGTCAGCGCGTTCGGGTTGTTTTTCATCACCGTTTTCGCCGGCCGGGTGTGGTGCGGCTACACCTGCCCGCAGAGCGTCTGGACCTGGATCTTCATGTGGTGCGAGAAGGTCACCGAGGGCGACCGCAACCAACGCATCAAGCTCGACCGCGCGCCGATGAGCGCCGGCAAGTTCGGGCGTAAATTTGCCAAACACGGCCTGTGGCTGCTGATCGGCCTGGTTACCGGATTGACCTTCGTTGGCTACTTCGCCCCCATCCGTGAACTGACTTCGGCATTTTTTACCGGCCAGGCCGATGGCTGGTCATATTTCTGGGTCGGGTTCTTCACCCTGGCCACCTATGCCAATGCAGGCTGGTTGCGCGAGCAAGTGTGCATTTACATGTGCCCTTATGCGCGCTTTCAAAGCGTGATGTTCGATAAGGACACCCTGATCGTTTCCTACGACCCCCGTCGCGGCGAGAAACGTGGGCCGCGCAAGAAAGACATGGACTACCAGGCTCAAGGACTGGGCGATTGCATCGACTGCACCTTGTGCGTGCAAGTCTGCCCCACCGGCATCGACATTCGCGACGGCCTGCAGATCGAGTGCATCGGCTGCGCGGCGTGCATAGACGCCTGTGACACCGTCATGGACAAGATGAACTACCCGCGCGGGCTGATCAGCTACACCACCGAGCACAACCTTTCCGGCCAGGTCACGCGCAAGCTGCGGCCTCGCCTGGTCGGTTACGCGGTGGTGCTGCTGGTGATGATCGGGGTACTGACCGGGGCCTTTCTCACGCGTTCGCTGGTGGGCCTGGACGTCAGCAAGGACCGCATGCTGTATCGCGAAACGGCCGAGGGCCGGATCCAGAATGTCTACAGCCTGAAAGTCATGAACAAGGATCAGGTCGAACACACCTACGTGCTCGACGCCACCGGCTTGCCCGACCTGAAACTGCAAGGCCTGCGCGAGATCAAGGTGCCCGCCGGCGACATATTCACCATGCCGTTGGGGTTGTCGGTTGCCCCCCAAGCGCTGCCTTCGGCCACCAACGAGGTCAGGTTCATCCTCAGGGACGTTCAAAACGGCGACATCCAAGTGCAAGCCAAGAGCCGGTTCATCGGCCCACACGTTCGTTGAGAGAAGCCGGACATGACCCTAGCAACGCCTGCAAGCCCCTGGTACAAGCATCGCTGGCCGTGGATCATTATCGGCATTCTGGCCTGCTCGGTGACCCTGACCCTGACGATGGTGACAATCGCCGTAACGCACCCGGACAATCTGGTGAGCGACAACTATTACGAAGCGGGCAAAGGCATCAACCGCTCGCTGGACCGCGAATTGCTCGCCCAGTCCCTGAAACTGCGCGCCGTTGTGAGCCTGGACGATGTCACCGGTGAAGCGAACCTGCACCTGACCGGTGACAGCCTTCCGGAAACGCTGGTGCTGAACCTGATCTCGCCGACCCAGCCGGAAAAGGATCGCAAGGTGGTCATGGCGCGCGCCCCGGCGCAACCAGGACGCTATGTCGGGCAGTTGAGCGAGCGGGTCGAAGGGCGTCGCTTCGTCGAATTGCTCGGTGTGGAAAACGGCCAGACCTGGCGCCTGTTCGAAGAGGAATCCATCGTGCGCGACAAGGACCTGATTCTGGGCGACGAGCCGATTCAGGGCGCCGAAGCCCGTATGAAGTGATGACGTGAACGCACCCGATTCCTGTTACCACTGCGCCCTGCCCGTTCCCCGTGGTGGCCGTTTTACCGCCGTCGTGCTCGGTGAACCGCGGGATTTCTGCTGTCCGGGCTGCCAGGCGGTGGCGCAGGCAATAGTCGAGGGCGGCCTGGAAAGCTATTACAGCCATCGCAGCGAGGCATCGACCAATCCCCACACGCTGCCTGTGCAGCTGGCGGACGAACAAGCGCTGTACGACCGCCCCGATGTACAGGCACCGTTCGTGCGTCACGACGACAACCTGGCTGAAATCACACTGCTGATCGAAGGCATCAGCTGCGCAGCGTGCGGCTGGCTGATCGAGCGTCATTTGCGCACCTTGCCGGCGGTGGTCGAGGCTCGGCTGAACCTGTCCAACCATCGGCTGCACCTGCGCTGGGACGACGCAACACTGTCGCTGAGCCAGGCGTTGAACGAGGTGCGCCATATCGGCTATGCCGCGCACCCCTATCAAGCCGATGTGGCCACCGAGCAGCTGGCACAAGAAAACCGCCGCAGCCTGCGCCAATTGGGTCTCGCGGGGTTGCTATGGTTTCAGGCGATGATGGCGACCATGGCCACGTGGCCGGAATTCAACATTGATCTGAGCCCGGACATGCACACCATCCTGCGCTGGGTGGCGATGCTTCTGACGACCCCCATCGTGCTCTACAGCTGCGTGCCGTTCTTTAAAGGTGCGTTGCGGGATCTGCGCACTTGCCACCTGACCATGGACCTGTCGGTGTCGCTGGCCATCGGCATGGCGTATCTGGCCGGTGTCTGGACGGCGATGACCGGCAACGGCGAGTTGTACTTCGACGCAGTGGGCATGTTCGCGCTGTTTCTGCTAAGCGGGCGCTATCTTGAACGTCGCGCGCGCGAGCGCACCGCAGCGGCGACGGCACAGTTGGTCAGTCTGTTGCCAGCGTCCTGCCTGCGCCTGATTGAAAACGGCCAGAGCGAGCGCATTTTGCTTAGCGAACTGCGCGTCAAAGACCGGGTGCTGGTACACCCCGGCGCGGTAGTGCCCGCCGATGGACGCATCGTGATCGGCCAGTCGAGCATCGATGAATCGCTGTTGACCGGGGAATACTTGCCTCAGCCACGCACCCCTGGCGATGCGGTCACCGCTGGCACGTTGAATGTCGATAGCGCAATCACGGTAGAGGTTCTGGCCCTCGGCCATGAGACTCGCCTTTCGGCCATCGTCAGGCTGCTGGAGCGGGCACAATCGGAAAAGCCACGGGTGGCGCAGATCGCTGACAGCGCGGCGCAATGGTTCTTGCTGATATCGCTGATTTTTGCGGCAGGTATCGGGCTGGTGTGGTGGCAACTGGACCCTGCCCGCGCCTTGTGGATCGTGCTGGCGATGCTGGTTGCCACCTGCCCTTGTGCGCTGTCGCTGGCAACCCCGACGGCGCTGACCACGGCCACTGGCACGCTGCACTCGCTGGGCCTGTTGCTGACCCGGGGGCACGTACTGGAAGGGCTGAATCAGATCGACACGGTCATTTTCGACAAGACCGGTACCTTGACCGAAGGTCGCCTGACGCTACGGGGCATCCGCGGTCTGGGTACGCTAAGCAGCGACGAGTGCCTGAGCCTGGCGGCAGCGCTGGAAAGCCATTCGGCACACCCCATCGCCCGGGCCTTCGGCAGCACACCCTTGAACGCTGATCAGGTGACCAGCGTGCCGGGCCGCGGCCTGGAAGGTCGCATTGGCGACCGCTGGCTGCGCATCGGCCAACCGGCGTTCGTCTGCGCCTTGAGTAACGCCACGCAGCCAGCGATGCCGGATGAGCCAGGGCAGTGGCTGCTGCTGGGCGATGAGCAGCAAGCGCTGGCCTGGTTGGTACTCGACGATCACCTGCGCGATGACGCCGCGTCGTTGGTCCAGGCCTGCAGGCAGCGGGGATGGAAAACGCTGCTGTTGTCGGGGGACAGTTCGCCGATGGTGGCCCGTGTCGCCACGCAACTGGGCATCGACGAGGCCCGTGGCAGCCTGCAGCCGGATGAAAAACTTAAAATGCTCCAGCAACTCAGGGCCCAGGGACGCAAGGTCCTGGTGCTTGGCGACGGCATTAACGACGTACCTGTGCTGGCGGCGGCCGACATCAGCGTGGCGATGGGTTCGGCCACTGACCTGGCCAAAACCAGCGCTGATGCCGTGTTGCTGTCCAATCGCTTGCAGACATTGGTAAAGGCATTCGAGCTGGCCCGGCGCACCCGGCGCATCATCATCGAGAACCTGCTGTGGGCGGGGCTGTACAATGGCCTCATGCTGCCCTTCGCCGCGCTCGGCTGGATCACGCCGCTGTGGGCAGCGGCGGGCATGTCGTTCAGCTCACTGATCGTCGTGCTCAACGCATTGCGTCTTACCCGGGTCAAGCCCAACGATGCCTCAGCCGCTTCGACGGGCCAACGCCCGCTCACCGCAGAACCGACTCCGGAGGCACAATGGCCGCGCTCTACATCATGATTCCGGTGGCCCTGCTGATCGTGGCAGTGGCGATCTATGTGTTCTTCTGGGCGGTGGACAGCGGCCAGTACGACGATCTGGATGGGCCGGCGCACAGCATTCTGTTCGATGACCAAGACCCGAAACACCAGGCAGGGGTAGATGAGGCGTCGAGTAAGGATGTGCACAAGCCTGAAGCGAAGCATACCGGGTGCGCGATAGGCCGATTTGATGAGTGAAACCCTCTACCACCTGCTCCCCCAACTCCTCTCGGCGCTGATCCTTGGGCTGCTTGGCGGTGGCCATTGCCTGGGCATGTGCGGCGGGTTGATGGGAGCACTGACACTGGCGATTCCCAGGGAGCAACGCAGTCGACGCTTCCACCTGCTGCTGGCCTACAACCTGGGGCGAATTTGCAGCTATGCCTGTGCCGGGCTGCTCATCGGAATGGCAGGCTGGGCAGTGGCCAATAGCCCGGGGGCCATGCTGATGCGTGTGCTCGCCGCGCTGCTGTTGATCTGCATGGGGTTGTATCTAGCGGGCTGGTGGAGCGGGCTGACGCGCATCGAAGGGCTGGGACGCTGGTTATGGCGCTCTATACAGCCGCTGGCCAGCCGGATGCTGCCAGTGTCGAACCTGCCACGGGCGCTGTTGCTCGGCGCGCTATGGGGCTGGCTGCCGTGCGGGCTGGTTTATAGCACGCTGCTGTGGGCGGCCAGCCAGGGCAACGCGCTGTCCAGCGCGCTATTGATGCTGGCATTTGGCATCGGCACCTGGCCCGTGCTGCTGGCCACGGGCCTCGCCGCCGAGCGCACCACCGCTTTGCTGCGCAGGCGCGGGGTGCGCATCGCCGCAGGGTTGCTGGTGATGATTTTTGGCCTATGGACCCTGCCGGGACCACATCAGCACTGGTTAATGGGGCATTGAAACGCTTTTGCTTCAGACCGAAGAGCGCGGTAATTAGGCGCCAGCTGACGGCTGCTGCGGCCTGCAAGTAGGTTCAAACGCACCGGGCGCGGTGGTCTTATAAACACCGTCCCCGGTTAATAAACACTGACCCCGATCAATAAACACCACCCGTTCACTGCCTAGACTGCCTTTACCGCCAGCCCTTTCGAGAATACCCCCCATGCTCGACGACCTTCGTTGGGATTCTGAACTCATCCGCCGCCACGATCTGACAGGACCGCGTTATACGTCCTACCCTACCGCGGTGCAGTTTCACAATCAGGTGGGGCCTTTCGACCTGCTGCATGCACTGCGCGAAAGCCGCAAGGCGCTGCGCCCATTGTCGCTGTACGTGCACATCCCGTTCTGCGCCAACATTTGCTACTACTGCGCTTGCAACAAAGTCATCACCAAGGACCGCGGCCGCGCCCAGGCCTATCTGCAGCGTCTGGAACAGGAAATCCAGATGATCGCCTGCCACGTGGACGGCCGTCAGGTGGTTGAGCAACTGCACTTCGGGGGCGGCACGCCGACGTTTCTCAGCCACGTCGAACTGCGTCAATTGATGGCGCATCTGCGCAAGCATTTCACGCTGCTGGATGACCACTGCGGCGATTACGGCATTGAAATCGACCCGCGCGAGGCTGACTGGTCAACCATGGGGCTGCTGCGTGAACTGGGCTTCAACCGGGTCAGTCTCGGTGTCCAGGACCTCGATCCGCTGGTGCAGCGAGCCATCAACCGCCTGCAAAGCCTGCAAGAGACACGCGCCATCGTTGAAGCGGCCCGTACCCTGCAGTTCCGCTCGGTGAACATCGACCTGATCTACGGCCTGCCGTTGCAGACCCCGGATGGTTTCGCGCGTACCGTGGACGAAGTTATTGCCCTGCAGCCCGACCGTCTCTCGGTGTTCAATTACGCGCACCTGCCCGAGCGCTTCATGCCACAGCGTCGCATCGACACCGCACAGCTGCCCAGCGCCGAGCACAAATTGCAGATGCTTGAGCGCACCATCGACCAACTGACCAGCGCCGGCTACCGCTATATCGGCATGGACCACTTCGCCCTGCCCGATGACGACCTGGCCATCGCTCAGGAAGAAGGCACGCTGCAACGCAATTTCCAAGGCTATACCACCCACGGCCACTGCGACCTGATCGGTCTGGGCGTGTCGGCCATCAGCCAGGTGGGCGATCTCTACGCGCAGAACAGCAGCGACCTTGCCGACTATCAGACCCTGCTCGGCAACGATCAACTGGCCACCAAGCGCGGGCTGGTGTGCAACGTCGACGACCACATCCGGCGAGCGGTCATCGCGCAGCTGATCTGCCATTTTTCGCTGGACTTCGCTTGCGTCGAAGACCGCTTCGGCATCGATTTTCGCGGCTATTTCAACGATGTGTGGCCCAGATTACTGACATTGGCCCGGGACGGGCTGATCCATCTGGACGCCAACGGCATTCGCGTAACGGCGGCCGGGCGCCTGCTGGTGCGCTCGATCTGCATGGTCTTCGACGCCTACCTCGATCTACAAAACCGCCAAAGATTTTCCAAGGTCATCTAGGCAAATCTACACAGAAGCGGCAGTCATCATTTTCACGTCACACAGGACACATGCTGGCCTGAGCGGGAACCCTTGGGTTACCCTTGCGGTCAATGTGTGTTTTCTTACAAGGAATTACCCGATGTCTGAGCCAGTCAAGTTGCGTGCTCATGCCCAGGCTCACTGCAAGGATTGCAGCCTGGCCCCGTTGTGCCTTCCACTTTCGTTAAACCTGGAAGACATGGATGCCTTGGATGACATCGTCAAGCGTGGCCGTCCCTTGAAGAAAGGCGAATTTCTGTTTCGCCAGGGCGATGCCTTCGATTCAGTGTACGCCGTGCGCTCCGGTGCCCTGAAAACCTTCAGCCTAAGCGACAGCGGCGAAGAACAGCTCACCGGTTTTCATTTGCCCAGTGAGCTGGTGGGCCTGTCGGGCATGGATGCCGAAGCGTATCCGGTATCCGCTCAAGCCATGGAAACCACCTCGGTGTGCGAAATTCCCTTCGAGCGACTGGATGAATTGTCGGTGCAACTGCCGCAGTTACGTCGCCAGCTGATGCGAGTGATGAGCCGGGAAATTCGCGACGATCAGCAAATGATGCTGCTGTTGTCGAAAAAAACCGCCGACGAGCGCATCGCCACGTTCCTGGTCAACCTGTCCGCACGCTTTCGCGCGCGGGGCTTTTCCGCCAACCAGTTCCGACTGAGCATGTCGCGCAACGAGATCGGTAACTACCTGGGGCTGGCCGTGGAAACCGTTTCTCGGGTGTTCACCCGCTTTCAGCAAAACGAATTAATCGCCGCCGAGGGCAAGGAAATCCACATTCTGGACCCCATCCAGCTGTGCGCGTTGGCCGGCGGTTCGCTGGATAGCTGATGGCAGTCCGGGTCGGGCAGGCTTAAACTACGCGCTTTGCGCATGTTTCCTGCCCAGGACCTTTTGATGATTTTCGATGAATTGAGCTTTAAATCCCTGATCCGTCCGGTGGTGGACTTCCCCAAGCCGGGCGTTGTCTTTCGCGATATCACCCCACTGTTCCAGTCGCCCAAGGCACTGCGCCTGGTGATCGACAGCTTCGTACAGCGTTATATCGAGTCGGATTTCACCCATGTGGGAGCGATGGATGCGCGGGGTTTTCTGATCGGATCGATCATCGCCTATGAACTGAACAAGCCTTTGGTGCTGTTTCGCAAGCAGGGCAAGCTGCCGGCGGATGTGCTGGCCGAGGCTTATCAGACTGAATATGGCGAGGCGTTTCTGGAAGTCCACGCCGACAGCCTGTGTGAGGGCGACTCGGTGGTGATGTTCGATGACTTGATCGCGACCGGCGGCACGCTGATCGCCGCTGCCAGCCTGATTCGCCGCATGGGCGCCAGGGTCCATGAGGCCGCTGCGATCATCGATTTGCCGGAACTGGGCGGCTCGGATCGCCTGGAGGACATGGAAATTCCCACGTTCTGCCTGACCCGGTTTGCCCTGACGGACAAATAATAACGCTGGTGTGATTTAACTGATGGCCTCGTCGGTTTTTGATTCCGGCCCTGGATCGCAGGAGCAAAAGCGGGGCATTCTTACAGCTTGATTGGCTTGCGCCCCGCAAACGAATGCGCCAGCGTGCCGCCGTCCACCAACTCCAGTTCGCCCCCCAGGGGCACACCATGGGCGATGCGCGAGGCGACCAAGCCCTTGTTACTGAGCAACTGTGCAATGTAATGCGCAGTGGCCTCCCCCTCCACCGTCGGGTTAGTGGCCAGGATCACTTCGCTAAACGTGCCCTGTTCTTCGATCCGCGACATCAATTGCGGAATGCCGATTGCTTCAGGCCCCAGGCCATCGAGCGGCGACAGGTGCCCCTTGAGCACGAAGTAGCGCCCACGATATCCGGTCTGTTCTACCGCATAGACGTCCATTGGCCCTTCCACCACGCACAGCAATGCGTCGTCACGACGGATATCCGCACACTGCGGGCAAAGCTCGTCTTCGGTGAGGGTGCGACATTGCTTGCAATGACCAACGCCCTCCATGGCCTGTCTCAGCGCTTGAGCCAGCCGTGCGCCACCGCTGCGGTCACGCTCGAGCAACTGCAACGCCATGCGCTGTGCGGTTTTCTGACCGACCCCGGGCAAAATGCGCAAGGCGTCGATCAATTGGCGAATCAGAGGGCTGAAGCTCATTGAGGAAAAGTCTCACAAAAACACGAGACGCGGTTTATACCCGCGCCTCTGGCAAGCGTCAAATCACCCTTAAGACACCTTGACGACCAGCTTGCCGAAGTTCTTGCCCTCCAGCATGCCAATGAACGCATCCGGGGCCTGCTCCAGCCCCTGTACCACATCCTCGCGGAACTTGACCTTGCCGTCCTTGACCAAAGGCAGCATGGCGTGCACGAACTCTTCCAGGCGATGGTAATACTCTTCGTAAACGATAAAACCTTGAATCCGTGCGCGTTTGGTCAGCAGCGTGCGCATCAGCAGTGGCAAGTGATTCGGGCCCTCCGGCACGCGTTGAGCGTTGTACTGGGCGATCAGGCCGCATAAAGGAATCCGTGCGTGCTGATTGAGCAGCGGCAGGACCGCTTCGAAAACCTTGCCGCCTACCAGCTCGAAATAGATATCGATGCCGCTGGGACAGGCCTCGCCGAGCTGTTCGGCGAAATGCTCGCTCTTGTGATCGATGCATGCGTCGAACCCCAGTTCGTCCATCACGTAGCGGCACTTGTCGATTCCGCCAGCGATGCCGACTACCCGCAACCCATGCAGCTTGGCCACTTGTCCGACCACCGAGCCCACGGCCCCGGACGCGGCCGCCACCACCAGGGTTTCTCCGGCCTTGGGCTTGCCGATGTCCATCAAACCCATGTAGCCAGTGATGCCCGGCATACCTAGCACGCCCACGGCCATCGACGGACTTGGCAGATCCTTGGGCACGGCCAACAGATTATTGCCATCGGAAATACTATGGGTTTGCCAACCGGTCTGGCCGACCACCCAATCGCCCTCCTTGAACGACGGATTGCGCGACTGCTCGACCACACTGACCGCCCCGCCCTCCATCACCGCATCAATTTCCACCGGCGGCGCGTAGGACGGCGCATCACTCATGCGACCGCGCATATAGGGGTCAAGAGACAGGTAAAGCGTGCGTAGCTGCACCTGGCCATCTTCCAGATCGGGCAACGTTTTGCGCTCAAGCCGAAAATTCTCGGGCGTCGGCGCACCGTCCGGCCGGGAAGCAAGGACCACACGCTGGTTGAGGATCAATTCTTGCGACATCGGGATTAACTCCTTGAATGATCGATTCGGGACTATAGAAAGCAGACCGTTGGTGCCGGATGGGGTTCGCACGGATGTGGGGTTGATAGGACGCCGGAAATACGGTGATGGGACGCGATCACTGCCCAAAGGCGAATCACGAGGGCATCAAAACCCAACCATGAGCCACAAACAAAAATGCCAGGCACTGGGCCTGGCATCCGTTACAACGCACGCCTATCAGAACGGCAGTTTCATGCCCGGCGGCAGTTGCATGCCAGCGGTCATGCTCGCGGTCTTTTCCTGGCTTGCGGCTTCGATCTTGCGCACCGCGTCGTTGACGGCAGCAGCGATCAGGTCCTCAAGGATGTCCTTGTCTTCCTGCATCAGGCTGTCGTCCAGGGTGACGCGCTTGACATCGTGGCGACCGGTCATCACCACGCTGACCAAACCTGCGCCCGATTGGCCGGTCACTTCGGCATTGGCCAGTTCTTCCTGCATCTTGGCCATTTTTTCCTGCATTTGCTGAGCCTGCTTCATCAGGCCAGCCATGCCACCTTTCATCATGGGAGTTCTCCTCGAAAGTCGATGGGTCTTTGCGCAGCGCCAAACCAGGTTGACGCCTCGCGGTCATTAAGGGGTTACCGGAGCATCCACGGGTGCGATGGTATCTTCGCGGATGCTCGCGCCAAACTGCTCCATCATCTGCTGGATGAACGGATCGCCGTGGATCGCCGCCTCAGCCTGGCGCTGACGATCGGCACGCCGACGGGCAGCGGCCTGGGCCGGGGTTTCCTGCTCGGGCTTGATCAGCTCGATACTCAGGTTGATGGTGCGTTCATGGTATTGGTTCAGCGCGTCGTTCAAACGACGCTGCTGCGTCGAGTTAAACAGCGCACTGTGCGCCGGATCCAGATGCAACAGCCAGTTATCGCCGTTAACCGAAATCAGCGTGCAGTTGGCGGCGATGCTACCGGTCATGCCGGAGATCGGCAGTTTAGGGAACAGCTCCAGCCAGTCAGCGGCCAGCCCGGTCGCGGGTGCGGCGGCAGGTAATAGCTCAGGCTCCTTCTCCACCGCCTCAACGGTTTCGACGGTCTCGTGGGCCAGGTCGTCGAGATAGGCGAACGAGGCCGGATCAATGTCGACATCCGGTTCGTAATAGTCGTCATCCGGCGGCGGCTCGTCATCGCGCTCCATCGGTGCAGGCACGTAAGGAGCAGCATCGGGCACGTGTTCAAGCATGACCGGGGTAACCACATCCGCCGCTGCTTGCAGTTGCTCCGCGGATTCGACCTCCGGTGCATCCGGCACCGGGCTGGCGGGTGCCGGCGCTGGCATCGGCGTGAGTTCGGGCTGCTCGGCCACGGTATCAAGCATCGGTTCCGGGATTTCTTCGGCAGCGGGCGCCGCGACCGGCTCGGACAGGGGCTCGCTGACCGGCGGCGCGGCCTTGGATTCGTTCCAGGGCAGGTCGATTTCTTCGGTAGGCGCGACCGCAGGCTCAGGTGCTGCTGAGGATGCGGGGGCCGATGCAGCCGCCACCGGAACATATGCGGGTGCCGACGCAACAGGCGCTGCACCGGCCACCGTTGCCTGGGAATCAACCGTGGCCGGATTGATCCCCGCCGACTTTAACGGCTGCCTCGGCGCGTTCTCGGTATCGGCCGGGCGGAAGGCCAACATGCGCAACAGCACCATCTCGAAGCCCCCACGCGGCTCGGGCGCCAAGGGCAGGTCTCGACGACCGATCAGCCCCATCTGGTAGTAGAACTGCACGTCTTCAGCGGGCAAAGCCTGAGCCAGCGCCAGCACACGTTCGCGATCACCGTGGCCGTTGTCGACGCCTTCTGGGAGTGCCTGGGCGATGGCCACCCGATGCAGCACGTTGAGAATCTCCGACAGCACACCGCCCCAATCCGGCCCCTGCTCTGCCAAGTGACGCACGGCTTCAAGCAGGGAGCGCGCGTCGCCATCGATCAGTGCAGTTAGCACATCGTAGACCTGGCCGTGGTCCAGGGTACCGAGCATGGCACGCACATCGGTGGCCAGCACCTTGCCTTCGCCAAACGCGATGGCCTGATCGGTCAGGCTCATGGCGTCTCGCATCGAGCCATCGGCAGCGCGACCGAGCAGCCACAGCGCATCGTCTTCGAACGGTATGTTTTCCGCACCCAATACGTGGCTTAGGTGCTCAACCACACGCTCGGGGGTCATGTTCTTGAGGGAGAATTGCAGGCAGCGCGACAGAATGGTCGCTGGCAATTTCTGCGGATCGGTGGTTGCGAGGATGAACTTGACGTAGGGGGGCGGCTCTTCCAGCGTCTTGAGCAAGGCATTGAACGAGTGGCTGGAGAGCATGTGCACTTCGTCGATCAGGTAGACCTTGAAGCGCCCGCGACTTGGCGCGTATTGCACGTTATCCAGTAGCTCGCGGGTGTCTTCGACCTTGGTGCGGCTGGCGGCGTCGATCTCGATCAGGTCGACGAAACGGCCCTCGTCGATCTCCCGGCACACCGAGCATTCGCCACAGGGGGTAGACGTGATCCCCGTTTCGCAGTTCAGACACTTGGCGATGATCCGCGCGATGGTGGTCTTGCCGACCCCCCGTGTGCCGGTGAACAAATAGGCGTGGTGCAGGCGCTGGCTGTCGAGCGCGTTGATCAAGGCCTTGAGCACATGGGTCTGGCCGACCATTTCGCGGAACGAGCGCGGACGCCATTTACGTGCAAGAACCTGATAACTCATTGAAAACCGTCGCGACTGGGTTGCGGAAGACCGCTAATGCTAGCGGAGCGGGGGCAAAATTGCATCCGGGCAATAGGCGTGCACGCATATAAACCCTCTCTCGCCAGGCGCCCGCCCCTGCCCGGCGCGGGTTGTTGCCACGCCACAGGCCGGCTCGGGTGCAACACCGCAAGCTGTAGCAAGACCGTCACACTCGCGGATTAGGCTCGCTCGACATGTGTGTTAACACCTTCAGCCGAGCGAGCAGGAACCGTGATGAGCGATACACCCGACTACCCCGCCAAACCGCCCGTCAGCGAAATCTCCAACAATATGCCCACCGATACCAGCCGACGTCGTTTCCTGGGCGGGGTTGCGCTGCTGGGCGCAGGCGCGACGCTCAGCAGTGTCGTCGCGGCCAGCGATCCAGGCGGCGATGGCAACATCGCTGCTCCACCGTCCACGCTCAGCGGTGCCGAACTGGACAAGGCGCTGCAGGACAACGTCAAGACCATCGTGGTGATCTACGCCGAGAACCGCAGCTTCAACAACCTGTTCGCCAACTTTCCCGGCGTGGAAAAGCCGCTGTCGGCGGTCCGACCGGACGCCTACCGGCAGCGCGACCGCGACGGCAGCCTGCTGCAAGGCCTGCCCTCGTGCTGGGGTGGGGTGTGCCAGACCGGACCGCAGACCCTCGATGGTGTGACCTACCCTAGCGGCGTGCAGTATCAGGAGCACCTGCCAAACGCACCTTTCGCCCTCAAGGGCCCAAGCGGCGAAGACCTGCCGCTGGGTGTGGTCACCCGCGACCTGTGGCACGTCTTCTATCAAAACCAGATGCAGATCAACGGTGGGAACAATGACGCCTTCGTCGCCTGGGCCGACGCCGGTGGTCTGCCGATGGGTTACTACAACCAGAGCCAGTACTCACTGCGCTTGTGGGACGTTGCCCGGGAGTTTGTGCTGTGCGACAACTTCTTTCAGGGTGCCTTCGGCGGCTCGTTTCTCAATCATCACTATCTGATTTCGGCAAGGGCACCGTTTTACCCGAACGCCGCCAGTTCCGCAGCCAAGTCGCAGATCGCCACCCTGCAGAGCAGCGACCCTCTGGACTACCGACTCAAACCGCTGGAAAAATCCCCGGCCAGTGCTATCTCCGGTCCCCCGCAGTTCGGTCCCAGCGCCCTAACCCCGGATGGCTTCGCGGTCAACACCATGGCCCCGCCCTACTGGCCGACCTGGTTGCGCGACAAGGCAAAGCCCGATTACTCGCAACCTGATCTGGCCAACGTGCTGGTGCCGCAAAGCCATGATCACATCGGCGACAAGCTGTCGAAGAAGAACGTCGACTGGGCCTGGTACGCCGGTGCCTGGCAAGTCACGCTCGACGAGTACAAGGACTCGCCAGGCATCCCCAGGATTCCCAACTTCCAGTACCACCACCAACCGTTCAATTACTTCACTCAGCAAGGCCCGGAGAATCCGGCGGAACGTAACAAGCGCCTGCGCGACGGCGGGCTGGGGGACGAGTCCAGCACCAATCGCTTCCTCGCCGACGCCGAAGCGGGCACGCTGCCTGCCGTCACCTTCTACAAACCCCAGGGCAACCTGAACATGCACGCCGGCTACGCCGATGTGGCTGCCGGAGACCGACATATCGATCGCGCCGTGAAAGTGCTGCGCAACAGCCCGCAATGGAAAAACATGGTGGTCGTCGTTACCGTCGATGAGAACGGCGGCTGGTGGGATCACGTCGCGCCGCCCAAGGGCGATCGCTGGGGCCCCGGCACTCGTATTCCGGCCATTGTCATCTCGCCGTTCGCACGCAAGGGAACCGTGGACCACACCGTCTACGACACCGCTTCAATCCTGCGCCTGATCACCCGCGTGCATGGTCTGGAGACGCTCGACGGTCTTGTCGAACGGGACAACGCCATGCTTGCCCGCGGACAGACGCCCATGGGCGATCTGACCGCTGCATTGAAGTTTCCCGCCTGATCCAAGGGTGGCCCTGCATCGCGCGACGAGACCTTCTGCAACGTTTGCGCCGTTGACCTGTCGTCGCGATGCGTATTCCTTTCAGGACTCCAATCACCCTGCAAGGAAGCGACACCATGAATGCATCACACCCTCCTTATGTACCGAGCTATCGCAAGACAACCGAGCTACTGGTCGTGCATTGCTCGGCCACGCGCCCCACGCAAGACATCGGCGTGCGAGAAATCACCCACTGGCATCGCCAGCGCGGGTTCGACACGGTCGGTTACCACTACGTCATCCGCCGCAACGGCGAGATGGAAACGGGCCGACCGGAAAAGGCCATCGGTGCCCACGTTAAAGGGCACAACGCCAACTCCATCGGCGTGTGCCTGGTCGGCGGAATAGACGCAGCGGGCAAACCGGCGAACAACTTCACGGCAGCGCAGTTCGTGACCTTGCACCGGTTGCTTGGGCAACTGCGTGAGCACTACCCAGAAGCTCGTGTTCTGGGGCATCGGGACTTGTCCCCGGACCGCAATGGTGACGGCATCATCACACCCAACGAGTTCATCAAGGCCTGCCCCTCGTTCGATGTCGCAGCCTTGCTGAAACCGCGTTGACGCGGGCTTGATCAGGCTCCGGCCGACCACACACATCTGCCCTGAATGACTGCGAAACTGTGCATATACGGCGCGGTTGCTCCTCACTAGAGTGACCGTGCCCTACCGCATATCAGGAGAGTGCTATGCCCCAGACACTGAGTTTCCAGCAGGTTGACGTCTTTTCCAGCGCCGCTACCCAAGGTAATCCGCTCGCCGTGGTGCTTGCCGCCGATGACGTGTCCGACGCGCAGATGGCCGCTTTCGCACGCTGGACCAACCTCAGCGAAACCACTTTTCTGCTGCGCCCTGCACACCCGGAAGCCGACTACCGGGTGCGTATTTTCACCACCACCCGCGAGCTGCCATTTGCCGGTCATCCGACACTGGGCAGCTGCTTCGTCTGGCTGGACAACGGCGGCACGCCCAAGGCCGAAGAGATCGTGCAGGAATGCGGCGTCGGGTTGGTGCGCATTCGTCGCAATGGTTCGCGCCTGGCGTTCGCCGCGCCACCGTTGCTGCGCAGCGGTCCGGTCCAAGCGCAGGTGCTGCACGACATCGCCGCAGGCCTGCGCGTGGCACCTGAGCGCATCGTCGCCAGCCAGTGGGCCGATAACGGGCCGGGGTGGGTCGCGGTCATGCTCGAAAGTCGCGAAGAACTGCTGACAATCCGTCCTGATTATCCGGCGTTCAATGGCCTGAAGGTCGGTGTCGTCGCACCGTGGACGGGGCCTGACGCCGAGGCCGATTTCGAAGTGCGCGCCTTGATAGGCAGCGACAACGGCGTCGAAGATCCGGTCACCGGCAGCCTCAACGCCAGCCTCGCCCAATGGTTGATCGGCGCAGGCCTGGCGCCGAGCAAGTACACCGCACGGCAAGGGACAGTCATGGGTCATCGCGGACAGATCAGCATCGAGCGCATTGGCGAGCAGATCTGGGTAGCGGGTGATGTGCAGCAGTGTGTAGTGGGAAGCGTGCGCCTGTAGCCGTGAAAAAGCCGACCTGCGTAAGGTCGGCGTTTTGCCGATCGCCTGACCCTTGGTTCAAGCACTCTGTCGCTGAATATTCCCTCAAGCTTCGCTGCAGAGGCAGGCTGCCTCGCCAGACACCTCGCAGCCCTCCCGGGGCAGCCGCGCCGTCAGCAAAGCCAGCAGCACCGCAACCAGCGCAATCGCTGCATACACCCCCACGAACGAGCCGTTGAAACCGGCCAATACCCCACCGCTGAAGTTGCCGATCATCCCGCCCACGCCTTGCAGAATATTGGCGACGCCGAAGATGGTGACGGCTAACGTCGCGCTGCCGGCCATCTTCGAAACATACGCGGGAATCAGGCCGAAGATGGGATAGAACGCCAGGGCAAACAGCACTCCCGCCACCAGCGGCCAGTAGCTGGCAGGATGGATGACGAGTATGACTGCCGCGAGGGCCACGCAACTGTAGACCAGCATCATGGCAATGCGCAGACCTATGCGGTCTGACAGCCAGCCGACGGCAAGCCCGGCGAACATGCCGACAAAACCAATGCTGGCCCAGATGTGCGCGGTGTAGGTCACGTCGAAACCCAGCTCGCTGCGCAGGTAAGAAGACAGGTAGTTTTGGAAAGGAAAGGTAGAGAAGCCCAGCAGGAAATTCATCGCCCATACCGTCAGCACCCAGGGCTGCATGAGTGCGGCTTTGCCGACCTTGGTTGTCGGATCAGTCGCCGACGCGACTTCTGCCCTGATGACGAACAACTGCGCCCGTTTGAACACCAACGCCACGCCGATCGCCATGACCACGGTGATCAGGCCAACGATCCACCAGACCACACGCCACTGACCCTGGGGCGCGTACAGCGGTACTAACAGGCTATTGATGAACACGCCATAACTGGTGCCACTGGACACCAGCCCCATCGCCATGCCGCGGTACTTGAAGGCCACCGTGCGCGAAATGACATCGACCATCGGCACGAACACCGTGGCAGCCGTGCCAGCCAGTACCGTCAGCAGTGCACCGATCAGCAGAATATTCTGCGCCAGCGGTATCAACAGCAAGGCTGCTGCGCACACCACCCCTGAGCCGAAGATGACCCAGCCGCCTCCAACGCGAGGTGTTATCCAGGCTGCCAGCAACGCGCACAGCAGGAACCCGAACTGCCCTGCCGCGGTGATGGTCCCGACATACGAGATGTCAAAACCGAGGCTGGCACGCATGTCCGGCACCAGCTGCGCAAACAGGTAGATCCCGAATCCGAACGTGGCGGCGACCAGCCCGGTGAGCAACAGCACAATCAATCCATTGACGCGCATCGTCAGCATCCTTACCTGAGAAGAATAGGCAAAAGCCTAGTGCAAGTTACGCTGCGTCGATCAGCAGCGCAGCCGCAATCCGCTCTTTAACCGAATGGTGGCTTAGCGGTCGGCGCGCATGGCGAGGGTTGAGCGCTATCGGCAGGGAAAGGCGTTCTTCAGCGCCGAGACGACCAGTACGGACTCATTCAAATGCAGGCTCTGCGGATGGGCTTCGAGAGACTGAACCACGATGCGCATCGACTGGATCATCGGGATCCCGCCTTCGGGCACGCACACAAGCTCCGGCGTACCGCCGGCTTCGTGGATCAGATCCAGGGTATCGATGGTGGCTTGCAGCACGCCGACGCAGTGGCCGATGCCCACTGGGTTCCTGGCCACACCACCGCTCATGCTGCTGATACCGTCCTGGCATTCCTGCAACAGCTTGTTACCGTCAGCCTCGGCGACAGCACTGAAACACAGGACGAAAGCGATCGAGCACAGAACTCTCCTGACCATTTATCCCTACTCCTCATCCTGCATAACCCTCGTAGCGGTCCGGCTTGCCGGCGGCAACGTCGCTGATTTCACCAGGCAGCCGTGCTGTCGCACATTATGTGAGTGGATATCCAGCGCCTGGCCCAACCCCTAGCGGAGCCACAACTCCTTGACCGAGTGATCCGCCGCCTTGCGCACCACCAGGCTTGCGCGCTCGCGGGTCGGCAGGATGTTTTCCAACAGGTTCGGGCGATTGATATCACGCCAGATCTTGCGCGCGGCGTCCGGGGATTTTTCCGGCGGCAGGTCGGCCAGCTCGCGAAAGTATGCGCCACGGGCGCGAAACGCAGTGCGTTGCAGCATCAGGAAACGCTCGACGTACCAGCGCTCGATGTCGCCTTCGTCGGCGTCAAGGTAGATCGAGAAATCGAAAAAGTCCGAGACGATACTGCCCGGCTTCTGACCATCGTTGCCTTCGGTCTGCAGCACGTTCAAGCCCTCGAATATGAGGATGTCCGGCTGGCTGATCTGCAAAAACTTATCCGGCACGATGTCGTAGCTGATGTGCGAATAGACCGGCGCACTGATATCGGCAACGCCAGCCTTCAGGTCGGAAAGAAATTTGACCATGCGCTTGCGATCGTAACTTTCCGGGAAGCCTTTGCGATGCATGATGCCGTTGCCATCGAGCCTGGCATTGGGGTGCAGAAAACCGTCGGTGGTGATCAGGTCGACTCGCGGATGGTCCGGCCAGCGAGCCATCAGCGCCTGCAACACGCGGGCGAAGGTGCTTTTACCCACGGCAACACTGCCCGCAACGGCAACTACATAGGTCTGTTTTTTGGCAGGACGGCCAAGGAAGGTGTCCTTGATGCTGGACAGACTTCGCGCGGCGCTGACGTGCAGATTGATCAGGCGCGACAAGGGAAGATAGATATTGACGACATCTTCCAGGGAAATATCTTCGTTTACGCCTCGTAACGCTGCCAGGTCTTCTTCGGACAAAGTCAGTGGCGTGCTGGCACGCAGCCCCGCCCACTCTGCGCTGGTCATTACGAGATAGTCATCAGGCGCCATCTATAGCCTTCCAATCCAGGTGTCCATTTCGACAATGGTGCGAAGACTATCGTATTGCCCCAAACGGGGGGCATATTTCTTTGATTTCAAGCGATTCGACGCCAATCCCCAGCGCCCACAACATCAAGATTGAAGCCGAAAGGAACCCGGCCAGCTCGTCCACCTTGCCCGTTGCGAAACTGAACCGGCGGGTGCTGGCGTTACCTCGGGCGAACGAATAAGCCGTGGCCGTAATGCCCAGCGTGCCTGCATGGGCGGCCATGTGCCACCCCGCCTGCCCTACCGCTCTTGAGGGGCACGTAGCGTCGTTAATACCCGATTAACAGGGGCTGCAGCCCGCTTGAAAATAAAATGGAACTCCGCCCTGCCCGATACTGACAAATAGCCACTACCCAACCTGGACATAGGTGCTGTTACCCATGCGGCTTGAATCCATGGCGCTTACACTGCTCGCCACACTGACCGATGACGCCGCATCCAGAATCAATCCGCTGGACTTCACGGCGTTGCTCTATCTGCGCGACCAGGGCTATGCCGCCGTATCGATAAGGGACGGCTGTGTGGTCGCCGAGCGCACGCCTGCCGGGCGGCAGTTTGCGCATGAGCGTGCGGGGGGCAACGCGGGCCTTCGCTACCATGTAGGCCCTGGCCTGCCTGGCAACACAGCCCTACCGGGAGACGGAAGAAACGCCGTCAGTAGCCATGAGATTCCCGGTATTTTTGATGCCCGTGGTAGTCAATCCATTGCACCACATCGTAAGGAACGTAGAGCTGCCGCTTTGCGCGAGAAATGGCTATATATACGGCGCAAATACGCTGGTCGAACTCGTAAGCGTCCTTGAATTTCACGTTGGTCAGTAACTCAGTCGTCAGCAGCACCTGATCGAACTCCATCCCCCCCGCCTCTTGCGCCAGTACCAGAATGCAGCGCTTACCAGCAACGCCCGGCATCCTGCTCAAGCGAGACACGCTGGCCATATTAAAGTCGTTCTCAAGCTGGGCCTCGACCCACAGAAACGACTCATCGAACCGGTTGGCGTCACGTACCTGCTGCCAGTCGGTCAGATCGCTGAAGAAAGGGTGCACTCCTTGTGCGCTGCGTTCCGGGGCGTAAAAGTCAGGTTTGAACAAACCGACGGCGGTGGTCATGAAGTGTTCTAGGTCTTGCTGCGCTGCCTTGTCCAGATAGCCGAATGCACAATGAGCGGCCTGCAATTCGATGGCCCATTTCATGCTATCCCACCGCGAGGCGGTCAACACGACGCAGCCTTGCGGTGGCACGAAGCCTTGCGGATACTCTTCGATACCGATGTCCGCATCGCGCGAACCTTCAAACGGCACTTTGCCTTTCTCCGAGTGCTGAAAGATCAACGGATTAACCAGGCGCTCGATATTACGCCCGGACCGGACGGAATAACTGATATCGGTCTGCCGGATTTCCCGCTTGCGCTTGGCCGTTACACCGCTGGCTTTCTGATATTCGTCTCCCAAGGTAATCAGCACCTGGCGACCGCGCTCGATGATCTGCAGCAGCGACGGCGGGATGTCCTGGCTTTCGTCGATCAGAATGTGCGTATAACGCGCCGGGATCACACAGCCTGCCAGGCTGGCACGCTTTATCATCGACAAGGCTTCGAATCCGGTGCGGGCATTCCATTGCGGATGGGCATCAAGATAGACCCACAGTCGGCTCGTGTACTCCAGGATTACCTGGGCATCCACCGCGGCCAATGGCAGCTTGAAGTGCGGCAGATGGTTGCCTGACAAGCTATGGTCGCGAGACTGGCAGTAGCGCTCCAGCACCTTCAGACAGATCTCCAGCGTCGCCAGCGCGCCGTGATCGCGAAAGCCGAAGATGTTCAACGCCTGCGCCAATGCCTGTTTGCTCAGCCCTTTGTCCGGCGCGCGCTCGGGCTGCAACCGAGTGCCGCCCAATAGTGCCCGGGCAAAAGCCAGGAACGTCGAGCCAGGCTGTTTTTCCTTGTCATGCGCCCCGTTCAGACGCTTGCGCAAGGCACCCAGCTTGCCCGGCGTACGCGCCAGCAACAGCGTTCTCTCGGGCCTCAGGCACTCCAGCAGCACCCCCAGCAAATGGCTTTTGCCGATACCGGCATAACCCTGAACATGCAGGTCTTCATCCAGATTGGCACGAAAGGTCCTGACCAGCTTGTCCTGCGCACCGCTCAGCCAGCGCTCACGGTGCCGCGGCGTAACCATTTGCTCACTAAACGGGTCGTTGTTGCGGTGATGTCGAGTCTTGTAGCTAGCGTCCCATTTCCCGTCGGGCAGCAGGTAATCTCGGGCCGCCACTTCTTCGGCCAACAGCAAACGCACGTTTAGCTCTTTTATCGCGTTGAGGCCAAAGTACAACTTGCGTGCGTCGAACAAGCGGCGCGCTTCCGATAATAGGGTTGCGGATGAAGATCGGGAGTCGACAGACCACGCAATCAGCCTGCTCAGAATCTTCTCTGCTGCGTCGCAGCTCAGGTCTGCTTGCGTTGCCTGGGCCAGATTCTGAATGACCAGTACCGCTGCGAGCTCTGCTTGCGTCAGCGCCTCAAGGGCTGTGGTACCGGCCTTGAGGTTTTCGCAGGTTTCAGCGGTGACGGGCAGAAACACCGGGCAGGAAAAATTAAAGTGTTCCGGGCGCATACTGCCTCACAGCCATGAAAAAGCTCGCGACTGGCTCAGTCGTGAACCGGGTCGTCATTTTGTCGAACGTCATCATGTTCATACTCGTCCTCCCAGGAAGGCGAACGGGAAGTCGACTCGTCAATCAGGCGCGCGTCCTTATCGCTTGCGAATGAAGCCTGGCGAACGTCATTGAGCCAGCCGAACTCGACCAGCCTTGCCCTGACCTGATCGATGGGCACGTTCAGCCTTGAACTCAGATCGGCAACGATCCGGTAGGCCGTGTGAATGTTGTAATCCTCGTGGTCGACATAGATGACCCCGTGCCCGCGCCATTTGACGTCGTAAAGCTCAAGCAACGGAGCCAACTGCCTTGCCAGCGTTTCACGCACCTTCCACGCTGCCACCTGACCTTCACTCGCGTCACTCATGCTCGGCCTCGTCATCGATGCCCAGTTCGAAGTGGTAGTGACCGAGGGTGCCTGACATGGCTCCAGGGTATTTCCGACGTTCCGCGAGGACCTCGCCCGCCGCAATATCGATCTGCGTGCTCATCTCGTGGACAGCCATCTCGAGCAACTTAAGCAGGTCTTGAGGATTGTTTGCCGTAACCTTCAGTTGAAGATCCAGAGTGCCTGTCCTCCGGCGGCATGAAGGCTGTGGCAATTCGGCCGACACGTTCGGCATGCTTGGCTCGGGTGCGTCCGGCGCCTTGCCGCGCACCGCGGCCGCCAGAATCGCTGCATGCTCGTCATCCATCAGGTCCAACACCCTGGACAGCTCCAGGATCTGGTCAGGGTGCGACTGCATCCGCTCCTTGATCTCCAGGCGCCGCATCTGCCACTCCCTGATTCTTTCCCGGGTGACGTCGTCAATTTCGTGCACTGGCCTCACCTCGCGATGTCAGGCACGCGAGTATGCCATTGTTCAACGATCACGCTGAATGGTCGGGAAGGATCGAGCTGAAAAAGGCTGTCATGCACAGGAAGTTTGTTGCGTCAGAATCCGTGTAGCACAAGGATCCAAAGATAGGAGGCAACCCCACCAGCCACACCCCGGCACACAATGTTCCCGCTGTGGCTGCTTCCTTCCGGATCTGACCAGGTTCACGGGTAATCGTTGCGGGGGGACCGATGGGGTCACCATAACGACACTCGCCAGTCGGCGAGCCGCGCCATTGTACCGGTCTGGCGCGAAGTTACAACCTCTGGTTTCAGATAAAAAATCCGATAGCGCTCAAGCACTTGAGCAATGCCCGTGAATACGTGGGCAAAGGGGTCGGTTACCGGCCTGACGCTGAAATAACAGCACCAACCTCCCCACCCAGCTATGGACTTATCGACCAAGGCCTTGGCAAGGTAGCGCCCATGAAAATCACATTGATCAAATACCAAGCGTTGTCTGCCTTGCAGGGCCAGCAGGTGCTGCAGATCGGCTTGCCGGACACCCAAAAAAAGATGGTCGGGGATATTCATGGGGGGCTGCATGTCCTCAGCGCTCGGCCTTCCTCCGACATCCAGGGCTGCGTGCTGCTGGTTGATGAGGTGCCGAGGGGCTTCTTTGTGCTCAAACGGCGTTCATTGTTGCCCCCCTGGGCACAAGGCCGGACAGCGACCCTGCATGCGCTGATGATCGATCAGCATTACCAAGGGTTGGGCTTAGGCAAAGCGTGCTTGCACAGGTTGCCGCAATGGGTATCGGAGCTGTGGCCGGAGATCGAGCAATTGAAGCTGGCGGTCCATCCGGCCAACCAAACGGCACTTGGGCTTTATCAGGCCCTGGGCTGGACATTGATTGATCATCCCGCCACCCCTGCTGAAGGATCCGAACTGCAAATGCTGCTGCGATTGCGTTGACGCTTGCGATTGCCGCTCTGCCTCAATTGCCTATCGCCAGCAATCGCCTGATTTTGTTGCTGCGCTCACTGTTTATCCAGTGTTCCAGCGCGTCGATGGTCATCGGTCGAGCCACGAGGTAACCCTGCACTTCATGGCAACCCAGCTCGCAAAGGATCCGATAGACACCTTCGGTCTCCGCCCCTTCGGCGACAACGCGGTAGCCAAGACGGCGCGCCAGGTGGACGATCGCTTCGACCAGACGACGATCCTTTTCATCGGCTTCCAGATTCTCCACCAGTGATTTGTCGAGTTTAACGGTGGTCGCCGGCAGTTGTCGCAAGTAGGTCCAGTTGCTGTAACCGGTGCCGAAGTCGTCGATGGCGATATCGATGTTCAGCGCGCGCAGGCGTTCAAGCTGCTGGCGCGTGAGCTCGGGGTTGTCGCAGAGTGCGCTTTCAGTGAATTCGAGTTCAAAGTGCGCAGGGTTCAGTCCGCTGATTGCCAGTTGCTCGAACAGCGCGCCGCTGAATTGCGAATTGGCAAGGTCAATGGCGGACACGTTCATGGCCACTTTGAACGTGTAGCCCTGCTGTTGCCAGACGCGCGCCTGCGCGACCGCATGGCGCAGCACCCACAGGCTCAACGAGCGAATCAACGCGGTTTTTTCCGCCAGTGGAATAAACTCGGCGGGGCTGATCGGCCCGAGAACCGGATGATGCCAGCGCAACAGCGCCTCGACGGTAACGATGCGACCGGTGCTCACTTCCAGCCTCGGTTGAAAGACCAGCGAGAGTTGATCGGAGCTGCACACAGCGTCGGCCAGCGAGGCCAGCAACAGGAACGCGCGCTGCTGAGCGAAGTCCAGGTGTGGCTCGTACCAGCGCCAGCCGGTGGCCTTGCCCCGCGCTTCATCGGCAGCGCTGACCACCAGGCGAATCCAGTCCCTCTCCTCCCTGCGCCCCAGCCCCAAGGGCAGCACACCAATGCCCAGGTCCATCTGGATAGGGATGTTGCGGCAGGTAAGCGGGCGCTGGAAACGGGAAAGCAGTTGGCAGAACAGCTGCTCGGCCTGTTCCGGTCCGTCGTAGCGCATGAGCAGGGCAATACGGGTAGGGCTGACTTTATATAACGAGGTCTCGGCAGGCAGTTGCTCGCGGCAAGCCTGGATCATGCACCGCACCAGCTCCTGGGCGAAGCTGTAGCCCAGGGCCTTGACGATGCTGTCGAGAAACACCGGATCAACCATGTCCAACGCCACCAGCGCGTGATCTTCGAGGTGGGCCAGCGCGATGATGTCTTGCTCCAGGCGCAGGCGGTTGAACAGTCCTGTGGGTTGGTCCACATAACTGGCTTTGCGCAAGTTGTTCAGGCGTTTCATCACCAGTTGGCCGTACATCTGCAGCATCGTGATATCGCGTGCGTCGAGCGGCGCGCGAGCATTGCTGTCGATGATGCACAACGTGCCCAGCGCCAGGCCCTCGACGGTCACCAACGGTACGCCTGCATAGAAACGAATGTGCGGCTCGCCCACGACCAACGGGTGGTCCATGAAACGCTCGTCATGCCGCGCGTCGGCAACCTGCAGCACCTCACGGCTGAGAATCGAATAGGCGCCAAAGAAGATTTCCGCTGGCGCCTCTGGCTCGCCAAGCCCGGTGCCGGCACGAAACCACTGGCGATGTTCACTGCTGATCGAGACCAGTGCTGTGGGCACGTCGAAGTAATGGACGACCATGTCAACGATGTGATCCAGCACCTCGTCGCGGGCCGAGGCGAGCATTCCAGTGCGGGCGACGCAGGCAAGCCGCGAGGTCTCGTTCAACGGAGTTGGAGCGCTATTGGCCATTTGCGAATCCCTATGCAACTGCTTTTCGCCAGTAGTATCAAAACGACATTCACGGAGAAAGTAGCATCGGTTCCAAGCCCACGCAGGCACTCGCAGACCAGCGGCGATCAGGCAAATGCCGCAGAGAAATGGCGGCCTTGGCCTCTACCCTTCAACCGAATGGCTCACTGCACCTGCAACACTTCATCTGCCTTGCCGCCGGCCCCCTGAATGACCAGATGAATGAAATGCAGTTTGGTAATCACCGCAGAGGGCAACACGAACGGATAAAAATCCGGTTGGCCCATCGCGCGCGACAGTTCGTTGAGCATGCCGGCCAGTTCGATCCAGGCATTGACGAAAGCAAGGAAGGCCGGTCCGCCGGGATGCTGCGGGTCGTACAGTGCGTTGAGTTCGAACGGTTGATAGTCCAGGTCCATCTCCCGAGCGCTCATGCCCAGGCTCAGGGCGGTATCCACCGCATCCATCATGTGCAGGTAGTGCGCCCAGGTTTCGGCCCAGTCTTCCCAAGGGTGCATGGTGGCATAAGCGCTGACGTAGCTGGCCTGCCAGTCTGCCGGAGCACCGTTGCGATAGTGCTGGTCGAGGGCGTCGGCATAGCTGGCGCGGTCATCGCCGAACAGGTGACGAAAACCATCCTGCCAGTAAGTGTTGGCTACCAACCGATCCCAATAGTAATGACCGACTTCGTGACGGAAATGTCCGAGCAGCGTGCGATAGGGTTCATGCATCTGCACACGAACCTTCTCACGAAAGGCATCGTCCGCCTCTTCAACGTTGAGCGTGATCAGGCCATTGGCGTGGCCGGTGGTGGGCAGGTTGCCTTGCAGATCGACACCTAAAAACTCGAACGCCAGGCCGTGCGCTTCATCCACGCTCTTAGGCACGACAGCCAGCCCGAGGGTGATGAGTTGCGCAACCATGCGGCGTTTGGCGGTTTCGATCTTGAGCCAGCGTTCAGGGTTCTCCGGAACGGACAGGTCGGGAATGGTGCGATTAAGGCTGCAGGCGACACAGAACGCTGCGCCATTGTGCTCCGGGAAAATCCAGTTGCAGCCAGCCGGGGTGTCCAGGTTGGCGCAACGACGGTAGGCACCGGCCTGCGGTTCATCGCTCAAACGCCAGGTGTTGAGGGTCGGACCGGGTTCCAGGGCGACAATCCTGCTCTGTTCAGGCAGATAACCCAGCGCCGCCGAGCATGCCAGGCATTGGCTGTTGCGGAAGAACACCGATTGCCCGCAGCGGCATTGCCAGACTTTGCTATTGCGCTTGCTTTCACCGACGAAGGGCGCCGAGATTCTTGTGCTGAGTTGCTCGAAGAACTGGAACATGGCGATATCCTCAATGCCTGCAAGCACTAGATCATGGGGGTTTACGGGGGTTCCGGATATTTTTTGCAGCGCCGGATCTGTGCTGGAAAGCGATTAACAGCTGTTGGCAAACGGCCGCCCGGCAAGAACCGGTGTGAAGGCTGGATATCGATTTCAGGATCGTTTCGGTTACGGCCAGGCCAGCCGACGGCAGCGATTTCGAGGACGCTACTGCCGGCAGGCCGCGCTAGGACAGGTTACGCAGGGAGCGCCAGAATCGGTCAGTCCACCGCCACGCCGTGCTTTTTCAGGAACGTCACGAACGCTTCTTCGTCCAGCACCTTCAGGCCCAGCTCATTGGCCTTGGTCAGCTTTGACCCCGCGCCCGGACCTGCGACAACAGTGTGCGTCTTGGCCGAGACAGAGCCTGACACCTTGGCGCCGAGGCTTTCGAGCTTGTCCTTGGCGACGTCACGGCTCATCAGCTCCAGCGAGCCGGTGAGCACCCAGGTCTGTCCAGTAAGCGGCAAACCCTCGACGACCTTTTTCTCGCTCTGCCAGTGCATGCCAAAAGCCTTAAGCTGTTGCTCGATGGCGCGCGCACGGTTCGCATTGTCATCAGTTTTGAAAAACTCACTGACAGCCTTGGCCTGCCGCTCAGGGAGCGCCTGGCGCAGATCCAGCCAATCGTCCTTGAGAATGTTCTCAAGCGTGCCGAATTTGTCCGCCAGTTTCTGCGCCGCTCCCGGACCCACCGACGGAATATCGAGTTTGTCGAGCATGCCGCCCAGCGTCGCGCTTGCGGCGAATTCAGCCCCCAGCTCGCCAACGTCCTGCAGCTGCATACCGCACTCGCCCAACAACGCACCGATGACGTTCTGGTTGTGTTCGTCTTCGAAGAAGCTGTGAATCTCGTGCGCGACTTCCAGGCCGATGTCCGGCAGGTAGGTCAGCACTTCCGGTAGGGCGACCTTCACCCGGTCCAATGAACCCAGCGAACGCGCCAGCACCTTGGCCGTCTCCTCGCCAACATCTGGAATGCCCAATGCATAGATAAACCGTGCCAGGGTGGGCGTTCTGCTGTCGTCGATGGCCTTGAGCAACTTCCTGCTGGAAATTTCCGCAAAGCCTTCCAGCGCGATGATGTCGTCGAACTGCAGTTTGTAGAGGTCGGCGGGTGAGCCGATCAGCTTTTCGTCCACCAGTTGCTCGATGGTTTTGTCGCCCAGGCCTTCGATGTCCATCGCCCGACGAGAGACGTAGTGGATGATCGCCTGCTTGAGTTGCGCACCACAGGCCAGGCGCCCCACACAGCGATACACCGCGCCCTCGCTGACCGTCTCCTTGCCTTTGCTGCGTTTGATCAGCTGCGTGCGCTCGACCTGCGAACCACACACCGGGCAGGTCTGTGGAATCTCGACCTGGCGCGCGTGTTCGGTGCGGCGCTCCTGCACCACCTGCACCACCTGCGGAATCACGTCCCCGGCGCGGCGGATGATCACGGTGTCACCGATCATCAGGCCCAACCGCGCGACTTCATCCATGTTGTGCAGCGTCGCATTGGCCACCGTAACGCCTGCCACCTTGACCGGCTTCAAACGCGCGACGGGTGTCACCGCACCGGTACGGCCGACCTGGAATTCCACATCCAGCAGTTCGGTCAGCTCTTCCATGGCCGGGAATTTGTGTGCGATGGCCCATCGTGGCTCGCGGGCGCGGAAGCCCAGTTCACGCTGCGCGGCAATGCTGTTGACCTTGAACACCACGCCGTCGATTTCATAAGGCAACGACAGGCGCCGCTCGCCGATGTCGTGGTAGTACTTAAGGCAATCCTTGATGCCTTCGGCGACCTTCAGCTCGCGGCTGACGGGCATGCCCCAGGCTTTCAGTTGCTGCAGGTTGCCAATGTGAGTATCGGAAATGTCATGGGACACCTGGCCAATGCCATAGCAGCAGAATTCCAGCGGGCGATTGGCGGTGATCTTCGAATCGAGTTGACGCAAGCTGCCGGCGGCGGCATTACGCGGGTTAGCGAAGGTCTTGCCGCCGATTTCAAGCTGGCTGGCATTGAGCCGCTCGAAGCCGGCCTTGGACATGAAGACTTCGCCGCGCACTTCCAGGGTTTGCGGCCAGCCTTTGCCGTGAAGCTTAAGGGGGATGTTGCGCACGGTGCGTACGTTAACGCTGATGTCTTCGCCGGTGGTCCCGTCGCCTCGGGTTGCCCCGCGCACCAGCGCGCCGTTCTGATACAGCAGGCTCACAGCCAGGCCGTCTAGCTTGGGCTCGCAACTGTATTGCACCTTCGCGCCGTCGAGCAGGCCACCCACGGGCAGATCGAGCCCCTCGCTCACCCGACGGTCGAACTCGTGCATGTCGGTTTCTTCGAAGGCGTTGCCCAGGCTGAGCATCGGGATTTCGTGCCGCACCTGAGTGAAAGCCGACAGCGCCGCGCTGCCGACCCGCTGCGTAGGCGAATCCGGGGTCACCAGGTGCGGGTTTTCCGCCTCAAGGGCCTTGAGTTCATGGAACAGGCGATCGTACTCGACATCCGGAATGCTCGGCTCGTCGAGAACGTGATAGCGGTAATTGTGTTGATCCAGCTCTGCGCGCAATTCCAGGATTCGTTGTTCGGCGGCGTTCATAGATAGGTTCTCGAAAAAGCAAAAGAGCAGCCGAAGCTGCTCAATTCATGGTGCGGTCCGGCGCACGGGCACCGGATTTCAATCAACGACGCTGAGTCAGCGCGCGGCGTTCGAATTCGACGATGCGCTGACGATAATGCTCGATGGTCTGTGCGGTCATGACACTGCGCTGATCATCCTTGAGCTCACCATTGAGTTCATGAGCCAGCTTGCGTGCAGCGGCCACCATGACGTCAAAGGCCTGCTTGGGATGACGCGGCCCTGGCAGACCCAGAAAGAAGCTCACGGCACGGGTGCTGAAGTGGTCGATGTCATCAAGATCGAACACGCCCGGCTTGACCGCGTTGGCCATGGAGAACAGCACTTCGCCATTGCCCGCCATGCTCTCGTGGCGATGAAAGATATCCATTTCGCCGAACCGCAACCCGCTTTCCAGGATGTTCTGCAGCAACGCCGGGCCTTTGAAACCGCTTTCGTCACGGGAAATGACGCTGATCACCAGCACCTCTTCAACCGGTGGCAGGTCCTTGTCTTCGGTAATGCGCTGAGGCGCCTTTTCGTCCGGGAAATCGTCATCACGAGCGCCGAACAGGCTTGGACCGTCCGCTTCCAGATTCAGATCGCCCTGTTGAGGCTGATCCTTGCGTTTAGTGCGTTTGCTTTCGCGCTCCGGGCGCTCTGGCCGGTCGCGTGCGGCACTCATGGTCGGCAGGTCGTGCTCGTCGAGTTGGGGTTCTTTATGGGTGTCAAGGACGCGCGCAGGACCCAGAACCTCGGCAGATGACGGTTCTTCATCGTCTGGAAGATTGGAAAAGCTGCGGTCCAGCCTGAATTTCAGCTTGCCTTTACCGCCGCGCATCCGGCGCCAGCCGTCAAAAAGAATACCGGCAATGACAATAATGCCGATGACGATCAGCCACTCTCGCAGACCGATTTCCATGTAATCCCGTGCCTCTAATGAAAAATTCTAAAAATTAAGGGCCTAAACCCCTTTAAAACGTGGAGCCAACTCTATGTTCTGAATGGCCTTTTACCCACGCGAAATGAAAAAGTGGACATTAAGCTAGCACGACCAAAGGCAACTTTACACCGTCTGTTACATCTGCCATGCCGGGGGCATCTGTACGACTGCAGCTGTCATCACTGTGCCGGGCACTCATCACGCCACTTTTGCGCTCAATCAATGCGCCGACATGGCAGCGCGCTACGCATCCACCAACGCCATCGCCTCCTCGACGTCCACGGCCACAAGGCGCGAACACCCCGGCTCATGCATTGTGACGCCCATCAACTGGTCGGCCATCTCCATGGCGATCTTGTTATGCGTGATGTAGATGAACTGCACGGTCTGCGACATCTCCTTGACCAGTCGGGCATAACGGCCCACGTTGGCGTCGTCCAGCGGTGCGTCGACTTCGTCGAGCATGCAGAAAGGCGCCGGGTTGAGTTTGAAAATGGCAAAAACCAAAGCCAGTGCGGTCAAGGCTTTTTCGCCGCCGGACAGCAAATGGATCGTGCTGTTTTTCTTGCCGGGCGGACGCGCCATGATCGTCACCCCTGTATCGAGTAAATCTTCGCCCGTCAGTTCCAAGTAAGCGCTACCACCACCGAAAACTTTTGGAAAAAGTGCCTGAATTCCGCCATTTATCTGATCAAAGGTCTCTTTGAATCGATTTCGCGTTTCCTTATCGATCTTGCGGATTACGTTTTCCAGGGTGTCCAGCGCTTCCACGAGGTCGGCGTCCTGGGCATCCAGATAGCGCTTGCGCTCGGACTGTTGCTGGTACTCGTCGATGGCCGCGAGGTTGATTGCACCCAACCGCTGAATGCGCGCATCGATGCGACCCAGCTCTTCTTCGGCGTCTTTCTCGTTGGCCTCTGGGGTCAACGTGGCGAGCACCCCGTTCAGATCGTAGCCGTCTTCGTGCAATTGCTCCTGCAGCGCTTTGCGGCGCACGGTCAGCGATTGCCACTCCAGCCGCTGCTGCTCCAGTTGGCCACGCAAGAGCTGCGATTGTTGCTCGGCTTGGGTCCGACGCTTCTCGGCTTCGCGCAGTTCGCGGTCGGCATCTTCCAGAGCGCTTTTTGCGGTGCGCATTTCGTCGTCGACGAGCATGCGTTTTTCCAGCAATTCTTCGAGCTTCAGACGCAGTTCTTCCAGTGGTGCGGCGCCCTCCTCCAGACCAAGGCTCAACTGCTCACGCTTTTCGGTCAGGCGTTCGGACTGCATCTGCAGTCGCTCCAGGGCCTGACGCGTTGAATCATGCTGTGCCCGCAACGAACTCAAACGCACCGCCAATTGGTTGCCGTGGTCCTTGTGCTGACGGGCTTCCTGGCGCACCCGATCCAGACGTTCACGCAGACTGTCGCGTTGAACCAGCAGCAATTCGCGCTGTTCGGTGTCCAGCGCCATGCTGTCCAGAGCATCCTGCAATTGCAGGCGCGACTCGCCCAGGCTTTCGTGCTCCAGCGCACGCTGTTCGGCCAGCTCGGTCAGCTCTTCGTCCAACCGCGTGCGCCGCAGTGTCAGTTGCTCGGCCTTGGCTCTGGCGGCCGACAGCTGCGCCTTAAGCTCGCTCTGCTGACGGGCCTCATCCTGCAGACGGCGACGCAACTGCTCGCGGCTGTCTTCTTGAATGCGCTGCTGCTCGCGTTGGTTCAACAGCTGCTCTTCAAGTGCAGCAAGGGTCGCTTCGCGCTCTTGGCGTTCGGCTTCCAGGCGCTGCAATTCCTGCCCGCGGGCCAGCACGCCACTCTCGGCTTCGCTGGCCCGCCGCACGCGCAGGAAGTCGCGACCAAGCCAGTAGCCGTCGCGACTGATCAGGCTTTGCCCTGCGCTTAGCCCTGCTCTGAGCGACAGCGCATCGTCAAGGGTTTCCACCGGCTTGACCTGCCCCAGCCAACTGCCGAGATCGACAGCGGACTCCACCTTATCCAGCAAACTGCCGGGAATGCGTGTGACATCCGCAACCGCGGTCACCAAGCGCAGATCACCTTGGCTGAAGCCCTGCAAATCCAGCCCAGCAAAACTGTCGATCAGGACCGCCTGCAGATCGGAGCCGAGCACGGTTTCCACCGCCAGTTCCCAGCCGGCTTCGACGCGCAAGCCTTCGGCCAGACGCGGGCGCTCGCTCAAGTGTTGAGCATGCAACCATTCGGCGGTGCCCGTTCCGGGATCAAGCGCGGCTTGTTGCAAGGCCTCAAGCGAGGCAATGCGACCGTTCAAGCGCTGCAGATCGCCTTGAGCCTGCTGCTGCGATTGCATGGCTTGCTGCAATTGCAGGCGCAGCTGTTCGAGGTGCTCGATGAGCTGTTCTTCTTCGGCAGTCAGCTCTTCAAAGGCCATCTCCCGTGTGGCGAGGTCTTCGCTGAGGTCCAGAATTGCGGCGTCTTCAGGATCCGCCGCCAGCAACTGACGTTCCTCGCCCAGTCGGCGTTGCCGCTCCGCCAGACGCTCCAGGCCGGTTTCCAGCTGCTGAATGCGCGCTTGCTGGACTTCGGCCTGACGACGAGGCTCTGCCGAAGACAGGTTGAAGGCGTCCCAATTCTCTTGCCAGCCCTGCATGGCGGCTTCGGCCTCCTCCAGCGCGGCGGCGGATTCTTCAGCGGCCGCCAGGGTCATCTCCTGCTCGGGCTCGAGCATTTCCAGCTCTTCGCCAAGGGTCGCGAGCAAGGTGCGGTCGTGGCCCAGATGCGATTCGGTTTCCTGCCGGGCGCGCTCGGCCTCACGCAGGTCGTCCTGCAACTGACGCAGGCGCTGCTGGCCGTGCTGGATACTTTGCTCGTTACGAGCAATGTCGCCGCCCACCGAATAGAAACGGCCCTGCACCAGATTGAAGCGCTCGGACAGGTCATGATGCCCATCACGCAAGCGTTCGATAGCGGCGTCGGCGTTGCGCTGCTCGGCGACCAGGGCTTCGAAGCTGACTTCCTGCGTGCCGATGACCGACTCGCGCTGTGCCACTTGATCGTTCAACGCCTGCCAACGCAAGGCGGATAGTTGTGCCTTGAGCTGACGCTCTTCGGCCTTGTGTTGCTGATACTTTTCGGCAGCCTGGGCTTGGCGCTGCAGGCGTTCCAGCTGGCGCTCCAGTTCTTCACGCAGGTCGGTCAAGCGCGCCAGGTTTTCGTGGGTGCGGCGAATGCGGTTTTCGGTTTCACGACGGCGCTCCTTGTATTTGGAGATGCCGGCCGCTTCCTCGATGAAGTTGCGCAAATCCTCAGGCTTGGCTTCGATCAGCTTGGAAATCATGCCCTGCTCGATGATCGAGTAGCTACGCGGACCCAGGCCGGTGCCGAGGAAAATATCGGTGATATCGCGACGGCGGCATTTGGTGCCGTTCAGGTAGTAGCTGTTCTGGCTGTCGCGGGTGACTTTGCGGCGAATGGAGATTTCCGCATAGCTGGCGTATTCGCCGACCAGTGTGCTGTCCGAGTTGTCGAACACCAGCTCGATGCTGGCCTGACTCACCGGCTTGCGGCTGGTGGAGCCGTTGAAGATGACGTCGGTCATCGACTCGCCACGCAGATTCTTGGCCGAACTTTCGCCCATGACCCAGCGCACCGCATCGATGATGTTGGATTTGCCGCATCCATTGGGGCCGACAACGGCCGCCATGTTGCTGGGGAAGTTCACGGTCGTCGGGTCGACGAACGACTTGAACCCGGCCAGCCTGATGCATTTGAGGCGCATGGATCAGCAGGCCGCCAAGGCAGACAGGATCGACTGGCAGCTGCGCTCGGCGTAGCACGTCAGGACTGCGCGAATGCGCGCCAGATCACGGGCGATCACTGCTTCGAGCAACTGACCGAACAGGGTCAGGTATTCGCTCATCTGCGCCTGGCGCTGTTCCAGGGCCAAATAATAGAAACGGCTCATGGACGGTTGCAGGTTCTCGACGGTCTCTTCCAGATAAGGGTTGTTTGCGAACGGATAGGCCGAGCGCATCACGTTGAAGCTGTCTTCGACGAAGCTTTTTATATCACCGCGCTCGTAACTGGCGCTCAGGCGCTGCTGAATTCGTAAAAAAGGCGCCAGATCGAGGTCTTCCTGCCAGCCTTTGGCCACGGCAAGGCCCAACAGAATGTACAGCTCGCTCATCAAGGCGCACAGGCTTTGGATGTTGTGCGCAGTGAGGACCGAGACCTGGGCCCCCCGGCGCGGGAGGATCGCAATCAGGTGGCGGCGTTCGAGGATCAGCAACGCTTCACGGACCGATCCGCGGCTGACATTGAGCGCGGCAGTGACCTTCTGCTCCTGAATCCGCTCTCCAGGCTTGAGCTCGCCGCGAATGATCCGCTCGGCGAGGTGATGAGCGATCTGCTCAGCGAGGCTGTCCGGTGCCTTGAACGTCATTTCTTTCCTTTAAACCAATTGCTGTAAACAAGCGGCGAAGTGTATCGCACTGGGTCTCTGTGGCGCAGGGCCATGTCACGCAAACTGGCATGAAATAAGCAAAGTTTTGAGCGTTTCCACTGCGCTTTATTGCTACCTCATGCTGCCGTTGATCGGCAACGCTCCGCAAAACTCAATTTCTTGACTTTTAGGTCAGATTTTCGTTGACCCAATAGTTTTAACTGATAGATTCATCGACAGGTTCGATGACCATGTCTAATAAAAGAAAACGAGGCGCAACCGGTGATCCAGTTTCTACTGAACCATACGCTTACAACCGAGCATGCTCTGGACCCCAACATGACAGTGCTCAATTACCTGCGCGAGCATCTGCATAAGTCCGGCACCAAGGAAGGCTGCGCCAGCGGCGACTGTGGCGCGTGCACGGTGGTGGTCGGCGAACTGCACACCGATGCCGATGGCCTGGATCACCTGAGCTATCGCAGCCTCAATTCGTGCCTGACCTTCGTTGCGTCCCTGCACGGCAAACAACTGATCAGCGTGGAAGACCTTAAGCACCAAGGCCAACTGCACAGCGTGCAAAGAGCGATGGTCGAGTGCCACGGCTCGCAGTGCGGTTTCTGCACGCCGGGCTTTGTGATGTCGCTGTTCGCGCTGCAGAAGAACAGCAACGAAAAGGACTCCTCCCGTGTGAAGCACGCGCTGGCCCATGAGGCGCTGGCGGGTAACCTGTGCCGCTGCACCGGCTACCGCCCGATTCTCGCCGCCGCTGAACAGGCTTGCGCCCGGACACGTGAGCCCGACCAGTTCGATATGCGCACATCAGAGACCATTGCTCGCCTGAAAGCCATCAAGCCCTCGGAAACTGCAGAGTTGAACAGCGGCGACAAACGCTGCCTGGTGCCGCTGACCGTGGCTGATCTGGCCGGCTTGTACGAGGCCAACCCGCAAGCGCGTCTGCTGGCCGGTGGCACTGACCTGGCGCTGGAAGTCACGCAGTTTCATCGCACGCTGCCGGTGATGATCTACGTCGGCAATGTCACTGAGATGAAGAACATCGAGCACTTCGACGACCGCGTCGAAATCGGTGCAGCGGTGGCACTGACCGACTGCTATGCAGTGCTTAGCAACGAATATCCCGATTTCGGGGACCTACTGCACCGTTTTGCGTCACTGCAGATCCGCAACCAGGGCACGCTGGGCGGCAATATCGGTAATGCCTCGCCCATTGGCGACTCGCCTCCCCTGCTCATTGCACTGGGCGCGAAGATCGTGCTGCGCAAAGGCGAGCAGACCCGCACCCTGGCGCTGGAAGATTACTTCATCGATTACCGCGTCACCGCGCGCCAGGAAAGCGAGTTCATCGAGAAGATCATTGTGCCCAAAGCCAGTGCCAGACAGGTATTTCGCGCTTACAAGGTATCCAAACGGCTAGACGACGACATCTCGGCGGTCTGCGCCGCCTTCCGGGTGCAGGTGGAAAACGGCGCGGTTGTCCAAGTCTGCGCAGCGTTCGGCGGCATGGCTGCAATTCCCAAGCGCGCCGCTCACTGCGAGCAAGCCTTGGTCGGCCAGCCCTGGAACTCGGCCACGGTGGAACGCGCCTGCGCTGCGCTGGAAGAGGATTTCACGCCGCTCTCGGACTTCCGCGCCAGCAAGGAGTACCGTCTGCTCAGCGCGCAGAATCTGTTGCGAAAATACTTCATCGAACTGCAGATGCCACACATCCAGACGCGGGTGACTGATTATGTCTAACCATCAGCAGATCAAGACTCAGGAAGAGCTGGTGGCCCTGTTCCAGCAGGATCTTGCTACCGGCGTCGGGCGCAGCGTCAAGCACGACAGCGCCGACAAGCACGTGTCCGGCGAGGCGATCTATATCGACGACCGCCTGGAATTCCCCAATCAACTGCACGTGTACGCACGCATGTCCGATCGGGCCCATGCGCGGATCGTTAACGTCGATGTGTCGCCCTGCTACGCCTTCGAGGGCGTGCGCATCGCTATCACCCACGAAGACATTCCGGGCCTCAAGGACATTGGTCCATTGCTGCCGGGTGATCCGCTGCTGGCCATCGACAAGGTCGAGTTCGTCGGCCAGCCGGTGATTGCCGTCGCGGCCCGGGACCTTGCGACCGCACGCAAGGCTGCCATGGCTGCGATTATCGAATACGCAGATCTGGAGCCGGTGCTGGACGTGGTCGAGGCTTACCGCAAGCAGCATTTCGTGCTCGACAGCCACACCCACAAACGCGGCGACTCGGCGGCCGCGCTGGGTTCGGCGCCGAACCGTATCCAGGGCACGCTGCACATTGGCGGCCAGGAGCACTTTTATCTGGAGACGCAGATTTCGTCGGTGATGCCCACCGAGGATGGCGGCATGATCGTCTACTGCTCGACCCAGAATCCGACCGAAGTGCAGAAGCTGGTCGCCGAAGTGCTTGATGTGTCGATGAACAAGGTGGTGGTCGACATGCGCCGCATGGGTGGCGGATTCGGCGGCAAGGAAACCCAGGCGGCCAGCCCGGCGTGCCTGTGCGCAGTGATCGCGCGCCTGACCGGTCAGCCGACCAAGATGCGCCTGCCTCGGGTCGAAGACATGCTCATGACCGGCAAGCGCCACCCGTTCTATGTCGAATACGACGTAGGGTTCGACGACGAGGGTCGCTTGCACGGCATTCAGCTGGAGCTGGCCGGCAACTGCGGCTACTCGCCGGACCTTTCGGCCTCGATTGTCGACCGCGCGATGTTTCACGCCGACAACTCGTATTACTTGGGCGATGCGACCATCAACGGCCATCGCTGCAAGACCAATACGGCGTCAAACACGGCGTATCGCGGCTTCGGCGGCCCGCAAGGCATGGTCGCCATCGAAGAAGTGATGGACGCCATTGCCCGGCACCTGGGCAAGGACCCGCTGGCGGTGCGCAAGATGAATTACTACGGCAAGACCGAGCGCAACGTCACCCACTACTACCAGGAAGTCGAACACAACCTGCTCGAAGAAATGACCGCCGAGCTGGAAGAAAGCAGCCAGTACGTCGAGCGGCGCAAAGCCATCGAAGCCTACAACGCCAATAGCCCGATTCTGAAGAAAGGCCTGGCATTGACGCCGGTGAAATTCGGTATTTCCTTCACCGCCAGTTTCCTTAATCAGGCCGGCGCGCTGATTCATATCTACACCGACGGCAGCATCCACTTGAACCACGGTGGCACGGAGATGGGCCAAGGCTTGAATACCAAGGTCGCGCAGGTGGTGGCCGAAGTGTTTCAGGTGGACATCGACCGCGTGCAGATTACCGCGACCAACACCGATAAGGTTCCGAACACGTCACCTACCGCGGCCTCCAGCGGCGCGGATCTGAACGGTAAGGCAGCGCAAAACGCGGCCGAAACCATCAAGCAGCGGCTGATCGAATTCGCCGCCCGGCACTACACCTGCGAGCAATCGCAGGTTGAATTCCGCAACGGCCACGTGCGTGTCGGTGAGCAGGTGATCAGTTTCAATACCCTGGCGCAGCAGGCGTGGATGGGCCAGGTGTCGCTGTCCAGCACCGGCTATTACAAGACACCGAAAATCTTCTACGACCGTAGTCAGGCTCGCGGTCGGCCGTTTTACTATTTCGCGTTCGGCGCGGCTTGCAGCGAAGTGATCGTCGACACCCTGACCGGCGAATACAAGATGCTACGCACCGACATCCTGCACGACGTCGGCGCCTCGCTGAACCCGGCTATCGACATCGGCCAGGTCGAGGGCGGCTACATTCAAGGCGTGGGCTGGCTGACCACCGAAGAGTTGGTGTGGAACGCCAAGGGCAAGCTGATGACCAACGGACCGGCTGGTTACAAGATCCCGGCGGTGGCGGATATGCCCGCCGACCTGCGGGTCAGGCTGGTGGAGAATCGCAAGAACCCGGAAGACACCGTCTTCCATTCCAAAGCGGTGGGCGAACCTCCGTTCATGCTCGGAATTGCGGCGTGGTGCGCGATCAAGGACGCGGTGGCGAGCCTCGCAGACTATCGGCATCAGCCGAAGATCGACGCGCCAGCCACGCCGGAGCGGGTGCTGTGGGGTTGCGAGCAGATGCGCGCGTTGAGGCGTGAGCAGGCGGTCGTTCCCACGCCGCTACGCGCGGACACGCAGTTGCAAGCGCTGCGCGTCGATTGATCGCCCGTGTATGGAGTGACGCAGCAGACGTGCCCACCCGGACGATTCTACGGGGGTACGATCATGCAATGGGCGATGAAGATGTTCGATCTGCCACCCCGGTGATCAGGAGACACACATGAACAACTGGATCAGCGCCCTCGCCGAGTTGCAAAACCTGGGTCAAGCCTGCGTGCTGGTCACCATCATCGAGGAGCGTGGCTCGACGCCACGCAATGCCGGCTCGAAGATGGTGGTCAGCGCCGAGCGGATTTACGACACCATCGGCGGTGGGCATCTGGAATACAAGGCCATGGAAATCGCCCGTCAAATGCTCATTAGCGGCAGCCAGCAGACCCGTCTGGAGCGCTTCAGCCTCGGCGCCAGCCTGGGTCAGTGCTGCGGCGGGGTGAACGTGCTGCTGTTCGAACCCATGGGCACGCCTCAGGCGCAGATTGCGGTGTTTGGCGCCGGCCACGTCGGGCGTGCTTTGGTGCCGCTGCTCGCCAGCCTGCCCTGCCGGGTGCGCTGGATCGACTCACGGGAAGCGGAATTCCCCACGCAGTTACCCGAAGGGGTGGCGAAGATCGTCAATGAAGAAGTGGTCGATGAGGTGAATAACCTGCCGACAGGCTGCTATTGCATCGTGATGACTCATAATCATCAGTTGGATCTGGAACTTAGCGCTGCAATCCTCAAGCGCGGTGACTTTACCTGGTTCGGCCTGATCGGCTCGAAGACCAAGCGCGCGAAGTTCGAACACCGCTTGCGCGATCGCGGTTTTGAGCCGGCACTGCTACAGCGGATGCGCTGCCCGATGGGCCTTTCGGAAGTGAAAGGCAAGCTGCCTATGGAAATCGCCGTGTCTGTGGCCGCCGAAGTAATTGCCACCTATAACGCCTTTTTTGGAATGGAAAGCGGCGAACAGCGTTCGACGTCCGAACCCATTGCCAAGCTGCTGCCGGTGTCTCGCCGCAGCCAGGCTCAATGAACTTTAGAAGAACGAACTGTAAAACATGAAGAGTGTAAAGAAAGCCTACCGTGCCGCCATTGTCCACAGCATTGCCGACCCTGCCGAAGTGGCGGTCGAGGCCTCATACGAGTATTTCGAAGACGGCTTGATGGTGGTCGAAAACGGCAGGATTTGCGCCGTCGGCCATGCCAGGGATTTGCTGGACACCCTGGACAGCGACGTCGAAGTGGCGACCTACACCGACGCCCTGATAACGGCCGGCTTTATCGACACGCATATCCATCTGCCACAAACCGGCATGGTCGGCTCCTACGGCGAGCAGTTGCTGGACTGGCTCAATACGTATGTGTTTCCTGTCGAGCGCCAGTTCGCCGATCCTGCCCACGCCGCTGAAGTGTCCGACATCTTCATCAAGGAGTTGCTGCGTAACGGCACGACTACCGCGCTGGTGTTCGGCAGTCGCCACAAGGAATCTGTGGACGCATTCTTTACGGCCGCCGAGAAGCTTAACCTGCGCATGATCGCGGGAAAGGTGATGATGGACCGCAACGCGCCGGATTATCTGGTGGACACTGCCGAGTCGAGCTATGTCGACAGCAAAACGCTGATCGAGCGCTGGCATGGCAAGGGTCGCCTGCATTACGCGGTCACGCCACGCTTCGCGCCGACCAGCACGCCGCAGCAACTCGCCCTCGCCGGTAAACTGCTGACCGAGTACCCGGACCTGTACATGCAGACCCACATCAGCGAAAACCTTAAGGAAGTCGAGTGGGTCAAGGCGCTGTTCCCGGAGCGCAAAAACTATCTGGATGTCTACGATCACTTCAAGCTGCTGGGCGAGCGTTCGGTGTTCGCCCACGGGGTGCATCTGTGTGATCAGGAATGTGAGCGTCTGGCCGAAACCGGGTCAGCCATTGCCTTCTGTCCCACCTCCAACTTCTTCCTTGGCAGTGGGCTGTTCAACCTGCCAATGACCGAACGGCACAAGGTCAACGTGGGATTGGGCACTGACGTCGGCGGTGGCACCAGCTTCTCGCTTTTACAGACGCTGAACGAGGCCTACAAGGTCATGCAACTGCAAGGCGCCAAGCTCAGCCCGTTCAAATCGCTGTACCTGGCGACTTTGGGGGGCGCGCGGGCGCTGCGTCTGCAGGACAGCATCGGCAATCTGCATCAGGGCACCGAAGCGGATTTCGTGGTTCTGGATTTCAATGCTACGCCGCTGCTCTCCTACCGCATGAAACAGGCAACCGGGATTGAAGAGAAGCTGTTCGTGCTGATGACGCTAGGGGACGACAGGACGGTCAGCGAGACCTATTCAGCGGGGGTTTTGGTGCATAAACGCTGAGGCTCCAGCTCGGTATAGTGGAGTGATCGTTCCTATGCTCCGCGTGGAGATGCTGCGCCGAGTGTAGACAGGCTTTCTGGGTACCGGCAGGAGACTCAACCTACGTCGTGGGTCAGACACGCGTAGGGAGGCTTACTAATGACTGATCGTTCCCACGCTCCGGGGAACGCATACCCGGACGCTGCGCGTCCAAAACCAACGCAGAGCGTCAAGCGCGGCATTCCCACGCAGAGCGTCA
>NZ_DIHC01000022.1:0-10222 GCF_002419965.1 Pseudomonas sp. UBA5706
GAGAACACCGGCTGCAGGTCTTCGCGCTTGAGCAACACCTGGTTGCCCAGCCGCTCGGAGAGCTGACGCGCGCCCTGCAGCGGGGTTTCGACGGCGATATCGTAAACGCGGGAGGTGAGGATTTTCTTGACGTACTGTTCGAGCATCGGGAAAGCATCACTGGCGAGGGGGCAAGGCTCGGAAGTCTACCCCGCGTCCCGACGCACGACCACACCAACACTCAGGCTTTAACCACAGCATGTCGCTATAATGCCCGCCCTTTCGTGTCCTTTGGCCTCCGTGGAGCCCCGCATGACCCAGGATCAACTCAAACAGGCCGTTGCCCAAGCCGCCGTCGACTTCATCCTTCCGAAACTCGACGACAAAAGCATCGTGGGTGTCGGCACCGGTTCCACTGCCAATTGCTTCATCGATGCACTGGCGCTGCACAAGGGCGCGTTCGACGGCGCAGTGGCCAGCTCCGAAGCCACCGCCGCACGCCTCAAAGGCCACGGCATTCCAGTGTATGAACTCAACACCGTCAGCGATCTTGAGTTCTATATCGACGGCGCCGATGAAAGCGATGAGCACTTGAACCTGATCAAGGGCGGCGGCGCAGCCCTGACTCGCGAGAAAATCGTGGCGGCGGTGGCCAAAACGTTCATCTGCATCGCCGACGGCAGCAAACTGGTGCCGGTCCTCGGTGCATTCCCGCTGCCGGTCGAAGTCATCCCGATGGCGCGCAGCCACGTCGCGCGGCAACTGGTGAAGCTGGGCGGTGACCCGGTGTACCGCGAAGGTGTGCTGACCGATAACGGCAACATCATCCTCGACGTGCACAACATGAACATCACCAATCCGGTAGAGCTGGAAGCACAGATCAACGCCATTGTCGGTGTCGTCACCAACGGGCTGTTTGCGGCGCGTTCTGCGGACTTGCTGTTGCTGGGTACTCAGGATGGCGTGAAAACCCTCAAGCGCTGAGCGGGTTTTACCTGCGAACCTTGGGGTGAAACACGTTCTCTGTGTGGGGGCGAATTCATTCGCAATCGGCCAATCCATTTGACGCGTCTTTGTCGGATGGATGCCGCCTCGCGAATGAATTCGCTCCTACAGAAGGATCACCCGGACAAAGCATCACCCTTCACTTCTTCCGGAACACATAAAAAAGATTCGGTTCGCTCACCAGATATAACGTCCCGTCCTCCCCCATCGCAATTCCTTCCGCCTGTGGCACGCTCTTGCTCAGGCCCATGCTGCCCTTGCTCAGCGACACATTGCCGACAGGTCTGCCGGCGGTGTCCAGCTCCAATATCTGCCGCGACTCATCGGACAAGGCCAAAAGATGACCGCTGCGTTCGTCGAACTGCAGGCTGGAAAGGTCACGCACGAACAGGCCAGCATTACGCTTGCTGCTGGAGGTGACTTCGAGAGCGTTCGGCGTGGTCGTGTCGGCATCTGGGAAGCCGCGCACTTCGATGATCTGCACCGGTTTGCGCTCTTTGGCGACAAACAGCCGCTTACCCCGATTGTCGTAGGCCAGGCCTTCGAAGCCATTGTTACCGCCGGCATCAATCCCCAGCGTCAGTTGCTGTGCGTCAGCGGCGTCGAGAAACCCTGTATCGTCTTTGACCCGGACCTTGATCAGCCGCTGACTGTGTTCGTCGCTGATGACGTAAATGCCGGGGCTGATGTACTCCACCGCCTCCGCGTCGCCAAAGCCGGTCAACGGAATGCGCCGCAGGATTTTTCCCTCAAGGCTCAGCTCGACCAATTCGGGGTCTTTGTTGGTCACGGTGAACAGGGTTTTGCGGTCCGGGTCGTAGCTCAGCGCCGAAACGTTGTCTTCCAGGCCTTCGATGACGCTGGCCTCAGTTGCAACCTTGTAATCATCCAGCCCCAACGCCTGTGCATCGCTGGCCTGCCAGAAAACATGCCAGTTGAACCACATCCGCTCGGCCACTCGGTATTCGCGAGCAACGCCCCCTGACGCTGTCAGCAAAATCACGACGAGTAATGTCAATAAGACGGTTTTCAAAGTGGACAGACAACGCATGAATCAAGCTCGACCTCAGGTGGGGTCGTTTTAATAGCACCCTAGGCTGAAGCCAAGCTTAAGACTCGCAAGATCAAAGCTTCTGCCCGGAATGCGTGGACGCTGGCTTGCGAGCGATCTGTCGCGAAACGGCAGTAAAACCCCGGGCATGCGGTTTTCTGCTACATCGCATCTGCTGATTTGCTGCCGCTTCGCGCCAGATCGCCTGCAAGCAAGGCTCCTACGGCCTGCGGCCAGAATCGAAGGCGTTGTGCAGTTGCTGCGTCGTGCTAAGCACCTGCAAACAAGGTGCATACGGCCTGCGGCCAGAATCAAAAGCGTTGCGCAGCTGCTACTTCGTGCTAAGCACCTGCAAACAAGGTGCATACGGCCTGCGGCCAGAATCAAAAGCGTTGCGCAGCTACTGCTTCGTGCTAAGCGCCTGCAAGCAAGGTGCATACGGCCTGCGGCCAGAATCTAAAACGTTGCGCAGCTGCTGCTTCGTGCTAAGCACCTGCAAACAAGGTGCATACGGCCTGCGGCCAGAATCGAAGGCGTTGTGCAGTTGCTGCGTCGTGCTGAGCGCCTGCAAGCAAGGTGCATACGGCCTGCGGCCAGAATCAAAAACGTTGCGCAGCTGCTGCTTCGTGCTAAGCGCCTGCAAACAAGGTGCATACGGCCTGCGGCCAGAATCGAAGGCGTTGTGCAGTTGCTGCGTCGTGCTGAGCGTTTGCAAGCAAGGCTTCTGCGGCCTGTGGCAAGAATCGAAAGCGTTGCGCAGTTGCTGCTTCGTGCTGAGCGCCTGCAAGCAAGGCGCCTACGGCCTGCGGCCAGAATCAAAAGCGTTGCGCGGTGCTCGCAACCGCTTACTTCTTGAACGAATAAAACAGGTTGGGCTCGCTGACCATGTAGATCGTGCCTTTATCGTCCATCGTTACCCCTTCGGCTCGGGGGATGGTGTGGTCCAGGCCGTGGAAGCCTGCTACCAGCGCCAGGAAGCTCACCTCGTTGCCCTTCTCGTCCAGCTCAAGGAGCATGTGCGACTCAGCGGACAAGGCCAGCAAGTGGCCGGTTTTTTCATCGACATCCAACGCGGACAGGTTGCGCATGATGAGGCTGTCATTCGCCAGTTTCTGCTTGTCACCCTTGAGTAGGGCGCTGCCGTCCGACTGCCATGTGTACAACGCAGGCGGGCGTTCTTCGCCGAGCAGGATCCGCTGCTTGTGCGGGTCCCAGGCTACGCCCTCGAACGCCTTGTTCTGATCGGCGGAAGGCCCGAGGTCATACTTCGGAAAGTCAGCGATGTTCAGGGTCTTGGTGTCGGGCGTCACGGTGACCATGGTCATCAGGTGCTGACGCTCATCGACAATGGCGATCAAACCGTTGCCCAAAACCGCCAAGCCTTCCGGGTTGCTCCAGCCTACCAGCGGGATCTTGCGCAACACTTCGCCGCTCAGGCTTAGTTCGACCAGGAACGCGTTTTTGCCCATCACCGAGTACAGGGTTTTGCTTGATGGGTCATAGGACAGATCCGACGCCTCATCATTCTCCAGGCCCACGAGCGGCTTTCCGTCAATCACGACGTGGTAGTCCGGCAGCCACACACTGGCGGTGCGCTCGGAGACGGAGACCGTCTGCTCACGCAGCCATAGCAGACCGCGATCATCCCAGTGCCACGCATAGGACAGACCCACGAGGATCACCACCAGGGCGATCACCAGCCAGGACCAACGAAAACCTCGGCGCTTGGGGTTGCTCAGCGATTGATCAGCGGCTGCCATCTAGACGATCCCGAAAAACGAATTCATTGCGCAGCAATATGGCGCTGCGGTCGGCAAGGATTATCCGGATTGCTTGTGAAAAAAACGGCAACCAGAACGCCCCGGGCGATGGAGATGGCGCATAAAAAAGGCCGCCTGCGGTGTCACACAGGCGGCCTTCTGACCGAACGCTATGAATCAGCGGACGTCACTTTCGAAACGGCTCTGGCCCGGTAGTTCGAGCACGATCTGATCGCCGACATTGAACGGGCCAACGCCTGCTGGAGTGCCGGTCATGATTACGTCGCCCGCTTGCAGCGAAAACTGCGAGGCCATGTGCTGAATCATTGGCACGATCGGGTTAAGCATCTGGCTGCTGTTGCCGTCCTGGCGGACTTCGCCGTTGACAGTCAGGCGAATGGCAATGTCGGTCAGGTCCGGGTAGGCATCGGCCGACACGAACGGGGCGATGACTGCCGCGCCGTCGAACGACTTGGCGATTTCCCAAGGCAGGCCCTTTTCCTTGAGCCTGGACTGAATATCCCGAAGCGTAAGGTCAAGTCCTGGCGCAAAACCCGAAATCGCGTCCAGCACTTCTTCGCGGCTTGGGTTCTTGCTCAGCGACTTGCCGATCAGCACCACGATCTCGGCTTCGTAATGCACTGATCCGCGATCCTGCGGAATACTGAAACCACCTTCGAGCTCGACCACGCAACTGCCCGGCTTGATGAACAGCAGCGGCTCGGTCGGCACCGGGTTATCCAGTTCCCTGGCATGCTCGGCATAGTTACGGCCAATGCAGACCACCTTGCCCAGCGGGAAGTGAACCTTGGTTCCATCGACATACTTGTGCTGATAGCTCATGAGTGTTCCTTTTATTGCTTCGTCTATTACAACGTCGCACTGGCTTGGCTGGTATGGCGGATCGACGTTATAACGCGAAGATCTTGCCGGGGTTCATGATGCCGTTCGGGTCGAACACGGCTTTTACCGCTTTCATGTACTCGATTTCCACTGGCGAGCGGCTGTATTCGAGGTAGTCGCGCTTGACCAGACCGACGCCATGTTCGGCGGAAATGGAGCCGTTGTACTTCTCGACGATCTCGAATACCCACTTGTTAACCGTCGCGCACTTGGCGAAGAACGCCTCCTTGGGCAAGTCCTGTGGCTTGAGGATGTTCAGGTGCAGGTTGCCATCACCGATATGGCCGTACCAGACCACTTCGAAATCAGGGTAGTGCTCACTGACAATAGCGTCGATTTCGTTGAGGAACGCCGGGACCTTCGACACCGTGACCGAGATGTCGTTTTTGTACGGGGTCCAGTGGGAGATGGTTTCAGACAGGTATTCGCGCAGCTTCCACAGGTTCTGCAACTGCTGCTTGCTCTGACTCATCACCCCATCGATGACCCAACCCTGTTCCACGCAATGCTCGAAGGTAGCCAGCGCCTGATTGGCGATGTCTTCGTTGCTCGCCTCGAACTCAAGCAAGGCATAGAACGGCGTTTTGGTGGCAAACGGCTCGGGCACGTCACCGCGCGCCATGATGCGGGCCAGGCCCTTGTCGGAGAAAAACTCGAACGCCGTCAGGTCCAGCTTGCCGTGAAACGCGTGCAGTACCGGCATGATCGAATCGAAGTCGGGCGTGCCGAGAACCATGCAGGTCAGGTTTTTCGGTGCCCGATCCAGGCGCATCGTCGCCTCGACCACAAAACCCAGCGTGCCCTCGCCGCCAATGAACAGTTGACGCAGGTCGTAGCCAGTGGCGTTCTTGATCAGGTCTTTGTTCAGCTCAAGGATGTCGCCCTTGCCCGTCACGACCTTCAGCCCCGAGACCCAGTTGCGGGTCATGCCGTAGCGAATGACTTTGATCCCGCCGGCGTTGGTGCCGATGTTGCCGCCGATCTGACTTGAACCGGAGGAGGCGAAATCCACCGGGTAATAAAGGCCATTCTCTTCCGCGAAGTTCTGCAACTGTTTGGTGACCAGCCCTGGCTGGCAACGCACCGTGCGGTCGGTGACGTTGAGTTCCAGAATCTGGTTCATGGAGTCGAATGAAACGACCACCTCGCCATTCATCGCCACCGCGGCGCCAGAAAGCCCGGTCCGCCCGCCCGACGGCACCAGGGCGACCTTGTGCCGATTGGCCCAGTGGACGATGGCCTGCACCTGTTCGGTGGTTTTGGGAAAGACAATGGCGCTCGGCGCAGGGGCGTATTGCCGGGTCCAGTCCTTGCCATAGGCTTCGAGGGAATCGGCATCGGTGAGCACCTTTGCGGGCTCGACCAGGGACTTAAGTTCATCTATCAACGCAGACTGTGTCATCAAGGAACTCTCGAACGATTCATGGTCATCCTGAGAACGGCTCACGTCGCAGGAGCGGGTATTTCGCGGGGCACATATGCTAGCATACCGCCCCCGCAGAGACGTGCCTGAGGCCGACCTGCGAAGGCGCCGTTGCGCCGTGAGGCCAGCTCGCGCTGTCCATTCCCTGCCATTTTCTCCGGGACACAGGTTTACGCAGATGAGCAAGACTTCCCTCGACAAGAGCAAGATCAAGTTCCTTCTTCTCGAAGGCGTCCATCAATCCGCAGTCGACGTCCTCAAGGCCGCTGGTTACACCAGCATCGAGTACCACACCAAGTCTCTGCCGGAAGCCGAACTGAAGGAAAAGATTGCCGACGCTCACTTCATCGGTATTCGCTCACGTACCCAGCTGACCGAAGAGATCTTCGACAGCGCAAGGAAGCTGGTCGCGGTCGGCTGCTTCTGCATCGGCACCAACCAGGTTGACCTGAACGCGGCCCGCGAGCGCGGCATCGCTGTGTTCAACGCGCCGTACTCCAATACCCGTTCGGTCGCCGAACTGGTACTGGCCGAAGCGATCCTGCTGCTGCGCGGTATCCCCGAGAAAAACGCTTCCTGCCATCGTGGCGGCTGGATCAAGAGCGCCGCCAACTCCTTCGAGATCCGTGGCAAGAAGCTGGGCATCATCGGCTACGGTTCAATCGGCACGCAGTTGTCGGTTCTGGCCGAAGGCCTGGGCATGCAGGTGTTCTTTTTCGACCCGCTGACCAAGCTGCCACTGGGTAACGCCACTCAGGTTTCCAGCCTGACCGAGCTGCTGGGCCTGGCGGACATTGTGTCCCTGCACGTGCCTGAGCTGCCGTCCACCCAGTGGATGATTGGTGAGAAGGAAATCCGCTCGATGAAGAAAGGCGCAATCCTGATCAACGCCGCGCGCGGCACCGTGGTCGAGCTGGACGCACTGGCCCGTGCGATCAAGGATCAGCACCTTATCGGCGCAGCCATCGACGTATTCCCGGTGGAGCCGCGCTCCAACGACGACATCTTCGAAAGCCCGCTGCGTGGCCTGGACAACGTGATCCTGACCCCGCACATCGGTGGCTCGACTGCCGAAGCCCAAGCCAATATCGGCCTGGAAGTGGCAGAGAAGCTGGTCAAGTACAGCGACAACGGTACGTCGGTGTCCTCGGTCAACTTCCCTGAAGTGGCCCTGCCGGCTCACCCTGGCAAGCATCGCCTGCTGCACATCCACGAAAACATCCCGGGCGTGCTCAGCGAAATCAACAAGGTGTTTGCGGAAAACGGCATCAACATCTCCGGCCAGTTCCTGCAAACCAACGAGAACGTAGGCTACGTGGTCATCGACGTCGATGCCGAGTACTCGGACCTGGCGCAAGAGAAGCTGCAGCACATCAACGGCACCATCCGCAGCCGCGTTCTGTTCTGAACCACCGGTTCAGGGCTATTGAAAAAAGGAGACCCTCGGGTCTCCTTTTTTTGCCTGCGCAAGGTGCCGACGCCGTTGCTGTAGCAGCTGGCTGGCGCTGGCGCGCTCAAGATCGCTACCCACTGGCCAGCCGGGCTGCCACAACCGACGCCCCGAAGATCGACGGGCAACCTTTGGTTATTTAACGGTGACGGTGATCTTCTGCGACTCAACCACTGGATTCAGCGGCACGTGGTTCTTGTCGCCGACCAGCAATTGCAGCGTGTGCTGGCCTGGGGCGAGGTTCAGTTCGGTTTCGGTCTGGCCTTTGCCGAAATGGCGGATGTTGTCAGTGGTCGGCAGCGGCGCATTCATGTCGGGCTGATCCTTGACGTCGATCAGCAGGTGGTGATGCCCGGTCTCCGGCACATCGACACCGGCGGGCGCGACGCCCATGCCCTTGAGTCCGAACTGAACCTTGAACGCACCGTTGACCACCGCGCCGTCCTTAGGCGAAATGATGTAGACCTCCGCCCCCGCAGGCGACGGCGTGCGCGGCACATCATCGGCCTGCACCAGGAAGGTCGAGCCCAGCAGCAAGCCGGCAAGGGCAGTTCTTGCGAATAAAGTCTTCATGATCTCTCCCGGTTTTGGGTTGTTATGGATGCTCAATCTCAGACCGTGAGCCCGAAGATTCGGTCCGGCAATCGCCGCGGAACATGCTGAGGCGCGGCGCTCACCTTAGTCTGGATTCGCGCGCAAAGGGGCGCAAGGAGCGCTTTTGTGTAGAAGATTTCATCTCGAACGCATCGAGCTTACAACTCAAACGGCTCGTTCCCCCGCCGCCGGAACCAACCGGTAAGGGACAGGCGATCGCGCATGGCGGGCAATACTTCATGAGGCATGTCGCCTGACAGAAACACCACCAGGCATCCACCGATGGGCTGTACGTCGTGCTCCACGCCATCCTTGAAGAACATACGCAATTGCCCGCCATCTTCGGGCTGCCAGCAGGCGTCATTGAGGTAGATCACTGCCGAGACCATGCGTCTGTCATCGTCACGAAAGCGGTCGACGTGCCGGCGATAAAAAGCCCCGGGCGGGTACAGCGCAAAGTGGCTTTCGAAATCCTCAAGGCCCAGAAACAGACCGCGATTAAGCGCCTGACGCAGGCTGTCCATTAACACCAGATACTGATCGCAGGGCCCGGCCTGTCCCGGCTCCAGCCATTGGATGTGATCACCACGAATTCCCTCGCGCACCTCTTGGGCAGGGCCGCGCCCAACCGCCGCCGGGGCCAGCTCGCCTTCAGCCGCGCGTTTGCGGCACTCAAGGGCCAGTTCGCGGGTCAGCGCTTCAGGCAAAAAGATGTCCTGCTGCGACCAGCCTCGCTCGGCCAGGTCGTCGACAATTTTCGTCAGCAGGGGGTCATCAGGGGATATGTGCATGGCGCGCATAGTATCCAGACGCCGATCAATCCAACAGAGCCCACGGTCTGCCAGCCCAAGAATATTTCTGCGCGGCGAAAACCCTGCAACCGTTTTCCACACGCCATCGCCGAACCCACGGATTTTCTTGAGGTCTGGCAACTTGTTAACTCGACAAATCCCCGCCGCCCCGCCGAGAATAGCGGCCTGCCGACAGGAGTCTCTAATGCGCCGTCTGTTTTTCCTGCTGTTGATGTTCTGCACCCTGCCCGCGTGGGCAGACGGCCACGACCAGCTGTACAAGGTCACCGGCTGGCCGGAACAACGCGCGCATTTCAACGACGCTCTCAAAGCTGCGCAGCAGCGCTACAAAAACAGCCTGCCACCTGCGGTGTTCGAAGCGCTGGTCAGCAACAGCAACCAGCGTTTCGCGCCACAGGCAATGGATCAACGCGCCGAGCAAAAACTGCGGCAGACGCTGCAGGACCCGAATCCTGCCTTGCAGTTTTTCCAATCCCCCCTGGGCCGCAAGATCGTCAATGCCGAGCTGACCGCAACCCGTCCCGACCAACTGGCGAAAAACGCACAAGGTTTGCCGAAGATGCAGGCCAGCGACAATCGCATGCTGATCATCGGCCACCTGGCCAACGCCCTCCCCGCCAAGGAAGCCGGTGCCGAAGTCAGTCTGGCCATCGCCGGGGTTGCGGCCGACAGCTTGAGTTCGATGATTCCAGGGCTAATGGGAGGCGGCTCGTCGCAAAATATGCTCGACGGGCAGCGTCAGCGACTGATGACGCAGATTGCCAACGACATGGGCAATACGCTGCTTTACGTGTATCGCGACCTGTCCGACGCAGAGCTGGAAGAGTTTTCGACCTTCGCCGAATCCAACGAAGGCAAGGCCTACTACCAAGCCGCGCTGGCTGCGATTCGGGCGGGATTGGCGGTTGGGCAGAACGTGAAGTAGACACGATCCTGTTTCTTGGATTCTTCCCGGAAGCAGAGCCTGATGACACCAAAGACCTGTGGCCTTTTATTCGGCCTCAAAGCACATACCGAATGACGCTAAACGCACTGCGGTATTTGGCTCTGCCCGCAAGCACAGCACCGAATGTCGCAAAAAACCTGCGGCTTTTGACTCTGCCCGAAGGGCGTAGGAGCGCAGCTTGCTCGCGATCGGCTGCGCAGCAGTCGTAAACCCTCCCACCACGGCCTGCCAGACACACCGCGCTGCCTGATTTTGCTGCCGGTCCCCGGCAGATCGTGGGCAAGCCGGACTCCTACGCC
>NZ_DIHC01000022.1:10344-10577 GCF_002419965.1 Pseudomonas sp. UBA5706
TGCTGCGGCAGAACATTGAATGGCGCCAAAGGCACAGCCGCCTCGATTCTGTCTGCGAGCACATAACCGAATGTCGCAAAAAACCTGCGGCTTTTGATTCTGCCCGCAAGCCCATAACCCAATGACGGCAAAGACCTGCGGCTTTGACTCTGCCCGAAGGGCGTAGGAGCGCAGCTTGCTCGCGATCGGCTGCGCAGCAGGCGTAAACCCTCCCACCACGGCCTGCCTGGCAC
>NZ_DIHC01000023.1 GCF_002419965.1 Pseudomonas sp. UBA5706
TAGCCCTCGCCCCACCAGGATCTATCGTTGCCGTCGTCCACCCGGTTGCGGATCGACCACGCCACGGCCACCATTCCGGCCAGCCCTTCCCCGCGCGCCTCGCCCCACAGCGTGCGCGCCAGCACATCGCGATCTTTTTCGGTAACCGTCATTCACTTTTCTCCAGGCGTAAAAAACCCCGAACGGGTCGGGGTCTTGGTGTATGAGGTGAATCCGCCGAGCCTGACGCCCAGCCAGAAAATTGCCGCTCGCCATCGCGCGGTGCCATCGCCTGTAGTGAGTGCGCGATAGAACACGGCATCGCACTCGGCGCGTGGCAGCATGCCCACGGTGTAAAGCCAGTCATGCAGGATCGCCGCACGCATGCCGTACCCGGCGAGCAGGCCGTATAACGCCAGAGTGACGATCGCCACCACCAGCAGTGCGGCCGCCAGCCAGCCCCAGGCAAACACCCATCCCACCAGCGCGCCGATGGCAGCCCACCGGCAAACCTCGCGCAGGATGCGGATCGAGGCCAAGTCGCTGTAGAAGTCAGAAGGCACCACCAGGGGACCATGAAGCGGATCGCCGAACGTAAGCGCTTCCTGCGTAGCGACATCCCAACGGCTGGTGAAGCGCACAGCAAGGTGAATATCGAACTTGCCGATCAGGATCATGACGGCCAGCCCTCCTCAATCAGATCTGCCGTGATGTTGCCGGCGGCTGCCGCCTCCAATAGAGCACCCTCCCGGTCGTAGCACGTCTGAACGTAGCGGTAAGCCTGCTGACCGATGTCGATCATCTCGGCATTACTGGTGGGCCGGCTCACGATCTGGCCGGTGGCAAGCTCAAGGCATTTCCAGACAGCGCCTTCTTCGCGGAAGCCGGCGCGCGCCGCTGACCAACTGCTGCTGATCTTTGCTTGGCTGTCGCGCTCGGTATCGATGCCGAAGCCGTTCCAGGCGAAACCGGCTATCTCGGCCTTGTAACGGCGGTCAGCAATCAAGGCCGTCCAGTCTGGCGCCGATTCGGAATCCGGATCAGGCGCATTAGCCAATTTTTCCCATCCCGCGCCGGTCCAACGCGCTATCTGGCCTCCAGTCAGTTTCGGGGGCGCAGTCGGCGTGCTGCGCAGTGGAAAGGGGCCGCCCTCTTCCACCTCTTTGCTCGCAACATAAATACCTTCCTCATTCCAGATATAAGCAATCATGCAGCCTCCTTCGCCTTAATATAGGCACCCAGGCCTTTGTAGGCGATGACGTTTGGAAGTTGGAAAAGCGTCGTATTGTCGTAAGGCGTAACTGCGTTTGATCTGGTCAACGCAGTTAATCCGGATGCCAAGACATCAGATCCCGACATCACAATTATCTCAGTATCATTACCCGATGGAAGTTTGGTCGTTACCGCCGAGATAACAGACCATGTGATTGTATTGTCCCGACTGACAAAAACTCTTCCAGTCCCTGCGGCGAAATACCAGGCTCCATTACCATCAGTTCCTCCCATCCTCGCGACGGTACCGCCACCCGTAATAGGCACAGCCTGCCAATCAGACCCAAAGTTGTAACTTTTAAGAAGCCCTGCCGAGGATCCGGACGCCACATAAAAGCTGAGTAGCCAAATCCCTTTTTTATCAGTGACTACATCATAAACATTTGTGACGTTCCCCACGGAGTTGCTGACGCTTTTCAGCGTAAAGCTTACGCCGTTGTTGACGCTTACAAACGCGCCCCCACCGCTGCCAATCATCCAGTTCCCCAGTCCATCGGTTGCAACGCCTCCGGCAGAACCCGACCCCTGATTTAGGACGACGCTCCAAGTCACACCGTTGTTATCGGACCTGATAGCAGTGGCACTGCTCGTACCTCCCACCGCCAACCACGTACCGTTTCCATCGGTAGCTATTCTTACCGGCAGTCCAGAGACTCCTGACGAAACGCGGGTCCAGGTCAAGCCGTTGTCCGTACTACGCAGGGTGAACCAAGAGAGCGAAGACAGATAGCCGATGCCGATCCAGATACCTTTACCGTCAGAAACAACGTCGTACAGGCCGGCCCCCGTAGAGCCATTCAAGGCGGCGGAGACGGTGACGGAACTCCAGGTTTTTCCGTCATCTTCACTTCGGTACAACGTGGAGGTTTGCGCGTATGGCGCTGCCATCAATACCCGGTTTTTTCCTATGTTAATCCGCTGAAACTGTACCGGGGTCGTCGCAACGGCGGCCCAGCTGTCTCCTGCTTGCGCACCTAGCAAACCCACTTTGGCAAACAGCTCTGGATAGGCCGATTGCAGGTAAAGCCCACCCGTGAGCGGCAGAAACGTGCTGTCGATTGGACCCGCTGCTTGCAGTACTTCCCCAATACGATGCCGAGGCCGCCATTGAATCGAAGTGCCGTCATCGCTCACGGTGAACACGTAACCCTTCTTGTTTGTGTAAGACGCAATGCCCACCGCGGCCCGTGCGGCGTCTGCGATGATCTGGGCTTGATCCCTGATTGCCGCAGTCTGCTCCTTTACCTGACCAGCGGCGGCGACCTGCGCTTGCCCGTTGGTGGTGGCGAGTTGAGCTTGCTCCGCTGCAAACTGAACCTGTGCCCGGCCGTTGGCTGTAGCGAGGCGTGCCTGCTCGGCAGCCAATGTCACCTGAGCCTTTGCCAGATCGACCTGCGCCTGACCGTTAGTCGTGGCGTCGGACGCAGACTTGGCCGCCGCGACCTTTGAATCGTTTGCAGCACTCGCCGCTTTTTGCGCGTCCGTCGCGCTTTGGGCGGCCTGCTGCCGGTAGTCATTTACGGCGGTGACCTGCTGGCCGATCCAGATCAGGGAAAGATTGATTTCCGGAATGGACTTTTGCTGCGCAACTACCGTCGCATCGGCCTTGATGTTGTAGGTGTCCTCATCATCAGTCAGCAAAGGTGGATCGGGCAGCAGTGTTAGTTGTGGGACAGCCATTAGTTCAGGCTCCTGACAGAAAGGTTTTGTGTGCCCATGCCATAGGTAGGAAGGCCAACGCTCAGGTCTTCGTATGTTCCGGCGATGATCGTGTAGTCGAGCTCAACAGCACCCACGTAAAGCGCTGCGGTATCGCTCAGATCATCAAGCGCGTGCAGGGCGCTGGATATCTCGTCGCCCTCCATCACGATCTGATAGTTCACGAGCCTGCGCTTGCCGTGCTTGGTCATCTTGATGCTGCCGTCAAACTCTTCTTTGACGGTGGTGTAATTCTTCCTGCCCAGAGAAGTGTCATACACCGCCGTGCCAATGACCTCGGACCAGCCGAGGATAAGCATCCCTACCTGGGCGGTACTGCCGGGCGCATTTATGATTACCCGCACGTCAGCGTTGCTCGCTGGTGGCAGGTCCAGAATCGCGACGTTGTCCCGTTTAGCGAACTTGCCGAAGAAAAACTGGTACCAACCCACCCCTTTCTTTTTCGACATAGCGAAGGTTTGGTCGTAGATCGGATCAGCCGTGCCGGGCATCGTCACCACCACGCGAACGCTGGTCGCCGCGACGCCTACCAGCCCCATGGCGTTTACACGCCTGCCGGGCCTGATCGTGAGGTCGATGCTCTCCGGGTTTGAGGTGAAGGTACCAATCCCCCAGGTATTGCCGATTTGCTTGTTGAACATCCGGTACTTGTTGACCCAGCCCACGATCATCCATACGGCCGGCGTTGCTGTATCCGTGACGGGATTACGGTTTGTGTGATCAGCCAATACCTCGTAGTTGATCCGCTCAACCGTCACCCGGTCGCCGATTTTGTACGCGGTAGCCGAGTTCCACGCCCCATAATCCATATCCGATAGCGAACTCTTCACCAGGCGCGCCGGAGTGATTTCCAGCGCCGGTACCACAATCATCTTGCTCATACAGTCGCCTTTGTCTGGACCACACCCACCACTTGAGTGCCTACTTCAGCGAGCTGGCCGGTGTTGTCGCTGGTTTTGCGCGCGTGGTCGGCGATCACGGCGAGGCCGTTGCGGATCTCATCACGGAGCGCTCTCAGCTCAGCAATGGTTGCGGCATCGGAACTGCTAACACGCGCAGCGCTCGGCGCAGAGCCGGACCGTATCGAAGGGATGGACAGCACTGGCCCGCCCGCGGCGAATGCAGGAATGCGCCCCGCGTTCATCTGATCGAGCAGCCCGGTACCGAACATCCGCACCGACTGCGCCGTCATCACGTACTCGCCGTTTGAGAGGCGCGCTACGATGCTGTCGCTGGTGCCGTTGCCTGGGCCGCTGATGTAGCCGCCAGTCGCATATCCAGCCTTGACGGCCTGGTTGTTTTCCTTGGCCGCGTTGGCAATCGCCTGAGCGAGTTGGTCCAAACGGAGGTGGCCGTTGGCGAGCTCGCCCAACCAGTAGTTTTTGCCGGCCGAGTCAGCGCCGCTAAGCCCGAGGACGTCCTTGTAGACCGAATCGATCAAGGTGCCGTTGGTAGCCGCAGAATTTGTTGCGCCCTTGCCGCCCATGCCAGCCAGCGACGCCACCACGGCCGCGTTCATGGCGTTCACAGCGTCCGTCACGCTCAGCACTGTGTTGTCCAGGCCGTTAAGGGCGTCCAGTTGCTGCTGCGCGAAGTTCAGCTGATCATCCAGGCGGGTCAGCTGATCTTGCAGCGTCTTGACCGTCTGCTCCGCGCTGGTCAGTTGCTTGCCATTCAGCTTGTTGAGTTCGGCCACGACGTTGGCCGTACGGCCTTGGTCGCGGTTGAAGTCCTCAAGTGATGAATACAGGTCGGTGTTGTTGTCGCTCACCGTATCCAGCGCATCGGTCAGCCCTTCATAGCCAGCCAGCGACCCGCCCGCACGAGCGATCGCCAGCGCGCTCTGAAGCGTGGCCTGGGCCTGGGAGCGAAGCGTTTTTACAGCTGCATCGGAGTCGCCACGTAAACTTTTCAGCGCTGCACTCAGGCCGCTGCTGATCCCGGTCAAATCACTGACACGTGTGTTGGCCGTGGCCAACATGTCATTGATCGACGCCTTTTGCGCGTTGATGGAGCGTTGCACAGCGCTAAACCCATCAGTTGCACCCTGAGTGAGTGCCGCCTGGAGGATCTTGTAAGCGGCGTCAGCGTCAGTGGCCAGCCCCATTAACGCATCCGCTGTCGCCTTGCCTGCAACTGTTCCCAGCTGCGCGGCGTAGACCATCTGCATGAACGCTTCGCGCGTGGCGGGTAGCTCCACTCCTAACGCCTTGAATTCATCCCGGACACCGGCAAGCTTGTCCGCAGACTTCTGCGCGTCAGAAGTGAACAGGTCGTAGTAATTGGCGCTTACCGCTGCTGCGGCATCGGCGGCTGCCTGCGCCGCCGCCTGTGCCGCTGTCGAGCGTTGCTCAAGGATGGTGTAAGCCGAGGCAGCGTTAGCAGCCAGAGACGTCAGCGTGACGAACATCTGCTGGCCCGCTTCCGTGGTGCGGTCGAGACCATCAACCGTGTCGCGGAAAGCCTGCCGTGTGTCCGGGAAGTCAATGTTGAGCCCGGCGAATTGCTTGTTGACGGCAGCCAGGACGTTGTCGGCTTTCTCGATGTCGGTGTAGAAGTTGTCGTAGTAGGTCGAGGCTGCGGCTTGCAGATTTGCCAGGCCACCGGCCATGGCCGAAAGCGATTCGGCCAACTTGCCGCCCGACACTGACGAGTCGTAGAGGGACATGTTCAGCGTGGTGAAAACGTCGTTCACGCCGTACAGGTTGTTCACGAACGCCGTAAGAGCCTCGAAGTTGTAGCCGTCCAGGCCGGTGCCCGTCGCGGTGTTGATTGCCGACGTCACAGAGTCAGCAACACCGGCAAACCACTTGGTGATCTCGGCCTGGATCTCGTCAGCAGTTTTGCCCTTGGTGCTGATCTGGGTGGCAGAGACGTTCAGGCCGTCGAGCACACCGTCGTTCAGTGTGACATTCAGCTTGTCGAACAGGTCGAACACCGCGCCCGTAGTGGCCGCGTAGCTGTCGTCCAGCGCCGCCTGAGTGTCAGAGTCGAGCGCCGAGTAGCGCGTGCGTTTCTTGTTGCTGCCGAACAGCCCGCCCTTTTTCTTCTGGTACTCAAACTGGGCGGCAGAGAGGTCCCCACCGGTAACGCCCAGCGACAAACCCTGATCCTTGGTCTGCCAGCTACCGCCGAAGATCGAACCACCCAGAAACCCACCCAGCGCAGAGCCAAGCACACCGCCCACCACCGTGCCCAGCGGGCCAACGAGAGAGCCCAGAGCGGAACCGGCGTAATAACCACCCACCGATCCGGCAGCGCCGGTCGCAGCGCCTTTCACCCCGGACTGGCCGTAGCCGTAGAGTGCACCGCCCACCCCCGCCAGCGTGCCGCCCAAGGCAGTCGCGCCGCCGGCCGCAGTGCTGATCAAGTTTCCGGAGCTATCCAGCATCACGCCGGCACCACCTTGCACACCAGAGCTGAACAGCCCACCGATTGCGTTGCTCAGGTAACCGCTGCCGCCGCTGATCGCGCCCTGAACGCCACCAAGGAAGCCTTGGCCGGCACTCCAACCGGCGGCCACAGCGCTGCCAAACGCTGAACTGCCGACGCTGAATGCGGTGCTGCCGGCATTCCACAGGCTTGCAAGGTCGAGACCGCCGGAGCCGCCGGCCGACCCGAACAGCCCGGAAGACTGCGCGGCGGCCGTGCCCACGCCCAGCGAGGCGCCGATTTGCACGATGATCGGCTTGGTGATCGCCATGTGCAGCATTTCCGCCAGGAACTGCCGGAAGCTGTCTTTGAGCGTGTCCATGAAGTTGCCGGACTTGCTCAGAATCGACTTCCACATGTCCGCAAAAGCGCCATCGATACGGTCTACCGCACCTTCGGTGAACTGGCCCCACGCGGTGGCCGCGCGCTGGTTTTGCTCGTACTCAACGCTCAGGCGGGCAATGGCATCTCGGTAGGCATCTGCATGATCCTTATCCAGATCCATCGCCTTGTTGAGCGCTTCCAGCTCTCGGGTGTAGTCGCGCAGCAGTTTGGTCTGCGGGTATAAGCGATCAACGATGCTGTTTGCTTCGTTGGCTTGCTCGAGGGCCTTGTTGTTATCCAGCTGAGCTTTGGTAGCCGCTACCAGTTGGTCATATTCTTTCGATCCGACGGCAATTTTCTTGCCGATCAACTCGGCCTGGACGGATTTGGTGACATTGAAAGCATCAACTGCAGCTTGGCCCTGCAGTGTGGCAACAGCCTCTTTTTTAAGGTTATCGATCTCCACTCCCATTTCGGCAGCACGCTTCATGACATCTTCGCGATCCTTCGCATCATGCATGGCGTTAACGGCAGCGGCGACCTGGTCATAGGCTTTCGAACCGGTTTTCAGAACCTCTGTTTCAATCTCCTGCTTGATGGTCAGATCACGGACGTTATCCGCCCCAGCCAGATAAGCATCGGCGATATCGTTCGAAGCCTTGGTCGCGATGCCAGATTTGGCCAGCAGATCCTCGAGAGCCTTTTTCTGTGCAGCCAAAGCCTGTGCGGCCTTGCTCGCAGCCTTGTCGACTCGCTTGTTCGCCTCTGTCGTGGCGTCCAATTGAGCGACGGCGGCATCCGCACGCTGGTCGGGCGTAGCCTTTGGCTTGGCCGGCACAACCGGCGCGGTTCCGCCGTTGGTCAGCAGGCTGTAACCCGTGAGGTTTTTCTGCGGCTGATTGGCCCCAAGTGCAACACGCGTCGCAGACACTACTGCAAAGTTCGCCGCCTGCTCTATCGCTGTGATTTGGCGTTTCGAGCTGCTTTCTGCTGCAGTGGCGGTGTCGTCAAATGCCTTTTTCTGAGCAGCTGCAGCCGCGTTCTGAGCGTCTTCAGCGGTATACAGGGCTACGAGCTGCGCCCTGAGACGAACCTTTTCCGCTTCTGCGCTTTGCTTGATAGCCTCCTGATATTTCTTCAGGGTGTCGGTCTGATCAGCAATGATCTTTGCCTGGGCCGCCTGTGCAGGAGTGGCGCCCATTTTTGCGGCGGTGTACGCAGCCTCGGCTGCAGCATTGGCACCCAGCAGATCGCGGGTCTTGGTCAATTGCTCAATGTACTTATCCCAAGCGACCTTGCTCGCGTCGGTCTGCCCGGAGTTTTGCTGCGCGACAGTTAGCTTATCGGTGTTAGTCGCGGCACCAGCGGCTGCCACACCGACAGCCCTGATCTTGTCTCCTGCGACTGCTGCCTCTTTCGTGCTCCCCGAGTATGCAGACGACAACTCGGTAAGACGCGCAATCTGCACGGGCAAAATGCTAGTGTTTTCCTTGGCCCAAGCGGTCACGCTATCCAAGGAACGCTTACCGTCTTTCACCTCAGCAATCATCTGCTGAAACTGCTGCTGATATTCCGAGCTGCCTTTGTTGACAGCACTCAGGCTCTGAATCGCCCTCACCGAATAATCATTCAGCGCGGATGCAGCAGCCTCCAGAGCCGTTTTTTGGTCTTTTTCCCAGTTGAGAATTTGAAAACGCTGCTGCTCGGCGCTCAACTCCTTGTACTTTTGAGTCGCTTGGTCCACTGACAAACCGTGATCGAGCAGCGCCTTGCTGGCTTTCTCCGTGCTGCTGCCGAAATCGATAAACGAAGCAGCGACAAGTGCGACAGTGGCGATCATGCCTACAGGGCCGGTCAGCAGGGCAAGCAGTCCGCCGCCTGCCGCCGACAGCCCGGCAATACCCCTTGACGCAACCGATGCGGCGGCAGCGGTTTTCTCAGAGGCCGCGACCGCTTCGTTTACGGCAAGGGTAGTTTCACCGTACGCACCCGCTGCCGCCGCCCTGCGCTGGTACGCTGCTTGGATCTGCGCGGAAGTGGCGACCGAGGTCTCGGCCAGCGCTGTTTCTGCCGCTCTCACCTGGTTGGTAATAGCGATTTCAGACTGGCGCAGCTCGACAATACGGGCAATGGATTGCGCACGCCCAGTATCAGTAATCTGAGCACGCAGGCGCTGTTCTTCCAGACCTCGCTCGGCCACCAGTGCAGTCTGGACGGCCTGCAGGTTAGCCACCTCGGACGCCTGGCGGATGCGATCGGCTGCGACCTTTTGCTCGGCCGTTGCCAGTTCGACGTTGGCACGCTCGAGCATGGCCTTGGCATCGGCCTGGCGCGATTGGGCGGTCAGAAGAGTTTGAGCGGCAGACGCAGCATCGGCGCGCACGGCTCTGTCTGCTGCGATCGTCGATTGCGTCAGCGCGGCGGCTTGCTTGATAGCGGCGGCCGTAGAGGCGAGGAAGGCAACTAGCGATTGCTCAGCGGCCAGCACCAGACGTGCGCCGATCACGATGGCGAGCTTTTCGGCAACACTCGTCACTCGATCCACAGTATCTGCAAGCGACGCCCCGTCAGCCGATACCGCGTCCAAGCTCTTCGAGACCGAGGTCAACACACCCGAAAGCTTCTGGCTCACACCCGAAGTCTGGTCCAGCTTGCCAATGAGATTGGTCGCCGAGTTGTCCAGCTTCGTCATGCCCTGGCTGACGGTGCTCTGCATCTTGCCGAACAGCTCATTCACGGCACCGGCCTGGGCCTGGAGCGCTTTCACAACCGAATCCGCAGTCAGCTTGCCGGCAGCGCCCAGCGAGCGCAAAGCGCCCACGGAAACGCCCATGCCCTTCGCAATTGCCTGAGCCAGCGCGGGAGCCTGCTCCAACACTGAGTTCAGCTCTTCCCCGCGCAGCGTGCCCGACGCGAAGGCCTGGCCAAGCTGGATTAGGGCGGCGTTGGCAGACTCGGTCGACGCGCCACTGATGACCATGGTTTTACTGATCGTCTCGACGATACCGGCCACGCCCCGGCCGGTCAGCTTCAGCTCCTTCTGATTGGTGGCAATCCGCTGATACAGCTCGGCAGTAGCTGTCAGAGGCTGACCTGAGCGCTGAGCGATATCGAACACGGCATTCTGCGCCGCAGTGAATTCAGCCGCGCCCGTGGTGACCAGCTTCAGCCGGTTTGCGATCGTTGTGTAGGCTTCGGCATGCTTCAGCAGCTCGGTGATACCAGCGGTACCGACCACACCAGCAAGCGCTCCTTTGAGAATGCCGGCGGCGGCCTGGGCGCTCGCGCCAGCCCGGTCGAAGGCACTGTCTACGCGGCCAAGCTGCGAATCGATTCGCCCGGCCACTTGGGCAACCGTAGTGTCAGCCTTGGCCATTTCTTGGCGAAGCTGCGCTGTGGTTGCCTCAAGCCGGATGAGCATCCCGCGAACTTCTTGACCTGCCATTCACTTTTCTCCGGGCGAAAAAAAACCCGCACCTAGCGGGGCTACTTAAAAATAAAACATTGCCATCGAAGACCGAGGATCAGGGTATGTGGGACAAGCTCACATTCCCCGAATCTGAGCTTTGATTCGCTTCCGCTTTTCCTCTGGCGTTTCATCTGCGGGGGGCGCTTGCGGCCCGGACTGTGATCCTGGTCCACCGAAAGGGTTGGTGTTGCGCAAAAACTCAACCTTACAGTCCCATGCCATCAGGATTTCGGGGACTGCTGCAGACCAGGCGACGTCCGGGGTCCAGCCTAGGCAACCGGTTGCTATGCCAAAAAGCTCATCGACATAGCTACCGTTACCCGCCCGTCTTACTTTTTTGCCTTGTCGGCAGCCGCTTCGGCTTCGGCCAACTGGTCAGCGGTTTTTGCGGCCGGGTTCAGCAGCGCGCTCAGGTACTCGATCAGCGTAGGCGTGACACTGATGATGCCCGCCTGGTAAATGGCTTCTTCCAGTTCTTCCTGAGCTGATGGCTTAAGTGCCAGGCCCGCGCCAGCAACGACGACCTGAAGGATTGCCGACAGGTTAAAACGTTGCACTTCCTGCATCGCAGGGAGAATGCCGCCCAGTGCGCGCTCGATTTTTTTCACAGCCTTGAGATTGAACGCGAGGGTGTAGGACTCATCGCCGATGAAGAGCTCAACGGTGCCGTGGTCAGTCTTGGAAATGGACATTGATCAGTATTCCTAATGGGAAGAAATTTGGAACAAGCGCCGCGCGTACGGCGCCTGGGTATTGCGGCGATCTTGCGGCTCTAGGCGGTTGCCGACGCTTCCTGCTCGTAAATCGCGGAGTTGATCGCGATCGAGACGGTTGTCTTGCGAATCGCTTCGGCAGTGCCGATCTGTTTGCGGAAGGTCAGCACCTGGCCGGTGTAGAAATCGGCCTCGCCATCGCCGTAGTCGATTTGAACGGCGTAGTTGTCATCGCTACGCTGGGCCGCCTTGACGGCTTTCTGGCCGGCGTCGGTCGGGTCGGAACCGAGGGTGATTTGCTGGGTGCCGGCGTCGAAGGTGCCTTTCACCTTGCGCTTGCGGCGGTTGGCCAGCGCGGTGAAATCAGAGGTGCTGGCCTCGTCGCCAATCTCGCCGGCGTCCTCGACTTCGCCGACTTCGACATAGGTCAGCGCCTTCAGGGCGGTCAGGGCAGCAGCACGGCCAGCGTCGTCTTCGCCATAGGTGGTGTTGTGGGCCGGGCCGATCAGAAATCGAATACCGGCGGAAGTGGTGATTGACATGGATGCCCTCCAGAGAGCGAGTGGTTTTTAAGCAATAAAAAACCCGCTCGATGGCGGGTGCTGGTGTTGCTCAGGGGTGTCAGTGTTGGGTGATGATGCGAAGGGTCACCGACCCCATGTAAGTTTTGCCGTCAGGCTCTCGGTTCGTCTCCGTGCGCACTACGCGAACCGATACGGCCGTGCCGGTGCTCAACGGCAGTGCCACCTCGTCCAGCGCATCGGCGATCTGGCCATTGATGCGTTTCACCTCGGCTTGCCCCTGATAATTCGACCAGACCGACAAGTAAAACAGGCGATTCTCACGCTTCTTGCCGCTGATCGGCGTGGTGTTGTCGGTCACCTCGTAGTCGAGGGTCACGTAGGGATACGGGGTTCCCTCCGGGACGGCGTCGAAAACGGGCGCAGTGAGAGAAGCCGATAGCCGTTCGAACAGCGCTTTTTGTAGCGCCAACCCCGGGTCACTCATGCACCCTCCGCTGCCTTTCGCAGTGTCGATTCAATTGCTCGGCTGATGATGATCACGATCTGGTCCCGGTTCATGTCGTAGGACGGTCTGAGCCAGGGATGCGCGGGCCGGGCAGCTACGGTGTGATCGCCTCTCACGTACTGCTTCGTGCCGTACTCAAGGAACCTCCCGTAGAAGAAGTGCCGGTTGTCCTTTTTGCCCCTGATACCGACCTGCGCGTCCAGGCCGCTTTTCGAGACAAAGGCCTCAAGCGCCTCCTCGATCTCGCCAGTGTCCCGCGGAATCAGCCGTTGCTGCGTGGCCAGCACCAAGTCAGCTGCTTCAACCATCGCCGGACGCAGGTCGCTTTCCATTTCGTTTCCAATCCGACGCAGAAGCCCGCGCAGCTTGAAATTCCCCTGGATACTTGAGCGCCGGGACATGATCAGGCTTTCCCTTTCCCGCGTTTTGGCGGCTTCGGCAGTGCTACATCGTCGGCCGGGGCTGGGTCAGCATCAGAACGCTCGACTAGGCCGCGTGCAACCAGGGCATCTGCCTCAGCTGCATTGACCGTAAATTCTGCGCCAGGGTTTTTCCAACCCTGCGCGGTGGACAGACGGGCCAGTGCTTTTACTTTCATGATTCACCTCGTGGACGAGTATCGTTTGAGCACAGCAGCCGGAGCATGGAGCGCTCGTTATCAGGAAGTGCAGCTTCAATCAGGTAGGTGAGCCCGGAATTGATTAGACGAACGCCTGCAACCAGATCTGAGGCAGGCCTGACGCGAATCTCGGCAGTCACAACCGCCGTGACCTGTTCAGCAACGACAGACGCCCGTCCCGTAGGAATGGTGATCTCGGCCCAGATACTGCGAACCTCCGTCCACCCTTCCTGATAGCCACCCATCCCGTCTGCCACACGCGTCTGTTTGTGCACAGCACAACGGTGGCGCAAGGGGCCGGCACGCATTCACACCCCCCAACCAATGCGATAGGGCATCAGCAGTGCGCGCGAGCCCATAGGAAGTTCGCTGATGCTAGTGCCCACAACCACGTCTTCGCGGTTTGCGTACAAGCTGCCCAAAATAAGCAGGCACGCGGCCCGAATGGATGGATTGATCAGCACCGGATCGGCGCCGGCCGTGCCATCCAGTACCGCGCTGTCCAGCGATTGCGCGTCGCCGTAAAAGCGCCGGTTCATGAACTGCGCCGCGCTGTCCTCGGCGGCCGCCAGCAGCAGCTCGACGTGTTCGCGGTCATCGTCCTCTGCGCGCACGTGCTGCATGGCCTGGTCGATGGGAATGGCGTTCATGTCAGGCCTTTGGCTTCTTGTCGGTAGCCAGGCCGGCAGCGATCAGCGAAACCGCATCATGCTTCGGCGACTTGTAACCCGCCCCACCAGCACGGCGCACTTCTTTGCCGTCCAGGTAACTGCGCAACGGGTAAATAGTGATTTCGCCTTGGTCAGCGCTATCGTCATCGGCTTGCACCTGATCGGCGGTGCCCGGTGTGGCCACGACGTTGTTCGCAGTATCGGCGGATTGCACCGCGCCGGTCTGAGTCCCTGCTGCGACGTTACTATCCGCTACCACGGCAGCGCCTGCCGTATTTGAGGCGGGTGCCGTGGCCGGCGGGGTAGCTGCAGCGGCTTCAGCCGCCGCCGTAGCAGGCGCCTTGGGCGTATCGCTTGAGCTTGTACGA
>NZ_DIHC01000017.1 GCF_002419965.1 Pseudomonas sp. UBA5706
CCCCGGACACTAGTGACGCGCTGCGTGGGAACGCATCCAGGGACGCTCGCGTCCGCTATGAATAACGCGCAGCGTCATGAGCGGCATTCCCATGCGGAGCATGGGAACCATCCGCGCTTGGCCATGAATTTCACGGGTGCTTAATGGTGCTCACGCGTTGCGCGGAATTTCACGTCCGGCCAGCGCTCTTCCATCAACGCCAGGTTGACCCGGGTTGGCGCCAGATAGGTGAGGTGACCGCCGCCGTCCACGGCCAGGTTTTCCACCGCCTTGTTCTCGAATTCCTCAAGTTTCTTCTTGTCAGCAGAGTCGATCCAGCGCGCCGACCACACGGTGATTGGCTCGTAAGAACATTCCACCTTGTATTCTTCCTTCAGGCGGCTGGCGACCACGTCGAACTGCAGCACACCGACGGCGCCGAGGATGATGTCGTTGCTGCGCGTCGGGAAGAACACCTGGGTGGCGCCTTCTTCGGCCAGCTGTTGCAGGCCCTGACGCAATTGCTTGGATTTCAGCGGATCGCGCAGACGCACACGGCGGAACAGTTCTGGGGCGAAGTGCGGAATACCGGTGAAGCCCAGCGCTTCGCCTTCGCTGAAGGTGTCGCCGATCTGGATCGTGCCGTGGTTGTGCAGGCCGATGATGTCGCCGGCGTAGGCTTCTTCCAGCTGCTCACGCTCGCTGGAGAAGAACGTCAACGCGTCGCCGATGCGTACGTCCTTGCCGGTGCGCACGTGGCGCATTTTCATGCCCTTGTCGTATTTGCCCGAACAGATGCGCATGAAGGCGATACGGTCGCGGTGTTTGGGGTCCATGTTCGCCTGAATCTTGAACACGAAGCCGCTGAACTTCTCTTCGACCGGCTCGACCGTGCGCTCGTTGGCGACACGCGCCAGGGGTTTTGGCGCCCAATCGACAACCGCATCGAGTACATGATCGACGCCGAAGTTACCCAGCGCCGTACCGAAGAAAACCGGGGTCAGTTGACCGTCGAGGAATTCCTGCTGATTGAATTCATGACAAGCGCCTTGCACCAGCTCCAGTTGCTCGACGAAGCGATCATACTCATCACCCAGGTGGGCGCGGGCTTCGTCGGAGTCCAGCTTCTCGATGATTTTCACATCGGTGCGTTCATGCCCGTGACCGGCGGTGTAGACGATGATGTAGTCGTCGGCCAGGTGGTACACGCCCTTGAAATCGCGGTAGCAACCGATCGGCCAGGTGATGGGCGCAGCCTTGATCTTCAGGACCGCTTCGATCTCGTCGAGCAGCTCGATCGGGTCACGAATGTCGCGGTCCAGCTTGTTGATGAAGCTGACGATCGGCGTATCGCGCAGGCGGCAGACGTCCATCAGGGCGATGGTCCGCGGCTCGACGCCCTTACCGCCGTCGAGCACCATCAGCGCCGAGTCCACGGCGGTCAGGGTGCGATAGGTGTCTTCGGAGAAGTCTTCGTGGCCCGGGGTGTCGAGCAGGTTGATCATGTGTTCGCGATACGGGAACTGCATGACCGACGTGGTGATGGAGATACCACGCTGCTTCTCCATCTCCATCCAGTCCGAGGTGGCGTGGCGATCGGACTTGCGGGATTTCACCGTACCGGCGACGGCAATCGCCTTGCCCATCAGCAGGAGCTTTTCGGTGATGGTGGTCTTACCGGCATCGGGGTGGGAAATAATGGCGAAAGTGCGGCGTTTCGCGACTTCGGCGGCCTGTCTGGTCATGGGAAATCGCCCGAGAGGTGATTCAAAAAAAGGGCGGCGATTATAGCCCAAACCAACGCAATATCCGAACCGTTCAGTCAATCAAGGGTGGCCAAATAGCATCTCGCATGGGAACCTTGCGGTTCCGGAGACGTCCATTCCTGGCTGCACAAGTAGCCAAGGACCGCAAAATCAGCAAGTTAGCTTGACGAAGCTGCGCTCATGGCTCGTGTTTTCGCCGAGGTTAAACCCTTTCCGGCGACCCACCCGCTGCTCTTCGCGAACGTTCGCAGGCTGTCTGCAAAGGTCAGTCAACGTGAGGCGTTCGCCGACTGAATAAGGAGTCCGCCTGTGGCAAATCGCTATGGCAAGGGGCTATTGGGAGGTGTGATTGTCATCGCGCTTCTGGCCCTGCTGGTCCAATGGATCGGCATCGACACACTCAGGCAGTATCAGGATGATCTGCTGTTCTATCTGCAAGCGCATGTGCTGCTTGTGCTGGCATCGATGCTGGCGGCACTGGTAGTCGGAATTCCGACTGGCATTGTGCTTAGCCGACCGAATATGGTTGGCCGAGCCGAACGCTTCATGCAGATCTTCAACATCGGTAACACCGTTCCTCCTCTTGCAGTTCTGGCCATTGCCCTGGGTGTTCTGGGTATTGGCAGCGGACCTGCCATCTTCGCGTTGTTCCTCGCCTCTCTGTTGCCCATCGTGCGCAACACCTACGAAGGCCTGAAAAACGTTCAGGGCTCACTCAAGGAAGCTGCCACCGGCATCGGCATGACACCGCGTCAGGTGCTGTGGCGTGTCGAGCTGCCCAATGCCGTGCCGATCATCGTGGGCGGCGTGCGAGTCGCGCTGGCGATCAACGTCGGTACCGCGCCGCTGGCCTTCCTGATCGGTGCCAACAGCCTTGGCAGCCTGATCTTCCCTGGCATCGCCCTGAATAATCAGCCGCAGCTTGTGATCGGTGCCGCGTGCACTGCATTGCTGGCCCTGTTGCTCGATGGCGCCGTGACCCTGGCGAGTCGTATCTGGCTGGAACGTGGCCTGGCTCGATAACCGGTCGCGCTGATGAAAGGAATACGAATGAAGAAGTTATGCACATTGATAGTGGGCGCTGGCCTGCTGCTGGCAGGATTCGTCCAGGCAGCCGAAATGCCCGTCTTGCGCATTGGCGCACGGGTCTTTACCGAACAGACCATCCTCGCCGAGCTGACCGCGCAGTACCTGCGCGACAAGGGCTATCAGGTCCAGATCACCGGTGGGCTGGGCAGCAACCTGGCGCGCAGTGCGCAGGAATCCGGACAACTCGACATGCTCTGGGAATACACCGGTGTCTCGCTGGTGGCCTATAACCATGTCGACGAAAAACTCGACAGCGAGCAGACCTATCAGCGGGTCAAGGAACTCGACGCGAAAAAGGGCCTGGTCTGGCTCTCGCCATCGAAGTTCAACAACACCTACGCCCTGGCGTTGCCGGACAAGATCGCGCAGCAGTATCCGCAGATCAACAACGTCTCCGAACTGACAACCTTGCTCAAGGATGAGGCCAAGGAGGGTCATATCGTCGCGCTCGACACTGAGTTCGCCAACCGTTCCGACGGACTGGTGGGCATGGTCAAGCACTACGACATGAACCTGAGCCGTGAAAATACTCGTCAGATGGACGCCGGTCTGGTCTACACCGCGCTGCACAACGGGCAGGTCTTTGCCGGGTTGGTATACACCACCGACGGGCGCCTCAATGCCTTCAAGCTCAAGGTATTGGCCGATGACAAACACTACTTCCCGGACTACACCGCAGCGCCAGTGATCCGCAAGGAGTACCTGGACAAGCACCCGCAACTGGCCGAGCAACTCAAGCCGCTGGCCACGCTGCTGGATGATCAGACAATGATTGCGCTGAACGCCCGCGTCGACGTGGATCACGAAAGTCCTACCGTGGTGGCGGCAGATTTCCTGCGCACCCATCCGATCAATCCTTCCGCGGAAAGCGTGCCGATCAAGCAGACGCCAGCGGAAAAACAGGAGGAGAAACCATGAGCTTCTGGAGCGCTTTCTCCCATCTTGACTGGAACCAGGTGTTTCACCTGACCCTGCAACACATCACCCTGGTTGGCATCGCAGTCTCGCTGGCGATTCTGGTGGGTGTGCCGCTGGGCGTGCTCATGACCCGCTTTCCTACCCTTGCCGGTCCTTTGCAAGCCAGTGCCACGGTGCTGCTGACCATCCCGTCGATTGCCTTGTTCGGCCTGCTGTTGCCGTTCTATTCCAGGTTTGGGCAGGGCCTGGGTCCGATGCCTGCCATTACCGCTGTGTTTCTGTACTCCTTGTTGCCGATCATGCGTAACACCTACCTGGCGCTGACCGGCGTCGAGCCCGGCATTCGCGAAGCCGCCAGGGGCATTGGCATGACCTTCGGCCAGCGTCTGCGCATGGTCGAATTGCCAATCGCCGTGCCGGTGATCCTCGCCGGTGTACGCACGGCCGTGGTCATGAACATCGGCGTCATGACCATTGCTGCCACCATCGGTGCCGGTGGTCTTGGCGTACTCATCCTCGCTTCCATCAGCCGCAGCGACATGTCGATGCTGATCGTCGGCGCCGTACTGGTCAGCATTCTGGCCATCTTCGCTGACCTGCTTCTGCAATGGCTGCAACGCTCGCTGACTCCAAAAGGATTGCTCAAATGATCGAACTTCAAAACCTCACCAAGACTTTCCAAAGCAACGGCAAAGAAGTGAAGGCCGTCGATTCAGTGAGCCTGACCGTCAATGAGGGCGAGATCTGCGTTTTCCTGGGGCCGTCCGGTTGCGGCAAGAGCACGACACTGAAGATGATCAACCGCCTGATCATGCCCACCTCGGGCAAGGTGCTGATCAACGGTGAAGACACCACCAGCCTCGATGAAGTGACCCTGCGCCGTAACATCGGCTATGTGATCCAGCAGATCGGTCTGTTCCCCAACATGACCATCGAAGAAAACATCGTGGTCGTGCCCAAGTTGCTCGGCTGGGACAAGCACAAGTGCCACGACCGCGCTCGCGAACTGATGAGCATGATCAAGCTCGAACCCAAGCAATATCTGCATCGTTATCCGCGCGAACTGTCCGGTGGTCAGCAGCAGCGCATCGGCGTGATCCGTGCGCTGGCAGCCGACGCCCCGTTGCTGTTGATGGACGAGCCATTCGGTGCCGTGGATCCGATCAACCGGGAGATGATCCAGAACGAATTCTTCGAGATGCAGCGTGCGCTCAACAAGACCGTGATCATGGTCAGCCACGACATCGACGAAGCCATCAAGCTGGGCGACAAGATCGCTATTTTCCGCGCTGGCAAACTGCTGCAGATCGACCACCCGGACACGCTGCTGGCGCACCCGGCAGACGACTTCGTCAGCAATTTCGTCGGCCAGGACAGCACCCTCAAACGTTTGTTGCTAGTCAAAGCCGAAGACGCCGCTGACAACGCGCCGTCCGTCAGCCCGGAAACCCCGGTGGCCGACGCGCTGGAAATCATGGATGAAAACGACCGACGCTACGTCGTCGTGACCGACGGCGACAACAAAGCCATGGGTTACGTCCGCCGCCGCGACCTGCACCGCCAGAGCGGCACCTGCGAGCAATACCTGCGTCCGTTCAACGCCACCGCCGCCTACGACGAACACCTGCGCATCCTGCTGTCGCGCATGTATGAATTCAACCGCGCCTGGCTGCCGGTGCTGGATGCCGAGAATGTGTTCCTGGGTGAGGTGACTCAGGAATCGATCGCCGCGTACTTAAGCTCCGGGCAGTCGCGGGGCAAGAAAACCAGCATTGTTTCACCGGCTGAGGTGGCGGAGCAGGCGGCTGGCTGAGGCGTGTGATTCTGGCCGAAGGCCGTAGGAGCCTTGCTTGCAGGCGATCTGGCGCGAAGCGGCAGCAAGATCAGGCTGCGTGGTTGTGTCCAGGCACACTCCATTTCTTCGAATCTACTGCCCTTCGCTCGGACGCGGCCTGGGGCAGATCGGCGGCGAGCCAGGCTCGCCACCTTCGGGCAGAAGCAGGGCAGCACTCACTGTGCGGGAACATCGTCCTGTCACGTCTGTCGGTTACTACAGGGTGATTGAACGAGCGCGAATGCCCGTCTGGCAAAAACGGGCACAAACGCGACAGTTTTTGTTGATCTCCAGCCCTTCTGGTCCTACAGTTCGCGCCGAACGTCCATGCTGGAAACGATCCATCCGGCTCAAGTACTGACGACGAGACAGCAAGGCCAACCGGGGGGGCACCACCGGATGGCCTTTTTGCTTTCGGCGAACAGCCTTGGGAAGTAGGCGAACCAAAGTGGGGATACGGAGGACGTTCATTTGCACCCATTGATTTTTACCGTTTGCCAACAGGAGTCCCCCGCATGTCGATCCAGGTCGAAGACTATTTCGAGAAAAGCACCTTCGAGAAAATGAAGGCGTTCGCCGACAAGCAAGAAACCCCGTTCGTGGTCATCGATACCGCAATGATCAGCAAAGCCTATGACGACCTGCGTGCCGGTTTTGAGTTCGCCAAGGTGTACTACGCCGTAAAGGCCAATCCTGCCGTCGAGATCATCGACCTGCTCAAGGATAAAGGCTCGAACTTCGACATCGCTTCTATCTATGAGCTGGATAAAGTGATGAATCAGGGCGTTGGCCCGGATCGCATCAGCTATGGCAACACCATCAAGAAATCCAGGGACATTCGCTACTTCTACGACAAAGGCGTGCGTCTTTACGCGACCGATTCGGAAGCCGACCTTCGTAACATCGCCAAGGCCGCACCGGGCTCGAAAGTGTACGTGCGTATTCTGACCGAGGGTTCGACCACGGCCGACTGGCCGCTGTCGCGCAAATTCGGTTGCCAGACCGACATGGCGATGGACCTGCTGATCCTGGCGCGTGACCTGGGTCTGGTGCCTTACGGCATTTCGTTCCACGTCGGCTCGCAACAGCGCGACATCAGCGTATGGGACGCGGCAATCGCCAAAGTGAAGGTGATCTTCGAGCGCCTGAAAGAAGAAGACGGCATCGAGCTCAAGCTGATCAACATGGGGGGTGGCTTCCCGGCCAACTACATCACCCGCACCAACAGCCTGGAAACCTACGCCCAAGAAATCATTCGCTTCCTCAAGGAAGACTTCGGTGATGACCTGCCGGAAATCATCCTTGAGCCGGGGCGTTCGCTGATTGCCAACGCCGGCGTCCTGGTCAGCGAAGTCGTGCTGGTGGCGCGTAAGTCGCGTACCGCCGTGGAGCGTTGGGTCTACACCGACGTGGGCAAGTTCTCCGGCCTGATCGAAACGATGGACGAAGCCATCAAGTTTCCGATCTGGACCGAGAAGAAGGGCGAAGTCGAGGAAGTGGTCATCGCCGGGCCGACCTGTGACAGCGCGGACATCATGTACGAGAACTACAAGTACGGCCTGCCGCTGAACCTGGCCATCGGTGACCGCCTGTACTGGCTGTCCACCGGCGCCTATACCACCAGCTACAGTGCCGTGGAGTTCAACGGCTTCCCGCCGCTGAAGTCGTTCTACGTCTGAGGCTGACGCTGCAGCGCAAAAAGCCCGCGAGTGATCGCGGGCTTTTTTGTGTGCAAGGATCCTGGTCTTTTTTTTGCGACGAATCTACAGCAGGGCTTCCAGTTCAGCGTGATCCGACGCGTCACCCAACTCGGCGGCGCGTTGGTGGTAATCCTGCGCCATTGCGCGAATGTCCGGGTGCGTGGCGTGCAGCAGGGTCTTGCGGCTGACTCGAAGGAAATTCAGATTACCGATGCGCAGCGCTGTCTGGAACCAGACCACGGCTTCGTCGATCAGGCCCCGGTCGGCCAGGGCAGCGGCGTGGCTGAACTGCCCGCGGAAATCGCCAGCCTCTGCCGAACGTCGATACCAGTCGTGAGCGGCTGGCACGCTCCGTTCGCAGCAAAGGCCCTCTTCCAGATAACGGCCCAGCATGTTCATCGACTTGGCGTGACCCATTTGCGCGGCCTTGCGGTAGCAGGCCAGCGCGCGGGCCTGATCCTTGTTCACGCCCCGGCCGGTGGCCAGCAGGTTGCCGTAGTTGTAAAACCCCCAGTCCAGCCCGGCTTCGGCCGCCTGTCGGTAGTGTTCAGCGGCTTTCACTGCATCCGGTTCGCAGCCCCAGCCATGTTCGAAGCACCGCCCGACCATGTTGCTTGCCATGGCGTGGCCATTGCGTGCGGCGATCTGAAACCAGGTCAGCGCCAGGGCTGCATCCTGTTCGATGCCGGTGCCGTCCAGCAGAATCTGCCCGAGCAGTGCCTGGGCTTCGACCATGTTTGCCTGTGCGGCAATGAGGATTGCCCGCGCGGCGCTGGCGGGGTTGTCCTGCAGCATGGCGCGCAACTGGTCGCCATCGAGCACCTCCTGACGTCGCAGATTCCAGCTCATGTCAGACCTCGACCCATTGGCGCAGCAGGTTGTGATAGGTGCCGGTCAGCTGGATCAATGAGGGATGATCGGGGATATCGCGGCTTAGCTGCTGGATCGCCGTATCCATCTCGAACAGCAAGGTGCGGTGGCCGTCATCGCGTACCAGGCTCTGGGTCCAGAAGAACGATGCATAGCGCGCCCCCCGTGTCACCGCGTTGACCTTGTGCAAGCTGGTGGCGGGGTAGAGCAACATGTCGCCCGCCGGTAGCTTGACTGCGCGCGTGCCGAAAGTGTCTTGAATCACCAGTTCGCCGCCGTCGTAGTCGTCGGTATCGCTGAAAAACAGCGTTGATGAAAGGTCGGTTCGCACGCGCTCGATGCTGCCTTGGGCCTGACGCACCGAATTGTCGATGTGGAAATCGAAGCTGCCACCGCCGGTGTAACAATTCACCAACGGCGGGAACACCTTGTGCGGCAGCGCGGCAGACATGAACAACGGGTTCTGCCACAGGCGCTCGAGCATGGCCGCGCCGATTTCCTTCGCCAGTGGATGGCCTTCGGGCAACTGCAGGTTGTGCTTGACTTTTGCCGACTGATGCCCGGCGGTGATCCTGCCATCCGCCCATTCGGTCTGCTCCAGGGCTTGGCGAATACGCAGCACTTCCTCGCGGGTAAAGAGGCCGGGTATGTGTAGGAGCATGGTGTTGCCACTCGAGACGGAAACGGTAGCGAATGGTAGTGATTCTTATTGATCGTGTAAAACCCCTGAGCGCGCGTAGACGAACGATGGGCGCAAGACTGCAAAACGAAATTGTAAAGAATGTAAGTTTTATGCGAATACAAATGATTCCCAACTATATTGCGCGTCCTCAGCATTCCTTGGGGAAGGAAACCTCCTATGTCGCGCCTACACCTGCAACCCTCTGTCAGCTCACCACGACTTCTGGCCTCGGCAATCGGCATGGCCGTTACTGCAATGTCCGCATCGCAGATGGCGCACGCCGCCGAGGAATCCGAGAAGGCTAGTGGCGGCGCGATTTCGTTGGGTGCGACCAGCATTACCGGTGAGGCACAGCAGTCCACCGACTACAAGACCGAAAAAGGCGCCTCACCCAAGTACACCGCGCCTCTGGTGGACACCGCCCGTTCGATCACCGTGGTGCCTCAGCAGGTTCTGAAAGATACGGCCTCCGTCTCGTTGCAAGACGCGTTGCGCACCGTACCAGGGATCACCTTCGGTGCGGGCGAGGGCGGTAACCCCCAGGGCGACCGGCCGTTCATTCGTGGTTTCGATGCCCAGGGCGATACCTACATCGACGGCGTGCGTGACACCGGCGCACAGACCCGCGAGATTTTCGACATCGAGTCGATTGAAGTCAGCAAGGGGCCCAACTCGGCCATGGGCGGTCGCGGCTCGGCCGGTGGCAGCCTGAACCTGGTGACCAAGTTGCCCAAGGCCAATGACTTCACCGACGGCAGTTTCACGTATGGCACGGACCAGACCCGCCGCTACACCCTCGACGTGAACCGCAAGTTCCTCGACGACGCCGCATTCCGTCTGAACCTGATGAGCCACGAGCAAAACGTCGCCGGGCGTGACGCGATCAACTACGACCGTTGGGGCGTGGCGCCGTCGGTGACGTTCGGCCTGGGCACTGAAAACCGCCTGAACCTTAGCTATTACCACATGCAGAGCGACGATCTGCCGGACTCGGGGATTCCCTATGGCTACGCCTCGCCGACCGCGACCGCTCACGTGCATGACAAACCGGACGATGGTGGCAACAGCAACAATTTCTATGGCCTCAAGGATCGGGATTTCCGCAAGACCCGCACCGACATCGCCACCATCAGCTTCGAGCATGACTTCAACGAAGGCATGACCCTGAAAAATACCTTGCGTCACGGCAACTCCGGTCAGGACTACATCCTCACCCAGCCCGACGACAGCCAGCGCAACGTCAACCGCTACGCCACCGTATGGCGCCGCACCAACACGCGTGTGTCCAACACCGACACCACGACCAACCAGACCGATCTGTTCGGTTCGTTCCAGGCCCTGGGGTTCAAGAACAATTACTCCACTGGTATTGAACTGACCCGCGAGAAGAGTCGCGTCAGCGGCTACACCTACAGCACCAGCGGCCTGCAGAACTGCTCGCCGACCGGTATCGGCAACAGCGTCTCGGGCAACTGCACCTCGCTGGCCAATCCGAACCCGGACGATTTTTACGGTGGCACCACGGCGCGCAACTACACGACAACAGAGACAGCCGCCAACACGCGCTCAATCTATGCATTCGACACCCTGGAGTTGACGCCGCAGTGGCTGATCAACGGCGGCGTGCGTTACGACAGCTTCGACGTCACGGCCAATTCGCCAACCGTGCACGCCAGCAGCGACAACAATTTCTGGAACTGGCAGGCGGGCATCACCTACAAGCCGGCTGAAAACGGCAGCATCTATGCCTCGTTCGCCACCTCAGCCACCCCTCCGGGCGGTCTGGTAGGCGAGGGACAGGACGGTAATCCGTTGACTGCCGGCACGGCGACCAGCGAGCTGGAGCCCGAAACCACCAAGAACTATGAAATCGGCACCAAGTGGGATCTGCTCAACGAGCGCCTGTCGCTGACCGCAGCGGTATTCCGCACCGAAAAAGAGAACACTCGTGTATTGGTCAGCAGCGGCACTTACCAGAACGCCGGTAAGTCCCGCGTCGACGGGGTCGAGCTGTCTGCCAGTGGCAAGATCACCGACAAATGGCAAGTGTTCGCTGGCTACAGCTACCTCGATAGCGAGCTGGTCAAATCGGGTCTGGTTGGACGTAACGGCGCGGTCAACGCAGGGGCTGCCTCACAGGACGGCAATGAGATGCCGAACACGCCTAAACACAGCGCCAGCCTGTGGACGACTTATCAGGTGCTGCCCAAGCTGACCGTCGGTGGCGGCGCGTTTTATGTCGACGATGTCTGGGGGGATACCGGCAACACCGTGTATGTCCCGTCCTATACCCGTTACGACGCAATGGCTGCCTACAAACTGACCAAGAATATCGACTTGCAGCTGAACGTGCAGAACCTAACCGACAAGACCTATTACGACAAAGCCTATGCCGCGCACTTCGCGACCCAGGCAGCCGGTCGTACGGCGCTGTTGACCACCAGCTTGCACTTCTAATAAAGGCGGAACCGGGAAGCCCTGCTCGCCGTTGGTGAGTGGGGCTTTTTGTGTATGAAGCAAGCAGGGGTCTATGTACGAGCGCAGCGTGTCGACAGTGGTGTCCGCAACATCCCTGCCGCTGGCAAGCCCGACGGCTATAGCGTTGGCGTGTGGCTGATGACGAAGCGTTTTTATCTGCGAACGAAGAAGAATCAAACACGGATGAGAATGCATGCCGTTTGTGCGCATAATGCGCGTCGCAGCGGGTTATCGAGGTGATCGAGGGTGTTGAAGAAGGTCCTGTTTCAAGTGCATTGGTTCTTCGGGATCACGGCGGGTCTGGTGTTGGCCTTGATGGGCATTACCGGCGCGTTGTATTCGTTCGAAGACGAAATCACCGGTGCGCTCAATCCCGAGACGCTGTTCGTGCAGCCGAGCGAACACCAATTATCCCTGGCGCAAATGGTCAGCACGCTCCAGGCGCAAGGTAATGACACGGTCTCGATGTTTCGCATTGAAGTTGATAGTAACCGGGTCGCGCAGGTCTGGTTTAAACCGCCGCCCGGCGAACGTCGTGGTGAAATGCACAACTTCGACCCGTACACCGGCGAGTTCAAGGAGAACGCTGTCGGTCAGGACTTCTTCGACTTCGTGCTCAATCTGCACCGCTTTCTGGCTGCCGGTGAATATGGCAAGCAGGTCACTGCGGCCTGCACGCTGATGCTGCTGTTCTTCTGCCTGTCCGGCTTGTACCTGCGTTGGCCGCGTCAAGCGCTGAACTGGCGCGTTTGGCTGACCCTGGACTGGGCGAAGAAAGGACGCAGCTTCAATTGGGATCTGCACTCGGTGTTCGGCACCTGGTGCCTGATCATTTACCTGTTGCTGGCGGTTACCGGGCTGATGTGGTCCTACGACTGGTTCAGCAACGGCATGAACAAGCTGATCGGCGACCCGCCCGTGGCTGGCGAACAACGCCGTGGTGGCGGCCCGCGCTCGGGAACGGTTCCCAAGCAGGTGGCGCCTGGCCAAGCGCCTGCCCCCGATTACGTGGCTATTTGGGACACCATCCAGAAAGCCGCCGGCCCCGATCTGAAAGCCTACAATTTGCGCCTGCCGCAGGCCCCGGGGCAGATGGCGACGGTTTACTACCTGCTTAAGAACGCGCCGCACCCGCGTGCGCTGAACCAAATGACACTCGACCCGGCCAACGGAGAGCTTAAAGCCAACTCGCGCTACGCCGACAAGGGCTATGGTGGACAGTTATTGGTCAGTAACTACGCGCTGCATACCGGCAGTTATTGGGGCCTGACCGGGCGTATCGTGATCACGGTCGCGGCACTGCTGATGCCGCTGTTCTTCATCACAGGTTGGCTGTTGTACCTGGATCGTCGACGCAAGAAAGGCGAGATTCGCGCTGCCCGTGGCGAGGTTGCGCCGACCTCCGGCGGTTATGGCCATCAGGGCCCGGCGTGGCTGATCGGCTTCGCCAGCCAGAGCGGATTTGCCGAGCAACTGGCGTGGCAGACTGCCGGGCAACTGCAGTCAGCGGGCCTGCCGGTACGGGTGCAGCGTCTGGCTGACATGACCGAACAAGACTTGCATCAAAGCCGCAATGCGCTGTTCGTCGTCAGTACCTTCGGCGATGGCGAGGCGCCAGACAGCGCCCGCGGGTTCGAGCGCAAATTGCTGGGCCGCCCGCTGTCGCTGGACAACCTCCATTACGCGGTGCTGGGCCTGGGCGACCGCCAGTATCGGCACTTTTGCGGTTTTTCCCAGCGCCTGCATGGCTGGCTGACCGAGCGCGGTGGCAACACATTGTTTGCGCCGATTGAGGTGGACAGTGGCGATCACGCCGCGCTGCAGCACTGGCAACAACAATTGGGCGCACTGACCGGATCGACGTCAGCCAGCCCCTGGCAGGCGCCTGATTATGAGAACTGGATCCTGAGCCAGCGTCAGTGGCTGAACCAAGGCAGCGTGGGGTCGAAAGTGTTTCTGCTGAGCCTGCGTATGCAGGCTGATGTGCGTTGGGAGGCCGGTGATCTGGTTGAGGTATTGCCGCGCAACGTCGATTCGGTTGTCGAAACCTTTCTGTTGGGGCTGGGGACCGCCACTCATGCGCCGGTCGTCGTCGATGGCTTGAGCGAAACCCTCGGGCAGGCGCTGAGCAGCCGTCAGCTGCCTGCCAATCGCAGCCATCTGGTGGGCCTGCACGCACAATCGCTGGTAGATGCGCTGGTGCCGTTGGCGATGCGTGAGTATTCGATTGCGTCGATTCCGCAGGACGGTTCGTTGCAGTTGATCGTGCGTCAGGAGTTGCACCCCGATGGCAGTCTCGGGGTGGGTTCCGGATGGCTGACCGAGCATGCGGCGGTGGGCGGCACGGTCAGTCTTCGCGTTCGTCGTAACAGCGGCTTTCATCTACCGAACGAGCCGCTGCCGATGATTCTGATTGGCAACGGTACAGGACTGGCAGGGCTGCGCAGTTTGCTCAAGGCGCGGATTGCCCGGGGGCAGCAGCGTAACTGGCTGTTGTTCGGCGAGCGAAATGCCGCTCATGACTTGCATTGCGCGCAGGAGCTTCAGGGCTGGTTGGCGTCGGGAGACCTGGCGCGTATGGATCTGGCGTTTTCGCGGGATCAGGCGCAGAAGGTTTATGTGCAGGATCGTTTGCGCGAAGCGGCGGATGAGCTGCATCGCTGGCTGGCCGATGGAGCAGTGATTTACATCTGCGGCAGCCTGGAAGGCATGGCCAGCGGTGTGGATGAGACGTTGAAGGCACTGCTGGGTGAGGAAGGGGTTCAGGCGCTGATCGAGCAGGGGCGGTATCGACGGGATGTTTATTGATGCATCGGATAGCGCAATGTCAGGCGGCTTGTTCGCAGCTGCCGCACCGCGCTCGCTGCCGTCGTAACCTGCGACTTCTCCTGCAGCGATCGCATCAGGGCTCAAAGTCTGCGGTACTGCATGTCGGAGAGAGAGGGGTAAAAGGCGCAAACCGCGCCCTTCTACAACGGATCAACACGCGCAGTTTGATGAGTCTAACGAGAAGTTGTTGATGGCAAGTGCATCTAACCTACTGTCAAAAGTGAGAGCGACCTTAGAGGCACCCTCCCGAAGCGCGGTGACGTACATCCTCGACAATGCGCCGGATTTTCCCCGATTCCGGACCTTGTCCGAGGATAAAAAGCATGCCGTGCTGAGTGACTTCATTACCGTGATTTGCGCTACGGACTTTGTGGCTCCGTTTGACTGGATGACGGAGTTTCCCAAGGACGATCCCAGATGGGACGACGTTCATTTATTGAAAGAAGCCGACGCCGCAACGGTTAGGAAGTTGCTGATCGCACACTTGAGGCTTGACCGTTTCAGTGACGGGCATCTGCAGCGGATTATGACTTCAGGTTATCTTGAGGCTGCATTGAGCCGGCTGCGCACCTTGTTCGCTGCCACGCCCTGAAAAACAAAGCCCTCTGCTTCCGGGAAGCAGAGGGCTTTGATTTCGCTACCACGACGTGCCGGTTGGCTCGATCAAACCACAAACTGCTCCGCGTAATGACAGGCCACTTGCCGGTTATCCACAGTTCGCAACTCCGGCACTTCAGCAACGCAGCGCTCGGTCGCGTACGGGCAACGCTTGTGAAAAGCGCACCCGGACGGCGGATTCAGCGGGTTAGGCAACTCCCCAACGATCTTGATCTTTGGCTTCGACGGATCCGGATGAATCGTCGGTGTCGCCGACAACAGCGCTTGGGTATAGGGGTGCAGCGGACGGTTATAGATTTCCTCCTTCGGCCCCATCTCTGCCGGACGCCCCAGATACATCACCAGCACCGTATCGGCGACATGACGCACCACGGCCAGGTTGTGCGAAATGAACACATACCCGGTGTTGAACTCCTGCTGCAGATCCATGAACAGGTTCAGCACCTGGGCCTGAATCGATACGTCCAGCGCAGAAGTCGGCTCATCCGCCACCAGCACCTTCGGCTGCAACATCATCGCCCGCGCCAGCGCAATACGCTGACGCTGACCGCCGGAAAACATATGCGGATAACGCTGGTAGTGCTCAGGACGCAGACCCACCTGCTTCATCATGGCCTGCACTTTCTCGCGACGCTCGGCCGCAGACAGCTTGGTATTGATCAGCAGCGGCTCGCCCAGTTGATCACCGATTTTCTGGCGAGGGTTTAGCGAGGCGTATGGGCTCTGGAACACCATCTGCACGTCTTTACGCAGTTGTTTGCGCTGATCCTTGGTCGCGCCGGTCACTTCCTGCCCGGCAATTTTCAACGAGCCGGACGAAGGTTCTTCGATCAGCGTCAGGGCGCGGGCAAGGGTGGATTTGCCGCAGCCGGACTCACCGACCACCGCCAGGGTCTTGCCAGCCTCCAGTTCGAACGACACGCCGTTGAGGGCGCGCACCGTGGCGTGGGGCTTGAACAGACCCTGGGATACATCGTAGTGACGGGTCAGGTCACGGGCAGTCAATACGACTTCGCTCATTACGCCACCTCCTGATTCAGCGGAAAGAAACAACGCGCCAGACTGTGTGCCTTAGGGTCAAGCGTCGGGCGTTGTTGGCGGCATTTTTCCTGGACATAGGGGCAGCGCGGCGATAACAGGCAACCGCTGGGACGATCATAGCGACCGGGCACGATGCCGGGCAGCGTCGACAGTCGGGCGGCGCCCATGCTGTGCTCTGGGATTGCCGCCAGCAGGGCTTCGCTATACGGGTGTGCAGGTACGTCGAAGAGGCCGGGAACCTGACCGACTTCCACCGCTTGACCGGCATACATCACACAAACGCGTTGAGCGGTTTCGGCCACCACGGCCAGGTCGTGGGTAATAAGCACCAGCGCCATGTCCTGCTCTTTCTGCAGGGCCAGCAGCAGGTCCATGATCTGCGCCTGAATAGTCACGTCCAGCGCGGTGGTCGGTTCGTCGGCGATCAGCAGTTTCGGCTCGCCGGCAATTGCCATGGCAATCGCGACGCGTTGGCTCATGCCGCCGGACAGTTGATGCGGATAGGCGTCCAGGCGCTGTTCGGCGCCGGGAATCTCGACTTTCTTGAGCAACTCCAGGGCACGCTGGCGCGCCGCGCGGCCCGACATGCCCAAGTGTGCGCGCAGCACTTCCTGGATCTGGAAGCCCACGGTGTAGCTGGGGTTGAGCGCGGTCATCGGGTCCTGGAAGACCATCGACAAGTCCTTGCCGACGATCTGCCGACGCTGGCGGGCGCTGAGCTTGAGCATGTCTTTGCCGTCAAAGCTCAGCGAGTCGGCGGTGACGATGCCGGGATGATCGATCAGGCCCATCAGCGCCATCATGGTCACGGATTTACCCGAGCCCGATTCGCCAACGATCGCCAGGACTTCGCCTTTGTCCACGGCCAGGTCCAGGCCGTCGACGACCGGGGTGGCAGTGGCGTCGCCGAAGCGAACGTTGAGGTTGTTGATTTCTAGAAGTGGCATTCGGACGTCCTCAGGCGGCGTTCTTGAGTTTCGGGTCCAGCGCATCGCGCAGACCGTCGCCCATCAGGTTGATTGCCAGCACGCTGAGCAAGATGGTCAGACCGGGTAGGCTCACCACCCACCAGGCGCGTTCGATGTAATCGCGAGCCGAAGCGAGCATGGTGCCCCACTCAGGCGTCGGCGGTTGTACACCCAGACCCAAAAAGCCCAGCGCCGCGGCGTCGAGGATGGCCGAGGAAAAGCTCAGGGTGGCCTGAACGATCAGCGGTGCCATGCAGTTGGGCAGTACGGTGATGAACATCAAGCGTGGCAGGGTGGCGCCGGCCAGACGGGCAGCGGTCACGTAGTCGCGGTTCAGTTCACCCATCACGGCGGCGCGGGTCAGCCGCACGTAGGACGGCAGCGAGACAATGGCGATGGCGATCACGGTGTTGATCAGGCCAGGGCCGAGGATTGCGACGATGGCAACCGCCAGCAGCAGCGAAGGCAAGGCCAGCATGATATCCATCAGACGCATGATGGTCGGCCCGAGGATTTTCGGGAAGAAACCGGCCAGCAGGCCCATGAGGATCCCCGGAATCAGCGACATGACCACCGACGACAACCCGATCAGCAACGACAGGCGCGAACCCTGAATCAGGCGCGACAGCAGGTCACGTCCCAGCTCGTCGGTGCCCAGCAGAAACTGCCATTGGCCGCCTTCGAGCCAGACCGGCGGGGTCAGCAGGAAGTCACGGAACTGCTCGCTCGGGTCATGGGGCGCGACCCACGGGGCAAAGAGGGCGCAGAAAACCACCAGCAGCATGAACACCAGGCCTGCAACGGCGCCTTTGTTCTTCGAAAAGTGCTGCCAGAACTCTTTGTAGACGGACGGGTAGAGCAGGCTTTGATCGACTGCTACTACGGGAGTAGATGTGCTCATAAAAGTGATCTCAGCGCTGGTGACGAATGCGTGGGTTGGCAAAGCCGTAGAGGATGTCCACCACGAAGTTGACCAGAATCACCAGGCAGGCGATTAACAGGATGCCGTTCTGCACGACAGGGTAGTCGCGCGCGCCAATGGCTTCGATCAGCCATTTGCCGATACCCGGCCAGGAGAAGATCGTTTCGGTCAGTACCGCACCGGCGAGCAGCGTGCCCACCTGCAGGCCGAACACGGTCAGCACGGGAATCAACGCGTTACGCAGGCCATGGACGAACACCACGCGAGCCGGCGACAGGCCCTTGGCGCGAGCGGTGCGCACGTAGTCTTCGCGCAGGACTTCGAGCATCGAAGAGCGGGTCATCCGCGCGATCACTGCCAGCGGAATCGTGCCCAGCACGATGGCCGGCAGAATCAGGTGACGCAGTGCGTCAATGAACGAGCCTTCTTCATCGCTGAGCAGGGTGTCGATCAGCATGAAGCCGGTTTTTGGAGGAATGTCATACAAAAGGTCGATACGACCCGACACCGGGGTCCAGCCCAGCGATACCGAGAAGAACATGATCAGGATCAGGCCCCACCAGAAGATCGGCATTGAGTATCCCGCAAGCGAGATACCCATGACCCCATGATCGAACAGGGACCCTCGTTTGAGGGCCGCAATCACCCCGGCCAGAAGCCCGAGGATGCCAGCGAATATCAGCGCCGCAATCGACAGTTCCAGGGTGGCCGGGAACAGTGACGTGAATTCGGTCCACACGCTGGTGCGCGTCCGCAACGATTCGCCCAGGTCGCCATGGGCGAGCTTGCCGACGTAATCGATGTATTGCGCATAAAGGGGCTTGTTCAGGCCAAGACGTTCCATGGCTTGTGCGTGCATTTCCGGATCGACCCGGCGTTCACCCATCATGACTTCGACCGGGTCGCCCGGAATCAGGCGAATCAGTGCGAAGGTCAACAAGGTGATGCCGAAGAAGGTGGGTATCAGTAACCCCACTCGGCGGGCGATAAAACTAAACATCTTTTCGTGTACCTCATCAGCCGGTTAGGCGTGTTCCGGCGGGTCTCAACTAAGAGCCCGCCAGATTCTTCTTCTACTTCACTTGGGTGGTAGCGAAGTTATTAGTGGTGAGAGGGCTAATGTAATAACCCTCCACGTTTTTGCGCATAGCAGTGAACATCTTGGTGTGCGCCATGCTGATCCATGGCTGGTCCTGATTGAAGATAACCTGCGCCTGCTCATAGAGTGAGGCCCGTTCGGCCGGATCGGTTTTTTCCCGAGCCTGATCGATCAGCGTCTGGAACTTCTGATTGCACCAGCGTGCGTAGTTTTCGCCGTTTTTGGCGGCCTCGCAGCTGAGCATTGGGGTGAGGAAGTTATCAGGGTCGCCATTGTCGCCTGACCAGCCGGCCGACACCATGTCGTGCTCGCCGTTTTTGGCCCGTTTGAGCATTTCGCCCCATTCCATGACGCGAATATCTACCTTAATGCCGACTTTCGCCAAATCGGCCTGCATCATTTGCGCGCCCATCGTCGGATTCGGGTTGGTCGGGCCGCCGCCATTACGCGTGAAGAGGGTAAACGTGGTGCCATCCGGTACGCCCGCTTCCTTAAGCAACGCACGTGCCTTGTCCAGGTCGTGCGCAGGGTTCTTCAGGTCTTTGTTGTAGCCCAGCAGCGTGTCCGGGTAAGGGTTGACCGCAGCGGTCGCGTTGCCTGCCCCAAACAACGCCTTGACGTAGGCCTCTTTGTCGAAGGCGATGTCGATGGCCTTACGAACGCGCACGTCGCTCATGTATTTATGCGCGGTGTTCAGCGCGGTATACGCGGTGGTCATCGCGTTCAGCTCGTCGACCTTCAGATTCGGATCTTTCTTGATGCTCGGGATGTCATCGGGTTTGGGGTATAGCGCCACCTGGCATTCGTTGGCCTTGAGCTTCTGCAGACGCACATTGTTGTCGGTGGTGATGGACAGGATCAGCGCGTCAGCCGGCGGCTTGCCGCGGAAGTAGTCCGGGTTGGCCTTGAAGCGCACCTGGGCGTCCTTGGCGTAGCGCTGGAAGATGAATGGGCCGGTACCGACAGGCTGACTGTTCAGGTTGTCGGTCTTGTTGGCCTTGAGCAATTGATCGGCATATTCGGCCGGATAGATCGAAGCGAAGGCCATGGCCATGTCGGCGAGGAAGGGTGCTTCGCGACGGGTGAGGGTGAATTTGACGGTGTTGTCGTCAATCTTTTCGACACTACTGAGCAGTTCCTTGAAACCCATGCTCTCGAAATATGGATAGCCTACGGCCGACTGTTTATGCCATGGGTGGTTCGGGTCCAACTGCCGCTGGAAACTCCAGACCACGTCGTCGGCGTTCATATCCCGTGTCGGTTTGAAGTATTCGGTGGTGTGGAACTTGACGCCTTTGCGCAGATGGAACGTGTAATTGAGCCCGTCTTCACTGATCTCCCACGAATCGGCCAGCGCGGGCTGGATCTCGGTGGTGCCGGGCTTGAAGTCCACCAGCCGGTTGAACACGGTTTCGGCTGACGCGTCAGCGGTAACGGCCGTGGTGTACAGCGCGATGTCGAAGCCTTCCGGACTGGCTTCGGTGCAGACCACCAGTGGCTTGGCCGAGACGCCGACCGCGACGCTGAACAGTGCCAGTGCAACTGCGTTTCGCAATGTTGCGAGTTTGAATGTCGATTTCAAGAAAGCGCCCTCCGCAAGTGTTGAAGCCATTACTGAGTGGGTGTTTCGAGGCATTAAGTTCTGTTTGGGAACTGCCTCGAAACTGCCCACGGTTGTGGTGGTTACAAGATGTTGAACGGAATGGTGGTCACCAGACGGAATTCATTGATGTTGCCATCAGCCTGGTTGGCGCTCGCACGGTGGGTGGTGTACGTGCCGCGCATGGTCGACGCCTTCAGCGGGCCGGACTGCATGGTATAGGAAGCGCCCACGCCGTATTCGTAGTGGGTTTCGCCATCCATGCCGCGTACGTCATAGGCGGTACCTTTATAGTGGGTGCCGTCGATATCAAAACCACGCGCCTGATAGACGTTGAACTTCAAGCCCGGCACGCCGTAATCGGCCATGTTCAGCAGGTAGCTCAGCTGTACCGATTTCTCGTTCGGGCCGTTGAAGTCCGAGAGCAGGGAGTTGGCCAGGAAGATGGCGTTGGTGTCATGCACGTAGTCGAAGTAGGTGTCACCCTCGACTTCCTGGTACGCGATGCTGAAGCTGTGCGCCTTGTGGGTAGCGGTCAACGACAGGCTGTAGGTGTCGTTGTCGATCGGGCCCATCTTCTTCTGACCGGAATCTTTGGTTTTGTAGTAGTTCAGGTTGGTGCTCAGGCCCAGCACATCGGTGTCGCCCAGTTCATGCAGGAACGAGAAGTAGTACTGGTGCCAGAAGTCCTGAACGTTGGAGACGTAAAAGCTGGTGGTCAGACTCTTGAGCGGCTTGTAGTCCACACCGGCCATGTCCACGCGATCGGCTTCGACATTCGCGTTTGCAGTGTACTCGGAGCGGAATTTGGTCAGGCTCTGTTCGGAGCGCGGTGAAACGCGATCAAAGCTGCCGGCCTGGAATGACAGGTTGTTGAATTCCTCGCTGAGGATGCTCACGCCTTCAAAACTGGAGGGCAGTGCACGGTTGCCAATGTAGGCGATCACCGGCGTGTTCACAGACTGGCGGCCTGCCGTCAGGGTGGTGTTGGAAATGCGCGCCTTGATGTTGCCCAGGCCCAGCTTGCTCCACTGGCCGACCGCGTCACCGTTGTTCCGGGTGAGGGTACGGTTGGCGCCGCCCATCAGGTCGTCTTTGTCGCGATCCAGCGCAACGGCGTTGTAGACCGCCATCTGGGTCGCAAAACCGATAGGGCCTTGGGTAAAGCCCGAGCTGTAGTCAACGATGGTGCCCTGCACCCAGTTGATCCGGCGTGGATCACGGTCGACCACGGCGCCGTTCTCGCTGCGGCTGAATGTGCCGCCCCGACGCAGCAACTCATTGGCGTACCAGTTCTTGGTCGAACCGGTCACTTTCGAGTCTTCCAGAAAGCCGTTGGCTTCGCTCTGGGCGTTACTTGTCGCCAAGGTGGTCGGTACGAACTCCTGGCTGGTTGGCTCGGCGTGAGCCGTGACGCTAAATGCAATTGCGGATAAGGCGAATACAGCTGTGCTGGCTTTTTTCACGTTTTCAAGCTCCCGTTTACATCTTTTATAGAGGCCGGTTTTTATGAGTGGGCCGGCTTTGGTGGAACGGCCTCGTGGGCCTTTTTTCGCTCTTTCCGCGGATTGCGGATAAAGCTGTGCCAAAGGCGAAATCACCTGTGGCGGGGGTTGCCTTGGGTTATTCGGCGATGCTTACGCCCGAGAAGCTGTTGCGTCCGAAGGGACTGACCAGAAAGCCCTGGACCTGCGTGCGCATAGGCTGGATGACAGTTGAGTGGGCTATCGGCGTGATCGGCACCTGACTCTTGAGGTAGTGCTGCGCTTGTTTGTACAGGGTGATCCGTTGGCCGGTGTCCGCCGTTGAAATCGCCGACTTGATCAACGCCTCGTATTTTTCATCGCACCACATCGAGTAATTGTTGCCGCCGATTGATGCGCAGCTGTACAGCGTGCCCATCCAGTTGTCCGGGTCGCCGTTGTCGCCGGTCCAGCCGATCAGCGAGATATCGTGCTCGCCGTTCTTGGTGCGCTTGAGGTACTCGCCCCATTCGTAACTGACGATGGTGACCTTGATGCCGACCTTGGCCCAATCTGCCTGGAGCATCTGTGCCATCAGCTTGGCGTTGGGGTTGTAGGGCCGCTGCACGGGCATTGCCCACAGCGTCAATTCGGTGCCTTCCTTGACGCCGGCGGCACGCAGTAGCTCGCGGGCCTTGTCGAGGTCGTACGGCGCGTCCTTGACAGTTTCGTCGTAGGACCATTGGGTCGGTGGCATGGCGTTTTGCGCCAACTGGCCTGCACCCTGATACACCGCGTCGATGATGGCTTTCTTATCGACTGCCATGTCCAGCGCCTGACGCACTTGCAGGTTGTCCAGCGGCGCGTGACGGACGTTGTAGGAGATGTAGCCAAGATTGAAGCCAGGCTTCTCGATGACGTTCAATTGTTTATCCGCCTTGATCGAAGCAAGGTCAGCCGGACGCGGGTTGAGGGTAACCTGGCACTCGTTTTTCCTGAGTTTCTGCACACGCACCGATGCGTCGGTATTGATGGCGAATATCAGTTGATCAACCTTTACCCGACTCGGGTCCCAAAAGTGTTTATTGGCAACATAGCGGATCTGCGAATCTTTCTGATAACGCTGGAAAACAAAAGGGCCGGTACCAATCGGAGACTGGTTTATCTCGCGAACATTGCCTGATGCTATCAGTTTGGCGGCATATTCCGCGGAGAGAATTGAAGCGAAGTTCATTGCGATATTCTGGATAAACGCGGCGTCTACTTTGTTCAGCGTAAATACAACGGTCATTGGCCCGGTTTTTTCAACCGACTTGATGTTCTTGTCCAGTCCCATGCTGGTGAAGTAAGGGAATTCGGTCGGATAGGCGACACGGAATGGATGGTCTTTCTGCAGCATCCGGTTGAACGTAAACAGGACGTCATCGGCATTGAAGTCGCGAGTGGGTGTGAAAAATGTGTTGCTGTGGAATTTCACCCCTTCACGCAAATGGAAGGTGTAGCTCAGACCGTCCGGGGAAACGTCCCAGCCGGTTGCCAAGGCAGGAACCACGCTGGTCTGTCCGCGTTCGAACTCGGCCAGGCGGTTGTAAATTGGCTCTGCGGCATCGTTGTCCGTGCCGGACGTGTACTGGGCGATGTCGAAGCCCGCAGGACTGCCCTCGGAGCAGAACACCAGACTTTTGGTTGCAGCTTGGGTTGCCGGAACTGCAGCCAATAGCCCGGCGGTTAATACTGAACTCAGCACGATGTGTTTAAACATGACAATCCTTATCGTCTGTTGCGTGAGGCACTCCGGAAACACCATTGGCATTCGTTTGCGCAAACGGAATTTCCAGTCGGAAAACCCGACCGACAGATCAACGGCAAATATCAGATGCGGGAACCGAAGACGGTATGTCGGTCACACCGCACAGTAAATACATCTGAGTCCTTAAAACTTTGTAGGAAAAGTGTATATCGTTAGTAGGCCAATTCTTAGACTTGCGGTTGCGCATCTAACGATATGCATTTTCATTTATGAATCACGCACATAGCGACACAGTCGCGATACCTGAAGGTACCGCGACCGTGAAGTCACATGGAGGTATTACTTACCGCTGACGCTCACGCCATAGAACGAGTTCAGACCGAATGGGCTGATCTTGAAGTCCTGAACTTCCTTACGCATTGGCTGATAAACAGTGGAGTGGGCAATCGGAGTCATCGGAACCGCGTCCTTGAGCAAGTGCTGAGCCTGTTTGTACAGCTCGGTGCGCTTGGCCTGGTCGGTGGTTTCCTTGGCTTCGTGGATCAGCTTGTCGAAAGGCTTGTCACACCACTTGGCAAAGTTGTTGCCGTTCATTGCGTCACAGCCGAACAGGGTGCCCAGCCAGTTATCCGGGTCGCCGTTATCGCCGCTCCAGCCAATCAGCATCGCGCCGTTTTCACCCGCCTTGGCGCGCTTGATGTACTCGCCCCACTCGTAGGAGACGATCTTGGCGTTGATGCCGATCTTCTTCCAGTCGTTCTGCAGCATCTCGGCCATCAGCTTGGCGTTCGGGTTATACGGACGCTGAACCGGCATCGCCCACAGGGTAATTTCGGTACCTTCCTTCACGCCGGCTTGCTTGAGCAGGTCCTTGGCTTTGGCGACATCGTATGGCGAGTCCTTGATGGTGGTGTCGTAAGACCACTGAGTCGGCGGCATGGCGTTGACAGCCAACTGGCCCGCGCCCTGATACACCGCGTCGATGATGGCTTTTTTGTCGACTGCCATATCCAATGCCTGGCGTACTTTCAGGTCTGCCAGAGGGTTCGGCTTATCGTCGCCCTTGATTTTCGGCATCACGTTGTAGGCGATGTAGCCCAGGTTGAAACCTGCCTGATCAGGCATCTTCAGCGCAGGGTCGGCCTTCAACGGCGCCAGATCGGCAGGACGCGGGTAGTCGGTGACCTGGCATTCGTTCTTCTTCAGCTTCTGCATGCGAACCGAAGCGTCGGTGGTGATGGCGAAAATCAGATTGTCGACTTTGACGTCTTCAGGCTTCCAGTAATCCTTGTTTCCGGTGAAACGGATGTTGGAGTCTTTCTGGTAGCTCTTGAATACGAAAGGACCGGTACCGATCGGCTTCTGGTTGATTTCTTCCGGCTTGCCTTGCTTGAGCAACTGGGCGGCGTATTCAGCGGACTGAATCGAAGCGAAGCTCATAGCCAGGTTCTGAATGAACGCTGCGTCTACCACGCCGAGGGTCATCTTGACCGTGTGATCGTCAATCTTCTCGATCTTGGTGATGTTGGTGTCCATCGCCATGTCGGTGAAGTACGGGAATTCGGTCGGGTACGCCTTACGGAACGGATCATCCTTGTTGATCATGCGGTTGAACGTAAATAACACGTCGTCGGCATTGAAGGCACGGGTGGGTTTGAAATAGGGCGTGGTGTGGAACTTGACACCTTCACGCAGGTGGAAGGTGTAGCTCAGGCCGTCCGGGGACACGTCCCAGCTGGTGGCCAGGCCTGGAATGACAGCGGTGCCGCCTCGTTCGAACTGGCTCAAACGGTTGAAAACGGTCTCGGCCGAAGCGTCGAAGTCGGTGCCGGTGGTGTATTGACCTGGGTCGAAACCAGCGGGGCTGCCTTCAGAACAGAACACCAGGTTTGATGCTGCTTGAGCGAAGGGAGCGCTGGCGATCAAACCTGCGCCGAGTAGAAACGGAATGACCGCTTTTTTGAGCATGGTGGCCTCAGTTGTTGTCATTTTTTGGTTGAGGGTACGACCTTATGGGTCGGCCCTGCGGATACTTATGCAGGCGCCATACCCAAAGCAAGATGCAGGCGCCAATCGGGTGTCAAAGAGTGGCACGAACGTACACGAATGTCGCAAAAGTATAATTATTGACGCTGTTGAACGTTTGCGTGTCGCATATCGGTATCTTTGTTGCGCTTTTAAGGTGCGTCGCCACGTGGCGAATGCACCCGTTTGTATCGTAAGTGTTACCTTGCGATTGCTGGTCGATGATGTTATTTGGCCACGCTCACGCCATAAAAGGGCGTGAGCCCGAACGGGCTGAGTTTGAAATCCTGCACCTCGTTGCGCATTGGCTGAAACACCTTGGAGTTGGCAATCGGGGTGATCGGCACGTCGTTTTTCAGGATGTTCTGCGCCTGCTGATACAACTTGATCCGCTCATCGCGGTTGCTGGTCAGCTTGGCCTGGGTGACCAGCTTGTCGTATGCCGGGTTGCACCATTTCGCGTAGTTGCTGCCCTTTACCGCCGCGCAGCTGTAGAGCACGCCGAGCCAGTTGTCCGGATCCCCGTTGTCCCCTGTCCAACCATAGATCATCACATCGTGCTCGCCAGCTTTGGCGCGCTTGATGTACTCGCCCCATTCGTAGCTGACGATGTTGGCCTTGATGCCGATCTTCGCCCAGTCGGACTGGATCATCTGTGCGGACATCCGCGCATTCGGGTTGGAGGCGCGCTGTACGGTCATCGCCCACAGGTTGATCTGCGTGCCCGGCGCTACGCCAGCTTCCTTGAGCAGTTGTCTGGCCTTTACGGGGTCATAAGGTGCGTCCTTGATGTTTGGGTCGTAGCCCCATTGCGCAGGTGGCAAGGCGTTTTGTGCGAGTTGACCTGCGCCCTGGTAGACCGCCTTGATAATTGCCGGCTTGTCGATGGCCATGTCCAGCGCCTGACGCACCTTGAGCTGATCAAGCGGCGGGTGGGTCACGTTGTAGGCCAGAAAGCCCAGGTTGAAGCCAGCCTGACTCAACACCTTCAGGTTCGGATCTTTCTGTGCTTCGGCGATGTCTTCCGGTCGTGGATAGCCGCTGATCTGACACTCGTTGGCCTTGAGTTTCTGCAAGCGGGTGGCGGCGTCGGTATTGATCGAGAAGATCAGGTTGTCGAGCTTCACATCCTCCGGTTTCCAGTAGTCCTGGTTGCCGACAAAGCGGATCTGTGCGTCTTTCTGATAACGCTTGAACACGAACGGGCCGGTTCCAATGGGCTTTTGATTGATCTCTTCGGCCTTGCCTTCCTTTAGCAGTTGCGCGGCGTATTCGGCGGACTGAATCGAGGCGAAACTCATGGCCAGGTTCTGGATGAACGCAGCGTCGATGTTGTTCAGGTGAAACCTGACGGTCTGCTGGTCAACCTTCTCCACCTGCTTGATGGTTTTGTTCATGTCCATGTCGGTGAAGTACGGCGACTCGGACGGGTAGGCTTTGCGAAACGGATCGTCGGCGTTGAGCAGGCGGTTGAAGGTAAACAGCACGTCGTCAGCGTTGAATTCGCGTGAGGGCTTGAAGTAGTCGGTGGTGTGAAACTTCACGCCTTGGCGCAAATGGAACGTATAAGTCAGGCCGTCTTCGGAAACCTCCCATTGGGTCGCCAGCCCCGGTTCCACTTCAGTGCCGCCGCGCTTGAACTGGGTCAGGCGGTTGAATACGGTTTCGGCTGATGCATCGAACTCGGTGCCGCTGGTGTACTGGCTGGGATCGAAGCCTGCGGGGCTGGCTTCGGAGCAATACACCAGGGTGCTGGCGGCCTGCACCGATGGCGCACACATTGCCATCGCAGCAGCCAAGAGCAGGGGTTTGAAGGTTTTCTCCATGTGAACCTCATACAAGTGCGGCATTCATGCCTGGAATTATTGAGTGACAATAGACCGCGCAGAATGCCGCAGGGTTAAACGCGCCGACAAGAAAACCATTAGATCGATTTGATCAGCTTTCAGAACGCAACACGGCGGGTGGAGCGTCAGGCGCTACCGCTGACGCTCCACCCGCGCAGTCCCGTCAAAATCTTTTGAAAAACGCGATGAAGTGTTCAGCCAGGTAATCGAGGGTCGATTGCCCCTCTCTTTTCAATTGTTCGAAGGAACGTTGCGCTGCGCGCTCGATGCCTTCATGAATGTGCTCCATCTCGAACTTCGACGCCGCCCGCCGAATCTGGTGCGGGTTAGCCCGCGCCCAGTTTTTTACGTAGGTATCGAACTGATTGTAGGCGTCGTTGGGGTGGATGAAACAAGAAGACGCCACGATGACCGGGTTCGGTGCGTCGGGTCCGTGGTCCCAGCGTTGCAGCATCGCCTGTGTCAATTGATGTGCGGCAATCCGGGCCAGGTGCGCTGCCAATTCGTGAAGCGGATGATCGCCGTGATCCTTGGCCAGTTGCGAATGGGTGGGGTCGATGGAGGCGTCCAGATGGGGGTCGGCGCCCAAGTGTGTCTGGATGTCGTCGATTCTGCTACTGATCAACGTGATCACCGAATTGAACATCGAGCCAAAGGCACTGCCTACCAGGCGTGCCGGGGTCGAGGTGATCCAAAGATAGAACTGTATCCATTCGCTCGCTGGAAGCTGCGCATATTGGTCGCGCACGCTGAGGTAGGTGTTGAATGCCGAATACGGCTTTCGCAGACCGGCCTCCTTGAGCAAGATGAGCATCATCTTTTCGGTGTCCGAGCGATATCCCGCTTCGGTCGGCATGAACCGCCAGTCAATCGTCGGCTTGAGCAGATGGGCAAAGCCGGATGCGAGGCTGGCGAATGCGTCACCGGAGCCGAACGTGCCGGTCACCACTGGCAGCGTGTTGAAGCAATGGGTCGGAGCAGTCCATGGCAACACCTGGTAACCGTGCTTGATGAGGCTCAATTCGGCGTAATTGGAATGAGCATAGAAGTCCTCGAGCATGTGCAGGGCAGAGCCGAACCGACGCAGCCCTTCATCGGTCCGGCCCAGCGCCATGGCCGCTTCCAGGTCGTCGCACATCACCGCTTCGCTGCGATGGATGTAGCGCTTCATGGAGCTGTCGAAATCCACCTCCAGTAACTCGTCGCCCAGGAAAACCCACGGCTCGAAGTCAGGATCGAGAAGCGTGGGATCGCAGGAGGCTGCCTCCACTTTCGGATTGTCGATGTGCTCGCTGGGCCGGTAGACGCCCAGGTTCTCCGGGGTCACGGTAAAGGCCTGCGGATTGTCCTTGCGCACGTCAGCGAATTTGCGCACCGCCAGTACATCGACCATGGCGGTCATCGCCTTGCGCCCCACAAGCCTTGGGAAGTTTTTCGGCGCACCTTTCGGGCGGGTCAGGGCAGGGTCGACCAGTTGCGAATAATCACGCAACCAGTTGCCAAAGTTGATCGCCTGCGTCTCCCTTTCCGAGAGGCCCAGGTCTTTCAGTTCACGTTCGATCGATTCATGGGTGAAATGGTGAGTGCTGCCAGCGCCGGCCGAGAACCGTGCTTGCCTGGCGCTATCGGGGAGCGGTCGTTCATGCTCGAACCCGGGGTTTGAAATACGTTTGATCGCCGCATTGAAAGACGTTCGGATTGCGCCCGTTTGGCCATCGGCGGTGGTGTAGTTACCCACTCGAAAGTCATCGCGACGGGGCGGGGATATCTGCGCCATGGCGACCCCATAAGACGGTCGGTCTTTCCCTGACCCGTCGGGGGTCACATTAACGGTTGCATCAGAGAGCGCCGGGACCAGATCGTTGCGCAGGATATTTTCCAGATGGCTGCCAAACGCGTGCAGCAGAGCGGCCACCAGTTCCCAGGTGTGCGTCGGGTCGTCAATGACCCGGTCAAGCAGCCCTGCATGCAAGCGGATGATGCGGTCCGCAGTGTCGTATTCGATGGGGTAAACACCGTCGCTGAGCAGCTCGATGGGTGGGTTTTCTACAGCCCCGGCCAGTGCTTCTTCGCGCAGCGCGTCGTACACTTTGGGCGGCAGGTCGTAGCCGAATATCGGCACCATTGCCAGGGCGAACCCGGCCGGATCGCCGCGCTTGGCGGCCTGGATGAACTGGTTGAAGGCAAAGGTGCTGCGAAATCCACTCAGTGCTATGTCTTGAGTGCTGCCCAGCGGTGTCGGTTCGTCGTTGTGGTCGGCCATGCGGGTATCGATCGATATATTCATCAAGCACCTCAGCCCTTCGCCAGATTCAGCAGTTTCTGGCCCCAACCGGTGCTGGAAACGAGGTTCATGAACGCTTGATCGGCGAAGCCCTTGAGACCCGATGGAAGCGCGTCCTGGCTGTTGAACAGGTAGTCCAGGAACTTCTCGCTGTTCTCGGTCAGTTGGCGATGAATCTGCTCGAGTTCACTGACCGCTTTTCTGTGCACTTCATCGAGATCGGATTTGGACTGCGCCCGCAGCACCTTTTCCGGATTGGCAGCTGCCCATGCGCGGACAAGTCGATCCTGCCATTGAACGTCTTCTGGATGGCTGAAGAACGACGATGCCACGGCGATCGGATCGGCATCGGGCTTGCCGTCCCAATAGTCGATCATGGACTGCGCAACCCGGCGCACGGCTTCACCGGCAAGCCGGGCGGCGAGATCGTGCAGGGGATGCTCGGCGTGGTCCTTGGACAGTTGTGAATGCGTCGGCTCGGTTCCGGCATCGACGTTCGGGTCGTGCCCCAGTGCAGTCTGTACATCGGCAATGCTGTCGCCAATCCAGGACAACACACCCTGGGCAGCAGTGTTATAGGCGTTCAGCAAGATGCTGGCCGGACTTGAGATCACCCAGCGGTAGAACCTGACCGTATCGATACCTGCTTTTTGTGCCAGGCTCACCAACTGATCCCGCGCCGACAGCAATGAATTGAAGGCGCGGTAGTAATCCTGATCAGGGTGTTCGCTGAGCAGGATCAGCATGACCTTGTCTCGTTCTGATCGGTACTCGACGCGGGTGAGTTCGAACTCGAGGTCTTCGGTGGAATAAAGAATCTTGCCCAGCGGTTCGGCCAGACTCGCGATGACGTCGCTCGCGCCGAAGGTCCCGGTCACCAGCGGCAACTTCCATTTGGCGTCCGTCGGCGTCGTCCAGGGCAACACCTGTTCATGACCGGCCTTGATCAGGCTGAGTTCGGCGAAGTTGGAGTGGGCGAACAGATCCTCGATCACATGCAGCGCTGCGCCAAAGGCGCGCAGCCCCCTGAGCGAGCGCTTGCCGCGCATGGCGACGCGCAGCTCATGCTTGATGTACTCGACGGAGCCTGCAATGTAGCGCTTGATCGATGTATCGGGATCGGCTTCGAGCAGAGGATTGCCTTGCAGGACCCAAGGGCGGAAGCCCGGATCGCGCACTTTCGGATCGGGGAAGGGCGGGTCGGTTACCAGCGGGTTATCGATATGTTCGAACGGTAGGTAGATACCGAGCTTTGCTGGCGTCACTTTCATGTGCCTTGGGTAAGCCGCGCGCAACTCCTGAAATTTCTTCACGCTGAGAATATCGACCAGCGCGGTCCAGGCATGGCGCGATAGAACGGCCGGAAACTGTCTGGGCATGCCTGGTGCGCGCACCAGCTTGGGGTCGATGACCTGGGAGTAGTCACGCAGCCAGTTGCCAAAGTAGATGGCGTCCCTCTCGCCATCATGGAAACCCAGCTCTTCAAGCACCCATTCGATGCTCTGGTGTGTATGGGCGTGAGAGTCCTCGCTACCGGCCAGGAAACGCGGTGTTGGTTTGAAATTCATGGGTCGATTCTTCCTTGAGATAGGTGTGTTGCGCTTGGCCTTGCCCCGGTGTCGAGGCTGGCGCGTTCCGTGCGCAAGCGATCATGGATGTCGCGAAGTCGATTTTAGGGCGCGGGAGTTTTTTTCAAATCGGAAGGATCGGTGCAGAGCGTAGGACGAGGCTTCAGCGTGCTGGGGAAGGTGTTAGAAGGGAGCAAGGGAAAGAGGCGAAGCTTAAGGCGGAAACAGCGGCAGCCACGGGCTGCCGCTGGGCGAATCAGGGAATGGCGACTTCGATCACGCCGTCGGCGGTGACGCTGACCTGGCTGGTACCGGCCTCGACGTCAGGCGTGGGCGCGGCATCGGCACGGGCGGCTTTCATCATCATGACCGGCGCACGCAGGTAAGGCTGCGGGTAGCCGGATGTATTGAGGTTGAGGTTGACCAGTTTATAGCCGTTGCCACCCAGTGCCTCGGTCACCAGTTGTGCGCGGGCCTTGAACGCGTTCACGGCGTCTTTGAGCAAGGTGTCTTCACTGGCCTTGCGTGCCGGGTTGGAGATAGAGAAGTCCATGCCGCCCATTTTCATGTCGCTGCCTAGCAATTCGCCGGTCAGTTTCGACAACGCGGCGAAATCCGGGCTTTCCAGGCGCAGTTCGGCGCGCTCACGCCAACCGGTGATCTTCTGGCCCTTGTCGTCGTAGATCGGGTAGCTGTTGCGGCTGCCTTGGCGAATGGTCACTTCCTTGACCTGCCGTGCCTGGCCGAGTGCCTTATTGAGGGTTTGCGTGACCCCGGCGGCCAATTTTGCAGGGTCGGTATCCTGCGATTCGGTGTACACGGTCACGTTCATCAGGTCGCGCTGGACCTCCTGATTGACCTCGGCGCGCACGGACACCTGATTGTAATGAACCTCTTCGGCCATAACGGGAGCGCTGGCCAGAGCGACGGCGCCCAGGGTGAACAGGGTAGCGGTGGGGCGAAGGCTGAACATGTAAAACTCCTTGTTTGGCGAGCCGTCCAGGCTGCCTCCACGAAGCATGCCGGACGATGCCCATCAGACTGTGATCCGGGGAACTTGTTCCGGTGACGAATTGACCTCGCCGGTCCAGGCTGAGGCGCCGGTAGCCGCACGGCTTGTCGGCAGTGGTGCCGCTGAGATCGCTGCCGCCGGCAGGCCGAACGGCTACGGCGGCACCGCTGTGGCGCTTTGACGCACTTTGATGCTGTTTGACGGAAAGCCGCGTCGCATTGGTTATACTCGCTGCGATCCGCCTGGAGCGCTCATCAGGAGAGCTCATGCTCGCCCCCGTACAATTACTCTCTGCCACCCGTCAGAACCTCTGGCGATTGACATTCGTCCGCATTCTGGTGCTAGGTGCCCAAGCCGGCTCGGTCGGTTTCGCCTATCTGTTCAACCTGCTGCCGCTGCCTTGGCTGCAACTGGACGTCACCCTGGGTTTTTCTGCCATCGTCTGCCTGCTGACGGCGATCAGGCTGCGCACGTCTTGGCCGGTAACCGAGCTTGAATATGCCGTGCAACTGGCGTTTGACCTGTTTATCCACAGTGCGCTGCTGTATTTCTCGGGCGGCTCGACCAACCCGTTCGTCTCCTATTACCTGGTGCCGCTTACCATCGCCGCTGTGACCCTTCCTTGGCGGTTTTCCCTGATTCTATCGGGCATTGCGTTGGCGCTGTACACCCTGATGCTGGCCAATTTCTATCCACTTGAACCTTTTGCCATTGCCCGCGAGAAGATGCAGATCTACGGGATGTGGCTGAGTTTCGCGCTGGCCGCCGGAGTGATTACCTTCTTCGCCGCGCGCATGGCCGAGGAGTTGCGCCGTCAGGAGCAGATGCGCGCCTTGCGCCGGGAAGAGGGCGCGCGCGATCAGCAATTGCTGGCCGTGGCCACCGAAGCCGCCGGCGCCGCCCACGAGTTGGGCACGCCGCTGGCGACCATGAGCGTGTTGCTCAAGGAGATGCAGCAGGATCACAAAGACCCAGCGCTGCAGGACGACCTGTCGGTGCTCCAGGATCAGGTCAAACTGTGCAAGGAAACCTTGCAACAGCTGGTCCGCGCTGCCGAGGCCAACCGGCGGCTGGCGGTGCAACAGCAGACCGTTACCCGCTGGCTCGATCAGGCGCTCAATCGTTGGCACCTGATGCGCCCCGAAGCCAGTTACCGCTTTCAACGTCTGGGGCAGGGCGACGTACCGATGGTCGCGCCGCCACCCGATCTGACCCAGGCCCTGCTGAACTTGCTGAACAATGCCGCTGACGCCTGCCCGGAAGGTCTTGAAGTCAATCTGGACTGGAGCCCCGTGGAGATCAGCATCACCATCCGCGATCATGGCGCGGGCGTGCCGCTGGCCGTGGCCGAACAGATCGGCAAACCGTTCTTTACCACCAAGGGCAAAGGCTTCGGCCTGGGCCTGTTTCTGAGCAAGGCTAGCGTAACCCGCGCAGGCGGCTCGGTAAGACTCTATCCTCACGAGGAAGGCGGTACGCTCACCGAACTGCGCCTGCCCCGTAACGCACCAGGAGATGAAACATGACTGATGAGATCCAGGTCGAAGGCGAAGAGCTGCCGCACCTGTTGCTGGTGGATGACGATGCCACCTTCACACGCGTAATGGCTCGTGCCATGGCCCGCCGTGGCTTTCGCGTCAGCACCGCCGGCTCCGCCGAGGAAGGCTTGAAGCTGGCCCAGGAGGATCTCCCCGACTACGCCGCGCTCGATCTTAAAATGGAAGGCGACTCCGGTCTGGTGCTGCTGCCCAAGCTGCTGGAACTGGACCCGGAAATGCGTGTCCTGATACTGACCGGTTACTCGAGCATCGCCACCGCTGTCGAAGCCATCAAGCGCGGCGCCTGCAACTACCTGTGCAAGCCGGCCGACGCTGACGATGTGCTGGCTGCGCTGCTGTCCGAGCACGCCGACCTGGACACCCTGGTGCCGGAAAACCCGATGTCCGTGGACCGCTTGCAGTGGGAACATATTCAACGGGTGCTGACCGAGCACGAAGGCAATATTTCGGCTACGGCGCGGGCGTTAGGGATGCATCGCAGGACGCTTCAACGCAAATTGCAAAAGCGACCGGTCCGTCGTTAGGCAGGATCGCCACATAAAGATTTCTTCATGGAAGACCGTGTGTGGCGTCTGGCACATTGGGGCCAACGCCATTAAATGCCTGTCGCCGAGCCTTCACCATGAATGTTGATATCGATGAATCCAGGGTCAATGACGCTGTGACCGGAAGCTTTTTCTCCCGGGTCTGGAAGCTGGTCACTCCCTATTGGCGCAGCGAAGAAAAAGCGATGGCCTGGGTCCTGCTGGTGGCTGTGATCGCGTTGTCGCTGTTCAGCGTATTCATCTCCGTGCTGGTCAACAGCTGGTACCGGGATTTCTACAACGCTTTGCAAAACAAGGATCTGGGCGCCTTCACCCACTTGATCCTGTATTTCTGCGGGATCGCCGCCATCGCTATCCTCGGCGCTGTCTATCGCCTCTACCTCACGCAAATGCTGACCATCCGCTGGCGTCGCTGGCTCACCGAAAAGCATTTCACCAAGTGGCTGGCGCACAAGAACTATTACCGACTGGAGCAGGGCGGTTACACGGATAACCCCGACCAGCGGCTGTCCGAAGACCTCAATAATTTTACCTCCGACACGCTTAGCCTGAGCCTAGGCCTGTTGCGCACAGTGGTCAGCCTGGTGTCGTTCTCGGTGATTCTGTGGGGCGTGTCCGGCAGCATCGAACTGTACGGCATTACCATCCCCGGCTACATGTTCTGGGCCGCGCTGCTGTATGCAGCCCTGGGCAGCTGGCTCACGCACCTGATCGGCAAGCGCCTGATCCCGCTCAGCAACCAGCAACAGCGTTACGAAGCCGACATGCGTTTTTCGCTGGTGCGGGTTCGCGAAAATGCCGAAAGCATTGCGTTGTCCGACGGTGAAGCCAACGAGAACCAGCGGCTGAGCGCTCGTTTCGGCAGGGTCTGGAGTAACTTCTGGACCATCATGAAAGTGCAGAAGCGCCTGACATTCTTCACAGCAGGCTACTCACAGATCGCCATCGTCTTTGCCTTCGTCGTCGCCGCACCGCGTTACTTCGCCGGCAAGATCGAACTGGGCGAGCTGATGCAGATCAATTCGGCGTTTGGCAATGTGCAGGAGAACTTCAGCTGGTTCATCGATGCGTATACCCAACTGGCATCCTGGCGTGCGACCTGTGATCGTCTGCTCAGCTTCCGCCAGGCGATGGACGAGAACGAGGTACGCGTGCCGGCGATCAAGGTCAGCCATGAAAGCGATGCGCTGCATGTGCAGGGTCTGGAGCTGTCACTTAATGGCGGCCGTCAGTTGTTGAACAATGCCAGCATCGACATCACCGCGGGCGAGAAAGTCATGCTCAGCGGGCGATCCGGCAGCGGCAAGAGTACGTTATTACGAGCGATGGGCGGGTTGTGGACCGAGGGGCACGGTGCGCTGAAGTTGCCGGCCAAGCGCGCGTTCTTCCTGCCGCAGAAGCCCTATTTGCCCATCGGCACGCTGCGCGAAGCCTTGAGTTATCCACAAGCGCCCGAGGCATACCCGGCCGAGCGCTTCGCTCAGGTGCTGGAGACCTGCCGTTTAGGGCATTTGGTGTCGCGCCTTGACGAAAGCAATCACTGGCAACGCATGTTGTCTCCGGGCGAGCAGCAACGTGTGGCGTTTGCCCGAGCGCTGTTGTTCGCGCCGGATTGGTTGTATCTGGACGAAGCCACCTCGGCGATGGACGAGGAAGATGAGGCAGTGTTGTACCAGGCTTTGCTCGATGAGCTGCCGGGTGTGACCCTCCTCAGCATCGGCCATCGCAGCAGTCTCAAGCGTTTTCATCGCCGTCATCTGCGCATCGACGCAGGCCAGCTGAAGGAACAGCCGCACCCGGAGGCGGTGATTTGCGATTGAACTGTGCAACATGCCGCAAAAACCGACTAACTTGCCGGGTTTGTTATGTGATCGTACAACTCGCGTGAGCTATGATTGCCCCTTTCACCGTATTAGAGATGCCTGTTGGATATGGAAAATCAGAGTGCTCCGCCTCGTGCACGCAGAAAGCACCGCAGCCTCGCGCAGGAACTGGTAACCGAGCTTTCCGAGCGCATTCGCAGCGGCCAACTCAAGCGCGGCGATAAGTTGCCTACCGAGTCGGCGATCATGGAAGAGCAGGGTGTAAGCCGCACGGTGGTCCGTGAAGCCATTTCGCGGCTGCAGGCCTCCGGCTTGGTCGAGACGCGGCATGGCATCGGCACCTTCGTCCTGGATACGCCAAGTCCGAGCGGATTTCGCATCGATCCGGCGACCATCGTGACCTTGCGTGATGTGCTGGCGATTCTGGAGCTGCGCATCAGCCTTGAGGTCGAATCCGCCGGTCTGGCGGCACAGCGCCGCTCGCCCGAGCAACTGGCTGACATGCGTGCCGCCCTCGACGCGCTCAATGAGAGCGCATCTCACGCCAGTGATGCCGTGGGCGCGGATTTCCAGTTCCACATGGCCATTGCGCTGTCCACCGGCAACCGCTACTTCACCGACATCATGAATCACCTGGGCACCAGCATCATCCCGCGCACGCGGCTGAATTCCGCCCGGCTGGCGCACGACGATCATCAGCACTACATGAACCGCCTGAGCCGCGAGCACGAAGAAATCTACGACGCCATTGCCCGCCAGGACTCCGACGCCGCCCGGGCCGCCATGCGCCTGCACTTGACCAACAGCCGCGAGCGACTGCGCCATGCTCACGAAGAGGCGCAATCGCAGCGAGCTTGAGGGCTTTTGCTGATCGCTGTGTAACATCGATACCTGTAGAAGTCCGGCTTGCCAGCGTTATGACCTTGCCATTGGTGCCGCTGGCAAGCTGGACTGTCGCAGAAGGCTCGCGGAAAAGCTGGTGGTCCGTCGTGCCTGACACACCGGGGTCCATGGGTTCACGGTCGGTTCCCGGCAAGCGATGCTCCGATGCCCGTTGGGCACTCTCACAAGCCTCTCCCTTGAGCGAAGTCATCACAATCCTCCCTCCAACCTTCTCATGCCGCTACCGGATAAATAATTCCACGGCCCTATTGAGAGATGTGATTCCTAGTTGTACGATGACTTACGACATCAGCGCAGTCTGGTGATCCCTTCAAACAATTAGCTTCCCAGGGTGTTCGAATAATGAATCCACAAGAACTGAAGTCCATCCTCTCCCACGGTCTGCTTTCTTTCCCGGTCACCGATTTCAACGCCCAGGGCGACTTTCACCGCGCCGGCTACATCAAACGTCTGGAGTGGCTGGCACCGTATGGCGCCTCTGCACTGTTCGCCGCGGGCGGTACCGGTGAGTTCTTCTCCCTGACCGGCCGCGAATACTCCGAAATCATCAAGACTGCCGTCGATACCTGCGAACATAGCGTGCCGATCCTGGCGGGCGTCGGTGGTCCTACTCGCCAGGCCATCGAGATGGCCCAGGAAGCCGAGCGCCTGGGTGCCAAAGGCCTGCTGCTGCTGCCGCATTACCTGACCGAAGCCAGCCAGGACGGCGTTGCCGCCCACGTTGAAGCGGTGTGCAAATCGGTAAAGATCGGCGTAGTCGTCTACAACCGTAACGTCTGCCGCCTGACCCCGGTACTGCTGGAGCGTCTGGCCGAGCGTTGCCCTAACCTGATCGGTTATAAGGACGGCCTGGGCGATATCGAACTGATGGTTTCGATCCGTCGCCGCCTGGGTGATCGCTTCTCCTACCTTGGCGGTCTGCCGACCGCTGAAGTCTATGCCGCAGCCTACAAGGCGCTCGGCGTGCCGGTTTACTCCTCGGCGGTGTTCAACTTCGTACCGAAGCTGGCAATGGACTTCTACCATGCCATCGCCAAAGACGATCACCAGACCGTTGGCAAGCTGATCGACGACTTCTTCCTTCCTTACCTGGACATCCGTAACCGCAAGGCCGGCTACGCCGTCAGCATCGTCAAGGCGGGCGCGAAAATCGCTGGCTACGATGCAGGCCCGGTTCGGGCGCCATTGACCGACCTGACGGCCGAAGAGGTCGACATGCTGGCTGCGCTGATGGACAAGCAAGGCCAGCAGTAATCGCCGAACTGCCGCAAAGCCGCTGAGAAATCAGCGGTTTTTTTCCATGGGCGAGCCTTGTTTCAGTGTCTGGCCCGGCATCACTGTTTTGTTTTAACCCGTCACGCTGGCAGCAACGCCATGCGTGAGTTTTACCCAAGGTGTCACCGTAACAGCCTGGCTACACCTGTGAAGCGACGCTTGAATCGCATCTGGATTCAGGGACAGAGGCGAGCAGCACACACACACACACATAAAAAATCGTTTAACCCGCGCAAAAAAATAATTAGTGGGAGTTTTCGAATATGCAAAAGACCAAGCCGACTCACGTCCGCTATTTGATCCTGCTCATGCTGTTTCTGGTGACCACGATCAACTACGCCGACCGTGCAACCATCGCCATCGCAGGCTCCAGCCTGCAAAAGAGCCTCGGCATCGACGCCGTCACCCTCGGGTACATCTTCTCCGCTTTCGGTTGGGCCTACGTCGCCGGTCAGATCCCTGGCGGCTGGCTGCTCGATCGCTTTGGCTCAAAGAAAGTCTACGCACTGAGCATCTTCACCTGGTCGCTGTTCACCGTGCTGCAAGGCTATGTCGGTGAGTTCGGCCTCTCCACTGCCATCGTTGCGCTGTTCATGCTGCGCTTTTTGGTGGGCCTGGCCGAAGCGCCGTCCTTCCCCGGCAACGCGCGCATCGTCGCGGCCTGGTTTCCAACCCCTGAGCGTGGCACCGCTTCGGCGATCTTCAACTCAGCGCAATACTTCGCCACGGTTTTGTTCGCTCCGATCATGGGCTGGATCGTCTTCACGTTTGGCTGGCAGCATGTGTTCATGATCATGGGCGGCGTTGGGGTAGTGTTCTCGCTGGTCTGGCTGAAGATTATCCACAGCCCTCGCAACCATCCGATGATCAACCAGGCTGAACTCGATCACATCGCCAACAACGGTGGCATGATCGATATGGATCAGGACGGTAAAGGCAAGCGTGGTGGCCCGAAATGGGACTACGTCCGCCAGTTGCTGACCAACCGCATGATGCTGGGCATCTACCTGGCCCAGTATTGCATCAACGGCATCACCTACTTCTTCCTGACCTGGTTCCCGGTGTACCTGGTGCAGGAGCGCGGCATGACTATCCTCAAGGCCGGTTTCATCGCCTCGCTACCGGCGATTTGCGGTTTCATCGGCGGTGTACTCGGCGGAATAATCTCCGACTGGCTGCTGCGTCGTGGCAACTCCCTGACGTTCTCGCGCAAGGCGCCGATCATCGGTGGCCTGTTGCTATCGACCTCGATCGTGACCTGTAACTATGTCGACATCGAATGGATCGTGGTGGGCTTCATGGCCCTGGCTTTTTTCGGCAAGGGCGTGGGTGCGCTGGGTTGGGCGGTGATGTCCGACGCTTCGCCCAAGCAAATCGCAGGGCTGTCCGGCGCGCTGTTCAACATGTTCGGTAATATCGCTTCGATCACCACCCCCATCGTGATCGGCTACATCATCAACACCACCGGCTCGTTCAAATGGGCGCTGGTGTTCGTCGGCGCCAACGCCTTGGTGGCAGTGATCAGCTACATCTTCATCGTGGGCGAGATCAAACGAGTGGAATTGAAGGACACCCCCAAGCAGGGTGATTTGCCGGCCAGCGAAGCCAGCAAGCTTTCCCAAGCGAAAATCTGAGGAAAACCGTGATGGACTTGATTCAACATGCCGACTCGCCACGTTACATTCGCCTGCATGAGCGCGATAACGTTGTCGTCGTGGTCAATGACCAGGGCGTACCGGCGGGAACAGAGTTCGACAATGGTCTGGTGACCATCGATAACGTGCCGCAGAGCCACAAGGTCAATACAGTGGACATCCCCGAAGGTGGGGCGGTAATTCGCTACGGGCAAACCATCGGTTATGCCCTGCAGCCGATTGCTCGCGGCAGTTGGGTCAAGGAGGATCAACTGCGCATGCCGAGCGCGCCGCCGCTGGACAGCCTGCCGCTGTCCACCGAAGTGCCGGTCAGGGGCGAGCCGTTGGAGGGCTTCACCTTCCAGGGCTACCGCAACGCCGATGGCACGGTCGGCACGCGCAACATCCTGGGCATCACCACCACCGTGCAATGTGTCACCGGCGTGCTGGATTTTGCGGTCAAACGGATTCGCGAAGAACTGCTGCCCAACTACCCCAACGTCGATGATGTGGTGGCGATCACTCACACTTACGGCTGCGGCGTGGCGATCACCGCCAAGGACGCGTACATCCCGATCCGTACCGTGCGCAATCTGGCGCGCAACCCGAACCTGGGTGGCGAGGCGTTGGTGATTGGCTTGGGCTGTGAAAAACTGCAGGCCGAACAAGTCATGCACCCGAACGATCCGTCGGTCGATCTGAGCGACCAGTGGATGTATCGTCTGCAGGATTCCAAACACGGTTTTAACGAAATGATTGAGCAGATCATGGAGCTGGCCGAATCCCGCCTGAAGAAGCTCGATCAGCGTCGTCGCGAAACCGTGCCGGCCTCCGAGCTGATCCTGGGCATGCAGTGCGGCGGCAGCGATGCGTTCTCCGGCATCACTGCCAACCCTGCTTTGGGTTATGCCTCGGACCTGCTGCTGCGCGCAGGTGCTACGGTGATGTTCTCCGAGGTCACCGAGGTGCGTGATGCGATCTATCTATTGACGTCCCGCGCCGAAACTACGCAAGTGGCCGAGGAGCTGGTGCGCGAGATGGACTGGTACGACCGCTACCTGGCCAAAGGCGAAGCCGACCGCAGCGCCAACACCACGCCGGGTAACAAGAAGGGCGGGTTGTCGAACATTGTCGAGAAGTCCCTGGGATCGATCGTCAAGTCGGGCAACAGCGCAATCAACGGGGTGTTGGGCCCTGGCGAGCGCGTCAACCGCAAAGGATTGATCTTCTGCGCGACCCCGGCCAGCGACTTTGTCTGTGGCACGCTGCAACTGGCCGCCGGGATGAACCTGCATGTATTCACCACGGGCCGCGGCACCCCTTACGGGTTGGCAATGTCCCCAGTGGTGAAGGTTTCCACTCGGACCGAACTGGCGCACCGCTGGCCGGACCTCATCGATATTGACGCAGGGCGCATTGCAACCGGCCGCGCCAGCATCGAGGAACTGGGTTGGGAGCTGTTCCATTTCTATCTGGATGTTGCCAGCGGCAAGAAGAAAACCTGGACCGAGCACTATCGTTTGCACAACGACATCACGTTGTTCAATCCTGCGCCCATTACCTGATTAGAGGTGATACGTCCCAGAACCCACTTCAGATTTGCAGTGCTCAACGCCCCGCTCACAATGAGCGGGTCTCTGGCGTATTAAGATTTGAGATGCCGACAGGAGCGTTTGTTCGCAACGACGATGTGGGGTCAACCCATGCTGTTGCGGACACGCAGTTTTACCGCGCCAATGCACAACGCTGGAGCGTCACGCTGCTCAGCGGCGTACTCGTTTTTGTTTTAAGTGGGAATTTTCAGTTTCCCGGTTTGTGCTGAGGGAGCCCACTCGCTGTCTTTTGCTCTAGTTGAACTTAGTCAAGATGTATCTCGGACAAAAGTACCGCTGTTTATAAATTTATAGGTATAAAGCGCGAACGTATAACTGCATTAAACATCAAGTCTCAGCGGGCAGTCCCGTCCCCAGCGTCATGGTGTTCGATAACATCGCGCATTCGTTCCCCAAAAGTCATCAGGCGGCCTAGTGTGCCGTTTTCGAAATAATTCACCCATGAGCCTGTGAGACCAGCGTCTCACAGGCTGGCTGCATCTTGTTCAAAATAATCTTCCTTTCGAATTTCAGGCGTAGTGCGTCAGCTGAAGATTTCGCAGTGTCAGGCATAGGGTAGTCGAACTCTCTAGGTTTTGTACGAAAAGTCGGCAGGGTAGAATTGCCGCCATGATTGGCTGGAGGCCCGTATGGCAAAGCGCTACGAACTCTCCGACGCATCG
>NZ_DIHC01000036.1:0-197 GCF_002419965.1 Pseudomonas sp. UBA5706
GTCCAAGTCAATCAGCGCTCCCATGTTGAATATAGCAAGTTGTCAATTTAACGATTGAATACATCTTGCTCATGACCGCTCAGCATGGTGCGTGCCGAACAGAAATAATGTTATCAAAATATGTCCCCACATCGGTCGCTCGAAACAGCAGTTATAAACCTTACATAACAGCGTTGGTATCTAGCTTTCCTGAATTT
>NZ_DIHC01000036.1:308-118266 GCF_002419965.1 Pseudomonas sp. UBA5706
GCAGAAATACCCGAAACTCTCTGCCGATTTTCGCGGCAAAGTGCTCAATACCGTCGTGCGATCGCTGGACAATATGGTCTTTGTCGAAGGCGGCGAATTCCAGATGGGGGATTTTGGTTGGCCGTACGACGATGACCCCGCCAACATGTGCGACTGGCCATGCGGGGTTGAGCCTGAACGCATGGGTAGAATTAGCATGGACGGTGATGATGACTTCGTTCATCCCGTTAAGCTGAGCAGCTACTCTCTATCAAAATACCAGACGATGCTGGGAGATTTTGATGTGTTCTTTATTGCTGAAGGCAAACCCTTGTTGAATAAAGAAAATCGCGACCGAGAAGAACTTAAAGAAGTTCTCTTCGCGCCCAACTTGCCTGCGCCAACTAAAAGCTGGCAAGAAGCCAAGGACTACTGCAGTTGGCTGGGGGAGCTCAGTGGCTACGCGGTGGATCTGCCCACAGAAGCCCAATGGGAGTATGCAGCGCGCAATCGGGGTCAATATGTGGCGTACCCTACTGATAATGGAAGTTTGAACTATGGCCGCAATTTTGGGGGCCCAGCGCGTAATACAGACCTCACGTTTGCGGTCGATAGTTACGCGCCCAACCCCTTGGGAATTTACAATCTGTCAGGAAATGCGGTGGACTGGGTCAATGACTGGTACGACAAAGATTATTACCGTCATTCACCGGTTGAAAATCCCACCGGCCCCGAGACAGGTACACATCGGGTGCTTAGAGGCTCTGGGTATGGTGAAGGCCCATTGCTCTCCGCAAGTACCGTAAGGCGGTGGCAAGAAGTGCCGGTCAGAAAACGGCACGTCCCAGGTTATAGCTTCCGCTGTGCCATTCAATCCGACCAGCCACTTTAGAGTTAAAACATCGAGGGCACGGTTACCTTGCTCTCATTACTCGCTCCGCGTTTAGACCAACCCCTCAAACCGGCCACTGCGCTGCGCGGCCACCAGCACTCTCTCCTTGCGCCACGCATTGCTGGGTGTCCAGACCAATCTGAATGAGCTATCGGACGTTTGGTGGACAGCGAGGTTGTCAATATACCGATTGAACTCATCCTGTTCATAACCGCTGAGCACGGCGTTGATCCGCTCAAGGCTTTGCATGGCATTGACCTTTCTTGCGTCGATGGAGCAATGCTCCAGTACTTCGATAAATTGCCGCCAGCGACGCACCTCCGAAAGAAGAATCACCAAGGCCTTCTCTTGCTTTTCATTGAAGTAGCCAACACCCTTGGCGACAACCCCCTCAGTCAGCAGGTAGACCATGGGACCAATGGTTTCAGGCGGTAGCAGGCTTAGTGGAACGTCCTGGTGCCGAATCCGCATGACTTTATCGTGCTCGTGTGCGTTTAAATAGTCGGCCAGCGCTTGAGCCTCGGCCCTCGTGGCTTTCCTGGCATCCCACCACGAGCTCAGATCAAAAAAGCTTTCTTCAAATGCTTCACGGACCACTTTTACCGGAGTGGTCGCCACCTGATACAGCCCTGATGCCATGTAGCTAAAAGCATCTTTTGTCACTCCCAACAGGTGCCTGTAATCCATATCAGCCAAGGCATTACAAAACAGCAAGGTCAGCTTCCCGACCTGTTCAAGGTTTACCACCGTGCCGAATCCACCACCGGCGCCAGGGCCCAGTACCAGTGATCCTCTACAGTTAAAAGCCAATCGTCCCTTCGCAATCTCGATACCAAACTCACCACTACCACCAATACCTGTAGCTACATTACCCTCAACCTGGATTTCAGCTAGCTTCACCCAGCTGCTGCGGGTATTCGCCTGACCGACCACCGGCTCCCCCAAACCTTGCTTATCAGGCTCAACCCATTCAAAAGCGCCACTCAGGGCGCCCCCGGCTTGCGCGCCGGCGAAGGCTTCGCATTTGACGCCAATATTGCCACTGGGACCGACTTCCATGGTCGGGGTGCCCAGCAGCGCAGTGGCGCCTGCCGGCATTTCAGAGGGCTTGTATTGCATTTTAACCCCTGCCTCGCCCTGCGCCTTGGCTCCGCCAAAGCACGACAGCTCCAGCTTGCCGCTCAAGCGGAACACGCCCATCGGGCGAACCACTTCCTTACCCAAAGCATTGCGGTAGGCCATGTTGGCGACGCGCCCGCCCTGGTCGGGAAAATGCAACTTCAGAGAAACCGACGCTTCGGACAAAGAGAGCGCCGCGCTACCTTTGACGCCCACTTCGATATGGCCTTGCCTAGGGTTCCAGTTATTGACCCCGGCACTGGCACTCGCCGCGAAACGCAACGCGTGCGCTTCGGCGGAGACTGCAAAGCGTGATGCATCGCTCTGACTTGAGGCCCAGGCCACTTCCTGATGCAGTGTGTTGAGCAGGTTGTCCTGTTGACTGGCCCAGCTACTTATTTTGAGTTCCAGATTGCCCAGGGGACCGGCCTTGCGAGCTTCGCCGATTGCGCCTTTGATATCCTTGATCAGCTCGGCGGCCAGTTGCCCGTCGAATGGTTTGCCAGCCATGATGCGGGTCGGGACGCGGACGTTCCAGGTGGTGGTAGTGCGATAGGGGATCGAGATGTAATGACGCCGGCTCGGGTCGCTAAACAGGTAGATTTCAACCACTGTGAAGCCGGTTTTTGTCTGTTTGCCAAGCTGGCTTTCAATGCCAAGCCCCTTGCCATGTTTCAAGTCAGGGGCGGCATTGCTGGCACTGGTTGAACTGTCGGCGGATTCGGCTGTTTTTTGGGCTGCCAGTTGGGTGCGCAGCTCGGCGATTTCCTGATCCAGCGCCAGGACTTTCCTTTTCTGCAGCAACTTCCAGTTGGCTTCGAATTGCGTTGCACCAAAAGCACTGGGCCGGTAATCCTTATACCAGTCACGCGCCTGCTGCAAAGCCGCCATTTGCCCCTGTATATCCTCATCGGCGGTCAATGGTGCGACTTTGATTGCCTCAGGCCTGGTGTCACGGACCAGCAAACCGGCGCCTTCAGCTTTGGCCGCCCAGGCCTTTTTGACACAGCCGGCACACGCGCAAGCGGCGCTGGGATCCTGAGTCTTGTTGCACTGGGTGATAGGCAAGGCGCTCGCCAGATTTTGGTGCAACTCATCCATCAGTGTCTGAACAGCGCTGATCTCCTGCTTCAATGCCTTGGACTGTTTATCGGTCAGCACGTAAAAATGCGGCTCACCAGGGATATGGGCCACATCGACCAGCTCTTCATCACATTCGGATTGCCCCTTCAGCGCGGTGGAAGTAACGCTGTCCCCATGCATCGCTGGCGGCAGCGACGGCTCGGACGCGGCTTCGGGGAGCTTTAACTGCAAACCGGGCCTGATGTGATTAGGGTCATTGATGATCGGGTTCAGCGCTTGAATCTCAGCCGTTTTTGCCCCATATCGTTGGGCAATTTTGCCCAGCGTGTCGCCGCTCTTAACGGTGTAGGTGCTATTCATCCATCATCGTCCTTGTTATTCAGAGACGCTCTAGCTCGATAAGCTTGTCGTCAAGGCTCAAGTCATCACGGGCCAGTAATTCGGTACCGGGCGAGCAATTCCAGAAGCTTTCGCCCTGCCTCAGTGCCAACCGCAGCCAGCGCTCCTGATCGGCCAGCTGCAGATATCCGGCTTGCCGGGCCGCGAGCAGTTGCCGATAGACGAACTCCACTGGTTCAGGCATCGCCAATGCCGCTCGGTAATCCAGAGCAAGCCCTGAGGCCAGCACTTTCAAACGATGCTGATCCATCAGGGCTTGGCGCTCTTGGCTGAGGTGCAGCCAGCCGGACTTCTGTATCTCGGCGTTCGGGTCCGGTCGGGGATTAGGCAGATGACGCCAGCCCAGCTGGTTGCGCCAGGCCAGATCGGTGACTGGCCCCATGAACTGCAGCAGTTCTGGTTCATTGAGGCTCTTCACCAGCGGCTCCAGCCAGCGCGGCTCGAAAAAACGCATCAGTTGAGCCGGATTTTGATCGGTGCTGACGGTTAGCAGGCTGCGCCAATGCTGGACGGCTCGTTCAAAGGACTGCTCATCTTGCAGATAAGCAACACAGCCCGCATCGGCCTGTTCGAGTAACGTGCTGGCGTACTGCATCAATGTGTCTGGTGCCGGGCACAGCAACACGAAAGGCCCTGCAGCTTGCAAACCGACATAGCGGGTACCGTCGAAGAGCGGGGTACACCGTCCGGCGCCATAGCAGATGATCTCCTCGACTCGGACCTGTAGGTCCGGCTCGAAACTACCGTCCAGAATCACGCACAACACGCCCGCAGCGGCAGGCTCCTGAAAGGGGGAAACGATAGAATTGATCATGCGGCGTTATCCGGCTGGTGGATCGGACAATGGCCTGACGCGTCGAGTTGGCAGCCCGACACGGGTAGCAGAGCCCCCGCGACCACTTGTTCCCGATACAAAGACACGCCAGGAAGCGGCAGTGCAGCTGGCGCTGATAGCGCTGCAAGCATGCCGGGCAACACAGGAGCGGCGGCAGTTCCTGCAGCAGGCGCACCGCCAACCTGAATGTCCGTACTACTGAAAATTCCACCAGGGCCAATCACCAAGTGCTCGCCACCGCCCCTCAACGTGATACTGGCTCCGCCGTGGATAACCACATTGGCCCCTGCCTGAAGGTGCACTTGGTCGCCCGCCTCGGCGACCAGTGTTCGGCCGACACGGGTGTGACTGCTTTGAGCGACCTGCAGGTAGTCGTTGGATTTGAGGTCTACCTTGCGGTCGGCGGTGACGGTTCGCTGATCTTCGCCTTCCAGTACCGCAATGCTGTTGCCCTTGATGGTTTCCCGCCGTTCGTTACCTACTTGCAGCCGACTGTCGTTCTCGACCTTCTGCTCCATGTCGCGCTGAGCCCGCACGTAGATCACTTCTTGCCCCGCACGATCTTCGATCGACAGTTCGTTGTAGCCCCCGCTGGCGGGTGAACTGTGGGTACGTAACACGGTTTTGGTCTTGTGCTCGGGCAAGGGATACGGCACTGGCGTGACCTTGTTGGGCACGCACCCGGTAATCAATGGGTGATCGGGATTACCCTCCAGGTAGGTCACCACCACTTCCATGCCGATACGCGGAACAGTTACCGCGCCAAAACCATCTCCCGCCCAGCTGGATGACACGCGTAACCAGCAACTGCTCTTGTCGCTGCCCAACTCGGCGCGGTCCCAATGGAACTCGACCTTGACCCGCCCGTACTCATCGCAAAAGATTTCCTCCCCTGCCGGACCGGTGACGCGGGCCGTTTGGCTGACCAATACCGTCTTACGCATGACCAGCGGCGGGCGATAGAACACATCCCACGGGATGGCGCTGAAGGTGTTGCGGTATCCTTGGGTGAAACCGTCCTGAGGCTCGGCGTTGCTGGGAATCGCCTCCTCCAGCACTTGAGGTTGTTTTCCCGAATGCTTGACGCTAAGTAGCAGCCACAAATCGTTGCATGACCGGCGCGGGTGATCAGTCAGGTTGAAGAAATGCCCGCTGCGCAACATCGACTGGTCGCTTTGACCCTCAGCCAGCAGGTAGTCGCGGCGGTGCCGCTCCAAAGCCTGCCGGGCGAGTTGATTGCCGAGCTTTTCATTTTTGATCGCCACCGGGTAGCAGTAGTCTTCAAGTGCAGGACTGAACTCGGCGGTATATTTGCTTTCGCGCAACAGGCTTGGCCGATCCAGATCGTAGCCCCGGCGCGTGGTTGTGCTGGTTCGGGTGTTGACCCGCATGGAGAACCGCCTGACGACTGGGTGATCCGCCACCATTGCCGAGTCTTGCTGGTACGGTGTGTCTCCCAGCGTGGGGAAGTAGGTCTGATCGTCGCTGAATACCAGATGGTGGCCATCCGGGCTGTGCTGGTGGTGCCAGGAAATCCCGTCCTCACTGCACAACCGCTGGATGAACTCAAAGTCGCTCTCCCCGTACTGGGTGCAGTATTCGCGCTCTGGACTGGTACTGACATTAAAGGTAAAGGCGTCGGCCTGGATGCCATGCCCATTGAGGACCTGGGCAATGATTTGCGGCACCGTCAGGTGCTGGAAAATCCGTTGGTCTTGACTGAACTGCAAATAGTGCAGAGCAGGCACAAGGGTCAAACGATAACGTGTCAGGCGGTTGCCCGCTTCACCCACGAATACATCTTCTATACGCCCATGAATACCTTCGCCCGCGAGGCCAAACCGGAGAAAAGCGGGCTGGCTGAGCACACTCTCCAAATCGAGATCCGGGTATTCGCTGACCAGTTCAACCACGATCGCATACAAGCTGCTGATGGCTTCGGTACCCTCAAAGGCCAGTACCTTGAAGTCGTTGCGAACAGTAGGGACCAATAAGGTGAAGTGCGCAGCATTGGCTGGCGCAAACATAGGCTTATCCTTAAGCGTAGAGTGAAGATAAGTCACAGAACCCAAGCAATGCCTGGCTTGGACGAGCTCAAATTTTCGAGCAAGCTAACAAAGCGGCAAAAAAAATGATGTAAGAAGCGTCCTGAAATACATCCGGATTTTTCGAAACATTGTTACTTCACAGGAAAGGAAACGGCGGAGAGAGATGCCCAAGCAGCGGTGAGAAATAAGAATTTCAGATACTTTTTCGGGTGAGCAATCATCGTGCTATACCGCCGGCGCCGGGAGATCGAAGTTGGCTTTCGAGAAATGAGGCAGACGCTGCTCGGTAGCAGCCATACCCTTGGTGGGAAGACGCCCGAAAGGGTCAAGCAGCAGCTCTAAGAAGTATTGCTCGCTACAACCCGATGCGTCGTTATTAGAGGGTAGAGTGAGCCTCCACTGTCTCGGCGTGTACCCGTGCGAAATGAGCTTTACCGCCTGCACATGGGCCACATGAGGGTTTATCAACAGAGTGTCGCTGACCGGCCTGGAAATCTCTCCAAACACTTGGCGCAACCACATGACTCAGCTCCACATTCCGTATGGCCGCATCGTCGAGAAGCGCAGGAATATCCCCGCTCTGTCACGTTCAAGACCGACAAATATGCCTTCAGAAAGACTAATGCCAGCCAACTGAGCTGACTGGCATTAGTCCCCGTAATCGCCTTTACATTAGAGCGCAGTCATTACTTGACCACTTTCAGACTCGGCCGGCCGCTTGGACGGGGCGGTTCGTCGTCGGGCGGCAGATCGTCGTCCACCTCCAGATCTTCGTCTTCATCCGCAGCGGGCTCCAGATCAAATACCATCCCCTGGCCGTTCTCACGGGCATAGATACCCATGATTGCAGCAATCGGCACGTAGAGGCTGTGCGGAACGCCGCCAAAGCGGCCTTCAAAGCTCACGGCGTCATTGTCCATATGCAGGTGGCGCACGGCGCTTGGCGAGATGTTAAGGACGATCTGGCCGTCGTTGGCGAAACCTTGGGGGACTTGCACCGCCGGGTATTCGGCGTTGACCAGAATGTGCGGAGTGCAATCGTTATCCACGATCCATTCATAAAGAGCGCGGATCAAATAGGGGCGACTGGAGTTCATCGAAGGGTTCCTTAGGCCTTAGCGCATGTCGCGTTCGGCAGCAGACAGACTTGCCTGGAACGCCTCACGCGCAAACTGGCGCTCCATATAATCAAGCAGCGGCTTGGCAGGCCGCGGCAATTCGATACCCAGAACCGGCAGGCGCCAGAGTATGGGCAATAGACAGCAGTCGACCAGACTTTGCTCGTCACTGAGGAAAAAAGGCTTTTCCGCGAACAGGGGCGAGACGCCGGTCAGACTTTCGCGCAACTCCTTGCGCGCCTGAACGCGAACAGCTTCTTTGCTGCGCGCATCCAGAATCACATCCACCAGAGCGCACCAGTCACGCTGGATCCGGTGGATCAGCAGGCGACTGTTGGCTCGGGCTACGGGGTACACCGGCAGCAGCGGCGGATGCGGATAACGCTCATCCAGATATTCCATCACCACCGTCGACTCGTACAACGCCAGATCTCGATCGACCAGCGTAGGTACGCTGCCGTACGGGTTTACCTCGATCAATCTGGCCGGATGACGGCCTTCCACAACATCGATGATCTCGGCGCTGACACTTTTCTCGGCGAGCACGATGCGTACGCGATGGGAATAGTGGTCGGCGGGGTCGGAGTAACAGGCCAACCGATTGGTCACGCCCATGGCGGTCCTCCTCGCTTGTTAAAATTTCGAAAGCACAAAAAACGAACGCGCCCTGGAGGCGCATCCGCCATCCACAAACAGCGGGTGTTCGCCGGGGGCGACAAGATAGCTCATTTACGCGATGCAGATTCTGCAATCTTTCGCTTCGCAGGCTGTACCGCCCCGCTCCGCTTGCACCGGGTTCGTCGCTTCTCAACAGACGCCCATAAAAAAACGCCCAGTTCCATGGAAACTGGGCGTTCTTTTGAACGAAAGCGAATTAACGCTTCGAGTACTGCGGACGCTTACGCGCTTTACGCAGACCAACTTTCTTACGTTCAACTTCGCGAGCATCGCGAGTGACGTAGCCTGCCTTGCGCAGAGCGCTACGCAGCGTTTCGTCGTAGGACATCAGAGCGCGGGTGATACCGTGGCGGATTGCGCCAGCTTGACCACTCACACCACCGCCGATAACGGTGACGTAGATGTCGAATTTTTCAACAGTCTCGGTCAGTTCCAGCGGCTGACGAACTACCATGCGGGCAGTTTCGCGACCGAAGAACGAGTCCAGCGAGCGGTTGTTGATGGAGATGTTACCGGTACCTGGACGCAGGAAAACGCGAGCGGTTGCGGTCTTGCGACGGCCAGTGCCGTAATTTTGAGTCGCCGACATAATGAACTATTCCGTTAAAACTTCAGTTCTTGGGGCTGCTGAGCAGTATGAGGGTGTGCAGCGCCCGCATAGACTTTCAGCTTACGATACATGTCGCGACCCAGCGGGTTCTTAGGCAGCATGCCTTTGACCGCGGTCTCGATCACGCGCTCAGGAGCTTTGGCGATCAGCTTTTCAAAGTTGATCGACTTGATCCCGCCCGGGAAACCGGAGTGAGAGTAGTAGATCTTGTCGGTGGTCTTGGCGCCAGTAACGCGGATCTGCTCAGCGTTGATCACGACGATGTAGTCGCCAGTGTCGACGTGCGGAGTGTATTCCGGTTTGTGCTTGCCACGCAGACGGCTCGCGATCTCAGTGGCCAGACGACCCAGAGTCTGGCCAGCAGCGTCGACGACATACCAATCGCGCTTTACTGTTTCCGGTTTAGCGGTAAAAGTTTTCATTCTTTATAGCCTCAAAGGCCGCCCTGAAAAATAGACGGCGGAGCATACTCATTAGTACGGTCTTTGACAAGTCAAAGGCCGCCGGGCACGAACGCTATAGGGGGCTCGGGTCAGCGCGTTCGATCGCAGCGGTGTCTTGCGTCGCGGGGCATCACTCCCATGACAAAGAGACGCGGAATTATGCAGATTGCGAAAAAAATTTCAACCTGCTTTTATGGCTGTTTTCAAAAGGAGCGCCAGATGGACTATCGCAAACTGGGTAGAACCGACCTCAATGTCAGTGCAATCTGCCTCGGCACGATGACCTGGGGCGAGCAAAACAGCGAGTCCCAGGCCTTCGCCCAGATCGAACGGGCGAAAGCGGTGGGCATCAATTTCATCGACACCGCCGAGATGTATCCGGTGCCGCCCAAGAAAGAAACCTACGCCAGCACGGAAACCATCATCGGCAACTGGTTCAGGAGGAACGGCGATCGCGCCGACTGGATTCTGGCCAGCAAGATCGCAGGCCCCGGCAACGGGATCGATTACATTCGCGATGGTCAGTTGACATTCAATCGCGACCATATCGTTGCCGCCCTGGACGCCAGCCTCAAGCGCCTGCAGACCGACTACCTTGACCTCTACCAACTGCACTGGCCGGAACGCAACACCAACTTTTTCGGCAAATTGGGCTATAGCCACAGCGACGAGCAATTCACACCGTTGCTGGAAACCCTTCAGGCGCTGGACGAGCAGGTCAAGGCGGGCAAGATCCGCCATGTCGGTCTGTCCAATGAAACGCCGTGGGGCACCATGAAGTATCTGGCCGAATCCGGTGCCCACGGCCTGGTACGCCCGGTGTCGATCCAGAATCCGTACAACCTGCTCAACCGCAGTTTCGAAGTGGGCCTGGCAGAAGTTGCCATCCGTGAACAATGCGGTCTTCTGGCTTATTCGCCGATGGCCTTCGGCTTGCTCTCAGGCAAATATGCCGATGGCGCACGGCCGGCGAAAGGCCGTCTGAGCCTGTACAGTCGCTTCACCCGCTACTTCAATCCGCAATCGGAAGCTGCGTGCGCCCGGTATGTTGCCCTGGCCCGTGAGCACGGTCTGGACCCGGCCCAAATGGCCCTGGCGTTCGTAACAGGGCGTGCGTTCGTGACCAGCAACATCATTGGTGCGACCACGCTGGAGCAGTTGGAAAGCAACCTGGCCAGCGCCGAACTGGTGCTGTCGGAAGAAGTGCTGGCGGGGATCGAGGCGATTCACAAGGACCAGCCAAATCCCGCGCCATAACCCATGGCGGACGCTGGCTGCGATCAAGCGCCCGTTCCATCTCTGTAGCAGTCCGGTCTGCCTGCAGTAGCGAGCCCAAAGCGCTACCGCTGCAAGCCGGACTGAACACAGTATGTGTGGATATGCGGCAGCCTCAGCGAGACGTTACAAAGCCCGGGCAATAATCTCCTTCATGATTTCGTTGGTCCCGGCATAAATCCGCTGCACCCGAGCAGCTGCCCACGCCCGAGCAATCGGGTAGCTGCTCAAGAAATTTGCGGACGCTGGCGCGGAAAAGCTCGTGCTCGGAACTGAAAAGGGTTCTGGGGAGCATGGGACATCTGGGCGTGGAGGAATGTCAGACGCGATTGCAGGCAGAGCGTATTCTGAGCGGCCTTACGACGACACTGGACACCTCCGACAAAAAATAAGACGATCACGCCGTTCCTTGACCACTTTCCCATATAAGAACAACAGATTATGTCTATCCAACAAACCGTGCCGTTGCGGCGCGTGAGCATCCTCGCGATCGACGGGATCTTTGCTTCCAATCTTACCCAGGCCAAGGACTTCTTCCATCTGGCCAGCCTGCGTTATGGCAAACAGCTGGGCCAGGGTCTCAAAGCTGCCTTCGAAACCCGCTTGGTCAGCCCGGATGGCCAGCCGGTGCGCAGCTTCAGTGAAGTGGTGCTGCCGGTAGACGGCGCACTGGAAAGCGCGGACATCATCATCCTTCCCGCTTTCGTCGACAACTTCGACACGTTGCGCGGGCGCTATCCACAAATTCTTCCCTGGCTGCGCGAGCAACATGCGCAGGGTGCAGTGCTGTGCGGTGAGGCCAGCGGCGTGTTCTGGCTGGCCGAGGCCGGGCTGCTCGATGGCAAGGAGGCCACGACTTATTGGCGCTTTTTCAACGAGTTCGGCGAGCGCTTCCCCAACGTGTTGCTCAATCAGGAAAAGCATTTGACCGACGCCGACAACCTGTATTGCGCAGGTGGCACCATTTCGGCGTGCGATCTGTACATCTATCTGATCGAGCGCTTTTGCGGAGCCAATGTGGCGCAGACCGTCGCCCGCGACATTCTCTACGAGGTGCAGCGCAGTTACGCGCCGGGACGTATTGGGTTTGGCGGGCAAAAACTGCATCAGGATGTGATCATCCTGCAGATCCAGCACTGGCTCGAAGAGCATTTCGCCGATAAATTCCGCTTCGAAGATGTGGCCAGGGAGCATGGGATGAGCATTCGAAATTTCATGCGCCGCTTCCAGACCGCCACCGGTGACAAGCCGCTTCATTACCTGCAACGCCTACGCATCGAAACCGCCAAGGGCTTGCTGTCAGGCTCGCGTAAAAGCATCAAGACCATCAGTTACGAAGTGGGCTACGATGACGCCAGTTTTTTTGCGCGGCTGTTCCGGCAACACACTGAACTGTCGCCGAATCAGTACCGCCAGCAATTCCAACAAGCGGCCTGAAGCGCCTACGCGCTCTTCAGAACGGTTGTGCGCTACATAGCTACGACCTTGTTGCGCATAAAAAGGCCCTGCAGCCAGGCAGGGTCTTTTTTGTAAAACGTTAGCGGCTCGGCAGCGCTCGACGACTTCAGTAGCAGAACAGCTTGCCGACACTGGCTGCCGAAAGATCGCTACCGCTGGCGAGCCGCACGACTACAAAAGGCAGCGGGCTATCAGGGCTTGTGCGCGCGCGAAAGGAATTCGTGGGACTGCATCTCCAGCAGACGACTCAAGGTACGCTGGAACTCAAAGTTAAGACGGCCTCCGGTGTACAAATCCTTCAGCTCGACCTCGGCCGAGATAATCAGCTTGACGTTGCGGTCGTAGAATTCGTCAACCATGTTGATGAAACGCCGAGCGATGTCGTCAGTGGTCACGCTCATCTGCTCGACGCCGCTGAGCAGCACGGCGTGGAAAATCTTGCCGAGTTCGATGTAGTCGTTCTGGCTGCGCGGGCCGTCGCACAGTTCGCGGAAATCAAACCAGGCCACGTCGTCACAGGTACGCAGCGCTTTGATCTGACGGTTCTCAATGATCAATACGTCATTTTCAACCGCTTTGGTGCACTCAGGCGTCAGGGCGCGGAAGCTCTTGCGCATGCTCTCCTGCGCAGCTTCGTTGAGCGGAAAGTGGAACAATTCAGCCTGTTCCAGATGACGCAGACGATAATCGACGCCGCTGTCGACGTTGACAATGTCAGTGTTCTGCTTGATCAGCGCAATGGCCGGCAGGAAACGAGCACGCTGCAGGCCGTCTTTGTACAGACCGTCCGGTACTATGTTCGACGTTGCTACCAGGGTCACGCCGTTCTTGAACAGCTCTTCCATCAGCGTGCCAAGGATCATGGCGTCGGTGATGTCGGACACGAAGAACTCGTCGAAACAGATCACACGAGCTTCCCCAGCGAACTGCTTGGCGATCAGCGTCAGCGGGTTCTTCTCGCCCTTGAGATTCTTCATCTCTTCGTGCACACGCTTCATGAAACGGTGGAAGTGCGTGCGCATCTTGTCTTCGAACGGCAACGCTTCGAAGAAGGTGTCGACCAGATAGGTTTTGCCCCGGCCTACGCCGCCCCAGAAATACAGGCCTTTGACCACTGTGGCGTCTTTCTTGCCGAACAGCTTGCCGAACAGGCCCGGCTTGCTCTCGTGAGCGGCGACCAGATCGTCGTACAGACGCTGCAGATGACGCACCGCGTTTTCCTGGGCGGCATCGTGGAAGAACTCGGGTTTTTTCAGGTCGTTCTGATAACTTTCTAAGGGCGTCATATTCGCTGGCTAAGGAGCAAAAACGGGCCGTCACTGTAGCGACGGCCCGTTGGAATGGCAATTAATCCTGTTGTGGCGCCAAGGCCAGTTTCAGGCTCTGGACCGCTGCGTCGCGGGCAGCGGCATCGGCGAAGGCAGGGCTATCGGCGACGCAGGAGCCTTCCAGCCATACGCTGAAGGCCTCGCCTTCTGTTCGAATGTCCAGCTCGGCACCTTGCTGCAGCTGCTTGGTCACCGCACCGGCGGCCTTGCCATCGGCAAAGTTGCGCGATAACAGCAACTGCTCACCATCGGCGGCCAACAGGCGGAAACGGAAACTGCCGTCGTCTTCACGGAAGCTGACGAAGCGCGCGCCTTTGCTGGCTTTTTTCTTAGTCGTGACAAGGGCTTGAGTGGTGGTACGAAACGAACGCAGACCAACTGCTTCGCGCAACTCGCCCAGGAAAGGCGTGGCGATGCGCCGGGCTTTCTGCGCGCCGGTCTGCAGGATGTCTTCCAGATCGCCCGGACGCTCGATCAGACGATGGTAATTCTCGCGGGCTTCGCCCAAATCGCCATCGAGTAACTGGAACAGGCGCTGCTTGGCATCGCCCCAACCCAGTCCTTGCAGCAGGTCGGCACGGAATGCATCACTCTGCTCTTTGTTGGCGAAAGCCTGATACAGGGTGAACAGGTGCGAGTTGTCAGGATCCTTGGCTTCGCCTGGCAAACGCGAGTCGGTGACGATGCGCGAGATCGCATCTTTCATCTCCTTGGCGCTGCTGAACAGCGCAATGGTGTTGTCGTAGCTCTTCGACATCTTGCGGCCATCCAGGCCCGGCAACGTCGCGACGCTCTCTTCAATCAACGCTTCAGGCATGACAAAGAATTCCTTGCCATTGCCGAACAGGTGATTGAACCGCTGGCCGATGTCGCGCGCCATTTCCACGTGCTGAATTTGGTCACGACCCACAGGCACCTGATGCGCGTTGAACATCAGAATGTCAGCGGCCATTAGTACCGGATAGCTGAAAAGCCCCATGGTGATGCCTGCATCCGGGTCCTCGCCCGCTTCGACGTTCTTGTCCACCGACGCTTTGTAAGCGTGGGCGCGGTTGAGCAAGCCTTTACCGGCAACACAGGTCAGCAGCCAGGTCAGCTCCGGAATCTCCGGGATGTCGGACTGGCGGTAGAAGGTCACCCGGTCGACGTCCAGACCGGCTGCCAGCCAGGTTGCGGCAATTTCCAGACGCGAGCGCTGAATGCGCAGAGGGTCATCACACTTGATCAACGCGTGGTAATCGGCCAGGAAGTAGAACGAGTCGGCATCGCTTTGGCGGCTGGCGACGATCGCCGGGCGAATGGCACCGGCGTAGTTGCCCAGGTGGGGCGTGCCGGTGGTGGTGATACCGGTCAGGATACGAGTGGTCATGGCGGGTCGCTTATGCTGGGTGCTGCAATCAGTTCGAAAGGCGCGGCAGGACCAGATCCTTGAGGTCGGTCAGCTTGCCGTGGAAAAAGTGTCCGCATTCTGCCACTTTCAGCAGCTCATGGGGGCGCGAGAGTGCGTCCGACCAGGCATAGACGACTTGCGGGTCGACCACTTCGTCGGTTTCCGGCTGAATCAGGGTCAAGGGCCCCTTCTGCGGCAGCGCGCTCGGGTCGGTGATACGCATGACCGCAGGCGCGACCATGAACAAGTGACTGAGCGTTTCGCCCTTGACTTCGAGACGCCCGCCCAACGTTGCAGCGACAAAACCGCCGAAAGAAAAGCCAAACAGCGTCAGCGGCAGCTGGGGATGTTTTCCGCGCAACCAGGCTGCGGCAGCTTCGGCATCATCGACTTCGCCCTGCCCCATGTCCGAGCTGCCAGCGCTTTCGCCCACGCCTCGATAATTGAAACGCAACGTAATGTATCCGGCGTCCCGCGCTGTGCGTTGCAGGGTCGAGATGACCTTATTGAGCATCGTGCCGCCCTGAACCGGGTTAGGATGGCAGATCAGTGCCACGCCCTTGGCCCCTTCCAGGTCAAGGTACAAGGCTTGCAGTTGGCCCACGGGGCCGTCGATGAATACAGGGGCTTCACGCATGAGCAAGAATGAACTCCGTGACCTTCAAATGGGTCGACTCGTCTAGCTGATTGTCTGTGGCTGGCATATCGACGACGCGTCGCCGCTATACAGCGCAGGTTCGAGCCGTTAACGTAAAGCAAAGCCGTTTATAGAGGAAGGACTCGTGGATTACTCGCTCTTAGTTTGGTTGCTGCCGACTATCGCCCTGATCGTTGGTGTCGCCATCGGTTTCTTCGTGGCGCGTGCGCTGCCCCACGCCGCGCCTAACAGCACTCAGCGCCAGCTGGATGATATTCAGGAGCGTTTCGACACGTATCAGAATGAAGTCGTCACCCACTTCAACAGCACGGCTAATCTGGTGCAGAAGCTGTCCCAAAGCTATCAAGACGTGCAGGAACACCTCGCCGAAGGCGCCAACCGGCTGGCCACCGACGATATCACCCGCCAGCGCCTGCTCGCCGCGCTGCACCCTGACGCCCTGCAACCGCCTCGCGACCGCCTGACGCCGCCGCGTACCGTTGCCGAACCCCCTCGCGACTACGCCCCCAAAGCGCCTGACAAGCCAGGCATGCTCGATGAGCAGTACGGCTTGAACAGGTAGGATGATTCATGAAAAAGCCCGCCCCTGAGGTAATCAGGGGCGGGCTTTTTTGTGAGGCTCGGAAAAGTATTACGCCACTCGCGGAAGTAGCCGGTTACGGGTTCATTTCGCGCGACCTATGCTCTGCGGCGAATTGTCGGAGGGATCATGCACATCATCAAGACACTTGCAGCCTGCGTTGCGCTGACGGGCTGCATTTCCCCAAGCTGCACCGAGGATTGCTATCTCACTGAACAACAGGAGCATTCGTCCCGCTGGGCAGCGTTGTGCGACAAGCATACGTTCGACAGGCGTTGCGAAGGGCGTTCACCCTTCAGCTTGGCACGATAAACCGTGAGCGCTTGCCGTTGACGATGGCTGCGGCCACGAAACAAAAAACCCGCCATCACTGGCGGGCTTCCTGTAGTGCGCACGACGTTTAGATCGCACCACGAGCCCGCAGCAGATCCAGCACTTGCTTGACGCTGTCTTCCACGCTCAGCGATTGGGTATCGATCACCAGATCGGCATCCAGCGGAACGTCATACGGGAAGGATTCACCCGGTATGTTGTCCTTATCCGCAGCGTAGAGGCCTTGTGGATCGCGTTCACGGCAAACCTGAGGCGAGGCCTGCACGTAGACCGTAATCAAGCGCTCATCACCGATAAGCGCCTTGGCGTTGGAACGGCCAGCCGCGTCCGGCGCGACGAATGCCGCCAGGGTCAACAGCCCTGCCTCGTTGAACTGACGCGCCACGTGCGCGGCGCGACGCCAGTTCTCGGTGCGCCCGGCGCGATCCTGCGGCAAGCCTTTGTTCAGGTCGTGACGCAGGTTCTGGCCGTCCAGCACATACACCGCGCGGCCCATGTCGAACAGCTTGCGCTCGATGGCATAGGCCAGGGTGCTTTTGCCAGCGCCGGACAAACCGCTGAAAAGGACCGTGGCTGGCTTCTGACCGAAACGCTGAGCGCGCTCTTCGACCGAGACGTGCGCCAGTGCGCCATGGTGATTGCCTGCACCGGCAACGACCGGTTTGGCGATGATCATGCCGGCGGCGACAGTCCCGTTGGTCAAGCGGTCGATCACGATGAATGCGCCGGTGGTGCGATTGCTGTCGTAACCGTCCAGGGCGATCGGTGCGTCGAGGCTGATCTTCACGCGGCCGATTTCGTTCAGTTGCAACGCACTGGCAGGACCTTCTTGCAGTGTGTTCACATCGACCCGATGGGTGATGCTGGCAATCGAACCCGGCACGTAAGAGGTGGCACGTTTGATGTCGTATTTCTTGCCCGGCAGCATCGGCTCTTCGGCCATCCACACCAGCATGGCATCGAAGGCATCGGTCACCTGCGGCACGTTGTCGGCATGCACCAGCAGGTCGCCACGGGAAATGTCGATTTCGTCTTCCATGGTCAGGGTAACGGCCTGGCCTGGGCCTGCGTGCTCCAACTCGCCCTCGAACGTGACGATGGATTTCACCCGGCTGGTCTTGCCCGACGGCAGAACCACGATGTCATCGCCCTTGCGCACGATGCCGCTGGCCAGCGTACCGGCGAAGCCGCGGAAGTTCAGGTTCGGACGGTTGACGTACTGCACCGGGAAACGCAGGTCGTCAAAGTTGCGGTCGCTGGCGATCTCGACGGTTTCGAGGATTTCCATCAGCGACTTGCCGGTATACCAGGGCGAGCGCTCGCTCTTGTTCACCACATTGTCGCCCTTGAGCGCCGACATCGGGACGAATTCCATGGTGCTCGGCTTCAGGGAGATACGATCGGCGAACTGCAGGTAGTCAGCTTTGATCTGCTCGAAAATTTTCTCGTCAAAACCATTAAGGTCCATCTTGTTGATGGCGACCACGATGTGCTTGATGCCCAGCAACGATGCGATATAGCTGTGGCGACGCGTCTGGGTCTGCACACCGTATCGGGCATCGACCAGAATGATCGCCAGGTCACAGGTGGAAGCACCGGTGGCCATGTTACGGGTGTACTGCTCATGGCCGGGGGTGTCGGCAATGATGAACTTACGCTTGGCCGTGGAGAAATAACGATAGGCGACATCGATGGTGATGCCCTGCTCGCGCTCGGCCTGCAGGCCATCCACCAGCAGCGCCAGGTCGACGTCATCGCCGGTGGTACCTGACTTCTTGGAGTCACGAGTGATGGCTTCCAGATGATCTTCGTAGATCATTTTGGAGTCGTGCAGCAGACGGCCGATCAGCGTGCTCTTGCCGTCGTCGACGTTGCCGCAGGTCAGGAAACGCAGCATTTCCTTGCGTTCGTGCTGGCCCAGGTAAGCGAGGATGTCCTCGCTGATCAAATCAGATTGGTGCGACATGAGGAGACCCTGAAATTAGAAGTAGCCCTGGCGTTTCTTGTCTTCCATGGAACCTGCGCCATCGTGGTCGATGACGCGGCCCTGGCGTTCGGACGTTCGGGTCAGGAGCATTTCCTGAATGATGTCCGTCAGGGTTTCGGCCTCAGACTCGACGGCGCCCGTCAACGGGTAGCAGCCAAGGGTACGGAAACGCACTTTCTTTTTGACGATCCGGGCTTTTTCCTCATCGCTGAGGTGCTCCAGGATACGATCGTCGTCGATCATGATCAGGGTGCCGTTCTTCTCGATGACTTCGCGCTCGGCGGCGAAGTACAGCGGGACGATCGGTATGCCTTCAAGGTAGATATACTGCCAGATGTCCAGCTCGGTCCAGTTGGAGAGCGGGAATACGCGGATCGACTCGCCTTTGTTGACGTTGCCGTTGTACACGTTCCACAGCTCTGGACGCTGGTTCTTCGGGTCCCAGCGATGCTTGCTGTCGCGGAACGAGTAAACGCGCTCTTTGGCGCGAGACTTTTCTTCATCGCGTCGGGCACCACCGAAGGCGGCATCGAAGCCATGCTTGTCCAGGGCCTGCTTCAAGCCCTGGGTTTTCATGATGTCGGTGTGCTTGGAACTGCCATGGGTGAACGGGTTGATGCCCTGCGCCACACCTTCCGGGTTGACGTGGGTGATCAGCTCAAGACCCAGTTCCTCGACCATCTTGTCGCGGAAACGGTACATCTCCTGAAATTTCCACTGGGTATCGACGTGCATCACCGGAAACGGCAACTTGCCCGGGAAGAATGCCTTGCGCGCAAGATGCAGCATCACGGCAGAGTCCTTGCCAATCGAGTACAGCATCACCGGGTTGTCGAACTCGGCGGCGACCTCGCGGATGATATGGATGCTCTCCGCCTCCAACTGTTTCAGATGCGTCAATTTGTCGACCATGGTTACTCACGGGATAACGTACTTGTGTGGAAAGCCTGCGGGCTTTGTCGAGCGAGGCACTTTATCATGGGGCCCGATTCTAATCAGTGACGCCCATAGATCGAAACGATCTAAGGTTATAGCCCCCGATTTGGTTGAAGGATGCGCCAGTCAGATGGGATTCGGGCAGTCGATAAACAGATGCTCCAGCGCGAAGCGTCTTGCGAGGTAGTCTCCCAGCGCCTGCACGCCATAGCGCTCAGTCGCATGATGCCCGGCGGCGATAAAGCTGATGTCATTTTCGCGAGCGCTGTGAAAAGTCTGCTCGGAAGCTTCACCACTGAGGTACAGATCGACGCCAGCCAGCACCGCTTGATCGATGTACCCCTGCCCGCCCCCCGTGCACCAACCCACACGCCGGATCATTGCGGCGCCTTCTATCAGCAATGGCTCACGACCGAGGGCACTTTGCACCCGATGAGCAAAATCGCGTGGGGTTACCGGCTCGGACAGTGACCCGACCAGCCCCACGACGCGCCCATTGTCCGGGTCGAGCGGGCCTTCAACGGTGATCTCGAGTTGCCGTGCCAGCTGCACGTTATTGCCCACTTCCGGATGCTGATCCAGCGGCAGGTGATAGGCCAACAGGCTGATATCGTGCTTGAGCAAGGTTTTCAGACGACGCTGCTTCATCCCAGTGATACACGGGTTCTCGCCCTTCCAGAAGTAGCCGTGGTGCACCAGAATCAGATCGGCATCGGCATCGACCGCCGCGTCCAGCAGGGCCTGACTGGCCGTCACCCCGGAAACGATTCGGCGCACCTGTGGGCGTCCCTCGACCTGCAGACCGTTGGGGCAATAATCCTGAACCCGGGCGCTGCCCAGATAGCGGTCGGCTTCTTCGACCAGAGTGCTCAGAGAAACAGCCATAAAAGTCTCCTAAATAGGCATCTCAGACCGTGCCGGTCCTCGTATAATGCCCGCCATTATGGCGCAGACAAGCCTCGAACCCTGCGCGTTCACCTCAGGACTCTATAAATGTTCAAAGCGCTGCGTTTTCTCGGCTGGCCGTTGCTCGCTGGTGTGCTTATCGCTTTATTGGTTATTCAGCGCTATCCGCAGTGGGTCGGTCTGCCGAGCCAGGACGTCAACCTGCAACAGGCGCCGCAGACGACCCTTATCCAGCAAGGCCCGGTGTCCTATGCCGACGCCGTCAGCAGCGCGGCGCCTGCGGTGGCCAACCTGTACACGACCAAGATGGTCAACAACAAACCGAACCATCCGTTGTTCGAGGACCCTCAATTCCGTCGTTTCTTCGGTGACAACCTGCCCAAGCAGCGCCGCATGGAGTCGAGTCTGGGTTCGGCGGTCATCATGAGCCCGGAAGGCTACCTGCTGACCAACAACCACGTGACTTCCGGTGCCGATCAGATTGTCGTGGCATTGAAGGACGGTCGTGAAACCGTCGCGCGTGTCATCGGCAGCGATCCGGAAACCGACCTTGCCGTGCTGAAAATCGATCTGAAAAACCTGCCCTCCATTACCTTGGGCAGCTCTGACAGTATTCGTATCGGCGACGTCGCGCTGGCTATCGGCAACCCGTTTGGTGTTGGCCAGACGGTCACCATGGGCATCATCAGTGCCACAGGCCGCAACCAGCTGGGGCTCAATACCTACGAAGATTTCATTCAGACCGACGCGGCAATCAACCCGGGCAACTCGGGCGGCGCGCTGGTGGATGCCAATGGCAACCTGACCGGCATCAACACCGCAATTTTTTCCAAGTCCGGAGGATCCCAGGGCATCGGTTTCGCGATTCCGACCAAGCTGGCGCTGGAAGTGATGAAATCGATCATCGAGCATGGTCAGGTGATTCGTGGCTGGCTGGGCATCGAAGTGCAGCCCCTGACCGAGGAGCTGGCTGAATCCTTTGGTTTGAAGGATCGCCCTGGCATCGTGGTTGCCGGTATCTTCCGCGACGGCCCCGCACAAAAAGCCGGCCTGCAACTGGGCGACGTGATTTTGAGCATCAACGGCGAACCTGCCGGCGACGGTCGCAAGTCGATGAACCAGGTTGCACGTACCAAACCCTCGGAAAAGATCGCGATTCAGGTGATGCGCAATGGCAAAGAACTGAAGCTGACGGCCGAAGTTGGCCTGCGTCCGCCGCAGACGCCAGCAGCCGCGCCAGCGACGGCGCCCGCGCCCGCGCCTGAAAATTGAAATAGGTCGACACCTCCTGTAATAGCTCCGGCCGGACAGCTACAGAGCCAGGGTGCGCAGTTCGAGGTTGTTGCATGCCATAAAAAAACCGCCGATCAAGGCGGTTTCCTGAGTGGATGCGTTCAGTTACAACTCCCCCAACGCCTCCAGCAGCGCCAGATTTTGCTCAGGCGTGCCAATGGTGATGCGCAGGAATTGGGCGATGCGTTCCTGTTTGAAGTGACGCACAATCACGCCCTGCTCACGCACCTTAGCCGCAAGGCCGGCGGCGTCATGTTTGGGGTGGCGGGCGAAGATAAAGTTAGCCGCCGAAGGCAGCACCTCGAAGCCTTTACCCTGCAATTGCTCAACCAGTTTTTCCCGGCTGGCGATGATCAGGTTGCAAGTGTTCTGGAAATGCTCGCGATCGTCGAATGCAGCAGCCGCGCCTACAATAGCCATGCGATCCAGCGGGTAAGAGTTGAAGCTATTCTTCACTCGCTCAAGGGCCTCGATCAGATCGGGATGCCCCACCGCCAGCCCCACGCGCAGGCCAGCCAGTGAGCGCGACTTGGACAAGGTCTGCGTCACCAGCAGGTTCGGATAGCGATCCACCAGGCCAATCGCGCTCTGACCACCAAAATCGATGTAAGCCTCGTCCACAATCACCACTGAATTCGGGTTCGCCTTGAGGATTTGCTCCACCGCGTCCAGCGCCATCAGGCAACCGGTCGGGGCGTTGGGGTTCGGGAAGATGATGCCACCGTTTGGACGGGCGTAATCCTCGACGCGAATCTGGAACTGCTCATCCAGTGGCACGGCTTGGTATTCAACGCCGTACAGTCCGCAATACACCGGGTAGAAGCTGTAGCTGATGTCCGGGAACAGCAGCGGTTTTTCCTGCAGGAAAAACGCGTGATAGGCGTGCGCCAGCACCTCATCGGAACCGTTGCCGACGAACACACGGTTGGTGTCTACACCGTAATAGCGAGCTACGGATTGTTTGAGCAGGTCACCATTTGGATCAGGATACAACCGTAGATCGTCGCCGATCGCGGCGCGCATCGCTTCAATGGCCTTTGGCGAAGGGCCATAGGGGTTTTCGTTGGTGTTCAGCTTCACCAGCTTGGTCAACTTGGGTTGTTCGCCCGGCACGTAAGGCACGAGGTCACGGACAAAGGGACTCCAGAATTTGCTCATGCTCACTTGCCTTCTTGTTGGTTATCGACGATCCGATACTCGGCACTGCGTGCATGAGCCGTCAGCGACTCGCCACGTGCCAGTACCGAGGCGGTCTTGCCCAGTTCCGATGCGCCCTGCTCCGAGCAGAAGATGATCGAAGAGCGTTTCTGGAAATCGTAAACGCCCAGCGGCGAGGAGAAACGTGCGGTGCCGGATGTTGGCAGCACGTGGTTCGGCCCTGCGCAGTAGTCGCCCAGTGCTTCAGACGTGTGACGCCCCATGAAAATGGCGCCGGCGTGGCGAATCTGTGGCAGCCATACCTCAGGATCTGCCACCGACAATTCCAGGTGCTCGGGCGCGATTCGATTGGCGACTTCGATGGCCTGACTCATATCAGCCACCTTGATGAGGGCGCCGCGGCCGTTGATCGAGGTGTTGATGATCTCGGCGCGTTCCATGGTCGGCATCAGCCGGGCGATGCTGTTGGCGACGCTATCGAGGAATTCGGCATCCGGACTGACCAGGATCGCTTGGGCGTCTTCATCGTGCTCGGCCTGGGAAAACAGGTCCATCGCAATCCAGTCCGGATCGGTCTGGCCATCGCACACGACAAGAATCTCCGAAGGACCGGCGATCATATCGATACCGACCTGACCGAACACGTGACGCTTGGCCGTGGCCACATAAATGTTGCCTGGGCCGACAACCTTGTCGACCTGCGGCACGCTTTGCGTGCCATAGGCCAGCGCCGCGACTGCCTGCGCGCCACCGATGGTGAACACCCGGTCGACGCCAGCAATGCAGGCAGCCGCCAGCACCAGTTCGTTCAGCTCGCCGCGCGGAGTCGGCACGACCATAACCACCTCGCCTACCCCAGCGACTTTGGCCGGGATCGCGTTCATCAGCACCGACGACGGATAAGAGGCCTTGCCTCCGGGCACATAAAGCCCAGCCCGATCAAGCGGCGTGACCTTCTGGCCCAGCACCGTGCCGTCGGCTTCGGTGTAGCTCCACGAGTCCTGCTTCTGCCGCTCATGGTAACTGCGCACGCGATCGGCGGCCTTTTCCAGTGCCTGACGCTGAGCGGCAGTGATGCGGGTCAGCGCCAGTTCCAGACGCTCGCGGGGCAGGATGAGCTCAGCCATCGAGGCGACGTTCAGCCCATCGAAACGCTGGGTGTACTCAACCACCGCCGCATCGCCGCGCTCGCGCACGTTTTTGATGATGTCCAGCACACGCTGATTGACCGAATCGTCAGACACACTTTCCCAGCTCAACAGATGATCCAGATGTCGGGCGAAATCCGGATCAGCAGCGTTGAGTCGGCGAATGGGGTTGGAAGTGGTCATAGCGTGAGCCTCATTAATTGGCGTTTTCTCAGATGCCTTGAACAGCGGCAGCCTAAGCTACCAAGCCATCCGCGCAGGCACCTGAGAATTTGGCTATGACACGGATAGCTGGGCGCAACCCCGCGAGAGGTCACGCAGAACAGTCAACCGCGGTGTCGCGACTCCACGGCACTGCGAAGAGTGTCGATTAGCGACTGGATACGGGTATGCTGCATTTTCATCGATGCCTTGTTGACCACCAGACGCGAACTGATGTGTGCGATCAGGTCTTGAGGCTCCAGGCCATTGGCACGCAGCGTATTGCCAGTGTCGACCACGTCGATGATCTTGTCGGCCAGCCCCACCAGCGGCGCAAGCTCCATGGAGCCATACAGCTTGATGATATCGACCTGACGGCCCTGTTCGGCGTAGTAACGCTTGGCAACGTTGACGAATTTGGTGGCAACGCGCAGACGTCCCTTGGGCTCGGCAGCACCGACGGCACCGGCGGTCATCAACTTGCACTGGGCGATTTGCAGATCCAGCGGTTCGTAAAGGCCCTGGCCGCCGTATTCCATCAAGACGTCCTTGCCGGCCACACCCAGATCAGCCGCGCCATGTTCGACGTAGGTTGGCACATCGGTCGCACGTACGATTAGCAGGCGCACATCGTCCTGAGTCGTAGGAATGATCAACTTACGGCTCTTGTCCGGATTCTCAGTCGGCACGATGCCCGCAGCAGCGAGAAGCGGCAGAGTGTCGTCAAGGATTCGGCCCTTGGACAGTGCAATGGTCAACATGGGAAACGTCAGTCCTTATCAGCAAGCGCGTGTCGGGTCGCAAGCGGCGCCCGGCAACCTTCGAGCCCATGACGCGGACTCGAAGCGAAACGATTCAAAAGGTCAAACCTTCACTCAGCGGCTCCCTCGCCTGCACTCGATGCAAGCGAGGGAGCGCCGAACACTGCTAACCCGGAACGCGACGGATCTTGGCGCCCAGCATTTGCAGTTTCTCTTCAATGCACTCGTAACCGCGGTCGATGTGGTAGATGCGATCGATCAGCGTATCGCCCTCAGCGATCAACGCGGAGATCACCAGGCTGGCCGAAGCGCGCAGGTCAGTCGCCATGACTGGCGCGCCCTTGAGTTTGGTGCAACCGGTGACGATCGCCGTGTTGCCTTCGACCTGGATCTGCGCGCCCATGCGGTGCATTTCATATACGTGCATGAAGCGGTTTTCGAAGATGGTTTCGATCACTGCACCTGTGCCTTCGGCAATGGCGTTCAGCGAGATGAACTGCGCCTGCATGTCGGTCGGAAAAGCCGGGTACGGCGCGGTGCGCACGTTGACCGCTTTCGGACGCTTGCCGTGCATGTCCAGTTCGATCCAGTCGGTGCCAGTAGTGATTTCGGCGCCGGCCTCACGCAGTTTCTCGAGCACGGCCTCCAGAATCGTCGGATCGGTGTCCTTGAGCTTGACGCGACCGCCAGTGGCAGCTGCTGCGACCAGATAGGTACCGGTTTCGATTCGGTCAGGCATGACGCGATAGGTCGCCGAACCCAGACGCTTGACGCCTTCGATGGTGATCGTATCGGTGCCCGCACCGGAGACACTGGCGCCCATGGCGTTGAGGAAGTTTGCCAGGTCGACGACTTCCGGCTCGCGCGCGGCGTTCTGCAGTACGCTGCGGCCGTTGGCCAGAGCGGCAGCCATCATAATGTTTTCGGTACCGGTCACACTTACGGTGTCGAAGAAGAAGTGCGCCCCACGCAAGCCGCCCTCTGGCGCCTTGGCCTTGATGTAGCCGCCTTCGACGTCGATGATCGCGCCCATGGCTTCAAGGCCGCGGATGTGCAGATCTACCGGGCGCGAACCGATGGCGCACCCGCCCGGCAATGCAACCTCCGCCTCACCGAAACGGGCAACCATCGGCCCCAGCACCAGGATCGACGCACGCATGGTTTTCACCAGTTCGTACGGGGCAACCAGGGTCTTGATGGTACGTGGATCAATTTCGACACTGAGCTTCTCGTCGATGATGGGCTCGATGCCCATGCGCCCGAACAGCTCGATCATGGTGGTGATGTCGTGCAGGTGCGGCAGGTTGGCGACGGTCACAGGACCATCAGCCAGCAACGTGGCAGCGAGAATCGGCAGGGCAGAATTCTTCGCCCCGGAAATGCGGATTTCGCCATCAAGACGAATGCCGCCAGTAATAATCAGTTTGTCCATTAGAATCTCGACGCCAATTGGCTCAGGTGCGCTCGGCCCATGCAGCGCGGCTGAAAAATTTCATGGTGACCGCATGGATGCTGCCATCGGCGATCCATGGGTTCAAATGCGTGTAGATCTGCTGCTGGCGCTTGACCGGACTCAGCGCGGCCAATTCGTCGCTGATCACATTCAACTGGAAGTTGCAGCCTTCACCTTCAACTTCAACCTGGACTTCTGGCAACTTACCTTCAAGGAAGCCTTTAACTTCTACGGCCTGCATGCTTAACCTCAATCGGCGCCCTACGCGCGCGGGTCGGCCATCATACAAAAAAGCCCTCTCGTTGCGAACCCTACTTTCATAGGAGCCGGACGAGGGGCTTGAGCGATGACAGCAATCAATGTTGGTCGAACAGTTCGGTCAAACCCGATACCTGTGCAATTTCCCGCATGTCTGCAGGCAAGGAGCGAACGCTGACCGATTTACCAGCGGCCTGGGCGTCGCGCATGAACGCCAGCAGCAGGGCCAGGCCCACACTGCTGGATTTCTCCACCGCCGAGCAATCAAGCACCAACGCTGGTGCATCACTGGCCTTGATCAATTCGGCCCCCTGCTCACGCAGCGCCGGGCCGGTACGGTAATCCAGTACGCCGAACAGCTTGAGCTCGCCGCCGCCAACGGTGACATTTGGATCACTCATTTAACGACCTTGTCGTTGGAATTCTCGGTAGATTCCTTGGCCTTGGCGACTTCACCCGCCCAGCCATCGATAGTCTTGTCTAGATTGTTGCCGTTGCGCTGCATGGCGTCAGTGAACTGATCACGGAACAACTTGCCAATGTTGATGCCGTTAATGATCACGTTGCGCACTTTCCACTCGTTGTTGAGTTTGACGAGGGTGTAGGACACAGGATAGACCGCGCCGTTATTGCCCTTGACCGACATATCAACGGAAGTGCGGTCAGCACCCTCCTCCTTGGCTGGGGAGACGGTGATGCCCTGGTTGTTGTATTCGAGCAGCGCGTTGCCATAGAACTGAATCAGGCTGCGCTTGAAGTTTTCCTGGAAGCGCTGCATCTGCGCAGGGGAAGCATTGCGTGAGTACTTGACGGTCATGATGCTTTTTGAAATGCCATCAGCATCGAGTACCGGTCCGACGATGCCGTTGAGCGCATCGTAGAAGGCCTGCGGGTTGCTTTTGTACTGCTCTTTGTTTGCAGCCAGATCGGCCAGCAACCGATTGGTTGTGTCCTGAACCAAATCATGTGCAGAAGTCGTAGGGGCAGCATTGCCCATCAAGGGCAGAGCAGCCAATAGCACCAAAAGGCCACGGCGCAGAATCGAGATCATGAAAAAACTCCTCATTTGGCGTCTTTGCCTACGGAATTAAGCAGGAACTTACCGATCAGGTCCTCGAGTACCAACGACGACTGGGTGTCATGAATCGTGCCGCCATCCTTCAACAACTGGTCATCACCGCCGACGCTGATGCCGACATATTTCTCGCCCAGCAAGCCTGCGGTGAGAATAGAGGCGGTGGAGTCCGACGGCAGATTGTTGACCTTCTTGTTGACTTCCATGGTCACCCGACCGGTGAAGGTATCGTGGTCCAGATCGATTGCTGTGACCTTGCCGATGGTCACACCGGCCATAGTCACCTTCGCTCTGACAGTCAAACCGGCAATATTGTCGAAATTTGCATAAAGTTTATAACTGTCGTTCGTCGTGCTGGCGCTCAGACCGCTGACGCGCAGGGCGAGCAAGAGCAAAGCCAGGATCCCGGCCAGCAGGAACAGGCCGACACCGGTTTCTAGGGTGCGGTTTTGCATCAGAAGTCTCCAAACATCAAGGCGGTCATAATAAAGTCCAGGCCCAGTACGGCCAATGAGGCGTAAACCACGGTCTTGGTCGTGGCGCGGCTGATCCCCTCTGACGTGGGCTCGCAGTCATAGCCTTGGAACACGGCAATCCAGGTAACCACAAAGGCGAAGACGACGCTCTTGATGACACCGTTGATCACATCGTTGGGGAAAGAAACGCTGTTTTGCATATTCGCCCAGAACGAACCTTCGTAGACACCCAGCCAGTCCACCGCGACCCATGAACCGCCCCAGATGCCGACAACACTGAATATGAGGGCCAGCACCGGTAACGAAATGAAGCCGGCCCACAGACGTGGCGCGACGATGTACTTGAGCGGATCGACGCCAATCATTTCGAGGCTGGACAACTGCTCGGTGGACTTCATGTTGCCGATTTCGGCGGTCAGCGCGGAACCCGCACGACCGGCGAACAGCAACGCCGTCACCACCGGTCCCAACTCGCGAAGCAAGGTCAGGGCGACCATCTGCCCGACCGCCTGCTCGGAACCGTATTGGGCGAGAATGCTGAAACCCTGCAGCGCCAATACCATGCCGATGAACACACCGGACACGACGATGATTGCCAGCGACATCACGCCAACCGAGTGAAGCTGACGGACCAGCAGCTGGAAACCGCCACCGATTCCGCCGCGCCCAAGCAACGCATGAACCAGAAAAATCCCCGAACGCCCCAGTACTGCAACAATATCGATCGCCGAGCGCCCCATCAGGCGAACACGATCCATCAATGACTTTCTGCGCATCAGCGCTTCCCCAAAAGATCTTCGCGATAATCCGGTGCCGGATAGTGGAAAGGCACGGGGCCGTCTGGATCCCCTGTCATGAATTGACGGATACGCGGGTTATCCGACTGCATCAGTTCCTGCGGCGTTCCCTGCCCCAGAACCTGACCGTCACCGACAACATATAGATAGTCGGCGATGCTCGCGGTTTCCGCCAGGTCGTGAGAAACCACGACACTGGTGATACCCAGCGCATCGTTGAGCAGGCGAATAAGGCGCACCAGCACACCCATGGCGATAGGGTCCTGCCCCACGAATGGCTCGTCATACATGAGAATCTGCGGGTCGAGCGCAATCGCGCGGGCGAGCGCCACGCGGCGCTTCATACCACCGGACAGCTCATCAGGCATCAACTCGACCGCGCCACGCAGGCCCACGGCCTGGAGCTTGAGCAGCACGATGTCGCGAATCATGTCTTCGGGCAGCTTGGTGTGCACACGCAGCGGGAACGCCACGTTTTCGAACACGTCCAGATCGGTGAAGAGCGCGCCGCTCTGGAACAGAACTCCCATTTGCTTGCGAGCATCGAAAAGATCGCTGCGCGACAGCTTCGGCAGGTTCTGGCCATTGACCCAAACCTCGCCGCCGCTCGGGCGCAGCTGTGCTCCCATCAGTCGCAGCAGCGTGGTTTTACCACTGCCCGACGGCCCCATGATGCCGGTGACCTTGCCCCGGGGGATGCGGATGTCCACATTATTGAAGATGCTGCGCGTACCGCGTTTGAAGGACACGCCCTTCAATTCGACCGCGTAGGCGTTATCGGCACTCATCTAAACTCCTTGCGAGGCAGCCAGTCTCTCAGACGTCGCGTCCTTGACGAACGACACACTGTCTGGAGGGGCCGAACAAGCGGCGAACTATAACACCGCTGTCGTATGCCGCCAAAGCTACAACACGGCAAGTCGCACGATGGCGAGAAATATTTCGCCGCTAGCAGAAATTTCCTGCAGTGGATGAGCCACCTGCTGAACAGGAACTGACGGACCGAGCGATTCTATAAACAAAGAGCGACGATGATGCGTGAGGGTTTTGAACATTGTCGCTATAATCCCGGCCTTTTCACCCGACTGACCCTTTCCCGACATGACCAACGCCCGCGACCTGATCCAATCTGCACAGCGCACCATCCGCCTTGAAATCGAGGCGGTCGAAGGTGTCCTTGCTCACATCGATGCGGATTTCGTCAACGCCTGCGAGATGATTCTGGCAAGCCAGGGCCGCGTGGTCGTGGTGGGCATGGGCAAATCCGGGCACATTGGCAAAAAGATCGCAGCCACGCTGGCCAGCACTGGCACTCCGGCCTTCTTCGTACACCCTGCCGAGGCCAGCCACGGCGACATGGGCATGATCACCAGCGCCGACATCATCCTGGCGCTGTCCAACTCCGGCAGCACCGCTGAGATCGTGACCTTGCTGCCGCTGATCAAACGCCTGGGCATCAAGCTGATCAGCTTAACTGGCAACGCCGAATCGACACTGGCAAAGGCCGCCGACATCAATCTCAATGCGCGAGTGGAAAAAGAAGCCTGCCCGTTGAATCTGGCCCCGACCTCCTCCACTACCGCAGCGCTGGTCATGGGTGACGCGCTGGCGGTGGCGTTGCTGGATGCGCGCGGCTTCACTGCCGAAGACTTCGCCTTCTCGCACCCCGGCGGTGCGCTGGGCCGCCGCCTGCTGCTCAAGGTCGAGCACGTCATGCACACCGGGGATGAACTACCCAAGGTAGCTTGCGGCACGCCGCTGCGCGACTCGCTGATGGAGATGACCCGCAAGGGCCTGGGCATGACGGCGATCATCGAAGCCGATGGGCGTCTGGCCGGGATCTTCACCGATGGCGACCTGCGCCGAACCCTGGATCGCGACATCGACATTCGCCAGGCGACCATCGACGATGTCATGACCGTCCATGGCAAGACCGTGCGAGCCGAAATGCTGGCAGCCGAGGCCTTGAAAATCATGGAAGACAACAAGATCGGCGCGCTTATCGTTGTCGACGGGAACGACTACCCGGTCGGCGCGTTCAACCTTCAGGATCTGCTGCGCGCAGGAGTGATGTAAATGAACCTCGATAAAAACGAACTGCTGCAGCGCGGTAAACAGATCAAACTGGCCATCTTCGACGTCGATGGCGTGCTGACCGATGGCCGCCTGTACTTTCTCGAAGACGGAAGTGAATTCAAGACGTTCAACACCCTGGACGGCCAAGGCATCAAGATGCTGATCAACTCGGGTGTCATCACCGCCATTATCAGCGGCCGCAAAACGCCGGTGGTCGAGCGCCGTGCAAAAAACCTGGGCATCGCCCATCTTTATCAAGGCCGCGAAGACAAGCTGATAGTGCTCGACGAGCTGTTGCAGCAGTTGAACCTAACATATGAACAGGTCGCTTATCTGGGCGACGACTTGCCGGACCTGCCGGTTATTCGCCGGGTCGGCCTGGGGATGGCCGTCGCCAATGCCGCCGGCTTCGTCCGCGAGCACGCGCATGGCACTACCCAGGCACGGGGCGGCGGTGGTGCGGCTCGAGAATTCTGCGAGTTGATCCTGACAGCTCAGGGCAACCTCGAAGCGGCCCACGCCGCCTACTTATAGAAGTGGATTTATGCTGAGCAAACGAATTCGTACATTCCTGATCTTCGGTGTGCTGGCAGCATTGCTCGCGGCGGCTGGCTACTGGAATATCAGCCCGGAAAGCTTCATGGACCAGCCAAAGGCCGCCGTGGACGAGAGCGCTATCGACTATTACGCGACGAATGCTCACAGCATTCAGTATCTGCCCGATGGCGGCATGCAGTACGACATGACGGCAGACAAGGTCGAGCATCTGAAGGCCACCGACGTCACGCTGATGACCACTCCGGTCCTGCAGATGTATCGCGGCTCGGAGTTTCCCTGGCATGTTCAGAGCGTGCGCGCCGAAGTCTCCCCCGGTGGCGATCACGTAGAACTGATCGACAAGGTGCGCATCAACCGTACCGACGAACAGAAGCGCGAAACCATCATTACCAGCACGCGCATGACTGTCTTCCCTCAGAAGCAATATGCGGAAACCGCTCAACCCGTTAGAATCGACGGATTCAACGGCGTGAGCACCGGCACGGGTATGAAAGCCTATCTAAAAGAAAGCAGGATACACCTGCTATCGAACGCAAGAGGACAGTATGAGGCTCCTTAAAACCCTCCCTATTTTGCTCGGCCTGGGCGCAGCACTGGGAAGCGTGAGCGCCTGGGCTCTGCCGAACGATCAGGATCAGCCTATCCACATTTCGGCCGACGATGCGCAGCTGGACGACAAGCAAGGCATCGCGACCTACACAGGCAATGTGATCATCACCCAGGGCTCGATGAAGGTGACCGGTAACAAAGTGACCATGACCCGTACGCCGGCAGGTGACATTGACGTCGTGACATCGGTGGGCAACCTTGCCTATTTCGAGCAGATACAGACCGCCGGGGACCCGAAGCCCGTCCAGGGCTGGGGCGTCACGATTCAGTACCATGCACCCCAGAACCGCATTGTGTTGATCGACAAGGCCAAGGTGATCGACAAGGACAACAATACCACTCAGGGCGAGAAAATCGTCTATGACACGGTTAAGAAACAGGCCAGTGCCGGGCGCGCCACGGGCAGCAAGGTCACTGAAGCCAGGCCTCGTGTCGACATGGTGATCCAGCCGAAAAAGAAAACCGACCAGCAGAAGGCCCAGTAATGGCGACGCTGAAAGCCCAACACCTGGCCAAGGCCTATAAAAGCCGTCAGGTCGTACGCGACGTCAGCCTGTCCATCGACAGCGGTCAGATCGTTGGCCTCCTGGGGCCAAACGGTGCAGGCAAGACCACCTGCTTCTACATGATCGTCGGCCTGGTTCAGGCTGATCAGGGGCGCGTGCTGATCGACGACAATGACGTCAGCCACCAACCCATGCACGGTCGTGCGCGTGCCGGTATCGGCTATCTTCCGCAGGAAGCCTCGATCTTCCGCAAACTTTCGGTTTCCGACAACATCATGGCGATCCTCGAGACCCGCAAGGAACTCGACCGGGCCGGGCGCCGCAAGGAGCTGGAAAGCCTGTTGCAGGAATTTCACATCACGCACATCCGCGACAACCTGGGCATGAGCCTGTCCGGTGGTGAACGCCGCCGTGTCGAAATCGCACGCGCGCTCGCGACCTCGCCGAAATTCATACTGCTGGACGAACCATTTGCCGGCGTCGACCCCATCTCAGTGGGCGATATCAAGCAAATCATCTACCATCTCAAGGCTAAAGGCATCGGTGTATTGATCACCGACCACAACGTCCGTGAGACCCTCGATATCTGCGAAACCGCCTACATCGTCAATGATGGGCAGCTGATCGCAGAGGGCAACGCTGAAACCATCCTTGCCAACCAGCTGGTGAAGGAAGTGTATCTGGGTCACGAGTTCCGCCTGTAAGCGTAGCGATGACAGAGATGGGTGGGCGGATGCAACATACGCCTCTTTGCCCTCTCACAATAATTGTCATCACACCCTAGGCAAATACTCCGCTTTCAGGCATATAATTTGCTTAAGTTGGCGCTTCGGCGCCCTAGTAGTGGATGGCGCGCATATGCGCCGGCGAATAAGGTATGAAGCCCCTGCCATGAAACCTTCGCTAGTCTTGAGAATGGGCCAGCAGCTGACGATGACACCGCAGCTGCAACAGGCCATCCGCTTGCTCCAACTGTCGACTCTGGACCTTCAACAGGAAATCCAGGAAGCACTGGAGTCCAATCCCATGCTGGAGCGCCAGGAAGAGGGTGAGGACTTCGACAACGTCGACCCGATGGCCGACAACATCGAGCAAAAGCCCAACCCTGACGTTCAGGAACCGACCTATCAGGAACCCGCCCCCACTGTCGACAATCTTGAAGATGGCGACTGGAGCGAGCGCATTCCCAACGAACTGCCTGTCGACACTGCCTGGGAAGATGTGTACCAGACCAGCGCCAGCAGCCTCCCCAGCAACGATGATGACGAGTGGGACTTCACCACCCGTACGTCGGCTGGGGAAAGCCTGCAAAGCCACCTGCTTTGGCAATTGAACCTGGCTCCGATGTCCGATACCGATCGACTGATCGCCGTCACGCTCATCGACTGCATCAATAATCAGGGTTATCTCGACGAGTCGCTCGAAGAACTGCTCGACGCCTTCGACCCGGAACTTGACATCGAGCTGGACGAAATCGAAGCCGTGCTGCACCGCATTCAGCAATTCGAGCCTGCCGGAGTAGGCGCCCGCACCCTGAGCGAATGCCTGCTGCTGCAGTTGCGTCAGTTGCCGGCCAGGACCAGGTGGCTCGCTGAAGCACAGCGGCTGGTCAGCGACTACATCGACCTGCTGGGCAGCCGCGATTACGCACAGCTGATGCGTCGCATGAAGATCAAGGAAGATGACCTGCGCCAGGTCATTGAACTGGTGCAGAGCCTCAATCCGCGTCCCGGTTCGCAAATCGAGTCCAGCGAAGCCGAATACGTCGTTCCCGACGTTATCGTGCGCAAAGACAATGAACGCTGGCTGGTCGAGCTTAATCAGGAAGCGGTACCGCGTTTGCGCGTCAACCCGCAGTACGCCGGCTTTGTGCGTCGTGCCGACACCAGCGCCGACAACACCTTCATGCGCAACCAGTTGCAGGAAGCGCGCTGGTTCATCAAGAGTCTGCAAAGCCGCAACGAAACGCTGATGAAGGTCGCGACTCAGATCGTCGAGCATCAGCGCGGGTTTCTCGAGTATGGCGACGAGGCAATGAAGCCGCTCGTACTGCATGACATCGCCGAGGCAGTGGGCATGCACGAATCGACGATTTCACGGGTGACCACGCAGAAATTCATGCACACGCCCCGCGGCATCTACGAACTCAAGTATTTCTTTTCCAGTCACGTCAGCACCTCCGAAGGCGGTGAATGCTCGTCCACCGCCATCCGCGCGATCATCAAAAAACTGGTGGCGGCGGAAAATCAGAAAAAGCCGTTGAGTGACAGCAAGATCGCTGGTTTACTGGAGGCACAAGGCATTCAAGTGGCCCGCCGCACAGTCGCCAAATACCGCGAGTCCCTCGGGATAGCGCCATCAAGCGAACGCAAGCGGCTGATGTAAAGGTCACACGCCACAGCGTTCCAGTGGCAGGCATCCAAGCCTGCCTCTTAATGCACTGGCAACGAAGGAGAAGCTGTATGCAAGTCAACATCAGTGGACACCAACTGGAAGTGACCAAGCCCCTGCGCGAGTACATCGAGCTGAAGCTGAAAAAGCTCGAAGGGCATTTTGACAAGATTACGAACGTGCAGGTGACGATGGCCGTCGAGAAGCTCAAGCAGAAGATCGAGGCCACCCTGCATATCCACGGTGGAGAGGTGGTTGCCAACGCCGAACATGATGACATGTACGCGGCGATCGACCTGCTCACTGACAAGCTAGACAGACAATTGCTCAAGCATAAGGAAAAGCAGCACAACATCCTCAAAGGTGCGGCCGCTCGCTAACGATCCCATCCATGATCCGACTTGAAAATATCCTGACCCCTGGCCGTTCTCTCGTGAATGTGCCAGGCGGCAGTAAAAAGGCTGTACTCGAAGAGATTGCCAAGATGATCGGGCAACAAGTGCCCGAACTCGACCGGCAATCCGTTTTTGAAAGCCTTATCGCCCGAGAGAAACTCGGCTCTACCGGGTTTGGGAATGGCATCGCTATTCCTCACTGCCGACTCAAGGGCTGCACATCGCCGGTCAGCGCTGTGTTGCATCTGGAGCGTCCGGTCGACTTCGATGCCATCGACGGCGCCCCGGTGGACCTGCTGTTCGTTCTCTTGGTACCTGAGGCGGCCACCGATGCACACCTCGAGCTGCTCCGCCAGATTGCCAGTATGCTTGACCGCGCCGAGGCGCGCGCCAGCCTGCGCAATGCCAAGAGTAGCGAGGAACTGTACAACGTGGTGCTCAACGTTCAGAACGGGCACTGACCATGCGCATGATCATCGTCAGCGGTCGCTCAGGCTCCGGCAAGAGCACGGCCCTCGATGTTCTTGAAGACAGCGGATTTTATTGTGTCGACAACTTGCCGGCTGGCTTGCTCCCTGAGCTTGCAGAGCGTGCGCTAATCAATAGCGAACATGCTGAACCGCTGCTCGCGGTGTCCATAGATGCACGCAACCTCCCCAGTCATTTGACCCGTTTCCCCCGAATGCTCGAAGAAGTACGCGACCGCCATATCCAGTGCGATGTCCTGTTTCTGGATGCTGACGAGGCCACGCTGCTCAAGCGCTTTTCGGAAACACGTCGACGCCACCCCTTGAGCAACGCCACGCGCTCGCTGGCAGAAGCCATACGTGACGAGAAGAGTTTACTTGGACCGATCATCGACTTGGCCGACCTGACCATCGACACGACCCATCTGAATCTCTATCAACTGCGCGACACTCTTAAGTTGCGCCTTTTAAACAGACCAGAACCCGGAACGGCTTTCCTGATCGAGTCCTTCGGCTTCAAACGGGGCATGCCGGTAGATGCGGATCTGGTGTTCGATGTGCGCTGCCTGCCCAACCCGTACTGGAAACCCAGTCTGCGCGAGCAATCCGGGCTCGACAAACCGGTAGCGGAGTATCTGGCGGCACAGCCTGACGTTGAAGAGATGTTTCAGGACATCTCTACCTACTTGACCAAGTGGCTTCCGCGTTTCGCTGCCAGCAACCGAGCCTATGTCACCATTGCCATTGGCTGCACCGGCGGACATCATCGCTCCGTCTACCTGACCGAACGTTTAGGTCAGGTCCTGCAACAATCGCTCAAGAATGTTCAGGTCCGCCACCGCGACCTAAGCTGAAAGGATCCCCACCGCGATGCCCGCTCAACAAATTACCATTATTAACAAGCTGGGCCTGCACGCCCGCGCCGCTGCAAAGTTCGTCGGCGTCGCCGGCAAATATTCCTGCCAGATTCGGGTCGGTCGCACGCCAGATAGCATGGTCGATGGCAAAAGCATTATGGCCGTGATGATGCTGGCAGCCGGTAAGGGCACCGATATACACCTGATGACCGAGGGTGAAGGCGAACAGGCAGCGCTGGATGATTTGATCAAATTGATCAACGACAGGTTTGATGAGGGTGAGTGATCGCTTGACTGTCTGCGGGCTGAGAGCGCTGGCTGAGCATGGGGAAAATTGACTTTCGTTGAAGCCAAGGGCCGTTATCTATATATCAGTGGTATAAAAAAACGCCAGGCTACGCTGGCGTTTTTTTATGCTGCACGACCGAATCAGAAACTAATCCGGCCACAATGCCTAGTGCGTATTGCTAGCCTTGACGGTGTTACGCAGTTGTTTGACCTTGTCGTGATTGGCTTGCACGCCCGCCTGCTGGCGCTCAATCAGACTCGTCACATTCACAGGCAGATTTTTCTCACGTGCCTTCTGTGATGCTTCTTTATACGCTTTTAGCGCATGGTCTTCGCCGCGCTCTACTTCGTTCAACACAGCCTCATCGCTTTTACCAGCGAGGGCGGATTTCAGCCCAACCCAGAGACGATGCACATCAGCGGCGGCGCTGGAAGAGTCCTCTGGATCTCCACCCAATGCGCGGACTTCACTTTGTAGCTCGGTAACAGCGGCCTTGCACTCTGACGAACGCGACAGGAAATACGCTTTGATTTCTGGGTTTTTGATATCTTCGGCGCTGGTGTGAAAACCTTTTTCGCCATCAATGCTGGTCTGGATCAGATCATTAAGGACCGAAATCGCTTCTTTATTAATATCTGTCATTTTGCAGTTCCTTTCTGGCAGGTTAATTGGGTAAAAACCGTTACATCTATTCGATAACAATACTGCTGCAGAGTGCATGCCAACTTTTTGTTTGAAATAAATTCTTATTTTTCAACGGGTTATCCTTAGTGATACTCCGCCAACCCTCGCGTTATGCATGATCTACCTGTTTGCAGGCATGCAGAATGCACGTATCTTAAGGTTCCATGAAAAAGCGAAAGGCATGCGATGAATCCCGAAAAACTCAAACTTTTGGTTAGCCGCGACATGCCGTACGGCAAATACAAGGGCCGCCTGCTCGCCGACCTCCCGGGCGATTACCTTAACTGGTTTGCACGCCAGGGGTTTCCGACTGGAGAGCTCGGCAGTCTGCTGGCGCTGATGCACGAGATCGACCACAACGGCCTGTCAGACCTGCTGGCCCCCCTGCGTACTCGACCTCGTGAACCGCTAGGGGGAAAACCCTCAAAGACTCCCATCCGTTTTTCCTGACCCATTCGACGAGACGAGCAAACGATGACCCGTGCCAGTGCTCAATCTGCAGTGCAGAAATTTGCAAATGAACGTGCACAGGATGAGGCCTTCTGGCAGGACGTCGCGCGCCAGTACGACATTGAGCCCGGCCCAATCAACTTTGAACATGGCTATTTTGGGCGTATGACACGAGAGGTGTTACGCGCGTACGAACAGAATCTCGCCTATGTGAACCGCAGCAACTCCGTCTACGTACGCCAGCGGTTCGACACGCGAGACAGCGGGGTCATTCGAGCCGATCTGGCGCAGTTGCTGGATGTTTCCGTTGAAGAAATCGCCTTTACCCGCTGCGCCTCGGAGTCGCTGCAAACGCTGATCCGTAACTACAATGAGCTGCAACCTGGAGATCAGGTGCTCATCAGCGATCTGGACTACAACAGCGTACAGACCTCGATGCGCTGGCTGGCGAAAAATCGTGGTGTTGAGGTGATCGAGATCAGCCACGCGCACCCCGCCAGTTATGAGTCTCTGCTCAACGCCTATCGCGACGCATTTGCCGCCCATCCACGAATCAAGTTGATGGCTTTGACCCATGTCACTCATCGCACCGGCTTGGTAATGCCTGTCCAGGCCATCGCGGCTCTGGCCACGGCCCACGGCATCGATGTGATTCTCGATGGCGCCCACGCCCTCGGGCAACTGGATTTCAGCCTGGGTGAATTGGGAGTGGCCTTTGCCGGCTTTAACCTGCAGAAATGGATGGGGGCACCGTTGAGTCTGGGCTTCATCTACGTGAAGCAGGAACGGCTGTCATCTATAGATCCCGACATGGGCGATGCACGCTATGCGCCTGACGATATTCTGGGCCAAGCGCCTTACGGCACACCCAATATTCCCGCGCTGATGACGCTGACCAAGGTCTTCAGTGAGCACAGGGCAATTGGCGGCTCTATCGTAAAGGGTGCGCGCCTGGCCTACCTGCGAGACTTGTGGGTGCGCGAAGCTCGTAACCTGCAGGGTGTCGAAGTGCTGACTCCGGATGACCCGCGCCTATATTGCGGCATCACGTCTCTGCGCTTCACGCGTCAGGCCGACCAATTACTCATGACCCAGCGACTGCTGGATGAGCACGGAATTTTTACCGTCGCCAGAAATGGATCGGCATGTGGACCGTGCATTCGCATCACCCCGGGCTTGGTGACCTCGGCCGATGATGTCGCGCGACTGACCGAGGCATTACGCGCGTTGGCTTGAGCCACCGCGCGCAACAAGGACGCAAAAAAAACGGTGCTCCTGACCAAGGGAGCACCGTTAAACAGCCGTGCAACAACGACTTTCGTAGCAGCGCAGAGGCGCTTGAATCCGTCACATTGAGATGATTAAAACAGCCTCTTCATGAACCGCAGCTGTCGAAAATCAATCGAGGGCCGATGGACAAGCGTTTTGGCTCACGTCTTAGTCGAACAGAGCGATCGCTTCGGCAGTCGCGTCAGTAATGCGGCCCCAGTCACCATTGCTGACCCAGGCATTGTCGATCATCCAGGTGCCGCCGACGCACATCACGTTGGGCAGTGCCATATAGCTTTTCAGGTTGGCTGCGCTGACGCCGCCAGTGGGGCAAAACCGCACTTCCGGGAAGGGACCGCCCAATGCCTTAAGCGCGCCAACGCCACCGCTGATTTCCGCGGGAAACAGCTTGAAGCGACGATAGCCTAAGGCATAACCGATCATGATTTCCGACGCACTGCTGATGCCCGGCAACAGCGGTAATTCACTTTGCACAGCAGCTTCCAGCAAATCCTGGGTGCTGCCAGGGGTAACGATGAACTGCGACCCGGCCTCTTCCGCCGCCTTGAGCATATGGCGGTCTAGGATGGTACCGGCTCCAACGCACAACTCTGGGCGTGCGTCACGCAGGATGCGAATGGCCTTGAGACCGAACTCGGAACGCAGGGTGATTTCTAGCGCGTTCAGGCCGCCTGCAACCAGCGCATCGGCCAGCGGCAGCACGTCCTGTTCGCGCGCGATGGTGATGACCGGCAGAATCTTCGCTTTCGCGCAGAGTTCGTCGATCCGGGCAATCTTGCTCGCCATGTTATTCAACGGCTGTTTCGCTTGGGTATTTACCATGGCGGCTGATCCTTTGCTTATGGGCACCAGTAGATCTCTAAAGACGAGTTGAGAAACGCACGCACCGGCATTTCGGCGAGGTCGTCGCCAGCCAGGGCCTTGCGCAGGGTTTGCAGTTTGGCCTGCCCGGAAATGGACAGAATCGGGGTCGTAGCCGACGACAACAGCGCCCGCGTCATGGTCAAGCGCTGATGGGGTGTGGTCGGCGCCAACATCGGCAGACATCGGCGCTCGCTGTGCAGATCCAGCGCTTGGGTCAGGTTCGGGCTGTTGGGAAACAGTGATGCCGTGTGACCGTCATCACCCATGCCGAGCACCAGCACATCGATTTTCGGCAATTCCTTGAGCGCTTCATCGGCGGCAACAGCGGCTTCGTCCAGCGTAGCGGTCGGGCGGTACAGACTGAAAAAGCCCGCTTTTTCCGCCAGCCCCCGGAACAGGTAACGCTTGAGCAGGCCGGCATTGCTGTCGGCGTGCTCGGTGGGCACCCAACGCTCGTCGGCCAGACTGATGGCGACCTTGGACCACTCGATCGGCTTTTGCGACAACGCCTGAAAGAAAGCCACCGGACTTTTGCCGCCGGACACGACCAATGTCGCGATGCCGTGTGGATTGCTGGAAATGGCCGCGCTCAAACGTTCGGCCACATGGTCAGCCAACGCATTGGCCAGTTGCTCGGGGTTATCGAATTCGTTGGCTTTCAAGCCAGCCGGAAATTCAAGTTCACATATCGCCATACCAAGACCTCCCGTCACGAGTAATGAGCGCAATGGAGCTCATGGGGCCCCAAGAGCCTGCTGCGTAGGGCTTGGGCGCATCGCCCGCCTTTTTCCAGCCAGCAATCAGTTGGTCGCACCATTGCCACGCATACTCGATCTCATCTTTGCGGACAAACAGGTTCTGGTTGCCACGCATGACCTCCAACAACAACCGCTCGTAGGCGTCCGGGATGCGGGCGCTGCGGTAGGCGTCGGAGAAGCTAAGTTGCAAGGGGTTGCTGCGTAATTGCATACCTTTATCCAGTCCCTGGTCCTTGGTCATCACCTGCAGCGAGATACCTTCATCAGGCTGCAAGCGGATGATCAAGCGGTTGCTGATCTGCATTCGTTGTTCCGGGGCGAAAATATAATGCGGCGGTTCCTTGAAGTGGATCACGATCTGCGACAGCTTCTGTGGCATACGCTTGCCGGTACGCAGATAGAACGGAACCCCTGCCCAACGCCAGTTACGGATATCAGCACGAATCGCAACGAACGTTTCGGTGTCGCTCTGGGTGTTGGAATTTTCCTCCTCCAGATAACCGGGGACCGGCTTGCCTTCGCTGTAACCGGCGATGTATTGCCCGCGCACCACCTGGGTCGCCAGGCGCTCCGGGGTAAAGGGTGCCAGCGCCTTGAGCACTTTCACCTTTTCATCACGGATGCTGTCGGCGGAAAGATCGCTTGGCGGGTCCATCGCGATCAGGCACAGCAACTGCAACAGATGATTCTGAATCATGTCGCGCAGTTGACCGGCCTGATCGAAATAGCCCCAGCGGCCCTCGATTCCCACCTTCTCCGCCACGGTAATCTCGACGTGGGAAATGTAGTTCTGGTTCCACTGGGTCTCGAACAGGCTGTTGGCAAAGCGCAGTGCGATGAGGTTCTGTACGGTGTCCTTGCCCAAATAGTGGTCGATGCGGTAGACGCGATTTTCCGGTAGGAACTGGGCGACTGCGTCGTTAACCCGGCGCGATGAGGCGAGGTCGTGGCCGATCGGCTTTTCCAGCACCGCACGTGTGCGATCGGTCAGGCCCACCAGTGCCAGGTTTTCGCAGATCGCCCCGTATACCGAAGCCGGAGTGGCGAAGTAAGCGATCATGGTCTGCGCCTCGCCCACGGTTTGCGCCAGGGCGACATAGTCCTCACCTTTGAGGAAGTCCACGTGCAGGTAGCTCAGGCGAGCCTGAAAGCGCTCCACGTGTTCGCTTTCAAGCTGGGCATCGGGGACGAAGCGGCGCAGGCTCTTGTCGATATAAGCCAGGTGTTCCTGGGGAGTACCCGGCTCACGCGCCAGGGCAAGGATTCGGGTCTCGGCATGCAGCAGTCCAGCACGGTCCAACTGGTACAACGCAGGGAACAGTTTGCGCACGGCCAGATCGCCCAGAGCGCCGAACAAGGCAAAAGTGCACGGTTCAACCGTAATCGAGAGCATAATGTTGGTTCTTTTATCAAGTTAGGCTACAAATACCTTTTTTAAAGGCGTTACTCAAGGCCATATGTAGTAATAACCACAACATTTATTCAAAGAGCACATTACAGTGGTGATCACAACAGGCCCTCAGTACGATAGGCCACCTTTGCGACAGGCTAAAGGCCCAGTTGCGCACCTTTGCATAAATGCTCGCAAATTAGCCTGTTAAAGCTTCACGAGAAGGACTTTGAATGGACCGCGTACGCAATCTTCTGGAGCAGATCCAGATTCGTCTTGCTGAACTGAACAAGGCCGAGCGCAAGGTCGCCGAGGTGATCCTGAGCAATCCCCAGCAGGCCACCCGTTTCAGTATTGCTGCGCTGGCGCAGGCGGCCAAGGTCAGCGAGCCGACGGTCAATCGCTTCTGTCGCTCGTTCGATGTCAGTGGCTACCCCGAACTCAAACTGCAAATGGCGCAAAGCCTGGCCAGCGGCGCTGCTTACGTCAGCCGCGCAGTGGAAGCCGATGACAATCCGCAAGCCTATACTCGCAAGATTTTCGCCAGCGCCATTGCATCGCTCGACAGTGTCTGTCAGGTGCTGGACCCCAGCCTGATCAGCAAGGCCGTAGACCTGCTGATCCAGGCGCGACAAATCCATTTCTTCGGCCTCGGCGCCTCGGCACCGGTGGCGCTGGATGCACAGCACAAGTTCTTCCGCTTCAATCTGGCGGTGACAGCCCACGCCGATGTGCTGATGCAGCGCATGCTGGCTTCGGTGGCGCACACGGGGGAGCTGTTCGTGATCATTTCCTACACAGGACGTACACGCGAACTGGTGGAAGTCGCACGCCTGGCGCGAGAGAACGGTGCCTCGGTGCTGGGCCTGACAGCCGCCAACTCGCCCTTGGCCAAGGCCAGCACCTTGAGCCTGAACATTCCGCTGCCGGAAGATACCGACATCTATATGCCGATGACCTCGCGGATCGTCCAGCTGACGGTGCTCGACGTCCTTGCCACCGGCATGACCCTGCGCCGTGGCGTGGATTTCCAGCCGCATTTGCGCAAGATCAAGGAAAGCCTCAACGCCAGCCGCTATCCAGTGGACGATGAGCTGAATTGAACCTGCGCATTCGAAGGCAATGATGCCCTGCAGGTATCTGGCTTGGCGGCGACGGACTTCAATGACTATCGCCGCCAGGCCGGATGGCCACGGGACAGCACGTGACACCCATGCTCGCTCAATGCACCAGCATCGCCTGCAAACTCAAGCGCGCCTGTTGCCCCGGCGCCAGGCTCAGGCAATCGTCGGCGCCTGACACTGCCTCGACTCGCAGAAACCCTGCCGCTTCGCTGCCGCCCACACCCAGCAAGGGCCGATTGCCGGGATGCCAGACGACGGTGTTGCGGCTGTCGCGGGTATCGATACTCAATCTGCGCGACCAGGCATCGTCGTGTAGTTGCAACGGGCCTGCGCGTTCGAAGACCCGCTGACAACCGCCCATCACCCGCAACTCGCCCTTTTGTTCGCAAGCACTGCGACTGAGCGCGTCATAGCCTTGAGCACCGTCCAGCCCCTCAAGCGCAACGTCGGCGATGTCGCTGATGCGCCAGTACGCGTGCAAGGCGTGACCAAAATGGCAGGGCTGGCTGTCTTCGTGTCGGGTTTCCAGCCGCAGGTCCATGCCCTGCCCCAGCTCGGCATAGAGATCGGCCTGCCAGTCCCAGAGGCTTAGGCGCCAATGCAGCGAGACACCGGCATCGTGTTCGCGGCTGTCGATCAGCTTCCAGTCCAGCAAACGGGCCCAGCCATTGGCCGGCCAACCGCCCTCCCCTGGATGACGCCCGACCCACGGCCAGCACACCGGCACGCCACCCCGAATCGCGCCGACCTGCGGCCATTGTGCGGCGCACCATAGCCAGGGCTTTTGCTGCGCTGGCTGAAAATGCAGCAGTTGCGCGCCCTGGCGACTGAACACCGCCTGACAACGTGGATGATTGATCACCAGCACATCGCGCTGCTGATACCGCTCCCATTGAAATGTCGGCTGCGGCCTGGCAGCCGTGAAGAAGCGTTGCAGAGGATGGTCGAGCGATCCTGTATCTCTGGTGGCCATTGCCGTTGCGATCCATTGAGTTTCACCAACCCGTGTGGCGCACGCCGGTTGCCGGTCTGCCACAGGTTCAATCGAAGCTCGCTACAAAAAACGCTCCGAATAACGGAGCCGATACGCCACAAAAAAAACGGGTAGCCAGGCTACCCGTAAAGCACACACGACCCTTGATCGTTGTGAAGCGCGAAGGAGCGTTCGCTTTTGACTCAGAACTTCGTTTGCAGCTTGATACCGGCAACCAGCGCGTTATCCACGTGATCGGTTCCGCCTGGGTGCATGACGTACTGCACGTTAGGACGCACGGTCAGCCAATCTGTTACGTGTACCCCGTAGTAGATCTCCGAGTTGTACTCGGTGTGCTGAATCGGCAGGTAGTTGGGATTATCGTAATCCTCGATACCGTTCAGGTCGTTGATCAAGCGCGCACGATCGCGCACGGCTTCGTTGACGTGGATACGCGACAGGCCTACACCGATGTCGTCTTTGGGGCGTGCATCGAACGGCCCTTTGAACACCAGACCGACGTTCTGGAAGTTGTCGACGAAGTTGGTCGCCTTGTCATGCACGGTGGCGTTGAAGAACACGCTCATGCCGCGAGACTTGTCGCCGCCCACAGACGTCAGTTGCTGCTGAGCAACCACCCACCAGCCATGCTTGCTGCCGTGAGACTTGAAGTCATTGCCGGTCAGCGCTTGCGGCTGGCCATTGACATCGTCCTTCAGGTCGTTCGCGCTTGGGCTGCTGTAATACCAACCCAGGCGGTACTCGCCCGCATAGTCGTTGACCATAGGCGACCACACCAACTCAACGGGAACCAGCGTGCCTTTGGCACCGCTGCCGCTGAGCTTGAAGCCGTTACCGGTTTCGAGATAAGAAGGGTTTTGCTCGTACACCCCGACCTGGGCGAACACTTCCGGCGTGATGTTGTATTTCACGCGGACCGCCCATTGGCTGACCGGCCAGTTGTACCAGGTGTTCACGTAGTTAGCCGCTTGCGTGCCGCAGAACGTCAGGTTCTGGAAGTCGCAAGGGAAGCTGCCGAAGTCTTCACCTTCACCCATCCGACCCAGCTTGATGTCCAGTGCGCCATCGAAGTACTTCTGCTTGACCCACATTTGTGTCAGGCGCCACGTCTGGCCGCGACCCCAGACTTCCTGCGACGAACTCAGGGTGCCGATACGAGGATCGCCCAGGCGGTCGTTGGAGATGTTGTTGCCGCTACGCTCGGTGATGGCGAGCTTGAATTCGGCGTCTTTGAGGCCGAATACCTTTTCCAGGTCGATGTTGGTGCCGATCGCGAATTGATCGCTGTAGCGCGCCGTCTTGTCATGGTTATAGCCGCCTTTGACGTTGGCTCCCATCTCACCGACGTACTCAAGGCTGAAGTCGTAACCCTTGTCATGCAATTCCTGACGCAGTCCGCCCCAGTCACCTGTCATGTGCTCGTTGGCGTTGAAAGGTTCCATGGCCATGGCAGTGCCGGACAGCGTCAATGCGCTCAAAACAGACAACCCACCGATCAGGTGCATCTGCTGGTTAAGCGATTTGCCTTTTACCTTCTTCATCCCTTATTCCTCGTTTTATTGTTATTAGCTCTAAACAGCATCGTAACCACTTGCTTCGTGTGCCTGCCGGGGTTGTTCTACGGCACAAAGATCACCCCCGACAGATGTGCTCCTTAACGCAGTTTCCTGCGCGCGGAATTCAGTTGCGGTTGAGCCGCGTCACATTCCCCATGTTCTCAACCGGCTGCGGCTTTCCCAAAGCACCCAGGCGCTCGCCGCTCTTGGCATCGAACAGCAGAACCTTGGCTGGATCGAATTGCAGGGTCAGGGTTTCGCCCACCGCGGGTGCCACGTCAGGCGCCAGGCGGCAGCACACCTTGCTTTCGTTGAGCGTGACGAATACCAGCGTGTCGGGGCCGGTCGGCTCGGTGACCTGTACCTCGGCTCGAATGGTCGGCATCCCCGCAGCTTCCCCGAACGCTAACACGATCTGCTCAGGACGCAGCCCCAAAATCACCTCACGGTCTTCAAGACCGGCATCGCTCATGCTCAATGGCAGTTCGCACCGTGCCTGCCCGCTGTCGAGCAGTGCAACCAGTCGGCCATCCTTGCGGTGCAGGCGCAGCGGGATGAAGTTCATCGGCGGCGAACCGATGAAGCTGGCGACGAACAGGTTGGCCGGATCATTGTAAATCTGTTTGGGCGTACCGAACTGCTGGATGATCCCGTCCTTCATCACCGCCACCTTATCGCCCAGGGTCATCGCTTCGATCTGATCGTGGGTCACGTAGACGGTGGTGGTCTTCAGGCGCTGGTGCATCAGTTTCATCTCAGTGCGCATCTCGACCCGCAACTTGGCGTCGAGGTTGGACAGCGGCTCGTCGAACAGGTAGATCTTCGGACGTCGGGCCAGCGCCCGGCCCATGGCGACGCGCTGTTGCTGACCACCGGAAAGCTGACCGGGCTTGCGATTGAGCAGGTGCTCGATCTGCAGCAGCTTGGCGACGCGAGCCACTTCCGCATCGATGTCCGACTGATTCATCTTGCGAATCTTCAAGCCAAACTCAATGTTCTCGCGAACGCTCATGGTCGGGTACAGCGCATAGGATTGGAACACCATGGCGATGTCGCGATCTTTGGGACTCATGCCGCTGACGTCCTGATCGCCGATCATGATCGCGCCGCCGGTAATGGTTTCCAGGCCCGCGATACAGTTCATCAGGGTCGACTTGCCGCAACCCGATGGACCGACCAGGATCAGGAATTCACCTTCCTTGATCGACAGCTCGATGTTCTTCAGGGTGTCCGGCAGACCGGCGCCATACGTCTTGTTTACATTGCGAAGTTCAAGCGTTGCCATGATTACCCCTTGACCGCGCCGGCCGTCAGCCCGCGCACGAAATACTTGCCTGCGACCACATAGACCAGCAGGGTCGGCAGACCGGCGATCATCGCCGCCGCCATATCAACGTTGTACTCCTTGGCGCCGGTGCTGGTGTTGACCAGGTTGTTCAGCGCCACCGTGATGGGCTGCGAGTCACCACTGGAGAACACCACACCGAACAGGAAGTCGTTCCAGATCTGCGTGAACTGCCAGATCAGGCAGACCATGATGATCGGCGTCGACATCGGCAGGATGATCTGCCGGAAAATGGTGAAGAAGCCAGCGCCGTCCAGGCGCGCGGCCTTGACCAGTGCGTCGGGAATGCTGACATAGTAGTTACGGAAAAACAGCGTTGTGAAGGCCAGCCCGTAGACTACGTGGACGAGTACCAGGCCTGTCGTCGTGCTGGCAAGACCCATTTTGCCGAGGGTGAAGGAAGCTGGCAGCAGAACGGTCTGGAAAGGCAGGAAGCAACCGAACAACAACAGCCCGAAGAACATCTGCGAGCCCTTGAACCGCCACATCGACAGCACGTAGCCGTTCAAGGCGCCAATGGCCGTTGAGATCAGCACCGCAGGAACAGTGATCAGGATCGAGTTGACGAAGTAGCCCTTCACCGTCGCCCAGGCCTTGACCCAGCCAATGGTGGTGATCTCGGTGGGCCAGCTCAGCAGGTTGCCGGTGCCGATGTCCTCAGGCGATTTGAAACTGGTCAGCAGCATGACCACCAGCGGAATCAGATAGATCAACACAGCGCCGATCAGCACGGCGTAGATCGCAATCCGGCTCAGGCTGATCGATGGTTTGGCGGCGAAACTAGTCATTGCGCTTGGTCCTTAGCTCGGAATACAGGTAAGGCACGAGGATCGCGAGAATCGCGCCGAGCATCAGAATCGCACTGGCCGAGCCCATGCCCATCTGGCCGCGGCTGAAAGTGAACGAGTACATGAACATCGCAGGCAGATCGGACGAATAGCCCGGCCCACCTGCGGTCATCGCAGCGACCAGGTCGAAACTTTTGATCGCGATGTGCGCCAGGATCATCACGGCGCTGAAGAACACAGGACGCAGGCTTGGCAGCACCACTTTCCAGTAGATCTTCGGCATGCTGGCACCATCGATCTGCGCGGCACGAATGATCGACTGGTCGACCCCCCTCAATCCCGCCAGGAACATCGCCATGATGAAGCCCGACGCTTGCCATACCGCCGCAATAACCAGGCAATATACCACGCGATCAGGATCAATCAGCCAGTCCAGGCGGAAGCCTTCCCAGCCCCAGTCACGCAGCAGTTTGTCCAGGCCCATGCCAGGGTTGAGCAGCCATTTCCAGGCCGTACCAGTGACGATCATCGAGAGCGCCATCGGGTACAGATAAATGGTGCGGATGAAACCTTCACGACGAATGCGCTGATCAAGGAACACCGCCAGTAACACGCCGACCACCAGGCTGATACCGATGAACATGCCACCGAATACCGCCAGGTTCTTGCTCGCTACCCACCAGCGGTCGTTGTCGAACAGCCGAGCGTATTGCGCCAATCCAACGAACTTGTAGGACGGCAGAAAAGTCGAGTTGGTGAACGACAGCACGAACGTCCACAGGATATAGCCGTAGAAGCCCACCAATACGATGAACATGCTGGGCGCCAGCACCAGTTTCGGAAGCCAGCGCTGCAGTGCATCGAACGGCGAGGCTTTGCTGAACACAGCAACAGAACTCATTGGAAGCATCCACTCTGAAACCATCAGGCCCAGGCCGCAGTCGTGCGTGAAACCGGATGAGACGGTTTCATCAGCACGTACTGCGGCTGGGATTTACGTAGTGCGCGAACGCTTACTTGGCAGCCTTGATCGCCGTGCCCAATTTCTTCGCCGCGTCTGCAGGATCTGCTTTCGGGTCGTTGATGAAATTGGTCACAACGTCAAAGAACGCGCCTTGAACGGCCAACGTGGTTGCCATGTTGTGCGCCATGCTTGGTTGCAGGCCGCCGGTCTTGGCATCTTCGAGGAAATCCTTGGCAGCGGTCTGGGCACATGAGTCGAAGCCGTACTTGTTCATGTCAGCCAGCATGTCGGTTCGAACAGGAATCGACCCTTTGTTGATGCTGAAGACTTTCTGGAAGTTTTCGCCCAGTACGACTTTGGCAATGTCCTGCTGACCCGCCTCGGTGCCTTTGTCTTTCTGCTTGAACACCGCCAGGGAGTCGATGTTGTAGGTGAAAGCTTTATCGGTGCCAGGGAACGCTACGCACTCATAGTCCTTGCCAGCGACTTTCTTGGCGGCGGTCCATTCGCTCTTGGCCCAGTCCCCCATGATCTGCATGCCGGCCTTGCCGTTGATGACCTTGCCTGCTTCCAGATTCCAGTCCTGGCCTTTGCCATCGGGGTCCATGTAAGTAGCCACTTTCTTCAGCTCGGTCAGCGCCTTGACCATTTCAGGACCGGTCAATGCGCCGTTATCCAGGTCAACCAGCGCTTTCTTGTAACCGTCGGCACCCATCACCGAGAGCACGACGGCCTCGAAGACAGTGCTGTCCTGCCAGGGCTGACCGCCATGCGCCAACGGAATGAAGCCTGCCGCTTTGAGCTTGTCGCCCGCTGCGTAGAATTCTTCGAGGGTGGTCGGGGCTTTTTCGATGCCGGCTTTCTTGAAGACTTCCGGGTTGATCCACAACCAGTTCACACGGTGAATATTCACCGGCACGGCCACGTAATCACCCTCGTACTTCACGGTATCGGAGACTTTCTTGTCGAGCAGGCTGTCCCACTTCTCGCCTTTGGAGACCTCCTTCAGAACGTCGGTATCCAGCAGACCGGTAGACGCCCACTCCTGAATGTCCGGGCCTTTGATCTGAGCGATTCCAGGCGGGTTACCGGCGACGGCGCGGCTTTTCAGCACGGTCATGGCGGTCGAGCCGCCGCCGCCGGCGACAGCGCCGTCCTTCCAGGTGAAGCCGTCTTTTTCAACCTGGGCCTTGAGCACATCGACAGCCGCTTTTTCGCCACCGGAGGTCCACCAGTGGACAACTTCAACGGTGCCTTTGGAATCAGCGGCCATGGCGCTCAGAGGGAACAATGAGGCGAGAGAAATAAGTGCTGCGAGACGGGAGATCGATTTCATCTAGTTAACCTTATTGTTGTTATGCATGAGCAAGTCTTGGTGCTTGCGCTGCATGGATTCTAAACAAGGGGCTTGCAAGGACGGTAACGAAGCGATGCGCAAGTGTCACTGGACGGTTACATTCGAAAAACGTCGCTCATCATGCATTCATTCCGTGCCGCGTGGCAGATACAACGTCACCCGCAGCCCGCCCTCACGCAGATTTTTTAACGTCACTTCACCGCCATGACTGTGAGCAATGTTGCGTGCAATGCCCAAACCTAGCCCGTATCCCTGCTGGTATTTGCCAGCCAGCCGAAAATGCGGCTCAAACACCTGCTCCAGTCGCTGCTCTGGCACGCCTGGCCCTTCATCTTCGACATGCAGTACGAACGCCTGTGCGTTGTCTTCGATGTACAGATGCGCCTTGTCACCGTATTTGATAGCGTTGTCGATCAGGTTTCCCATGCACCGCCGCAACGCCAGCGGCTTGCCGTGAAACATCGACATGGCTTTGCCCTGAAGCGTGACGCGGCCATCCCCGGCACACGCCAGATAAGGCTCGATCAGGCAGTCGAGTGCGTGATTCAGATCCACAGGCTCGATGTTCTCGTGAATGTCGGTGTCCTTCACACACTGCAGCGCGCCCTTGACCAGCAACTCCAGTTCATCGAGATCGCGGGTGAATTTAGCCTGGACGACCTCGTCCTCCAGCAGTTCCACGCGTAGGCGCAGGCGCGTGATCGGGGTGCGCAGATCGTGGGAAATGGCGCTGAACAGCTGCCCGCGCTCGGTCAGGTAACGACTGATCCGATCACGCATGGTGTTGAAGGCGCGCATCACCTCGACCACTTCGCTGCCCCCGCCCTCGACTACCGGCTCGACCTCAGCCCCCAGCGACAAATCCCGGGCCGCGTGTGCCAGACGCTTGAGCGGGCCGCTTTGCCAGTGCACCAGCAAGCCGATGAACAGCAGCAGGAAGAGGCTCGTCAGGCCAATGAACCACACTTGTTGCGAGGGCAGACCTTCCTCTTCAAGCATCGTGTACGGCTCGGGCAACAATGAAGCGATGTACAGCCACTCGCCGGGCGACAGCTCGATCTGCGTCACCAGCACCGGCGGGTTCACCGGTTCCAGGGTCAGCGCGTAGTGGGCCCAGGAACGCGGTAACTCGTCCAGCCTCAGACCGCTGTTGAAGATGCGCAAGTCCTCCGGCCGCACGAACCGCACCAGAATGTCGGGGCCAGCGCCCAGGTTCTGGCGCAACACCTGCCCTACCACATCGATCACGGCGGTTTTGCGTGCAGTGGGCTCCAGCACCTGCATGTCCAGCGGGCGGTCATTGAGCGAGACGAAGAACCGTGTGCCACCCATGCTGCGCAGTTGATCGAGCACCAGAGGACGAAACGCAACCGGCAAGGAACGAAAGTAACTGACGCTCGCCGACATGGAATAACCCAAGCTGCGCGCACTGGTAATCAGGCCCTCCATCTGCGTAGCGCGCAACTGGGAAAGCCAGATCAGGCTCGAAAGGGTTTGGGCAAGCAAAACCGCCAGCAGGGTGAGTAGCAACATGCGCCCGAGCAAGGAACGCGGTGCGGGCAGACGGCGCTTTTTCTCGGCCACCATCAGCGGTCAATAACCGCTGCTGGCTTGCGGTAGCACATTGGCCGCCAACAAATAACCACTGCCTCGCACCGTGCGGATCAAGCGCGGTGCCTTGCCGGTGTCGCGTAAACGCTGGCGCAGACGGCTGACCGCCATATCGACGATGCGCTCCAGCGGCATCAGCTCGCGACCGCGCGTGGCGTTGCCGATGGTGTCACGATCGAGGATCTGCTGCGGATTATCCAGAAACAACTTAAGCAGTGCGAAGTCGGCGCCAGACAGAATCACTTCTTCGCCATCGTTGTGGAACAGTCGATGGCTGACCATATCCAGCCGCCATTCATCGAACACCAGCACTTCACCACCGGCACGCTCCTGTCCGAACTGGGCACGGCGCAGCAGCGCCTTGATGCGGGCCTGGAGTTCACGAGGGCTGAAGGGTTTGGCCATGTAATCATCGGCACCGAGTTCCAGGCCGATGACCCGGTCAGCTTCATCGGAGCTGGCGGTGAGCATGATGATCGGCACGTGAGGCTGGCGCGGGTGATGCCTGACCCAGCGGCACAGGCTGAAGCCATCTTCATCAGGCAGCATGACATCGAGAATCAGCAGGTCACTGGGCTCTTCATTGAACGCCTGACGAAACTCGGCACCATCGCCTACCGTGCGCACCTGAAAGCCAGAGCGGCTCAGGTAGGCTTGCAGCAATTCCCGAATCTCCTGGTCATCGTCGACCACCAGAATCGATTTACTGACAGCGTTCACTTTGGTCGTCCTTGTAAGCACTGATTATTGTTATGAGGCAGCAGCTCTGCACACCACGTGAGCGAGAACGCCCCCTGTAGCAGCACGGCTTCGGCGTTAGCGAGCTTGCCAGCCCACCGCCGGCAAGCCGGACTGCCACAGGTAGCGACTCAACGTTGGGCGAGCAGTGCCTGATCCAGCGCCACCCCGGCGCCCATCAAACCCGGATACTCGGCTGTCACCAGCCACACCGGCACGTCATCGAAGTAATCCTTCATCAGGCCTTTTTCCGCAAGTGCTTTGTTAAAGCCGCTTTGCATGAAGAAATCGGCAAAGCGCGGAATCACCCCACCGGCGATGTACACACCGCCACGGCCGCCAACGGTCAAGACCGTGTTGCCTGCCACGCGACCAAGGAATACGCAGAACTGTTCGAGCACCGCGCTGGCTAGCGCATCGCCTTTGAGCGCCGCCGAGGTGATGGCTGCGGGAGATTTCAGGTCCGGCTCGATCCCATCCAGCGCGCAGCTGACCTGATACAGCAACAACAGACCGGCGCCGCTGAGAATCGTTTCAGCACTGACATGCTCGTGATCGGCCATCAACCGCGTCCAAAGCAGCGCTTCGCGTGCAGTACCGATGGGCAGGTCGACATGGCCGCCCTCGCCCGGTATGGCGGTCCAGTGGCTTTCACTGGAACGGATCAACGCACCGACACCCAGGCCGGTGCCCGGCCCGATCACTACGCGTGCGGCTTTCGGGTCTCCCTTGCCACTTCGCACGGTGAGGTATTCGTCATCTCGCAGGCGGGTCATGCCTAACGCCATAGCGGTGAAATCGTTGACCATGATCAGGCTGTCGATCTTGAGCGCTGCGCAGAACGCCGGGCGATTGATTTTCCAGTGGCTGTTGGTGAAGTGAAAGTCGTCACCGGTGACCGGCCCTGCGACGGCCAGACAGATCGACCCGACATCACCCGGTTGCAGCTTCATATCCTGCAAATAAACCAGCAACGCCTGTTCCGGACTCGGGTGATCGACCGTCGGGAACACCCGGATCGAATGCAACTGATCATCTTCCCAAATGGCAAAACGAGCATTTGTGCCGCCGATATCACCCACCATCGCCAATGTCACTTGAGCGTCTCCAGATTCGAAGTAAAGGCGCTGGCGCCCTTCTCTGCCGAGCTGAAGGCCATGCGCATGAAACCAAACAACTCGCGACCACTGCCCACATTGTGTGACAGACGCCCGATTGCCGGCTCTCTGGCTGCCAATTCTGCCGGTTCGACCAGAACTTGCAACGTTCCTTTCACGCCATCGACCCGAATACGGTCCCCGTCACGCACAAGCGCCAAGGGGCCACCATCGCAGGCTTCAGGGCAAACGTGGATCGCCGCCGGGATTTTCCCGGAGGCGCCCGACATGCGCCCGTCCGTGATCAACGCCACTTTGAAACCGCGATCCTGCAACACGCCCAGAAACGGCGTCATCTTGTGCAGCTCGGGCATGCCGTTGGAGCGTGGCCCCTGAAACCGCATGACCGCGACAAAATCACACTCCAGCTCTCCGGCCTTGAACGCGTCCGCCAAGTCCTGCTGATCTTCGAACACCTTGGCTGGCGCCTCGACGAACTGGTGCTCCAGGGCAACGGCCGACACCTTCATCACACCGCGCCCAAGGTTGCCTTCCATCACGCGCAGCCCGCCCTCCGGGGAGAACGGACGGGCGATCGGGCGCAGGATGTTTTCGTCCAGGCTCTGGGTCGGGCCGTCACGCCACACCAACTGGCCGTCGTCAAGGAACGGCTCCTGGGTGTAACGACGCAGGCCGTGGCCCACGACAGTGTTGACGTCTTCATGCAGCAAACCGGCATCGAGCAATTCGCGGATCAGGAACGACATGCCACCCGCCGCCTGGAAGTGATTGATGTCGGCTTTGCCGTTGGGGTAAACGTGAGTCAGGGTCGGTACCGCTTCCGACAGATCCGCCATGTCCTGCCAGGTCAGTTGAATCCCGGCGGACTGCGCGATAGCAGGCATATGCAGCGTATGGTTGGTGGAACCGCCGGTCGCGTGCAGCGCAACGATGGAGTTGACCAGCGAGCGCTCGTCGACGATCTCACCCAGGGGGATGAATTCTCCACTCTGTTTGGTCAGCCGCGTCACCTGGAACGCCGCTTCGCGTGTCAGGGCATCGCGCAGCGGCGTGTAAGGATTGACGAAGGAGGCGCCCGGCAAATGCAGCCCCATGACTTCCATCAGCAGTTGGTTGGTGTTAGCCGTGCCATAGAAAGTGCACGTGCCCGGGCCGTGGTAAGACTTCATCTCTGAATCCAGCAGTTCCTCACGGGTCGCCTTGCCTTCGGCGTAGCGCTGCCGCACGTCGGCTTTTTCCTTGTTGGAGATGCCTGACACCATCGGCCCCCCAGGCACGAAGATCGTCGGCAGATGACCAAAGCGCAACGAGCCCATCAGCAGGCCCGGCACGATCTTGTCGCAGATACCCAGCATTAAAGCCGCATCGAACATGTTGTGCGACAACGCGACCGCCGTTGCCATGGCGATGACTTCCCGGCTGGCGATACTCAACTCCATGCCGGGTTCGCCTTGCGTCACGCCATCGCACATGGCTGGCACGCCGCCAGCGAACTGCCCGACCGAGCCGATTTCACGCAGGGCCTTTTTAATCTGTTCAGGGAAATGTTCATACGGCTGGTGCGCCGAGAGCATGTCGTTGTAAGAAGAAACGATGGCGACGTTAGCCGCATTCATCATCCGCAGGCTGTTCTTGTCTTCGGTGCCACATGCCGCGACCCCATGGGCGAAGTTGGCGCATTGCAGCTTTCCGCGCATCGGGCCGTCGCTCGCCGCACCCCGGATCAGTTGCAGATAGCGCTGACGGGTTTCATGGCTGCGAGCAATCAGCCGTTCGGTTACCTCAAGGACGCGGGGATGCATTGTGATGAACTCCAGGCTAGCGGATGTGGTCACCCGTTCAAGCGCTTTCAAAACCGACGGTCGAACCAGGCTCCTGGAGAAACGCTTCAGCAAAGGCCTGATTTTTCAAACAGTTGTGTAGGCTTTACGGATTTCTATTTGTAGATAAAACAAAATACTGCCACTAAAAAGGCTTGTTTTCTATTTTTATGAGAATAATCTTGTAATTCCAACAACAAATTCACAGAGGACGGGTGTATGACTCTCCGCATCGCAATCAATGGCTTTGGCCGTATCGGCCGCAACGTCCTACGTGCACTCTATACCCAAGGCTATCGTCAAGACCTGCAGGTCGTCGCCATCAACGACCTGGGCGACAGTCAGATCAACGCCCACCTGCTTAAGTACGACACGGTCCATGGCCAATTCGACGGCACTGTCGAGCACGACAAGGAAAGCCTGACCGTCAATGGTGACGTGATTACGGTGACGGCCATTCGCGACCCCGCCGAGCTGCCGTGGAAAACCCAAAACATCGATGTGGTGTTCGAGTGCACGGGCCTATTCACCGGCAGAGATAAAGCGGCTGTGCACATTGCCGCCGGCGCTAAAAAAGTCATCGTCTCGGCTCCAGCCAAGGGCGCCGACGCCACCGTAGTCTACGGCGTCAACCACGATGTGCTTCGCCAGTCCCATCAGGTGATCTCCAACGCATCCTGCACAACCAACTGCCTGGCACCTGTCGCGCAGGTGTTGAATCGCGAGCTGGGCATCGAAAGCGGGCTGATGACTACGATTCACGCTTACACCAATGACCAGAACCTGACGGACGTCTATCACACCGACCCGTACCGCGCGCGTTCGGCGACTCAGTCGATGATCCCGAGCAAAACCGGCGCCGCTGAAGCCGTTGGCCTGGTACTGCCAGAACTGGCAGGCAAGCTCACCGGCATGGCGGTGCGAGTGCCGGTCATTAACGTGTCGCTGGTGGACCTGACCCTTCAACTCAAGCGTGATGCAACGGTCGATGAGGTCAACGCGATCATGAAAGAGGCCGCGCAGCACTCGAAGATCCTCGGTTACAACTCGCTACCGCTGGTTTCCCATGACTTCAACCACAACCCGCTGTCGTCGATATTCGATGCCAATCACACCAAGGTCAGCGGTCGTCTGCTTAAGGTCCTGGCCTGGTATGACAATGAGTGGGGCTTTTCCAACCGCATGCTGGATAACTGCCTGGCGCTGATGAACGCCGAATAAACGCAGGGTTGACCCTGGGCATCACTTTGTAGCCGTGCGACCGGCTGACGGCGGCGACCTCTGGTACGCCGCCGACAAGCCGGACTGCTGTAGAACCCCGGTTGAACCTGCAGGAAAGATCGGCTCTTTGCGTAGCCGTTCGGCGTGCAGTTGCAGCGAACAGGAGCGACTCGCCAGCGGAAGTTTCGCCGGGGACGCGGTGTACGCAGATCAGACTCTAACCTTTACAAAATCATCGGCAACCGCCCTTGACCCGAGCAGTAGATGACAATCATTATCATTCGCTGAATTTCTGCTCGGATATCCTTGTGACTCAGTCGCACTTCAACGACGTTTTCCTGGCAAGGCGAACGATCCTGCTGCGTACCCTGCAGCGCATGGTCCGCAACCCCAGCACCGCCGAAGACCTGCTGCAGGAAACCTACCTGCGAGTGACCCGTGCACTGCGCGAGCGGGCCATCGATCATCTCGAACCGTTCGTATTCCAGACTGCCCGCAACCTGGCGCTGGACCATCTGCGAGCCCGCCGTATTCATGCCCGCACCATCGTCGACGACGCTCCACTGTCCGAATTGCATAACGTGGTCGCGCCCGAAGCTGCGCTGGAGGATGCCGCCCACGCCAACCGCCTCCTGCAAAGCTTGAACGCGAGCCTTGAGAAACTCACGCCGCGCCAGCAGAAAATCTTTGCACTGAGCCGACTCAACGGTCGCAGTTATCTGGAAATTGCCGAGCAACTGGGCGTTTCCGCCAGCACCGTACAAAAGGAGCTCAAGCTGATCATGGCCATCTGCGTAGAAGTAGCAGCCCGACTTGAACGTCGATGAGAGCTTGATCCCTATTTAACAAGAAATCCGGCGGCAGCGCGGCGAACCTATCGCTACACTTGCGCACCCCACCGTGTATTCGAGGACGCTCCTTGACGGACTCCCACTCTCCCGGGCCTGTGACGGACAACGCTATGGACCAGGCCCTGAACTGGCTGATCGAACTGGAGCATGCCGACGCTCAGCAGCGGGCGCGCTTTCAGAATTGGCTGGCGGCAGACCCCGCACACGGCCGAGCCTTCACCAAGGCGCAAACCCTCTGGAATTCGCAAACGGTACTTGAGGCGGCCGCGACCGTGGTGACGCCGAAACAACCGTCAGCGCTCAAGCGCTGGCGTCCACATTGGGCTCCACTGGCTACAGCGGCGGTGTTGCTGCTGGGGCTTTTCAGCTTCAGCGACCTGTCGTTGCGCCTCAAGGCCGATCATATGACGGTGGCGGGAGAGCGCCAGCGCCTGCAGCTAGGCGACGGATCAAAGGTGCTACTCAATACCCGATCGGCTTTTTCCAGCGACCTGGATGACCGGCACCGCCTCGCACGATTGTACGAAGGCGAAGCCTTCTTCGAAGTACCCACCGCCAAGGGTCTGCCCCTGGAAGTGGAAGCCGGCCCAGTGCGGATGAGCGCCAGCAGCACATCATTCGCCGTGCGTTACCTGGACGGCGTGGCGCAGATTCAGGTCGAGCGCGGCGCGGTAAATGTGCAGGCGACCCAAGGCAACTCTCAGCTCAACCTCGGTGCCGGAGACAGCCTTCGCGTCGGTCCCGAGGGTTTCGGCCCTCGGGAGAACATTGACAAGCGCAAGGATTTGGCCTGGGTACAGGGTCGATTGGTCTTTGATAATTGCCCGCTGAAGGACGTACTGGCCGAGCTTCGTCGCTACTACCCCGGCTGGATCGTCAATGCCAACACGCGGTTGGATCAGGTCGCAGTGACAGGTAATTATCGTCTGGACAATCCGCTGGACGTAGTCCGCTCGCTGGCGCAAATCACCTCTGCGCATCTACATGAACTGCCTGCCCTGGTTATTTTGGATTAAGAACCATTATTTTTACGCGATAACCGTTCGTCGTACGTCTCGTCATAGCCAATGCAAGTGATTCCTATTACTAAAAACACTTGTCAACACTATCTCGACTCGCACGACAGGGAGCGCTATCGATGCCGTCCACGTTCACCCCCGCTTTATCCCATTCGCCCACCAGCACCCGCCATTTCACACTTTCGGTATTAACCGTGGCGATGCTGGCCGCAGGGTTGCACAGCGCACCCGTTGCCGCCGCCGAGCAGACGGTCCGCATGGCTGGCAGCTATCCGTTTTCGATCAAGCAACAACCGCTGGCTTCGGCCCTCAATGAATTCAGCCAGACCACCGGCTGGCAGGTGGGAATTTCGTCGGATCTGGCGCGTAACATTACCTCGCCAGGAGTTAGCGGCACCCTGTCGGCCGAAGGTGCCCTGGATCGCCTGCTCGCAGGGAGCAACCTGAGCTACCGCAATCTGGGCAACAACAACGTCGTGCTGGAAAAGCGCAACGTCATCGGTGCACTGGCGCTGGACCAGGTCACTGTCAGTGCAACCCGGCAGGCGCAATCAGTGGATTCGGTACCCAATACCGTCACCGTGCATGACCGCGCCGATCTGGACCGCCAGAACGTCAACAACATTCGTGATCTGGTGCGCTATGAGCCCGGTGTTTCCGTAGGTGGCGCAGGTCAACGCGCAGGCACCAGCGGCTTCAACATCCGCGGTATCGACGGCGACCGGATTCTCACTCAAGTGGACGGCGTCGAAGTGCCGGACAATTACTTCTACGGCCCTTACGCCAACACCCATCGCAACTACGTGGATCCGGAAATCATCAAGCGCGTCGAGATCCTGCGTGGCCCGGCATCGGCGCTGTACGGCAGCAGCGCCATTGGCGGTGCCGTGAGCTATTACACCCTCAACCCCGAGGACATCATCAAACCGGGCAAGGACGTCGGTGCACGTTTGAAGACCGGATACAGCTCGGCGGACAACAGTTGGCTGAACTCAGCCACCGTGGCCGGTCGCCAGGGCGATGTCGACGGTTTGCTGCATGTCAGTCAGCGTAACGGTCGTGAGACCGAATCCTATGGCGAACACGGTGGCACCGGCCTAAGCCGTTCCGCCGCGAACCCGGAAGACGCTCGCGCCACCAATGTGCTGGCCAAACTGGGCTGGAACTACGGCGATGGCGACCGGCTGGCGTTCACCTATGAGAAATACAAGAACGACATCCACACCAACCAGAAAAGCGCAGTGGGTGGGCCCTTCGGCCGTGGGCGCGCTATCGGCTTCTATCGCGCACGCGAGGGCAATGACGTCATTACACGCGAGCGTTTCGGCCTCGAAAACACCTTCGCGCTGGACAGCTTGCTGGTCGACAACGTCAAGTGGAGCCTGAACTACCAGATTGCCAAGACCGATCAAGACACCCTTGAACGTTATGTGCCCGTCAGTCGTGATGTCTGGCGCAGCCGCGACACCACCTATAAAGAGCGCCAATGGATCTTCGATGCACAACTGGACAAGGCTTTCAGCATCGCCGACACCGAGCATCTGCTGACCTACGGCACTACCCTTAAACAGCAGAAAGTCACCGGACTGCGCAGCGGGAGTGGCACTTGCGCCGCAGTGCTGCGCTCATGTCGGACCGTTGGAGCGCCCTCTGCAAATGATCTTCTTCAGCCGAATAGCGACTTCCCGGACCCTACCGTCAATACCTATGCCCTGTTCGCCCAAGACCAGATCAAGTGGGGCGACTGGACCTTCACGCCCGGCGCACGCTACGACTACACAACGCTCGATCCACACGCGACCGAGGCGTTTCTGCGCGCCGTCCGGCTGACCAATGCTGCCGAGTTCGACGATAAAGAGAAAAAGTGGCATCGCCTGTCGCCGAAACTGGGTGTGACGTATGCGATCAATGACGCTTACACCTGGTACGGCCAATACGCTGAAGGTTTCCGTACGCCGAGCGCCAAGGCGCTTTATGGCCGTTTCGAAAACCGCACCGCCGGCTACATCGTCGAACCCAACCCGAACCTGGAGCCGGAGAAGAGCAGAAGCTTTGAAACCGGTCTGCGCGGACGCTTCGATGCAGGTTCGTTCGATGTCGCGGTGTTCTACAACAAATACCGTGACTTCATTAATGAAGATGCCATTCAACCAGCCTCATCGAATGAGGCGGTGTTCCAGTCCAACAACATCAGGCACGCCACCATCAAAGGTGTGGAGCTCAAAGGCCGCCTGGACCTGGACAGCTTCGGCGCACCACAGGGCCTCTACACCCAAGGCTCGCTAGCCTACCTGTATGGCCGTAACGACGACACCGGCAAGCCGATCAACAGCGTCAACCCACTGACCGGCGTATTCGGGTTGGGATATGAGCACGATAACTACGGTGGTCTGCTCAACTGGACCCTGGTCAAGCGCAAGACCCGCGTCGACAGTGACAACTTCCACGCGCCGGACGGTGTTTCCAAACAGTTCAAGACGCCTGGCTTTGGTCTGGTGGACCTGACCGGTTTCTACAAAGTCACCGACGACGTGACGCTGAGCGGCGGCGTTTACAACCTGGCCGACAAGAAATACTGGCGCTGGGATGACGTGCGTGGCTACGACGGAGTCGGCGAAGCAGGCGCGACCGCGCCCGCCAGCCTGGATCGCCTGACCCAGCCAGGGCGCAACTTCGCGATCAACGTGGTGTGGGATATCTAACCCGCATTTGCCGCGCGCTGTAGCAGTCCGCCTCGCCAGCGGTGGCGTATTCGCAACCGTCACCGCCGGCAAGCCGTGCTGCCAGGTCGATCAGGGTGGCTGACAGCCCTCCCGCGCCAACGGGATTTTTTCGTGTGGCCCCGCTCACTCGTTTCGTCTACACGCGCTCTATCTACAAGGACCACCATGCCTCAAGAACCGATTCGTCGCTCCCAACGCCTGAACCAGATTACCCACGCTGCGCATGAACAACTGGACAAGGCGGTCAAGGCCAACGCGCCGTTCGATACCCTGGCCAGTTACACCCGCTTCCTGAGCGCCCAGTACCTGTTTCAACAGGAACTCAAAGCCCTGTACTCCGATCCTCAACTGGTCGAACTGATCGCTGACCTGCCCGAGCGCTGCCGTGCCGAACAAGCCAAAGCCGACCTGGCAGACCTCGGTGCCAAGATTCCCACGGCCATTGCCGGCGCCGCCCTGGCTCCCTCCCAGGCCGAAGCCTTGGGCTGGCTGTTCGTCTCGGAAGGCTCGAAGCTTGGCGCAGCGTTTCTGATCAAGCGCGCCGCGGCGCTTAACCTCAGCGAGACCTTCGGCGCACGTCATCTTGGAGAACCGGTCGGCGGCCGTGCCGAGGGCTGGAAACGCTTCATTCGCATCCTCGACGACTTGCCGTTCAGCGATGAACAGGAGCGTGAAATCGACAAGGCCGCCGTGGCCGCATTCGAACGCTTTAACGTTCTGCTGCGGCATGCCTATACAACGGCTCCTGAAGCCGAACCTGCCTGAATCGAAGCGTTCCACGCCCGGCACTGTTAAGCTGGGCGCCTTTGCCGGAGCGATCCGGGCAAGAAGCGTCTTCACCCTGCCGTACCCGAGACTCATGACCAACACACCCCCAGGCAGTAAATTGTCCCGCATCCTGTTCGGCATCCTGGCGTACATCAGCCTTGCGATCGGTATCATCGCAATCTTTATTCCCGGCCTGCCAACCACTGAGTTCATCCTGCTGGCCGCCTGGGCCGCGACCAAAAGTTCGCCACGTCTAAGCGCCTGGCTGGAAAACCACCGTCTGTTCGGCCCCATGCTGAGCAACTGGCGCAATGGCAAGCTCATTGCTCGCAGCGCCAAGATCAGCGCCACCCTGACCATGCTGATCTGCGCGGTGGTTATGCTGATGGTGCTCAAGCACAACTGGTGGATCTACTTCGCAATCACCGGCATGCTGCTGGTCAATCTGTGGATCTGGTCGCGGCCTGAGCCTGAAGCGCAAGACGCGAAGGCCGCCGAGTCTTCCGGCCCACGCTGAACCGAGACAAAAGCGAGCGGTCTGCTTGCTTACCGTCATCGTTACCAAAGGGGAGCCGTCACATGTTCGAACCCGGCCATCTGCACATCGTCCACTTTGCCCTGCAACCGCACGACGTAGGCTACGACATTCACATCCGCTACGAAGTGAGCCAGACCGACGCGGGCGCCGGGATGCATTTCACCCTGCAAGGCGAGGTCAATGGCAAGGCCGTCGACGAGACCTTCGACCTGCTCAAGGACAAAGCCTACAACTTCGCCAGCGAAGCCTCGCACATCCTCGAAAAGCACGGCCTGCCCAAAACCACCGACCTGCACAACATGCACGGCGAGTACGACGCAATGTTCGAAGACGTCCGACACCAGCTACACATGAAGTCTGGCGATCCGGTAAAGCCGGAGCATTTGCAGTAACACATAGAGCAGCGCACACCTCTGGGAGCATCTTGATGCGGTGCAACAGTCGCGAGGGGGGGCTGCCTGATGTAACGCTTTAGCTACTGTTGCACAGCTCTGGAAGCTCCGGTCAACCTGCCCCAGACTGCGGTGGCAACGCACACGACGTTTACTGGCATAATCGCCCTCGTCTATCGCCCGAACCCTCCCACCCGCCATGCGCATCCACGTTACATTCATCGACCGCGTCGGTATTACCCAGGAAGTGCTGGCAATTCTGGGTGGACGCAATCTGAACCTGGATGCGGTGGAAATGGTGCCACCCAACGTCTACATCGATGCGCCGACCTTAAGCCACGACGTACTCGAAGAACTCAAGGACCGGCTATTTCGGGTGCGCGGCGTGGAGGCGATCACCGTCGTCGACATCCTCCCCGGCCAGCGTCGTCACCTCCAACTCGACGCCCTGCTGGCCGCCATGACCGACCCGGTGCTGGCGCTGGACAGCGCCGGGCATGTACTGCTGGCGAACCCCGCGCTGGTAGCCTTGTGCGGGCGCGAGCCTGCCGGGGAGTCGTTGGGGGATCTGTTTTCCGATGCAGCCTTGCAAACGGCCTTGCTGGAAAACGGCTTCCGACTGCCTCTGCGCGAGGTCACGCTCAATGGCGAAGCGCTGCTGCTGGATGCCACCCCGATCACCGACGCCGGAGCGCTGCTGACGTTGTACCTGCCCAGCCGTATCGGCGAGCGGTTGTCGGCGTTGCATCACGATCACGCCGAAGGGTTCGATGCCCTGCTCGGCGACTCAACGCCCATCCGCACGCTCAAGGCGCGTGCCCAACGGGTGGCTGCGCTGGATGCGCCACTGCTGATTCAGGGCGAAACCGGCACCGGTAAAGAGCTGGTGGCCCGCGCCTGCCATGCGGTGAGTGCACGCAACGGGGCGCCGTTTTTGGCATTGAATTGCGCAGCGCTGCCGGAAAATCTCGCCGAGAGCGAACTGTTCGGCTATGCCCCCGGCGCATTCACAGGGGCGCAGCGCGGCGGAAAGCCTGGCTTGATGGAACTGGCCAACCAAGGCACGGTGTTTCTCGACGAAATCGGCGAAATGTCCCCTTACCTTCAGGCCAAGCTGCTGCGCTTTCTGAACGATGGCAGCTTTCGACGAGTTGGCGGTGACAAGGAGGTGCAGGTCAACGTACGCATTCTCAGCGCCACTCACCGCAATCTGGAGAAAATGGTCGTCGAAGGTACATTCCGCGAAGACCTGTTCTATCGCCTCAACGTGTTGAATCTGGAAGTCCCTCCGCTGCGCGATCGTGGCCAGGACATCCTGTTGCTGGCCCGTTATTTCATGGAGCAGGCCTGCACCCAGATCCAGCGCCCGGTGTGCCGACTTGCGCCGGGCACCTACCCTGCCCTGCTCGGTAACCGCTGGCCAGGCAACGTGCGCCAGTTGCAGAACGTGATCTTCCGTGCGGCGGCAATCTGCGAGAGCGCGATCGTGGACATCGGCGACCTCGACATCGCAGGCACTTCGGTCGCTCGGCAGAACGATGGCGAGATTGAGAGCCTGGAAGCGGCTGTTGAGGATTTCGAGAAGTCGCTGCTGGAAAAGCTCTACGGCCACTATCCCTCGACGCGGCAGTTGGCCACCCGGTTAAAAACCTCGCACACCGCAATCGCTCATCGGTTACGCAAGTATGGGATTCCTGGCAAGGGTTGATCGTCGACAGAGGCGCCGACCTGATGCGGACTGCTTCTGCCCAAAGCGTTAGCGTTCGGTTCGCCAGCGATCTGCCGCGAAACCACAGCTGGTCAGTCGATGACATGCACCGCGATCGCCGCCTGACGCGTTCAACGACACGCGTTAACTCCTCGCCGCCAGCCTTGTTCCAACGCCTGAACCCGAGGTAAGTGGCCCGGAACGATTTCGAAACAGCGTAACGTTTTCATTCCATTTATCTCCTACCCCCGACAGACAAGACTTTGATCCCGCACCCGTTTTCAAATGTCCGCCAACCGTATCGATTTCGCTACAGACGTCCTACCACAGGAATAGCGAAAAGCGTTTGAAACCCTTTGTTTACAACACTTGCCATAGGTTGGCCGCGAATTTGCTATGCACAATCCCCAATCATGCTCGCGCCAACGACGAGCAGCTTTTCCATTCACGGGAGTTTCCATGAGCGAGTTGCGTTTCACCGAAGATCACGAGTGGCTGCGGGCCGAAGCGGATGGCAGCGTCACCGTGGGCATCACTGCTTTCGCGCAAAACGCACTGGGTGACGTGGTATTCGTGCAGTTGCCAGAGCTTCAGTCCTACGACAAGGGTGCGGAAGCCGCGACCGTTGAGTCGGTGAAAGCCGCCAGCGGCGTGTATATGCCACTCAATGGTGAGATCGTAGAAACCAATCCTGCGTTGGACGAAAGCCCTGAATTGGTTAACGAAGACCCGCTGGGCGAAGGCTGGTTCTTCCGTTTTATCCCCTCCGACGCCACCGCTGTCGGCCAACTGCTGGATCAGGACGCTTACGACCGCCTGATCAAAGCCAGCGCCGAAGCCTGAGGAGCACGTCATGACTGATCGCATCGAATTGAGCACCGCCAACGAGTTCATCGCCCGTCATATCGGGCCACGCGCCGACGACCAGCAAGCCATGCTCGCCACCCTGGGATTCGACTCGCTGGAGGCGCTGAGTGCCAGCGTCATTCCTGAATCCATCAAGAGCTCCAGCGTCCTCGGCCTGTCTGCGGGTCAAAGCGAAGCGGACGCACTGGCCGACATCAAGGCCATCGCTGGCAAGAACCAGCTGTTCAAAACCTTCATCGGCCAGGGCTACTACAACACGCATACCCCTGCACCGATCCTGCGCAACCTGCTGGAAAACCCGGCCTGGTACACCGCTTACACGCCCTATCAGCCAGAGATTTCCCAAGGTCGCCTTGAGTCTCTGCTCAATTTCCAGACCCTGATCAGCGACCTGACCGGCCTGCCGATTGCCAACGCTTCGCTGCTCGACGAAGCCACCGCCGCTGCCGAAGCCATGACCTTCTGCAAACGCCTGAGCAAGAATAAAAGCAGCCACAAATTCTTCGCTTCCGCCCACTGCCACCCACAGACGCTCGACGTGCTGCGCACCCGCGCCGAACCCTTGGGTATTGAGGTGGTAGTGGCGGACGAGAGCCAACTGAGCGATGTGAATGAGTTCTTCGGGGCGATACTGCAATATCCGGCCAGTAATGGCGACCTGTTCGACTACCGGGAACTGGTCGAGCGTTTCCATGCAGCTAACGCACTGGTTGCGGTCGCCGCCGATCTTCTGGCCCTGACCCTGCTGGCCCCGCCGGGCGAATTCGGCGCCGATGTGGCCATCGGTAGCGCACAGCGCTTCGGCGTTCCTCTGGGCTTCGGCGGCCCGCACGCGGCTTATTTTTCGACCCGCGATGCCTACAAGCGCGACATGCCAGGCCGTCTGGTGGGCGTGTCCATCGACCGCTTCGGCCAGACGGCCCTGCGTCTGGCGATGCAAACCCGCGAGCAACATATCCGTCGCGAAAAGGCCACCAGCAACATCTGCACCGCGCAGGTGCTGCTCGCCAACATCGCCAGCATGTACGCCGTGTATCACGGTCCGCGCGGACTGACCCGTATTGCCAACCGCGTGCATCGCTTGACCGCTATCTTCGCAAAGGGGCTAGGCCAACTGGGCCTAAACGTCGAACAGGCGTTCTTCTTCGATAGCATTACCCTCGACACTGGCGCTAAAACCGCCGACCTGCACGCCAAGGCACGCGCTCAGCAGATCAACCTGCGTGAAGTGGACGCCGATCGTTTGGGCCTGTCGCTGGACGAAACCACCCAGCAAGGCGATGTTGAAGTGCTGTGGAAGCTGTTCGCCAACGAGGGTCAGACGCTGCCTGATTTCGCCGCACTGGCCAACAACGTCGAAGCGCGCCTGCCTGCAGCATTGAAGCGCCAGTCGCCGATCCTCAGCCACCCGGTGTTCAACCGCTACCATTGCGAAACCGAGCTGATGCGCTATCTGCGTCGCCTGGCCGACAAGGACCTGGCGCTGGATCGCACCATGATTCCGCTGGGCTCGTGCACCATGAAGCTCAATGCCGCCAGCGAAATGATTCCGGTGACCTGGGCCGAATTCGGCAACCTGCACCCGTTTGCGCCAGCCGAACAGAGCGCCGGTTATCAGCAACTGACCGATGAGCTGGAAACGATGCTGTGTGCCGCGACCGGTTACGACGCGATCTCGCTGCAACCGAACGCTGGCTCCCAAGGTGAATACGCAGGCCTGCTGGCGATCCGTGCCTATCACCAGAGCCGTGGCGATGACCGTCGCGACATCTGCCTGATCCCGTCGTCCGCCCACGGTACCAACCCGGCCACTGCCAACATGGCCGGCATGCGCGTGGTCGTGACCGCCTGCGACGCCCGCGGCAACGTTGACATCGAAGATCTGCGCGGCAAAGCAATCGAGCACCGCGAACACCTCGCAGCGCTAATGATTACCTACCCCTCGACCCATGGGGTGTTCGAGGAAGGCATCCGCGAAATATGCGGCATCGTTCATGACAATGGCGGTCAGGTCTACATCGACGGCGCCAACATGAACGCCATGGTCGGCCTCTGTGCGCCGGGCAAGTTCGGCGGTGACGTGTCCCATCTGAACCTGCACAAAACCTTCTGCATCCCGCACGGCGGCGGCGGTCCAGGCGTGGGCCCGATCGGCGTGAAATCGCACCTGGCGCCGTTTATGCCAGGGCACGGCAAACTGGATCGCAAGGAAGGCGCGGTCTGTGCGGCGCCGTTCGGCAGCGCGAGCATTCTGCCGATCACCTGGATGTACATCCGCATGATGGGTGGCGAAGGTCTCAAGCGCGCGTCGCAACTGGCGATCCTGAACGCGAACTACATCTCCCGTCGCCTGGAAGAGCACTACCCAGTGCTGTACACCGGCAGCAGTGGCCTGGTGGCACACGAGTGTATCCTTGACCTGCGCCCGCTGAAGGAAACCAGCGGCATCACTGTCGACGACGTGGCCAAGCGCCTGATCGATTTTGGCTTCCATGCACCGACCATGTCGTTCCCGGTAGCGGGCACGCTGATGATCGAGCCGACCGAAAGCGAGTCCAAAGAAGAGCTGGATCGCTTCTGCGACGCCATGATCAAGATCCGTGAGGAAATCCGCGCGGTCGAAAACGGCGCCCTGGACAAGGACGACAACCCGCTGAAAAACGCGCCGCACACCGCAGCGGAACTGGTTGGCGAGTGGAAACACCCGTATAGCCGCGAGCAGGCCGTTTACCCGGTTGCCTCATTGATCGAAGGTAAATACTGGCCGCCGGTCGGTCGTGTGGACAACGTGTTCGGCGACCGCAATCTGGTCTGCGCCTGCCCGTCCATCGCAGATTACGCCTGAAAAAGCTGCGAGTTTGAGCTGCAAGCCGCACGTTAGACGCCGTTTGGCTCTGGCGTGCGGCTTGTCGCTCGCAACTGCGCCTATAACAACAATTGGAGCCTGACCATGTCCCTGAGCGTGTTTGACCTGTTCAAGATTGGCATTGGCCCCTCAAGCTCCCACACCGTGGGCCCGATGCGCGCTGCGGCGCGGTTTGCCGAGGGCCTGCGCCGTGATGACCTGCTTTCCGCTACCGCCAGCGTGCGGGTCGAGTTGTACGGCTCACTGGGCGCCACTGGCAAAGGCCACGGCAGCGACAAGGCCGTGTTGCTGGGCCTGGAAGGTGAACACCCGGATACCGTGGACACCGAACAGGTCGACGAGCGTTTGCAGCGAATTCGCAGCGGCGAGCGAATCAATCTACTCGGTCAACACAGCATCGAATTCATCGAAAAACAGCACCTGGCGATGATCCGCAAGCCGCTGGCCTACCATCCCAATGGCATGATTTTCCGCGCCCTGGATGGCGCTGGCTTGCAGATTCGCAGCCGTGAATATTACTCGGTTGGTGGCGGGTTCGTGGTGGACGAGGACGCCGCCGGTGCCGATCGCATCGTTGAGGACAGCACCCCGCTGCCCTACCCTTTCAAGACCGGCAAAGAGTTGATGGCCCATTGCGCAAATACCGGCATGGCGATCAGTCAGGTCATGCTGGCCAACGAAGCCGCCTGGCGGCCAGAGGCCCAAACCCGCGCAGGACTGCTGAATATCTGGCAAGTCATGCAGGATTGCGTCAAGGCAGGCTGTCGCAACGAGGGCATTCTGCCGGGGGGCCTTAAGGTCAAACGGCGTGCCGCCGCGCTGCATCGGCAGCTGTGCATCAATCCGGAAGCTGCCCTGCGGGACGCTTTGTCCGTGCTGGACTGGGTCAACCTCTATGCGCTGGCAGTCAACGAGGAAAACGCCAATGGCGGGCGCGTGGTGACCGCACCGACCAATGGCGCGGCGGGGATCATTCCGGCGGTGTTGCACTACTACATGCGCTTCATCGGCGGAGCCAACGAAGACGGTGTCGTGCGTTTTTTGCTCACTGCAGCCGCCATTGGCATTCTTTATAAAGAGAACGCCTCCATTTCCGGCGCCGAAGTCGGTTGCCAGGGTGAGGTCGGCGTGGCGTGCTCCATGGCCGCCGGTGCCCTCTGCGAAGTGTTGGGCGGCAACGTCCAGCAGGCCGAAAACGCGGCCGAGATTGGCATGGAGCACAACCTCGGCCTGACCTGCGACCCCATCGGCGGATTGGTGCAGGTGCCTTGCATCGAGCGCAATGCGATGGGCTCGGTGAAGGCGATCAACGCCGTTCGAATGGCCTTGCGCGGTGACGGCCAGCACTTCGTCTCGCTGGATAAGGTGATCCGCACCATGCGCCAGACCGGCGCCGACATGAAAAGCAAATACAAGGAAACAGCCCGTGGCGGGCTGGCCGTGAACATTATCGAGTGCTGATCTCAGCCCATTTCATCGGGTGCAGCCCCCGACGGCTGCACCTGTATTCAAGGAGTCATCGATGTCTGCAGAACTGTTGAAAACCCCACTTAACGACCTGCATCGGGAACTGGGTGCCCGGATGGTCGAATTCGCTGGCTACGACATGCCCGTTCAGTACCCGGCCGGCGTGATGAAAGAACACCTGCATACGCGCCAGCACGCCGGTCTGTTCGACGTGTCGCACATGGGTCAGATCCTGCTCAGCGGACCGACAGCTGCCCAAGCCCTGGAAACACTGGTGCCGGTGGACATCATCGGCCTGCCTGTGGGGATGCAGCGCTATGCCTTCTTCACCAATGAAAGCGGCGGCATCCTGGATGACCTGATGGTTGCCAATCTGGGCAACGATCAACTGATGCTGGTGGTCAATGCCGCGTGCAAGCACCAAGATCTTGCACACCTGCGCAAGCACATCGGCGGGCAGTGCGAAATTACCCCGCTGTTCGAAGATCGCGCGCTGCTCGCATTGCAAGGCCCGCAAGCCGTAACGGTTCTGGCCCGGCTTGCGCCAGATGTCGCGAACATGACCTTCATGCAGTACACCAAGGCCCGGGTCATCGGCATTGACTGCTATGTCAGCCGCTCGGGTTATACCGGCGAGGATGGATACGAGATTTCCGTTCCTGCTGATCAGGCAGAATCCCTGGCGCGTCGCTTACTGGCCGAACCAGAAGTCGCGCCGATCGGGCTGGGTGCGCGAGATTCTCTGCGTCTGGAAGCGGGTCTGTGCCTGTACGGCAACGACATGAATACCGAGACCACGCCGATCCAGGCCAGCTTGTTATGGGCTATTTCCAAAGTGCGTCGGGTCGATGGCGCGCGGGCAGGCGGATTCCCGGGCGCCGAACGGATCTTCGCCCAGCACCAGGCCGGTGCAGCTCGCAAGCGGGTTGGTCTGCTGCCCCAAGAGCGCACACCGGTGCGTGAGGGCGCGCAAATCGTCGATACCCATGACAACGTCATCGGCGCCATCTGCAGCGGCGGGTTTGGACCGACGTTGAGCGCTCCATTGGCCATGGGATATGTGGACGCGGCGTTCACAGCGCTCGAGACCCCGATGTGGGCTATCGTACGAGGCAAGAAAGTGCCGATGCGGGTCAGCAAAATGCCTTTCGTCGCACCCCGTTACTTCCGCGGCTGATTTCCAACGTCAAAAAACTGCGGCACCGCAACAGTGCGTTGTAGTTCGGCTGCCGCAGCTTGATGCTTCTTTTAACAGCAATGTAGTGTCAGAAAAGTGCACTCTTTTGCTGACTCCAATAGCAAAAACTATCGATCCAGCCGTCTTGGTTAATGTTTTCAAAATCTAGCCCAAGCCCCCTGAAACCGGGCCTATTCGGGGGCTTGTTTTTTCTGCGAGAGTTAGCGTAGAGTTTCCCGACTGTGTTTGCATGGGTCGCTGGGATCGTGACCTGGGCAGTAGCGCCAAAAGCAATGCTACATCCCGCTCTACGTTTCTTCTTCCTGCAACCAGCCCAGTACTCTTTCGCGCGAAAGAGACTGTCATTAATTTATGTGTTTAGGAATAAGAAAAATGTCTACACGTCAGAGCGGCACCGTTAAGTGGTTTAACGACGAGAAAGGTTTTGGTTTTATCACTCCTGAGAGCGGTCCGGATCTGTTCGTCCACTTCCGCGCTATTCAGGGCAATGGCTTCAAAAGCCTGAAGGAAGGCCAGAAGGTGACCTTCGTTGCAGTGCAAGGGCAGAAAGGCATGCAGGCTGACGAAGTTCAAGCTGAAGCCTGATAGCTGCAAACACAAAAGCCCCTGATGGCGACGTCAGGGGCTTTTTCATGCCTGCGATTCGTTGAGGCCGTACAGGGAGAAAAGCGCTGATGCCTCATGAAAAAGCCGGCCCTGAGACCGGCTTGTTCATTGCAGACTGACGATCAACCCGCTCGACGCAACAACCAGATACCCGCCAGCGCGCAGACACCCGCAGGTACCAGCACTGCAAACAATGGCGAGAAGCCGAATACCAGACTCGATGGGCCCAGCAGGTCCTGCGCGATGCGGAACGTGAACCCCACAAGCACACCGGTAAATACGCGCTGCCCCAGGGTGACCGAACGCAGCGGACCGAAGATGAACGAGATCGCCATCAACACCAGCGCCACCGTCACCAGCGGCTGCAGGATCTTGGTGTAGAACGCCAGCCAGTAGCGACCGTTGGCCAGGCCCTGATCAGCCAGATAGTGCGCATAGCCATACAGTCCGGTCATGGATAGAGATTCCGGCGGCAGTACCACCGTGCTCAACAGCTGAGGGCTGAGCGCGATATTCCAGCGCTCCTCCGGGGTGTTGACCACTTCAGTACGCCCTTCATGGAACAGCGTGGTAGCAACGTCCTTGAGTTGCCAGTAGTCGTTCATGTAGTTCGCCTGTTTGGCAAAACTGGCGCTGATCATGTGACGCTGGTCGTCAAAGCGGTAGCGGGTCACGCCATACAACAGGCCGTTGGGCTGCACGGTGTTGATGTGTATGAATTCGTCACCCTGACGATGCCACAAACCGTGACGAGCACTCTGCGCATCACCGGTACCCTGTGCCAGGGAGCGGGCCGCCTGAGCCTGCGCTTCGGTGACCGGCGCGACGTACTCGCCAATCAGCAGACCCGCAAGCATCAGCACCAGCATCGGTTTCATCACTGCCCAGACGATGCGCCCGATCGACACGCCCGCCGCACGCATGATGGTCAATTCGCTGCTGCTGGCCAAGGCACCCAGGCCAATGAGGCATCCGATCAGCGCGGCCATCGGCAGCATGTCGTATAGCCGCCGCGGCGCGGTCATCACCACGTAACTGCCAGCATCCCAGAAGGTATACGTATCGCTGATATCGGCCATCTCGTCGATGAACGCAAACAGCGAAGCCAGGCCGAGGATGATGCCCAGCACGGCGAGAATCGCCATGAACACACTTTTGCCGATGTACCCATCGAGCTTAGCCACGGGTCACCTCCGACGCATCGCGGCGACTGGCCATCTTCAAACGCAGCGGCTCCCAGTACAGGAGGCCCAGCCCAATAGACAGGAAGATCAGATGCACCCACCACAAGCCCAGCGGCCCCGGAATCTTGCCTTTCTCCAGCGCACCGCGAGCGGCAATCAGGATGGTGAGGTACGCCATATACAGCAGGATCGCTGGCAACAGCTTTAGGAAGCGGCCCTGACGCGGGTTGACGCGCGCCAGCGGCACCGCCATCAGCGTCACGATGAACACCAGGATCGGCAGCGAAATGCGCCACTGCAACTCGGCCTTGTTGCGCAACGAATTCTCGCCGGTCAGCAACTCACTGGTCGCAATGGCGTCACGGTCGGTGATCTCGTCACTGATGTCCGGTTTTGGCAGCAGCGCGCCATAGGTGTCGTACTGGATCGCACGATAGTCGGCCTGACCGGGATTGCCGTCATAGCGATAGCCGTTGTTGAGGATCAGGTAACGACTGCCATCGGGCTTGATCTCCTGCCTGCCCTTTTCGGCCACCAGTACGGTGATGCCATGGTCCTTCTTCTCATCCACTTTCTTTTCGGAGATGAAAACGCCACCGAGGTTGATACGGTCATCGGTCATGGTTTCGGTATAGGTAACGCGGCTACCGTCGCGCAGTAACTGGAAACGTCCCGGCACCAGGGTGTCGAACTCGGTCATTGCGTCCTGCTTGTTGATCAGCAGCTGGAACTGAGTCGCACCCTGAGGCGCCAGGCTGAAACTCAACCATGCCACCAGCAGCGACACCAGGGCGGCAGGTGCAAGGGTCATCCACAGCAGGCGTTGCTGGCTCATGCCGGTGGCCGCCAGGACAGTCATTTCGCTTTCCAGATACAGGCGCCCGTAGGCCAGCAGAATCCCAAGGAACAGGCCCAGCGGCAGAATCAGTTGCATGAAGCCCGGCAGACGGAAACCCATGATCAGAAACAGCACGCCGGGATCGAGCGCGCCAGATGCAGCCTGGGCCAGGTATTTAATGAAACGGCCACTCATGATGATTACCAGCAGCACGGCACTCACAGCGCTCAAGGTAACCAGCACTTCTCGGGACAGGTAACGGAAGACAATCAAACCAGACACTCCAGGGTCGTCACGCTCATACAGCCTGACAAGGAAATGGGTCACTCTTGGCGCGCGCGACCGCGAACCAGCGAAAAAATATGCGGCATTATCCTGTGATTGGGTGTGTCTGTCACTGAGCGCGCCGGATACTTCCTTAACCCGACCTGACACGGGCGCACTTAACGGGGTTGTCATCGGTCCTTTGGCGGGGTCAAACTGCGGGCCTTGCCGCGAGCTCGGTGCCGCGGGTCTTGGCAGCCACCAAGCCGCGCATTCATTTTGCGATAACCCACTGTTTATCCGGGGACCCCGACATGGAATTGGTTGTTAAAAGCGTCACTGCAGAAACCTTTAAGACTGCCACATTGGTGGTTGCCGTCGGTGAAGGCCGTACCCTTAGCGATATTGCACAAAGCATCGACACCCTCAGTGGCGGGGCGATCAGCGCCGTGCTCAAGCGCGGCGACCTGGCTGGCAAGGTTGGCCAGAGCCTGTTGCTGCATAGCCTGCCAAATCTCAAGGCCGACCGCGTTCTGCTGGTGGGCAGCGGCAAGGAGCCCGAACTCTCCGATCGTCAATTCCGCAAGATCATCAGCGGCGTGCTCAGCACCCTGAAAAGCCTGGGCGGCACCGACGCGGCCTTCGCGCTGGACCATTTGAACGTCAAGAACCGCGACATCTATGGCAAGAATCGTCTGTTGGTCGAGACCCTGGTTGATGGGGAGTATGTGTTCGATCGCTTCAAGAGCCAGAAAGTCGACCCGCGCGCCCTGAAGAAGATCACCCTGCTGACCGCCAAGTCTGCCGCTGTCGAAGTCGAACGCGCCGCCAGACACGCTCAGGCCATTGCTGCAGGCATGGCGGTGACTCGCGATCTTGGCAACATGCCGCCTAATATCTGCCACCCGACCTACCTGGGCGAACAAGCCAAGGCGCTGGGCAAGGCGAACAAGGGCCTGAAGGTTGAGGTCTTCGACGAGAAGAAAATTGCAGACCTTGGCATGGGTTCGTTCCTGGCCGTGGGTCAGGGCAGCGCTCAGCCGCCGCGCCTGATCGTCATGCAGTACTCCAACGGCAAGAAAAGCGAAAAACCGTTCGTGCTGGTCGGTAAAGGAATCACCTTCGACACCGGCGGCATCAGTCTCAAGCCAGGCCTGGGCATGGACGAAATGAAGTTCGACATGTGCGGCGCGGCCAGCGTGTTCGGCACCATGAATGCGGTACTGCAACTGCAACTGCCGATCAACCTGGTGTGCATCATCGCAGCTGCGGAAAACATGCCGAGCGGCAACGCGACCCGCCCTGGCGACATCGTCAAGACCATGAGCGGTCAGACCGTGGAAATCCTCAACACCGACGCCGAAGGTCGTCTGGTGCTGTGTGACGCCCTGACCTACGCCGAACGCTTCAAGCCACAAGCGGTGATCGACATCGCCACCCTGACCGGCGCTTGCGTCGTTGCCCTGGGCGGCCACACTTCCGGCCTGCTTGGTAACAGCGATGCGTTGATCAACCAGGTGCTGGACGCTGGCAAGCGCGCCGATGATCGTGCCTGGCAACTGCCGCTGTTCGATGAATACCAGGAGCAACTGGACAGCCCGTTCGCCGACATCGCCAACATTGGCGGTCCGAAAGGCGGCACCATCACCGCGGCTTGCTTCCTCTCACGCTTTGCCAAAGCCTACGAGTGGGCGCATCTGGACATCGCCGGCACCGCGTGGCTGAGCGGTGGCAAGGACAAGGGCGCCACAGGCCGTCCGGTTCCGCTGCTGACTCAATACCTGCTCGACCGCGCTGGCGTGTAACCACGCATTGAGCCTGCCAACCCTGGCATCGGTCAGGGGTTGGCAGGGCCTGCGCTCTGGAATCTCCATGACCCAAGTCGACTTCTACATCCTGCCCAGCGCCGACCCGCTCGCGCGCCTGGACTTCGCCTGCAAACTGACGGACAAGGCCTGGCGACTCGGCCATAAGGTCTATCTGCATTGCAGTGACGCCGAGCAACGGACAGAACTGGACGCCCGCTTGTGGCGCTTCAAGGGCGAGACTTTCCTGCCTCATGGTCCCGTGGAGGACGATCAGGACGCTCCCGTGGCACTGGGCATTGGCACCGATCCCGGGCCCCATCAGGATTTGCTGGTCAACCTGGACCTGCGTATTCCCGAATTCTTCAAACGATTCGCCCGTGTGGCGGAGATCGTCGTGGAAGATCCGTCCATCCGGCTGGCAGCGCGCGAGAGTTTTCGCTTCTACCGTGAACAGGGCTATCCTCTGCAGGATCACCGACTGCAGCGGCTTTGAGCATACGATGGATACTTCCAAAAACATGAAAGACTCCGCCCACTTGCTCGATGACCTCGAGTCGATCCGCCAGTTGCTCGGCGATGAAACGCTGCAACCGCCGCTGCTGACCGATACGGTTCAGAGCGACGAACAGATTCCCCTGTTGTTCGATGTGGTCACGGGTCAAGTAATCAGCGCCGATGAGTATGATCAGGCCGTTGACGACATTCCCGTGCTCACCGCCGAGCCCGCAGCTGCCATCGAGCCGCCAACGCCTGCACCATCAGAGCCGTCGCCCCGTACACCGAACCCGGACGCTCTGTTGCACCTGGACAACGAATTGCGCGCTGCAGCGCAATTGATCATGCAGGACGTGATCAACGATTTCGCCCCCCACATCGAAAACGAAATCAAACGCCGCCTGGAAGCGCGGATGGAACGGCTCTTGAGTCAGTACGAAAACTGAGCCCGATCAACTGAAGGCTCGCTTGCCAGCGACCAACTCCGCTTCGGCCGGACGCGTAGGAGCATGGCTTTCCAGCGACAGGACTGCGCTTCTGCCAGAAGGGTGTAGGAGCGGGCTTACCAGCAATCTGCCGGGAATCGGCAGTAAATGAACGAAGTCTGTCTGACACAACATGTCGCCTGATTTCACTGCTGCCTCGCGCCGAATCTTGGGTTAGCCACGCGCCTAGACCCTCCGCGCAGAATCAAAGGGACTGCCGCTTATAGCTTGCAGCTGCTTCGAAAAGCTATACTTCCCGGCTTTTCCGACTCAAAGCAGATCAGGGTTCCCGCCGCGCATGGACAAGACCTACCAGCCGCACGCCATCGAAACTTCCTGGTACCAGACCTGGGAGTCCGAAAACTATTTCGCTCCGCAAGGCGAGGGCGACTCGTACACCATCATGATTCCGCCGCCGAACGTCACCGGCAGCCTGCACATGGGCCACGGTTTCAACAACGCGATCATGGACGCGCTGATTCGTTTGCGCCGCATGCAGGGTCGTAACACCCTATGGCAGCCCGGCACCGACCACGCCGGTATCGCCACGCAGATGCTGGTCGAGCGTCAGCTCGAAGCACAGGGCCAGAACCGTCACGACCTGGGTCGTGAGAAATTCCTCGAAAAAGTCTGGGAGTGGAAGGATCAGTCCGGCGGCAACATCAGTCGTCAAATCCGTCGCCTGGGCTCGTCCGTAGACTGGAGCCGTGAGCGCTTCACCATGGACGACGGCCTGTCCGAAGCCGTTAAAGAAGCCTTCGTGCGCCTGCATGAAGACGGCCTGATCTATCGCGGCAAGCGCCTGGTCAACTGGGACACCAAGCTGCACACGGCGATCTCCGACCTTGAAGTGGAAAGCCATGACGAGAAAGGCAGCCTGTGGAACCTGCGCTACCCGTTGGCCGATGGCGCCACGACGGCCGAAGGCCTGAATTACCTGGTCGTTGCCACCACGCGGCCGGAAACCATGCTCGGCGATGCCGCCGTAGCGGTTAACCCCAATGACGAGCGTTACAAAGCGCTGATCGGCAAGTTCGTCGAGCTACCGCTGGTTGGCCGTCGCATCCCGATCATCGCTGACGATTACTGCGATCCTGAATTCGGCACCGGTTGCGTGAAAATCACCCCGGCTCACGATTTCAACGACTATGAAGTCGGCAAGCGCCACAACCTGCCGCTGCTGAACATCTTCGACAAGAACGCCGCCGTTCTGCCTTCGGCCCAGGTGTTCAACCTGGATGGCACGCTGAACGAGTCGCTTGACGGCACGCTGCCTGCCGAATACGCAGGACTGGACCGCTTCGAAGCGCGCAAGCAGATCGTCGCTGCGTTCGATGCCGCGAGCCTGCTGGTCAGCGTCGACGATCACGCCTTGAAAGTCCCGAAAGGCGACCGTTCCGGCACCATTATCGAGCCGTGGCTGACCGACCAGTGGTACGTGTCCACCAAGCCGCTGGCCGAGCCTGCGATCGCTGCGGTCGAAGATGGCCGTATCGCCTTCGTGCCCAAGCAATACGAAAACATGTACTTCTCGTGGATGCGCGACATTCAGGATTGGTGCATCAGCCGGCAGCTGTGGTGGGGCCATCGCATTCCGGCCTGGTATGACGAGTCGGGCAAAGTCTATGTCGGTCGCGATGAAGCCGAAGTCCGCGCCAAGCACAACCTCGGGCCTGAGATTGCGCTGCAGCAGGACAACGACGTGCTAGACACCTGGTTCAGTTCGGGGCTGTGGACCTTCTCCACGCTGGGCTGGCCTGAGCAGACCGATTTCCTGAAAACCTTCCACCCCACTGACGTGTTGGTCACCGGCTTCGACATCATTTTCTTCTGGGTCGCCCGGATGATCATGCTCACCATGCACCTGGTGAAGAACGAGGACGGCACCCCGCAGGTCCCGTTCAAGACCGTCTACGTACATGGTCTGGTCCGCGACGGCCAGGGTCAGAAGATGTCCAAGTCCAAGGGCAACGTCCTGGACCCGCTGGACATCATCGACGGTATCGAGCTGGAAACGCTGGTGCAGAAACGCACTTCGGGCCTGATGCAGCCGAAACTGGCGAAGAAGATCGAAAAACAGACCCGTGATGAGTTTGCCGACGGCATTGCCAGCTATGGCACCGATGCCTTGCGCTTCACCTTCTGTTCGTTGGCCTCCACCGGCCGCGACATCAAGTTCGACATGGGGCGCGTCGAAGGCTATCGCAACTTCTGCAACAAGATCTGGAACGCTGCGCGCTACGTGCTGGATAAGGGCGAGGACTGTGGTCAAAACGGCGAGCAAGTCGAACTGTCGCTGCCGGATCGCTGGATCATTTCGCAACTGCAACGTACCGAAGCCGAAGTGACGCGCCAGCTGGACCAGTTCCGTTTCGACCTCGCGGCGCAGGCGCTGTACGAGTTCATCTGGAACCAGTATTGCGACTGGTATCTGGAGCTGTCCAAGCCCGTGCTGTGGGATGAGAACGCGCCGGTCGAGCGTCAGCGTGGTACCCGTCGCACACTGGTACGCGTGCTGGAAGTGGCGCTGCGTCTGGCCCATCCGTTCATGCCGTTCATCACCGAAGAAATCTGGCAGCGCATCGCGCCGCTGGCGGGTGTTCAGGGCAAGACCATCATGCTGCAGCCATGGCCGGTGGCGAATGAATCTCGCATCGATGCGGCTGCCGAAGGCGACATCGAATGGCTCAAGGGCCTGATGCTTGGCGTGCGCAACATCCGCGGCGAGATGAACATCGGCCCGGGCAAGCCACTGCAGTTGTTCCTCAACAACGTCAGCGCTGAAGACCAGCGCCGCCTGAACGAGAACGAGCATTTGCTCAAGAAGCTGGCCAAGCTTGAATCGTTCACCGTGCTGGCGGCAGGTGCTGAAGCGCCGTTGTCCGCGACCGCACTGGTCGGCGAAATGGAGGTGCTGGTGCCTATGGCGGGCCTGATCGACAAAGACGCTGAACTGGCCCGTCTGAACAAGGAAATCCAGCGCCTGCAAGGCGAAGTGCAACGCGTGGGCGGCAAGCTGTCCAACGCCTCGTTCGTTGACAAGGCGCCGCCTGAGGTCATCGCCAAGGAACGCGCCAGGCTGGCCGAAGCCGAGCAAGCACTGGCCAAGCTGGCCGAACAGCATGCGCGGATTGCCAGTCTGTAACAGGTAAAGCAATTGAAAAAGGGAGGTCTGCACAGACCTCCCTTTTTTGTCGCGCTAGCCTGACCGCTCACACGTTTGCGTGGCATTACGGCCTGCCGGACTGCTACGTATCTTCGACAGAATCGACACTTATGAACGATCAGACACCTCCCAAGCCACCGCGTAAAAAACCCAGACCTGCGTCAGCACTCCAGCCTGTCCAGCCGCGAGAAAAGGCCAGCCTGCACCCGCGCAATCGCCATCAGGGTCATTACGACTTCCCGCGCCTGATCAAGAGCAGCCCGGAACTGGGCAAATTCCTGATCACCAATCCCTACGGCAAGCAAAGCATCGACTTCGCCAATCCGGCAGCGGTTCGGGTATTCAACCGGGCACTGCTCAAGGCTTTCTACGGCATTGCCCATTGGGACATCCCGGCCGATTACCTGTGCCCGCCGATACCGGGGCGGGCCGATTATCTGCACTTTCTCGCTGACTTGCTGGCCGAGCACAACGATGGTGTCATTCCTCGTGGTGCGGCGGTCAAGGCACTGGATGTCGGGACCGGCGCCAACTGCGTCTACCCGCTGATCGGCCTTGGTGAATATGGCTGGCACTTCCTGGGCTCGGATATCGATAAAGTGGCGTTGGCCTCGGCCACGACCATCGTCAAGGCAAACCATCTGGGTAAAGCCATCAGCCTGCGCCAGCAGCACGACCGCAGGCAGATCCTTGCAGGTCTGCTATTGGCCGATGAGCGCTTCGACATCAGCCTGTGCAACCCTCCGTTCCACGCAAGCCCCGAGGAAGCCCTGCGGGGCAGCCAGCGCAAATGGCGCGCACTGGGCAAGGCCGATCCCAAGCGCAAACTCCCGGTGCTGAACTTCGGTGGCCAAGCGGCCGAATTGTGGTGCGAAGGCGGCGAGGCGCGGTTCGTTTCGCAACTGATCGCAGAGAGCGCACAGGTGCCGACTCAGGTGCTGTGGTTCAGCACCTTGGTGTCCAAGGCTTCGAATCTGCCTTCGATTCAAAACACGCTGAAAAAAGCCGGTGCCGTGGAAAGCCGGGTCGTGGAGATGTCGCAAGGACAAAAACAAAGTCGCTTCGTTGCCTGGACCTTCCATGGCAAGGCCCAACAGGCGGCGTGGCGGGCGGCGCGGTGGGCCATGAGTTCCCAATGAATGAAGGTTCTGCACTCGCGCGCACTTGAATTCCAGGCACAAAAAAACCGCGCCCGGATCACTCCGTCGCACGGTTTTTTCCAGCAAGCAGCGTTTTTCGCTTACTTGTTGACTGCGTCAGTCAGGCCTTTGGCCACAACCAGCTTGATCACTTTCTTGGCAGCGATTTCGATGGCAGCGCCAGTCGAAGGGTTACGGCCGGTACGGGCAGGACGCTCGGTCACTTTCAGCTTGCCAATGCCTGGCAGGGTGATCTCGCCGCCATTTTCCAGTTGGTCGGCGACGATTTGGCCCAATTGGTCGAGAGCATTGCGCGCGGTGGTTTTAGGCGCGTCGATAGCTTCTGCGATATCGGCGATCAATTGGTCTTTAGTCAGAGCCATGGTGGTGTTCCTTCCCTATCAAATTCATATGGTTTGCAGAGTGTGTACGGACGCGAAATGTAGATACTGAAATCGGCCTTTGGTTCGGCCGAACGCCCACAAACTGCGTGCTTGGCGCGCTTCAGTGCGCAAGACCGGGCAAAACTAGCACAGAGCCACGCAAATATCCGCACCTACCTAGCCATTTGGTCAGCTTTATCGCGGATGGAGCCCAAAAAAGTCATATTAATGGGCCTCAATCCCTGTTTCAGGCCTCGCCAACCCGTTCCGGGGCGAGTCTGCGGTACACTTGCCGCCTTTCGCACGGGCCAAGCTTGCACCCGTTCAGTTCCACTTCAGCAGCCGAGAAATCCATGCCGATCCGTCATGCCATCGTTCACCTGATCGACAAGAAACCCGACGGTACGCCCGCAGTCCTCCACGCTCGAGATTCCGAACTCGCGGAGTCCCAGGCCATCGAGAACATGCTGGCCGACCTCAACGAGAGCTATAACGCCAAACAAGGCAAGGCCTGGGGTTTGTTCCACCCCGAATCCGGCGCACACCCTTTCAGCGGCTGGCTGAAGGAATACGTGGACGAGGGCAAGGACTTCACCGCCTTCAGCCGCATCGCGGTCGAGCACCTGCAGAAGCTGATGGAAGAGTCCAACCTCTCGGTCGGTGGTCACGTGCTCTTTGCCCACTACCAACAGGGCATGACCGACTACCTGGCCATCGCCCTGTTGCATCACAGCGAAGGCGTGGCGGTGAACGAAGCATTGGATGTTACGCCGTCGCGGCATCTGGACCTGGGCCAACTGCATCTGGCCGCGCGCATCAACATCTCCGAGTGGCAGAACAACAAGGCGTCCAAACAGTACATCTCATTCATCAAAGGCAAGAACGGCAAGAAGGTCTCCGAATACTTCCGCGACTTCATCGGTTGTCAGGAAGGCGTGGACGGCCCGGGTGAGACCCGCACCCTGCTCAAGGCCTTCAGTGATTTCGTCGAGAGCGAAGACTTGCCCGAGCAATCCACCCGCGAGAAGACCAAGGCCTTGGTCGATTACGCCAGCAGCCAGAGCAAAATGGGCGAGCCTATTGCGCTGGAAGAGCTTTCCGGGCTGATCGACGAAGACCACCCGCGGGCCTTTTACGAGCATATCCGCAACAAGGATTACGGCCTGTCGCCGGAAATTCCGGCCGATAAGCGCACGCTCAACCAGTTCCGCCGCTTCACCGGTCGTGCCGAGGGCTTGTCGATCAGTTTCGAGGCGCACTTGCTGGGCGACAAGATCGAGTACGACGAAGAAAAAGGCACGCTGATCATCAAGGGCCTGCCGACGCAGTTGACCGACCAGTTGAAGCGGCGCTGACGGCGATGCTGATACGTACTCTCAAGAAGTTAGCGCTGATCATGCTGGTGGTGGTCGTCTATCAGAACTGGGGCAAGATCGAAAACTTCATCCACCCCTCCGCCGCCGTGTCGACGCAGGTTCAGGCGAACGCCAAAGTCACGCTGTACGCCACCGACTGGTGCGGCTACTGCAAGCAGACGCGGCGCTTTCTCGATAGCAAGGGCATTCCCTACACCGAGTTCGACATCGAAAAGTCCAAGGAAGGCCGCACGGCCTACGAGGCGCTGGGTGGCCGAGGTATCCCTCTGATCGACGTGAACGGCACGCTGATCAGAGGGTTCTCGCCTGACGCGATTCTGGCTGCGTTGAAGTGAAGGGGGCTTCATCCGCTAAGGATAGGAGCCGGCCGCTCTATTGGCCCAGCCTGTCGGGTTGTCAGCATCCCATGCACATTGCCCTCCATACTCGATACACGAAGTGGAGTTCTCGTTGTAATTTTTACTGATTAGACCCGCGATTCCCGGTCCGATACTTAAATCAGTCTGACCTACGTTCGTGGGACTAAACAGGCCAATGCAGGCGGTGATATTTTCAGCTACGTCGCAGCGGATCAAGCGGATGCTCAGTAGCAGCATCGGCAGACGCCCCGATCATTCAACTGGTCGGGGCCGCCCTTAAACAGCACTGATTCGAAACCCGTAACGAGGAAAGTGCACATGCACCACACCCGCGCGCGCATCCTCACGACGCAGGATAATTTCCTCCCGGCCGTTGAATGCCAGCTCGCCCTCGACCAGGTCCACACCGTAGTCCACGGCCGACACGCTGACCTGTTGACCCACGTTGAAGCCATTCGGATCGATGAACGCCTCCTCCGGTAATGCCACAGGGGTTGCGTTGCGCGCTATCTCGATGGCATCGGCAGGGCTCAACTCACTGGCAGCGCCATGCCCAAAGCCGATCACCCGCTGATACCAGGCCAGCACCGCCGGGTAATCGTCGACCAGAGGCGCCGTGACCGGTGTCTGTTTCAAAAACCAAAAGTTATGAGCGACGGAGAAGTCGGCAATCGACGGTACTCCCAACAGGAAGTCGCCATTGCGTTGCAGCTGGGTGTCAAGGCGATTCATTAACGTCGGCCATTGGTGCTGCGCTAACTCCAGCGGTAGACGAGTCGCGCTGCCGCCGTCAAACAGGGTCGAACGGTCGGCGATGAAGGCTTTCACCGCCTCAGGCGGCACTTTGGCAAAACGCACGGCCAGCGACGCGGGTTGAAACACCAGGCTCGCCGAGTGCAGAAACAACACCGAATCCGCCCAGCTCGCCAGACTCGCGCAAGTGAACTCCTGACCTTCGGGATAGAAAGACGGCGAGCACTTTTCAGCTTCAAGTCGGCGAGCGATCAGCGCGGTGTCGCAATAGATGTCTGCGCCGACCTGCAGCACCGGCGTTTTGCGATAGCCGCCGGTGAGCGCCGTCAGATCAGGTTTTGGCAGGATCGACGGAATGCTCACCGAGCGCCAGGACAGCCCTTTGAAACCGAGCATCAGGCGCGCTTTTTCGGCGAAAGGGGAGATTGCGTAATGATGCAGGATCAGTTCTGACATTTGCGCTCGAAGCCTCGTCCGAAAAGCGATCAGCCTAAAGGGTCCGTGAAGGGGCGTCGAGTGACGACACTGCCAATTCAGAGGCCCGCGATAAAGTCGGGTGGGCTTATCGCAAGACGTTATCGCGGCAACGCTCGTGTGGTAGCGGGGCCGGCTACGCTTGGTTTATCAATGGAAGGAGCGATCACATCATGAAGATGATTTGCACCAGTCTGGCGCTTTGTGTCTTGTTATACGGCTGCGCGTTAACCCAGTCCAAGCCTTCACATAACCTGGACGTTGTAGCAACTCCCCAGGCCGCTCACCGTGTGCAGTCGACCGATGAGGTCGTGGCCTCCCTTAATCGGCTTTATAACGATGATCAGAATGACTGCCGGGAAATCGGCACGCTGCTGCCCCGTGGCCACTACTACTGCAGCGGGTTGTTGATCAGGGCAACGTCCGATGGTGATTATCTTCCGTGGACCTTCAGTCCCGGTGCGATTGCTCAGGGTGGCGCTGCCTTTTCATGGATTCGCAAGGACATGCACCCGAGCATGATGCTCAGTCCTTCGGGCTTCATCTTGCGCACCGCCAAAGAGGGAGAACGATACGGCCTGCCTGGCTATGACGCAGGATTGATCTGCTTCTACCCGTTCGATGCGTCGACAAGCGGCAACATGCGCCACAACGGCTGTGGCCGCCAGGGCAGCAAGCCCACCACGCAAGCCGTTTATCCGCAACCGGACGTCCCCCACCGTAATGCCGCCTATGCCTGGGGGTCTTGTGAGGACATCGGAATCAGAACGGTCGCAGAGTGGGTCGAGTACACCGGCGACCTACAGGCAGGCGACACCCACAGTCAGTGCTCATGGAACGTGGACAGCCAGGCAGGCTGGAATAACGCCCTTGCCATCGCCCCGCTTTACCCGTCACTGGACTTCATCTGGAATGAACTGATCATGGCCACCGTAGATGACGGTTACGCCCTGAAAGACGACATCCCGGCGGTGTTTCTTTACGCGCCCTCACGCGAGGAAGGGTTGGAGGCGGCGCGAAATTTCCAAAGAAAACTCGCCGCCAATGGCAATACGGTGCCTATCGTTCGCCTCGACTATCAGGCACAGCAGCCGTTCTCGTTCCACGCAGAAGACCAGGCTATCGCTGGGCCGTGACCAGCAGTTCCTTGGCTGCCTTGCTAAGCTTTTTGATCGCCAACTCCTGACGCAGCGCCGCCCCCTTGCTTTCCAGGGCCTCGGTATACACCAGCGCTACCGCCGGACTGGAATGGAAGAATCGCGCACCCTTGCCGCTCTGATGCTTGGCGAAGCGCTTGTGTGGATCATCGCTGATGCCGCAGTACAAAGCGCCGTTCGCCGCGCGCACCAGATACACGAACCAAGGCTTTGGCGTGACGTCTTCAAAGGCTGCAGTGGCGGAACGGGCGGTGTCATTCATAGGGCATCGGGGTTTAAACGCGTGGGAGCGGCGATTCTAGCAGAGGTCAACGGCCTGCCTGAAAAGCCTTCAAGCCCTTCTGCGCCTGGGCACGAATGGCGCCCTGTACAAAAGGTGTCCAACCCAGCAGCGCGCCTTTTGCACCGAGTGCCTGAGGGCAGATGCCCCAACTCAGACCTTTTCGCTGCTGACATCCACATAAAGTGCACGTCCAGCGCCCATGCCGGCAACGATGGCGGCGATGCCGATGACGCCAAAGATCCAGCCTACCGGGGCCCAGCTTGCGGTCCAGTCATGCACCAGACCTACCGCAAGCGGTCCAAGGGAAGCCAGCGTGTATCCGAAGCCCTGGGCCATGCTCGACAGGTTGGCAGCGACATGGGAGTCGCGTGAGCGCAGCACGATCAACGTCAGGGCCAGGCTGAACGTCCCGCCCTGCCCCAAGCCCAGCATAATGCCCCACCCCCAAAGCTGACTGACCGGCGCGTACAAACAACCGAACAGGCCTCCCAGGGTAAGCACCATGACCAGAACGATCGCCAGACGCTGATCCTTGCCGCGGGTGGCCAGCCATGGTGTGGCCAGTGAGCTGATCAACTGCACCATGATCGAGCCCGACAGCAGCAGCCCTGCCTCGGTCGGCGTCAGGCCGCGACCGATGAGGATCGATGGCAACCAGCCAAACACGATGTAGGCCAGCGAAGATTGCAGGCCCATGTACAGCGTCACCTGCCACGCCAGGCGATCACGGCGCAAACCGCGCACTCGATAGGCGACCTGATGCTGGCCGTGACTTTGACGCGTCTGTGGCCACCAGAAGACGGCGGCGAGCAGCGCCGGAACGATCCAGAACCCCAGGCCAATGGCCCAGCTGTCGTCAAAGTGATGACTCAGCGGCACGGTCGAGCCTGCGGCCACGGCCGCGCCCAGACACAGCGCCATGGTGTAGACACCGGTCATGGTGCCCGCCTGTTTGGCGAAATCGCGTTTGACGATGCCGGGCAGCAGCACGCCGATAATGCCGATACTCGCCCCGGCCATGATACTGCCCGCGAACAAGCCCACCTGACCAAACGAACTGCGCAGCAGGATCCCGCAGGTCAGGGTCATCAGGATACCCAGCACCACTCGCTCGCTGCCGAAACGGCGCGCCAGCACCGGCGCTAAAGGCGCGAACAGCCCCAGGCACAGCACCGGCAGCGTTGTCAGCAGCCCGGCCCTGGCCGCGGACAGCCCGAGGCTCGCCGACACTTCACTGAGCAACGGCGCCATGCTCGACAGTGCCGGACGCAGGTTCAACGCCACCAGCACCAGCCCGAGCAGCAAAAACCACGGCCTCTTCAACACCGGATGATGCTGTTGAACCTGCTCGTCATCAGCCTCTACGTCGATCAGCAACTCGTCGATTTCGTGATGTTGCGGGGAACGGGACAGCGTGTCACTCGCCGGCGGGGCCTTGGTCGTCATGGGATTCTCGTGGGGGCAGGATGTGTAACAGCGCATTGCGCAAAGGTGCAATCCTGTTGGAGAACGGCAAAGAACACAAGTTTTGCTGAGGACTGGGTACAGTCTTAACATCCATGGCGGACGCGATCAATTTTAAGATCGCTTGCTCGCGATTGAGCCAGCATAGGCGCTGCACCGCGACAACAACGCCATCGCGGATCAAGCGCCCTTCTGCACGGGTGACACGGCCGCCTGTAAAACAAAAACCCGAACAAGGCCCGCTGCTCCATTGGGTAAAGTTGCTGTTAACTCGGTCCGGAATCTGGCTGAAGACCAGCTTGGGGCGTTCGCGGATTCATCGAAGGCTCAACGTCGCGCACAAAGATCAGAATGATTAAAGGTTATGGGCCAATAAATGACCCAGGACCTCATAATATCTACGCCTATTCGCGCGCCTCGCCAATTCTAAACAAGCGCTTGCCTAATACAACGACTGGCCAGACATAAACAACGGCTGCGGCTGTAACAAGGGGTAATCCATCAGTGCCGATGTACAGCAAAATAAGCATCACTGTCAGAACAATGACTAAAGTCACGGACAGTAGTAAGGCCGCGCATATCTTCGCACACCAGGTCGACCCTGAAAATCGGCCCAACACACTGACAAGACTGCAGAGCAAAAATACAATTAGCACCAAGATGGACGAAACCGAAAGCGTAAACACAATTAAATGGATATAGCCATCGTCCATACCAACAGGATTACTGAGAAAAAACGCCAGCCAGGGTAGCAGCACTAAACCGACCATGATCGACCCCATATTAAAAGCAGCTCTCGCTATACTTTTTTTTGAACGAGCCAACAGCATATTATTCCTCGCCAGCAGTCTACTAAGATTTTCCTATCGGTTAATAGAGATAGGCAGCTTGCCCTGTATAACTATTTGATACGGTTGAGGTCTCATCACCTTAACTAATTCCCTAACCACGCGAGTGGCTACTTTTCCGATCGCGGCTCGTTGGGTGCTGGCATTAAAATCGAAGGTATCATTGTACGCACTGGAGACTCTACTGAATGACAAACGCCCGTCATGATACTGGTGAACGACTCCTTGAACATTAAGGGTGATATTCCCTAACCATGTTCCCGTAATCCATGAGCTATCCCACGTACTATAAGGTACCTTGGGCAGATTGACTGGGGAACGTCCGATGTGTGCAGCGGCAAACACGCTTTCTAAAACCGGGATGCTTTTTCCCGAGATACTGAGTCCAAGTCTATTGATATTCGTTACAACCTCTTCGCCACCGCCTTTGAAATAATGCCCATACGCTGCGAAAGCGCTCAATACACCGCCAGATAACTCTCGAACGTCAGCGATTTTCTTTCCATAACCCCAGCGGGATACTGCCTGCCTTACTGCCTCGGTAGAAAGAGCGTGGGGGTGCACGCACATGAATTTGTCAGCCACGGGAATTTTTCTCCAGATCAAACAGGAAACCCGCAGTCGGCATCACTCGCCATCCATCCTGAAGATATCTATTCATTTTCTCCATATGATTTATAACTCGCCAAAATCCATCGCCCTATATCTTCATTCTGCAACGATGCTGAGCCACCATTATAGTCGCAGGATTGGGCATTGGAGGAGCCAGACCCAGTGATGAAACTGAAAAAGCCCCAGCAACCGCATTTATATTAGTGGCAGGCAAAGTGATCACACTACTCATTTTAAAGCTCTCTTGTTAGATTCTAAACCGGATCACCACGACCCGGTATTTAATCTAACCACTTCACTAATAATTAAAAAATACTACACATCCTGCAATTCGGTAGGAAGCGTCCGAAGACATACCAACCTCGTTGGGCCTGAAATCAATAAAATCTTGAGTAAAATTAACAAACTTAATGCGATTCAAAAAACAAAACCCGGGCACAAAGGCCCGGGCTTTTGGGTACAGCAACCGTTATCTCAATGCAGGATCTGGCTGAGAAACAGCTTGGTGCGGTCGCTTTGCGGGTTGTCGAAGAAGTCGTTGGGTGCGGCTTGTTCGACGATCTCGCCTTTGTCCATGAAGATCACGCGGTTGGCCACGGTGCGGGCGAAGCCCATTTCGTGGGTGACGCAGAGCATGGTCATGCCTTCTTCGGCCAGACCGACCATGGTGTCGAGCACTTCTTTAACCATTTCCGGGTCCAGTGCCGATGTCGGCTCGTCGAACAGCATGATTTTCGGCTTCATGCACAGGGCGCGGGCGATGGCCACACGCTGCTGCTGGCCACCGGAGAGCTGGCCGGGAAATTTCTGCGCCTGCTCTGGAATGCGGACGCGCTCCAGGTAGTGCATGGCAATTTCTTCGGCCTTTTTCTTCGGCATCTTGCGTACCCACATCGGCGCCAGCGTGCAGTTCTGCAGGATGGTCAAGTGCGGGAACAGGTTGAAGTGCTGGAACACCATGCCGACTTCACGACGGATGGTTTCGATCTGCTTCAAATCCGACGTCAGCTCGGTGCCATCGACGATGATGCGGCCTTGCTGGTGTTCTTCCAGGCGGTTGAGGCAGCGGATGGTGGTCGACTTGCCCGAACCCGACGGGCCGCACAGAACGATACGCTCGCCCTGACGCACGTTCAGGTTGATGTCTTTCAACACGTGGAACTGGCCGTACCACTTGTGTACGCCCTCCATCCGGATCATGCCTTCGGCGCCCAGCGGTTTACTGACAGCTTCAATCATCACATCACTCCTAACGCTTGTGGCCTGTGTCCAACTTACGCTCCAGGTGCATGGAGTAGCGGGACATGCCGAAACAGAAGATCCAGAACACCAAGGCTGCGAACACGTAGCCCTCGGTCGCCATGCCGAGCCAATTCGGGTCGGCGGCAGCTTGTTTGACGCTGTTGAGCAGGTCGAACAGGCCGATGATGATCACAAGGCTGGTGTCCTTGAACAACGCAATCACTGTGTTCACCAAACCCGGAATCACCAGCTTCAGGGCCTGCGGCAGAATCACCAGACCCATGCGACGCCAGTAGCCCAGGCCCATGGCCGCAGCTGCTTCATACTGACCCTTGGGAATGGCCTGCATGCCGCCACGGACCACCTCGGCCACATATGCCGACTGGAACATGATCACGCCGATCAGGGCGCGCAGCAGTTTGTCGAAATTCATGCCCTCGGGCAGGAACAACGGCAGCATCACCGAAGACATGAACAGCACGGTGATCAACGGGACGCCACGCCAGAACTCGATGAAGGTTACGCAGATCACGCGAATCGCCGGCATGTCGGAACGGCGCCCCAGCGCCAGCACCACGCCCAGCGGCAGCGCACCGGCGATGCCTACGGTTGCGATGACCAACGTCAGCATCAGACCGCCCCACTGGCTGGTCGCCACTTCGGTCAAACCGAAGATCCCGCCATGGAGCAGGAAGAAGGCGACGATCGGGTAGATCACCAGAAAGCTCAGGCCGTAGACCGCCTTGCGTGGCATCGCCTTGATGAACAGCGGCGCGGCGCCGCCGATCGCCAGGCACACGGTCAAATCGACCCTCCAGCGCAATGCCTGTGGGTAATAGCCGTACATGAACTGGCCGAAGCGCTGCTCGATGAACACCCAGCAGGCCCCTGCCTTCGTGCAATCGGCGCGCGTGGTGCCGACCCAGTTGGCGTCGAACAGCGCCCAGCTCAGCAGCGGCGGAACGATCAGCCAGATCAGGTAGACCGCGAACAGGGTCAACAGCGTGTTGATCCAGCTAGAAAACAGGTTTTCACGCATCCATGCCACGGGGCCGAAGACTTTGCTTGGCGGCGGCATGTCGGGTTTGAAAGTATGGGATGTCATGCGCGTTTCCTTACCGCTCGATCAGCGCAATGCGCTTGTTGTACCCGTTCATCAGCAGCGAAATGCTGATACTGATCGCCAGGTACACGCTCATGGTGATGGCAATCACTTCGATGGCCTGCCCGGTCTGGTTCAGTACGGTGCCGGCGAACAGCGAAACCATTTCCGGATAACCGATACCGGCGGCCAGCGAAGAGTTTTTCGCCAGGTTCAGGTATTGGCTGGTCAATGGCGGGATGATCACCCGCAGGGCTTGCGGGATGATGACCTTGCGCAAGGTTGGCCCCGGACGCAGGCCCAGCGAGCGCGCCGCTTCGGTCTGGCCGTGGCTGACCGACTTGATGCCCGAACGCACGATTTCGGCAATGAACGCTGCGGTGTAGACCGTCAATGCCAGGGTCAGGGCCAAAAGCTCGGGAATCAATACCCAACCGCCGACGAAGTTGAAACCTTTAAGCTCGGGCATTTCCCAATGTACAGGGGCGCCGAAGATCAGCGCGCAGAGCGCCGGGATCACGATCAACAACGCAACGCCGGCCCAGAACTTGTGGAATGGAACACCCGTGGCTTCGAAGCGCTTGTTCGCCCACTTGGTCATAAGCACGATGGCGACGATGGCCAGCACGATGCTGATCACGAACGGCCAGGTGGCGCCGGTGGTCAGGGCCGCGGGCATGTTCAGGCCGCGGCTGCTGACGAAGAACGACCCCATGAACCCGTGCGCAGCCCGTGGGCCCGGTAACGTCAGGAACACGGCGAAATACCAGAACAGAATCTGCAGCAGTGGCGGAATGTTACGGAACACTTCGACGTAAACCGTCGCCAGCTTGTTGATGATCCAGTTATTGGACAGACGCGCCACGCCGACGATGAAGCCGAGCAGGGTCGCGAGAATCACGCCGATGAACGTCACCAGCAGCGTGTTGAGTAAGCCGATGAGGAAAACACGCGAATACGAGTCTGACTCCTTGAAGGGAATCAGGTGCTGCGCGATGCCGAAGCCAGCGCTGTTTTCAAGGAAGCCGAAACCTGAAGTGATGCCCCGGTGTTGCAGGTTGGTTTGAGTGTTATCGAACAGATACCAACCCATCGCGACTACTGCGATAACCGTGATTATCTGAAATAGCCACGCACGCACTTTGGGATCGCTGAGGGTTAGCCTCGGCTTGGGTGCGCTGATTTGATTTTGCATGGAGTGCCCCAGAAGAAATACAACGAAGCACCCGGCTGCGGATCACGCAGCCGGGCGCAGGTCAATCAACGCACTGGTGGTGCGTATTGAATGCCGCCGTTGGTCCACAGAGCATTCTGACCACGGTCGATTTCCAGAGGAGTGCCTTTACCCAGGTTCTTCTCGAAGATTTCGCCGTAGTTACCTACTTGTGCAACGATCTTGACGACCCAGTCCTTCGGCAGTTTCAGCTGCGGACCGTAGTCCCCGTCGGCACCCAATAGACGCGCTACGTCAGGGTTCTTGGTGGATTTGGCTTCGGTTTCGACGTTTTTCGAAGTAATGCCGGCTTCTTCGGTGTTCAGCAGCGCGTAACCAACCCAGCGAACGATGGCGGTCCACTCGTCGTCACCGCGGGCAACCACAGGCGCCAAGGGCTCTTTGGAGATGGTTTCAGGCAGAACGACGTAGTCCTTCGGCGAGGCCAGCTTGGAGCGCTGTGCGTAGAGCTGCGATTTGTCGGAGGTCAGCACGTCGCAACGACCGGACTCCAGCGACTTGGCGCTTTCGTCGGAGGTGTCGAAGGTGATCGGGGTGTACTTGAGGTTGTTGGCACGGAAGTAGTCGGACACGTTCAACTCGGTGGTCGTACCGGCCTGAATACAGATGGTTGCGCCGTCCAGTTCCTTGGCGCTCTTCACGCCTAGCTTGCTATTGGCCAGGAAACCAACGCCGTCGTAGTACGTGACGAAGCCCGGGAACTCCAGCCCCATGCTCGCGTCGCGAGAGCTGGTCCAGGTGGTGTTACGCGAGAGGATGTCGATCTCGCCCGATTGCAGCGCGGTGAAACGCTCCTTGGCGTTCAACTGGCTGAACTTGACCTTTTTGGCGTCACCAAAAACGGCGGCTGCGACAGCACGGCAGAAGTCCGCGTCGATACCTTTGATGGTGCCGTCCTTATCAGGTACCGAAAAGCCCGGCAAACCGTCGCTCACGCCACACTGGATGAAGCCTTTCTTTTGAATCGCGTCCAGTTTTGCGCCCGCTTGAGCGAACCCGGTGATACCGAGCGCTGCAGCGGCGGCTACTACAGCCAGGGTGGATTTCAACATCTTCATTCAAACCTCCAGTTTGCTCTTTGTTGTGTGGGAGCCTTAACCCGTCGCACCCTTGTGAGGCGGTGATGACCCGTGCTGGCTATTTTTTGGGTCATGCGACGCTGAAACCGAATCCGAGACGGTACCTGGCATCTCGTCCACCTTGTCATCGGCTTGTCCGGTCCAATGGATTCAAGCCCCATGATGTCCCTGAACCGCGAAGGCTCAAGGCAAATCGTGCCGGAGATCCTGTCGATGGTCTCCATGCTGCCTCGGCTCACCACTGGTCCGCGTCATTGAGAGCGCGGCAGTGTTACCGCCAAGGTGAGCGTCTTCACTCCGCCTGAGTTGTAGCAAAGCCCGTACCACCATGGTGGCAAACTCGAATTAGCGACAGGTCAAGGTCAAAACTTGTAGTCTTGCGACATCTTCTTTCACATCCGCATATCGAGGCGCACCGCCCTGAAGCGTTGCGCCAGAGTCGTTGCACACAAACGGAGCGCACATGAGCGAACCCCTGATCATCGAGCCCGAAAAACCAGCCGACGCCTGCGTAATCTGGCTGCACGGCCTGGGCGCAGACCGTTACGACTTCCTGCCCGTGGCCGAAGCGCTGCAGCAATCATTGCTCACCACCCGCTTCATTCTTCCCCAGGCGCCAACCCGCCCAGTCACTATTAATGGTGGCTACGAAATGCCTAGCTGGTACGACATCAAAGCCATGAGCCCGGCCAGGGCCATTGACCGCGATCAACTGGAAGACTCGGCCCAGCGCATGCTGTCGCTGATCGAGGAGCAACGGGACAGTGGCATCGACCCGGCCCGAATCTTTCTGGCAGGCTTCTCTCAAGGCGGCGCCGTCGTGCTGCACACAGCCTTTCTACGCTGGCAAGGTCCATTGGGCGGGGTGCTTGCGCTCTCCACTTACGCGCCGACGTTCAGCGACGAAATGAGCCTGTCGGCCAGTCAACAGCGCATTGCGGTGTGTTGCTTGCATGGCATCTACGACGAGGTCGTGCATAACGCCATGGGCCGGACCGCCTACGAGCATCTAAAAGCCCAAGGCGTCACCGCGACATGGCAGGAGTACCCAATGGGCCATGAAGTGTTACCGCAGGAAATCGCCGACATAGGCGTCTGGCTCGGGGACCGGCTGCGTTAAACAACGCATTTGCCTGTTTCTTTTGTCTGGCGGATTTGGTATGGCACTACGCCGCGTCGGGTTCTTGCTTTACACTGCCCGGCGTACATCCCTTAATCAATCGATGAGATGACCGTGCTCAAAGCACTTAAAAAAATGTTCGGTAAAAGCGAGGCTGAGCAGCTCGCGCCAGCTGCTCCTCTCCCTGTTCCCAAGAGTTCGACCGAAGACACGCACCGGGAAACCTTCTCACCTGTCGCGCCAACCGCAGAACCAGAGGCCGTCAGCCTGACTGCATCGCCACGGGCCAAGGCTGAACGCCCACGCCGCGAACGCGCACCCAAGCCTGTCGTCGTGCCGTGGAGTGTTGATGACTTCGTGGTCGAACCTCAGGAAGGCAAGACCCGCTTTCATGATTTCCCGCTCGCCCCGGAACTGATGCATGCCATTCAGGATCTGGGTTTCCCGTATTGCACGCCGATTCAGGCCGGCGTACTGGGCTTCACCCTCAAGGGCAAGGACGCGATCGGTCGGGCGCAGACAGGCACCGGCAAGACGGCTGCATTCCTGATCTCGATCATTACTCAGTTGACGCAGACACCACCGCCCAAAGAGCGCTACATGGGCGAACCCCGCGCACTGATCATCGCCCCGACCCGTGAGTTGGTGGTGCAGATCGCCAAGGATGCCGCGGCACTGACCAAATACACCGACCTCAACGTCATGACCTTCGTCGGCGGCATGGACTTCGATAAACAGCTCAAGCAGCTCGAAGCCCGTCACTGCGACATCCTGGTGGCTACCCCTGGGCGGCTGCTGGACTTCAATCAGCGCGGCGAAGTGCACCTGGACATGGTCGAGGTGATGGTGCTGGACGAAGCCGACCGCATGCTGGACATGGGTTTCATTCCCCAGGTGCGCTCGATCATCCGCCAGACCCCGCACAAGGGCGAGCGCCAGACCCTGCTGTTCTCGGCGACCTTCACCGAAGACGTGATGAACCTGGCCAAGCAATGGACCACCGACCCTGCGATCGTCGAAATCGAATCCGATAACGTGGCCAGCGACAATGTAGAACAGCACATCTATGCCGTGGCGGCGGCGGATAAATACAAGTTGCTGTTCAACCTGATCACCGACAATGGCTGGTCTCGCGTGATGGTCTTCGCCAATCGCAAGGACGAAGTGCGGCGCATCGAAGAGCGTCTGGTGCGCGATGGCGTCAACGCTGCGCAGCTGTCGGGCGATGTCCCGCAGCACAAGCGTATCAAGACCCTGGAAGGCTTCCGCGAAGGCAAGATTCGGGTGCTGGTGGCGACGGACGTTGCCGGGCGTGGGATTCACATCGATGGCATCAGCCACGTGATCAATTTCACCCTGCCGGAAGTACCGGACGACTACGTGCACCGTATTGGCCGTACCGGCCGCGCCGGGGCGGATGGGGTGTCGATCAGCTTTGCCGGTGAAGACGACTCCTATCAGTTGCCTTCCATCGAGGAGAAGCTGGGCCGCAAGATCAGCTGCGAGATGCCCCCGACCGAGTTGCTGCGTGCAGTAGTGCGTCAACCAAAGGTAGAGCCTGCGGGGGAGTGATGCCGCAGGTCGGTGCATGATTTGCTGCAGCAGTGCGCCTTGGTGGCGGTAGCGATTTGATGGATGCTATCGCCCGGCAGCCGGACCCCCTACAGTTGTTGGATCAAACGCCTATTTCCAGCGATCCGCCGCCTTGTGATCGCTGTCGCGTCCTTCTACCCAGCGTGGTCCTTCAGCGGTGTTTTCCTTCTTCCAGAAAGGCGCTCGGGTCTTCAGGTAATCCATCACGAAGTCGCAGACCTCGAATGCCGCCTGACGATGAGCGCTGGCCACGCCGACAAAGACAATCGGCTCACCCGGCTCAAGCGGGCCGATTCGATGCAGCACCTCAAGCTTGAGCACCGGCCAGCGCTGTTGCGCCTCTTCGACAATCCTGACCAGCGCTTTTTCGGTCATCCCCGGATAGTGTTCCAGAAACATTCCCGAGACCTCCCGGCCCTCATTGAAGTCTCGGACATAACCGACAAAGCTCACCACTGCACCGACCCCGACATTGGCGTCATGCATCGCATTGACTTCAGCGCCTGGGTCGAACGCTGCGACCTGCACACGAACGGCCATGCCTAGCCTCCGGTAACGGTCGGGAAGAATGCCACTTCGTCACCGGGTTCCACCGGCTCATCGAGCGAGCATAGGGCCTGGTTACGAGCACACATGATGCTTTGCTCGCTCAACACCTCCCACACGCCACCGCGCAGTAGCAAATGCTGGCGCACGGCCTCGACGGTGGCGAAGCTACCCTCCAGGTTTTCGCTTTCGGTGCCCAACGTCTCGCGAAAACGGGCGAAAAATTGCACTTGAACGTGAATAGTCATGCCGCCCCCACTTGTTCATCGGCCACGAAGTGCCCGCTTTTGCCGCCGAGCTTCTCCAGCAACCGCACGTGCTCGATGACCATGCCACGGTCGACCGCCTTGCACATGTCATAGATCGTCAGTGCCGCGACGCTGGCAGCGGTAAGCGCTTCCATTTCCACCCCGGTCTGACCGGAAAGTTTGCAGCGGGCGACAATGTGCACGGTGTCATCGCCTTCGGCGCTTAGCTCGACCTTGACGCTGGTCAGCATCAGCGGATGGCAGAGCGGGATCAAATCGCTGGTTTTTTTGGCAGCCTGAATCCCGGCAATACGTGCCACGGCGAACACATCGCCTTTCGGGTGGCCACCGGCGACGATCATTTGCAGGGTCTGGGGTAGCATGCGCACGCGCGCTTCAGCCACGGCTTCACGGGACGTCACGGCTTTTTCAGTGACGTCGACCATGTTGGCGCGACCTTGGGAATCGAGATGAGTAAGCACGGGATGACTCCTGGACAGGAGCCGCGATTGTAGGGAGTTACAACGGCAAGCTACAAGCCAAAAGCTACAGCCGTTCGCCGGACCATCGCTTGAAGCTTGTAGCTTGAGACTCGATGCTTCTACTTAAAGATGGCTCTCCGCGTATTCGGCCAGGATGGAACGTGGCACCCCTTGCAGGGTGATGTGCACACCGTTGGGGAAATCCTTGAAGCGCTCCGTGAGGTAGGTCAGGCCAGAACTGGTGGCCGACAGGTAAGGGGTGTCGATTTGCGCCAGGTTACCCAGGCAGACCACCTTGGAACCGGCGCCGGCACGGGTGATGATGGTTTTCATCTGGTGCGGCGTAAGGTTCTGGCATTCGTCGATCAGGATCAGGCTTTGCTGGAAACTGCGGCCTCGAATGTAGTTGAGTGATTTGAACTGCAACGGCACCTTGCTGAGGATGTAATCAACACTGCCATGGGTGTTCTCATCATCCATGTGCAGCGCTTCCAGGTTGTCGGTGATAGCGCCCAGCCAAGGCTCCATCTTCTCAGCCTCCGTGCCCGGCAGGAAGCCTATCTCCTGATCGAGCCCTTGCACGCTACGGGTGGCAATAATGCGGCGATAGCGCTTGCTGACCATGGTTTGCTCGATGGCAGCGGCCAGCGCCAGGATGGTCTTGCCCGAGCCTGCTGCGCCGGACAGGTTAACCAGGTGAATATCCGGATCGAGCAGCGCAAACAGCGCCAGCCCTTGGTAAATGTCGCGCGGCTTCAGGCCCCAGGCTTCCTGATGCAGCAGCGGTTCCTGGTGCATGTCCAGCAGCAGCAATTCATCGGGCTTGACGCCCTTGACCCAACCGACGAAGCCTTGTTCATCGATGATGAACTCATTGATGTGAACCGCTGGAATCTGCTCGATCATCTGCACTTTATGCCAGGTGCGACCGTGATCCTGTCGGGTATCGACCTTGCTGACCCGATCCCAGAAGGAGCCCGTCATGGTGTGATATCCACGCGACAGCATCGACACATCGTCGACCAACTGGTCCGTGCTGTAGTCCTCGGCTTCTATACCGCACGCGCGCGCCTTGAGGCGCATATTGATGTCTTTGGTGACCAGCACGATGCGCACGTCCTTCTTGCGTGCGTGCAGGTCGATCAACTGGTTGATGATGATGTTGTCGTTGAGGTGTTCCGGCAGAAGGCTGTTGGGCTCTTCGCGCTTGCTCATCAGGATGGACAAATACCCCTTTAAAACACCCGTACCGCGATCGATCGGTACACCTTGTTCGACTTCCTCCGGGGTCGCTTCGCCCAGTGTCTTGTCGATCAGCCGAATCGCCTGGCGGCATTCCGCGGCGACCGAGTGCTTGCCTGCCTTGAGCTTGTCCAGTTCTTCCAGGACCGTCATGGGAATTGCGACGTGGTGTTCTTCAAAATTGAGCAATGCGTTTGGATCGTGGATCAGAACGTTGGTATCGAGCACATAGAGGATTGGCTGGTTAGAGGAAGGGGTGCGTCCGTGGTCATCCATACTCGCTCACCTTTGTAGAAGCCAGATAACGCAACACACAGCGATGCTGCGCTACGAAAAGGCCGCCGATACTCCCCTTGAGGCAGGAGAGAATTGCGCAAAGTGGGGTCTGGGTGACGCCACCTGTGTTGCAGGGTTCGGCGGTCTGTTGTCGTAATACCGCAAAACCGATGACATAAAAAAGCGTTTTCACAGAAATCGAAGTTTATTTCACGGCATGACGAATAGCCCTTGGCGGATGCATGCCTGCCGTTTACAGTCGGAATTCCGGTCCGCCAGAAACCCTGCCGAATTTCGACCGCCCTTGCCTCCCCCCTCTATTCCCCTTGTTTTCCGGGCATTTGAGCCTGGTCCACGGACTCTGGCGCCTGCTCGGCTGCTGGGTCATCTACGGGCTCGTCGCCGTCTTCATCTCCAGGGGCATCCTGATCGGTTTCGTTCGACAGTTGCCGCGGATAAACATGGCAGTCTTCCCAGGAAATGCCGCTTTGCGCGGTATTGGCCATCAGCCACGGCACAGCTTGCTGCGCCCTGTCAGTGGTGTCGTGGAACACGATGTTGCCGCGACGCCACAGCAGCATCAGCGTCAATACTCGGTGCGCAGTCTGCTCGGCGCTGATGCGACCCGTTCCGTCCTGGGAGTCGATGTTCCAGAGCGAAACACGCAACTGTTGATCGCGGAAGAACTGCGCGCTGTCGGCCCGACGATGGCCATAAGGCGGCCGGAACAGCGGAACGAAATTGTCCGGCAGCATTTGCTGAGTCAGCGCTGCGGTACGCTCGATGGAATCCTGCCAGTCGTTCCAGTGCGCATGGGAGCGATATTCCCATCCCTGAATGCCGACACATTGCTGGCGGTAGAGCGTCTGCAAAGCTTGGGGTGAGCTGCTGTCGATGCGACTTTGCAGGTTTTTGCCCAAGACAAAGAACGTGGCATTGATTTTCTGTTGGCGCATGAAGTCGGCCAGCCAGTCGGTTGCGCCGTCGGCGACCGTCGGCCCGCTTTCGAAATTCAGCAGGAAGGTGCGATCCGGCATCTCATCCCCGCTCAGCTCGTCCGAGTTGAAGCGCTCGACCTCACTGCTGGTCTGCGGGAACAACGCCGCCATGCGCAGCAATTCGTTCAGATAACGTTGACTGAAGGCGTCAGACGGGGCCGCCCAGCGCGCATAGAAGGAGTCGTCGGCAACTTTGTACTCCGCCGCGCGCTGGCGCAGCATGGGCACATCGTCAACCAGCACACAGAAAGACGCATCGGCTTCACAGGATCGCTCGGCCGCCTTCCAGTTCTCGAACAGACGCGTCCATAAGCGGGTACGGGTAAGATTCAGGGTCGCCATATTCAGTTGGCGCAAGCCCAGCCTGTCGGCCAGTTGCACATCGCTGAGGTTCTCACTCTCCAGCAACTGATGGGCGAAACTCAGAATCTGGGCTCGGGAGGCCACATCGAACAATTGAGGGGTCTCCAGGACCTCCGGCCAAACACTGCGATCGATCGTCGCAATATCTCCGGTCGCTGCCTGAGCGTTGAGACCCAGCAGGCAGGCACCGATCAATAACAACATGCGCAAAACGATGTGCTCCCAATCCTTTAATAAAGAGGCCGAAGCCGGCGAGGCACTATAGCGGATTTGTCCGGGCCAAATGGCCATCGACGCAGATCGACCCACAGCCCGGTTACCCTGTTCGATCCGACTTGCCAAGGGCGGCGCCTGAGCTGATGACTCGCTCAGCGAGTCGGGCGGTGACAAGGGAGTACGGAAATCCAGAGCAATGCCTATCGCCACCATAGCTGGAGTCCTGCGCACGCAACCCCTAGAATCGCCACCACGATCAAAGGAGACTACTGCATGCTGATGGTGATATCCCCAGCCAAAACCCTCGATTTCGAAACCCCGCCGACCACCGAGCGCTTTACCCAGCCGCCCTATCTGGATCATTCGCAGGAGCTGATCACTCAATTGCGCGAATTGAGCCCGGCGCAGATTGGCGAGTTAATGCACCTGTCGGATAAACTTTCCGGCCTGAACGCCGCCCGCTTCGGCAGCTGGACTCCAGCCTTTACCGTGAAAAATGCCAAGCAAGCAATTCTCGCGTTCAAAGGCGACGTGTACACCGGGCTGGACGCTGAAACCCTCGACGACAGCGACCTGGAGTACGCCCAACAACACCTGCGCATGCTCTCGGGCCTCTATGGCCTGCTGCGGCCGCTGGACCTGATGCAGCCTTACCGCCTGGAAATGGGCACCAAACTGGCCAACGCCCGCGGCAAGGATCTGTACGCATTCTGGGGTAACCGCATCAGCGAATGGCTCAACGAAGCGCTGGACGAACAAGGCGACGACGTCCTGCTCAACCTGGCCTCCAACGAATATTTCTCGGCCGTCAAACGGCCTGCGCTCAACGCCCGCGTCATTGATACCGAATTTCGCGATCAGAAAAACGGCCAATATAAAATCATCAGTTTCTACGCCAAAAAAGCGCGCGGGATGATGACCCGGTTCGTCATTTCCGAGCGCATCGACAGGCCTGAGCATTTAAAACAGTTCGACGTGCAGGGATACCGCTTCGACAAGCACCTTTCGACTGCCGACAAGCTGGTTTTCTTGCGTGATGAAGCGCACGCGTAGAACTGAGGACGCAGTTACGCCGCCGACGTCGCAGAAGAAGGCGTCGGGAATGTGAACCACCCCGCTCCTGTAGCAGTCTGGCTCGCCTTTGGCAGGATCCTCCGCGCGCCCGCCTAAACCTGCTACAGCGAGGGACGCCCGTTCATATATCAGATGTTTACTGCACCGCCAGCGCCTACACCTCTAACGCCAACCCACTCTAGTGTGAAGTTAGAGCCTTAACCGCACCAAAACCATCCAGTCACCCGCCCGCGCTTTTGCACCTTTTCAAGTTCCCCATTCGCCTATTTCTCAGACGAACGGCACCAAAGCCAAACCCTTGGCGCCAATAACCGGACGCACTTTCAATTTCAAAGATTTTTCTCAAAAATTTAACAATATTTTTTTGTTGTGGTACGACCTGCTGCGCACTAGTGGCGAACTAACGCCTACTAGGCCCAGGGCCCTTAATATAAAGGGCCGGCGGGAAAGTGCCATCATAGTGCAACCACACCAAAAGCGCGGATCTATCTCGGAAAATTGCGAAAACAGGACGAGCGGCCAGGAACTTATGGGGAAACCTCATGCTCCTACATCCCGTAACAATTCTCGTCCACCTTGTGCGACATGTCTTACAAGGCATAAGAATAGATCTGGAAGTTACTCAACAACATGGTTAGACCTCACACGTCTAAGTGGTACGTGCCAGGAGATAACGCACCAAACTGGTTGAAGTAGTTAGAGCAAGCACCAATCGGGTGCTCGATGTTACTGCCGGGCAGGGCAATGCTGAATCACGGCGGAACGCCCTGAGCCAGACGCGCAGCGGTGACTTTTAACCATCCGGTGGAGTGTTATGCCATTCCCAGATCGGGAACTCATACGTCTATATATGGGCTACCCGACGTTTTTAAATCTGTAACATTCGAGCCCGTCTGATTGATTAGGCCGCTCAAATTAAATTCTGCCTGTGCTTGTGTCACGACATTAACTTGCCGTGCGGACGAGTGCGCGAAACGTGTAAGACAGTACTTAATATCCAGCCAACTAATGGCGTAAACATCGAGGAGATTACGATGCATATCAGCATCTTTGGTTTGGGCTATGTCGGTGCAGTATGTGCTGGTTGCCTCTCGGCGCGTGGTCATGATGTGGTCGGCGTGGATATTTCCAGCGCCAAGATCGATCTGATCAATCAGGGCAAGTCGCCAATCGTTGAACCGGGTCTGGGCGAGCTTCTGGACAAAGGTATCAAGACTGGCAAGTTGCGCGGCACTACCGACTTCGCCGAGGCGATTCGCGCCACCGACCTGTCGATGATCTGCGTCGGCACGCCCAGCAAGAAAAACGGTGATCTGGAGCTGGACTTCATCGAATCCGTGTGCCGCGAAATCGGTTTCGTGCTGCGTGACAAAACGTCTCGTCACACCATCGTCGTGCGCAGCACCGTCCTGCCAGGCACTGTCGCCAACGTGGTCATCCCGATTCTGGAAGACTGCTCGGGCAAGAAAGCCGGCATCGATTTCGGCGTTGCAGTGAACCCTGAGTTCCTGCGTGAAAGCACCGCGATCAAAGACTACGACCATCCCCCAATGACCGTTATCGGCGAGTTCGACAAGGCGTCCGGCGACGTCCTGCAATCGCTGTACGAAGAACTCGACGCACCGATTATCCGCAAGGACATCGCCGTTGCCGAGATGATCAAGTACACCTGCAACGTCTGGCACGCAACCAAGGTCACCTTTGCCAACGAAATCGGCAACATCGCCAAGGCAGTCGGCGTCGACGGCCGTGAAGTGATGGACGTGGTCTGCCAGGACAAGTCCCTGAACCTGTCGCAGTACTACATGCGCCCAGGCTTTGCGTTCGGTGGCTCCTGCCTGCCGAAAGACGTGCGCGCCCTCACCTACCGCGCAAGCTCCCTGGACGTTGAAGCACCACTGCTCAACTCGCTGATGCGCAGCAACGTGTCCCAAGTGCAGAACGCTTTCGACATCGTCGCAGCGAGCCACACTCGCAAAGTCGCACTGCTGGGTCTTAGCTTCAAGGCCGGCACCGACGACCTGCGCGAAAGCCCGCTGGTCGAACTGGCCGAAATGTTGATCGGTAAAGGTTTCGACCTAAGCATCTACGACAGCAACGTCGAATATGCCCGCGTTCACGGCGCCAACAAAGACTACATCGAGTCCAAGATCCCGCACGTCTCGTCCCTGCTCAACTCGGACTTCGACGCTGTGATCGACAACTCCGACGTGATCATCCTGGGCAACCGTGACGAGCGTTTCCGCGCCCTGGCCAACAATGCCCCGGCCGGCAAGAAGGTCATCGACCTCGTCGGCTTCATGACCGGCACCACCATCGAAGGTGGTCAGACCGAAGGCATCTGCTGGTAAAGCAGCGGCAAGCTGCCAGCTTCAAGCGACAAGTTCAAAGCCAGCCCCAGGCCTCGGGTCCAACGCGTTTCGCGCGTGGACTTGAGGCCTGAAGCTCGCGGCTTGCAACTGATTTTAGGGATCCGACTATGCACAGGCTCAGACACGGCTTTCTTCAGGCCGCCGGTTGGCTGTTTTATTTAAGTTTGCTGGCTGCCATCGCAATGGCGCTGCCGGCAACCCTGTTCGACTCGCAGTCCAAGGACTTTATTTTCCTGGTTGGTATCGTCGGTATCTGGCGCTACTCGATGGGCGCAACGCACTTTGTGCGGGGCATGATCTTTCTCTACATCGTTTATCCGCACTTGCGCCGCAAAGTACGCAAGCTGGGCAAGGCGGCCGATCCATCCCATGTATTCCTGATGGTCACCAGTTTTCGGATCGATGCGCTGACCACTGCACAGGTGTACAGCTCGGTCATTCAGGAGGCGATCGCGTGTGGCTATCCGACCACCGTGGTCTGCTCGCTGGTCGAGATGTCCGACGAACTGCTGGTCAAGGCACTGTGGGCCAAACACAACCCGCCTGCACACGTGACCCTGGACTTCGTACGCATTGCCGGCACGGGCAAGCGTGACGGCCTGGCCTTCGGTTTCCGCGCCATTTCTCGCCACATGCCTGACGACCGCGCAGTGGTTGCCGTGATCGACGGCGACACCGTTCTGGCCGAAGGCGTGGTAAAGAAAACCGTGCCGTGGTTCCAGTTGTTCGGCAATGTCGGTGGCCTGACCACCAACGAATTCTGTGAAGTGCGTGGCGGCTACATCATGAGTGAGTGGCACAAGCTTCGCTTCGCTCAACGCCACATCAACATGTGCTCGATGGCATTGTCCAAGCGCGTCCTGACTATGACCGGGCGCATGTCGGTGTTTCGTGCCACCGTGGTCACCGACCCCGATTTCATCGCCGACGTCGAAAGCGATTCGCTGCAACACTGGCGCCTGGGTCGCTTCAAATTCCTGACCGGTGATGACAAGTCCAGCTGGTTCAGCCTGATGCGCCTGGGTTACGACACGTTCTACGTGCCGGACGCGGCGATCAACACCGTCGAGCACCCGCCGGAGAAGAGCTTCCTCAAGGCCAGCCGCAAGCTGATGTATCGCTGGTACGGCAACAACCTGCGTCAGAACTCTCGCGCACTGGGCCTGGGTGTTCGCCGCCTGGGCGTGTTCACCAGCATCGTGTTGTTCGACCAGCGTGTCTCGATGTGGACCTCGATCCTGGGCCTGACCGTGGCCGTACTTGCCAGTTTCAAATTCGGCCTGGGTGTGCTGTTGGCTTACCTGCTGTGGATCGGTATCACGCGCCTGATCCTGACAGTGCTGCTGTCCTGCTCGGGGCATTCCATCGGCCCGGCCTACCCCGTGATTCTTTATTACAACCAGATCGTCGGCGCACTGATGAAGATCTACGTCTTCTTCCGCCTCGACCGCCAGTCCTGGACACGCCAGGACACCAAACTGAGCCGCGACATGGCCAGCTTCCAGGGTTGGTTCAACACCTGGTCGTCTCGAACCATGACTTTCTCGGCTGGCAGCATCTTCATTGCCGTGCTGCTGACAATGGTCTGACCGCACTAATGGATCAACTCGATTAATCAGGAATTACCGCCATGAATACAGCCGTGAATGCAAACGTCGTCCATGAATCCGAAGCGCAGCGCCAGCATGCCAGGATCAAGATCCCAGCCAAGCTGCGCCTGCTCAATGGTCAGCCCAATGCTCCGCTGGTGCGCGTCGAAGACCTTTCCGCTGGTGGTCTGAGCTATGTTGCCCCCAGCAACCTGCGTCCCGCAGTGGGCGAAATCGTCAGAGGCCGCCTGCAGTTCCTGATCGACAATCTTGGCCTGGCGATGGACGTCGACTTGCAGGTTCGCAGCGTAGATTCGGCCAGCGGCCGCATCGGCTGCCAGTTCCAGCATCTGGAAAACCAGGACATCGCCACTCTGCGTCACCTGATCACTTCGCACCTGTCCGGCGACATCGTCAGCATGGGCGAAGTGCTCGCCACCCTGCAGCGCGACAACTTCACCAAGGCGCGCAAGGTCAAGGACAGCGGCAGCGGACTGAGCGCGTTCGGTCGTCTGCGCGCAGTCGCCTTAAGCGCCGGTATCTTCGTCGTCGGCCTGGTGGCGTTCGGATTCGTGGCCAAATCGGTCTACGGCATGTACTTCGTCAGCCACTCCACTTCCGGTCTGGTCAGCGTGCCGAGCATGGACGTGACCATGCCGCGCGAAGGCACCCTGACCAGTCTCGTCGGCCCTAATGGCCGGGTCGCCAAAGGCGCACCGCTGGCCACGTTCAACACCAGCATGCTGGACATGCTCAAAGGCAATCTGGACCCGGACGAGATGCAGCCGGCGAAGATCGAAGAACTGTTCGGTCGCCAACTGGCCGGGACCATGACCAGCCCCTGCGATTGCGTCATCGGCAAGCAACTGGTCGCCGACGGTCAATATGCCAGCAAAGGCCAGGTGATCTTCCAAATGATCCCGCGCAACGTGGCCGCCAACGTCGAGGCCCGCTTCACCTATCGCCAGTTCTCGGACGTACAGCCAGGCGCCCGTGTGAACTTCCAGGTGGCCGGTGAGAACACCACACACAGCGGCAAGATCGTCAGCGCCACGGCCCTGAGCCCTGCCGACCTGTCGTCTGACATTCGTGTACAGATCCAGCCTGACGAAAGCCTGAGCAGCACCCTGGCCGGTCTGCCGGTCGAAGTGGTCAGTAATCGCGGTCCATCGCTGAACTGGCTGATCGATAAAGCCACGGCCGCAGGTCTCTAAGCATGGCTAGCCCACTACGAAGCTTGTCAGCCCCTACGTTGTTGAGCCTGGCGATCGCACTCGGTCTGGGCGGCTGCGCCGGCCTGCCCGATCAACGCCTGGCCAATGAGGCCCTGCAGCGCGGAGACACTGCGCTGGCGGAGCAGAACTATCGGCAACTGGCGGACCTGGGTTATAGCGATGCACAGGTCGGTCTTGCGGACATCCAGGTCGGCACCCGTGATCCGGAACTGATCAAGCAGGCCGAAGCGACTTACCGCGCCGCAGCCCAGACCTCGCCCAGAGCGCAATCGCGTTTGGGCAAGCTGCTGGCCGTCAAGCCCAACTCCACCGAAGCCGAGCAGCGCGAAGCCGAGGGCCTGCTGAAGAAAGCCTTTGCCAATGGCGAAACCGGCACCCTGATTCCGCTGGCGTTGCTCTATCTGCAATACCCGCACACGTTCTCGAACGTGAATGCGCAGCAGCAGATCAGCGACTGGCGTGCGCAAGGTTACCCGGAAGCCGGTTTGGCTCAGGTGCTGCTGTACCGCACGCAGGGTACCTACGATCAGCATCTGGCGGACGTCGAAAGCATCTGCAAACAGGCCCTGCGCACCAGTGATGTTTGCTACACGGAGTTGGCCACGGTTTATCAGAAGCGTGCAGAAGCCGACAAACAGGCTGCGCTGCTGGAACAGATGCAAAAAGGTTATTCCAGTGGCAGCGTCCCGGCCATGCGGGTCGACAGCGTCGCCCGCGTGTTGGCGGACGCTACCCTGGGCAAGCCCGACGAAAATACCGCTCAGCAACTGCTGGAAAAGGTCGCCCCTGGCTATCCCGCTTCCTGGGTGAGTCTGGCGCAACTGCTGTACGACTATCCGGAGCTGGGCGACGTCAACAAGATGATGGAATACCTGGACAACGGTCGCGCCGCGGATCAACCACGTGCCGAACTGCTACTGGGCAAGCTGTATTACGAGGGCAAACTGGTGCTGCCCGACGCGAAAAAAGCCGAGGAGCATCTGACCAAGGCCGCGCCGACGCAGATCTCCGCGCACTACTACCTGGGTCAGCTGTACCGCCGTGGTTATCTGGGCCACCCGGCCCCGCAGAAAGCCGTCGACGAGTTGCTGACCTCCGCCCGCGGCGGGCAGAACAGCGCCGACTTCGCCCTGGCGCAGCTGTTCTCGCAAGGCAAGGGCATCAAGCCCGACCCGGTCAATGCCTGGGTGTTCGGCCAGCTCGCGCAAGCCCAGGGCACGCCACAGGCAACCGACCTGATGCAGCAACTCAACGATCAATTGCCGCCTGAGAAGCGTGCCCAGGCGCAAAGTCTTCTCCAGCGTGAACAGCAGGTCCGTGGCACCACAGCGCAGAACGCGCTGGCCTTGCAGACCCTGCAAGAAGAAAAAGACGGCGAGGACGCACCTCTATGAAGCTTAAGTTGAACCCTTTGATGGCGGCCGGGCTCGGCCTGGGCTTCACCCTGATCTGGGCTACGCCGACATTGGCAGCCTTGACCGATACACAGAATTTCGGCATCGAAGTGAAAGTCACTGGCCAGACCGAAGGTGACACTGACCTTGGCACCCGCAGTGGCGGTAAGGTCAACGGCATCGGCCTGGACTTGCGACCATGGATGTACGGCCAATGGGGCAACTGGAGCGCGTATGCCATGGGTCAGGTGGTGACGGCTACCGATACCATCCAGACCGACCCGCTGGATCAGCAAGTCACCGATGCCAATGGTCAGACCTCGCAACGCAGTAAAAGCACCTCCAGCAGCCGTGAGGTGGATGACAGCTATGCGGCCCTGCGTGAATTCTGGGTCGGCTACAGCGGTTTCACGCCCTACCCCGGTGAAATCCTCAAATTCGGCCGTCAGCGTTTGCGCAATGATGACGGTCAGTGGCACGACACCAACATCGAAGCGCTGAACTGGATGTTCGATACCACGCTGCTCAAGGCAGAAGTGGGCGCTGCACAACGGTTCAGCGAATACCGCACCGACCTCACCCAACTGTCGGCCCAGGACAAGGATCGTCAGCACCTGTTCGGCGATGTGGCTTACCAGTGGACACCGGGCCAGTGGGCCGGCGTGCGTGCCCACTACAGCCACGACGGCGGCAGCCTCAAACGCCAGGGCGAGGCCATCGACGATCTGGACAAGACCTCCCGTGGCGACCTGACCTGGCTGGGGATTCAGGCCAACAGCGACGCCTACAACTTTCGCAACCTGAACACCGTCAATTATTGGGGCAGCCTGACCTGGTTGACCGGCAATCGTGACCGCCTGGGAACGACATATGACGCGACTGCCGATCAGTACGTGGCGGGCACCAGGAACAACGAAAGCGTCAATGGCTGGGCCACCGATCTGGGTCTTCGTTTCCGTCTCGATCCGATGTGGCAAGTGGGCGGCGCCTACTCCCGCGCCAGCAAGAACTACGAGCAGAACGGGTTAGAAACCAACCGTTCGAACTGGACCGGTACCCGCTCGCGGATTCACCGCTTTGGCGAGGCTTTCCAGGGCGAAATGGCCAACGTGGAATCCGGCTCGCTGTTTACCTCCTGGCAGATGCAGGATGACTACGATGCATCGCTGATCTACCACAAGTTCCGGCGCGTAGACGGTCACTCAGGGATTGGCGGTTCAGGGCTCAATCCAGTCAGCCAAAACGTCGATGCCGATGGCGTCAGCAGTCTGGATTCCCTGCCGCTGGAAGACGGCCGCAAGGACCTGGGTCAGGAAATGGACCTGGTGCTCACCAAGTACTTCAAACAAGGCCTGCTGCCCGCTTCGGTGAGCCAGTCCTTCGACGAACCGTCGGCGCTGATTCGTCTGCGCGCAGGCGTGTTCAAGCCAGGCGATGCGTACCACAGCGGTGTCGACGACTACATGCACCGCGCCATCGTCGACGTCATCTGGCGCTTCTGATGCAAGCCGCGATAGGAGTGCAATGACATGAACAGCCAAGCAAACAGTTTGCGGCGCTTGACCGGGCCTCGTGCCTGGCCCCATGCGCTGCTGGAAAGCGCCGTGCTCAGCAGCGCGCTGCTGCTGGCCAGCACCGCGGCGGTGGCCAACACCGCGCTGCCCTTGCATACACCCGCCGCCGCAACCGCCGCGCAACCGGCCGGTAGCGAGGAAGTGGTCAAAGGCCTGCATCAGGCCAAAACCTACACCGTCAGCAGCCCGGACGCCGCGCCGTTGAAGATGGACAAGCCCAAGCTGCCGAACCTGTCGGGCTACACCCAGCAGGCCATGCAGAAGAAGATCGTACGCAGTAAGGCGGCCAAGGTTTCGATCCGTCGCATGATGCAGGAAGACGCGCTGAAGGAGTTCATCGGCGGCGATAACAAGATGGAAGAATGGGTGGCCCGACAGCACGGTATCCCCCAGGCGATCTTTGTCGAAGACGGCTACATGACCCTTCAGGACCTGGCGAAAAAGGTGCCTAAACAGTACCTGAGCGAGACCTCACCGGGCGTTTACCTGGCGCGTCTGCCCATCGTGATCGGCAAGAAAGGCATCTTCGAAGTCGACAAAAAAACCGTCGAGCTGCGCCTGTCTCAGGAAGCCGGCGCGTTTCTGGTCAATGACAACCAGCTGTTCATGGCCGACACCAGGCTGACCGGCTGGAGCGAGAAAGCCAACGCTGCGTCCACCTTCAAGGCGCCAAAGGAATTCCGTCCGTTCCTGCTGGCCTGGGGCGGTACCCAGACCTACATGTTCAACACCAAGGTAGCGAGCCTGGGCTACAACAACAGCAAGTCGTACGGGGTCAGTATTTCCCAATACACGCCGAACATGAAGGCGCAGATGAACCGTCCGGAACCGACTGGCTGGATCGTCAATTCCGAGTTCTCGGACATGTGGTACGGCTTCTACTGCTATGAAACCCGCGACTTCGTGGTCAAGAGCAACACTTACCACGACAACATCATCTATGGCATCGACCCTCACGACCGTTCACACGGTCTGATCATCGCCGAGAACACGGTGTACGGAACGCGGAAAAAGCACGGGATCATCATCTCCCGCGAGGTGAACGACAGCTTCATCATCAACAACAAGAGCTACGAGAACCACCTCTCCGGCATCGTGCTTGACCGTAACAGCGTGAACAACCTGGTGGCCTACAACGAGATCTACCGCAACCACACCGACGGCATCACGCTGTATGAAAGCGCCGACAACCTGCTGTGGGGCAACCGCGTGTTCGCCAACAAACGCCACGGCATCCGGGTTCGCAACAGCACCAACATCAAGCTGTACGAGAACCTGGCCATTGGTAACGGCCTGATGGGCGTCTATGGCCACATCAAGGACCTCTCCAATACCGACCGCGATTTCAAGCTTGATCCGTTCGACGCCGAGGTGTCGATGATCATGGTCGGTGGCGAACTGACCTCCAACGGTTCCGGCCCGCTGTCCATCGACTCGCCGCTAAGCGTTGAGCTGTACAAGGTGTCGATGCTGGCACCGAGCAAGACCACCGGCATCAGCTTCAACGGCGTACTGGGCGAGCGTCAGGATGAAATCCTCGATCTGCTGGTGCGCCAACAAAAAGCCGTGTTGATCGACCCGGTCGAAAGCCAGAAACAACTCCGGGACTGAGGAAGCCATTTCTATGCACGCACATTTGACAAAATTGCTCGGCCTCTCGGGCCTGACCCTCGCACTGTTCGCCGCCAGCAATGCTGCGCGTGCCGACGATGCAGCGGCGCCGAGCTTTACCGCCGAGCCTTGCTGCAGCCTGTGCCCCGAAGCGCATGACGAAAAAAACTACGTCACCCGCTACCAGCAGAACTTCACCACGCTGGTGCAGGCTCAGGGCGACTGGCTGTTCCGCACCAAGGAAGATTTGCGCACCGAGTTTGATACCACGCCTGAAGGCTACCGCCGCATGCAACAGCTGCACGACGCCTTCAAGAGCAAAGGTGTCGAGCTGGTCGTGGTGTATCAGCCAACCCGCGGGCTGGTCGATCGCAACAAGCTGTTCCCCGCCGAGCGCGACAAGTTCGACTACAACACCGCCTTGCGCAACTACCAGACCATGCTGGGCCGCTTCGCGAAAATGGGTTACACCGTGCCCGACCTGTCGCCGTTGACCAACGAGCAACAGGCGCACGATTTCTACTTCCGTGGCGACCAGCACTGGACCCCTTACGGTGCCGAGCGCACGGCAAAAATCGTCGCCGAGTCGGTGAAGAAGATGCCGGAGTACGCGAGCATTCCCAAGCGCGAATTCGAGACCCACTTGTCGGGTCGCATGGGCAAGAAGGGCACTCTGCATAACATGGCAGGTCAGTTGTGCGGCACCAGTTACGCGATCCAGTACATGGATCAATTCGAGACCGAACCCAAAGGCGAGGCGGCTGATGGCGACCTTTTTGGCGATGCCGGTAACCCGGAAATCACCCTGGTCGGTACCAGTCACAGCGGCAAGAACTACAACTTCGCCGGCTTTCTGCAGCAATACATCGGTGCCGACGTGCTGAACGTTGCGTTCCCTGGCGGCGGTCTCGAAGGGTCGATGCTGCAGTACCTGGGCAGCGATGACTTCCAGAAACACCCTCCGAAAATTCTCATCTGGGAATTTTCGCCTCTGTACCGCCTGGATCAGGAGACCATCTATCGCCAGATGATGTCGCTGCTGGACAACGGTTGCGAGGGCAAACCGGCGCTGATGACCACCAGCACCACGCTCAAGCCAGGCACCAACGAGCTGTTGGTCAATGGCAAAAACGGCATCAAGGATGTGCGCAACGGTAGTAATCAGATCGACATCAAGTTCGCCGACACCTCGGTGAAAACCCTTCAGGCGCGCCTGTGGTACATGAACGGCCGCCACGAAGACCTGAAGATCGAAAAACCTGAAACATCTGAAACCGACGGGCGCTTCTCCTTCGAACTGCGCGATGACAAAGACTGGGCCGACCAGCAATTGCTCGCACTGGAAGTGCAGGGTCCGGAAGCGGGCGCTGCGCCACAGCAGGTCGAAGCGAAAGTATGCAAACGCAACGTGTTCCCGAATGTCGCGCATCAAGCCGCGCAAGCCGGGTTATGAGGCTCCTATGCACACTCCAAAACTGATGCTCCCCACCCTTGTGTCACTGGCCATGTTGTCCGTGTCTGCGTGCTCCAGCGCCAACACCCCTACAGGGTCGACACTGGTGCCGCCGAAGGGCTATTACGAAAGCGTCGAGAAATACAAAAGCGGCGAAAACAAGTTCACTTGCGATGCCACGCCGCAGCCCTACACCGGCTCGCTGCAGTTTCGCAGTAAGTACGAGGGCTCGGACAAGGCTCGCGCTACGCTGAACGTGGCCTCGGAACAAGCCTTCCGCGACACCACCAAGGACATCACCACCATGGAACGCAACACCAGCAAAGTGGTGATGCAGTACATGCGTGATGGTCGTCCCGAACAGCTGGACTGCGCGCTAGGCATGCTCACCACCTGGGCCAAGGCCGATGCGCTGGAGTCCAAGGACTTCAACCATACCGGCAAGTCGATGCGCAAATGGGCGCTGGGCAGCATGTCCTCCTCCTACCTGCGCCTGAAGTTCTCCGAATCGCATCCGCTTGCGACTCGTCAGCAGGATGCTCAGGTGATCGAGGCCTGGTTCAGCAAGCTCGCCGATCAGGTCGTCAGCGACTGGAACAACCTGCCGCTGGACAAGACCAACAACCACTCGTACTGGGCAGCCTGGTCGGTGATGTCCACAGCGGTGGCTACCAACCGCAAGGACCTGTTCGACTGGTCGGTAAAAGAATTCAAGGTCGCGGCCAATCAGGTCGACTCGCAAGGCTTTTTGCCTAACGAACTCAAGCGCAGGCAGCGCGCTCTGGCCTACCACAACTACGCCCTGCCGCCGCTGGCGATGATCGCCAGTTTCGCCCAGGCCAACGGGGTGGATCTGCGTCCTGAAAACAACGGCGCGCTCAAGCGCCTGGGTGATCGGGTGCTGGCCGGGGTCAAGGATTCAGGCAATGAATTCCAGGCCCGGGATGGCCAGAAGCAGGACATGACCGATCTTAAGACCGACATGAAATTCGCCTGGCTGGAACCCTACTGCTCGCTCTACGACTGCAGCCCAGACGTGCTCAATGACAAGCACAGGATGCAGCCGTTCAAGAACTTCCGGTTGGGCGGCGACATGACCCGCACGTATGACCCCAGTCATGAGAAAGGCGACAAAGGCGGGTCCTGATTCGGTGACGTGATCGTGCCCACGCCCTGCGTCGGCACGCATCTGACGACGCTGCGCGTCAGCATCAGTAGGCGCAGAGCGTCAGGGGATGCATTCCCCCGCAGAGCGCGGAAACGATCACGCACGGGTCGTCGCAGATAGGTTTGACCCCTCCATTTGCAGGGGGGGTTTGGGGGGGCTTCGGCTCTCGATGTTGGACAAACGGAGAGATAAGGATGGTTTTCTCATCCAACGTGTTCCTGTTCCTGTTCTTGCCGGTTTTTCTCGGCTTGTACTACTTGAGCGGGCAACGCTATCGCAACCTGCTGCTGCTGGTGGCCAGCTACGTGTTTTATGCATGGTGGCGAGTGGACTTCCTGGCGCTGTTTGCAGGTGTGACGCTGTGGAACTACTGGATCGGCCTGCGCGTGGGTGCAGCCGGGGTTCGAAGCAAACCCGCGCAGCGCTGGTTGCTGCTGGGGGTCGCGCTCGACCTGTGCATCCTGGGTTATTTCAAATACGCCAATTTCGGCGTGGACAGCATTAACGCGATCATGACCTCGTTCGGTCTTGAGCCGTTTATCCTCACCCACGTACTGTTGCCGATCGGGATCTCGTTCTACATCTTCGAGTCCATCAGCTACATCATCGACGTTTACCGGGGTGATACGCCTGCGACGCGCAACCTGATCGACTTCGCGGCATTCGTGGCGATCTTCCCGCACCTGATTGCCGGCCCGGTACTGCGGTTTCGCGACCTGGCCGATCAGTTCAACAACCGCACGCACACCCTGGACAAGTTCTCCGAGGGAATCACTCGATTTATGCAGGGCTTCATCAAGAAGGTGTTCATTGCCGACACCCTGGCCGTGCTGGCAGACCACTGCTTCGCCCTGCAAGCGCCCACCACGGGCGACGCCTGGCTCGGCGCACTGGCCTACACCGCGCAGCTGTACTTTGACTTCTCGGGCTACAGCGACATGGCCATCGGCCTGGGCTTGATGATGGGTTTCCGCTTCATGGAAAACTTCAAGCAGCCATACGTCAGCCAGTCGATCACCGAATTCTGGCGTCGCTGGCACATCAGCCTTTCGACCTGGTTGCGCGATTACCTGTACATCACCTTGGGCGGCAATCGCCGCGGCAAGGTTGCGACCTACCGCAACCTGTTCCTGACCATGCTGCTGGGTGGCCTGTGGCACGGTGCCAATATTACCTACATCGTCTGGGGTGCCTGGCACGGTGTGTGGCTGGCGATCGAAAAAGCGCTGGGCATCAACACCACACCACGCACCTTCAACGTGGTTCGCTGGGCCTTCACCTTCCTGCTGGTGGTGATGGGCTGGGTGATCTTCCGTGCCGAAAACCTGCACGTTGCCGCCCGCATGTACGGCGCGATGTTCAGCTTCAGCGACTGGCAGCTTTCGGACCTCAACCGCGCCAGCATCACCGGTTTGCAGGTTGCGACCCTGATCGTGGCGTACATCACCCTGGCCTTCTTCGGCCTGCGTGATTTCTACAAGAACCGCGCGCCGGCCAAGCCTAAAAGTGATCTGGCTGTGCAGGCCGACGGTCCAGCCTCTGCCGAGCCAGGCCTGATCAAGGCCGTGCCAGGCGACAAACCGGGCAGCATTCATCAACCGGGTTATATCGTCGGCACCGAAGCGCAGGTGCAACCTGCCTACTGGACCGCCGATTGGTCGCGCTACGTCATGCGTGCCCTGATCCTGCTGATGTTCGTGGCTTCGATTCTCAAACTCTCGGCGGCCAGCTTCTCGCCGTTCCTGTACTTCCAATTCTGAGGAGCCTGACATGACCCGTTCATTACGTTTCCTCTACATCTTCCTGTTCCTGGCGATCCTGCTGGTCCTGGGCCTGTGGTCGCTGCGCAGCTTCATCAGTTTCTCGACATCGAAAGAAACCACGGTGCTCAACGGTCACTGGACCAAGGCAGTGGAGACGCGTTACGACGAGCAATTCCCGATCAAGCGCCTGGGCACCAACCTCTGGGCTGCGCTGGACTACAAAGTGTTCCACGAAGGTCGTCCAGGAGTGGTGCTTGGCAAGGACCAGTGGCTGTACACCGACGAAGAGTTCGATGCAGTGGCCAATGGTGAGCAGAATGAAGCCGACAACCTGGCAATCATCCAGGGCGTGCGCGACACCCTGAAGAAACAGGGCACGCAACTGGTGCTGGCGATCGTTCCGGCCAAGACCCGCCTGTACCCAGAGCACGTAGGCGACAACAAACCGGCTGCACTGCACACCGACCTGTACCAGCAGTTCCACGCGCAGGTCAGTCAGGCCGGGATCTTTGCGCCTGACCTGCTGGCGCCGCTGCAAAGTGCCAAGGTAAACGGCCAGGTGTTCCTGCGCACCGACACTCACTGGACGCCGATGGGTGCCCAAGTCGTGGCCGAGCAGTTGGGCGAGGCGATCTCGCAAAAGACCCCGCTGAGCGGCGATCCACAGACGTTCGTCACTGAAGCCAAACCCAGCGCGCCGTACAAAGGCGACCTGACCAACTTCCTGCCGCTCGATCCGCTGTTTAGCAACCTGTTGCCAAAACCGGACGATCTGCAGCAACGCAGCACCAACCCGGCCCAGGCCGATGGTGAAAGTGATGACGCGTTGTTCGCGGACAGCTCGGTGGCGGTCGGCCTGGTCGGCACCAGCTACAGCGCCAACCCTAACTGGAACTTCGCCGGCGCGCTGAAACAGGCGCTGCACAGCGATGTCGTAAATTACGCCGAAGACGGCCACGGCCCGATTCTGCCGATGCTCAAGTATCTGCAGACCGATGCCTTCAAGAGCAGCCCGCCGCAGGTGCTCATCTGGGAATTCCCGGAGCGTTACCTGCCCGCTCACAACGACCTGACCGAGTTCGATCCACAGTGGATTGCCGAACTCAAAAAGGCTCGTGACCCTCAACAAAATCTGGCCGTGAACGCCAATCACTCCGAGTCGCCCGACCGGGCGCAAAACTGAGAGGACTACTCAAAATGACCTTACAGAACCCAACGCCTATGACTGCCCGTAAAACCCAACGCAGCCTTCTGAAAACCTGCGTCCTGGCCGCGAGCCTGGGCCTGGTTTCCCTCTCGGCCTTCGCCGGTGGTGACGCTGCCCTGTACGGCCCTACTGCGCCGAAAGGCTCGACCTTCGTGCGTGTCTACAACGCCAGCAACGCCGAAGTCAGCGCCAGCGTCGGCAACACCAGCCTCAACGAAGTCGGCCCGCTGGCCAGCAGTGATTTCAGCTTCATGCCACAAGGCGACTACAGCGCCAAGATCGGCAGCAACACGCTGCCGGTGAAACTGGCGAGCGATCACTACTACACCATCGTCAACAACACCTCCGGCGCGCCACAGCTGGTGGAAGAGCCGCCGTTCAAGAACAAGCAGAAATCCCTGGTTCGCGTGCAGAACCTGAGCGACAAGCCGCTGACCCTGAAAACCGCAGATGGCAAGACCGACGTGGTCAAGGCCGTCTCCGCCAAAGGCACTGGCGAGCGCGAAATCAACCCGGTGAAAGTCAGCTTCGCGCTGTTCGACGGTGACAAGAAAGTCAGCGACCTCAAGCCCGTGGCACTGGAACGCGGTGAAGCGGCCGTGCTGTACATCACCGGCAGCGGCAGCAACCTGTCGCCAGTCTGGGTCAAGCGTCCGACTTCGACACGATAACCGGCAGTCGTGCGCTGCCCGACAGCGGCGCACGCACATCTGCTTTTGGTTCTGGCCGCAAGGCCGGGATGGCCTTTTGATTCTGGTCGCAGGCCGTAGGCGTCCAGCTTGCTGACGATC
>NZ_DIHC01000036.1:118346-171078 GCF_002419965.1 Pseudomonas sp. UBA5706
CCGGGAACCGGCAGTAAACCCGGTAAATGCGGTGATTCAGAAAGACCGCATTTTCAGACCTTGCGACCGGTCCCGGCCGATCGCTGACGGCAGAGCATCCCGGCAGCTCCCAGGCCTGCAATACAAGCTAGATCAGCAGTCGGTGCCAGGTGATACGCATCCGTACACCGTGAGGGCGCCGACCGTAGCGAACAACAACAAGACACACGAAACGACAGAACAACCGACGTATAGCCCATTAACGCTATTGCTATTTGGAGAATTAAAATGATTCCAGTGATCTTGTCAGGTGGCAGCGGTTCCCGACTCTGGCCTCTTTCGCGTAAACAGTTTCCTAAACAGTTCCTGGCACTGACCGGCGAACATACCCTGTTCCAGCAGACCCTGGAGCGCCTGCAATTCGATGGCATGCAGCACCCGGTGGTGGTGTGCAACAAGGACCACCGCTTCATCGTCGGCGAACAGCTCGATGCATTGAACCTGGACACTCAGGCCATCATCATGGAGCCGTTTGGTCGTAACACCGCACCTGCCGTGGCCATCACGGCGATGATGCTGATCAACGAAGGCCGCGACGAGCTGATGCTGGTGCTGCCGGCCGACCATGTCATCGACGACCAGAAATCCCTGCAACGCGCATTGGCACTGGCCACCGTGGCCGCAGAGCGTGGCGAAATGGTGCTGTTCGGCGTACCGGCGACCAAACCGGAAACCGGTTATGGCTATATCAAATCCACCGCCGATGCCCTGCTGCCCGAAGGCGTAAGCCGCGTCGCGCAGTTTGTCGAGAAACCGGACGAAAAACGCGCCAACGAATTCGTCGAAGCCGGCGGCTACTACTGGAACAGCGGTATGTTCCTGTTCCGCGCCAGCCGTTATCTGGAAGAGCTGAAAAAGCACGACCCGGACATCTACGACAACTGCCTGCTGACCCTTGAGCGCAGCAAGCGTGAAGACGACAACATCGAACTGGACCAGGCCAGCTTCGCCTGCTGCCCGGACAACTCCATCGACTACGCCGTCATGGAAAAAACCCAGCGTGCCTGCGTAGTGCCGCTGGACGCCGGCTGGAGCGATGTGGGCTGCTGGTCGTCGCTGTGGGACGTCAATCAGAAAGACGAACACGGCAACGTCACCAAAGGTGATGTGGTTATCCAGGACAGCCGCAACTGCATGATTCAGGGCAACGGCAAACTGGTCACCGTTATCGGCCTGGACAACATCGTCGTCGTCGAAACCAAGGACGCCATGATGATCGCCCACAAGGACAAGGTTCAGGGCGTCAAGCAAATGGTCAATACGCTCAACGAGCAGGGCCGCACTGAAACCCAGAACCATCTGGAAGTCTATCGCCCGTGGGGTTCGTACGACTCGGTGGACATGGGCGGCCGCTTCCAGGTCAAGCGCATCTCGGTCAAGCCGGGTGCCAGCCTGTCGCTGCAGATGCACCATCACCGCGCCGAACACTGGATCGTCGTGTCGGGCACCGCTCAGGTCACCTGCGACGAGAACGTGTTCCTGCTTACCGAAAACCAGTCCACCTACATCCCGATCGCCTCGGTCCATCGTCTGCGCAACCCAGGCAAGATCCCGCTGGAAATCATCGAAGTGCAATCGGGCAGCTATCTGGGCGAAGATGACATCGAACGCTTCGAAGACGTCTACGGACGCTCCACTCCAGGCATCGAAGCCGGCGTGAAAACCCAGACTATCGCTCGCTGATTCACCGCTAGCACCGTTGCAGTGCCCCCGCCCGTTTCCTGCGTATTCCCCATCCGCAGGGAACGGGTGGGGGCTTTTTTTTGCGCACTCCGATACCTTTTGGCATCTGCGTTGGCAGTAAGGCTTGCCGGCGGCAGTGCTCGCGTGCGCGCTCGGCAAGCCGCGCTGCGACAAGAGGCTGAAAGGTCGGACCCTGAGCCATTTGGTCAATCACACGCCTTTCGGTACGATGCGCTGACCTGCACTCGCGAGACCGAAAGATGATTATCGGCGCCATCCTGATTTTCACCTGGCTGATCCTCCTCCTGCGCTACCCCGCCAAAGCCTTGCCAGTGTCACTGGCGGCCGCGGTCGGGCTGGGGATAGTGGCGGGCGTGGTGGTTTGGCAGGACAAACGTGACGCCCAGCGCCTCAACCGTTTGCAGTTGCGCCTGGACTACACGCCGGAAAAATGCCCGAGCGGCCGTCCACTGCTGGTCCTGGTCGACAATGGCAACGATGTGCCCCTCCAGGCGTTGCGCTGGAAGGTCGCGGCCTATGCTCCCGGGACACCGTCAATCTCGCCGACGACACCTACGCCGCCCCGCGCTACCGCGGCCCCGGCGAGCTGTTGCCCGGCAGCCAATGGCAGGACTGCCTGCCACTGCCGCCACTGCGCGCAGGCTATCGCCCGCAGACCCTGGAATTCCGTGCCGAACGCCTGCAAGGCACTTTCTCCGACTGATACGCCCTTCTCCAAGGATCAAACCCCATGCCTGTCGTTCTGATTACTGGTTGTTCCAGCGGCATCGGCCGCGCCATGGCGGACGTATTCCACGCCGCAGGTCATGAGGTCTGGGCGACGGCGCGCAAGACAACCGATGTGCAGGCACTGGAAGCTGCCGGCTTGAGGGCGGTGGAACTGGATGTGAACGACAGCGCTGCGCTCGAACGACTCGCCGCAACGCTTGAGCAACGCGGCAAGGGGCTGGACGTGTTGATCAACAACGCCGGTTACGGCGGCATCGGGCCGCTACTCGATGGTGGCGTCGAGGCGATGCGCAGGCAGTTCGAAACCAACGTGTTTTCCATCGTGGGCGTCACCGGCGCGCTGTTTCCCTTGCTGCGACGCAACAAAGGCTTGGTGGTGAACATCGGCAGCGTTTCCGGGGTACTGACGACGCCCTTTGGCGGCGCCTATTGCGCATCGAAAGCGGCGGTCAGCGCCCTGAGCGATGCATTGCGCATGGAGCTGGCGCCGTTCGGCATGCGCGTGATGGAGGTCCAGCCCGGTGCCATCGACACGCAGTTCGCCAAACACGCCAACCATGAAGCCGAGCAGGTGATTCACGAGGGCTCGGCGTGGTGGCCCTTGCGCGAGGGTATCCGCGCGCGGGCCAACGCCTCGCAAACCCATCCGACACCGGCAAGCCAGGTGGCCCGCAACGTATTCGATGCCGTGCAAAAAACAAATCCCGTGCGCCTGCTGCGCTGCGGCACGGGTTGCTACGCATTGCCGTTGATGGCACGGCTGCTGCCCAAGGCACTGCTTGAACGGATTTTGAGCAGACGCTTCAGGCTGAAGGGTCCGCTGTAAGGTGTAATAAGTGCAGACCGCAAATCCTGCGCAGTCACGCGAACAAGCCTCTTCCAAAAAGCGCCTCATCCTCGGTCAGTCACGGAAACCGGCTACAGAAAACGCTTCAACATCACTGGATACTTCCTGCAGTTGCCCTGAGTAAGGGGCCTAACTGTCCGGCCTTCCCCGAGGCCGGCTCGCTGTCAAGGAAGACACCATGAACCCACTGTTATCCACTGGAACCCTCGACGACTATTACGACTTCGAGGAATATGATTTTGCCCCGGTCGAACCGGGCTCGGACGCGCCTGAAGGCATCCTTGAACTTAACTCGGAGGGCGTCGGCCGTCTTGTCAGCGACATGAGCGATCTGTTTGCCGGCATGTACGATCCAGACCTGCTCGACCCGGTGCGCTTCATCCGCACGTCGATCCGCACGATCATCGATGCCTCCAGTGCGTCGGATGAAGTGAAAGCACGCGTCGACAGTCAAACCTGGATCCCTGTGTATTCGGTACTGGGCCTACCGTTCACTGAAAGCTGGGAAGAATACGGCGACGACCTGTCTGAGGAACGACGCGATTTCCGCCTCGAAGAGATCGTTACCGACCGCTATCGCCGCAAAGCCAGTGCGTGGAACAACGTTGCCTGGCCCGAGGATTTCCCTGAAGACCTGATTCAAGCACTTGAGTCGGCAGATTTGCAGGCCCGTTACCAGGAAGAAATCGAGCAGCGCCTCAATACGCCTGAAGCCAGATTCCTGTGGAAGCTGCACTCCCGGCTAGAGGTGGAAAAGCACCTTCGAGACTTCGCTGACGATCCCAATACTCCTGAGTTCTATCAAAACCTGGTGGAAGATTATTTCAATGACAAGGTGCAGCTTGAACTTGTCGAATTCGGAAGCCGATTGAGCCGCACCCTTGTTCCGCAAACGATCTACCTGCGCTATCCGAAGGAAAGTCAGGGTGGGCTGCTGGTATTTCTTGGCGCCCCCAAGGACGATGCGGTGGTGATCCTGCGTCGGGCCAAGCGTCGGGCCTTCATCGAACGTTCAACGTCGCTTCACAAGCTGGTGCTGCGCCGTTTGCCGCTGTACACCCAAAGCATGTCGGGCAATACGATGCTCAGGTATTACAGAACATACAACGGGCCTACCTATAGCTTGACGAGCCCGCTGCAGTTCCGCAGCACAGCCGACGTGTTCGGTGCCCTGCACAACCAGAGAGTCATGCGTCTGAACATGGACATCGACTTACTGGTGTCCACCGACAGTGAACGCCTGACCGACGACCTGCTGAAAGTGAGCGCCGAGGTTCTCGAGGCGCTTGCGCTGGTGACGACATTGTCCGCCGGGCCTTCGCTTGCGCTGACGCGTGCGATGGTCGGATTCCTGGCGACAGCGGGCGCAACGTCGATCAAGACGCTGCGCGGTGTAACAGCGGACTACCCTGACGAGGCACTGGCATTTTACAACCAGGCGTTGGCCGACACCATCAAGGCGATGGTGGGGCCGATTGCCGAACTGGCAACGGGCACCGATCACTCCAGCAAAATCATCGACAAAGTCGTGGAAAAGGTGTTTGAGAAGTTGTCCGAGTAATCACCGCATCTCGGTCGGCAGCACGCCCTGATCACTGCGGATTAACGATTACCGTGCAGGTGATCCCCGCTGCCAGCACCACGCTGTCCGGTACGTTATCCAGGTGGATACGTACCGGCACACGCTGCGCCAGGCGTACCCAGTTAAAGGTAGGGTTGACGTCGGCGATCAGCTCACGGCTTTGCGGATTATCGCGGTCGTATATCGCACGGGCGATGCTTTCGACATGGCCCTTCATCACTTCGCCGCTCATCAATTGCATGTCCGCCGGGTCGCCGACGCGGACATGCGGCAGCTTGGTTTCTTCGAAGAAGCCGTAAACCCAGAATGAATGCTTATCGACCACCGCCATCTTGGCCTCACCGATGCGCGCGTAGTCGCCGCGATGCACGTTGAGGTTGGTCACATAGCCATCGACAGCCGCCAGTACTTTGGTGCGCTGCAGGTTCAGTTGCGCCGCTTCGAGCCGGGCCACGGCCAGTTGATAGTCAGCCTGCGCGGAGTTGGCGACGTTGGAGGCGTCTTCACGGTTTTCGGCCGAGATCACTAGCGCGTCCATGTCCTTGCGGCGAGCGGCGTTGACCTTGCGCATTTCCCAGGTTGCCTTGCGCGAGGCGACCATCGCTGCGGCCTGCTTGACCGCCAGCTGATAGTGCTCAGGGTCGATTTGCATGAGCAAGTCGCCCTTCTTCACCGGCTGGTTATCCATGACCGGCACGTCGATGACCACACCGCTGACGTCGGCGGCGACGTTGATCACGTCCGCACGCACTCGCCCGTCACGCGTCCACGGGGTGTCCATGTAGTGAATCCACAACAGGCGGCCGATCCAGATGGCCAGCGCCAGAATCAATAATGTCGCGATCAGACTGATGAGCTTTTTCATCTCGAATTCACATGTGCCTCAACGGTAAACGGTCAGCGCCATTGCGCCAAACATGCAGCTGAACAGGCTCAGGCGCAGCAGCGCCGGATGCCAGAAAAAACGGTACAGGTCCAGGCCGGACATCAGCCGGTCCAGCGCCCAGGACAGCACCATGGCGACCAGGAACATCACGGTCACCGTGGGCATATAAACGCCGTGGAAGGCGATCTCACGAGGCATGGTCAAGTCCTTGCGCCGCTTGGGCAGGTGCGTAGGCGGCCAGTGGTGATTGCGGGTCGAGCAGGCAGGTGCGGATGAAGTGCAGGTAGCTTTTGACCCGTCGTAACGGCGAGGTATCGAAGTGCGGAGCGAATGGCTCATCGCTGTTCTGCACGCAGATAATGGCGTGATCCACCGCATACAGACTGCGGGCCAGATTGTGCCGGTCCGGCTGGATGAACAGGCGTATCAGCGAGCGGCCCATGGCGCGGACTGATTGACGCCACGGCTGCCACTCGGCGTAGCTGGGGTGAACCGGCACAAGGTCCTGCTCGCGGCGCAGCTCGATGATCGCGTGACCGATTTCCAGCACCACGAACATCCAGCGCAGCAGGTTGCGTTGCACCTGGGGCTGACCGGTCGCCAGCCCATAAGCCTGGTGCATCAGGTCGCGCGTGCGGCTTTCGAAGTTCGAGCCAATTCCGCGCATCGGCGCGCTGATGGCGAATCCGACTTGCTGGCGCAGATCGACCTCAAGGCGCTGCCACAGCCAACGACTGTTAGGCGGCAGAATGATCGCCCCCGCCGCCGCGCACAGCAGCATGCCGAGCACCATGGCGATGTAGTCGTTGATGAACGCGTAGGGGTTATAGACGGTGAGGTTGTCGGGTGCCGAGCCGATGCAGAAAAAGATCAGCAGACCCAAGCCGTAGCCGACCCACTGTGGGCGCATGGTCAGGAATGTACCCAATACGAACACCGGCGCCAGCACCATGCATAACAACGGGAAGCCATCGATCCGGGGCAGCACGAAGAACGTGATGAAAAACCCGAGAAATGCGCCGAGCAAAGTACCGCACGCCATCTGGAATGACATGCGCCGGGGGTTCGGCGTGGTGGCAGACAAGGCAACGGTTGCTGCCGACACCAGCGTCATCGAAGCGCCGCTGGGCCAGGCAGTGGCCACCCAATACACCGACATCAGCCCGAGAATGAACGTCGCGCGAAGGCCTGATGCCACCGACGACATCCAGTTGGTGGTGGACACGAACGGTTCGACCCATTTTTCCCTCGCGTGGCTGTGATCGGCCAGCGACGCATGGGTCTGTGAATAGTCGTGCATGTCATCGACGAAGCGGTACAGCAACTCGTAGGCGGTGTGGAAATCCAGCAAATCGTCGTCACTGGGGTCGGTTTTGACGAACTCGGCACGCAGGCTGCGAACCCGTTCCGGCAAATCGGCCTTGAACGCGCTCAAGCGGGTGGCCAGTAGCGCCGCATCGGCGTTGGTCAGCGCACGTGCGGCGAAGTCCTGCAGCAACTGCGCCACGGCATCAAGCCCCGGCTCGATCGCCGCCACGGCAGGCGTCACACCACGGCGGCGCAAGCGCTCAAGCAGTTGATGCAGGGCATTGAAGCGCGTCGTGATGGTCATGAACTCGCTGTTCAGGCGGTTCAGCCGGCCGTTGCGACGGCGCATGTGCGGGTCTTCGAACACCGTGACAGCGCGCAGGCCTTCCAGGCCGACGGCATCGGCAATGAAGCGTACGTTGCTGGCCTCGAACGCCGCCGGATCGCTGTCGCCGCGCAGGCCGTCGATGACGAACCGGGCGAAGACGCCAAAGCGCTGATACAAGGCATTGCGCATGGCCGCACCCGAGCTTTGCGGCAGGATGGCAGCAGTGACCAGGGTCGAGCAGATGATACCCAGGGAGATTTCCATCACCCGCCAGACGGCGGCCATGAACGAGGTTTCAGGGTGGGCCAGCGCAGGCAGGCCGGTCATTGCAGCGGTATAGCCGGCGAGCACGAAACCGTAGGCGCGAAAGTTGCGATAGCGCGCCGCACCGGCACAGCAGACGCCGACCCAAATCGCCAGGCTGCCGAGGAACAACTCGCTGTTCTGCGCGAACAAGGCCATCAATGTCACCATCACCACCGAACCGGCCAGCGTGCCAAGCAAGCGATAGAAGCTTTTGGCGAACACATGCCCGCTCTGCGGCTGCATGACGATGAACACCGTGATCATTGCCGTACGCGGCTGCGGCAATTCAAGGCGCATTGCGATCCAGTAGGTCAGGAATGCGGCGATCAGCACCTTGAAGATGTAGATCCAGGTCACCCCGTCGCTGCGCGCCCAGCCATTGAGTTCGCGACGCCATTCCAGTGATTTGAGCCAATGCAGGGCTTGGGTCATTTCAGTTCAAGGCCTGTGCTGACCGGCAGATCGATTCGCGAGCCAGCTTGCTCTCACAGGGAAGGTCGGTGACCAATGACATCTGCGCCAAACCCATCCAGCTGTGGGAATGTGCTAACACCTGTGCCGCGCAAGTTGAGCTGCGGGAGCGTGCTGACACTTGCGCGCTCCCACCCCATCTGTGGGAGCGAGGTTGCTCGCAAAGGGTGCGGGATGGGCGAATTCTATCTATCGGGCTCACCGGTCAAACACCGCAAGCGACGCTGGGGTTTTCGGCGCGGTGGTCTTGTCGGCGGTCGGGGAATCATTGCCTGCCATCAAACCGCCGCCTAACGCCACAACCAACTCGGCATGCACGGTCAACCGCGTAGCCTGAACCTGTTGCTGCACCTGCTGCTGATGAAACAGCAGGGTTTGCGCGCTCAATACGTTCAGGTAGTCCGTCAGGCCACGCTGGTAGGCGATCAGGGCGATATCATAGGTTTTCTGCGCCGCCGCGACGGATTGATCGGCAAATTCCTGCTGTTTGTTCATCGATTCGCGACGAATCAACTGGTCGGAAACACCTTTAAGCGCGTTCACCAGTGTCTGGTTGTACTGCGCCACTGCCGCGTCGTAACCGGCGGTGGCCACGCCCAGCTGCGAGCGCAAACGCCCGCCATCGAAGATCGGCAAACTGACTGCCGGGCCGACGCTGTAGTTGAATTTCTTCCCGGTCAGAAACTCCAGCATCCCGCCACCGGTAGCCATGTAACCCAGGCTGCCCATTAAGTCGACGTTGGGATAGAACCCGGCGTGGGCGACATCGATGCCCCGCGCCTGGGCCGCCACGCGCCAGCGGCTGGCAACCACATCAGGGCGTTGCCCGAGCAGTTGTGCGGGCAGTGCAGAGGGCAATGTGAGTGCAGTCTTCAACGTCAAGGTTGGGCGTTGCAGACTCGCGCCCTCCCCTGGGCCTTTGCCCGCCAGTGCGGCAATCTGGTTGCGGCTCAGGGCAATGGCTTCGTCCAGCGAGTCGATCTGCCGATGGGTTTCGGGCAGCGGTGTTTGCGCCTGGCTGACTTCGAAATGCGTGCCAATGCCGCCCATCAATCGTCGCTGCGCCAGGTCGAGAATCTGTTGTTGCTGAGCCAGGGTCGCTACGGCGATGTCGCGCTGGGCGTAGTTGAGCGACAGCTGGATGTAGGCGCGAACGATATTGTCCTGCAACTCCAGTTGCGCCTGGCGTTCTTCGGCAGCACTTACGTGCGCCATGTCCAGTGACTGTTCGGTGTTGTTGCTCTCTCGCCCCCAAAAGTCTAGGGAATAGCTCAGGCCGATGGCAGCATTGTTGTCCCAGGTACTGGTATTGGACAGCTCGCCCGGCCCGTAGAACTGATCGGCCGGCCAGTTGTGGCGCTTGAGTGTGCTGTCGCCAGTGACGCGCAACGACTCGGCCGATTCGGCGATGCCGGCCATGGCCCTGGCCTGACGCACGCGAGCTGCGGCGAGCGCCAGGCTCGGGCTCCCGAGGGCGGCCAGTTCGATCCAATGGTTGAGCTGATCATCACCATAGGCGCGCCACCATTGACCGTCCGGCCAGTGGGCGTCTTTGGCAGCTTCTTTGATAGCATCGTCGGTGGCCAGAGCGTCTGGCGACATCGAGGTGCCTTGAGGGGCGATTCCGCCGGTTCCGATGCAGCCGCTGATGAGTAACGTTAAAGCCCAGACACTGAGGGGCTTGAGCCCTCTGACGATGCTACGCGGCACAGCTGCAATTACCCGAATGAGGAGGAATGAATCGAGCCGCGATTCTAGGGTGCGCCTGTTTCGGCGATAAGCCGGGACTTCTGCGAATCTTTATTACCGAACGGAAGATAATCCTTTGGTATAGCTGACATGGATCAGTAACTTCATGTCACAATTTGCTATCTCAACAGAGAACGGCCAATGGACACTCTGCAAAACATGCGCGCCTTCAGTTGTGTGGCGCAGGCGGGCAGCTTCACGGCTGCCGCGGCTCAGCTGGATACCACTACCGCCAACGTTTCGCGCGCAGTCTCCAATCTTGAAGCGCACCTGCAAACCCGACTTTTGAACCGAACCACACGGCGTATCGCCCTGACTGAAGCGGGCAAGCGCTACCTGCTGCGTTGCGAGCAGATTCTGACCTATGTCGAGGAAGCCGAAGCCGAAGCCAGCGACGCCCACGCGCGCCCGGCCGGGCAATTGAAAGTCCACTCGATGACCGGTGTCGGTCAGCATTACGTGATCGATGCCATTGCCCGTTATCGGCGCAACCATCCCGACGTGTCGTTCGACCTGACCATGACCAACCGCGTACCGGACCTGCTCGAAGAGGGGTACGACGTCTCCATCGTGCTGGCCAGTGAGCTGCCGGATTCGGGCTTCGTGTCGCAGCGCCTGGGGATCACCTACAGCATCGTTTGCGCCTCGCCTGCCTACATCAACGCCTTTGGCGTGGCGCACAAGCCGGCCGATTTGCTCAATCACGCGTGCCTGCGCCTGGTCAGCCCGGTGTTTCCTCTGGAGAAATGGGCGTTCGACGGTCCAGATGGCCAGGAAACCGTCACCATCACCAGCTCGCCCTTCCTGGTCAATTCGGCCGATGCGATGAAGGCTGCGATCAGCAGCGGCATGGGCATCGGGATCCTGCCGATCTATTCAGCCATCGAGGGCCTGCGTAACGGCTCGCTGGTGCGGGTACTGCCGCAATACCGCTCCCACGAGCTGAACCTGTACGCCATCTACCCCTCGCGCCAGTACCTGGATGCCAAGATCAAAACGTGGGTCGAGTATCTGCGCGGCTCGCTGCCGGAAATCATGGCGGCCCACGAAGCGGATTTGCAGACCCACTTGCTGCCGCAGAGTGTGTAAGCAACCACGGGGCGCTGGTTTGGAGATCACACCTCACGAGCACACCACGAACCCCACTGGCGACGCCGGAAGTTACGATGGCAGCGAACGCAGTGGATCAGCCGCAAGTGAAGTTTGCTGCCACTGCGCGTTCACCGCTGTCATGCGGTTCAGCAGCCCACAGGTCCTGCGCTCGGATCAAGCCGGCCCAGCTTTCAGGCATGCGGCAACACCCTCGCCAATTCGACGACAAGAATGTTAGCGTGCTACGCAATGTCCATCTGAACCGCCCGAGAGAAGCTATCCGATGAAAAAGACCGTCCTTGCCTTCAGCCGCGTGTCCCCGGAAATGGCCGAGCGCCTGCAGCAAGACTTCAACGTGATCATCCCGGACCCGAAAAAGGGTGATCTAAACGAGCAGTTCAACGAAGCGCTGCCCCATGCCCACGGCATGATCGGCGCCGGGCGCACGCTGGGCCGCGAACAACTGCAGAGCGCCAGCCAACTGGAAGTGGTCTCCAGCATCTCGGTGGGCTACGACAACTACGACGTCGGCTACTTCACCGAACGCGGCATCATGCTCACCAATACACCGGACGTGCTGACCGAGAGCACCGCCGACCTGGGCTTTTCACTGATCATGAGCAGCGCCCGCCGCGTGGCCGAGCTGGACGCCTACACCAAAGCCGGCAACTGGACGCGCAGCATCGAGGCGCCTCAGTTCGGCACCGATGTCTATGGCAAAACCCTGGGTATCGTCGGCATGGGTAACATCGGCGCGGCGGTGGCGCGTCGAGGTCGTCTGGGCTTCAATATGCCGATCCTGTATAGCGGCAACAGCCGCAAGACCGCGGTCGAGCAGGAACTGGGAGCGCAATTTCGCACCCTGGATCAATTGCTGGCCGAGTCCGACTTCGTGTGCCTGGTGGTGCCGCTCAGTGATAAGACCAAGCACCTGATCAGCACCCGCGAACTGTCGCTGATGAAGAAAAGCGCAATTCTGGTAAACATCGCCCGCGGTCCGATCGTCGACGAACCCGCTCTGATTGCAGCGCTGCAGAACGGCACCATTCGTGGTGCAGGTCTGGATGTCTATGAGAAAGAGCCGCTGGCTGAGTCGCCGCTGTTCGCGCTGAACAATGCCGTGACCTTGCCGCACATCGGCTCCGCAACCCATGAAACTCGCCAGGCGATGGCGGACCGAGCGTACAAAAACCTGCGTGCGGCGCTGCTGGGCGAGAAACCGCAGGATTTGGTGAATCAGCAAGCCTGGAAGGGCTGAAGATCCTCGCCATCCTGATCGTTCCCACGGTCCCCGTGGGCATGCTGCACCCGACGCTCTTACGCCTGCCCAAGGGTGACGCGGAGCGTCACAGGCTGCATGCCCACGCAGAGCATGGGCACGATCAAATGCGTCCGACCAGCGTCAGGTAGGCAGTGAAACCGATCCTGATCGTTCCCACGGTCCCCGTGGGCATGCTGAACCCGACGCTCTTGCGTCTGCTTAAGGGTGACGCGGAGCGTCACAGGCTGCATGCCCAACGCAGAGTGTGGGCACGATCCTTCTCGTTTCTCAGGCTAACTTGCCCGCCACCGGCATCACCACCCTGGGCTTCCTGAACACCAGCACATTGCCGAGCATCACCAGCACCAGCCCCAGCAACGCGGGCAGGGTCCACTGGTAGCCCTCGACGACCGCCGAGACGTTCAGCGCCACCACCGGGAACAACACCGTGCAATACGCCGCGCGCTCCGGTCCCATGCGTCCGACCAGCGTCAGGTAGGCAGTGAAACCGATCACAGAGCCCGGAATCACCAAATACAGCAGCGAGCCTATATAACGCGCGTTCCATTCGAACGCGAACGGCGTGCCGCTGATCAGGCAATACACACACAGCATCGCCGCGCCATACAGCATCCCGTAGGCGTTGGTGGTCAGCGGACGCAGCCCGGCCTTCTGTTGCAGGCTGGAAAGCATGTTGCCCGCCGAAAAGCACAAGGTTCCAGCCAGGGCCAGCACCAGACCGATGACGGTTTCGCGGCTGGCGCTGTGCCCGGACAATTGCGGCCAGAACAGACAACCCAATCCGACCAGGCCCAATGCACCACCGGCCAGCACGTTGCTGGCAATCTTCTGCTTGAAAAACACCCGTGCGTTCAGCGCGTTCCACAAGGTTGAGGTCGAAAACACCACCGCCACCAGGCCACTGGGGATCCACTGACTGGCATGCAGAAAGCACATGAAATTGACGCAGAACAGACACAAGCCCTGCGCCAGGCAAATCAGTTGCCCACGACGATTGACCTTCTGCAGCTGGCCACTGATCAGCAACATGGCAAACAGAATCAGCGCTGCCAGGCCGAAGCGGTAGACGATCGATACTGCTATCGCCACCTCGCCCAGTTGCAGCTTCAGGGCAATCCAGGTGGTGCCCCAGATCAGAACGGTCAACAGATACAGCGAGATGTTCATGGCAGGCTCCTCATTGAGACCCCATTCTGGGGGTCGGTCCTGCAGCGCACTTGCAAAAACTTGCGCATTTGATCGCCAGGCCGCTGGCAGCGAGAGCGCTACGGAGTAGGATGCCCAACACAGACAATCTGCCTTGTCACAGAACCCATCCAGCCGCCCGTCCGTGCTGCTACAGCAGCTGCGATCGCAAAATCGTCGTTCCAAGAGATTCAGCATGTCTTCACTTGATCAGATCCAGGTTTTTCAGTCACTCAACAGCTCGCCCCATGCGCAGCTGGAGCAGAGTGCATCCCTGGGTGACGGTGTGGTTGCAGCCTTGTGGAATAACCGCCATGACGCGCAGGACTATTACGGGCCGAGTCATCACACGCTGTCCTGTTACATCTCCGGCGGCTTCGAGACCTACCGCCGCGACCAGCCCGGCACCAAAGGCGCGCCGGATAAACTTTGCGTGCTCCCCGCCGGGCATCAGTCGTCATGGGTGATCAACGGTGCCATCCGCCTGGCCCATCTCTACATCAGCCCCGAACAGTTCGCGCTCAACTGCGTCACGCTGCTGGACCGCGAGCCTCGGGAGATGATGCTGCAAGAAAACACCTTCCTCGATGACCCGCTGCAAGCCGAGCGCTTTCATCGGCTGATCCGCATGAACTGGAGCGAGCCGGGCGAACGCTTGCAGACCAGCAGCCTGGCTCATGAACTGCTCGATCACATGATCCTGAACCAGGTCGGGCTGCGCGACGGATTACGCTTGAAAGGCGGACTGGCCCCGCATCTGCGTCGGCAACTGGTGGAGTTCATCGAGTTGAATCTGGCAGAGCCATTAAGTATTGGGCAACTGGCAGGGACGTGCGCACTCTCCGAATACCACTTCGCCCGGATGTTTCGCGAAAGCTTTGGCCTGCCGCCCCACCAATACTTGCTGGCACGGCGCATGAGCCGCGCCCGGGAATTGCTGCGCCGCACGCGGATGGCGTTCGGCGAAATTGCCCTGGAATGCGGATTCGCCAGCGCCAGCCATTTCAGCAATCGCTTCAGGCAGGTGATGGGCGCGACGGCCGGGGAATATCGGTTGGCGTTTGAGCCGTGACGACTGATGCACTTGGCTTTTGATTCTGCCCGCTGAGCGTGAGAGCTGGCTTACCTGCGATCTGCCGCAAAGCGGGAGTTGATCAGCGCCCACGATGCGCCGGACCCAGCGGAGTTTGCTGGACTGGTTGCCGTTTCGCAGGTCGCAAGCAAGGCTCCTATGGCCTGCGGAATCCGCGCCGATCCGCGACAGGTCGCCCGCTCAAAACTCCAGCGTCGTGGCGAGGATCACCTGCCGCGAGTCCCCCATCGACACGAAGTAGCGGCTCACCGCCGAACTGTAATAGGTGCGATCGAATAGGTTTTTCACGTTGAGTTGAAGCCTGACCTTCTGCCCGTCCAGCCTGGTTTCATAGGTGGCAAAGGCATCGGCGACGGTATAGCCCGGCAAGTGGAAATCATTGTCCGGGTTGCCGGCCCGTTCGCCGACGTAATGCGCGCCAGCGCCGAGCCGCAACCGATCGCCCCCCAACACGGAGCCCAGGTCATAGACTGCCGACAGCGAACCGCTGTGCTTTGGTACGTTCTGCAGCCGATTACCCTTCAGCGTCGGGTCTTCTACCACCCATGCATCGGTGAACGCATAGCCGCTGATCAGACTCCAGCGTTCCGACAGCTGCCCACTCACATCCAGCTCGGCGCCCCGCGAGCGCACTTCACCTGCGTTGGTGTAAACGGTGGTCGCCGTAAGCGAATCGAAATTGGCCACCAGCACGTTGCGCTTCTGGATGTCAAACAACGCCAGTGTGCCGCTGATGCGATCGTCTACATCCCACTTGGTACCCAGTTCCCAGGCGTTGGACTGCTCAGGCAGGGTCGCAGAGTCCAGCACCGTGCCCCCCGCCAGCGCAGCGATGCTGGAGTTGGGCTTGAACGCTTCGGTGTAGCTGCCATAGAACGACAGCTCATCGTTATAGCGGTAGACGAGGCCGGCGCGGGGAATCCATTTTTCGCCGTTCAGATCAGTGTTGCGGGTGAACGGAATACCCTTACCCGCCTGTTGATCGAACAGCTGATAACGTGCACCCGCCACGAAAATCAACTGATCGCTCAGATGAATCGAATCCTGAAAGAACAGCGAATCGCTACGCAGGATGTCCAGTTGACTGCTGTCCGGCGCGCTAACGCGCGTGCCTTCGGCTTCCTGCTCATAAAGCGGATTTACATAACTGAACGTTGTGAGGCTCTTCTGCCGAATCAGCTCGCCGCGATAGATCTTGCGGTACTCGTCATCCAGGCCAAACAGCAGATCGTGCTGCATACCCGAAAAATCGGCGTTGCCGTTCAGCGTCAGGGTCGTGAAACGATCCGTGCTCAGGGCATTGCCGGTGCCGTCCATCGAGCGTGTCAGCGTACCGTTGACCGGGTCGACGGCGGTCACCCGCACCTGACTGGCATCATAGGTTTCACGGTTGTAGCTGTAGCCCAAATGGCCTGTCCAGGTCTCGTCGAATTGATGATCGGCCTCGATGTGATACAGGTCCGAACGCCCTTCCATGCTGTTGAATGGCTCATCCAGACGCCGCGTGGCCGGGATGTTGAGCGGGTGACGAGTACGTGGGTCGATGGCCGTGCCCCGATCGAACGGCGAGAGGAACTCGCGGTGCTCGTAGGCGACGAGCAATTGGGTGTCATCGCCGTACCAGGCCAGCGAAGGCGCGACCAACGATTCTCGATGCACACCGTAGTTGCGCCAATAATCTTCGTCTTCGTGATCGATGATCAGCCGATACGCCAGGCCCACGCCTTGCGTGGTCGAATCACCCACCGGACCGGTGCTGTCGAGCGTTCCACCGCTGCCGTTCTTGCCCGAGCCATAGCTTGAACCGCGTGCAGTCAGCGCATGATAAGGCTGTAATTCGGGGCGTTTGCTGACCACGTTAATGACCCCGCCGGGGTCCTGGATACCGTACAGCAGCGAGGCCGGACCCTTAAGGACTTCGACACGTTCGGCACTGACGTTAAGGCTGCGCCCCTGCACCACCGGCATGCCATCGCGCATGATCGAGCCGTCGCGGTTATCGCCAAAACCGCGTTTCATCAAGGTGTCCTGGGTACTGCCGAGGGTATTGCCCTGGGTGACGCCGCTGATGTTGCTCAGCGCGTCGTCAAGGTTACGCGGTGCCTGATCGCGCAAGACCTGCGCCGGCACGACGTTAATGGCCTGCGGATTTTCCAGCTGTGGCGTCCCGGCACGCGTCACCGTCGTGCTGACGGGCGGTTGGTAGCTTTGCTCGGTGGTTCGCTGCGCATCGATCTGGGTCAGGCCAAGGGTAATCGCGCCTTCGGCGGGTGCGGGTTCGAGGCTGAAGGCGTGTTCAGTAGCACGACGAAAACTCAGGCCGGAATGGCTCAGCAGCAAGCGCAAGGCGTGTTCAGCATCGAACCGGCCTTGGAGCGCCGGGGCCTGGATGCTATAGGGCGTGTCTTGGGTGTAGATGATGCCTTGGCCGGTGACGCGGCTGAAATCGCTTAGCGCCTGGGGCAAGGGTTTAGCAGGGATCGAAAAGTCGTAGGCCGGCTCCGCCGCCTGAACGCACGCGCTACAGACAGCAAGTACGGGAATGCCGAACCAGACTTTCAATTTGATTGCCCCAAATGAATGTACATGCCTTGCCCGAGATCCAGAGATCGCCTCCAGGCGCACGGCTTATCGACGGCGATAGGTCGGGAGCGCCACCGCCGACACGCCCTGCTGCGACAAAACGTCGGTGTGGGTATGGGCCGCTCATCCGGCGCTCACCTGATCACGATGACCCGCCCGAATGCCTCGTACTGCTCGAAACCAACCACCGATTTCAACGCCGCCAACACGGCCTGCGGATCATTGCTGGGGAAGCTGCCGCTGACTTTCCTCGCGGCCAGTTGCTCGTTGAGCACGACAATGCGCCCAGGGTAGTAGCGACTCAGATCGCTGATCACATCGGCCAGCGGCGTGCGGTAATAGTTAAGCCAGCCTTGGCGCCAGGCCAGTTGGTTTTCGCTGTCCACCGCTTGAGGGGCAGTGGTACGGGAGGTGTCATAACTGACCCGTTGCCCGCCGGTAAGAATCTGCTGCGGCAGGTCGGCACCCGCCTTCACGGCCACGCGCCCGGACAGCACCGTGACCCGAGCCCCGCCGGGCTGCAGTCGGACTTCAAACTGGGTGCCCAGAACCTGGGTTTCGCCGCGCCCGCCCTCGACCACGAACGGTTCTCCCGTATGAGTGACGTCAAAGAATGCGGCACCACGTCGCAGCTGCACATGCCGTTCGCCCTTGGCAACGTGCACGGCGACGGCGCTGTCGGCGTCCAGCGTTATCCGCGACTGATCGGCCAGCGTCACTGTCCGCAGCTGTCCCGGCGCCGACACGTAATCGGCGCCAAAATCGTCGATCCAGCGTTGAGGCTGCCAACCCATACCGATGCCGATCATCAGCAGCAGGCAGGCCGCCATGGCCAATGCAGCACTCCAGTGCGGCCAGCAACGGCGACTGCGGGAAGCCTGGGGCGCAGCGTCCATCGCCTGGAGCAGGGCTTCGAGCGCTCGTGAATCTTCAGCCGCCAGTTTCGCCGCAGGCTCTTCGCTGACTTGCCACATCACCTGCGCCTGGGCATAGGCCTTGGCATGGGCATGGGCATGGGCAGGATCAGCCTGCAGCCAGCGGCTGAATCGCGCTTGGTCGGCTGCGCTTGGGGCATCGTGCAGCAGGCTCAACCATTTCAGGGCAGCGTCATGCTGTTGCGGGGTAATCATGAGGTTCGAATCCGAAGGCGCTGTCATCGACGAGCGTCCTCGAACTTTGCACGATCGGGCACGCCCCCCGTGGCGTTCTGATCCAGGCTCGCCTTGCAGACTTGCAAGGCGCGCATCATATGTTTTTCCACAGCGCTTTGCGAAAGCCCCATCACCTTGGCGATCTCGGCGTATTTGCGTCCATGAATGCGGTGGAGCAGGAAAATTTGCCGGGTGTTTTCCGGCAACCCGCGCAGCGCGGCCTCGATGTGGCGCAGGTCATTGCTGGCTTCAAGCGCGGCCTGAGGCTCATCGTCGCGCAACGTTTGCTCGTCGAGCCTCAGCCCTTCGTTGAGTCGCGCACGGGTGCCTTCATTGCGCAGGTGATCGATGGCGATATTTCCCGCGCACCGTAGCAGGTAGGTATTGAGTTCCTCGACGTCTACCAAGGGCCGGCGCCAAAACCTGACGAACAGGTCCTGCACCAGATCCGCCGCCGTTGCACGGCAGCCGACACGCCGGCTCACCAGCGCTTCCATCTGCGGACGTTGGGAAAGAAACACGTTGAGAAAATGCGCGCGTGCAGCCTTGGGTGTGTCGGCATCGGCATCTGTGGCGCCCGTCTTGCGGGTCGGCGGGGTGAGGTCAATCATGCTGGGCTCAGGCCAGGAGTTGAAGGCAGGCGGCAATCGGGGCGAGCAATGCCCCGATACCCGCCAGCGACAAGGCCAGCCTTGGCCAATAAGACATCACGAATACCAACAGCACCGCACTGCCCATCAGCGCAGCGAACCACTGCACCAAGGCCTGGCCCGGGTTTTGCGAAATCACGGCAAACCGAAGTGATAACAGCAACACCGCCCAGCCTGAAAGCTTCAGGACCCTGCCACGACCCAAGGTCAGCGAGCCGCCGACGAGCTCGCTGTAGTGGCGGCTCATGGACAGGCATAAGGCAGTAAAACCGACGTAGCACAGCAGTGTGACGAGCAGCATCAGTTAGCCTCCTGAACGGTGGCATCGGTGCCAACGCGCTCACGAACGAACTTGCTCGCGGCCATTGTCTTCCCGCGATCGCGGAACCGGATGGCTCCCCACGCCAGGAAAACTCCCGTGATCAGCGCCGTCAGATCCAGCGCCGCGAGGGTCATGTTTCCCTGCTTTAGAGACGCCAGCAAATACTCGCCCGCCGTCAGCATATCCAGCACAGGCAATGTGCAATACAGCATGGCAGCCAGGGTCAACTGCTCGCGCCACGCAGTGCGACCGTTGCGCACCACCACGCGCACGACGGCATGCAGCGCGGCCAGCCCCCAAGCGCAGAAAAATGCCCGAACTTCCCAGTCTCCACGCCCGCTGAGGCTGACGGGCAACAAGCGATTGGCCCAGAAGAAACTCACCACCGCTAGCATCAGCCCCGACATGCTGGCGACGTTGAGCATTTCCACCAACCGTAGCCCCAACGGCAGAACGTCGCTCTTTGCATGCTTGAGCTTGCGTTTGCCCAGCCAGATCACCAGTCCCGTAGCGATCATCGCCGTGCTGCCGATACCCGCAAGGAAATACAGCCAACGTAACAACGGCCCGGCAAAATGCCCCATATGCAAGCCATAAAGCCCCCCTGCCAGCAGCAGCGCGGCGGCACTGGTGGTGCTTTGGTCCTTGAGTGCGCCGCTGACGCCATCGAACACCAGCGTGGTGCCCGACTCATTGGCAATGTGATCCGCACCACTGGGGGTCAAGGTTACCGAGGCATTGGCGCTGCCGGGGTTGTTTACTGTGATCAATCCGATGCGACTGCCCGGCCATTGCATCGCGGCAACCTCGAACATCGAGGCAATAGGTGCCAGCGGGGCGCTTTCAGTCGCGGCCGGTGCGGTCTTTAACGCCGGGAACAGGTCATTGAAAAACGCCTGGGTATCCTTGCCGTAGCTGGTAAGAATGCTCAACGGCATGACCATGGTCATGAAGATCACCAGACTGCTGTAGGTGATCATCAGATGAAACGGCAACACCAGAACCGCCACGGCATTATGGCCGTCGAGCCAAGTGCGCTGGCCCTTGCGTGGGCGGAAGGTGAAGAACTCCTTGAAAATCTTCTTGTGCGTGATGATCCCGCTGACCAGAGCGACAAGCATCACCATTGCCGCCAACGAGGCCAGCCAACGACCCCAGGGATAGGGCATCTGCAACTGGAAATGGAAACGGTAAAAAAACTCGCCCCCCATGCTCTCGCGCGCCTGCGTCGGGTTGCCGCTGAGGGCGTCCAAAGATTTTCGTGCGAAACCACCGTTGCCTTTGGCCCAGCTCACACCCAAAGTCGGCGAGCGCTCGTCCGGCAGGGTAATGAACCAGCGCTTCGCATCCCCGGCGTTTTCCTGCAGCCAACGCTGGGCGCGATTGACGCTGTCGGCAGCGGTGACCTCGTGGGGAACGATTTCCGGCTGCATCCACTGCGTGATTTCATTCTTGAAATACGAGAGCGTGCCGGTGAGGAAAACGGCGAACAGCAGCCAGCCAAAAATCAGCCCGGCCCAAGTGTGCAACCACGCCATCGCCTGACGGAACCCCTCTTTCACGACAGCCACCGAGCGCTGGCGTACACCGCTCCCAGCACAGCGCTGGGCAGCAGCAGACCGAACCAGGCGCGCCATGCCGTGCGACATGCAAAGCACCACAACACGGCAGGCAGATACACCAGAAACGATAGCGTCATCGCCAGCACCACCGCTTCGGCCCGTGCCAGGGGCAGGAACTGCGCAAGACACATGCTCGACAGCGCCGACAGCGCATACCCGCCAATCAACGCCGCCGCGACCCGGGATGCCACCGCCAGGCGCTGGCGAACGGGAACCGCGCCGGAACGCCGGGCGTTTCTTTTAACCTGCCCTCGCCTTTTTTCAGGCATCGGGGCGCTTACCGACAGGGCCTCCATCAAGCGTGCAGCCTGATGCAAGTGCAGGCGTCCTGGCTGCTGGTTGAGCGACTCGACATCGACGGGATCATCCATACTTCAGCGAGCAAACGGGTATCGTTTGCAGCATGCGCACAAAAAGAACGCAATATTAATGATAAATATTCTCATATGCAAAGCGTCTGACAGATTACTCCGCAATACCTTCGCGAAGGCTGCCGTGCAGGGTGCATACCGACACGGGTAAAGGTTCAATCCAAGCTGAAATATTTTCTCTCGCCTGGGGGGTTGAATTGTTTCTCCATCGGCGCCAACACTGTGACTGAGGGCAGACGAAAACCTTGTCGTCGAGACTCTCCCGAGCAAGCCAAAGTAAGGGAAGAACTATGCAAATCCAGGTCAATAGCGATAACCACATCGAAAGCAGCATCCGACTGGAGGAGTGGGTACGAACCACCGTTGAAAGCACGCTCGACCGCTACGATGAGGACCTCACCCGCATCGAAGTCCATATTCGCGATGAGAATGGCGATAAGCCCGGCCCGCATGACATCCGCTGCCAGATGGAAGCCCGGCCAAAAGGACACCAACCCATTTCCGTGACCCACAAGGCCGATACGCTGGATCAAGCCGTCGACGGTGCCGCCGTGAAGCTCGATCACGCACTGGAGCACCTGTTCGGCAAGTTGCGCAGCAAACGCGGCGGGGTTGCGTCGATTGACAGCACCGCTGGCGGGGATTCGGAAAACCCGGACGCCCTGTTGCAGGAAGAATTCCTGGAGAAAGATGAAGCGCTGCACGGCTAGGCCGACGGCTTGAAGACATTGCTCATTACATTGAAGGGCGGGCCTGTGGAGACAGGCCCGCCCTTTTTTGTGCCGTTTGCTTTACAGATCACCGCAGACTCCATTGCATGCACACAAAGCATGCGCAGAGCACGGTATTAGTGCTTCGTCCGCCACAGCGAAAGCCAAGGACTACTACTAAGTGGTTAATTAAAAAGGCGAATTCTGTTCATTCGCTCGCCGCAATACGCAGTCGGGCGCTTTGCGCACGCCATTCGCGCCTGAGTGGCCCAAACCATGCAAGCTCCCTTACATAGAGCTTCCAGATTTTAGAACCTTGTCCAAGCGGCACGCCAGGTAGCCAACCGTTAACCCGGCGCTGTATTGACGCGCACTGGAGTCTGCAGCCCATTCAGGCGATACAGCAATTTTTTCTACCGTTGATCCAGCGTTCAGAACTAAAGGGATTAAACCTCAGTCAATGATGCAGATCGATAAACAGGTATTAGGCCATGGAAAATCCTTTTCAACAGATCACTGATGCGTTTCACCCGGACTACCGGGTCAATCTGAGTATCCAGGGCCTTGACGGAACCATCATGCTGACGCTTTCCAACGACTCGGGCGTGGTTGCAAAACGCTTGATCAGCGCCGAGCAACGTAATTCCCCCAAGCGCTTGCGTCGCCTGATCGAAAGCGTGCAGTTCGGCATCGCCATCGAGCAAGGCCATAGCGCGATCAAAATCCTTGCGGCCATGACCGATGGCGATCTCAAGCAGTTGTCGCCGCCACCTGCACGCAACCATTTTCTCAACCGCCCGCAATTGAACGTGGGCATCTAACGATGACAGGGCGCTGACGGAGCGCGACGCGACAAATCGCCCCCCCGTCATGCGTTCCCCCTCAATCGACTGGTGCTTTGCGCGGTGCATCGTCCAGCGCAAGAATGGTGTGAGCATGAGTGACCGTCGTCGCCAATGTGTTGATCACTCCCGACCGTAAAGCCCCCTAGCGTCGCCGCCGCCTTGGTATTTTCACTGGCTATGGCGACCACATCAGGAATACGCGCCAGTTCCTGCACGTTCAGACCGATGATCCGCCCCTGCATGGCAGTGATCGCCGGCTGGCCGTGGATATCGATGAAGTCAAACCCATCATGTCGCCGACCGTTCCGTACAGACGCGCCTGCGCGACTTCCTGCGGCGAGAACCAGCCCATGCGTACCCTGTTGCTGTTTTCGCTCAAGCCGCCAATGCCGATCAACGCGATATCGGCACGATCGCGGTCCAGCGTCGAGCACAACGTGTTGTTGCTGATCAGGGCACTGCGCAGTTCCGGATTGGCCACCAGCGCTGGCGCGTAAAGGCTTTCACTCTCGGCACCGAGGCGCTATGCCATACGCCGGCAGATGTGGTCCGGACTCATGTACTCGCCAGCCTTCAGTGAACCGCCAATAGCGCAGACGAACGTGCAATTGCGACTGACCGGCAGAAACACATTGTCCGACAAACGCCTGATGGACACGCTGATTCCCGCCGTCGAGGCCGCCGAAAAAGCCAGCCGTGAAGGGGCGTCATTCGCGCGGCTGCTGACACAGGCCAACGCCGCTGCATCCCGGGGCCGGAAATCGACCCGGGGCCGGATGGCGAAAATCGGTCGGGCCAGCCGTCTGGGCGAACGCTCGGTCGGCATGCTGGATGCCGGCGCGGTGTCGTGCTGCCTGATCCTGACGCAGCTGGCGGACTCCGTGGAACCGCGCCTGCAGCGCTGATCGGATCTGTCTAACTGCATAGCCTGCTACGACTTTGACCGGCGATCACCTCAACCTGAAGACTCTCCAGCGATTCAGCCCGCAGACAGAAACGACCTGTTACAACAAACACGTAGCAAGTGGATCACCGGTTATCCGGCCGGTGATGGCCGGTTTCGATGTCCGAGGTGAGGATATGTCTTTACGTTACATCGCACTAACTGGCGCGCTGCTCATGGCCGCCGGGTGTGTGCAGGAAAGAGTGGTGCATGAGCGGCGCGTCGTCGAGCGCCCCGCACCGCGCGCCGAGTACGTCGAAGTCGTTGCTCCGCAGGCGCCCCCCGAACGCATCATCGAGGAAGAACCGGCGCCCCGTCCTGGCTATATCTGGTCCCGTGGCTTTTGGCATTGGAACGGCAATCGCTATGTCCCTGTTCACGGACACTGGGAAGCCGTGCGACCGGGTTATCGCTACCAGCATCCTTACTGGGAGAGCCGCGGTGATGGCTGGCACTATCACGTCGGCGTCTGGGTGAACTGATCGCCTGTAGCTCAGGTGTTTCCTCCCCCTGACTAAGACTCAAAACCTGTCAGCTGTAGTCCTTTTCTGAAAAGCGCGCACTCCGCGCTTTTTGTGTTTCTGCGCTCAGACAGCAAGGCTCAAAGCCCTTAGATTCCGCCGTTTTCCCAGCGCGGATCACAACTCAATGCCTGATGCCCTCTGGGCCGCCCGCCAGGGTGACGCCCTCGCCCACAGCTCGATCCTGGCCGATATCCTGAGTGGCGTATTGGAGGTGGCGGCCGGTGTCGCCATCGGCGCACTGGTGGGAGCTGCGGTGGTCGGCGCAGCCGGCCTGACCCTGGCAACCGGTGGACTTGGCGCGTGCGTATTGGGCGCTGTCATCAGCGTGGCAGTCGGCGTGGGCATGAACCTCATCGGTGCCGACCAAGGCATCAGCCAGCTCAGCGCAAGCCTGGCCAACGCCCTGTTCCCTCCGACCGTATACGCGCGTATCAGCAGCGGTTCTTCCAATGTCTTTATAAACGGCCTGGCTGCGGCGCGAGCTGCAGGTGGCATTTCCTCCGACGCAACTGACCTTGCCGCTGACGACGCCCCCGAAGGCACCTTTCTTGACATGGCACAGGGGTTTTTCTCGGAATTGTGGCGGCCCACGCTCGCATCGCCTGCCGCTGGCGCATTACCGAAGGCGATGGATCATGTGAACTGCGAGCGCCATGCGCCGATGCCGGTGCAATACCTGGCCGAAGGTTCGGACCGGGTGTTCATCAACGGTCAACCTGCAGTGCGCAGTGGTGATCGCAGTACGTGCGATGCAACAGTGGTGTCTTCGGTGCATATCTCCCCGAATGTGCGCATTGGTGGAGACAAACTGGTAGTACGACCGGTTCGCAGCGGTAAAACGCCCGGCGTGGGTTTGGCGGTCAACACACTGATGATGCTCAAGGGTGGGCTGCGCAAATTTATCGGCAATCTGCCGTGCATGGTGCTGGGCGGAATCAATGCATACGGTGTCAGCCAGGCAGCAGGGGCGTTAAGCCGCGCGGTATCGGGCTCACCGCATCCGGTACATGCCGCGACGGGCGCGAAGGTACTGAGCGGGGCCGAAGAGCTGGACTTCGCCTTGCCGGGCGTCCTGCCCATTGAGTGGCAACGCTTTTACAACAGCCGGGATGAACGTCAGGACGGCCTGTTCGGAGCCGGCTGGAGTGTCCTGTATGAGGTCGGCGTCTGCATCGAGGTCGATCTCTGCGGCGCTGAACGGCTGATCTACATCGACGAACAGGCACGCCGCATCGACATGGGTTCTATCCCATTGGGGCATGCGGTGTTCAGTGCAGGAGAAGGTCTGGCAGTGCACCGGCATGCCAATGGCCAGATATTGATCGAGAGCGAGGACGGGCTGTATCGCCTGTTCGAGCCGGCACCGGCGGATGTCGCAACGTTGCGCCTGGCGCAAGTGGGTGACCGTAACGACAACCGGATTTATCTGGACTACGACGTCGAGCATCGACTCACGCGGCTGCACGACAGTCAGCAGACGTTGCAGGTTGAGCTGGTTTATTCCGTGCAATGGCCTCGTCGCCTTGAACGTATCGAGCGGGTATACCGCGATCTGCAGGTCGAGGTTCTGGCCGCCTATGCCTACGACGCTTGTGGCGATCTGGCGCAAGTGCGCGATGCATCCGGCAACGTGCAAAGGCGCTTCGCCTACGACAGTGGGCGGCGCATGGTCGAACATCAATTGCCCACTGGCTTGCGGTGTTTCTACGCATGGGCGCTGATCGAAAACCGCGAATGGCGGGTCATTCGCCATTGCACCGATGACGGTGAAGAGTACGACTTTGACTACGACCTCGCGGCTGGCAGCACGCTCATCACTGATGGCCTGGGCCGGGTCAGCATTCGCCGCTGGAACAATCAGCATCAGATCACCGAATACACCGACAACCTGGGTCAGACCTGGCAGTTTTCATGGAACAACGAACGCCAGTTGCTCGGCGCGATCGATCCCCAAGGCGGTCAATGGCACTACCGCTATGACGAAGCCGGACGTCTCACTTCGACAGAGGATCCGCTCGGGCGCAGCGATTTAACCGACTGGCTGGAACACTGGTCACTGCCGAAAACGGAAACCGACGCAGCGGGCAACACGTGGCAATACCGCTACGACGCTCGCGGAAACCGCACCCACGAAGTCGATCCACTGGGGCATGTCACTCAGTACCGCTACGACGAGTGCGGTCAGGTGGTCGAGATCATCGACGCCGCGGGCAAGAGCAAGAAGCTGCGCTGGAATGCGCTCGGACGCTTGACCGAGCACATTGACTGCGCCGGTTACCCAACATCAATGAGCTATGACCGGCGCGGTTTTCTGCAAGGCATCACCAATGCACTCGGGGAACGTACCCTTTACCAGTACGACAGCCAGGGTCGACTGTTGCAGACCGAACTGCCTGACGGGCGTGTCGAACGCTATCAACGGGATGCCGGCGGTTCACTGACTGCCTACACGGATCCTGCAGGCCACATCACAACCTACCAGTACAACCCGCGCGGGCAGGTGCGTCAACGGATCGATGCCCACGGTCGGTACGTGCAATTCAGTTATGACGTCTATGGCCGGTTGCAGGGACTGACCAACGAGAACGGCGAACGCTATCGATTCACCTGGGATGCAGCCGACAGGTTAATGCAGCAGGAGGATCTGGACGGCAGCCAGCGACGATACGTCTATGACCCGCTGAGTCATCCTGTACAGATCGAACACCGGCCTTCGCCTCATACGAGCGAGCGAGGTGAAGAGCCCATCGTGTGCCGGCTGAAACGTGATGTGCTGGGTCGCCTGGTGACCAAGACCACCACCGAGGGCTCCACCGACTATCGCTATGACGCCCTAGATCAACTGCGCGAGGTCGTGTTCACCGACCTGACAGGTGAGCAGCAAGGTGTCAGCTTCACCTACGATGCCTTGGGGCAATTGCTCGGTGAAACCGGTGCATCAGGCCCACTACACCACCGCTACGATGAACTGGGCAACCTGACGCAGACGCAACTGCCCGATGGCCGGTGGCTCAATCGCCTGCATTACGGCAGCGGGCATCTGCACCAGATCAACCTCGACGGGCAGGTCATCAGTGACTTCGAGCGTGACCGGCTTCATCGCGAGGTGCTGCGCAGCCAGGGTCAGATCAGCACACGCAGCCATTACGATCACTGCGGACGCCTGCGCTCAAGAACACGGCGAACCCTAGGCCAGCCCACTCATCCGTCCGCTGAGAGAGAAAAACAATACGTCCATGACCCTGCCGACAACCTGATCGGCCGAGTCAATCGCCAGGGAGCGCGTGAGTCGCGCACTGCCCTGCACCACGACGCGACCGCACGCATCATGGCCAGTCAAGACGATCTCGTTGGGCATCCCGAAACCTTCGCTTACGACGCTGCGGCCAACCTGCTCGACGGTCCACAGTCCAATGCCGGACGGATAAAACACAATCAATTACTGACGTACCAAGACAAACGTTATCGCTACGACGGCTTCGGCCGGATGATCGAGAAACGCAGCAGGCGTTACGGCTACCAACAATTTGCTTACGACGCCGAACACCGCCTGATCGAAGTCCGCAACGAAAACGGCAACCGTGTCCGCATGGCATACGACCCGCTCGGTCGGCGCATTGCCAAAACCGAACACGACCCGCACGGCAACACGATTGGCGAAACACGCTTCGATTGGGAAGGCCTGCGTCTGCTACGCGAACAATGCAATCACCTGCAGAGCCTCTACCTCTACACCGACGACAGCCACGAGCCCCTCGCCCGCGTCGACGGCATCGGCGCCCAGCATACAGTCCGCTACTACCACAATGACCTCAACGGCCTGCCGGAGCAGCTCACCGATGCCGACGGTCAGGTCGTATGGCAGGCGCACTACCTGGTTTGGGGCAACACCACGGAAGAAAACCGCAAGCCGCACTTCATTGAACAACAGAATCTAAGGTTTCAGGGCCAATACCTTGATCGCGAAACCGGACTGCACTACAACACCTTCAGGTTCTACGATCCTGATGTGGGACGATTTACCACCCCGGATCCCATTGGGTTAGCGGGTGGGATAAACCTGTATCAGTACGCGCCGAATCCGGTTGGGTGGGTGGATCCGTGGGGTCTCAATCCAAAGTGTCGCCTGACCGGAAAACAATATAGCAAGGCCAGCGAGCTACCTATAATTACACCCGGCTCAAAGGCGTGGAACGACGCGGTTAATGCGATTAGAAAAGGAGGCCGTGGCGACATCCGTGTGGCAAATGCAGCGCATGCTAAGGCGCTCCTCAAAGAGAGCAGAGGAAATATGGACGCTCGCAAAATGTACTCATATAAAAATCAAAAATATTCAAAAGGATATGAAACTCACAAGCCTCAGCACGGCTCTAGGCCGGGATCATGGGAGGCAGGAGAAGTACGGGTAGGAAATGATCTTCCACACATAAAGTGGCGAGACGGTACAGAAGATCTTGGCCATATTTTCTTCAAGGACTAAATGATGACACCTTACCCTGGACAGTTGATTGACGACGAAATTGGTTTCAGAATCCTGAAATGCTATATTTACAAGTTCATAAAAAACAATATTCATAAAAGACCCAGATATGACGTCAATGATAAATCCTGGACCAAGAAGAATTTTTTCTGGTTTAACACATTAAGACCTATGTTTGGCTCTTACCATACTGAAAACAACTTGGAAACGCTTTCAAATCTTAGAAATGCGGCTTTTTTATCCGATGAGCCAAAGGTCTATTTTATGCCTCAATACATTCAGGAAAAATTCAAAAAAGTAACAAAATCCTACATCTACTGTAGTTCCGGCACCGAGGTACAGGAATATCTTTCGGAAATCACCGCGAAAGACTTACAGAACATAACCATCTTCAATAACTACTTCACCTGGGCTGTGGACATATTCGAAGATACTCTCCCTCACTCAAAAAACGAGATGGACGTCGTCATCTATGTCAAAAAACCAAAATAGCCAAGTCGGGAATCCGAGGTTTGCTACAATGCAGACGATCATTACACAACCCTCGAAAACCGAAGACCTCTGTTATATGCAAGCGCTTTAACGAGACGCCAATCAGACGACGACACTGAGTCTTGCAACCCTTAGCACAGAGATAGACATTCTATGGCACGCCCCGGAAATCATCAGCTGTTGAAGCGGGAAAATGCCGTGACCACGAGGAGGTGTGCAGCATCAACACCAGCAATTAAATCTTTAAATACGCACAAACCTTGAGGGTGGATTTTTAATACATACGTCCACCCTCCCTGATATAGTTGCGAAGCAAAGGGTCCGACACAGGCAGATCAAAGCCAACCAAAAGAAAATTTTCCTTTCTAACCCGAATTTCTTGCATGCCTTGCAATGCACCATAGTGAGCAAACTGCAACCTGCTCAGCATGTTATTTATAATGATGTTTCTTATCGTGCATCCTCCCATCATCATCACAGATACGATTAATTGAAAACCTTACATACACCACCTCAACAGCTGCCTACCCACACTCTTTACACTACATTTACGGTTGGGCGACACTTTTTAATAGTGTACTGATTACCAACGAGTTAACACCTGACGGTGTACTGCACGTATTTAAGATGCCAGAGATACCACTTAAGTATGTTGACTAAGCTGTAGAGGCCTGCTGCTGAGGCTGGCTTATCCATCAAATCTCCCCCTTCTCCTCAACGACCGCCCCTTTAGTCTGCCCATGCGGATCTGGCACCTTCACCGACGGAAACTGCGAAGAGGCGTATCGGACCACCAAAATCGCGAAGGCGAGCAGCAGGATTGCACCGCTGAGGTACACGACGCCCAGATCCGGCGGCGCATGGTGCGACACGTCGGAGATCAACAAGCGGGTCAGGGCGGTGATCGCGACGTAGATGAGGAAGCGCACCGGCATGTGATTGGTCTTGAAATAGATGCCCACCATCGCACCCAACTCCAGGTAGATGAACAGCAGCAGGATGTCATCGACCGCGATATGCCCTTTATCCAGCATGCCGAGAAATGCCATGACTGCGGCCCAGGCGGTGACACCGCCGATGGCAAACAGCGCCAGGTAGTGGAACGTTTCGACGAAGAGGTTGCCCAGCGACTCGGCACAGCCATGGACGTGCTGACGGAGGGAGTCGGCCCAGTTGATTTTCACGATGTGCTTCCTTGAATGGCTCGGAACGAATGATGCCGCGCACGCATGACGCTTTTGCTGCGCTCGAGGCATGCATGTGCAGGCAGGCATTAAAGGGGTCATCGGCCGAGGTTGAGAACGTGACCGGTTGTCGCAAGTGGATCGCTGGCCCGTGAATTGCCACTACCCAAGCAGCGACGATTCCCTTATGCTGCGTACTGTATAAAAACACAGTACCCGTTCAAGATAACTATCGTGAAGGCATATGAGGTGGTAAATGGCCGTCGAAGTGGTATACCGCAGCAGCCGAGATCTGGAGCGCTTGTTCATGGATAAAGCCGAAGCTGACCGTCATGACAAAATGCTCGAACTCGCAGAGCTGCTGTCCAGTGTATTAGGCAAAGCTGTGCCTTCCCTGTCGGAAGCTCAGATTGAAGAAGCTGGCATCTTTATGGCGAAAAATCGCGACGTTTTCGCTCGTGCATTCAAGAATCAGCCAGATGCGTTGAACGAACTGTTCGGCGATTCGGCAGAAAAATAATCACGTCGGCGGCGTCAATTACCAGTAGCAGTCCGGCCTGCCAAGGGACATGAATACATCCCAGTCGGCAGGCCGTGCTACAGATCCGCTCCGTATGCGCATATCTCTCACTTCTCCGTGACTTTACTCATGCCTTGAGGGCTCCCGCACCGCTGCCCCTCTATAATGGCGCGATTTAAGGCCCGTGGCAGCGGCACAATCGCCACGCTTCTAAATCTCAAGTCGAATCGCAAACTTTCGTAAATCCGAAGGTTTACTCAATAGTTAATAACCGCTCTGCCAATGCATCTGCCACCCGTGCAGGGGAGCGTTTTTCAGCCTGGGCGTGGGCAAATATTTCAGTCAGCCGGGTGCCTATTTGAGCCAGATGTGTGGTGATGGTGCTTGGGCTTTCTCCCTGATGTTGCAGCGCGGCGTAGATCAAACCACCTGAATTGATGACGTAATCGGGCGCGTAAAGGATGCCGCGCGCTTCGAGCTGGTCAGCGATGTTTGCGCAACTGAGCTGGTTGTTGGCACCTCCGGCGACGGCAGCACAGCGTAGCTTGGTCACGCTGTGACTGTTAAGCACGCCACCTAATCCACATGGGGCGAGAATGTCGCAAGGTGTGTTAAGCAAAGCCTCGCAGGCGACCGGTTTGGCGCCCATTCGCTCCATCGCCAGTTGGACTTTGCCGCTGTCGAGGTCGGACACCAGCAATTCCGCGCCTGCGGTATGCAGTTGCTCTGCCAACGCCCAGCCCACATGCCCTAACCCCTGAATTGCCACCCGCAGCCCTTCCAGGTTGTCGCTGCCCAGCCGCGCCATCGCGGTGGTCCGAAGCCCGGTATACAGGCCCATGGCGGTGTAGGGGTTCGGGTCGCCCGATTGGGTAGTGGTCGTGACGTGCTGCGTGTATTGCGCGATGCAGTCCATGTCTTCACGCGATGTACCACTGTCGATAGCGGCGATGTAGCGGCCATCCAGCGCCTGGATGAAACGACCAAACGCTTCAAACAGCGCGGCGCGATTCGGTAAGTGGGCAGGCCGCAAAATGACCGCCGTTCCCCCGCCTAGCGACAGACCAGCCAGGACGGCTTTGTAGCTCATATTTCTGGCCAACTGAATAGCGTCTTCCACGGCGCTTTCCTCGGTTGGATAGGACAGGTAGCGACAGCCACCCAGAGCCGGGCCCTTCTGACTGCTATGAATCGCGATCACTGCTTTGAGGCCCGTGTGGGCATCGACGATCATGTGCAGTGATTGAATGCGCGAGTTGTGCATGAGAGCGAACATTGGCAGTGCTCCCGAATCTTGTATTGCGAGTATAGGCGCTGCTAGAAAAAAGACGGCTACGTCGCACCAGTCATTCAAACCCTAATGCGTTCTGCGCCACCGGCGAAAAAGCGGGACCGGCAATCGGTACTGGACGAACACGGCGACGGGGGCTACAACGAAACCTTCCAGGATCACATGTCAGACGCCTGATCCGACTTGAGAAGCCGATGAATCCACGCCAGCAATGCCTCGACTGCGTACGTGCCGAGCCGCCTTTGACCTTTGAAGCGGGATTGTGGATATCCGTGGAGCATGATGCCCAAATCCATCCTCGGGAAACGCTGCAGCGGGTCGACCAACTCCAGCGGCAGGTCAGCGCCACGTTGCCAATGCTTGCGCCCCCAGAACTCGCTCAACTGCTGTTGCGACAGATGGCCACGCTTGGCTTTCAGCAAGATGACTTCGCCCAGCCCAAACCGCAGGTGGCCTTGCTGGACAAGATCGTCGATCGACGGCGGGGCCAGCCGCTAGGGCTGGCGATGGTTGCACTTGAGCTTGCGCGTCGCCTGGAGATCCCTCTGGAAGGGGTGAACTTCCCCGGTCATTTCCTGTTGCGGGTACCCGGCGCCGACCATGCCCTGGACCCTTGTGGGGGGCGCAGACTGTACCCCAAGGACTGTCGCGAATTGCTGCTACGCCAATTCGGACCGGACATGCGACTGCAGGCCGAACATCTGCGTATGGCAACTCCCCAAGCGATGTTGCAGCGTCTTTCGCGCAATCTGCGTTATCTGCATCAGATTAATAACGATCCGCTGGCTTCCTTGAAGGACGCAAACCGTGTCCTCGAACTGGGACAGGCCAACACCAGCGATTACCTCGCCCGTGCCAGCCTGTACCAAACCCTGGAGTGTCCACAGGCCGAACGTTACGACCTGGAGCACGCGCTGTTGCTAAGCGACGACCCGATACAGCGGATCAGGCTTACCCAAAGATTAGTGACTTTGCCTGCCCTCGGAGGTATTCATTGACGGCTTTCTGCATCTTTGACTCGAACTCTCGCTTGCTCCAGATCCAGACACCCACAGGAACCCCGCCCCCCGTCGCAGCAAGCTGCGCAGCACTGAATAGTTTTCGGAACTTGTTCCCGCCGGAAACGATGCCTATCACACCGTCAATCAACAACGGTAAAGCGGCCGCACGGTCCCCGGACAGGTAGGCGTCCACGCCCTGGTAAACCTTGACGGCACTGGTGAAAATTCCCCAAGCGATACGGGCTGCGGGGAATGGGACCAGTAACACGTTGCCCAACCACTGGATGACGGTCCATGCGGTGGCGAGTCGCACTTCGGCCAGGCTCACCGTCTGCGCATCGACGTCAGCAATCATGCGTTCAATCATGTCGCCGTACAGGCGTTCCGCATCCATGATCCGGTATTCGAAGCGATTCACGATCCGGATGAATCCTTCATCGAATTTGCCGCCCCGCTGCAGCCGTTCCAGAAAGGTTCCGACCATCGGCTGTCCCATGTAAGCAACACGGCGATAGCAGTAATTCTGCATCTGAGCCGATTCCAGCAACCGGGCATAATCAGTTACGGGCCTGAAGTGGATGCCGTCTGGTGCGTTAGGTGTGTAAAGAAGGTTGTAGGCCGGATCGTTTCGGCTGAAATCGCGAAATATGAACACGCCTTCGATAATCTGGTTGGCGATCCTGAACGCTGAAACACCTGTGGTCTTACTCGAAGGCAGGGCATTCTGGTCAAGCGCGACAATGGTCTGCCGCAGCCAGGAATACTGGGATTCTGTCAATTCCCCGCGCATAAACTCTTTGAGCGCCCCTCGCGTCATTTCGTATTGAACACGCTTGGCCATCAGCAGTTTGCGGCGGGCATACACAGGGTCATTGCGGCTCAGAAAGGTCTCTTCCAGAAAGTCCATGTACCGGGCGCCCATGTCTGCGCCGCGAACCTGCTTGTCCATGAAGTGGATCAGGCGAATCGGCAACTCGCTGACATCCAGCCCTGTCGAGGAATAAAGATGAATGTGTGGCCGATGCGAAAGGATGTCCTTGCTCCCCTCCATCATCAGTTGAGTCAGCTGGTGCAACTCAGAGTTATCGCCGAACTCCGGGGTGTCACGGCGAGGCAAACCGAGACCGACATAGAGGGTGTCAGGATCAACGTGACGCGTGTAACCCGCGCCACACAAAAAATCGTTCAGCAAGCGGGATGTCTGCTGGTGAACATAGCTGCGGAAGTCGATCAAGCCAGGGCTGAGCTTTATGAATTCGGCATTAAGCGCTTCGATGCGGGCGTCCATCAGCGCCACAACGGCTGGGCTGGCAAATGAGTTCTCGCTGTCGGTTTGCGGCGCGGTGACTTGCGCCGCGTGCACCGATCGCGCCACTTTTTGAGTGATCAGTTGAGCCAGATTGCTTTCAAACGTCGTGCCTTGGCAGCGCACGAAAAGACAACTATTGGCCCCCCACAGCGCAGGCTTGAGTTGAACATCGTTGACCGCCGCACTGTGTCCGCGTTCTGTCGGGCTGGCCAGCTGCTCGTGAATGTAGGCCCGGCCAGACCCCGTTGCCAACCAGCCCCCAACGCCGAAACATAGCTGGCGCCAGGAACTGAACTCGAAGAAGTCCTGGCCACCTGGAGCGCCGGGCGCATACAAAACGAAATGCTCGGAGGTCTGAGTCTTGTCCGCAAAGACAATGAGGTCATTGAACCGTGTATGGGTTTCCAGCAGATAAAGACTGCCCATGCTGTAGCTGGAGCCTAGCTTGCTTTTATCGCCGCGGATCATGGCCAGAAGCTCATGGCTGCGGTCCTGAATCATGTGGCCTTGCATCGACGCGGTGAACGCGCTCAACGCGATGGCACTGTCACGATGCATGACCATTGCCCGCAGGTTCTCCGGGTCGGCATAAGCGTCACGCATAGCAGTCCCGTAGCGATGATGGAGGTTCAGGTCTTTCATCATCGTCGTGACGAATTCGTAGGAAAAGTCGGCGTGAATCTGATCAACCGCAGGCTCGAAGCCCACCTTCCCGTCGAGGCCCGGCATGCCCTCGACGGCGAATTCGAACAGTGATTTCCGATAGCTCGGTTTCAGGTCCTGTCCGCCGCCAAGCCGGATGCTGTCCTGCAGGGTAATCATCACCTTGGTGGGGTCGATCATGCAGCCCAGAGTCTTCTGCATGTAGTGAGTGAGCTCGCTGTAAGCAAAGACGGCAAATGACTCTATGTCCGCCAAGCGTTCGGCAACGTTGCCTTTGAGTGCCCGATGCTTTTCTTCTAGCGCCAGCAGATGGTTTTTGTCCGAAAGCTTGGCGTACTTGCGCCAATCAGGTTGCACCAAGGCCTCCGCCCTGACTGACAGCAGATTGAAGCGATGCCCCATTGCGTCGTCCAGGTAAGTGCACAGCTGCACGCGTTCGAGACTGGCGTGAAAATCGGCATCATCAAGACTCGGTTGCTGCATGAGGAAGTTCAGATCCCCTTCCTGCTTGCGTTGCACCGATTTCACATGATCGTCCAGCAACGAACAGTTGCGCGGCGTGAACTTCCAGGCGTCAGGAGAGATAAACTGTTCGTTGATGAGCCGACCTTTGTCGTACAGCCATAGGTTATCGACATAGTGCGGATCGGGATCCGCGCCGCTTAACCGGCGGCTCAGGGTCTCGCGCAGAACTGCTATCGACTCCACGCGTTCGATTCCCCGGCATGGCAACACCAGGAACACCACACCTGAAGGCTCGTTCGACGTTTGGGCAGATTGAGTGACGACGTACACGGACGGCAGCGTAATTTGCCTACCGTTCGCCAGCGTACAGGACACCCCGAAGACGCCATCGGTGTTACCGCCATGCACGACGCTGGACAAGCGGCTCTGCTCTGCAGCACTCATGGCTGCGGTCAAGCCGAGCAATTCAATCTCGCTCATCAGTGCTTCGCGCTGTAGCTGCTCCACCATCCGCACAGCTGTGTCCGTACGCTGCGAATCGACAGGGTGGGCAACCCGGCATTGCCACTGTCCGCGATGATACTGCTCATAAGCCGCGCACAGGGTGGGCATGAGCTTGTTAATAACCTCTATCAACTGCGTGTTCTGGGTGTCGGGAAGGGCATAGGCGCGGTCAAGTGTTGCGTGCCGCGTGTGAAAGCCGGCGCCTACTGCTTGCGTCACAGGTTTGAGGTTGCGCATCGCGTCGATCAGCAAGTCGGTCATGGCGACCGAGGACACCGAGCCATCAGCGCTACGTTGGTTGAAAAAAAGCGCGTCGGGGTTGGAAACGCGCAGCCCGATGTGCGGACGAGAATGCCTGATTCGCTCACGAAGCAGCGACGATGCCCACCCTCGCAAGCTCTGGCGCTGGGCCAGGACCTGCTGGCAACCTGAACTGGCTTGCGCCAGTTTCGTTAACTGCTGGGCGATCTGATCGAAGGTTTGAGATGCTCTTGAGGTAGAGGAAGAATCAATAAGGGCGTGCATGGGTAGCTCCAATGTAAATCGCTCATCCCGTTGCGGCATCCAGCCGGTCGGGAACAACGATGAGCGATGAAAGTGAGGCGCTATTAGAAGAGGAGCCTAGAACGGGACTGCGTTACATATTTATATTTTCAGCTCTTAACCTGCGCTAGTAGGTGTAGGAAAAAGCACGGGGAAGGCTGGGAAAACGCCGCAATTGTTGCCGACTGAGTAATACTCCATGTCATAAAAGACTATGTTTATGCATCGCGAAAAAAATTATGATTCTCCCACTTCGCGGCTACCCCGCCGTGAACTGGAGATTCCGATTTTTTGTCTGATTGCGATAACGCCTCAGCCTTTTATCAGGATTTCCCGACGTAGATTTTCAAGCTCCTGGATCTGACGTCTTGTTTAGCCGCTGCCGCTGCAGCGGCTTTTTTTTGCCTGGAATCAGACGTACTGACGGTAGAGCGGTGTCAACCCTTAACCTTTGCCGCTTGCCGCCGATCTGGCCGCGATCTCTCTCAGCGGCGGTTACCGGCATGCCCAGCATCAAACCAGCAGGTCATATTCAACCCTCCACGTTTTTTGACCTTGGAAACGTTTTCATCCGCTCAATACTGTCGGCCTTTTGCTAAACCATCTATTCAACAGGACTAAGCTTCGACTTAACGTTAAACCTGGGGTCTGGAGCCACTGCATATTCTCTGAGCGGCTCCTGAACTTAGTAAAATGTTTGGTCAACCACGCCAAAGACCCCGTCGGTCTTCAGAACCTGTAGGACATCGGAGGTGAATATGAGGAAAAGAACTGAACACGGAATCATTGCCGATAAGAAAAGTGTTCCTACAAATAAGTAAATACCCCGTGCAAAAACGGCCAGTCCGATCCCCGAACTGACCGATTCAACCAGCTCATTACCCCGCAAACTTCTGCAAGTTCGCCATCATTTCCTTCAACGCCTCCACGTTGTCCGTCGGGTGTGCGGCGTCACTGAAGTCGTTGATCGTGGCCCACTGCTCAGCGACGTCTGCTGGAGAGAAACCTGAACGAGGGTCGAATCCGGCGCCCAGGCTTCGTTCCCAGCGAACCTTGCCGATCCACCCGCCACCCACCTCGTAAAGCCCGCCGCTGTCCTGGCATTGATGGCTGCCCAGATAGACCACCAGCGGACTGACCAGCTCCGGCTTGAGCCGTTCGAACACGCCGGGCGGGATCAGGCCTTCGGTCATGCGCGTGCCGCCGGTGGGCGCAATGGCGTTCACCAGGATATTGTTTTTGCGCCCTTCCAGGGCCAGGGTACGGGTCAAGCCGTAAAGGCCTAGTTTGGCCATGCCGTAATTGGACTGGCCGAAATTGCCGTAGATGCCGGAGGTGGACGAGGTGAAAATGACCCGACCGTAATTCTGCCGGCGAAGATATGGCCAGGCAGCGTGGGTAACTTTGTAAGCACCTTCGACATGCACCCGGTAAACCAGGTCCCAGTCGGTGTCCTCCATCTTCGCGAAACTCTTGTCGCGCAGGATGCCCGCATTGTTCACCACCACATCGACGCGACCGAACGCATCCATAGCGTTCTGCACGATCTTGGCGCCCTCGATAACCGAATCATAGTTGGCCACGGCCTGGCCGCCAAATGCTTGAATCTCTGCCACTACTCGATCTGCGGCCGACGTGTTGGCCCCGCCGCCGTGGGCCGATCCACCCAGGTCATTGACGAGCACTCGCGCGCCATGCCTGGCGAACAGCAGAGCGTGCGCGCGGCCCAGCCCGCCGCCGGCGCCCGTAACGATCACGACCTTGTCGTTGAAATGTAAGGTTTCACTCATCCCGTTCTTCCCGCGGTGGTGTTTGTTCGCGCCAACTGGCGGCCCAATGCCGCTGGGCGCAAGGCTCGAGCCCGAGCTAACTGTCACGAGTGTCAGCTACTCAAGGGCGGGTCACAATCAACACGAGGCGCCCTGAATGGCGCTCGATAACGTAAAGGGATGATTCGCGGGCTTGCCGTTTTGCGTTAAGTGCGGCACGGCAATGTCAGCAAGCGTGTCGGCAAAGGTGGCACGGAACGCCTGGTAGCCACGCAGGACCAGCGTAGGCGCCTCGGTGTGGGGATAGCGGCCGATGTTTGCCAGCAAGACGGTGTCAGGGTTGGGAATCAACTCACGATAGCGCTCAAGCATGTGCTGGCCGCAGACCCGGTCAGCGCCGCCGTTGATGAATCGCATAGGTACCCGATTGCGCTGCATCGCCTGCACCCAGCGATCACCCAGGGCCATGCGCTCGGGCATGTAGCGAATCAACCGGTGCAGGATGTGATGACCGCGTCCTGCGGAGATCAGGCTCCAGAAGTCATCCAGCTCACTTTCGCTTGGCCGCGTATCGGCGCCTAAGGTGCGGGTGAAATACCGATCCAGGCTGTCACGGTCGAACAGCCGGCTCGCCAGCCAGCCCAGTCGACTGAGCAGCAGCTTATGAACGCCCAGTGGCCGGTGGCTTTCGGGAAACAGCCCGCCGTTGAGAAATACGCAGCTCGCGACGTCGAAAAGTCCCTCGTCATGGCGCGCCAGCAACTCCTGGGCAACGTTGCCGCCGTAGTCATGGGCCAATAGGTGCACGGGGTGATGGACCTGCAGGTGATCGAGCAACGCCTGCTGCAGATCGGCCTGCTCCAGGAGGCTGTAGTGTCGATTGCGAGGTTTGGCCGAATCGCCGAAACCGAGCATGTCGCAAGCAATCACTCGGTACTGCCGGGACAAGGGCTGCCACAGGTAGTGCCAATCCCAACTGGCGGTAGGAAAACCGTGTATCAGCAGCAAGGGGGCGCCGTGCCCCGCCGTCCAATAACGAATTTTCTGCCCGCGAAACATAAAGTCATGGCCGCGGGTGCGCCAGACGCAGAGGGGTATTTCCGCAAGCCGCATTACTGGGCGTACCGCGGCGAAGACTGCTCGAGTTTGCGCAACAACGCCGGCCATGCCGACTGCCCACCCCTGTCTCCGACGCTGCAGGTGACGCCTGCGATCATGGCGTGCGCCCCGGCAAGGGGGTGTCCGCCTGCCCTTCAGCGGCGCTGACCCGATCCTTCACGATCCGCTTGATGTAACTGACAGTATCGGTAGCTACCTGCACGACTTTCACGATCGACGTTCCCCGGCACTTGTTCTGCTCTAGTGGATCAGCAGTCTAGCCAGCCGGGATAAAAGCGGTACTTGCCTTGGCAGCCAGCTTAGTGACCTGCCGGGTCAGACGCAGCGAGAAGGCCCTATCGCACGTCCGTTAGAGCATCCAGACCAACAGCGGGGCCGCGAACAGGTTGAGCAGGCCGGTAAGCACCATGACCAGCCCGGCTACAGACCCCTCCTCGCCGCCCACTTCCCGGGCGCGGCTCACACCGGCCCCGTGCGCGCCGACGCCGAACAGAGCGCCGCGAGCCAGCGCCGTACGCAGCGGCAGCCATTTGAGCAGCACGCCACCCAGCGCCGCGCCGAATACGCCGGTGCACATCACGAACACGGCGGTCAACTCAGGCACACCGCCCAAATCATGGGCCAGCGGCATGGCGAACGGCGTGGTAATGGAACGCGGCACCAGCGACATCACCACCGAGGTGTCCAGCGACAACACCTTGGAAAGCCCGAACGAGGTGGCAATGGACGCCGCGCTGCCCGCCAGCATGCCGACCAATAGTGCCGGCCAGTGGCGCGCGAGCAACGCGCGCTGCTGCCAGATCGGAACGGCGAACGCGACCGTGACCGGCCCAAGCACCAGCATCAGCCAATGGGTATTGGTGGAGTATTCGGCATAGGCGGTGTGCATCGGTGCGGCAATGGCCAGTAGCACGGTCGGGACCAAAATCAACGGTGACAGCAAATAGCGGCCCGTGCGCCGATACAGCCAGCGACTACAGAGGTAAGCGGCGATGGTCACAACGAGCCAGAAAATCGGCATCAGCTCGAATTTCATGCGTCGCTCTGCGACGAAGAATCCTTCATGCGGCATACCAGCTCAACGGTGAATGCCGTCACCAGCATGACCATCAGCGTGCTGCAGCCGATCACCAGCATGATCCTCCAGCCCTCGTTGCGCACCAGCGTTCCGTAGTCCAGCAGACTCATGAGTGGCGGTATGAAAAACAGCAGCATTTCTGCCAATAGCAAACCGGCACCAGTCTGCAAGGCCGAGGGCTTGACCAAGCCGGTGGCGAAAACCAGTAACAGCAACGCAAGGCCGATGACCCCGCCGGGAATCGGCAGGCTCAGCCACAGTGCGATCTCGCAGCCCACTTGGTAAATCGCTACCAAGGCAACAAGTTCACCGATCAACCGAGCGAGACGATACAAACGTTTCATGATCATTCAGTCCTCCAGGAATCGCAGTTTATCCACTGACGATCCATCCCAAAAACGAATTGTTAGACTTGGCCCTATTCCAAAATGGAATTTTATCTTCCAGACTCTCTTTATCCTGCAGTTCAGTGGAGCGGTGTTCACGTGGAATTCAAACAGCTGCGCAGTTTCATCGAGGTGGTCCGCGAGGGTGGTTTTACCCAGGCGGCCAGAACGTTGTTCATCAGTCAGTCGGCTGTCAGCAAGCAGGTCGCGCAACTTGAGGACAGCCTGGGCGTGACCCTGCTCGATCGGCAGGGCTCACATGTTGCCCTGACTGCGGCGGGCAAGGTGGTGCTTCATCGCGCCGAAGAAATGCTCATCCTGCGCAATGGCTTGCTTCGTGAACTGGACGATCTCAGCAATCTCGCAAGAGGCGAGCTGCGCCTGGGCTTGCCTATGCTGGGCAGTGACACGCTATTCGCCAAGGCCTTCGCCGAGTATCGACGGCTGTACCCGAACGTCACTGTACATTTGATCGAAGGCGGCAGCCGGGCCATCGAGCAGGCGGTCATGAGTGGCGAACTGGAGCTGGGCGCGAGCCTGACTCCGGATGACCCGGTCTTCGCTTCACAGCCCTTTTGCGATGAACCCTTGGATGCGCTGCTTCCCGCCGACCACCCGCTTGCACATTCAAAGCAAGTGGCGTTGAGTGAGCTCGCCGATACACCTTTTCTTCTTTATCAGCGCAGCTTCGTGCTCAACGACCGCTTGCTTCAGGCCTGCCAGCAGGTCGGTTTCACGCCTCGCGAGGGCGGACGCAGCGGGCAGGCAGACTTTTTGGCGGCGCTGGTCGCTGCCGGGCAAGGTGTGGTGCTGTTGCCTCAGGTAGTGGCACGCGCGCTGGTTCGGCCCGGGGTTGTTCATGTGACGCTCAAGGCGCCGGCAAACCTGCGCTGGGACATCGCCTTTATCTGGCGCGAAGGCGCGTATCTGTCCAAAGCCGCGCAGGCCTGGCTGGCCCTCGTTCGTCAGTAGCCTGCACGTGAACAACGCCGGCACGGGGGCTCAGGCGCCGATTTTAACGATGAATTCGGCCAGCCAAGGTTCTGCGTCGCTTTCCGGTGTGACCGTCTCGCTGGCGTCCAGACGCAGCATTTCCTGTACTTGTTCAATGCCCGACTCCATGAACAACTCGCGCATCTGCTCGCCACCGCCACAAAATGTGTCGCCGTAGCTGGCATCTCCCAGCGCGATGACACCGCCAGGCAGACCACGCCACTCAGCCGGCAGCACGTCACGAATTTGCGAGTACAACGCCAGAATGTTATCCGGCAACTCGCCCAGGCCCGTGGTCGAGGTCACGGCGAGAAACGCTTCAGGCGTAAAAGCGCGCAGATCGGCCAGCGTTGCGCGCGGATTGAACAGCACCTCGTGACCGGCGTTGCTGATGATCTGCTGGGCATGTCGGGCAACTTCTTCGGCAGAGCCGTATACCGAGCCCGAGACAATGGCGACTTTCATTGTGTGATCCTGTGGCTGATTGAAATCGTGCGGCATTATGCCCCAGACCGACACAATGTCTTAGAATGCCAGCTCTGCAAAACCGCACGGAAGCCTCCGATGATCAACGCAAAGCTAATGCAAATGGCAGTCGATGCCTCGAACGATGGAATTGTGATCGCTGAGCATGAGGGTGACGATAATATTCTCATTTACGCCAATAAAGCCTTCGAGCGCCTGACCGGCTACAGCGCTGACGAGGTGCTTTATCAGGACTGCCGGATGCTGCAGGGCGACGATCGCGATCAGTTCGCACGGCGGGTTATTCGCGAGGCGTTGAACAAAGGTGAACCCTGTCGTCAGATTCTGCGCAACTATCGCAAGGACGGAAGCTCTTTCTGGAATGAGCTGTCGATCACACCGGTGCTGAACGACGCTGAAAAGCTCATGTACTTCATTGGTATTCAGAAAGACGTGACCGAACACGTGCTGACGCAACAGAAGGTTGTCAAACTGCAGGCAGAACTGGCACAAGCCCGATTAGAGATTGAGGCGTTAAAGCGCTAACATTCTGTAACTGACGAGTGGCAGTAACCAATGAACGGCCGTGATGTCATCTTCTTAATAACCGCCTAATCGAGCTTGATCATGCAGCGCGACGATATCCTCACGCAGGATGAGCTCACCTTCATCCAGAACATGCAGCGCAACCCCAAGCTCAACGTTCGGGAAAAATCCCGCTCCCGTAGCTTGATGGTGAATGGCGGTGTGCAGATTCAGGATCTGCTGACGCGTTTGGCGGCCCATGAGCAGGTCACCCTGCAGGCACAATTTGACAACCAGCAGATGACTTTTCCGCTGCACCTGGTTGAGGACGAGTTCCATGCGCTGCACCTGGAGCTAGGTGCTCCCAGCATTTTCGAAGAAGGCCCGCGCATTCGCCCCTGGCGTCTGACGTTGCCTGAGCCCGTCGCGCTGGAGACCGAAAAAGGCGCGCTGACTGCGTTGTGGGTTCATGAAATTTCGTTCAAGGGCATCCTGCTGGAAATTCGCAAGCAGACCAAACCGCCGAAAATGTTTTCCGCCTGGTTCACGCCCGCAGGCCTTGCGCCCATCGCCCTGCGCGGCACTTTTGAACGCCTTACGGAACAGGGCCTGGCGGCCTACCGACTCAGCCAGCACAGCAAGGAAGACACCGAGCGCCTGCGCCAGTACATCCTTCAGGAACATCGCAAGATCCATCCTTCCATGCATCTTTAACGCACTGGCCGTGCGCCTACGCGTTGCAGACGATCAGGTATCCAGCCGTCCTGCCAGGAATTGCTGCAAACGCCTTTGCATGACCACAGCGTCACTGCCCAGACAGCCAATGACCGAGCCTTGCAGACTGTCCTGAGCCAATTCGGCTGTTTTTCCAGCCAGCAACAGTGGGCAACCCAGTCCCATACCGACGCGCTTCAAGCGTCGGGTCAGATCCGCCGAAGGCATTTGATCGGAAAAAAGCACGAGGGCATCGGGCTTCATTTTCCCGCAGACAAGGCCCAACTCCTCCAGCGGCTGCCCGGGCGCCAGTACACTGACCGAGGTTTTGTCAGAAGCCATCAGCAGCGCGGCGACCCATAACTCCAGCTCCCGACAAGCGCCGGGAATGGCCGCCAGCAGCACGCGATATTCACCAGCCTCACAGGCCGGCTTTAGGCACTGAATTGCGCGCACCCGCAGGAAACTGTCCAAAAACAACCACTCGCTGACCTGCCCGAACGCGTCGTGGCGCAAGACGAAGTCCTGCCATATGGGCATCAACACGTCCTCGAACACCACTGGCAGCGGATAGAGTGAAAGCAGTTGGCTGTAAATCCCATGCAGCGTGTGTTCATCGAATTCGTTGACCGCTTGCCGTATCTGCGCCTGCCAGCTGCGCTCTTCGGCGCCTTCTACCACGCTGAGCGGCCCCATCACCTTGGCATCGAGGGCGCGCGCACCTGCCAAGACCTTACCGACCTTGCTGACGGCGACCCCACGCTCGTTCCACAACAGGATGCTGCGCACGGTGTCGACATCGGCCCGGGTGTATAGGCGATGCCCGCCCTCGGTACGCGTCGGCGTGATCAAGCCGTAACGACGCTCCCAAGCCCGCAGCGTCACCGAATTAACGCCGGTCAGGCGCGATACTTCGCGAATGGGGAGCAGTTCGTCATTGCCATCGCTCGGAGCGCTGAGCAGCTGGTTCATCGAGTTGTCCGTCGTGAAGTCATGGAGCCTCGATTGTACATCTGCCATCGGACGCAGGAGGACCGGGATCGACAAAGACTTCTCGCTTTGTGCGCGGATTCAGGAATAATCCTTGCTTGCTTCTTCCAGCGAAGCTGACGCAGCGCCACCACCCCGGCGTTGCGCCTGTGATTTCCCTACCCGGGAAGCTCACTCGTCTATCGGAGATACACAATGTCTACCTCACCCGTCACGCTGATGGTTGCCCGTCGCGTCGCCCATGGCCGTTATCAGGAGCTCATTGCCTGGTTGCATGAAGGCGAACAGCTGGCGACCGATTTCCCCGGCTACCTGGGTTCCGGCGTCCTCGCCCCGCCTCCGGGAGACGACGAATTCCAGATAATATTTCGCTTCACCGACGAAGCCACCATGCACGCATGGGAGCATTCTGCATCCCGGCGCTCCTGGTTGGTGCGCGGTTGCGGACTTTTTGCGAACAACTCGGTGCATCGCGCGCGCGGCCTGGATGGCTGGTTCGGCACCGCAGGTCAACGCCCGCCGCGCTGGAAACAGGCTGTCGCCATCTGGCTGGCATTCTTTCCGGTGTCGCTGATCTTCAACTATGTGCTGGGGCCGCTGCTGGGCCAGCTGGAACTGCTGCCGCGGATCATGATCAGCACCCTGATCCTCACGCCGCTGATGGTGTTCTGGTTCATCCCGCTATCGACCCATTTGTTGTCCGGCTGGCTGCACAGCAGCACGCCACTCCCGACGGCTTCCACCGAGCCTGCCTCTACGCGCTGACACCGCTTCTTTCACGGGCCATGAGCGTGGCCCACCGTACACACGGCGGTAGCCAGCCAGGGACGACGGATCATCCATCTTTTAGAGTGGGCACAGCGCTTTCTGTGACCTGGTAAACCCGCAGCCCTTCGCACGCACCGTGTCACGCGCAATAGTCGTGGAGCGATGCGAAATGTTGTGCACCATTGACCGTTGGGTTAACTTTGCCCTCGGCGTTCGAGCTCTGATGGCCCAATGCAAGCAACCGGCGCTCCGATCCAGAGCCGATACGCCCGTGGTCTTTCGGTTTTTTTCTTCCCTGATTATGCGCGAGCTGCCATGGCCTCCTCCCCTGCCCTTGCCCCCGTCCTGATCACTGGCGCCAGCCAGCGCATTGGCCTGCATTGCGCAGAACGGTTGTTGGGTGAAGGTCAGCCGGTGATCATCAGCTACCGCTCCGAACGCCCTGGTGTAAAACAGCTGGAGGCCCTGGGGGCGATCACGATTCAGGCGGACTTTTCATCGCAGGACAGCGTGCTGGGCTTCATAGCGCGCCTCAAGGAGCAGACCGATACACTGCGTGCCATCGTACACAACGCTTCCGAATGGCTAGCGGAGACCGAAGGCGACGAGGGGGATGTGTTCATGCGTATGTTCAATGTGCATATGCTCGCGCCTTATCTCATCAACCTGCATTGCGCTGACCTGTTGCAGCGCTCGGCGCAGGCGGACATTATCCACATCGGTGACGACGTCACGCGCAAGGGCAGCAGCAAGCACATCGCCTACTGTGCCAGCAAAGCAGGAATGGATAACCTGACGCTGTCGTTTGCCGCCAGATTCGCACCGAAGATCAAGGTCAACGGCATCGCTGCGGCCATGCTGATGTTTCAACCTGACGACGACGCGGCATACCGCGCCCGCACGCTGGCCAAATCGGCCTTGGGGATCGAGCCCGGCCCGGAGGTGATTTACCAAAGCCTGCGTTATTTGCTGGATAACCCTTACATCACCGGCACAACATTGACCGTAAACGGCGGACGGCACATTAAGTAAGCCGCCCCGAGGAACCTTTGATGACCCTGTCACTGCCACAGCACTATCGTGAAATCCTTGTTGGCCTGGGTGAAGACCCGGATCGCGAGGGTTTGCTGGATACGCCCAAACGCGCAGCCAAGGCCATGCAGTACCTGTGTCATGGCTATGACCAGACGCTTGAAGAACTCGTCAACGGAGCGCTGTTTGCCTCGGACAGCGATGAGATCGTCATCGTCAAGGACATCGAGCTGTATTCACTGTGCGAGCACCACCTGCTGCCCTTCATCGGCAAAGCCCATGTCGCCTACATTCCGACGGGAAAAGTGCTCGGCCTGTCGAAGATTGCGCGGATCGTCGACATGTTCGCCCGCCGTTTGCAGATTCAGGAAAACCTGACGCGCCAGATCGCCGATGCCCTTCAAGGGGTGACCGGCGCAGCGGGTGTGGCGGTGGTCATCGAAGCGCAGCACATGTGCATGATGATGCGCGGTGTCGAAAAGCAGAATTCGACCATGAACACCTCGGTCATGCTGGGTGCTTTCCGCGAATCGACTACGACACGAATGGAATTTCTGCAACTGATCGGACGGAGCAAGTAGGCCATGCCTAGACTCGAACCAGGCACCGCGCGCATCCGGGTCAAGGACCTGTGCCTGCGCACTTACATCGGTATCAACGAAGACGAAATCCTTAACAAGCAGGACGTGTTGATCAATCTGACGATCCTGTACGCGGCTCAGGAAGCGGTTCGCGACAACGATATCGATCACGCACTCAACTACCGCACCATTACCAAGACGATCATCCAGCACGTGGAAAGCAATCGCTTCGCGTTGCTCGAACGCCTGACTCAGGAAGTGCTCGATCTGGTCATGAGTCACAAGGCCGTGCAATACGCTGAAGTGGAAGTCGACAAGCCCCATGCACTGCGCTTTGCCGATTCGGTGTCGATTACGCTGGCCGCACAGCGCTAGGTTCGCTTGCCTGGCGGCCGTATGGTAGCCGCAGATAACGATCTCGAAGGCTGCCGGCCCTGGCGCAAGCCGGAGCGAGACGAACCGACCTTGCCCACCCCGCCTTGCACTCTTATCATCCGCCCATCTTTCATTTGCACGGAGCCCGTCATGACCGAGCAACAACGCCTGGAACTTGAAGCCGCCGCCTTTCGTCGCCTGGTCGCACATCTGGACAGCCGCAAGGACGTGCAGAATATCGACCTGATGAACCTCTCCGGTTTCTGCCGCAATTGCCTGTCCAAATGGTACAAGGCCGCCGCCGATGAAAAGCAGATCGACATCAGCCTCGACGACGCCCGAGAGGTAGTTTACGGGATGCCCTACAGCGAGTGGAAAACCCTCTACCAGAAAGAAGCCAGCGCCGAGCAACAAGCAGCGTTCGCCAAGGAACAGAAACATGACTGACCTGACCACCCTGCGCGCCAGCCTGAACACCGGCGACCACGCTTTTGCCAATACCTTGGCATTCGTGGCGGCAAACTACGATTATCAGCCGCAAGCCTTCAGCAACGGACCGCTGGACAACGCCGCAGGACAGAATGAAGGATCCTGCAAGACGCTGGGCCTGGCCCTGCTGGAAGGCTTGAGTGATGAACAAGCCCTGCTGGCGTTCGGCGAGCACTATCGCTCGGTAGCAGCGACCCCTGAGGGAAGTGACCATGGCAATATCCGTGCGCTAATTGCCCATGGGCTGGCAGGCGTGAAATTCAGTGCCAACCCCCTGACACGCAAACGCTGAAAGGAGCAATCCGGCAGTCCAAAAAAAACCGGCTATGAAAGCCGGTTTTTTTCTGTGCAGCGTCTGATCAGAACGAGGCGTTCGCCAGCCCATCCAGATAACGCTCAACGTCCAGCGCCGCCATGCAGCCGGCACCTGCCGAGGTAATGGCCTGACGGTACACGTGGTCAGCCACGTCCCCCGCAGCAAACACGCCTTTGACACTGGTTGCCGTCGCATTACCTTCGCGACCGCCCTGAACGACCATGTAGCCATCCTTAAGGGCCAACTGGCCTTCGAACAGCGATGTGTTCGGGGTATGGCCGATGGCGATGAACACGCCGTCGACTTTGAGCTCCGAAGCGCTGCCGTCATTGTTCTTCAGGCGCGCGCCGGTCACACCCATGTTGTCGCCCAATACTTCATCCAGCGTCGCGTTAAGCTTGAGCTCGATCTTGCCTTCGGCCACACGTGCATGCAGCTTGTCGATCAGGATCTTCTCGGCGCGGAATGTGTCACGACGGTGGACCAGCGTCACTTTGCTCGCGATGTTGGCCAGGTACAGCGCCTCCTCCACAGCCGTGTTGCCACCACCAATCACCGCCACAGGCTTGTTGCGATAGAAGAAACCATCGCAGGTCGCGCAGGCGGAAACGCCCTTGCCCATGAATGCCTCTTCGGACGGCAGGCCCAGGTAGCGCGCGCTGGCGCCTGTGGCGATGATCAGCGCGTCACAGGTATAGGTAGCACTATCGCCCTTGAGACTGAACGGTTTACCGGCCAGATCGACGGCATTGATGTGATCGAACACGATCTCGGTCTCGAAACGCTCAGCGTGCTCACGCATGCGCTCCATCAGTACCGGGCCGGTCAGGCCATGGGGGTCGCCCGGCCAGTTGTCGACTTCGGTGGTAGTGGTCAATTGACCGCCAGCCTGCATGCCAGTGATCAGCAGTGGCTTGAGGTTGGCACGGGCCGCATAGACCGCAGCGCTGTAACCGGCAGGGCCGGAGCCGAGAATAATCACTCGGGAATGACGTACATCAGACATGACACACTCCTATCGACCGGCCATCGTGACATGTGGTCGGAGTTACTGTGGTCTAAACCGGCGTACCGGCTGGAATAAACGGATGGGCAGGAAAAGAATCGCTCACCCATCCTGAAATCCTGAAGCTGCGACATCAGTCGCAGCAACGGTATTACAAGCTCTTGGCGTTTTCTGCCAGATAGCCGGCAACGCCTGAGGCGTCAGCCTTCATGCCTTTCTGGCCTGGACGCCAACCGGCAGGGCACACTTCGCCGTGCTCTTCAGTGAATTGCAGCGCCTCGACCAGACGCACCATATCGTCCACATCACGGCCCAGTGGCAGGTTGTTCACCACTTGGTGCTGAACCACGCCAGCCTGGTCGATCAGGAACGAACCACGCAGCGCCACGCCGTCGTCGTGTTCGATACCGTAAGCGCGAGTGATCTCGTGCTTGATGTCGGCAACCATGGTGAATTCAACTTCACCGATACCGCCCTTCTCGACCGGCGTGTTACGCCATGCAGCGTGGGTGAAGTGAGAGTCGATGGAAACGCCAACGACCTCAACGCCCAGCTCGCGGAATTTGGCGATGCGGTTGTTGTGCGCGATGATTTCCGAGGGGCACACGAAGGTGAAATCCAGTGGCCAGAAGAACAGCACGACGTATTTGCCGCGCAGGGAAGACAGCTGGAAGCTGTCGACGATCGAACCGTCACCCAGGACTGCCGCTGCGGTGAAATCAGGGGCCTGTTTGTTTACCAGAACGCTCATTACGACTCCTTCGAGGTTCAAAGTGAATGGAATAGGTCTAAAAGTTGCCCGCAAGCTTATCGGGGCGGCGAACATTAAGGAAATACCGTTTCATTATCCAGCTCATAGGCTGACCCTATTCCGGCAATCCACATGCTGACGTATGGTCGATAGACTTTACCGACGCAAGATTGTTTCGGCGAATGTCACAGACCGGAACCGCCTACCGCCGTTGTCGCAAAGCCGGTATGGTCGGCGCGTTTTCATCGCTCGGAGACCCCCATGCCTGCACCTGCTCTGTCTGGCCCGCAATACCTGCGCGAGGGCCTGAAACTGGTCCTTAGCCCGGGCTTGCGCGTGTTCGTCCTGCTGCCGCTGACCATCAATCTGGTGCTGTTCAGCGCGTTGATCTATTTCGCCGGTCATGAATTCCGGCTCTGGGTCGACTCATTCATGCCGACCCTGCCCGGCTGGCTGAGCTTTCTCAATTACATTCTCTGGCCACTGTTCGTGGTGCTCGTCATTCTGATGGTGTTCTTCACCTTCACCATGATCGCCAACGTCATTGCCGCACCTTTCAACGGCTTTCTCTCGGAAAAAGTCGAAGTGGTGCTGCGTGGCACTGATGACTTTCCCGCATTCAGTTGGGGTGAGCTGATCGAAATGATCCCTCGCACCCTGAGCCGGGAAATGCGCAAGCTGGGTTACTTCCTGCCTCGCGCCACGGGGCTGTTCATCCTGTCCTGGATCCCGGTGGTCAATATCATCGCCGCACCGCTCTGGTTGTTGTTCGGGGTGTGGATGATGGCCATTCAGTACATCGACTACCCTGCGGATAACCACAAAATGAGCTGGCAAGACATGCTCGCCTGGCTGCGCGCCAAGCGCTGGCAAAGCATGAGCTTTGGCGGGATCGTTTATCTGGTGCTGCTGATCCCGGTGGTCAATCTCTTGATGATGCCTGCGGCGGTGGCTGGAGCGACATTGTTCTGGGTCAGGGAGCGTGGCGCCGAAACGCTGAAGGAGCGGGTTCGATGATCCATAGAAAAGGCCTCGACTGAGGCCTTGTTTACCGCGTGAATCGGCGGGGAAAATTTAGGAGCTTCCTTACTAGCGTCTTCCCACGTCCCCCACTTGTTTCACCATCGGAGACACTCACTCATGTGGCAAGCCCGGTTCCACCAATCCTTCCCCAGGATCGTTCAGGAGCATCCATATGGCTGTTCATCACCCTAACCGTACGCAATTGCTTGGAGAGACGCTGACGGCTTTGAGTGCCGGTTGGCAGCGATTGAAGGATCGTAACGAGTTCAAGCCAGTGTTCGGCTGGGTACGCACAACAGAGGTGACACGAGGCCGCGATGGTAGTGCACATCCGCATTTGCACGGACGTTGATGGTTCCGCCTAGTTGGTTCACTCGTCAGTACGTCAAGCAGGTCCGTTGGGTTGAGCTATGGGCTGAGTGTATGACATTGGACTATGTGCCAGTTGTGGACGTCCGAGTGGTTAAGGCAACGATCCCCAACGGTTCCCAGACGTCATTGGATGCGATGGGCTTTGCGCTTCAGCGAGCGGTGGCGGAAACGCTGAAGTACAGCGTCAAGCCGGGAGACATGACGGCGGATGCTGAATGGTTTCTTGAGCTGACCTGGCAAGCGCACAAACGCCGGTTCGTAGCTACGGGAGGAACGTTGAAAAACGTGTTGCGGGTCGATGCAGAGCCGGACGCTGATTTGGTGATGGCGGACGGTCCGGGAGAAGGCAAAGACGATGGTTCACGGCTTGCTTTCAACTGGCGGGAAGCGGAGCGCCGCTGGCGTAGAGGCGCCCAAAGGCGAGCGCAATGATCGGGAAGCTGATGAGCGCTGGGAGAAGGCGCAGAAGAGGGAGCAGGGTGAGCAAAAGGGCTACGTTTTTGCGAAGTCCTGCGCGTTGCCGGATGGGGTGACCGATCACAGTGGCTTTGTGCCTGTGGAGTCGTTGAAGCAGTACGGTAGTTACGAGGTATTGGGCACGGGTAGCGCGGTCTCCGCTGCGGGCACCGTGCTGGAGTGGATTGGCGGTTCTGGAAGCTCGATTGAGCTGGCAAAGCGCTTGGGGGGCAGCTTGTCGGCGCTGGCCCCGCCGAATGTGAAAATCATGATTGGCATGGTGTTGCCAAACAGGACCACACCCGACAGCGCGTTTTATTCATCGGCGCAATATGTCGAACTGACTCAAAGCAACACCCGCGCTAGGGTGACGCTTAAGCAACTTCCAGACGGCTCAGTTGACCTGTACGGGTTTTATACCGGGGGTAAAGCGGATTGGCAGAATGTGCCGGTCATCGAAGCCAAGCCCCGAGGCGACCAGGTGGTCGCGGATATGGGCAACGGTATTGAAATTATTTGGACACCGGCGGCTGATCCCAATGCGGTGCTGGGCATTCCGGCGCTCGAGGGTGTGACGCTCAAGCCTGCGGTTTGGGTGTACCCACCCGGCCCGAAAACAGAGCAGATTCTGATTATCCGGCGTATCCGCCGGATTACCAGGACGCGATTATCTCGTTTCCAAGCCAACCGAGCATTGCCCCGATTTATCTGTCATTGAGCACGTTCGGATCTAGGTTTTGTACGAAAAGT
>NZ_DIHC01000058.1 GCF_002419965.1 Pseudomonas sp. UBA5706
ACGCTCCGCGTGGGAATGCATCCTCTGACGCTCCGCGTCACGCGCATGTCGCGTACACGCCGGCGTTGGTGCAGGCCGGGTTGCGACAGGGCCGCCGCTGAGGGTGTACGCAGGTTACTGATCGTTCCCACGCTCCGCGTGGGAACGCATCCTCTGACGCTCCGCGTCACGCGCATGTTGCGTGCACGCAGTCTCCTGTAGCAGTTGGCTCGCTGGCGGTGGTGCAGGCCGGGTTGCGACAGGGCTGCCGCTGAGGGTGTACGCAGGTTTCCTGCGTCACTCGGGTTGGTGGTCGCCCCGGATCGAGAAGTGGGCCATGTGCTCCAGGCCTTTGATCAGCGCTGAGTGATCCCAGCTGCTGCCGCCGAGTGCCGCGCAGGTGCTGAAGACCTGTTGGGCGTTGGCGGTGTTGGGCAGGTTGAGGCTTAGTTCACGTGCGCCTTCCAGCGCCAGGTTGAGGTCTTTCTGGTGCAACGCGATTCGAAAGCCGGGGTTGAATGTGCCTTTGATCATGCGCTCGCCGTGGACTTCGAGGATTTTCGAGGAAGCGAATCCGCCCATTAGTGCGTCACGCACCTTGGCCGGGTCCGCACCGTTTTTCGAGGCGAACAGCAGGGCTTCTGCCACCGCCTGGATGTTCAGCGCGACGATGATCTGGTTGGCCACCTTGGCGGTCTGGCCGTCGCCGTTGCCGCCGACCAGGGTGATGTTCTTGCCCATGGTCTGCAACAGCGGCAGGGCGCGATCGAAGGTGCCTTGGTTGCCGCCAACCATGATGCTCAGGGTCGCGGCCTTGGCGCCGACTTCACCGCCGGAGACCGGGGCGTCGAGGTACTGCGCGCCGGTGGCGTTGATCTTCTGGGCGAAAGCCTTGGTGGCCGACGGCGAAATCGAGCTCATGTCGATCACCACCTTGCCCGCGCCAGCCCCTTCACTCAGGCCGTTATCACCGAACAGCACCTCGTCGACCTGCGGGGTGTCCGGCAGCATGACGATGATGAACTCGGCTTCCTGCGCGACTTCACGTGGAGTGCTTAATACCGTTGCGCCGCCCTCGACCAGCGATGCCGGTGGCGTCGAGAAGTGCCTGGAGAGGCACAACCGGTGACCCGCTTTCTGCAGGTTTTCTGCCATAGGCAGGCCCATGATGCCGGTGCCGATGAATCCGATAGTCGCCATGAGAATTTCCTTTTTGTTTAGGTAAGGCGGCGCGCAAAGCCTGGCCCTGCGCGCTGTCCTTGTAGCAGTGAGGCCGGCGGGCGGTGGTGGTTAGTATCGCGGTCGCCGGCACACCGTGCTGATACAGGGGCTGTGTTCAGATCAGGTTGTGAGCCTTGAGCCATCCAAGCCCGGCTTCGGTCGTGGTCATTGGTTTGTACTCGCAACCGATCCAACCCCGATAACCAAGCTTGTCCAGATGCGCGAACAGGAAGCCGTAGTTGATTTCCCCGGTCCCCGGCTCATGCCGCCCGGGGTTGTCTGCCAGTTGTACGTGACGGATCACCGGCAGGTTGTGTTCAAGGGTCCGGGCCAGGTCGCCTTCCATGATTTGCATGTGATAGATGTCGTACTGCAACGACAGGTTGCGGCTGCCGACCTTGTCCCGGATTGCCAGGGCCTGGGCCGTGGTGTTCAGGTAGAAACCTGGAATATCCAGGGTGTTGATCATCTCCATGACCAGATCGATACCCTGGGCCTGCAGCTTGTCAGCGGCGTATTTGAGGTTGTCGACGAAGGTTTTTTCGATCAGCGCGTCATCGAAACCTTCAGGTTTGATCCCGGCCAGGCAATTGATCTGGGTGTTGCCCAGCACCTTGGCATAGGCGATGGCGAGGTCGACCCCGGCGTAAAACTCCTCGACGCGGTCCGGGTGACAGGCGATCCCGCGCTCGCCCTTGGTCCAGTCGCCAGCGGGCAGGTTGAACAGCACCTGAGTGAGCCCGTTGCGTTCCAGCTCGGCCTTGAGTTGCGCCGAGCTGAAATCGTACGGAAACAGGTACTCGACGCCGCTGAACCCGGCGTTGGCGGCGGCTTCGAAACGTTGCAGGAAGTCGAGTTCGGTGAACAGCATGGACAGGTTGGCGCAAAGACGTGGCATGGCGTGCTCCTTTCTTTGGTTGTTCGTTGACGCCGGTCAGTCCAGCAGGCTGATGGCGGTAGGGGCGTCGGCGCGGCTTTCGGCCAGCGATTCGAATTCATTGATCGCATTGATCTCGGTGCCCATGGCGATGTTGGTGACGCGCTCGAGGATGACCTCGACCACCACCGGGACGCTGTACTGCTGCATCAGGCGGGTAGCCTCCGCAAGTGCGGCCTGGATGTGCGCCGGGTCGTTGACCCTGATCGCCTTGCAGCCCAGCCCCTCGGCGACCGCGATATGGTCCACGCCGTAGCCTTCCAGTTCGGGTGCGTTGATGTTGTCGAACGCCAGTTGCACGCAGTAATCGATATCGAAGTTGCGTTGTGCCTGACGGATCAATCCCAGGTACGAATTGTTCACCACCACATGAATGTACGGCAGCTTGAACTGCGCGCCCACGGCCAGTTCTTCGATCATGAACTGGAAGTCATAGTCGCCGGAAAGCGCTACCACCTTGCGGCCCGGGTCGGCCTTGACCACGCCCAGTGCGGCGGGAATGGTCCAGCCCAGCGGGCCTGCCTGACCGCAGTTGATCCAGTGCCGCGGTTTGTAGACGTGGAGGAACTGCGCGCCCGCGATCTGCGACAGGCCAATGGTGCTGACGTAGCAGGTGTCCTTGCCAAAGTACTGGTTCATTTCCTCATAAACACGCTGCGGCTTGACCGGTATGTCGTCGTAATGAGTCTTGCGCTGCAGCGTGCGCTTGCGTTCCTGGCAGCTGGCCAGCCACTGGCTTCTGTCCTTCAGTCGGCCTGCGGTGTGCCACTCGCGCGCTACTTCAAGGAACATCGACAACGCAGCACCGGCGTCGGAAACGATGCCCAGGTCCGGCGTCAATACCCGACCGATCTGCGTCGGTTCAATGTCGACATGGATGAATGTGCGGCCCTCGCTGTAGACCGAAACGGTGCCGGTGTGACGATTGGCCCAGCGGTTGCCGATGCCCAGCACCAGGTCCGATTCGAGCAGGGTGGCGTTGCCATAACGATGGGAGGTCTGCAGACCGACCATGCCGGCCATTTGCGGGTGATCATCGGCAATGCTGCCCCAGCCCATGAGCGTCGGAATCACCGGAATACCGGTCAGCTCGGCGAACTCCACCAGCGCCTCGGAGGCGTCGGCATTGATGATGCCGCCGCCGGCCACTATCAAAGGCCGCTCGCAAGCGTTGAGCATCGCCATGGCTTTTTCGATCTGTTTGCGGCTGGCTTGGGGTTTGATCACCGGCAGCGGTTCGTAAGCGTCGATGTCGAACTCGATCTCGGCCATCTGCACGTCGAACGGCAGGTCGATCAACACCGGACCGGGACGGCCACTGCGCATCAGTTGAAAGGCTTTCTGAAACACGTAGGGCACCTGGCCCGGCTCCATGACGGTGGTGGCCCATTTGGCGACCGGCGCGGCGATACTGGCGATATCGACCGCCTGGAAATCTTCCTTGTGCATACGGGCACGGGGGGCTTGCCCGGTGATGCACAGGATCGGGATCGAATCAGCCGAGGCGGAGTACAGGCCGGTGATCATGTCGGTGCCGGCAGGCCCGGAGGTGCCGATGCACACGCCGATGTTGCCGGCGATGGCCCGCGTATAACCTTCGGCCATGTGCGAAGCGCCTTCGACGTGGCGCGCCAGCACGTGATCGATGCCACCGAGTTTCTTGAAGGCGGCATAGAGCGGGTTGATGGCTGCGCCGGGAATGCCGAAAGCGGTATCGACTCCTTCGCGACACATCACCAGGACGGCGGCTTCGATGGCTCTCATGACGGGCATTTGTTAGTCTCCTGAACTCGATAGTTTTTGTATGCACCTAGCCTGGTTTGAATTGAAGTTTTTGTGAATGGCTGGTTTTGGCAGTTCTGTCGGTATCAGGAGTATCGAATGGATCGTTATACGGAAGTTCGCAGCTACGCGCTGGTTGCCACCTACGGCAGCTTCGCCGCGGCTGCGCTGGTGGAGGGCGTCACCCCGGTGATCATGGGCCGGCGCCTGAGCGCACTGGAGCAGCGGCTGGGGGTCAAGCTGATTCACCGCTCGACTCGCGGCCTGACCCTGACCGATGCAGGTGAGTCGTACCTGGACAACGCCCGGCGGGTCCTGCAATCGTTCGAGGAGCTTGACGCCAGCATCAGCGAAAATGAAAGCAGCGTGCGCGGGCATCTGGTGGTGTCGGCGCCAGCCGGCTTTGGCCGCCAACATGTGGCGCCCCATGCACCGGAATTCCAGGCGCGTTTTCCCGATTTGCAGCTCTCGTTCAACCTGACGGACAACGTCGTGGATCTGGTCCGCGAGGGCTATGACATGAGCATTCGCATCGGTGAAGTCCTCGACCCCAACTACGTGGCCATCAGGCTCTACGCCAACAAGCGCGTGGTGTGCGGTTCGCCTCGGTATTTCGCCGAGCACGGCCTGCCGCAAACGCTCGAAGAGCTGGCCGAGCACAATTGCCTGTCCTTCAACCTGCAGGGTGGCCAGCATCGCGGCTGGACCTTTCAGCGCGACGGTAAGCCGGTGGCAATCAAGGTCGCGGGTAACCTGTATTGCAACGACGGCGAGTTGCTCTACGACTGGGCCAAACGTGGCCTGGGGCTGTGCTGGCGCTCGACATGGGAAATCCAGAAAGAGATCGAAAGCGGCGCACTGGTGACGGTGCTCGATGACTTCGCGCTGCCCAGCTATGACATTCAGGGCGTGTACCCGCAGCAGCATTATCTGCCCGCCAAGGTGCGCTTTTTCATCGCTTTTCTGAAGGAGGTGTACAACCGGCCAGGCTATTGGACTCAAGGGGTGTAGCGAAAGGTACTGCCAGGGAACCGAAAGCCTGTGGCGCACCACTCAGGCGGTATTCAATCCGTCCGCGAGGTGTCACATGTCGATGAAAATACTCGGGCCTTCCCAACAGGGGCTTGGTCTGGACAAAAACGATTTGGGTCACATGGACGCGTTCAAAAGCGGCGCAGGTGGCAAGCAGAGCACTGGGCAGAATGGCGGGCAAATCAGCTTCGGCTCCGCTTCAGGGACAGGCATGCACAATGCCCAGGTCAACTTTGGCGGGCCGTCCTCGCAACTGAACGACAGCCGCGTCAATGCAGCGCAACCAACCGCCGCTGGCAATGACAGCCAGTTAAGCACTCAGGTCAAGGACCTGGTACAGCAGATCCTCCAGCTCATCGCCCAGATGATGCAGAAAAACCAGAACGGCAGCAGTGATCAAACCGCGAACAACGACAGCCAGCCAATGAGTGCGTCCAATCCGGCGGCGAACGCCGCTCAGCAGCCGGCAACGTCTCAGGCCGGCGATCCCGCTGGCCAGGCATCGGCCACGCCGGACGCGGCGGCGACCGAGCAGCCCGCCGCAACGCCGTTGACGGGCAGTGCGCAAACACCTCAGACCAGTACCCCTGAAACGACCTCGGCGGCGAGTTCGACTTCTGCGGCCGACACGGCCACCTCCGTGGGCGACGCGCAAACAGCAGGCAGTGGTCCGCGTTCTTTCAATATCACCAATACCCAGGACCATCCGATCAAAATCGGGCAGTTCGACCAGCACGACAAGCTCACTGCAGAACTGACCCTGCAGCCGGGGCAAAAGGGAACGATGAAGTTCGAGAACGACACCACGGGGCTGCTCAAGCAAGCGGATGCCGATGGCACTTATAAGCCAGATGCCAGCCGTCTGGAGTTCTACAACGGCTTCATCAACACCAGCGATATCGACGGACGTAATGCAGCCATTCATGCCACCGATGGCAAAGGCTTCGAGATCGGAGACACCAAGAGCATCGCAGACAAGGCCTCCAACGACATCGTTTCAGTCGACAGCGCAGGGGACAAGACAGTGGCCGGGTTTTACGACGGGTCGACGGACAAGATGAACAAAGGCGGGGATTTCCTCACCCAGCAGTTGGGTACCGACATGACCTACATGCACCCCAACGACGACACCTTGGGCCAAGGCAAAAATCCGATGCGTCATACCGACTCGATGTCACTGGACGTGACGTTCGGCAAGGCTTAATCAGGCAGGGCGCGGGGCATTCGATCAGCCAGCTGATCTAAAATGCCCACACGCGCCTTAGTGGCAATCAAATAAGCTCGACCGAAATCGAGGGCAACCCGCGAATTTCTCCCAACGCCAGCCCCGGCCCTTTGGTCTGATACATGCCGGTGTAAGAGCCTGTGGTGATCACCAGGTCTGGCGTAACGCTCTGGCCGTTTTGGGTGTGATGGTTGACCACCCAAGGCAGCAAGCGACGCGGATCGCCTGCCGGGTTGGCGCCGTCACCCGGAACGATGTCCTGGTCGTTGTAGGTGAAAGTCAGCGCAGGCTCGAGGAACGGGAAGCTGGCGTCGTATGGCACGAACTCGCCGACGATCAAGGCACCATGATTGAGCAGATCGCCCAGCGCCAATAGCGGTTCGATCTTCGGCCAGGCAGCAAATCGGCTGGACACCACTTCAATGCTCGCGCCCATGGAGCCGATGCTGCTCAGCACCTCTTGATCGGAGTAAGGCTGCTCACGGGGGGCGAATTCACGGTTAAGGCGAAAGGCGATTTCCAGCTCCAGGATCGGCTGTGGGTAGTCAATGATTTCCACTTGGCTGCCACTGGCGAACAGGCCGTCTTCTGGCAGCAAAGCGCCATTGATCGGACCGCCGCTGGTGGTTTTCGAGCCGACCTTCCAACCGCCGACGGTGGTGTCGCGCAGACGCAGGATTTCCCGTTGCAGCGCGTAGGCGCTTGCCGCATCGGCAGGTACATATTCAGGACGGATGTCGCCGAGTTTCTGACCCTCGTGCATGGCGTCGACAATCAGTTGGGCAATGTTCGCTGGGTGAGTGGGTGGATTCACGCGGGACTTCCTTCAGGCTATTGAATGGAAAGCGCTCCGCAAGCGATACGGGTGTCAGGCTGCGGAGCCAGCGCGCCTACTGTAGCGCCATTTGTTCCGAATGACAGGGCGAATACGCGGTAGAGCCTCTTGATCAAGCCCGGACTCGATACGTCGTTCCGGCCCACGGTGTCGCACGCCACGTCACGTCGTTGAGTCAGCCCGGATAAAGCCAGGCCGCCAGGGGCATATTCTTTTGAGGAATTCAGCTTATAAAAAACATGAATTTTATTTATGGTGCTTCACCCTCTAACGTGTGCGCACAAGCCCCTGAATCGGAACCCTGATGGACGTCTTGCCTGACCCCGCCCTCGTGGAGGAACACTGGAAACGCAATCTCATGGTCTGCGTGTTCGGTGCGTTCACCACTATCGTCGCCATGACCTTGCTGCTGCCTTTCTTGCCGCTGTACGTCGAACACTTGGGCGTTACCGATCAAGCCGCCATCGTGCAATGGTCGGGCGTGGCATTCGGTGCGACCTTTTTGTCGGCGGCGGTGACCGCGCCCTTGTGGGGGCGGCTCGGCGACCGTTACGGGCGCAAGCTTATGTTGATTCGCGCCAGCCTGGGCATGGCGATCGCGATGTCGCTAATCGGCCTTGCCGAAAACATCTATCAACTGGTGGGCCTGCGCCTGCTGGCCGGGTTGCTGGGTGGTTATGCATCCGGGGCGACGATTTTGGTCGCCACCCAGACGCCCAAGGCGCGCTCCGGTTGGGCGCTGGGCATGTTGTCCTCGGGCATCATGGCCGGCAACCTGACGGGGCCGTTGATTGGCGGACTGTTGCCGCCGCTGATCGGCATCCGCACGACCTTTTTCCTGGCCGGCGGGGTGATCTTCCTGACCTTTCTCGCCACGCTGTTTCTGATGAAGGAAGCACCGCGTCCCAAGCGCGCTGCGGGCCAGCCCAGGCCCGTGGCGATGCGGCCGTGGGCGTTGATCCCGGACAAGAAACCGGTGATCACCATGTTCGTGGTGGCTTGCCTGGTGATGTTCTCGATCATGTCCATCGAGCCGATCATCACGGTCTACCTGACCCAGTTGCATGCGCCCAACGTGACGATGATGGCTGGCCTGGTCATGTCGGCCACCGCGTTGGCCAGCGTGTTGTCGGCGTCGCGGATCGGCACGCTGGCCGATCGCATTGGCCATTGGAAAGTCGTGGTGGGCTGCCTCACCGGCGCGGCGGTGCTGTTGATTCCTCAAGCCTTCGTCACCGAGGGCTGGCAGTTGGTGGTGCTGCGGTTTCTGATGGGCATCGCATTGGGTGGACTGCTGCCGTGTATCGCGGCGATCATCCGCCATTCGGTGCCGGACAGCGTGGCCGGGCGCATGCTTGGCTATTCCACTTCCAGCCAATACGTCGGCCAGGTGCTGGGCCCGTTGACCGGAGGCTACCTGGGCGGGCATTTCGGCATGCCCATCGTGTTCGTCGTCACCTGCGTGCTGATGGCCGCCTGCGCCTTGGCGATGCTGGTGATGCGGCCCATGAACGCCTGACGCAGTGAGCTGCGTCAGCATTTATCGCAACGCGATGGCCGCTTTGACAAAACCACGACATGACATGCGGATAATGGGCCCGGGCAGCGCAACGCCCTTGGCCTGAGTATCGGTACGCACGGAATCTGATGGATATCAAACACAGCCTCAAGCAACGCATCGTGATCGTTTTCGCTCTGATGAGCACAGTGGTGGCCGGCGTGTTTGCGGTGGGTATCATTGCCACTGTACATATCGTCGAGACGCGGCTGACCATTATCAGTCTGAGCGGCAACCTGCATCGTCAGCTCACGCAGGATCGCATCGAGGACTGGCGCCATCGTCCGGAGAAGGACGAGCTGTTTTACGCCGATGATGGTATCGACGATGTGGCGATGGCCGCTGACCTGAAGGACTTGAAACCGGGTTTCCAGAAGTTCTTTCGTGGCAAAAACGCCTATTACGCGATGGTCGAAACCGTTGGCGGTCGTCGCTATGTGTTGCTGCGCGATCAACGCGAGTTCAAAAAGCGCGAACGCATTCTACTGGGCGTCGTGCTGGTTGGTTTCATCCTGAGCGTACTGCTGGCCATCTTGCTGGGACGGTTGCTGGCGTCGCGAGTCATGGCGCCGGTCTCGCGCCTGGCAGGTCAGGTGCGCCATCGCGATCAATTGCTGGAGCTGGCGCCGGTTCTGGCCGGCGACTATGCCCGCGACGAAGTGGGTGCGCTGGCGCGCTCCTTCGACGAGACGCTGGGACGCCTGCGCGCTGCGCTGGGCCGGGAAAAGCTCTTCACCAGCGACGTTAGCCATGAGCTGCGTACCCCGCTGATGGTGCTCGCGACGTCCTGCGAACTGTTGCTGGAGTACCCTCGACTGGACGATCGATCGCGCACGCAGGTGCAGCGGATCAGCAAGGCGACGGCGGGGATGAACCAATTGGTCGAAACGTTTCTGTTGCTGGCGCGTACCGAAGGCAAGAATGCGCCCTCGGGTCAGCGCAGCAGCCTTTCCCAGATTGCCGAGGAGTTGGTTGAGGTCTGGCGTCCGGCGATCGAGGACAAAGGCCTGGCGTTCGTGGTCGAACCCTGCGCCGACGCGAACGGCCTGTACAACACGGCCTTGTTGCGCTCGGTCATGGGTAACCTGTTGCGCAATGCCTGGCATTACACTGACCAGGGTTTCATCCGCCTGACGCTGAGCCCCCACAGCTTTAGTGTCGAAGACACCGGTATCGGCATACCACTGGAAAAGCAGCAAGCGATGTTCCAGCCCTTCGTGCGCGGCGACGAACAACGTGGAGAAGGTTTGGGGCTGGGCCTGTCACTGGTGCAGCGCATCTGTGGCAACCAGCACTGGAGCGTAATATTGAGCAACCGCGAGCCGTCGGGTTGCCGCTTTACCGTGGACCTTGAGGCGTCGGGCGCTGGGCAACGACCGTCCGCCAATCCCGTGCGTCGATAAAGCCCAGCACCTTGGCCGTGTGATCGTGCGGATCGACCGAAAGGATCAGCGAAGCTGCGTAATCGAGCGACATCGGCGTCGGCACATGGAGAGATTTTTCCAGATCGGAAATGCATTCGCTGTGTGTCACCAGAATCAGGTTGTGGCCGTCCAGCTTGTGCTTGAGTACATCGTCGAGCATCGATTTGCTGCAGTTGTCCAGCCACTCCTGACCTTCGGTGGTGTGATTGAACGCGTAGGTCGATGTCTGCTCGGTCCGACGCAACGGGCTGTTGTAGATCGTGGCCTGATCCAGCCCCAATGCCTGGAACGTGCGCCCAAGCTTTTGCGCCACGTGTCGACCTCTTGCCGTTATGCCGTCAGGCTGGGACAGACAAGGGTTGGTTGAGTGGTCGCAACGCTCGGCATGACGCATAAGTACTACCAGTTCGCCTTTTTCCCAAAGCGGGTAAAAATTGGCCTTGCGCAGATGATGTCCTTCGGACAAGTCGGTCAGCGCGACGGGGCGCAGTGCAAACGCTGCGGTACTCGCGATCACTATCATTGCAACTACTAACAGCAGGACACGGTAGAACTTTGCCGATACGCGATAGCGCCCGGTCAAACCGTCCAGAGCAGCGTGCAGGTGAGGGTTCATGGTGAGCTCGGCTGTCGATTTAATTCACTTTAGAGCGGTTGTGCGACAACCGGCCGTCCGTAAACACCCGCAGAGTTGCAAGCGGCATTAGTTGGCTGAGCGAACAGTAAGCGCGACAGAGTCAATGAGGAGTGAAGCGTTTGTGAAAAAGGTATTCAAAATGCTGAGCCGGCCGTAAAGCCGACGCTGAACAGGGGGCGCGGTTAACGATAAGACATCAGTCGTCGGTAAATGGAGCAGTTAACTGTGCCATTGCGCAGCACAGTCATTTGACCTCAGTGTTTTAACTACCTGATAGCGACGTGCCGTAGGCGCTGACACGCATTCTTCATTTTCAGAATCGGGCGTTTTAATGGATCATCGACGCTTGTGATCGATTTGCAAAAACACAGGGAATGGGTGACCGCGTCTATTCTTCCGTTAGTTAGTGAATGACAGCAGGAGTCTGTATTGACATCCACCGCTTCCGAATTTCTATCGGGCGTTACCCCCGCGCGGGCCAGACGCCAGGCCTGGGTCGCTGGCGGGCTGGCCTTCATTCTTTTCATCGCCGCCAGCTGGCACTTGAGTATTATCGGCTTCGATTCACGCTTCGTGCTGTTTGCTCAGGAAATGCTGCGCCACGGTCCAAGCTTTTTCCCGACCACCTATGGCGAGCCATACCCTGATTACTCTGCGTTCTCGACCTGGTTGATTTACCTGTGCTCCTTGCCATTGGGCCAGGTGAGCAGTTTCAGTGCCTGGCTGCCCACTTGCGTGTCGTCGGCGGTGATGGTCGGGCTCATGTATCGCCTGCTCGCACCGTATTCCCGGCGCTGGGCGTGGCTGAGCATTGCCTTGTTGCTGTTGAGCAACACCTTCATCAGTGAAACACGCGCTGTGTCGCTGGATCAGATGCTGGCCACAGTATCCTTTGCGACGTTCTACCTGGTTTATGCGGCGGACCATTTCGGTTCGAACCGGCGTCTGGCGGCGATAGGGGGGCTGCTGGTACTGGGCTTTGCGATCCGCGGGCCCATTGGGCTGGTGGTGCCGACCGGCATCGTCTGCAGCTATTACCTGCTTAATGGACAGTGGCGCCGCCTGTGGACGTTTGCCTTCACGGCATGTGTACTGCTGCTCCTGTGTTTTTCGACGTTGCTGCTCCTGGCGCGAATCAGCGGCGGCGAGGCGCTGCTCGCAGAGGTCATCCGCATGCAAGTCACTTCACGCATGGACGGCACTGAAGGCAGCAGCCCGCTGCTCTGGTATTTCAGCAGCTCGCTCGGCAACTACGCGCTGGCGTATCCGTTGGCGCTGCTGGTGATGGCGACGACCGCGATCGCGGCAAGAGGCCAGCGCAGTCAGGCACTGCAGTTGATGTATCTCTGTGCGTTCGCGGCGCTGACCGTGATGGTCGGCCTGTCGATTCCCCAGGCAAAAAAGGCTCGCTACATTTTGCCCATGCTGCCGATGGCGGCGATCATCGCGGCGTATCCGTTTCAGGTGCGTGCCGGACGGTGCTTCGGGTGGCTGCGCGGCCTGATCCTGACGCTGTGCTGCTTTATTCCCGGCGCTCTGCTGGCAGGGCTGCTGGCGGTGCGTCCGCGATTTCCGGAAGCATTGGGCGACATCGGGCCGATTATCGCCGCGCTGGGGATATTGCAACTGATCGCCTTGCCCCTGCTGATGCGTCCGCGCCTGCGGTTGTATGGGCTTGCTGCCTGTGCAGTGCTGTCGGTCTGGATCAGCTACATCGGCGTCTTCGAGAAAACCGAGCGCACTCTATACGACACGCGGCAGTTCACCGAGGCAGTGCGCAGCCTGACCGAAACCGACTCCGCGCCGCTGGTCCTGCACGGCATGGGCAAAGATGCCAAGGCGATCAAGTTCATGGTCAATGTCGACCAGGATCTGCAGCCGGTATTTACCCAGACGCCCGAGCAATTGCTGGCGTTGCGGGGGCCGGCGAATGTGGTGATGAGCAACAGCGATTTTCAGACCCTACAGGGCTCGCGGCTGGGTCGATTACCGGTGCTGCTGACCGGTCGTTTCGACAAGGAGGACTACATCCTGTTGAGCGTGCCGGCGCCTTGAGTGACGCCACCGCCGGCAAGCAGGACTGCTGCAGAAGGAATGTGGGGGCGGGGAAGATCGGTCACGCCGCGCCTTCCAGCGGCACGGCAGTGGGCGGTGGCGACTGCGGGCGCACAGCCACCTGGATGGTTAGCGACCGCGTTGGCGCTCAACCCGTGTGATGGCTGGACAGCAACTCGTACGGCGCCCATTGCTGCTGCGGTATCGGCAGATTGCACGAATCGCCACGGCCGATGGGGAAGTATTGAAAGCCACGGCTGGCCAAACGCTCGGTGTCGTACAGGTTGCGACCGTCGAAGATTACCGGCGCTTTGAGACGCTGCTCGATCAGATCGAAATCCGGTGCCTTGAACTGCTGCCACTCGGTGCAGATGATTAATGCATCGGCGCCCAGCAGTACCGATTCCGGCGTGCCCATCAGGATCAGGTTCTGCTGCTCGGCGTACAGCCGCTGGGTTTGCTGCATGGCTTCAGGATCGAATGCGCGCACTGTCGCACCGGCAGCCCACAGCGCCTCCATCAGAACCCGGCTTGGCGCGTCGCGCATGTCGTCCGTGTTGGGCTTGAACGCCAGTCCCCACAGCGCGAAGGTCTTGCCGCGCAACTCGCCCTTATAGAACGCATTGACCCGGTCGAAGAGTTTGTGTTTCTGCCGCTCGTTGATGTCTTCGACCACATTCAGCAGGTCGTTGGAGCAACCGGCTTCGCGTGCGCTGTGGATCAACGCACGGATGTCCTTGCCGAAGCACGAGCCGCCATAGCCGCAACCGGGGTAGATGAAGTCGTACCCGATACGTGAATCCGCGCCAATGCCCAGGCGCACCGATTCCACATCCGCACCCAGGTGCTCGGCCAGTTCGGCGATCTGATTGATGAAGCTGATCTTGGTCGCCAGCATGCAGTTGGCGGCGTATTTGGTCAGCTCGGCGCTGCGCAGATCCATGAACATGATGCGGTCGTGGTTGCGGTTGAACGGGGCGTACAGCTCGCGCATCACCGAAAATACGTCCGGGTTGCCGCAGCCGATGACGATGCGGTCGGGGCGGCGGCAGTCCTTGACCGCCGAGCCTTCCTTGAGAAATTCCGGGTTGGAGACGATGTCGAATTTCAGCAGCCGCGCCGCCTGCCGCAGGTGATGTTCGATGTGGCTGCGCAAGGCATCGCCGCTGCCCACAGGTACCGTGGATTTCTCGACGATGATCACCGGCTCAAGGCGGTGACGGGCAATCGATTCGCCTACCGCGAAGAAGCCACTCAGGTCCGCCGAACCGTCCGCACGCGACGGCGTGCCCACGGCGATGAACAGCACCTCACCATGCTCGACGGTGCGTTTTTCATCGGTGGTGAAGTGCAGTCGCCCGGCCTCCAGGTTCTCTCGAACCAGGCTTTCAAGCCCCGGCTCGTAAATCGTCACATGGCCTTTGCGCAATTGCTCGACCTTGGCTGGATCAATGTCCATGCACACGACCTCGTGGCCCACCTCAGCCAGGACGGTGGCCTGCACCAGGCCCACATAACCGCTACCGAATACGCTGATTTTCATCGGGGAAACTCCTTGCCGCTGTTGTCGCTGTCGCAGCTACGCCGGAAATTGATCGTGACTACGCCGAGCACGATCAGGGTCACGCCCACCGTTCGGAGAACGGTGAGTGTCTCGTTGAAAAACGGAAGAAAGGCTGCCAGCACATACACCAGGCCATAGCTGACGCTGAGCAACGAATAGGCCCGGCTCAGGGGCAGATTGCGCAAGGCACCGAGCCAGCAGAGCATGGAAAGCCCGTAGGCACCGATGGCGCTCAGCACCACGCCAAGCGCGAGGCTATCGATGGGGCCGTCGCGAACGGCGGCCGACCATTGCTCAGGCTGCGGCAGTCGCAACATGCTCCAGCGCATGCCCAGTTGTGCGGCGCTGACCAGCATCACGCTGCCCATGGCCAGCGCCATGCCACGGCGTTTGAGGCCAGGCGCGTTCATGTCTGTTGCCCCAGCAGCACCACGCCGAGCAGAATCATTGCCAGGCCCAGCCAGTGACGACGGTCCACCGATTCGTTGAACAGGTAACGCCCGCTCAGGGTGATCAATACGAAGTTCAGCGCCAGCATGGGGTAGGCAACGCCGACCTCCAGACGCTGCAAAACCAGCAGCCAGAGCAGCATGCCGCCACCCAGGCAGCCCAGCGCCAGCCACAACCAACCGCTGGTCAACAGGCCGGCAATGCCCTGAAGGCTGCGTTGCCAGTACTCAACAGCCAACTTCTGTGCGATCTGGCCCAGGCAAGTGAGCAGGCAGGCGCTGAACAACAGGGCAAAGGTCATGGCCGCGTCCTGTCGAAGATCAGGATCAGCAGATTGCCTTCCCGGTACTGCTTAGCGTCGCTAGGCAGCAGGCTGAGTTCATATTGCTCATCCTTGCCATCGCCACGCATCACCACGCCGACCGACCCTTGACGCCGGGCTTCAGCCATCCAGCCCTTGACCTGATGCCAGTCCACTTCACGGGGGGTGGGTTGCGGATAGCCGAGACCGTATTCCAGCTCGTTGCGAGTGTCGTAGAACACCACGTCATTGCGTTTGAGCCGCCAGGACAGCGCAGCAGCCAAGCCCAGGTCATTGCTGAGCAAATGAGTGGTGGCGCCCAACTCATCCTGATGGCGGACGATAAATGGATCGGGGGTCTTGCTGAACACCACGCTGTTCGGCAAGGCCATGGGCAGCAGCGCAATGCTGAACCAGGCACCCAGCGCAGGCAGCGCCCAAAAACGCAGCGGCCGGATGCCTTGCAGCGCGTTGGCCAATCCCCAGCCCAGCAGTACGATGAGCGCCAGGGCCAGTTGCTGCGGCTGCTGCGCGTACACTGACTTGTGCACCTGCATGTACACCAACGTAGCCAGCGCCGCGGCAGCGAACACAGTATTGAACCCCGCGTTCCAGCGCAGCGCCTTGACCTGACCCGCCTGCAAACGGTCCGCCAGCGCGTTGCCCATCAGCAGCGCCAAGGGCACAAGGCACGGCAGGATGTAAGTCGGCAGCTTGCCGTTGCTCAGGCTCAGAAACGCCAATGGTATGAGCAGCCACATCAGCAGAAATGCGTTTTCGCGCAGGCGTCGCTGTTGCCAGGCTTGTTTGAAGGTCGCTGGCAACAGCAGTGTCCATGGCATGCACGCTGCGACCAGCAACGGCAGATAAAACCACCAGGCTTGATCGTGCTGCGCGTTGCTGCCGGCGAAACGACGGACATGTTCGTGCCAGAAGAAAAACCGCCAGAAATCCGGTTCGCGCAGGTGCACGGTCAGCACCCACGGCAGGCTGACCAGCGCGGCAACGATGATCGCGATCGGGCCAAACCTCAGCAGTTCGCGCAAACGCCGCTGCCAGATCATATAGGGCAGGGCAACGATTACCGGAAGGGCCAGCGCGAGGAAACCCTTGGTCATAAAGCCCAGGGCGCAGGCAACGCCCAGCAGCACCCAGTACAGCAGCCGCTGTGTGCCGACCCGGTGAACAGCGAGCCAGAACGCCGTCAGTGACAGGCTGACCCAGAAGTTAAATTGCGGGTCGAGGTTGGCATAGCCGGCCTGACCGGCGATGAACATGAAACTCATGAACAGCAACGCGCTGATAAACCGTTTGCGCGGCTGGTTCCAGAGTGTGCCTGCAAGCAGATAGACCAGCGCCGCCGTCAGCCCGGTACACAGCGCCGAGACGAAACGCACGCCAAACAGGTTCTCGCCGAATACCGCCTGGGCCACGGCGATCAGCCAATAGCCGGCTGCCGGTTTCTCGAAGTAGCGCAGGCCCATGAAATGCGGCGCGGCCCAGTCGCCGCTGTGGAGCATTTCCTGGCTGATTTGCGCGTAACGGGTTTCGTCGGGAATCCACAAGCCGTGAAACCCCAATGGCAGCAAATAGGCGAGGAAAAACGCCGCCAGCAATAAGCCGATCTGCTGGTGCCGGTTCATGGCTGCTGCACGCCAAGCCAGCCTTGGCGACCGTGCAATGCACCGCGTACCAGATGCCCGGTGGGCACGGTCTGGACGCGTTCGGGCAGCAGATATCCCAGCGGCTGGAACTGCACGCCACGGGTGCGTGCCTGGCGCAGCAAATGCCTGAACGGGTCCGCCATGACGATGCCTTCCACTTCGGCATGCACGGTGTAAACGTTCAACGCCCCAGGCTTGAACTGGCGTAACAGGTATTCGTTGAAGGCCTTGGCATCCAGTTGTGGGCCCACCACCTCATCAAAGGTCGGCAGGTCCACCGGGATCTGCGGTGTGCCGGGTTGGCCGTTGCTGAGCAGCGGGCGAAACAGACTGTGGCCGCGGCAATCGCTGTTGTAGCGAAAGCCGAACGCCTGCTTGGCCTGCACGACCTGCTCGTCGGAACGCCAGCCCGCGGCGGCCGAGCAGGTCACCGGGTTGCCGAGAATGTCCCCCAGGCAATCGACACCCCGGGCAATCTGCGCGTGCAGCTGCGCGGGTGTCCAGCGCCCGGCATTGGCCTGCCAGCCATGGTGGTCCCACGCGTGCAGACCGACTTCATGGCCGGCCTGCTGCGCGCGACGCATCAACGCGCCAAGGTCCCGACCGATCGGCCTGCCGGGCCACGCGGTGCCCGCCAGCAGGATGTCCCAGCCATACAGGCTGGCAGCCTTGGAGCGCAGCATTTTCCACAGGAATTGCGGCCGTGCCAGACGCCATAGATGGCGCCCCATGTTGTCCGGGCCGACACTGAAGAAAAACGTTGCCTTAACCTGGGCTTCCTCCAGCATATCCAGCAGCCGCGGCACACCGTCACGCGTGCCGCGATAGGTGTCCACGTCAATGCGCAGGCCGGCGGCGATCAACGTGCGCTCGCCTTTTCGGCCATGGCTTCGCGCAGGAAAAAATCGAGCGTCTTGGCGATGGTTTCGCTCAGCGCGATGGACGGCTGCCAGTCGATCAGGCGACGTGCGTTGTCGATGCTGGGCTTGCGGTGGCTGACGTCCTGATAACCCTTGCCGTAGAACGACTGGCTTTCTACTTCACGGAAACCGGCGAAGGGGGGGAAGTTGTCGCGCAGCGGGTGGGCCTCGAACTGGCGCAGGAGCTCTTCGCCCAACTGGCGAATACTCGCTTCGTTGTCCGGGTTGCCGATGTTGATGATCTGGCCGTTGCAGCGTTCGTCGCGGTTTTCAATGATCCGCGCCAGCGCTTCGATGCCATCTGCCACGTCGGTGAAGCAGCGTTTTTGCGCGCCGCCGTCGACCAAGCGGATGGGCGTGCCTTCCACCAGGTGCAGAATCAACTGAGTGATGGCTCGCGAACTGCCAATGCGCGCCGAATCCAGACGGTCCAGACGTGGCCCCATCCAGTTGAACGGGCGAAACAGGGTGAATTGCAAACCTTTCTGGCCGTAGGCCCAGATCACCCGGTCCAGCAACTGCTTGGACACCGAGTAGATCCAGCGCTGCTTGTTGATCGGGCCGACGATCAGGTTTGAGGTGTCTTCATCGAAGCTGGGGTCCTGGCACATGCCATAGACTTCCGAGGTCGAGGGGAAAATCACGCGTTTGTTGTACTTGACGCAGTAGCGGACGATCTTCAGGTTTTCCTCGAAGTCCAGCTCGAACACCCGCAGCGGGTTGCGCGTGTATTCGATGGGCGTGGCGATGGCTACCAGCGGCAGCACCACGTCGCATTTTTTGATGTGGTATTCGATCCACTCGGTGTGGATGCTGATGTCGCCTTCGATGAAGTTGAAATTGGGATGGCTGCGCAGTCGCTCGATGGCATCCGAGCCGATGTCCATGCCGAAAATCTCGTAGCGCTCATCCTGCAGCAGGCGCTCGGACAGATGATTGCCAATGAAGCCGTTGACGCCCAGGATCAGTACCCGGGTGCGCCGCAGCGCACGGCGCTTGTCACTGCCTAGCAGGCGCGCGCCGGGCACCAGGCCGAACTCGCGGGCCAGCTGCGGGCCGCTCAGGTACAGTCCGTCGTCGCCACGCTGACCGGCGGTGATCAGCAGCGAGTCTTCGCCGCAGGCGACGCGCAACGGTTCGCAACTGATGACCGTTCCGGGTGCTTGGCCGCCGTTGCCCGCCTGGACCCTGGCACCCCAGACGATCAGCTTGTGTTCGCCCACCGCACAAAACGCCCCGGGGTAGGGCTGGGTCACGGCACGTACCAGGTTGTACAGGCCGCAGGCCGGTCGCTGCCAGTCGATCAAGCCGTCGGCGGCGCTTCGGCGGCCGAAATAGCTGGCTTTGGATTCGTCCTGTTCCACGCCGGGCAATTGCCCCGTGGCCAGCAACGGCAGGGCATCGGCGAGCAGATCGGCAGCGCTGTTGCGCAGCTTGGCGTGCAGGGTCAACGCACTGTCGGCGGCGCTGATGGCGACCCGCTGCTGCGCGAAGATGGCACCTGCGTCGGCGCGTTTGACCATGCGATGCAGGGTCACTCCGGTTTCGCTTTCGCCGTTGACCAGCACCCAGTTGGCCGGAGCGCGGCCCCGGTAGCGCGGCAGCAGCGATCCATGCAGGTTGAAGCCGCCGTTTTTCGCGCAGGCCAATAGCTGTTCGCTGAGCAGATGGCGGTAATAGAAGGAGAAAATGAAGTCTGGCGCCAGCTTGCCGATGCGCTCGATCCACAGCGGGTGATTGACATCCTCGGGAGCGTGCACCGGGATGTCGTGTTGCGCACACAGCTGCGCTACGGAACCAAAGAATGTCTTCTCCTTGGGGTCGTCGGCATGGGTGAACACCGCCGAGATCGTGTAGCCGGCATTGAGCAGGGCTTCGATCCCGACGCAACCGATATCGTGATAGGCAAAAACAACGGCTTTAAGGCTCATGGGGCGACCTTGCTGTGAAATGGAGAGCTGCAAACGGGAGCAGGAGAATTGGCGCAGTCGGTCGCAGCGGACGGGTTGCTGCGCGCGACTTTTTCGATGAAGTAGCGGGGGCGGGCGCGCACGTCGCTGTACATGCGGCCCAGGTACTCACCCAACAGGCCCATGCCGATGAACTGCCCGCCGGTGAACACGAACAGCACGGCGAATAGCACGAACGTGCCGTGGCCAGCCCAGGCCGCGCCAAACATCAAGCGCAGTACGATGAGCACCATGGCAAACAGCATGCCCATGGCTGCCATGCTGAATCCGAGGATGCTCAGCAGCCGCAAGGGTGTGGTAGTCATGCAGGTGATCAGGTCGAACATCAGATTGATCAGCTTCATGGCGCTGTATTTGGATTCGCCATGCTCGCGTTCGGCATGGGTGACCACCACTTCGGTGGTGTGACGGGCGAAGCTGTTGGCCAGAATCGGGATGAACGTGCTGCGCTCGCTGCATGCGAGCATGGCCTCAACGATGCTGCGCCGGTAAGCGCGCAGCATGCAGCCGTAGTCGGTCATGGCGACACCGGTAGAGCGCTGCACGGCCAGGTTGATCAGTTTCGACGGCCAACGACGCAGGGCTGAATCCTGCCGGTGGCCACGCACCGTGCCGACCACGTCGTAGCCCTGTTCGGCGAGCTGGACCAGGCGTGGAATTTCTTCGGGCGGGTTCTGCAGGTCGGCATCGAGAGTGATTACCAGGTCGCCCTGGCACTGGCCGAAACCGGCCATGATCGCTGCGTGCTGACCGTAGTTGCGGTTCAGGATCACCGCGACGACCGGGCTGCCTGGCCGCTGGCTCGCATCCAGCAGGATCTCGGCGGAATTGTCGCGACTGCCATCGTCCACCAGGATGATTTCCGCCGGTACGCTCAGTTGCGCGCAAGCTGCCTCGGTGCGGCGCAGCAATTCCGGCAGGCTCTGCTCTTCGTTATAGACCGGTATGACGATCGACACGCGGTGGATGGGATACGGTTTCATCAGCGGGCTTCCACAATCGATTCAATAGCGCTGACCACACGCTCGACATCGGCGAAGGTCATGTCCGGAAACAGCGGGATGGAGCACAGGCGAGACGAATTCCATTCGGTGTCGGGCAGGCGCACGCCGGGGAAGCGGTGGCGGTAGTAGCTGTGCAAGTGAGTGGCGATGAAGTGAATGCCGGTGCCTATGTTCTGCGCCTGCATGGCCTTCATGAACGTGTCGCGGTCCACACCGCAGCGCTGGGGGTCGATCCGTAGGATGAACAGGTGCCAGGCGTGTTGCTGAACATGGTGCGGTTGCGCCAGCGGCAGCACCGGACTGCCGGCCAGGCGCTTCAGGTACCGGTTGGCCAGTTCGGTACGACGGGCGTTGATTGCCTCCAGCCGTTCCAGCTGCACCAGGGCAATGGCGGCATTAAGGTCGGCCAGGTTGTACTTCAAGCCCGGCTCGATGACTTCAGCCTGCGGTTTGCGCCCGTGGGTCAGGCGGTCGTAGGCGTCGACGCCCAGGCCATGGAATTTCAGGCGGCGCACCCGGTCGGCCAGCGCTGCATCATCGCTGACGAACATGGCGCCCTCGGCGCAGCTCATGTTCTTGATGGCGTGAAAGGAGAAGATCGCCGTACCTTTGGCGCCGATAGCTCGCCCCTTGTAATACGTACCTGCGGCGTGGGCGGCGTCCTCTATCACCGCGATGCCGTGGCGTTCGGCCAGGGCATGCAGCGGATCGAGGTCGAAGGCGGCACCGGCGTAATGCACCGGGATAATGGCCTTGGTGCGTGGAGTGATTGCTTGCTCGATACGCGCCGCATCGGTCATCAGGGTGTCGCGGTCGACATCAACGAACACCGGGGTTGCGCCGAGCAGGCAGATCATATTGGCAGTGGACACCCAGGTCTGCGAAGGGGTGATGACCTCATCACCGGGACCGATGCCCAGGGCAAGCAGCGTGATGTGCATAGCGCCGGTGGCCGATGACAACGCGACGGCCTGCTGTGCGCCGCAACGTTCGGCGAACCGTTGTTCGAGCCGTTGGCATTCGGGGCCGGTGGTGATCCACCCGGAGCGCAGTACGCGGGTCGCCGCAGCGACTTCCTCGTCGCCCATGCTTGGGCGGGAAAACGGCAGAAAGTCCTGACTCATGTACATCCTCCGGCCACTCATCGGGTTTCAGAAGCGCGTAAGTAGGCGCATGCCTCACCAAAAATAGTGTGCGTGTTATTGAATTAAATCTGTCACGTTGGTTGTACTACGGGAATCGGTTGTTTCGCGTAGCTGGACTTCTTTATTACTCAGTCGTTGTCCGGTCGAAAGACTGGCATGCTCCGGCAGTAGTGGTGTTAGAACAATAGACGCTTGATGATGAAATCTGCGTTTATAAGGTGTTGTTTTTTCATGGAGGCACGGTATGCCGGACAGTTGATGTTTGTTTATGCGATCAGCAATGGAAAAGGCATATAGCCGCACTATGCTGATGCGCCGCTTTTTTTGAACCCGTATTTTGGGCCTTAGCCTGCAGCAGCAACGTCTTCAAGGTGTTCGCGGTGCCTGTCTCATATTGTTACGTATGCAGCGAGAGCGTACGCCGACGAAGCTGAACGAATACTGAAAATCGGCAGAGTTGTAGGCCCGCATTTCGTCGGTATCAAACGTTTACCACATGAATATCTACGCAATTAAACGTCAAGCAGGTGCGGTGTTGGGTGGCTGGGTGCTTTTAAGTTAGGGGGTGGGGTAGTTGATGGCGGTGGATCGCTGTTGTGACTATTTTGTCAGCGGTTTGTTGGCGAGATTTGAGAAGTATAGGCGTGAAGGCGTATATGCCTTATTAGTGGGGGGCGCCGGGTCACCTTTCTGCTGCCCGGCGCAATTAGAGGATTTGAAGTTAACGCGATCTTTGTAGGCGCCTCTGGAGGCGTGCGACAGTGGCGAATGGGTGGGTCAGGCCAGACCTTCGTCAGGGATCACCGCAATCACATCGATCTCCATCAACCATTGAGGCTGCCCTAACGCTGCTACGACCAGGCCCGTGGAGATCGGGAAGACGCCTTTGAGCCATTTCCCCACTTCACGGTAGACCTCTTCGCGGTAGCGAGGGTCGATCAGGTAGATGGTGATCTTGACGATGTCCTGCAATTGGCTGCCAGCTTCCTCCAGCAGTTGTTTGACATTCTTCATGGCTTGCTCGGCCTGTGCCCGGGCGTCGCCGAGGCCGATCAGGTTGCCATCGAAGTCAGTGCCCAGTTGGCCGCGTACGTAAACGGTGTTGCCGGCGCGGACCGCCTGGCACAAATCGTTGTCCAGCGACTGGTTGGGGTAGGTGTCCTTGGTGTTGAACATTCTGATGCGGGTATGAGTCGGCATAATCGTGACCTGAATATCTAATGAGGCAAGCGCCGTCCGTGGCGCGGGTTCGGGAGCCGGTGAGGGCGTTTACAAGGGCGGGGCGTCGAAGTAGTCCGCGCGCACGGCGGCGCCGATCAGGTTGACGATCAGCCGCCCTGCAGTGATGCAGCTGATGTTGTTGACGTCGATGGACGGGGTGATTTCGACGATGTCCATGCCCACCACCTTGCCTTTCTTCACCAGGCCGTGAATCAACTGGCGAATCTGCACATAGGTAATGCCGCCCAGCGCCGGGCCCGCCACCCCCGGCATGATCGAAGGATCAAGGCCGTCGGCGTCGATGGTCAGGTAGAAGTTGCCGCCCTCGGGGATCTGGTCGAGCACCGATTGCATGCCGTTGTCGTGTACATCGTAGGCAGTGATCAGGTGCGCGCCGTAATCCACTGCTGCCTGGAAATCCGCTGGACGACCGCTGCCTTGAGCACGCAGGCCGATCTGGAATATCTCGCCGATATGCTCCATTTCCGAAGCACGGCGGATAGGACTGGACAGACCATCGCGAACGCCGTTGATCTCGTCGCGCCAGTCCAGGTGTGCGTCGATATGAATCAGTGTGATCGGGCCGCGCCCTGCGTAAGCGCGCAGCACGGGGATCGGGATGCTGTGATCGCCGCCAAGGATCACCGGCAGCGCGCCGGCATCGAGAATCTTGCGCACCGCTTGTTCGGCTCGCAGGCTGGTGCCGTTCAGGTCGCTCGGGTCAGCGGGCACGTTGCCGCAGTCCACCACCTTCAGCGCGCGGTTGTCGTAAATCGGTCCGCCGACGTCGAAATCGTAGTGGTGCAGGGCGCGACAGATCCGGTCGCTCATGGCGCGGATGGCGTCTGGCGCCTTGCTCTGGTCGTTGCTGATGTGCTCGGCGACATAGGCCTTGCCGTAGGGGATGCCGAGGATGGCAACGTGAGCGTCGAGCTGATCGAGGTCGGTACAGATGGGCGACCACAGAAAGCTCTGGTGCTTTTTCGACGGGGCAACGGTCAACGGGAAATCCATGAGTGTCTCCTGAGTAGGTAAGGTTCACGCGCGGCGCGAGCGGCCGGTCACGCGGTCAGTGATCCAGAGAAAGAAAGCGTCGCAGCTCGACGGTCTGCGGGTTGTCGAAAAGTGCTTGCGGCGGGCCTGATTCGTGGACCTGACCCTGATGCATGAAGATCACCCGGTCGCTGACGCGCCTGGCGAAGGCCATCTCATGGGTGACCATGATCAGCGTCATGCCTTCGGCCGCCAGGCCCTCGACCACCTGCAGCACTTCGCCCACCAGCTCGGGGTCCAGCGCCGAGGTGATCTCGTCGCACAGCAGCACTTGCGGGTTCATCGCCAGCGAGCGGGCAATCGCCACACGCTGTTGTTGACCGCCGGATAGCTGGTCGGGGAAATAGTCGAAGCGTTCGGCCAGGCCGACTCTCGCCAGCAGCTTACGCGCCTGACGTTCGGCGTCGACGCCGGAGGTTTTTTGCACCAGGCGCGGGGCGAGCATGACGTTCTGCCCGGCCGTCAGGTGCGGGAACAGGTTGAAGCCCTGGAAGATCATCCCGACGTTCTGCCGCAGCTCGCGCAGGGCCTGGCGGTTGTCGGGGCGAATCGGCTGGCCATCGACGTTGACCGAGCCGTCCTGGAACCGTTCCAGGCCGTTGAGGCATCGCAACAGGGTGCTCTTGCCCGAACCACTCTTGCCGATGATGCAAACCACTTCCTTGCGCGCGATCTGCAGGTTCACGCCCTTGAGCACTTCGTTGTCGCCGAAGCGTTTGCGCAGGCCGCGTATGTCGACCAGGGCGAAGGCTGCCCGGGCGTCGTTCTGATGTGGCTGAGTCATGTGCGAAGGCCCTTATCGGCGAAGTGTGTGTTCAAGGCGGCGGCTGTACAGCGACAGCGGAAAGCACAGGGCGAAGTACATCAGCGCCACCGAGCCGTAGATCAAAAACGGCTGAAAGGTCGCGTTGGTAATGATTTGCCCGGCACGGGTCATTTCCACGAAGCCGATGACCGAGGTCAGCGCCGTGGCCTTGACCACCTGCACCATGAATCCCACGGTCGGCGCGATGCCGGCGCGCAAGGCTTGAGGCACGATGACGTAGCGCAGTTGCTCGCCGAAGCTCAGGGCCAGGCTGCTGGCCGCTTCCCACTGGCCGTGGTCGATGGACTCGAGGCTTCCGCGCCAGATTTCGCTCAGATAAGCGCTGGCGTAGAGCGTCAGGCAAATCGATGCGGCCACCAGTGCGGTGGTCTCGATGCCGAACATCGACAGGCCGAAATACACCAGAAACAGTTGCAACAGCAGCGGCGTGCCCTGAAACAGTTGCACGTAGAGCATGATCAACCGGCGCAGCATGCGCGTGCCGGTCAGCCGCAATAGCACCAGCAAACCGCCGACCAACCCACCGCCGATGAACGCGATCAACGACAGGCCGACGGTCCAGCGCGCCGCCAGCAGCAGGTTGCGCGCGATGTCCCACAAGGTGAACTCGTACATGGCTGAACCTCAGCGACCGAAGATAAAGCGCGGGCCGACCCAGTTCAGCAGGCGGCGCAGGGCAATGGAGAGCAGCAGGTATATTGTCGCGGCGACGATGTAGGTCTCGAAATTGCGAAACGAATTGCTGGCGATCTGGTTGGCCGCGTAAGACAGCTCTTCAGCCGAAATCTGGCTGCACACCGCCGAGCCGAGCATGATGATCACCATCTGCCCGACCAACGCCGGCCATACGCGTTTGAGCGCCGGCGGCAGGATCACCCGGGTGAAGATCTGCCAGCGATCCAGCGCCAGGCTCTCGGCAGCTTCGATCTGGCCGTGGGGAGTGGCCTCGATGCCGGAGCGGGCGATTTCGCTGACGTAGGCACCCAGGTTAACCACGTTGGCCAGAATGGCGGCGGTCAACGCGGTCATCTTCAGGCCCAGCCCCGGCAGACCGAAGAAGATGAAGAACAGCTGGATGATGAATGGCGTGTTGCGGATCAGCTCCACGTAGGTGCCCACCGACCATCGCGCCCACCGCGGACCCTTGCTGCGAATGACGCCGCAGGCAATGCCCAGCACCGTGCCGAACAGCGCCGCCACCAGGGTCAGCAATACGGTTAGCAGCAGGCCGTCGAGCAGCAGCGGCCATTGCTTGAGTACCACGGAAAAATCGAGGGTCATGATTCGGTCGTATCCACGGTGAGTGCTTCGCAGGTAAGCAGGCTGCGCACCTGCGCAAGCTGTTCCAGACGCAGCAGGTCATCGAACAGGCGCTGCGCCCGCAAAACAGGCAAGACCTGGCTGGCGCAGTGCATGAATTTGTCGTGCAGCTGTGCTCCGGACAGCGGCCTGGCAGCAGAGCCCAGCGGCATGGCGCAGAAGCGCTCGACACTGCTGCCGTCGCGGCGCACGACCCTGACCCAGGCGCCTTCGGGGGCCGTTTCAAGCAACGCCGGTTGCCAGCGCTCGCTGCTGCACATGCGCACGCTGCGCATCAGTTGCTGCAGATCAGCGCGGGCGAGCACGTCCGGGTCAAGTGAAGCGAGCGTGATGTCGCCCAACAGTGCCGTGCCGCCCAGGGCGAAGGGCATGCTGAACTGCGCCTGTTGGCGTGTTACAGGGGTGTCATGGATCAGATTCTGGATCACGATCGGTGGCACATCGCAGACGATTTCGCCGATATCGGCCACGTTGATATCGCCAGCGGCGAACATCTCGCGCAGGGCATCGACCGCTGCGTGTGCAGACAGGCACACGGGCACGCGCTTGATATCGACGCCGGGCATGATCAGGCTCCAGCGGCTGCCCAGGGTGAGCGAAGGCTTGAGCAGCCCGCCATTGAACATCGCTGCCAGGCCTTGCTCATGCTCGACCACTGACTGCGGCCCACTGCTGCCGTGAGCGGCCAGCCACGCGGCAATGACACCGGCCTCGCTGCTGCGGCCGGCCAGTAGCATCTTGGCGTCGCTGCCGAAACCGGCCTTCATGCCACCGGTGCCGCAAAGGGCGATGCCCAGTGCAGCTGCGGTCTGTTCCGCATTCAGGCCCAAGGCGTGACTGGCGGCAGCGCAGGCGCCGACGACGCCAAGCACACCGGTGGTCCACCAGCCGCGATCGTAGACCTGCCGGGTTAACGCTTTTGCCAGCGCGTATTCGCATTCGGCACCGACGACGAACGCGGCAAGCAGCTGCGCGCCGCTCAGATCGCGCATCTGTGCCACCGCCAGCGCGGCAGGCATGATCAACGCTGAACCGTGGACGAAGCCGGGATAGCAGTTGTCATCGAAATCCAGCGCATGCGCCGCAGTGGCATTGACGAAAGCCGCAGCCGAGGCGGACAGGCCATGACGCTGGCCGAGCACTGCAGCATCGCCTTTCGCGGCACACAGACCGGCCACCGTACGCGCCTGCTCAGCCACGTTGCTGTGGCTGCCCGCCAGCGCGACACCCAGGGTGTCGATCAGGCAACGCTTGGCGGCGTCCTGCACCGCTGGCGGGATGTCCGCCAGTTGCAGGCCCGCACTCCAGCGCGCCATCGTGACCAGGAAGGGGGTCAGGTTACTCATGTTTATTCCGGAAGCTCGCCTGCCGGGGCGCCCAGCCATTTTTGCGAAATCGCATCCAGCGTGCCGTCAGCCTTGGCCTGGCGAATGATCTCGTTGACCTTGTTGCGCAGCTCAGGCTCGGCCTTGTTCATGCCGATGTAATTGGGCGCGTTGGACAGCACCACCTTGAGCGCAATGTCCATGTTCGGGTTTTTCTGCTTTAGCGCAGCAGCCACGGTGGTGCCGATGGCGACCATCTGCGTCTGGCCGGACAGAAACGCCGATATGCTGCTGTTGTTGTCTTCGAAGCGTTTGGTGATCGCCTCGGGCGCCATGTCGGTCAGCTCGCGATCCTGCATCGAACCACGGGTCACCGAAACGGTCTTGCCGGCCATTTCGGCCATGGTTTTGACGGGCAGATCGGTTTTGCCGAACACCGCATCGAAGAACGGTGAATAGGCGATGCTGTAGTCGATGACCTTCTCGCGCTCAGGCGTCTTGCCCAGGGAAGAAATGGTGAAGTCGGCCTTGCCGGACTGAATGTAGGCCACCCGGTTCGGGGCGGTCACCGGCACCAGTTGCAGCTTCACGCCCAACTGCCTGGCCATCAGGTTAGCGACGTCGATGTCCAGCCCTTGCGGCACCATGTCCGGTCCGACATAGCCGTAGGGCGGGTAGTCCACGGGCACGGCGACGCGCAGCTGCTTGCTTTTGAGGATGTGGTCGAGCGCTTCACCAGCCTGGCTGACGCTGCAGCAGAGCAGGGCGCTGAGCCCCGCAAACAGGCCCGCGACGAGAAGGGTTTTGCGCAACGGCTTGCACGATCTGGTTTTCATCAGGACGCTCCGGTAGATGAATGATTCGAAACAGCTGTAAAGGCAGGCGTTGAAAGGGTTCAGCCCAGGTCCCACCACTCGCCCAGGGCGAGCAGTTTTTCTTCGGTGTGGGTGACCGAGGCTTCTATGTCCTGGGTGGAGGCGGCCGACATCAACGCCACCAGCATCTCGCTGACCAGCATGGCCGGGACGATGGTGTCGTAGAACGACGGGGTCTGGTTTTTCACGATGATGCTCTCGGCCGCCAGCCTCGCGGTGGGTGAGGTCAGGCTGTCGGTGATGGTGATGATGCGCACGCCTTGCTGATGCAGATAGTTGGTCAGGGTGATCAACCGGCGGGAGTAGCGCGGCAGGCTGCACACCAGTGCGACATCCTTGGGCGTGGTCTGGTTGATGATCGACATGACACCGCTTTCGCCGGCGCCTTCGACCAGCCTCACGTTCCTGGCGAAATAGGACGCCACATGGGAAAACTGGAAGGCCACGCCGAACGAGGAACGCATGCCCAGGCAATACACCTGGCGTGCCCCGGCGAGCAGGGCCACGGCGCGGGAGATGGCGCGCAGGTTGTCGTTGCTGCACATCGACTGGATCTGCTCGATGGCGTTGTTGGCCATGTCCTGAATCACCCGCTGCTCGCCGACCCGTTGCTTGAGTTCCACCAGATCGTGAGCACGGGAGCCGTAAGCGCTGTTCTGCCCGCGCAGCGAATCGATGAACAATTCACGCAACTGGTCATAGCCGGTCATGCCCAGGCGCTTGGCCAGGCGAGTCATGGTGGAGGGCGGGACATTGGCCAGGCGGGCGATGTCGCGCATCGACATCACGGCGATTTCGTGGGGGTTATCGAGAATGAAACTGGCGGCCGTGCGCTCCTGCCGAGGAAAGCGCTCGAACTGTTGCTTAAGCTGGCTGCAGAGCAAATCGCGATCCATTCGGCATATCACCTAAAAGCGAAGTTGCAGGTGAAATTGCAACGCTTGTGCCAAAAATATTCGAAATGATTCAATTGATTCATTCGCCGGACGTGGTCATTCGCCGCAGGTGGAAGGCTAAAGCGACCGGGATCGGCGCATTTCGGTTGCAATGATTCAAAAATAACCGGCAGTGGTTCAGTTGGGGCAGCCAGCGACGCGCATTTTCCGTCTAACCGTTGGTAACTACACAGGCAGCGCGTGCATCAGGCCGGTGCAGCGCACCCTCCCGGTGCGGGATCAGTCCTTCGCGCAATGCCCCGTTGCCTTCCTTGACCCTCGAGCCGGAGGTATTAAATGAAGGGCTGGAAATTCAGGAGCGCTGCCTGGCGGCTTGAGCTGATGGCAAGCTCGCCCAGCCCTGTAGCAATCAAGCTTGCGATCGCTAGCGATCTTGCAGGCTCTGCCGCCAGCAAGCCGCTTTGCCACAGGAACTGCGGTAGGGCAATGGCGAATGAGGCGCAAGGCCCGCCGGTGCTTCATCCGTTCGGAACTGACACGACCTGGCGCTCATCAAAAAAATGCACGTCCCTCGCTCGGCGCACTCCAACCTTGTGCATTCACCACAGGAGCCAGTGGCCATGAGCACGAAATCCCCGGCGGCCGATCAAGACCGCGTCAATCCGACCGACGATACACCCGAGTATCCCTTGTCGGCACCGATCAAACCCGATGACCCGATGACCCGGAGCGCCGCAGCGAGCAATCCAAAGCTGAAACCGATGGCTGTGTCGAAGAACAGGCAGGTTCCGTTCAGGCTTTGTAACCACAGTCCCTTTCCTCGTGCAGTTGCTAGCTATTCGTCACCGATGATGATTGTTCTTGGAATGCGCCGCCAAACGCGGAAGAATGCGCACTTTCGTCGTGCGCATCGCTCGCACCGCTGACGATCACTGGCGGAGGAAGTACATTTGAACCAGCTAAGACGCCTTCAGAGCGGAATTCAGGGGCTGGATCAGCTGCTGAAGGGCGGCTTTGTCGCCGGGTCTTCTTATATCATTCAGGGTCGCCCCGGCTCTGGCAAAACTATCCTGGCCAACCAGATCGGTTTCAATCACGCCCGTGACGGCGGCCGCGTACTGTTCGCCACATTGCTGGCCGAGCCTCATGAGCGGCTGTTCCAGTTTCTCTCGACCTTGAGCTTCTTCGACAAGGACAGGATCGGCGATCAGATCCAGTTCGTCAGCGCTTTCGACACCATGGAAAGCGACGGCCTGGACGAAGTGGTCAAGCTGCTGCGCCGCGAAATCGTGCGGCAGAAATCCACGGTGATGATTCTCGACGGCCTGCTGAACGCTCGCTCCAGGGCGGATTCGCCAATCAATACCAAGCGTTTCATCTCCGAATTGCAGGGGCATGCAGCATTCGCCGGTTGCACGGTATTCTTTCTCACCAGCTCACAGCTGGACGACGGTAGCCCGGAACATACGATGGTTGATGGCGTGATCGAACTGGGCGAAGAACTGGTAGGCACCAAGTCCGTGCGCCGCATCAAGATGCGCAAGACCCGTGGCAGCGGGGCGATTCCCGGCTCCCATGAGTGTGAGATCACCGACGACGGTCTGGTGGTTTATCCGCGGCTGGAAAGCACGGTCACCCACTCCTCGATGCGCGACAGCGATCAGCTCACCCTGGTCCCCAGCGGGCTTGCCGGGCTGGACCCGTTGATCGGTGGCGGTTTGGTGGCATCGTCCGTCACGTTGCTGATGGGGCCTTCGGGTGCTGGCAAAACGTCTACCGGTATCAGCTTTCTCGGTCAATCCAGCGTCGAGGAACCGGGGCTGCACTTCGGTTTCTACGAGTCGCCGCAGCGCCTGCGCATGAAGGCGGCGGCGCTGGGGGTAGACCTGGCGGGGCTCGAGCAGTCAGGCGCGCTGTCGATCATGTGGAACTCCAATACCACCGAGCTGATCGACAAGCTGGCGCTGAACCTGCTGCAGGTCGTCCAAGACAAGCGCATCAAGCGCGTATTTCTCGACAGCCTGGGTGGGATGTTTCGAGCCGCGGCGGACAAGACGCGCGTGCTTGACCTTTACGCCGCGCTCATGAGTGAGTTGCGCGCTCGCGGTGTTACGGTGGTTGCCACCTGGGAAGTGCGCGGTTTGCTGGGTGGAGAGGTCGATGCGCCTGCCCCTGATCTGTCGAGCATTGTCGACAACCTTTTGGTGCTGCGTTTCGTTCAGGAACCGGCTGAACTTAAACGCCAGCTGTCCATTCTTAAAGTAAGGGACAATCCCTACGATCCTGCTTCACTGGAACTTTTTTTCGGTGATCAGGGTGTTGACGTGAAAAAGGTTCATTTCCATGCCCTTGGTGATACCACCCACACGTATTGATCGCGGCCCAGATCGCGCTCCCGGCGGGTCGAGCGGACCTAGAGCGTCATGACCACGATATTGATCGTCGACGACGAATACCTGATTGCTGACGTGCTGAGCTTCGCGCTCGAGGACGAAGGTTATCTGACGGTGACCGCCGGTAGCGGGCAGCGTGCCTTGAGCATCCTGGAGCGGGAAAAGCCACAGCTGATCATCACCGACTATATGATGCCGGGGATGAACGGTATCGAGTTTGCCGAGGCCGTGCGCGCACACAAGTCGCTGCATTCGGTGCCTGTGTTGCTGATGAGCGGTGCCCAGGCGCACCTGGGCCTGGCACGGCCTGATCTGTTCGTGCAGGTGTTCGACAAGCCGTTTGACATCCACATGGTGGTAGAGACGGTGAAGTCCCTGCTCAAACCCGACGAGGCCTGAAACCACGGCATTGCGCATGCCTCAGATCGCCACTCTCCGTGCGAACCGCACTGGCGAGGTGGCTTTTCGTCTCGGCGATCTAGCGCAGAACGATGATCCTGGACACCAGCTCAGCGCTGTTTCTGGCCTGCAGTTTTTTCATTAGCCGGGCGCGGTGCACTTCGACCGTGCGATGGGAAATGCAGAGTTTGCGTGCGACCTCCTTGCAGGTCAGCCCGTTGACGATGTGCGCGGAGATCTCGCGCTCCCTTGGTGTCAGGTTGACGGTGGGTCGAAAGGTGCGGTCCATGCGCTCGAAATGCCAGACCATCAGTAGGAAGGGGTCGTCGGGGGTGAGGGTGTAGCCATTGGCGCGCGCCCAGAATACCTCGCCGCTACGGTGCTGCATGAAGCGTTCATCGCTATAAGCGCCGTTATGGGCATTGCGAAGCCAGCTCAGGCTGCGCTCACCGATGGCCTGGTAGTCGGCGCGTGAGGGGTAAAGCTTCAGAATCAGCTGCTCGGCAAGGTCGTGGCGCTCGTAGCCAAACAGGCTCAGGAAAGCTTCGTTGAAGTCCAGCATCCGACGATTGCCGGTGATCACATGGGGCGCCGGGGACACCTGGAATGCCAGTCGCTCGATATCCTTTAGTTGATCCGATTCGCGGTTCATCGTCCTTTCTCGCTGTTTACTTGTCCTAAGTGCAACCCAATATCGGTCGATCGACTACTCATCCATATACGTAGTTGTACGAACTGGCGTGCGTGGTTTGTCGTGGGCCATTGTAAGGAACGCCTGACCATAAGGAGAAATAAAATGGCCAATGACAGCGTATCCATCGTCGCCGCCGGTCACACCCGCTTTGGGCGTCTGGACAACATGACCCTTGAGGACCTGATCGTTCAGGTCAGCCGTCAGGCGCTGCAGGATGCCGCGATTGATGCCGCACAAATCGACGCGATTTTTCTCGGGCATTTCAATTCGGGCCTGGTTGCCGACGGTTTCCCCGCCTCGCTGGTGCTGCAGGCTGATCCCGCCCTGCGTTTCAAACCCGCGACCCGCTGCGAAAATGCCTGTGCATCCGGTTCTGCCGCAGTGCAGGCGGGTATCAATGCAATCCTGAGCGGGGCTGCCGAGCTGGTGCTGGTGGTTGGCGCGGAAAAGATGACGTCCAATTCCACGGCACAGGTCACCCAGGCACTCGCTGGCGCCGGTTACCAGCATGGCGCGGAAGAGGCCGGCTTGAGCTTTCCGCAGCTGTTCGGTATTGCTGCCGGGCATTATCAAAGCCGCTATCAAAGCCCGCTGTCGACCATGGCCGCCATCGCGGCGAAGAACCATGCCAACGCCATGAGCAACCCGCTGGCGCAGATGCACAAGGTGATGACCTTCGAGCATTGCAATAACGTTTCCGAGAGCAACCCCTTGATCGCCGCGCCCCTGCGATTGAGCGACTGCTCGCTGATCAGCGATGGTGCGGCGGCGATCGTCCTGGCATCGCCTAAACGCGCGCGGGAATTTCGTCGGGAGGTACTGATCCGCGGCACCTGCCAGGTCAACGATGTCCTGCCCATCGCGCAGCGCGACATTCTCGCGTTCGAAGGCCCGCAGCGGGCGATTCACACGGCGTTGCGTAAGTCGGGCACGACCCTGGCGGACATCGGTTTTGCCGAAGTGCATGATTGTTTCACCATCGCCGAGCTGTTGATCTACGAGGCCATGGGCCTTGCGCCAAAGGGCGAAGGGCATCGCGCCCTGGATGACGGTATCGTACAGGCGGGCGGGCGTCTGCCGGTGAATCTGTCGGGCGGCCTGAAGGCCAAGGGGCACCCGGTGGGCGCCACCGGGGTTTCGATGCATGCATTGGCATTTCATCAATTGACGGGTGATCCCATTGGCGTTGCAGCCCCTGCCGCCGAATTTGGATTGCTGTTTAATATGGGCGGTATGGCTGTGGCCAACTACGCCACCGTATTGCAAGCGCGCAGAGCCTGAGGATGAATATCGCCAACTGGTTGAATGAAGCGGCACACCGCTGGCCTGGACGCCCGGCGTTGCTGCGGGGCGATGTGGAAGTGGCCGACTACGCAGCGTTTGCCCGACGTGCCAGGCTGCGCGCGTTGCAGCTGCGCGATGAGTACGGCGTGGAAGCTGGCGACCGGGTGGCGCTGTTCATGAAGAACTGCTGCGAATACCTGGAGCTGTTTTACGCGATCTGGTGGATAGGTGCGGTGGCCGTGCCGATCAACTGCAAGCTGCACGCGAGCGAAGCCGGGTGGATCGCCGACAACGCGCAGGCACGGCTGATCTTCACCGATGACGGCAGCGTGTTCGCGGCCAGTGAATTGCCCCAGGAGTGCCGTGAACTGGCGGCGCTGGGCTCGTTCGACCTGGCCGCGCCAGAGGCTGATTCAACCGAGCTGGCCCATCCCGTGTCGCGAAACGCCGCTGATCTGGCCTGGTTGTTTTACACATCCGGCACCACTGGCCGTTCCAAGGGCGTCATGCTTTCCCATGGCAACCTGATGGCGATGTCGCTGTGCTACCCGCTGGATGTCGATCAGGTCAGCGCCGAGGATGCGGTGGTGTACGCAGCGCCCATGTCACATGGCGCCGGGCTGTACAACTTCATTCACGTGCGTTGCGGCGCACGGCATGTGGTGCCCGATTCTCGTGGGTTCAAGGCGGCCGAGTTGTTTGACCTCGCCCGCAGCCTCAAGCAGGTTTCCCTGTTTGCCGCGCCAACGATGGTCAAGCGCATGGTGGAAGAAGCAAGGCAACAACGGTATGCCGGAGAAGGCCTTAAGAGCGTTATCTACGGCGGAGCACCGATGTATGTTGCCGATCTGCGCGAGGCCGTGGAAGTGTTTGGCCCGCGTCTGATTCAGATCTACGGTCAGGGTGAAAGCCCGATGACCGTTACCGCGCTGAGCCGCGAGGCGATTGCCGACCGACAGAACCCCAAGTGGGCGCATTGGGTGGCGTCGGTGGGCATGGCGCAATCGTGCGTCGAGATCAAGGTCGTGGATACCGAGCGCAATGCCGTCGCCGAGGGTCACGTGGGAGAAATTGCCGTGCGCGGCGCAACGGTGATGCAAGGTTACTGGCGCAACGAAGCGGCAACGCGCGAGACCCTGGTAGATGGCTGGTTGTTCACTGGCGATATCGGCTATCTGGATAGCGATGGCTGCCTGACTCTGACCGATCGCTCAAAGGACGTGATCATTTCCGGGGGCAGCAACGTGTACCCCCGTGAAGTCGAGGAGGTACTCGCCACCCATCCAGGCGTGTTTGAAGTGTGTGTCGTCGGTCAGGCAGATGCTGAGTGGGGCGAGTCGGTGGTGGCCTTCGTGGTGGCGCGCGACCCGGCCAATGTGGATCAGAATGTCCTTAATAGCTGGTTCGTCTCACGGATGGCATCTTTCAAAAAACCGAAAAAGTACGTGTTCTGTGCCGAACTGCCAAAGAACAGCTACGGTAAGGTGCTCAAAACCGAGCTGCGCGCATGGCTGAAGGAGGGCGGCGCAACCCTCGCATGACTGAGCTGTACCGTGGCCGCAACCGTGGCGCATGGATGTTTTTTTGAATAACAAAAAGTAAGGGAATACAAAATGGCAACTCAACAGCACAATCCCGCTCGGCAGCGGCGCCGGGCTTTTATCGGGGCGATCTCTGGACACCTGATCGAATGGTATGACTATGGCGTCTACGGCTTCCTGGCGGTGTATATCGGCCAGGCGTTCTTCGTCTCCGACAACCCCACCACCAGCTTGCTCAGTAGCTTTGCAGCGTTTGCCCTGAGCTTCTTCATCCGGCCGTTAGGCGGGCTGTTCTTCGGACCGCTGGCCGACAGGATAGGCCGGCGCAAAACCCTGATTACCGTGTTGGTCATGATGGCCGGCTCGACGTTTTTGCTTGGCTTTCTGCCGACCTACGCGACCATTGGGCTGGCCGCTCCGGTGTTGCTGATCCTCATCCGCTGTCTACAGGGTTTTTCCGCGGGCGGAGAGATCGGCACCATTACCAGCTTTATCTCTGAATACGCAGGACCGGGTCGGCGCGGTTTTTCGACCTGCTGGTTGATGGTTACGGCGGTGTTGGGCCTGCTGTTGGGTGGCGCTGTTGCCAATGGCATGACCTGGGCGCTGGGGGCCGATGTGATGCAAGCCTGGGGCTGGCGCATTCCGTTCATGATTGCCGGTCCTCTGGGGCTGATTTCCATGTACATCCGTTTGCGGCTGGAGGACAGCCCGGAATTCCTTGCGCTGCAACGCGCGGGAGAAACCTCCAGGGCGCCGTTGCGAGAAGTCTGGCAGTGGAAGAGGGCGATTACACTGGTGTTCTTCATCATTACCCTGCACAGCTCGATTTTCTATCTGGTGCTCACTTTTGCATCGACCTACATGTCGCGCATTCTCAAATTCGACAGCGCCACCACGTTGTCCTATGTATTCATTGCCAGCCTGGCCGCTGCACTCGTCATGCCATTGGGCGGGGCGTTCACTGACCGTTACGGGCGTAAACCATTTCTGATGGTGGTCGGCGTGCTGGCGACATTAGCCATGTACTGGTTCTTCGATGCGGCCCCCACGGCAACCCCGGCCTCATTCTTCTGGCCGCTGATGGCGGTGGCGATTCTGTTCGGCCTGTACGCCTCATCAACCTACGCCACCATGAGCGAGCTGCTGCCGACGCGCATCCGTTCCACCGGGATTGCCGTGGCCTACAACATCCCTGTTGCTGTGTTCGGCGGCAGCGCGCCGCTGATCTCGACCTGGCTGATCCAGCAGACAGGCGATATCAGCTCGCCCTGGTATTTCTATATCGGCACAGGGGTGGTGTCGCTGATCGCATTGACGGTCTTGCGCAAGGAGGATTTCGTTGCTTGCACAAGCACGCCGCAGATGCCGGCGAGCCGAGGGGTTCGCGAGCCGGTTACCGCGCCTCAGACCGCACCGGGTCATCAGGTCTAGTGGGCGTGTAGCGATTGACGGTGCGGTGACAGGTCATAACGCCTTACCCCGTAGAGCGCGCTAGATGACAAGGCCCCGCGGCCAGGCTTCAGCGATTGAAGCGTTCCGCCAGGCTGTGAAGGTACTGCGCCATCTGCTCCAGTTCGCGACTGATGCTCGAACCCTGGCGGGCCTGCTCGGCGCTTTCATCGCATAGCTGGGCAATGCGTTGAATCTGCTGATTGATGCTTTCGGCAACATGGGTCTGTTGCTCAGAGGCTGCGGCCATTTGCTGGCTAGTACCGGTGATCCGCGACACCGCGTGGCTGATGCCGGTCAACGCCTGCTGGACGGCCTCGACGCTGGCCACGCTTTCCAGCGACATGGCTTGCCCGCGAGTGGCCGTGGCGACTGCGCGGCTGGCGCCTTCACGCAGGTCGCTGATGATGCCCTGAATCTGCTCGGTGGAGGTCTGGGTGCGTGAGGCCAGCGAACGCACCTCATCGGCCACCACGGCAAACCCGCGGCCTTGCTCCCCGGCCCGCGCTGCCTCAATGGCGGCATTAAGCGCCAGCAGGTTGGTTTGCTGGGCAATGGAGTCGATCACCTCGACCACGCTGCCGATCGATTGAGTCGCCTGCGCCAGTTCGCCGACTGCCTGACCGATTTGCGCCACCGAATCGGCCATGTGCCGAATCGCTGACAGGCTATCGTCCGCCAGGCCGCGACCTTGCTGCGCGAGGGTATCGGCCTCTAGGGCCGCCTGGGCAGTGTGTTGGACGTTATAGGCGCCCTGCTGAATGGTCGTCGCCATTTGCGTAATCGCGGTGGCCGACTGATCGGTTTCGCTGCGTTGCTGCTCCAGCGCCTGGGCCTGCAGCAGCGACAGACTGGCGGACTGACCGGCGCGCAGTTTGAGCCCTTCACCGGCATCCACCAAACGCGTCAGCGCGGTCTGCAACCTGGCCTCTTCACTGAGCAACGCCAGGTCCAGGCGCGCCTGTGGCCCCCGGTTGTCGCTGTAGGTCAGCGCAATCAGTGGGTCAGTAAAGGCTTTTGGGTGATCGTCGAGCAGCGCCTTGAGCGTCTGAGTCTGGCGCCATTCCAGCACCGCGCTCAGGCCGACCAAGGTCAAGAGCATCGCCACCAGCTCTGCATGATCGGGCAGCACGTAGTTGCCTACGCCCAGCACGGCTGCCGCAGCGAGCAACGGCAACTGCCGCGCCAAGTAATACCGCGCCGTGCTAATGAACGAGGCCGTCGTTTTGCCGGAGCGTATCCGCGCATATAAAACGTCAGCCCGCCGAACCTGATCCCGGCTGGGCAACGAACGTACCGACTCGAAGCCGGCAATCTTGCCCTCTTCATAGATAGGTGTGACGTAAGCGCTGACCCAATAAAAGTCGCCGTTTTTGCTGCGGTTCTTGACCACGCCCATCCACGGCTTGCCTTGCTTGAGGGTTGCCCACATATGGGCGAATACCGAAGGTGGCATGTCCGGGTGGCGAACGAGATTGTGCGGCTGGCCCAGGAGCTCGTCTCGTGTAAAACCGCTAATGGCCACGAAGGCGTCATTACAGTAAGTGATGCGGCTGTCCAGATCCGTGGTCGAAATCAGGCGTTCGTGGGAGGAGAAGGTTTTTTCCTGATGGGTGACCGGCGAATTCAAACGCATAAGTCCGTCTCATCCTTCACTGGCTGGGCTGGTGAGCTGCCAGTGCATGTGGCACAACAGTGTGTGGCGACGAACGAGCGGTACCCGGCATTGGGAATCCGTTCCCAAAACCGGACGCTACACTGCGCTTAATCAGTTGCCGTCTGCGACGTTGCGCTCGATCTCAGCCGTCTTACGTTGCAATTCTTCCACTTCCTGTTCTTTGGTACGAATGGAGGTCGGCGTGATCACCTCGTCCACCAGGCGGGTGTCGTTGTCACGGTCTTCGATGTCGCGCTGGACCACGTTTACTGGCTTGCCGGAAGCATCGGTGGCTTGCGCGTTGAACGGGCGGTTGGACGGTTCGGGGGTGCGGTGGTCATTGCTCATTGATGATTTCCTCGGATGACGTGTTCGTTGGATGTCAAGCCCGCGCACGAGTTCGAGGAATTTTGCGCCGCAGGATGCTGCTGAATGACGGGCATAAAAAAGCCCGCTGGGGAAGACGGGCTTAAAGAGGATCAAAAGGAGTAGGTGCAGGCTGAACGTTGCGACGTGAACATTTCGTGAAAACGGTTTTCTGAGTGATTCCCATTTATAAAATGGCGACGAACGGTCATCTAGGTGGGGGCAGCCAAACGTGCTCTAATCACCGCCTCTCAAACGGGGGAACGGTACACGCCGGCTGGCAAGCGCCTGCGGCAGGGTTCTGGATCCCTCACGCTTTTAAAGGGCTGTCATGGATACGGGGTCACGACTCAAGTTAGTGCGCGAAAGCTACAAGATGTCCCAGCGAGAGCTGGCCAGACGCAGCGGTGTCGCCAATGGCACGATCTCCCTGATTGAGTTGAATCGCGTCAGCCCTTCGGTCAGTTCCCTGAAAAAACTGCTGGAAGGGTTTCCCATGACCCTGGCTGATTTCTTTTCGTTCGACCAGCCTCCACAGGAACAGCGCTACGTGTTTCGCGCCGCAGAACAACCGGACCTGGGGCGCGACGGGCTGCGCCTGCTGCTGATCGGCGCATCGGTGTCGAGTCGACAAATGCGTATGCTGCGCGAGCAATACGCCCCTGGCGCCAGTTCCGGTGACGAACCCATTGTTCATGCTCAGGGCGAGGAGTGCGGGCTGGTGACGCGCGGCACCGTCGAGCTGACGGTGGATGGCCAGATCAGCATCCTTAACGCCGGCGACGGTTACTACTTCCCCACAACGCTACCTCACCGCTTCCGCAATATCGGGCAGGACGAAGCCGAGATCATCAGCGCCAATACCCCCGCCAATTTTTAAGCAGCGTGCCGATATGCCGCTCACTCCGCAGCACTGTGCATGGCCGATGGAGCCATTACGCGCTCGCCATCGACGGCACGCCGCAGTGCTGCAGGATCTGGTGGATTTCCCTCATTGACTGCGCCGAACCCGCTGGTGATCAATCATGTGCTGCGCTTAAAAGACCTTGGTTTCTGGATGTAGCACTCATTAGAATCAGTCTCATCTGTGACATCCCGCCCAAGCCTCTTCCACATGACCGACGCAGCGACGCCTTCGCCGCCCCCTTTGCGTGCTCTTTATCGCGACCACCATGACTGGCGGAAGCTGGCTGCGCAGGCACATGGGCGATGCCTGGGATGCGGCGAACTTTTAGTCACGACACGTTCTTGCGCGTCATTTCCAGCTCACAACAAATTGTCGATCTGTGGGAGCCGCGGGCTTGCCTGTTAACGATAGGCAAGCCTTTGCTGAGCAATTTCTACGCCCGGCAAAGCCTTGAGCAGGCCTGGAGGGCTTGAGCCCGGGCAAGATCGCCCCGTCGACTTCGGTCAACGAGGATGAGATTTTCCCGCCGTTCATCAGTCGTCAGGTCGAGGTCGGTGCCAAGCACGATCTGGGCGCGTTCGCGCTGACGGCTGCGGCGTTTCGGATCAAGCGGCCCGCGTATGAAACCAATGCCATGTGGCGGTTTTCCGGGCCCGATAATGATCGTTCCCACGCTCCGCGTTGGAACGCATTTTCTGACGCTTTGCGTCAGGCAAACAGCGGACGCGGAGCGTCCAGACCAGCGTTACCACGCGGAGCGTGGGAACCATCACAAGGTCAAGGTCAAGGTTCAGGGCGAGCTTTGGCGTTGTGACGTGATCGTTCCCACGCTCTGC
>NZ_DIHC01000062.1 GCF_002419965.1 Pseudomonas sp. UBA5706
CGAAAGCATGTGGGGTTTTGTCGTTTCAGAGGGTACAAAAAAGCCAGCTTCCGCTTTCGGAAGCTGGCTGCAGTGACCAGGCCACGTTAGAACTGATAGCTCACTGTTGCGCTGACGTTGCGCTCTTCGCCCATGTAGCAGAAATTCAGGCTGGCACAGGATGCAACGTAGGACTCATTCGTCAGGTTGTTAGCGTTAAGCCGAACGTCCATGCCTTTGAGTCCAACCTTGCCTAGGTCATAACCCACAGAGGCGTCCCACAGCGTGTAGGAGGGCACCTTGATGGTGTTCTCGGCATCCACCCAGCTTGCTCCGACATACCGCAAGCCGGTGCCCAAGCGCAGCCCGTCAAGTGCGCCGCTGTTGAACCTGTAATCCCCCCACACCGACGCCATATGTTTCGGCGCCTGAGTCGGAGAATTACCCTTGTTGTCCACATCGCTCACAGTGCTTGGCATCGACTTCGAATAATCAATGTCAGTCAGGGTATAGCTGCCCAATACCTTGAAGTTCTCGGTCAACTGCATATGGGCCTCAAGCTCCACTCCCTGCGAACGTACGGCCCCGATCGCGCGATAGAAGTTTTCTTGAGGCAACTTTGTCGCCAGGTTCTCTTGGTCGATGCGGAACACCGAAGCGGTGAACAGATTGTCAGTCCCCGGTGGCTGATACTTGATGCCGGCTTCCCATTGCTTGCCATCGGTAGGGGCCAGCGGATTACCCGCGCTGTCCGAATACGAGTTCGGGTTAAACGACTCGGAATAGCTGATGTAGGGCGCCAAGCCGTTATCGAACAAATACAGCACGCCTGCGCGGCACGTAGACTTGCTGCGTTTGTCGCTGATCTCGGTGCCTTCAGGACGGTTGTATTCGGCAATGCGGTTCTCGTCGGATGTCTGCACCCAGTCATGACGCAGCCCCAGCGAGAAACGCCACTTGTCCCACTCGATCAGATCCTGCGCATACACACCGGTCTGCTCCAGACGTCGCAGATAGCTGGTCGGATCGTAATAGTTGATCGTTGCATTGCCATAGACCGGATTGAAGGCATTGATCGGCGCCAGGGATCCGCTCTGCCAATCGACCACCGTCTTGCGCCGCTGGTAATCGGTGCCGAACAGCGCCGTATGTTTCACCGGGCCGGTATAAAAGTCAGCCTGCAGCATGTTATCGACGATGTACGAATGCAGATGCTCATTGGCACCTGAGTAGTAGCGATTGAGGTCGTTACTCGTCGATGACGTCCAGCCGTAGCTGTAGACCTGATCCAGGCTCACTTTCGAGTCGAGATACCGGAAGTTCTGTCGCGCGGTGAAGACGTCGTTGAAGCGATGCTCGAACTGATAACCGAAGGATTGCTGATCGCGGTTGTAGCCATCGATACCCGGCTCGCCTTCGAAGAAGTGCTCGGAGATGCGCTGGCCGTTGCGCTGATGCAATGCACCATCTGCCGGGTTGCCGCCGTGATAGCCGCCTTCAGGATCGTGTTGCAGATACGCCTGGAGCGTAAGCGATGTGTCTTCGGTGAAGTCGATGCTCAGTGTAGGCGCCAGCGTGTAGCGTTTCTCCTCAGCGTGATCGAACTGCGTGTCGGATTGGTCGGTAAGCCCCACCAGGCGATAGGCAATGCGTTTGTCGTCATCCACCGGGCCGCTGAAGTCGAACCCCACCCCACGCTGATGGTTGGAACCCACGGTTGCTTGAATCTGATGATAAGGCTCATATAGCGGCTTCTTACTGGTTAGCGCAACCAACCCGCCCGGCGAACCACGCCCATAAAGGACCGATGAAGGGCCCTTGAGGATATCGACGCGTTCAAGAAAATACGGATCGACCTGCATCGTGCTGTATGTGCCGCTATCGCCCATGGACTTCAGGCCGTCCAGGTAGATGTTATCCACCGAGCCATCGTTGAAGCCGCGCATCGCTACGTAGTCGTAGCGATGCGTTGCGCCATACGGGTTAGTCAGCACGCCCGGCGTGTAGCGCATCGCCTGAGCGACGGTCTGGGAGCCTTGATCGTCCATCTGTTCACGCGTCACCACCGAGACCGACTGCGAGGTTTCCAGCAGCGCGGTACTGGTCTTGGTCGCGACCTGGCTATGCGTGGCGTTGTAGCCCTCCATGCTCCCCAGCGCATTGCCCAGCGCAAAACCACGCACATCGGTGCTTGGCAATGCCATTGCCTGATCATCGGCGCTGCGCAACACATAGCTGCTGCCGTCCTGGCTGACCGCCTGCAAGCCGCTGCTGCCCAGCAGAAGGGTCAACGCCTGATGGGTCGAGTAATTGCCCTGCAGCCCGGCGGACCGATGTCCCGCTGTCTGCTCCGGAGTGGCCGACAGCATGATCCCTGCCTGACGTGCGAACTGGTTCAACGCGTCGCCCAGAGGGCCTGCGGGAATCGAGTAGCTGCGGCCCGGTTCGATCATCACTGCAGATTCAACGGCCAGCGCATGCAGCGGTACAGCACAAGCTGATAGCGTCGTGGAAATCAGCGCGGCCCGAATGGCTGAGCCCAAGAGGGACGGTCTGGCGAAGTTCGTGCCTAGACGCAGAGATTGATCAGGATATGGCGAGTGTGCACGTTGAAGCCGGGTCATTGCGGATTCCGTCGAGTTCGGTGAAGAGGAAGGGTGCTGATCTCTAAGCCGAACGTGCTTGGGAAACCCGCCAAAAAATAAGGGGCGGTTATGCACTGTGCTGCAGCGTCACCCACCAGCGCGTGCGATACACCAGGCGCACCGGCAGGGTTTGCGTAAGGATGGCCAACAGCTTGTCGGTATCCTCCACCCTGAAGACCCCGGACAAACGCAACGGGGCAAGATCCTGCGCACAGCCAACGTGGCCACGGCGGTAACGCGCGACTTCAGAGATGAAATCGCCCAGGCGCATGTCGCGGGTGACGATCAATCCGTCGGCCCACGCACCAGGGTCCATCTCCAGCAGGGAAAGCAGTTGTGTACGCTGCCCATCGAGCGCATAGCTCTGGCCGGCGTGTACGGTGACAGACGATGACCCCCGCGAACGAATCAGCACGTGACCTTCTATTACACTCAGGCGTGTGCGATTTTCATCCTGACGTACCACAAAGCGGCCGGTGACTCCTTCAAGCATGCCGTGCTTGCAACTGACCCATAACGGGCGCGGTATCGTGCTGCTGGCATCGGTACCGCAGGTAACCAGAATCTCGCCTTTACTCAGCGTGATCAGTCGTTGCTGCGCATCGAAGTTTTGATCCACCGCCGAATCGGTATTAAGTTGCAAACGCGTACCATCAGCCAGGACAACCTCGCTGCGCTGGCCCACCTGGGTCGAGAAATCAGCGGCCCATTGCTGCCAAGGCGCAAGATCCTTTGTCAGATACGCGCCGGACCCCGCCACCAGCAAACCCGACAACAATTTCATTGCCTGCCTGCGCCCCAGCCGCTGCGCGCTGCTCTCCAGCGCATCGAAGGCTGCGCCGCTGGCGGGCAGCGCCTGAAAGCGGCTATGCAGATCGGCGTTCAGCGACAAAACTCGTTGCCACGCGCATTCATGATCGCGATGAGCTGCGCGCCATTGTTCGAAGCGCTGACGTACGCGAGGGCTGGCTGTCGGGCTGTTAAGTCGCATCATCCATTCGATGGCTTGCCGAACCACAGCGGGTGAGGGCTCTGAATGACCGAGCAGGGACGCCTGATTCATGCACCGGCACTCATCACGCGGCATACCTCAGCACATAACAGTGATACAGCGCATCTGCCACGTGACGCTCTACCGAGCGCAGCGAGATGCCCAAGTGTTTGGCGATCTGCTTGTAGGGCATGCCTTCACATTGGGCGAGCAGGAATGCGCGGCGCACATTGGGCCTGAGGCCGTCGAGCATCCGGGCGATGCTTTCCAGCAATTCGAACACCAACTCGCGGGATTCCGGTGAAGGTGTTTCGTGTTCGGGTAGCTGGGCGAGGGCTTCCAGGTACGCCCGCTCCAGTTCTTCGCGGCGCCAATGATCGATCACCAGGCCCCGCGCGACGGTGCGCAAAAAAGCCCTGGGCGCCTTCAGCTCCAGCAACTCGCTGCGATTGAGCAGACGCACGAAAGTGTCCTGGGCCAGGTCTGCGGCATCCGCGGCGTTACCCAGCTTGCTGCGCAGCCAGCCGTTGAGCCAGCCATGGTGGTCGCTATACAAAGTGCACAGGGTTGCGTCGTAAGAAGGCATCGAAACGCGCCGTCCCAGCGCCGCTCAAATGATAATTAGTCGCATTGTGTAAAGGAGTCCAGGAATTTGCAACCGGCGATTGCAAACGTCCAAGCCCGCCCGGACCAAAGCCCGGGCGGGTCAGGCAGGTCAATGCCGGAGATCAGGTGAACAGTTTTTGTACATTGTTCATCGCATCATCGGCGAAACTCTGGAGGAACGCCTGAAATTCATCAGCGCTCGCAGGGTTGCCCGCAGCGGGTTCGGCGATGATGGTCCAAGTGGCAATGCTGCTGTCATCGCCAGTGGGCACTACGGTCATCGAAGCCCAAAGGTTGCGCACGCCCAGGTTGTTATAGAGGGTCGTCCAGGTCATCGAAAATGCGCTGTCGTTGCGCGAGTTGAGCTGTTCGACCACCTCCAGGCTGCCTTCCTTGAACTTCTTGTGACGGATCGAGCCGACGCCATCACCGATGATTTCGATGCTGGCCAATGCCGGAATGAACCGTGTGAAGCCGCCGAAATCGCCGACGACTTGCCAGACCTCGCTCGTCTTGGCTGCAACCTTTACCGAAGCCGCCACAGGCGTACCGCGCGGGTTGCTGATCAGGGTGTCGGGTTTCAGGGTTTCGATTGTGTTAATTGCGTTCATGTCGTTCATGTCGTTCTCCATGTCGTACGTGGGGTTGCGTCAGGTGGGTCAGATGAAATCGATTTCTTTCAGGTAATCGCAGCCCTTGCGCAGCAGCGCCGGGGTTTTCTGCGGGTAGCGTTCGCCCATGCGCTCAACGCCAGCGAGGGCGTTTTGGTAGGCGATCATCGAGATGTCGCCGATGTCTTCCTCGAATCCGTCGAGGTAGAAACCGAGCACACCAAACAACGCGTTCTGGCTGTCGACGCGGCTAAGCTGGGCCTGCCAGTGCGCCACGCTGACCATCTCGAATGCGCGTCCGGCCTCGCGGAAGGCCTCGACATAGGCGCTCCAGGACAACGGCTCCGGGTTGTGCAGATTGAATACTGCGCAGGCGGGCTGATAACGGCTGCTGTGGAAGGCAATGAAGCGGGCGAGGAAGTCCACTGGCATCAGGTCGAAAGTCATTGGGAAGTCAGGCACCTGCCCCAATTGCATCGAGCCTTTGAGCATCAGCATCAGTCGATTCTTGTGCGGCTGGCACACGCCTGTGACGCTGTTGAAGGCAATGTTGCCGGGTCGATACACGTTGACCCAGACACCTTGTTCCCGCGCCTGTTGCAGGATGCGCTCGGCGACCCATTTGGACAGGTTGTAGCCGTTCTTGATGTAGATCGGCGGGGTTTGGGCGGCAGGCGCTTCCAGCACACTGCCAGCGGCGTCAACAGCGCTCGAGGCGGAAAGCGTAGAGACGAAGTTGAAGACCTTCTTGCTGCGTCCTTCGCACAGGCGCAGGCATTCGAAGATCGGCGCGACATTGTCCCTGGCCAGCGTCTCGTAGTCCTGGACGTGATTGACGTTGGCCGCGTTATGCACCAGCGCGCCGAATTCCTCATCAAGTCGCTCATACACTTCGTCGCTCAAGCCCAACTGGGGTTGCGTGACGTCGCCGGCATATACCCGCACCCGGCTCAAATCCAGGTGCTCCAGGCGGTTTTCGCGCAGCGATTGCACGAAGCGGTCCTGCGCCGTCATGCCGTTGCCTTCGCGCACCAGGCATGCCACTTCGGTCGCGCCCCAGGCCAGCAGCGCCTGGACGATGTGCACACCGAGAAAACCGTTGGCGCCGGTGACGATGACCTTGTGCACATCACCCAACTGGCCGACCGGCAGCACAGGCAACTCCACAAGCGTGCTAGCATCCTTGAGCGCCTGCGCACTGACGGTCCAGGACGACGAACCATCGCTTTCGATCAGCGAGGCCAGATTGATCAGCGTCGGCGCCTCGATAAAACGATTGATCGGAATGCTGCGCCCGAAGTGCTCACGAATCTGCAGCAGCATTTGCGAGAGCAGAATCGAGTGACCGCCCAGATTGAAGAAGCTCTCTTCGGTCGAGATGTCCCCCGGCGGCAACTCCAGCAGATCGGCCCAGAGGGTCAACAGCACGCGTTCATTCTCGGTTTCCGGCTCACGGCGCGGCGCGTGCTCAACCAGGCTGACCGGCAACTGCAGCAACGCCTGGCGATCGACCTTGCCGTTATTTGCAAAGGGCATGCTGGCCAGTTCTGTGTATGCCGCAGGCCGCATATAGTCGGGCAGCAGGTGTTCGACGTGCGCCTTGAGCCGTTGGCGCGCAGTGTCGGGTTCGACGCCCTGGGGTCGAGCGACGAACGCCAGGATTCGCCGCTGTGCATCGACCACCACGGCGACCTGCCGATACAACTGGCTGTCGCGCAGGCAATGTTCGATTTCCTCCGGCTCGACCCTGAACCCCCGAATCTTCACCTGATTGTCCCGCCGCCCGGACAGTTCGATGCCCTCGCCGGTCCACTTGCCGATGTCGCCGGTGCGATAGGCGCGCAGGCGTTCGCCGTCACCCAGCTCGACCTGCACATAGCGCTCGGCCGTCAGTGTCGGATTGTGGATATAGCCCAGGCACACGCCGGGCCCGACGATGTACAGCTCGCCGGGGGTGTGCTCGGCGACCGGCTGCAACTGCTCATCAAGGATGAACAGCTGACTGTTGGCAATGGGCCGACCCAGATTGCGATTGCTGCTCCCCGGCAGGAACTGCCCGGCGGTGATGAGCACCGTCGCTTCGGTCGGCCCGTACAGGTTGTGGAACCGGCACTGCGCGGCCAGGCGCGCGATGACGTCAGGCTCGCAGACGTCGCCGCCGGTACACAGGTGTTCAAGCTTCAGTGGTCGGTCCGTTGGCAGAATGCTCAGCAGGGCAGGCGGCAAAAAGGCGTGACTGAGGTTCTGGTCGAGCAGCTGCATCAACTGCAGTGGATCGCGGCGTTGATCTTCACTGGCGACCACCAGCTCGGCGCCGCCAAGCAGCGTCGGGAAGATGTCGATCACCGAAGAGTCGAAGCTCAGCGTCGAAAACTGCAAGACCCGACTGTGCTCGGACAGGCCGACGTAATCGGCGTACCAGGCCGTAAAGTGGCTCAGGTTGCGCTGACTGAGCATCACGCCCTTCGGATGCCCGGTGGTGCCCGAGGTATAGAGCGCCATGCACGGCGCGTCCGGCTCTGGCGAGCGGCGCATCAGGGGCTGCGCTGTCGGTGGGGCATCGACGTTGCTGATATCCAGTCCTGCCACGCACCGATCCGCCAGCGGGTGCAGCCCATCGTGGAGCAGCAGCGCGGCCTTGGCGTCTTGCAGAATGTATTGTTGGCGCTGCAACGGCTGACTGGGGTCCAGGGGCAGGTAAACCGCGCCGTAGCCAATAATCGCCAGAACGCCGGCGAACAGCGCGGTTGATTTGGGCAGGCAGATGCCGATCACCAATGGCTCGTCTGATGCTTCCAGTAGCGCTTGAATGCGCGTTTGAATCGCCACACTGTGAGCGCGCAACGCGTCGTAGCTAATGCGCTGGCCGTCGATGTCCAACGCGATGCGGCCAGCGAATGCGCCGAAGCTGCGGTCCAGCCGCGTCGTTAGAGACTGCTGCGCAACAGCCAGCAAATGCGGCTGGGCGGTGTGATTAAAGCGGTGTTCGAAGGCCAGTCGGTCCAGCCTTTGTAAGCCTGCCTGCCATTCGCTTTGGGGCGCCTCGTCCCGTTCCGCCCGGGCAAGGTGATCGGGGTCGCGCGCGAAGCGGCTGACCATCAGCGCGAGGCTGTCGATCAGCATCGCTACGGCGCTGTCGCGCAGCATGCGACCGTTACCGGACGGCTCGGGAGGCACTTTTTCGCGCATGATCAAGCGCTGGGCAGTGGCCGAGCCATGCCAGCACAACAGTTCCAGTTCCGGCAGACCGGGTTCGGCACCCGGCATCAGCCCCACCCGCAGGCCCAGATGCACTGGTGTTTCGAAGGCGTGCAGCCGGGCGCCGGGCAGATCCAGGGAGCCGTCCTCGACGAGCACCGACGCGCGGCTCAACGTGCTGTCTTGCAGGGCTTGCGCATCGACCAGCCGGTGTATCTGATGCCCGTGGCTGTCGAGCTCCACGCTCAGTTCACTCAAGGCCCGACTGTGGCCAATGAGCACAATCTGCAGCCGTTTCATTGTGTGCTCCCTGCCGGCAAATAGTCGGCGAGGGCGCGTTGCACACAGGTGGAATCGAGCATCGAGCTGGTCTTGAAGAAGCGCACGATGTTGCCCACCAACGGATGATGGCGATTGATCGGGAAGCACATTGCCTGGGTTTCTTGCCTGAGTGCCTGCTTGATCGTTTCGGCGACCGCCAGATGCTCGATGAGCACGAAGTCGAAGGACTTCTGTATGTCGTTGGTCAAATATTGAGCAATGAACACAGGCATGATCTCGGCGATGATCTTCCGGTCTTCTTCAGGTGCAACGTTCCAGTAAATGCGCACCAGTCGTGCCCAGAACCCGGAATGCCGGCCTTCATCGAGCAGGTGATCGGCCATGAGCCCCTTGATCGACTGCTTGACCGTATCGTCCTTGGCGAACGCCGCCACATCATTGGTGACCGTGTTCTCGGCGATGGCCACGCAAATCAGTTCGACTGCGCTGTGCAAATGATCCGGCGCCAGCGCCAACGCGGCAGGAATCGCCCGGCTCAATTCGATCTCCAGCGGCAGTTCGATGGGCTGGATGCCGGTCAGCGCGATGGTCTGCTGCATGAAATCCATGGCCACCAGCGCGTGATAATCTTCATCGACCACCACCGTCATGGCGTCGTAGCGACACGCGAACGGGAAGCGGATAGCGAAGTGGTCCTTGGCGATGCTACGGGCGGTCTTGTCGACGATTTCAGTCTCGAAAATCACCACGTCATTGATGAACTTGTACAGGCTCTGGACCAGCGCAAAGTCACGCAGATGCGCACACTCACGGGTGAAGGTTTCGCTAAGGACCAGCGGCTGGCGACTCAAGGGGTAGATGAGTTTTTCGTCGTTTTCAACGATGCGGCGTGGGCGGGTACGGATCGTCGCGCGGCCTTCCCAGGCGTCGGCAAAGGACAGGTACTCTTCGGCTTTCATGATGTCGTCCTTGTGCGAGATGCAAAGAGATCGTGGGTGGGCGAGCGGTTCATGCGCTCACCTCCAGCGCCGGTTCGCGCATGCTGATGCGCAGGGCATCCCACAGCCGGATACGGCTCTCGACCGCCGCGATGGCGGCCTCGTAGACTTGCTGCTCGCGTTGCTCGTCCCCATCGACCAGTCGTGCAAGCAACGATTCGGCAGCCGGGCCGTGGTCTTCCGAATCCACTTCAATGTGCCGCTCCAGGTAGTAGCGGAACGTCGGTGCCTGGTTGGCGGTGATGCCCCAGTCGTCGAGGATGCTTTGGAACATCTGTGGGATGACGCTTTCCCGGCCGTGCAGAAAAGCTGCGGCCACACTGTGGGCAGGGGCGTTGAGCGCGATATCGAGCGTGTCGCGAACGAAGCTGGCTTCGGCTTTGCCGGCGTTTACGCGGTGGAGCGCAGCTGCGTAATGGACCCCCTCTTTTTGCAGCTCGACGAAGTGCTCGATGCGCGCGGTACTGGCGCCGACCTCGCGCATGGCGTCCAGGTACAGTTCAAAATGGCTGTAGTGGCCATGATCCAGACGGTCGTCGGTTTCCTCACCCAGCACGATCTCGTTGATCAGGCGCGCGGCCTTTGGATCGTTGGGCGGCAACCACGGAAGCCGGGTGCACGTCAGTTCCTGTTGCAGGCGTTTGGTCAGCGACATGAAGTCCCATACCGCGAAGACGTGCGCCTCCATGAAACGTCGCAACACCTCCAGTGAATCAATCTCAGAGAATATCGGGTGAGTGCTTAGTTCGGACTTCTTACGGTTCAGTAGTTGTTTTTTAATGTTCATCTTCACTTCCTTGAGGTGAGTAAGTGCACGGCGAAACCGCGTTGTTCGTTACATTCCGTCAGCGAAAACGTGGACGAAGTGACGAAGCCTTGATAAGGCAAATAGAAATAACGAACGGCGCTAAGTGTCAGCGGGTGCATCGTTTTGTAGTAGTAAGTGTTATGCGCCGGTACTGGCGGAGCGGCGGCTCTGCCTTGGCTAAGCCCTCTGCTCACAGGGTTTTTGGGAGAGTCCCAGCGGCGACGAGAAAACGTTAAAGCACTTTTTAATGGAAGGGCAAATACTTTTTAATAATTTTTTATCTCTATAAAAGTTGAGCGCGAAGTGTGCTTATAAAACTTTAGTGGAAAGTTTTATTTGGATGAGAGCAACCCTTCCGGCTCTGTAGAGTCAGAATCAGTAATAATGAACGAATGCCTCGTTCAGAGTTGCGCGTTAACCGAATAATCAATTAGGAAGTTTTTTTGCGGGCGACGTTGTTAGGTTCCCTTATCACGTCCTAGCCCTGGCACAGCTCCTTTGGTTGCTCCATGAAAATTTGCGGAACCGACTGCAGGCGAGTTCGTTACCTGAGTTTGCCTGAAACACAGCCAGGCGCTGCGTTAGCGCGCAGAGAAATCGCGGCCAGGAGTGAGCCAAGGCCGGGGCGAAGCGGGGGTTCAAGCAAGGGGGGCTTGGTTGCGGGGGGGGGCTGTAGCAGGGCGCCTTCCCTACGCTGGCGATCTCCAGTAAGTCACCCTCGGCAAGCCGAACTGCGACAGCAGAAGAGGGTGTTCAACGTTGACGCGCATCAACGGCCAGCAGCCCCAGAAGGGAGTGATGATGCGCAGCTGGCGCCAGCACTGCCGTGTGAGGACGTCGTGATTGCCACGGACGTCGATCGAACGGCAGGCGCATGCAGCGCGAAGGTGGACCGTGGGCAGTAACTGCCACGATCCTTGCGCCTTATTGAACGAGGGCGCGCTTCCTTGACGACCTGGCGGTGTTGGCGGCTTGCGCTGGGCGGCTGTTGAGGTAGTGGTTGATGGCTTCGACACCGCGATTCAAGTGGTATGCAAGCGCGCCGACGGTGGACTCGATATCGCCAGCCTCGGCCATCCGCAGCAACTCCAGGTGGTCGTGCTGCGACACCTCACCCAGTTCCATGTGCTTGAGGTTGAAGCGCAGGAAGCGCTCTTCTTCGTTCAAACCATCTTCGACCAGTTTGAGCAGGCGCTTGTTGGGTGCTTGGGAATAAAGCGTCATGTGGAACAGCCGGTTGAGCGTGCCGATGTTCGTGTAGTCGGTTTCAGTCTCCAACTGCTCGATATAGCCCCGAGCGGTAGCGATGTCCTGGGCAGTGAGCAGCGGGATCGACTGACGCAGCGCCTCGGACTCCAGCAGGATGCGTAATGCGTACGCATCGGTTGCATCTTCGTTGATCAGCGGCGCAACCACTGCACCCTTGTGGGTTTCCACACGCAGCAGCGATTGAGCCTCAAGCTGGCGCAAGGCTTCGCGCACCGGCATGCGGCTGACGCCGAACAGCGTGGCCAGCTCCTGCTGGCGCAGCGCGATCCCTGCCGGGAGTCGGCCATCGAGGATCGCGCTGCGCAATTTCTCTTCAATAACGGCACGCGCCATATGCGCGGGCGGCTGTTCATTCCCTAGAATTTCCCGGAGAAATTGCTCTTTCTCTGTCCTGCGCATCGTTGCTTCTTCTTCACTGATCAGGTATTGGATCCAATGGAACACTAGTGGCCTCACCCTACCTTGTCAAACTTTGCAATACCTCTTGACCGGGGGCGGCGGACCGCATTCTACAAGGCTTTATGGCATTCATGCGCGTGCTGTGAGCGATCTTCTGATCGACAAAAGACGTCGGAAAACGCTCGTCTGAACACGGTATTTCGACCTGCACATCGACAGACTCTCGAAGCCGTTAAGGACGCCGCTCAATGATCGCCAGATGCCAGTATTTTGCTCGGTCCCTGGCTCACGAGCGAGTACCTCCGGTCGCGCGCCATGGGATGCCTGTATTTGCGACCGACTGGGCTGCTTAAGGCGACGTGGATGCCCCCAAGAACGGAGGCGGTGTGGCACTTAGCAATTCTGGAACAAGAGAGGGAAATGGAGACGCATGGGCAACGCTGTAGGCGTCCAGCTTTCCGGCCGCAGCGATCAAAAAGCCTGCCGCCGGCAAGCCGGACTGCTACAGATCACGGGGTGCGTCAGCTATAACGGCCGCTCACGAAATGCTGCACATCGTTGAATCCCGGCGTCGATGCGTGGCCTGGGGTCACCAGCGAGTCGATGAACGCCTCGTCTTCGGCCGTAATCCTTACGCTCAGCGCCTTGGTGTAGCTGTCCCATTGCTGTTCGGTGCGCGGGCCGACGATGGCCGAGGTCACGGCCTGATTGTTCAGCACCCAGGCAATGGCGAATTCCACCAGCCCGACGCCTTTGTCCTGCGTGTACTGCTGCAGCTTCTGCGCAATATGCAGCGACTCCGCGCGCCATTCGGTTTCCAGAATCCGCTTGTCCTGACGCCCCGCCCGGCTGCCGCTGTCCGGTGTGACGTCCGGTGCGTACTTGCCGCTGAGCACGCCGCGCGCCAGCGGGCTGTAAGGCACCACGCCCAAGCCGTAGAACCGGGCGGCGGTGATCTGCTCCAGCTCCGCCTGACGGTTGACGATGTTGTACAGCGGCTGGCTGATCACCGGTTTGTCGACGCCCAGACGCTCGGCGACGTTGACCACTTCAGCGATACGCCAGCCTCGGAAATTGGACACGCCCCAGTAGCGGATCTTGCCTTGGCGAATCAGGTCGCCAATGGCCGAAACGGTCACCTCCAGCGGCGTGCTGTGGTCTTCCTTGTGCAGGTAATGGATGTCGATGTAATCGGTGTCGAGACGACGCAGGCTGGATTCGATTTCGTTGAAGATGTGCTTGCGGCTCAACCCGCTGGTGTTCGGCGCAGTATTACCGGAACCGCTGCCGACCTTGGTCGCCAGCACCCATTCGCTGCGGCGCGAGGCGATGGCCTCACCGACGATTTCTTCGGAACGACCGGCGTTGTAGACGTTGGCGGTGTCGATGAAATTCACCCCTTCGTCCCAGGCCTTGTCGATGATGCGCAGCGACTCTTCGGTGCTGGTCTGCACGCCAAACATCATGGAGCCCAGCGTCAGCGTTGAAACCTTAAGGCCGGATTGGCCAAGAATGCGGTGATTCATTGCTCGATATCCTGTTCGTCAGGGAAATGGAAATCAGAACAGTCTGTGCAGGCTTGCAAGAGGTCTCGTAAAGGCCGTTCAGACCGACAGCTCCAGGCCGGACATACTCGCCTGTTTATGCCGGACTTGAAAAGTAACAATTGGCCGGCTCTGCATGCGCGCGTGCTGGGCACTACACGCTACGCGTCTGTCATGTCGGGAGTCGGCCGGTACAAGACGTTTCGGGGGAATATGTCGGCACCTCTTCGCGGAGATCTTAGCTCCCGACACCCTTGTTCCAAGGGCCAGCAAGGACAGACGCCGCAGGGAATCGCATTACCAACCCGTCGTTTTCACCCGCCACGAACTCAGGCTTCACCCACCGATTTTCGAGCGCCAAGCCTGGTGCTGCCTGTGCGACCTTGGGCATTTTTTTCGAAGAGCGCATCACCCGCAAACTCGCCCCCGACCAGCGCCGTTACGTGCCGCTGCGCTATTACGGCGAAATCGAAGACGTGCTGATAGTCAGCGAATCCGCCACTTACGCGCTGCTGATTTGTCCCGGTCACGCCAGCCACGACCCGATTCGCAAATGGCTGACCTGTCAGGTTCTGCCTGTGCTGCGTGATCAACACGTGCCAGCGTTCAACAATGCGCCAGCGCCGGGATTGCTGGAGTGGCAGCGCGGGACGTTAAGCGTGCTGCATTGGCAGGATGAACCGTGGATTCGTCTGCGAGACATGCCGCGCCTGTAGCAGCCGGGGCACAAGGTTGACTGGCGGGCCAGGCTCACCGGAACGCTCAGAGGTGCATGACGTTCACTGGAGTCGGCGCCCTTACAGGGTGATATCCGTATGCGTCAGCTTGGCGTGGCGTCCAGCGAAAAAGCACAGTGTCCCACCCACGGCGGTCAGGCCAGCCAGTACATAAAACATCGTCGGTGCGGGTGAGTTGATCAATAAATAACCACAAATCACCGGGCTTAATGCGCCACCGAACGCCGCCAGATTCTGCGCGCCCAGGTAGCTGCCGCGCAGGCGTTCCGGGGCAATGGTGTCGACGAACAAATACTCGGCGGGGTAGATGATCATCTCGCCCAAGGTAAACACGAACATCGCCGCGCACCAGGCCAGGGTGGTCTGGGCAAAACTGAAGCCGAACAGGCCGATGACGAACAGCGCGGTGCCCAGGCAAATCCAGTAGGGCAATTGCTCGCGCTTTAGGAAGCGGCCGATCTGGTACTGCATCAGGATCACGGTGAGTGCATTGCAGGCCAGCACCGCCGAGAGGGTTTTCAGCGCCTGTTCTGCGCTGTGGGTGACCAGCAGAAATTGCGAGAGGTACAGCGTGTAGCGACCATGCACGACCGTGCTCAACAAGCTGCCGCCGGTGAACAGAATCAGGCTGCGGTCGTTCTTGAGCGTGGCGAGGGTGTCGAGAAAACTGCGTGGCTGGTTCTCGCGACTGGCCATGGTCGGCGGAATGCCGATCATCAAAAACATGCTGCCAAAGGCGATGGCGCTGGCGATCAAAAACGGCGCGAGCGGCAGCTGCCCGGCAATCAGCACGCCCAGCATGGGGCCGGTGGCATAGCCGATGTTGGTCAGGGTGTAGCGCAGGGAAAATACCTTGGCGCGTTGGCCGATGGGCAGGTTCTCGCTGATGATCGCCTTGGAGCCGATCAGGAACAGCGCCGAAGCGGTTTCGGTGATCACCAGGGTCAGGGTGGTCAGGTAAACGTTGTGGGCGAGGGTCAGCAGGGTGAAACCGACGGCACTGGACAGCATCGCCAGAATCAGCAGCTTGCGCTTCTCCAGCCGGTCGATGATGTAGCCGCCATACAGCCCCAGCAGCGTGGCCAGAAATACCGCGATGCCCATCAATAGCCCGACATCCTGCTGGTTCAGGCCCAGCTTGGTGCTCAGGAACAGTGTGAGTAATGGGCTGGTCATCGCCCGGCTCATGACGATGGTCAGCGAACAGACCATCAGGCGGCGGATGACGAGGGAGTAGGTGGCCACTGTTGTCGTGATGTCCTGTATTCGGCACAAAACCCTTGTAGGAGCGTTCGCATCCCTTCGGCCCAACGCACTCCCCGTGGGAGACGCCGGAGGTTACGACGGCAGCGAACGCGATCTTTCACACTACTCACCACCGCCTGGCCCATCGCCTTCGCCACTGTCGCACAACTCCAGCAGCTCCTACAGGTTTCAGGGCCGTTCGCACCTACACAGATTCAGCGGTGTGTGCATCTCTTTGGCTCAACACAATCCCCTGTGAGAGACGCCAGAGGTTACGACGGCAGCGAACCCGGAAGACCAGCCGCCGCCAGCGCACCTGACCCGGCGCGTTCGCATGCCGCGCTTACTTCCCTTGATCCATCCCGACCTTGGTCACGGCACCTTGCTCCAGCTCCCACTTCTTGAGGATCTTGCCGTAGGTGCCGTCATCCACCATGCCCTGCATCGCTTCCTGAAGCGCCTTGGCCAGTTCCTGGTTGGACTTGCTCACGCCAAGCCCGGTGAATTGTTTGGAGATCGCCAGGCCAATCGGCTTGTAGGTGTCTTTCTCCTGCGACATCAGGTACGGAATGGTCTCGCTGCCCTGCATGGCTGCATCCAGACGCCCCTGACGCAATTGCGCGCGGGCGTCGGCCGAGCCTTCGGAGCCGGTGACGATGATGGCCGGTTTACCCGCCGCTTCGCAGTTCGCCTTGCTCCAGGCAGCAATTTCCGCAGGCCAGGTGGTGCGGCGGCTGGTGCCGACTTTCTTGCCGCACAGGTCGGTCAGTTCATTAAGTTCGGTGTTCTTGGTCAGCGTGTACAGTTGCGGGCCGCTGGCGAAGTAATCGATGAACGTCACCGACTTTTGCCGCTCGGTAGTGTCGGTCATGCCCGACAGAATGATGTCGAAACGCTTGGTCACCAGGCCGCTGACCATCTGCTCGAACGCGGTTTCCTGCCATATGATTTTCACGCCCAGACGCTCGGCCAGCGCATTGCCCAGATCGACATCAAGGCCCGTCAGGGTGTTGGTGCTGGTGTCCTTGAAATCCATCGGCGGGTAGTTCGGCACGATGGCCGCAGTGATTTGGCCTTTTTCCTTGAGGCTGGGGGGCACCTCGGCGTAGGCCGAAGCGCAGGACATCAGGCCAGCGAGCAAGGTGGGGAGGAGCATTTTTTTCATGGTCGTTCTCGTTTGTTCTGGTTTAAGTGCGAACGGCAGAAATGAAGCTTTGGGTTCTCGGGTTTTGTGGACTTATTAGAATGTCTTCCGGGCTGCCGGCCTCCACAATCTGGCCGCCGTCCATGAACACCATGCGGTTGGACACTTCGCGCGCGAAGCCCAGCTCATGGGTCACAACGATCATGGTCATGCCGGAGTGCGCAAGATCACGCATCACCGACAACACTTCGCCCACCAACTCCGGGTCGAGGGCGGAAGTGGGTTCATCGAACAGCATCAGCTTGGGCCGCATCGCCAGTGCGCGGGCAATCGCCACGCGCTGTTGCTGGCCGCCGGACAACTCGACGGGATAGGAATGGCGCTTGTCTGCCAGACCAACGCGGGCCAGCAGCTCGACGGCCTCTTCGTTGGCCTCTTTGGGCGAACGCTTGAGGACCTGAATCGGCCCTTCGATGACGTTTTGCAGCGCGGTCATGTGCGGGAACAGATTGAAGCGCTGGAACACCATGCCGGTGCTCAGACGCTGGCGGGCAATCTGCGCGTCGTTGAGTTCGTGCAGCTTGTTGCCCACGATGCGATAACCCACCAGTTCACCATCGACCCACAGCCCGCCCTTATCGATCTTTTCCAACTGATTGACGCAGCGCAGCAGGGTACTCTTGCCCGAACCCGACGGGCCGATGATGCACAGCACTTCGCCCTGTTCGACCTCGATGCTGACGTCCTTGAGGGCGTGAAACTGGTCGTAGTATTTGTTCAGGCCGACAGCTTTAACGATGCTTCTCATGCTTGTTCTCCTGGGCCTGACTTACGAACGCTTGCCGGCGCCGCGAGCGAAGCGCAGCTCCAGACGGCTTTGACCGAACGACAGCACGGTAACCACGGCCAGGTACCAGATGCCGGCGACGATCAGCAGCTCCATCACCCGGGCGTTGGCGTAGTAAATGTTCTGCGCGTTGTGCAGCAACTCGGAGTACTGAATCACGCTGGCCAGGCTGGTCATCTTCACCATGCCGATGAATTCGTTACCCACTGGCGGGATGATCACGCGCATCGCCTGCGGCAGGATCACCCGACGCAGGGCTTGTAAACGCGGCATGCCTATCGACTTGGCGGCTTCATACTGGCCGGTGTCCACTGACAGCAGGCCGGCGCGAACGACTTCGGCGGTGTAGGCGCCCTGATTGATGCTCAGGCCCAGCAGCGCAGCGACGAAGGGCGTCATCAGGCTCACGGTGTCGAGCTGAAACAGGCCGGGGATGCCGATCACCGGGAAGATCAATGCCAGGTTGAACCACAGCAACAATTGCAAAATTAGCGGCGTGCCACGGAATAACCAGGTGTAGGTGATCGCCACGTAGCGCAGGATCGGGTTGGCCGACATGCGCATGATGGCCGTGATCACGCCGATTACCACGCCCAGCAGCATCGCCAGAATCGACATGATAATGGTGTTGAGCAGGCCCCACAGAATCGCTTCGGAGGTCAGGAACTGACCGATGTAACCCCACTCAATCTGGCCGTTGGCGAAGGCGCGGGCCAGCCCGGCCAGCGCGATGACGATCAGCGTGGCGAAAAAGATCCGCCCGTAATACCGACGCGGCACATGCTCGTACCGGGTGATGTCGAACTCGTTTTCGACCTTCTTGCGTTCGGCTTGCAGACGCTCTGCCTGGTTCTGGTTCATGGTGTTTCTCCGAAGCTGGATTCAGGCTGTGCGTGATCGATGACAACGAGTTCATTATCCGGCCGGTGGATGGGTATTCGGGCACGCATCCGAAGCTGGGTGTTGGCTGAGAGTGAGGGCAGTTTCGAGTACAAAGTCCTGATCGAAGTGTCAGGTTTTATCGTCCGTAATCAGCGGTCAAATCACTGAACAGGGCAGTGTGCAGATGGTTGCCAATCGCCATTTTCTGTGGTCATTATTATCAATCGGGCATGTTTTTGTTGTGGGTCAAAGCCTGTTGAATATGACGGGCGAGGTAAATAAGCATTATGGAAACTCCACTTTCCACTTCTGGAAACGTGCCGCCCAAACCTGGGATTCGCCCCCCTTTATCGCTCAGCGGGATGGACTTCAAGCTGTTACGCGTGTTCCAGGCAGTGGTCGAGGCAGGAGGCTTCAGTGCTGCGCAGAACGAGCTGAACGTGGGACTTGCGGCGATCAGCAAGCAGATCTCTGACCTGGAAATTCGCATCGGTATGCGCCTGTGCACGCGGGGCCGAGAAGGTTTTCATCTGACCGAAGAAGGCAAACTGGTCTATCAGGCCGCCATCGAATTATTCGCCTCGGTCGACTCTTTTCGTGACCGGATTAGTTCTGCGCAAAATGAATTGATCGGCGATTTGAGTATTGGCGTTATCGACAATACGGTGTCCGATAAAAGTTCGCCGTTAGTTGCATCGCTCAGAACCATGCACGATGAGGCACCCAAAGTAAGACTGCGATTGCATGCCTCGCAACTCGATGAAATAGAGCGTGGTGTGGTTGAGGGGCGCTTGAGCGTCGGGATTGTGCCGGTCTATCAACGCCGTGAAGAGTTCGATTATTTCGAGCTGTACGAGGAACGTTGCCACGCTTATTGCGCCGTGGGGCACCCGCTGTTTGACGTGGACGACAATGCCCTGGATGTCGAAAGTCTGCGTGCTTATCAGGTCATCAATCACCGCTACGCGATCCATCGCGACAAGGCCAGCTTCGTCACTTACGACAGCCAATCGGCGTCGGCGTCCCAGGTCGAAGCCGTGGCCATGCTGATTCTCACCGGTCGCTTCATCGGTTTTCTACCCGAGCACTATGCCCGCAATCTGATCCGCGACGGCCAGCTACGTGCGCTACGGCCCGACCTCATTCACCTCAATACCCCCTTCAACCTCATCCTGCGCCACAACGCCCCACGAAGCCCTCTGGTAAAGGCGTTCGCGCAGGCGTTGGGGGTCGATTTGAAGCGGCTGGTTTGACGGGCGAATAGCCGAGCCATCGAAGACGTGTCAGTCGTTATACCCCGGCAATCCCCAATCCTGCGGCGCAAACTCAGCCAGTGAGCTCAACATCAGGTCGGCGTGGGCGTATTGCTCCACCGGCATGTGCGAGTCCGGCACGGCCACGGCATACATGCCGGCTGTCTTGGCGGCGGTCACGCCGAAGGGCGAATCCTCGAACACCAGGCAGTCTTTCGGCTCCACGCCAAGTTTGCGTGCGGCCACCAGGAAAATATCCGGCGCAGGCTTGGCCGCTGTCACATCTTGGTGGTCGGCAGTGACCACGTGGCGGAACAGTTCGAACCAGGAGCCGTGTTTGCTCGTCTTCACGCCAAAGTAATGCAGCGAGGAGCTGGTCCCCACCGCGATGGGAATGTTGTGTTTGGCCAGATGGCGCACCAGCGCCTCGGCGCCCGGCATCGGCTGGGCGTGGGGGAAGCGCTCGTCGAGCATCGGCTGACGGACGGTGAGAAATTCCTCGGCGGACATCGGCAGTTGCAGTGCGCTGATCACGTAGTCGGCGAAGTCCTGCGAGCCACGACCGATGGAATGTTGCTTCACCGCCCAATCGAAGGTCTTGCCGTGCCGTTGGGCAATGCTATCGGTGACTTCGGTGTAGATACCCTCGGTGTCCAGCAACAGGCCGTCCATGTCGAAAATCACCGCTTTGATCGGCCCCTTGGGCTGCTTTGCGTCGCTCATCTCATCGATCCCGTTCACAAATTGATGTCCAGCCTAACGCCTCGGCAAAGGCGCTGGCTAGACGCCGCGCGTACCCAGCTAGCCCGGCGCGGAGGCGCAACGGCTGCAAAGTGCCTGCGCCTAATGCTAATCTCGCCGGGCTCTGGGCAGCGCCAGGTGCTGCCCGGTGCCTCTTTTATGGCGCCGGAACCCTGCGGGGTCAGGGAAGACATCACCTCTTTTCAAGAACGGACATCTTCGAGTCGACACATGAAAAAATCAGTCAACATTGCCGTAGGCGTAGTCATCGTTGCAGGCGTCCTGATCAGCGCAGGTGCCTGGTACACAGGGACCCGTCTGGAAGGCGTGCTCGGTGATGCGGTTGAGCAAGGCAATCAGCAGATCCAGTCTGCATTTGCCGGTCATGAAGGCCGCGCGAACGTCGAGTTGCTGTCGCTGGATCGGCACTTGTTCACCAGCACCGCTCACTACAAATTCACACTGCAGACCCCCAGACTCAATGACGGCCAGCCGGTGGAGCTGCTGTTCGTGGATCACATCGAACACGGCCCGTTTCCCTGGAGCCGGGTGAAGTCCTTGAACCTGATGCCGGTCATGGCTGCCAGCAACACTGAACTTGAAAAGAACGTTTTTTCTGAAAAATGGTTCGCCATGACCAATGGGCAGCCGCCGCTGACCGGGCACTTCAGCATGGGGTACGACCGTGCGGGGCAGGGCCGGATCGAGTTACTGCCCTTCCAGTTCGACGATCAGAACGGTTCATTCAAGTTCTCCGGCTTCACCCTCAATGCATCGGGCAGCGCCAATGGCGAGAAGCTTGAAGCCAACGGCGTACTGGGAAGCGTCGACGTTACCGCTACCTCCGAAGAAGGTCCGGTTCGCCTGACGCTCAGGGACCTTACCTTCAACACGGGCGGCACCAAGGGCAACTCCGGGCTTTATCTGGGGCACAGCGACGCCAAAATCGCCTCGGCCACGTTCCAGGCTGCTGGTCAGCCACCAGTGCAGTTCAAGGACTTCGTCAATACCAGCCTGTTGCAGGAAGTGGAAGGTAAGCTCAATGCGCAGGTGACCTACGACATCGGCAACCTCAGTTTCGACGGCAAGGACATCGGCTCCTCGCAGATGCTCTGGAAGCTATCGAATTTCGACGTCGCATCGACCAAGAACCTGCTGCAGATCTATCAGGAAAAAATTCAGCCGCAGGCTCAGGCAGCGGCGGCCATGGGTGAGTCCTATACACCGCAATTGAGTGCAGCCGATCAAGCGCTGGTGCAGGCGCAAGTGAGCAAACTGCTGGCGGCCAAGCCACACATCGAACTGGAAAAGCTGTCGCTGAAAACCGCCAGCGGCGAAAGCCATTTCAGCCTCTCGATGGACCTGGGCAGCCCGACCAGCCTGGACCAGCCTGGCTCCGCGCTGCTTAAGCAGTTGCTCACTCAGGCCGACGCCAGGCTGGTGCTGTCCAAACCGATGATCCGCGACCTTGCGGCCCTGCAAGCGCAAGCCGCTGGCCTGACCGACCCCGCTGCCATCGCGCAACAGGCACAAGGCGCCGCCGAAACCGTGGGCGGGATGGCGATCATGCTGCAAGCGGGCAAGGTTGAGGGCGATAACATCGTTTCGAACTTGCACTACGCCAATGACGTGGTGGATTTCAACGGCGAGAAAATGTCCGCTCAACAATTCGCCGCCGCGATGATGGGCAAAGTGGTGATGTTCAATCGCGGTTATTAAGCGCTGATCGGGGCATGTGTTCGCATGCCCCGCACTACGGCTTGCCGGCGGTTGGGGCGTCAAGGCACCTCTTGTCGGCGCGCCGGACGGCCATCGACCAAATCAGACCGGCGGCTGGCGGGCAATTTCGGTAGGCGGTTCGTAAGCCTCGTGCTCGGGCTGCACAGTGCGCGACGATACCTCTGCCCTCAGTTGCGGCAAGCACTGCGGGTATTGCTTGGCGACGAAACTGATCAGCCGCTCGCGCATGTGGCAGCGTGCATCCCAACTGCGTGATGAGTCCGCAGAGCTCAACAGCACCCGCAACTGCATCGCTCTGTCGGTCGTATCGGTGACCTGCAACACGCAGACCCGGCCATCCCACAGATGAGGGATTTCCTTGCAGATACGCTCGGTCTCTTCGCGAAGTTCCTCCAGCGGCAATGCGTAATCGACCCACATAAACACTGAGCCAATCAGGCTCGACGTGCTACGCGTCCAGTTCTGGAAAGGCTTCTCGATGAAGTACTGCAGCGGGATCACCATTCGCCGCTCATCCCAGATCTTCACCACCACGTAGGTGCCGCTGATCTCTTCAATACGTCCCCATTCGCCTTCGACGATCACCACATCGTCCAGCCGGATCGGTTGCGAGATCGCAATCTGCAAACCTGCGATCAGGTTTCCCAGCACCGGTTTCGCCGCAAAGCCTGCTGCCAGACCCGCAAGCCCGGCAGACGCCAGAAGGCTGGTGCCGATCTGGCGTACCGGGGGGAAGCTCATCAGAATCAATCCGGTGCCGAATAGCAGCACCAGCACGTTGAGACAACGCACCAGCACCCGCACCTGCGTCTGGATGCGCCGGGCTTGCAGATTGTCCTCGATGTCCAGGGGGTTGCGAATCGCCACGGCTTCGCCAATTGCCTTCACGCAACTGAGCGCCAGCCAGGTAAACCCCGCCACAACCAGCATGCCGTTGAGATGGCGCACGCCCCTGATGAGCATCAGTTCGTCAGGGGCCGAGGTCCATACGGTTTGCAACGCCAGCAGCGGAATCAGCCATAGCGTGGGGGCTTCGGCTCGATAGATCAGTTGTTGGGCGAAGACGAAGGATCTGGCGATGCGTCGCAGACCTACCAGTGCGATCCAGCGCCCCAACAGGGCGATGCACACGGCCGCAGTGGCAGCGATCAGGGTGTTGAGCCAGGGTAACGGCAGGGCGTTGAGCCAGGTGTCCGGGAGTACGTGTTCCATACAGTTCGCTCGCGAGGAAGACGGTTCGAAGACAACACGTGTGAACCCTCAAACCTCTCAATCGTTCCCCCGCGCAGGGACATCGGGTGAAATGCGACCGGCCTGTGATCAGCGTGCCAGAGCGTGCGCGCCGGTAAATGCCTGATATGCACCACCCCGTGGCCGGGTTTCCAGCAACTGCGAAAGCAACTGATCGATGAACAGGCCGCCGCACTCGACGCTGGTGTCGACCACGAATTCAGGCTCGAGCGGCGCTTCATAGGGGCTGTCGATCCCGGTGAAGTTGCGTATCCGTCCTTCGCGCACGGCGCGGTACAACCCCTTGGCATCGCGGCGCATGCACTCGCGCAACGGCGTACTGACATGAACCTCGATAAATTGCCCGGCAGCGAACTGTTGCCGACAGGCATCGCGGTCCTGACGATACGGTGAAATCGCCGAGACGATCACGATCAGCCCCGCATCCACCATCAGCCTGGCGACCTCGCCGATACGCCTGACATTCTCGCGACGGCTTTGCTCGCTCATGCCCAGGTCCTGGCACAGCCCCCGACGCAACCGGTCGCCGTCGAGCAGATAACTGTGCAGCCCGTGAGCGACCAGGGTCTGATCCAGGCGGTTGCCCAAGGTGGTTTTCCCTGCGCCAGACAGCCCGGTAAACCAGATACAACAGGCGTGCTGATGCTTGAGCGCCTCACGCTCAGGCTGCCCGACCGCCAACGGGGAATCGATGATCACAGGACGCGCTTCGGATCGTGTGTCAGTCATAGTTAAACAGCTCGTAGTCGCGGGCATAGACCTGACGAATCCGCTTGCGCGTGATGTCGGAGCACAGCCCCGCGGTTCGATAGTTCGGGCCGGGCGAGCGATTGAGATGGCGCAGCGGGACGCTGACGCCCAGATGTTCACACAGCGCAGCGAAATCCGCCTCCAGGTGTTCCTGTCGGCCAATGAAATCCACGGCGACCTGGCCCATACCGTTTTGCAGAAAATGATATTGAGGCGCGAAGTGTATTTGCTTCGATACATTTTCCACGTGCAACCAGCCATCGACGAACTTATCGAATCGAGAATAGCGGCTGACCAATTCGAAAGCCGCTCTATCTCGTGGCTGCGGGTTCTGCAATAAGTAACGATAAGCCGACAGTGCTCTATGTAATGGGTCACGTACAAAGCCAAACTTGAAGTATTGCTCATAACGCTCTTTGAACTGCTTCTCGTACCAATACAGCGGCAAATGACCGGTGGGCGTGTCGCCGAATATCGACATTGCCACACTGCTCCCCGCGCACTTGGGTACATGAATGAAAATGCACTCGAACCGGTCGAAAGCCTCGGGAAACCGGGCCTTGCGCGACAACGTCTTGTTGACGACCTGACGGTCTACAACGGAAAGTCGCTCTAGCAGGAACTCACGTTGGGTCTTTGGAAATAACTTCCAGAGTAGATGGTGCATGGCGATGACCTGTAGCGGGGTGTGGAGCGTAACTCAGGGTACAGAGAGTTAAAAGCAGGGCGATGAACTTTGCAAATACTTTACGTTTTCGGATTTTAATGTATTGGCTTGTAGGTGTTTGTATAAAAGCAGGTACTTTACGTGGTTTATTTAGTTCGCATTAAGAGACGTTAGTTATGGCGCGGAGCGCAGTTGGGTTGATGAGCAGTTCTTCAGCCTGCGCTGACGAATGGATCGAACGCAGGCCCGCAGGGTTTTCGACGAACTACTGTTAACGTGAACCTGCATCTACTTTACGCGGCATAAAACTCACGGACGTAAGCATTAGCTATTGATTGGAGGACGCTGGCGCCTGTCGCCCATGTACAACGTTCTACCGATTCTAGGAGAGGGGCCAGCGCAGACGCTGGCCATGGCAGTCGGCAAGGAAGGCAGGAAAATCAGCCGAGCCAACCTGCTCAGCCATCACGCGCATTTCGCGCTGTCCCATGATGAGGCGCAGGCCTTGCTGGAGGAGGTCGCAGGTTGGGCAGATGAACTGAAGGCGTACTACGGTAAGTGGCTTGTGGGGACAGATCTGCATATGGCATGCGATGCCGTAAGCTCGGTACGTATGCGCAGTTGACTTGTTACTGCTCAGCCATCGGCTAGCCACTGCCAGGCAGCCGCCGCTGGCTCGACGCTAGCCTTGATTGTTAATGGCAATTAATCGAAAATTTCGGCGTCTTCGAGTCACTCACCTACACGGAAAGTATCCCGCCCAATGACTCTCTACCGCATCCAAGAAGCTGACCTCGAAATCCCTGAAGCCTGGCAGGACCAGAGCATCAATATCTTCAAACTTCCCGCCGTAGGCAGCGCCAAAGAGGCCAGCTTCGTCATTAGTCGTGATGCGGGCCAGGGCGACGCGTCATTTGCCGAGTACGTTGCCAATCAGCTCAAAAGCGCCGAGCTGCAATTGCCCGGCTTCAAGCTGATTCAAACCTGGGATTTCGTCCTCCACGGCCATGCCGCGACGTTACTCGACTACAGCTGGCAGCGCGAAGGGCGCGAGTTGATGCTGCGTCAGGTATTCATCGAGCGTAAGCCCGCAGTACTCATCACCACGCTGACCACGACTCTGGGCGATCTGGTCCATCATGAACCTGCGTGGAAGCAGGCCATGGCGACGCTTGTGCCGAGGCCAGAAGCCGGCTGAAGCAGCCGACGGATCGGCAACGGGAGCTCAAACGCAATGGATGCACAGGCAGCGGCACGTCTAGGCGATGAAATAGCCCACGGCTTCGGTGTCGCGGCGATGATTGGCGGTGCCGTAGCGGGAGCCCTGATCGGGGCAGCGGTCGTTGCTGCAACTGTCGCCACCGGCGGCGTGGCGCTGGCGATCATGGCCGGCTCGATCGCAGCTGGCGGCTTGTCGATGTTCCAGATCGTCAAAGGTCTGAGCACCATTTTCAAACTTCCGGAGCCCACGACCGGGGTGCTCATACACGGCAGTTTCGATGTCTACGTTAACAGCCGCAAAGCCATGCGAGCGGGCGAAGATGTGTCTTCGTCGTGTAGCGGCCTGCCGCTCAATCACCCGATGTGGCCCTTCCCGGTGCTCATCGCCGAAGGCAGTGCGACCGTTTATATCAATGGCAAGCCTGCCGCGCGATTGCACAGCAAAATGGTCTGTGGCGCTCACATAAAGACCGGCAGCGAGAACACCTTCATAGGCGGCCCCACGATTGCGGTGGCGTTCGTGCTAGACATCGAAGGCTGGATGCACACGGGGCTTGAAGCGTTGGGGCTGATCGCTGCGGGCGCAGGACTCGTGTTGGCAGCGATGGCAGGTGTGGCTGCACTGGCCGGATTCGGGGTGGTTGGCTTGGCGATGATGGGCGGGATGACCCTGTTGGGCGATCTGGGTGACCGGCTCGGACCGGGTTATCGCGATCTGCTGCAGGGTATGGCAGGGATGGCCCTGCTGGGTCTGGGGCCGAAGATGGCGAAGCTGGGCAAGCCGACGACTCCCAGGACGTTCGAGGAGGTTTACGCACGAGCTCCGGCAGCAAAGGCTGAGATCGATGCGATGGCCGATGAGGTCGCCGCTCAATTCGGCGGCAAGGTTGCAAAAGCGCCGATCAAGTCCATGGCGCGTGCGTTGGAGAAGATTAACTCTGAATATGAGGGGGACGCGACCCGGATCAAGGACCTGGCCCGGAACACAATCATTGTCGAGTCCGACCAGGTTCACGCGGTGGCAGCCGAGCTTGGCAGCCGGGGCGCCAATGTCAAGATCATCGATGGGGCCACTGACCCACTTGGCTACAGTGGGGTGAACTCGACAATGCAGACGCGCGCCGGTATCCCAGGGGAAATCCAAGTAAACTCACCAGAAATGATTTACGCGAAAGAGTCGGAACCTCTCGCGCGCGGTCTTCTGGGTGACGAGACCTACGACGCTGTCGCGGCCAAGACTGATGTGCCGGGTGGCTTGGGGCATAAATACTACGAAGAATTCAGGGTAATGGATAAGACCGATCCTGACGCAAAAGTAATAGCGGGCAAGAGCAAGGCCTACTACGAGGCCGTGAGAGGTGGCAATGGGAATTGATGATTTGAGCGTATTCGCGGCTCGAGACGTATACCTCGATTATGATTTCGAGGAGGTTACCTTTCGCTGGGATCATCGCGCTCGCACGGTACATGTGAAGTTTTACGGAGCCGACGAGAGCGCGGAGCTCGTACCAGCGGACAGCCGTTTGTACAACGACGCCATACTTTACGGACGTGAGATATCTCGTGAAGAATATGAAAAAGGTTTTCCCCGCCGATGAGTACTCTCGACACAGCCATTGCCATTGCCTGTAAGGCCCACGCCGGTCAGGTAGACAAGTCCGGCAAGCCATACATCCTTCACCCCTTGCGCTTGATGCTTAATTTCCACGATGAAGAAGCGCAGGTCGTTAGCGTTTTGCACGATGTGGTCGAGGATAGTCACATCACGCTTGAAGACTTGAGGGCGTTAGGTATATCTGAAGCCGCCGTCGAGGCTATCGATTGCCTTTCCAGGCGGCCGGCAGAGGCGTACGACGATTTCATCTCACGCCTTCGGTCCAACGCCTTGGCCAGACGAGTCAAGATCGCCGATATCAAGGACAACCTTGACCTCACCCGACTTCCTTCGATCACCGAGAAGGATTTGCAGAGAGTCGCCAAATACCATCGCGCCTTGGCCCGTTTACTACCTGAAGGCTGATGTGCAGGTTACGCTTTTTTCCCTGGAAAGAACGCCTTCACCGCCGCATCGATAACGCCTTTGATACCCTTGCCCGCAGCATCCACCGCGCCCGCCCCACCGGAGTTCAGATCCAGGCGCCCGCCGGTATCGATATCGCCTTTGCCACTGGCGTACAGCTTGAACGAAGAACCCGAGATATTGATTTCGCCGCTGGCGTTGAGCTCCAGCACGCTGTTGCCGCAGACCAGGCGGATCTGCGAGCCTGCCTCGATCAGGTATTGGGTGCTGATGCTGTCGGACTTAGCGCCGCCAACCTTCAGGGTATCGTTGCGCTGGACGGCGCGAACGCGATCCTGGGCGATGGTGACGGTTTCGTCGTTGCCGATGCTTTTGTGCCGGTCGTGCCCCACCGCGTGGCTTTCATCGACCTCAACCACGATGTCCTGATTGCGCTCGGCATGGATGTACAGTTGCTCCTCGCCCTTCTTGTCCTCCATGCGGATTTCATTGAAGTTCGCAGGCGTGCCGCCTTTGCTCGAGCGGCTCTTCATGCCGCTTTGCGTGGCGTTCGCCGGGAGATCATAGGGTACGGACTGTTCGGCGTTGTAGACGCGACCGGTGATGATCGGCCTGTCAGGATCGCCTTCAAGAAAGCTGACGATCACTTCCTGACCGATGCGCGGAATCTGCATCGAGCCCCAGTTCTTGCCCGCCCAGGCTTGGGAAACCCTGATCCAGCACGAGCTGTTTTCGTTGGACTGGTCGTGGCGGTCCCAATAGAAATGCACCTTTACCCGGCCGAACTGATCGGTCCAGATTTCTTCGCCACTGGGGCCGACGACCATGGCGGTCTGCGGGCCTTTGACGATGGGCCGAACGGTGCTCGGCAGCGGCCGGAAACTCTGCTGTGCATCGATGCAGGACAGGGCGCTTTCGAATTGCAGGCCCGCAGAACCGCCGCCGGTTTCCAGGCTTTCCTGGGTCACCAGATAGCGGCTGGCAACGATCAGGTACTCGCGATTTTGATCCTGGCGACTGAAGCCACTCAGGCTGAACAAATGCCCTGCTCCAAGCCCGCGGGCATTGCCGCTGAGCTCGACGCGCTCGTGCAGGCTCTGGATCGCTTCGATGCGAGTGCGTGCGTAGTGCTCGCCGTCCTGGCTTTGCACGTAGGTGCCGGGATAGTCATACAGCGGGTAATCACCTGCCGAATGCGGGCGGGGCATGGCCGAGCGCACGTCGATGCGCGCGCCGGGCCGCTGGAAATCATAGTCGTTGAGTTCCAGCGAGCCGGGCTGGACTTCTTGCGCCAGTTGCCAGTCGCTGATGTGATCGCGCTCGCGATGCTGGCCATCGGGCGGGTAGAACGGCACCGACTCATAACCCGCCGCCGGTTGGTGCGCGCCATACGCGTCGGCCAGCACCAGCACATGGCGGTCCTTTTCGTGACGGAAGAAGTAATAGATGCCTTCCTGTTCCATCAGGCGGCTGACGAAATCGAAGCTGCTTTCGCGGTACTGAACGCAGTATTCCCACTCGCGATAGGGGCGGCTGAGCGCATCTTCGAAGTCAGAAAAACCCAGGTCGCGGAACACCTGCTTGATGATCTGCGGAATGCTCAAATGCTGGAAAATCTTGCAGTCGGAGGTACGTGTGAGCAGCCATAGCCAGGGCCGCAGCGTAACCTGATAACTGGCGAACTGACCGGTGTCGACGTTCTGGCTGCAACGCGCAACCAGTCCGTGAAAGTACCGGCTGCTGCCCCCGGGCAACTGCACCGACAGACTCATCGGTTTGCCAAGCAGTTGGTTGAGGTCGATAGCGTCGTCACTGGAGGTCAGCTGCAGTTCGTATTCAAACAGCCGTCCCAGTTCATCGCCGCCGCTCATGTGCTTGAGCAACAGTACGTCCGGGCCCAGAGGACTGGTGACGTGTGCCAGGCGGGTGAGTTGCGTGAATTGCATGGGTAATTCCGTCGTGTATGGGTGTCGCCGACCAGTCGCTGCAGGGGTTGCCAGCGGCGCGTGTTGCAGATCGCCGCCGGCCAGCCTTGCCGTTACAAATGAGCGCTGCTCAATCTATGTCGCTGAACTGATAATCCAGTTGATTATCCCGCTCGCTGATCCGCACGCCCGCCATCGGCTTGCCTTCGAGCATGCGCGTGAGGAATTCGCGGCTCATGTCCGGCAGCAAGGTATTGGTCAGGATGGTGTCGATCATCCGTCCACCGCTCTCGGTTTCGGTGCAGCGCGAGACGATCAGATCAACCACTGCATCGTCGTACTCGAACGCCACTTTGTGCGTGGACTCCACTCGCTTCTTGATACGGTCGAGCTGCAGGCGGGTGATCGCCTTGAGCATGCTGTCGCTGAGTGGGTAGTACGGAATGGTCACCAGGCGTCCGAGCAGCGCGGGCGGGAAGATATCCAGCAGCGGCTGGCGCAGCGCTTTGGCGATGTCTTCTGGGTCGGGTACGTTCTGCGCGTCTTTGCACAGGTGCGAAATCAGCTCGGTACCGGCGTTGGTGGTGAGCAGGATCAGCGTGTTCTTGAAGTCGATCACCCGACCTTCGCCGTCCTCCATCACACCCTTGTCGAAGACCTGAAAGAAAATCTCGTGGACATCCGGGTGGGCTTTTTCGACCTCATCGAGCAATACCACACTGTACGGTTTGCGCCGCACGGCCTCGGTCAGCACGCCCCCTTCGCCATAGCCGACATAACCCGGCGGCGCGCCCTTGAGCGTGGACACGGTGTGAGCTTCCTGGAACTCGCTCATGTTGATGGTGATGACGTTCTGCTCACCGCCATACATGGCTTCGGCCAGTGCCAGCGCGGTTTCGGTTTTGCCCACCCCGGAGGTGCCGGCCAGCATGAACACGCCGATAGGCTTGCTTGGGTTGTCCAGCCCGGCGCGCGAGGTCTGGATGCGCTTGGCGATCATCTGCAGTGCGTGATCCTGGCCGATGATGCGTTTCTTCAGGTGCTGGTCGAGGTTGAGTACGGTTTCCAGCTCGTTGCGCGCCATGCGCCCGACCGGGATGCCGGTCCAGTCAGCGACCACCGAAGCGACGGCCTGATAATCCACGGTCGGCAGAATCAGCGGGCTTTCGCCTTGCAGGGCGCTGAGGCGGGTTTGCAGATCGACCAGTTTTTCACGCAGTACATGGCTTTGCTCGGTGCCTGCGTCCTGATCGACAACGCCTGCGGTTTCGCGCAATTGAGCGCGGGTAGCAAGCAGTTCATCGACCAGCGTTTTCTCCTCGCTCCAGCGCAACTCCAGTGCCGCCAGACGTTCGCGCTCGGCGCTGAGCAACGTCTCGCTGCTGCTTCGACGCGCGCCGGTATCGATGCCAATCGCATGCTCGCGCGCAATGATCTGCAGCTCGGTTTCCAGGGCCTCGATACGCCGACGGCTGTCATCCACTTCAGCGGGCACCGCATGCAAGCTGACGGCAACCCGGGCGCACGCGGTGTCCAGCAGGCTCACGGACTTATCTGGCAACTGACGCGCCGGGATATAGCGATGGGACAGCTTGACCGAGGCTTCCAGTGCCTCGTCGAGGATCTGCACCTGATGGTGTTTTTCCATGGTCGAGGCTACGCCGCGCATCATCAGCAGGGCTTTCTCTTCCGAGGGCTCGCCGACTTGCACCACCTGGAAGCGACGGGTCAGGGCCGGGTCTTTCTCGATGTGCTTCTTGTACTCGGCCCACGTGGTGGCCGCGACAGTGCGCAGGGTGCCACGGGCGAGTGCGGGCTTGAGCAGGTTGGCGGCATCGCCGGTGCCTGCTGCGCCGCCTGCGCCGACCAGCGTGTGGGCTTCGTCGATGAACAGGATGATGGGTTTGGGCGAGGCTTGAACGTCTTCGATGACCTGGCGCAGGCGCTGTTCGAACTCGCCCTTCATGCTGGCACCGGCTTGCAACAAGCCAACGTCGAGGCTTCGCAGTTCAACGTCCTTAAGCGCGGGCGGCACATCGCCGGCGACGATGCGCAGTGCAAAGCCTTCGACGACAGCGGTTTTGCCAACGCCCGCTTCGCCGGTCAGGATCGGGTTGTTCTGCCGGCGGCGCATCAGGATGTCGACCATCTGCCGGATTTCCTCGTCACGGCCAACGATGGGGTCGAGTTTGCCGTTGCGCGCTTGTTCGGTCATGTCGACGGTGAAGCGCTTGAGCGCTTCCTGTTTACCCATTGCGCTCGGGGCAATCGCACCGCTGGCTTCGCCGGGGGGTGTGGCTATGCTGAAACCATCGCTGGCGCTCAGCGCATTTTCCGGGGAGTCGCCCACGTATTCGTCGAAGCGCTCGCTCAGGGTTTCGACTTTGACTTTGTCGAACTCGCTGGACAGCCCCAGCAGCGCGTGGCGCAGGCTTGGCGTTTTGAGAATGCCGATCAGCAGATAACCGGTACGCACCTGGCTCTCGCCGAACATCAAACTGCCGTAGACCCAGCCGCGCTCGACCGCTTCTTCAACGTGGGAGGACAGGTCGGTGATCGAGGTCGAACCTCGCGGCAAGCGATCCAGTGCCTCGGTCAGGTCGCGTGCCAGGCGGGCCGGTTCGACGTTGAACTGACGAATGATCCGGTGCAGATCCGAATCCTGCAGCTGCAACAGTTGATGAAACCAATGGGCAAGTTCCACGTACGGGTTACCCCGCAGTTTGCAGAAAACCGTGGCGGCTTCGATGGCTTTGTAGGCAATGCTGTTCAGTTTGCCGAACAACGCTGCGCGACTGATTTCACCCATGTTCTGTGCTCCTTGCGTGTTGGTATTGAGAAGTGGCCGGCTCGGCTTCTGTTGAACTGGCCTGATCGGCGTAGTGCCGAGCCAGAATCAGGTCGCGGGCGTCTTCTTTGGGTTGTCCCAGCCAGGTGTTGAAGCCCAGGCGGGACCGGCCGTTGAGTTGAAGTCTAGGGATCTGCGGTTGCTGCAAAATCAGGTTCAGGTCCCAATCCAGTTCGTGGCCCAAATACTCGGCGACCCACGCCACCAAGTGCCTGAAGGGTTGGCCACCGGGCAACATGCCCATGTATTCGTCCAGTGTCAGCGGGCCGAGCAGGATGCGGAACTTGTGCTGGCGGTCCCAGACATGGCTGCCCAGGCAAAAATCGACACCCAACTGATGAGCACTGACGCCTACCCGGCTGCGCTCGGGCAGTTCAAGCCATTGGCCGACGTATTCCTCGATGGCCACTGGCAAGCCGAAGTAGTCTTGGAGAATGGCTTTCAAGCCATCGGGATAACGGGTTTGCGCCGCCAGGTGTCCGCTGAAATGCAGTTTGGCGGTGTCGGGAATCAGCCCCTGATCGCGCAGGCTTGGCATGCCGCGCCCGCTGAAGGCAGCCAGGCGGGCTGCCCAGTAATCGTCATCGGGCCGGTCGTGGCTGACGGTCGGACGCGCCTCGGCCCACGCCCGGTAAAACAGGCTTAGCAGGCGATGATGAAAGACATCCAGAAAGCGTTTGCTGGTGCTGTCGGCGTTGTTGCGCTGGCGCTCGCGCACGTATTCGGTCAGGTGCAGGGGAAGCGGACCGTTAGGGCCGCCGAGGCCGAAAAAGAACTGTTCGAGCCGCGCCGGTTTGTTGTCCTCGGCGGGTGTCAGTGCAGCCAGCGTCGAGGGTGCGAACGCGCAGTCAGGCTGCTGACCGAGTCGCAGAGGGTCGTCCGCCAGACGCAATGAATGTCCGAAGCGCGGCAGATCAGGGGATTCGCACTCGATACGCCGCAGGGCCTGAAAGAAATCATATTCCCAAGGCGCGTCGTGCATGTCGGTGAGCGTGCTCACAGGGTCGGGCGCCGGCCGGGTTTGGCTTTCCATCGCATGATCTCGCCGCGCTCGCTGGTGCGAATCACGGTCTCGGTAAAGCTGTTGATGGAAACGTAGCGCGCCAGGAACCGCTCGAACACGGCTCCCAGCAGAAACACGCCTGTGCCGCGAAAGGCGTTCTCGTCGAATTCCAGGGTGATTTCCAGACCGCGTCCGAACACGATCGGGCCTGGCATGGGCAGCCGACGGGTGCAGGCTTTGCTGCTCACACCGCGCAGCCCTTCGATTTGCAACTGCAGGGCGGGATCGTTGCTGTCGCCATACAGACGCAGCAATTCGCGCAGCGCTGCAGCTCCCTGGCCTTGCTCGCTCAGTGACAGGTAATTGAGCGACAGCTGGCTGATCAGGCGCCAGGCTTTCTGGTCGTGGGCATGGCTGGCGCGTGGGCGGCTGGGCCCGGCGAGGCAGCGGATGGCGGCGACCGGCGCGCTGTCGGCCAGGGTGAAATCAGTCTTGCCACTGCCTATGTTCATAAACAGCGGCAGGTCGCGGTTGGTGCACAGGGCACTGACCCCCAGTTGTCGCAGGTCGTGGCGATAGGGCGCCTGCTGACTGTCTACCAGGCTGACGAACGTTTCGCTGCCCACGTAAGTCGAGCGCGTCCCCGTGCGGCGTTGCTCGCTGGACAGCACGCGAGGTTCGCGGCGCAGGGTGTAGTAGGCTTTGTCGCGCCCATAACGCGACGGATCGCGCACAGCGTAAAACGGCAAAAAGGTCTGTTCGGGGCCGGTGCCATGGCCGGTTACGCCGGTCAGCGAGTGGATTTCAAAGTCCATCGGCCGGGTGCGGTCGGCAATCACGTGGTGTTCGTTGACCCGGTCCGACAGGTGTATCCGATCGACTCGACGCGCAAACAAATTGATCGCGGGCGTGCAGAACGGCACGAAGTGTTGGGCGCCGACGCTGCCTTCAAGGCTCTGGTCGAAGCGCTCGAACAACACGATCAGCTCCAGTTCCTGGCCGCTGCAACGTTGCACGGCGCGCTCCAGAGAACTGAAATCGACGAACAGATAACGCTGCGGCAGAGCGAAATATTCCTGTAACAGGCGATAACCCTGAAATGCCTGGGCAACCACTGGCATCGCAGCTTCGCGGTCGTCAAACCCGCAGGATTTCAAGGCATCCTCTGGCAGGCGTTCGACCCAGTCAGCGCCCGGCTGGCGGGCGAACACGGCGCAGGCGCTGCCGAGCAGTTGTTCATAAAGGCGGAACGGCAGCTCGTCAGCACCGTTGAGGTACAGCGGCAGGTTTGCCAGGCTCAGTTTGTTGAACGGTAATTCAGCGCCGGTCTTCAACGTAATGCGCAAACCGGCCTTGGCCTTTGGCTCGCTGGCCGCCAGGCGACCCAGCACAGTGGCGGGGTTGCCGAAGTACTCGGCATGGCTCACGCCTAATGGCCATAGGGTCACTTCATGGGCGCTGCGGTACTCGCAGGAAGTCTGTGAGTCGCGGCCCAACGTCGCCCGCAGCACGCTGTCGCGGGGCAGAGTGAATCCGCTGCTCAGCGATCCTTCATCCGGGTCGATCTGCATCTGTACCACGGTCATCGAGGGCGTGGGTGCAAGGTAATGCGGATAGGCGATTTCCAGCAGGTTATGAGTGAAGGTCGGGTACTCGGCATCGAGCTTGAGTTGCACGCGCGCAGTAAGGTAAGCGAAACCTTCCAGCAGACGCTCGACATAAGGGTCAGCGCAGTCGATCCCGGACAACGTCAGGCGCCCGGCGATCTTCGGGTATTCCTTGGCAAACTCCGCCGCGCTTTCGCGGACGTGTTGCAGCTCCTGGTTGTACAGCTCCAGCAGGCGCGGGTTCATGTACGCCTCCGCTGTTCGGCAGGCACGACCTGCACATGGCCCGATTCCAGATCCAGATCGGTACGCAGCAACAGCGGCAGGGCTACGGGTTGCGCCCACAGATCGCCCTCGATCTCGAAACTCAGGGCGTTGTGGTTCATCTGGTCGGGCAGCGTCTGGGCGCGAACGCGCAGGGTGTTGCGCAGAATGCGCGGTTCGAATGTGGCGATGGCTTGATGGATCAGGCTTTCGAGCATGCTGACATCGATACTCGACGCGCTGTTGCCGGCGAGCGCTGGCAACCCGTAATTGATCACCGACGTTCCGGCTGGCGTGTGCAGCGTGGTATCGGCATCCAGCAGCGATGTGGTGTTGAGCAGCCAGGTCAGGTCGCGCAATACCGAAGCCTTGAGCTGGCTTAGGGACAACACCCGCTTGTCGGCGCTTTCCTGAAGATTGCCGGGCTCTTCGTCGGTGAGGCGGTCGAGCAGGGAGGGCTGCAAGCGTTCGCGCAAGGTCAGGTCGGAAGGCAAGGCCATACTTCAGGCACCGGGAACAGGATCGAATCGAAAGACCGCAAACGCCCCCGGCCTTTGGCGACGAGGGGCGTCGATAATCAACGCTTGGTGTTGGAGCGAATGTTCCAACCGTATTTGATCGGGCCGCCATCCTTGGTGCCGTCGGCTTTCTGCGGCTGATAGTCGACCAGCACCTGAGCGAAGTTCAGGGTGATGGTTTCGGTGAGGCGATCATCGCCACCCGACCCGCCAGTGGTCAGCGAGGTGATCAGAACTTCTTCCAGATTGATGATCAGGTACTCGACCTGACTCTCGCCGCCGGCCTTGCGCACGGTCAGGGTGACCTTGTCGATGTGCTTGCCCTGTGAACAATGCATCATCAGGTTCGGCGTCGCCTTATCGACGTATTTGGTCAACGAAATGTCCTGAATATTGACCTTGCCGGCACCGCCGCCACCACCGACGTGCATGTTGCCGGACTGGGACATGCCCCAGCTCCAGGCCAATACGTCGATTTCGTCCTTGTGGGCCTTGTCCATGGACTCGCCCTTGATGTCGCCGATCTTGATGAAGATATCAACAGCCATGTTTTCTCCAGTGTGGTCTACCACGTTGTTTTTTGGTCAGAGCCCGCGCGGTTGCTGCGAGGCTCGTTTTCAAATGAGGCAAATCCGTGTAGCGGTCCAGCTCGGCGGCGGTGGCGGGGTGACTGTCACGAAGATATCGCCAGACACCGCGTAACCGCCGGCAAACCGTGCTGCTACACGTTACGCGCCCTTGGCCGAAGGCAGCTTGGACACCAGGCGCAGCGACACCGTCAGCCCTTCGAGCTGGTAGTGCGGGCGCAGGAAGAACTTCGAGTTGTAGTAGCCCGGATTGCCTTCGACGTCCTCCACCACCACCTCAGCGGCGGCCAGCGGGTGCTGGGCCTTGGTGGTTTCGGTGGAGTGCGCCGGGTCACCGTCGACGTAGTTCAGAATCCAGTCCTGCAGCCAGCGTTGCATCTCATCCTTCTCTTTGAAGGAGCCGATCTTGTCGCGCACGATGCACTTCAGGTAATGGGCGAAGCGACAGGTCGCGAAGAGGTACGGCAAGCGTGCGGCCAGGTTGGCGTTGGCGGTGGCGTCCGGGTCGTCGTATTCGGCAGGTTTCTGCAGTGACTGCGCGCCGATGAAGGCGGCGAAGTCGGTGTTTTTCTTGTGCAGCAGCGGCATGAAACCGTTCTTGGCAAGCTCCGCTTCGCGACGGTCGGAAATGGCGATTTCGGTCGGGCATTTCATGTCCACGCCGCCATCGTCAGTCGGGAAGGTATGCGCGGGCAGGTTCTGCACTTCGCCACCGGATTCGACACCGCGAATCCGCGAGCACCAGCCGTAGTGCTTGAACGAACGGTTGATGTTCACCGCCATCGCATAGGCGGCGTTGGCCCAGGTGTACTTCGCGCTGTCGGCGCCGTCGGTGTCTTCTTCGAAAGCGAAGGCTTCTACCGGATCGGTCTTGGCGCCGTACGGCAGACGAGCCAGGAAACGCGGCATGGTCAGGCCGATGTAGCGCGCGTCTTCGGATTCACGCAGCGAGCGCCAACCGGCGTATTCCGGGGTAGTGAAAATCTTGGTCAGATCGCGCGGGTTGGACAGCTCCTGCCAGGAGCCCATGCCCATCACGGTCGGCGACGCCGCTGCGATGAAAGGGGCATGCATGGCGGCGCAGGTCTTGGACAGCTCGCCCAACAGCTCGACGTCCTGTGGAGACTGATCGAAGTAGTAGTCGCCCACCAGGCAGCCATACGGCTCGCCACCGAACTGACCGTACTCTTCCTCGTACATCTTCTTGAATACCGGGCTCTGGTCCCACGCCGTGCCCTTGAACTTCTTCAGGGTCTTGTGCAGCTCAGGCTTGGAAATATTGAGCACGCGAATCTTCAGCTGTTCATCGCTCTCGGTGTTGTTGACCAGGTAATGCAGGCCACGCCAGGCGCTTTCCAGTTGCTGGAATTCAGGGTGATGGATTACCTGATTCACTTGCGCGGTGAGCTTGGCGTCGATGGCCGCAATGATCGACTCGATCGATGTGATGGCATCGTTGGAGACCAGGTCGGTCTGCGCCAGCGCCTGTTCGGCAAGGGTGCGAACGGCGGTCTCGACCGCTTCACGGGCACGCTCGGTCTTGGGTTTGAACTCTTGCAGCAACAGCGAGGCAAACTCGCTGGTGTCTTCGGTCTGGCTGGGTTGAGCCTGATTGTCACGCAGCAATTCGGTCATGGTCGTTCGTCCTGATTAGGCCTTCGGCTCGGTACTTTGAGAGTCGGCGCCCTGGGGTTTTGGCGCGCTCGCCAGGGCCTGCAGCAGGGCCGGGTCCTTGATCGCCTTCATGATGATTTCTTCAGCGCCGGTCTTGCCGTCCATGTAGGTCAGCAGGTTGGCCAGTTGGGTACGGGCCTCGAGCAACTGGTTCAGCGAGTCGACCTTGCGCGCCACGGCGGCAGGGCTGAAGTCGTCCATGCTTTCGAAGGTGATGTCCAGGCTCAGGTTGCCTTCGCCAGTCAGTTCGTTCGGCACATGGAAGGCAACGCGCGGTTGCATGGCCTTCAGGCGCGAGTCGAAGTTATCAACGTCGATTTCCAGAAACTTGCGATCGGCCACCGCTGCCAGAGGCTCGGCAGGCTTGCCCGCCAGGTCCGCCATGACACCCATCACGAACGGCAGCTGGACCTTCTTCTCGGCACCGTACAGCTCAACGTCGTACTCGATCTGGACCCGCGGTGCGCGGTTGCGCGCAATGAATTTCTGAGAACTGGTGTTCGCCACGTTGCTCCTCCTGGTCGCTGCTGCGACGTGATTGGCGTCATCGGTCTTGGCCGGTAACGGGGTTGCGTGATCCTGACGCTTGCCGGCTCGCTGCGGGAGCGAGCCGGGTTACTCGGCGTCCGGACCGCGCAGATTTTCGAACTGGGACATACCGTCGGGAATCAGGTTGCGCACGATAGCCGCGAAGTCGGCGTGCACCAGATTTTTCGCCCGATTCAATAACACCGGCAGCGGGCTCGAAGGCTCGTGACGGGCGTAGTAAGCAAGAATCCTGTCGAGGCTGCGGACCACGTCATCGCGGTTGCCGATTTCTCCCGATACACGCGACGCCGCAATCAAGGTCTGGTCCACGGACGGCGCATCGCTGATATCCCGGGTTGCGTGTTCGGTCACGATGTTGCCGGGCGCGTATTCGCCGAGAATGTGCAGCGCCTGTTTAAGCGGCAGCTTGAGGGCGGCCAGATCCACACCCTGGGCGGAGCCTACCTGGCTGGACACGTATTGTTCGATGGCGTCGGCCGTGCCGTGCGCTTCCTGCAAGGCAGAGCGCAACGCGGACAACTGTTCGGGATCACCGTCGCGCAGCGCACCTGCCAGTTCATCGGGCGTGAGATGTTCGTCAGCAAAACTCTGCAGGCCGCTGGCGTGCAACGCCGCACGCAGGCTGATAGGTCCGAACGTACGCGAGCGGGTCAGCAGGCTTTCACGCAGCAGTCGAATGTTGGTGTCGCAAGCGATGCCGGACAGCGCGTTGATGCGCACGGTGGGGTCGTTGTCGTCATCCGCGTCGAGTTGCGGATACAGCGTGGGCCAGTATTGACCCAGCAGATCGTTGATCAGCGTCAGGGCGTTGGCCAGACCGGAAAAACCATCCAGGGCCAAGGCGCTTTGCAGAAGGAAATGGGTAATGCGTAGGTCTTTACTGCGTTGCAGAAGGGTAATGCTGGACTGTTCTATCTGTCGCCAAGGGGGCGGCTCTGCAGGGTGCACCGAATCGCCCATGGTGCGCTCGGGCTTGCCTTGGGCGTCGCGCTCCAACTGCAGGAAGTCCGCGTCATATTCCAGATCATCGCCACACGGAGAGTTCGCGGAAACTGCGGCGAGTAACAACGGAACATCCACCAAAATCGATCTCCTTATCGGGCGCGGATAAATCTTTATAGTTGGCGTGGAAAATTCCTACGCGGACCACGGAACATTCTTTATTTTTATACAATCTGTGATATCACCTAGATATCATGAATGTTCCAGAAGTTGTGCATTTTTGGTGTGGACGTTATCCGTTGTCAAGGTAAGCTATGCGCCCTCTGTGACAGTTGTGACGTGCCTAACAGCCCGTAGGACTGCTGAGTCAGCCTGTGTACGACGATCACGGATGTGTGTGTAGAATTGTGGAAAATTCAACATCTGGCTTGTTTAATCCCGGTTTTTGAGCGTTTTTGCACGATAGTCGATTGACCTCACAGGCCTGTGTGTCTGTGTGCAGGCGCTCGATGTGCAAGCAAGGAGGCACAGTGTCGCTCTGTTTGACTATCACCAGCTATCACAAGATAACCCCCGGTCAGGTCCCCGAGATATCGATGGATAACGGGGTGATGGCAATTGGCCGTAGTCAGGAAAATGACTGGGTGCTTCCAGATCCGGAACGCCTTGTTTCTTCGAGACATTGTGTCATTCAGTATAAAGACGGTCGTTACTACATCACCGACAGCAGTACTAACGGAGTAGAGCTGGTCAATGCGGGTATCCGGTTGCGTCGTGGAAACAGCGAGCTACTGGAGGACGGCGAGGTCATCCGCATCGGTGACTACGAGATTCGCGCACGAATCGATTTCGAGATAAAGCTGCCTGGCGCGGACTTTCCGGGGGCTGATTCATCCAACAGTTTCGAAGCATTGATGGGACGACAAAACAGCGCTGCGCCCGTCCCGATCCATGCAACACCGGTTGCACATTTTCAGGGTGGCACCTCCCAGGACACCTTCCCTGACCTGTTCGATTTTCTCACCCCGCCCAGCGTGCCTCCCGCTACAGTATCGGATCACGTACCGGTGGAGCGTCATGACTTTCGCCCACCGATTGCGCAGGCGCCTGCGGTGCCGATCGTCCAGCCAACGCCAGTGCCGTCTCCAGGCGTGATCCCCGAAGACTGGGATCTGTTTGCCGACATGCCCAAATCCCCGACCCCGACCCCGGACGCTCCGCCGAGTCCGGCGCCTGTGGTGCAGGCGGCGCCTGTGGCTCTAACGCCGCCTCCGCTCGCCGAGGTCAATGCGCCTGCAACCGAGGGCGCTGAGTCGCTCTTGCTCAAGGCGTTTCTGCGTGGCGCTGGGCTTGATCAGTTGCGTATCGATACGGCGCAGGTCGAGGCGCAGATGGAGGCCATCGGGCGCAGCTATCGGTTGATGGTCGAGGGGCTCATCGATGTGTTGCGTGCCCGTAGCAGCCTCAAGGGCGAGTTCCGCATGCAGCAAACCATGATTCGTCCCGTGGAAAACAACCCGCTCAAGTTTGCCCCCAATGCCGATGAAGCGCTGCTCTTGCTGCTGCGTCACGGTAATCAGGCATTCATGCCGCCGGATCAAGCCATCGACGACAGCTTCGACGATCTGCGTGCCCATCAGCTCGCAGTCATGGCAGGCGTCGAGGCGGCGATCAAGGCGCTGCTCAAACGTTTTGAACCCGCGGAGCTGGAAGCGCGCATGGGCAAGCCCGGGGCGTTGTCCAACCTGTTCGGTTCGCGTCAAGCGCAAAACTGGCAGCAGTTCACTGAGCTATACACACAGATATCCCGCGAAGCAGAAGAGGACTTTCAAGTTCTATTCGGTCGCGAATTCAGCCGTGCCTACGAGGAGCACAGCGCACGATTGCGCCGCCCTTGAGGGCGCGGCATCAGGAAAAACGGATAGACAGTCAGCACGTCACGAGGACGCAGGATGTTTCTAAGAGTTGTATCGGCAGTGGCCATGGCGCTGCTGCTGGTTTCTTGTGCCAAAAACGCGGAATCGCCGCAGCCGGTCGAAAAGACCACTGATGCCAACACCGTTGTCTTGCACTTCACGGCCGTCGCGGGCCTGAACCCCGGCGCCAACGGCGATCCCGCGCCTGTGCGCGTGCGTATTTTCGAACTCAAGAACACCGCCAGCTTCAGCCGTGCCGACTACTTCGCCCTGGCTGAGCGCGCGCAGAGCACGCTGGGCGCCGATCTTCTGGATCAGGACGAAGTGCTGTTGCAGCCCGGTCAACAGCTCAACGTGGAACGCGCGCTGAACACCGCCACTCGCCAGATCGGTCTGGTGGTCAGCTACCGCGAAATCGATCAGGCCCAGTGGCGTGCCGTGCTTAATGTCGCGCCGCGGCAAACCAGCGAGTTCCGGATTGACCTCGATAGCCGAGCCGTCAGCAGCGATCCCGCCGCCGCACCTACTCGCCCTGCGCAATAGACAATCGGAGAACCCATGTCCTGGAACAATCGTGTGGTCTGGTCGGAAGGCATGTTCATCGGAACACAGCACTTTCAGCAGCATGACCGTTACCTGGAAAACCTCATCGACGCCCGTAGTCGTCCGCTGTCGGTCGGGGCCTGGGGCTTTTCCGAGCTGCTGCTGGATCAGGGCTTGCTGGCGCAGGGCAAGCTGGCCATCGTCTCGGCGCGCGGACTGTTGCCCGACGGCACGCCGTTCAACATCCCCCAGGATGACCTGGCGCCGAGCCCGCTGAGCATCGACGACGACTTTCGAGACGGCGTGGTGTATCTGGCCCTGCCGCTCAAGCGCGCAGGGCAACGGGACACGGTGGATGAGGGCGAGGTGGCGGGTGGCGCACGTTTCATCAGCCAGGTGCGCGAAGTGCGCGATGACAACGCACCGTTCGAGAATCGTGCGCCTGTGGCCATCGGCACGCGGGCCTTGCGTTTGCTGACCGAAAAAGACGGGCTGAGCGACTACGCAGCCGTGGGGCTGGTGCGGGTCAAGGAAAAACGCGCCGATCGCGCATTGGTTCTCGATGACAGCTACATTCCGCCGCTGCTGGACGTTGCAGCATCCAAGCCGCTGACGGCGTTTCGCAGCGAGCTGCTGGGGCTGCTGCATCAACGTGGCGAGGCACTGGCCGGTCGGGTGGTCGCGTCTGGCGCTGGCGGCGCCTCGGAGATCGCCGATTTCATGCTGCTGCAGCTGGTCAACCGGGCTCAGCCGCTGATCGACCATCTGAGTCAAATCAGCCCGCTGCACCCTGAGCGTTTTTACAGCGAACTGGTGAGTCTGGCGGGTGAGTTCGCCACGTTCTCGACTTCCGGTCGCCGGCCCGAGGAGTTTGGGCGTTATCAGCACGATGACCTGGCCGTGAGCTTCACACAGGTCATGCAGGCGTTGCGCGAAGCCCTGTCGATGCTGATCGATAGCAAGGCCACGCCGATTCCTATCGTCGAAAAAGCGTACGGCATTCATGTGGCGATGCTGGCCGACCGCACCTTGATCGACAACGCCAGTTTCATTCTGGTGGTGCGCGCCGACATGCCGAGCGAAACCCTGCGCGGGCGCTTTGCACAGCAGAGCAAGATCGGCTCGGTGGAGCACATTCGCGATCTGGTAAACCTGCAACTGCCGGGTATCGGTCTGCTGCCGTTGCCTGTTGCGCCACGGCAGATTCCGTTTCACGCAGGTTCGACTTACTACGAACTGGATCGCGGCAGCGAGCACTGGAAGCAACTGGCGCATTCGGGTGGCTTCGCCTTCCACGTGGCAGGCGAGTTTCCAGGCCTGAACCTGGCTTTTTGGGCCATCCGAGGATAAACGGCGATGCCTTCCCATGACGAACCCTTTAACCCGCCGATGCCTGGAAACGATCGCACGCAGTTCATGCCTCGCCCCGGCGGTCGTGGCCCGCAACCTGCTGCCCAGCCCGACTCGCCACCGCCGCCACTGTCGGTGCCAGCAGCGCCACTGCCCTTGGGGCAGGCGCAGGGCCTGAATCCGCTAGAGGCCGCGGCGGGACCGCTGCTGGCGTTGCTGACCCGGCTACGCAGCACCATCTCACACCCGGCTCCTGCCAGTTTGCGTGCGCAGTTGCTGGGCTACCTGCGCCAGTTCGAAGAGCGCGCCGAGGCCGCTGGTGTCGCGCGCAATGAAGTGCTGCTCGCGCGTTACGCCCTGTGCACGGCGCTGGACGAAGCGGTGCTCAGTACGCCGTGGGGCAGCACCAGTGAATGGGGTAAGCAGAGCCTGTTGATCACTGTGCACAATGAAGCCTGGGGGGGCGAAAAGGTGTTCCAGCTGCTGGAGCACTGCCTGCAAAGTCCGCGTGAGCGTTTGTATCTGCTCGAGTTGCTGTACCTGTGCATGCGCCTGGGCTTCGAAGGTCGCTATCGGGTGATGAACGATGGCCGCAGCCACCTGGAAGCCTTGCGCGAGCGGACTGCCGCGGCGATTCGCAGCGCACGGGGCGAGTTCGAACGTGAGCTGTCGCCGCATTGGCGCGGATTGACGGTGGTGCGTGATCGCCTGTCGCAATTCATGCCGCCGTGGGTAGGGCTGGCGGTCGGGCTTGCGTTGTTGCTCCTGCTATTGTTTGGCCTGCGTCTGAAACTTGCCTCCGACGCGGAGCCGGTATTCAAGAACATTCATGCGCTGGGCGAGATTCCCGTGCAGGCGATCACCCCCGCCGTGGTGCAGCCCAAAGTCATCGAGCGTCCGCGTCTTGCGGGCTTTCTGGTGGAAGACATCAAGGCCAACCGGGTCGCTGTGGAAGATGCCGTGGACCGTTCGGTGGTGACCATTCGCGGCGACGAGATTTTCTCGTCCGGCAGTGCGACCATCGTTGATGACTTCCAGCCGCTGATGCTGCGCATCGCCGACGCCATCCGCAAAGTCAAAGGTCAGGTGCGGGTCACCGGCCACAGTGATAATCGCCCCATCGCCACGCTGCGTTTCCCTTCCAACTGGGCGTTGTCCCAGGCGCGGGCCGAACAGGTGCTGCAGATGCTCGCGGCCAAGACCGGCCAGCCCGAGCGCTTCTCCGCCGAAGGGCGCAGCGACACCGAGCCTGTGGCCTCCAATGCCACTGCAGAAGGTCGCGCGAAGAATCGTCGGGTTGAAATCACAGTGTTGGCGGAGGGGGTCGAGTGAAGGCGTTTTTCGGTTTTGTCATTCGCTGGGTCGTGCCGGTCCTCGGCCTGGTCGCGCTGAGCCTGATCATCTGGTTCGTCGGTCCGGTGCTGGATGTGTTGGTGCCGCAAGGCAGGCGCTGGGCGTTGATTGCCTTGCTGTTCGCAATGTGGATGGCCTGGCGGGCATTTCGCATCCTCCAAGCGCGCCGACAAGCCGCGAAGGTCATGCAAAGCCTGGCGGCAGAAACCGCGCCAGACCCCGCCAGCGTTGCCACCGCAGAAGAGCTGGCGACCTTGCGTCAGCGTATGGATGACGCGCTCAACCTGCTGAAGAAAGCCCGCTTGGGCGCAGACGAGCGTCGCAACCTCTATGAACTGCCCTGGTACGTGATCATTGGCCCGCCAGGTTCGGGCAAGACCACCGCACTCGTCAATTCCGGGCTGCATTTCCCGCTGGCCGCGCAAATGGGCGCGGGCGCGATTCGTGGCGTTGGTGGTACGCGCAACTGCGACTGGTGGTTCACGGACGAAGCGGTTTTGCTCGATACTGCTGGCCGCTACACCACCCAGGACAGCCACACTCAGATCGACAAAGCGGCCTGGCTAGGCTTTCTCGACCTGCTGAAAACCCAGCGCTCCCGGCGCCCCATCGACGGCGCGTTCATCGCCATCAGCCTGTCCGACCTGCTGCTGGGCACGGAAGCTGAACGCGCGGCTCATGCGGCAGCGATACGGGCACGTATTCAAGAGTTGTACAGCCAGCTTGGCGTGCGTTTCCCGATCTACGTCATGCTAACCAAGCTCGATCTGGTGCCCGGCTTCATGGAGTTCTTCGATGCCCTGAGCAAGGAAGAGCGCGCGCAGGTCTGGGGCATGACCTTCGCCATCGACGATGGCAAAAACGCCGACGGGAACAATGCAGATGGCCCGCTGGCGACTTTCCTCAGCGAATTCGCCTTGCTGGAGCAGCGACTGAATGCGCGTCTGGTCGAGCGTTTGCAGCAGGAACGCGATCCGGCGCGACGGGATTTGATCTATGGCTTCCTGCAGCAGTTCGGTGCGTTGAAAGACACGCTGCAAAGTTTCCTCGATGGCGTGTTCAAACCCAATGCGTTCGAAGATCGCGCGTTGCTGCGTGGTGTCTATTTCACCAGCGGCACCCAGGAAGGCAGTCCCATCGACCGTCTGATCGGTGCCATGGCCCAGAGCATGAATCTGGACCGCCAGCACCTGGCCCGGCAGACCGGGACCGGGCGCAGTTACTTCATCGAAAAACTGTTCACCGCCGTGGCGTTCGCCGAGCGCGGGTTGGTGGGAGTCAATCCCAAGGTCGAGCGGCGGCGCAAATGGCTGGCGCGGGGAGCGTTGGCGGCGACCATCGCTATGGTTCTGGTGGTCGGTACGCTGTGGCTGATCAGCTATCGCGCCAACCAATCCTATATCGCGCAGGTCGATCAGAAGGTCACGCCGCTTGGCCAAAGCGTACAGAACCTGAGCCCGGCGCAGCGGGAGGTGCTGGCGGTGCTGCCACTGCTCAATGCCGTGCGCCATCTGGCGGGCGACCCTCCAGGCATGGCGCAAGGTCTGGGCTTGTATCAGGGCGACATGCTGCAGGCCGAATCCGGCAGCGTTTATCGCAAGTTGCTGATTGCGGTGTTCGCACCGCGTCTGGTGACCCGTGTCGAAGAACAGCTGCGCAGCGGCGGCAGCTCCGATTTCCTTTACGAAGGATTGAAGGCGTACCTGATGCTCGCCGACAGCGAGCACTATGACCCGGATTTCCTCAAGGCATGGGTGGCGCTGGACTGGGATCAGAGCTTGCCCCGCGATCTGCCCCCCGATCAGCGTCAGGCGCTGGGTGAGCATCTGCAGGCGTTGTTCGAGCGTCATCCGCCCAATGCACGTCTGGATCAGCGATTGATCGATGATTTGCGTCGGCAATTGCAGCAACTGCCGGTGGCGCAGCGGGTTTACGACCGGGTCAAGCGTCAGAAGCTGCCCGAGGGCGTGTCTGATTTTCGTGTTACCGAAGCCGCCGGACGTGATGCCGCGCTGGTGTTTGCGCGCAAGAGCGGCAAGCCGCTGGGCGATCCGCTGAGTGGATTCTTCACCGCCAAGGGCTACCGCGAAGCGTTCCTTGCAACCAGCCTGAGCCAGGCTGGCACGCTGGCGGAAGAGCAGTGGGTACTGGGCCTGGACCGCGCTGACCAGCAGAACGTCGCCAGCCTTGCCGGGGATGTGCGCCGCCTGTACTTCCAGGATTATCAGCGCCAGTGGGATGCACTGCTAGCTGACATCGACTTCGTGCCCATCACCAGCGTGGCCCAGGCCGCTGACGTGTTACGAGTGATTTCCGGACCAATTTCGCCGCTGAAAAAGCTGCTGGTGGCGGTGGCCAGGGAGACCAATCTGCAGCAGGAAGACAAACTGCTGGCCGAGCAGGGCAAGAAGGTCGAAGGCGGGGTCGATCAGCTCAAGCAACGCCTGGGTTCGATCCTTGGCCAGGAGCAGGTCAGCCATGTGGCGACACCTGCGGCCACGGACGATCCGGTCAGCGCGCACTTCGCCGAGCTTAACGCTTTCGTCAGCAAGGGCGAGGGTGAACCTGCCGCCATCGATGGCCTGCTCGCGGACATGAACGCGCTGTATGTGCAGGTCAGCGCAATGGTCGGCGCCAGCGGCGATGCGTTGCTGGGCGAGGCAAAGAATTCGGCAAGCGCCGCCGCGACGCGGGTCAACCTCAATGCCGATCGTGAACCGCCGGTGGTGCAGAGTCTGGTGAAGTCGGTCGTCAGTTCGACCACCAATACGATGATGGGCGGGGTGCGCAATCAACTGAACGCGGCGTGGGTCAGCGATGTGGTCAACGTCTATCGGCAGTCACTCAGTGGCCGCTATCCACTGGCACCGGGCAGCGCGCGGGATGCCACGCTCGACGACTTCGGCCAGTTCTTCGGCGTGGGCGGGGTGATGGATAACTACTTCCGCAAATACTTGCAAAGTTACGTCGACACCTCGGCGTCGGCCTGGCGCTGGCAGCCGGGGGCGGCGCAGAAACTGGGGATCAACGCCTCGGTACTGCAGACCTTCCAGCGCGCTGCGGCGATTCGCGATGCGTTCTTCCGTTCAGGCGGTGTGCAACCCACCGTGCGTTTCGAACTCAAGCCGGTGGCGATGGACGCTTCGATCACCCAGTTCCTGCTGGACCTGGACGGGCAGCAGATCAGCTATGACCACGGCCCGAGTCGCCCGGTGGCCATGCAGTGGCCCAATCCCGGCAGCATCGGCGTCGTGCGTTTGTCGATCTCGCCGCCCGCGGCCAGTGGTCGTTCCGGCATCACGCTGGATGGCCCGTGGGCCTGGTTCCGTCTGCTGGAGCAATCGGATCTGGTGGCGGGTGGATCGCCTGATCGGTTCAACCTGCGTTTGCGTGTGGACAACGCCAGCATTTCTTATGAGCTGCGCGCCAACAGTGCTTTCAATCCGTTCAAGAGCCGCGTGTTGAGCGGTTTCAGCCTGCCGGAGCGGTTATGACGACGCTGGGTTTCTACGGCAAATTGGCCAGTCGCGGCGACTTCGTCAGCCGCAGCTTGCCGCAAAGCTTTATCCAGCCCTGGGACGCGTGGCTGGCGTCAGGGCTGCATGTCAGTCAGCAGCAACTGGGCGAGGACTGGCTCAATGCGTACCTGGTAAGCCCTCTGTGGCGCTTTGCCCTGGCAGCCGATGTGTGCGGCCCGGACGCGGTGGTCGGCGTGCTGATGCCAAGCATTGACCGAGTCGGCCGCTATTTTCCCCTGACCGTCGCCCAGACCCTTGAGCCCGATCAGTCCCTGGCGGCGTTGGTCAGCGCTCCTGAACAATGGTTCGAGCGAGCCGAAACGCTAATGCTGTCGACTCTTGAACACGGCTCCGACTTTTCAGCTTTCGATCAAAGCGTCTCAACCCTGGGGTTTCTACCGACGTCTCAACGTCACGCGATCAGTCGTTTCGCCGGCTTGCAGCGCACGGGTGCAAGCGAACCGGACAGCCGTCATCGCGCATTGGCCGAATTGGCCTGTGAAGGTGCGAGCCTGTGGTGGGGCAAAGGCTGCGAACGTATCGCCCCCGGCCTGTTGCGTTGTCAGGGTCTGCCTGACGCTGCCGAATTTGGCAGCTACTTGCTGGGACAAGGAGCGTCGATCTAGATGTCTGTATTGCCTCAAACCCCTCGATTGCGCTCTGCCAGCTACAGCCACGTAGGCATGGTGCGGCAGATCAATGAGGACGCATTTCTCGAATTGCCCGAACACGGTCTGTGGGTCGTGGCCGATGGCATGGGCGGGCATTCGGCAGGGGATTACGTCGCCAGTCTGATCGTTGACACCCTGCGCCGCTCGCCACCTGCCGACGCGTTGTCGAACTACTCGTTTTTGCTGCGCACAGCGTTGACTGAGGTGAATTCGGCGGTGCGCGAAGAAACCCGTCGGCGCGGCCTCGGCATGATGGGCAGCACCGTCGTCACGCTGGCGATCAAAGGCGATCGGGGTGTGTGCCTGTGGGCCGGAGACAGCCGCCTTTACCGCTTGCGCGGCGGCGAGTTGCAGGGCATTTCCCGTGATCACAGCTACGTACAGGACTTGCAGGACAGCGGCCTGCTGACCGAAGCGCAAGCCAGGGTGCATCCGCGGGCCAACATCGTCACGCGTGCCATCGGCGTTGAAGACACGCTGAATCTGGCGATGATCGACCTCGATATCCTGCCCGGCGATACCTACCTGCTATGCAGCGATGGCCTGAACAAGACCGCCGAAGACCATGAAATTCGCGATGTGCTGGGCCATGCCGATCCTTGGCAAGTGGTTCGCAGCCTTGTGCATCTGGGCCTGACCCGGGGTGCTCCCGACAACATTACGGCCATCGTCGTCAAAGCCTCCTGAAGACCCAAACATGGACATACTGATTCCCGGATTCGATATAGATGGTGAGATTGGCGAAGGCGCCATGGCCACCGTCTATCTGGCCACGCAGCGCTCGCTGGAGCGCAAGGTCGCGCTGAAGATCATGGCGGCGGCGCTGGCTGCAGATTCCACGTTCTGCGAGCGTTTCCTGCGCGAGGGCAAGACCCTGGCGCGCCTGACGCATCCTCATACGGTCACCATCCACGACATCGGCAATGTCGGCGCCCTGTATTACATGGCCATGGAGTACCTGCCAAACGGTACGCTCAAGGAACGTGTCGCCGCTGGCATGAGTGCCGACCAAGGCCTGACCTACATTCGCCAGATCGCCTCGGCTTTGGGTTACGCACACGCGCAAGGATTGGTGCACCGCGACGTGAAGCCCGCCAACATCCTGTTCCGGGCCAACGGTTCGGCGGTGCTGTCGGACTTCGGCATCGCCAAATCACTGGATGACCGCACGCAGTTCACCCAAGCCGGTTTCGCCGTCGGCACGCCAAGCTACATGAGCCCGGAGCAGGCGCGCGGCCTGGAAATCGACGGCCGCGCTGACCTGTATGCACTGGGCGTCGTGCTCTACGAAATGCTCGTCGGAAAGCTGCCCTACAACGGCTCCGATGCGCTCTCCACCGCATTGGCTCACCTGACCGAGCCATTGCCGGAGTTGCCGATTCATCACGGTCGCTACCAGCACATCCTCACCCGATTGCTGGCCAAGGATCGCGACGATCGCTTCGCCGATGCGGCCGAGCTGATCGCCGCCCTGGATAACCTGCCGCCGGATAACCCTGACTCGACGTTGATCCGTTCTCTGCCCATACCGCCTGCGGATTTCCATGCCGATTCCAGCCCCAAAGAAGATCTGGCGGGCTTGACGCCCGTTTCCATCGACATCCCCGAGTTGCCTCTAGCGCAGCCTGTGCCTTCGGTCAAAGCGGCGCCGGTGCTTGAGACTTCGGATAAATCAGAGCAGCGCAAAGGCCCGATCCTGGCGTTGTTGGCTGTCGCCGTCGCGGCTGCGCTAGGGCTGGGGGTCGCAGGCTATGGGTGGCTGAGCGGTGAAAAACCCGCCGTTTCGTCGACGGCTGTGGCTTCCAATACCCCAGCCGGCAAGGCGGGTACCGTCCCTACTGGGCCCGCGACCTCTGACCATTCGCCAACGCCGGTAAGTACCGTTCAAGCGCCGATGGCTGACGCCGACGGTGGCGATCGCCCGCTGTTGATGGCAAACAAAAAGACCTTGTTCCAGCGCGTGCTGAGCAAACCGGGGGCGAAGTTTTCCAATGACGCAGGCACCCCGGGAGAACAGGTGCTGCCGGCGTTTTCGGTGCTGTATGTCTACCAGCGCAAGCGCGTGGATGGCGCTCAATGGCTGCGCGTTGGCGCGGGCAGTGAGGGCCATAGCGAGGGCTGGCTGCCGGCCGATCAGGTCAGCGACTGGAAACAAAGCCTGGTGCTGAAATTCAGCGAGCGTTCCGGGCGTTCACCGGCGATGTTCATGCGTGAGCCAAGTCAGCTGGAGAGGCTGCTGAACGACCCGGCGGCGGCGAAAAAGCTGCTGCTCGATGCACAGAAGAATGCCAATGACAGCCACCAGGTGCTGGCCCTTGAGCCGGCCGCCAGTGCCGTTCCGCAAAATCAGTTCTACCTGCTGCCGATCTTCGATGCTAAAGAAACCTTCGACCAGAATGGCCAACCGGTCCAGCTCCTGAATGTCGCGTCCATCGACCCCGGAAACACGCCGCAGCGCACCGCTTCCGGGGAGTCGATCAAGCCGGCCGGCAAAGACGCCTTCCGCACGGGCGTGGTACTGGTGGTCGACACCTCGGTTTCAATGCAGCCTTACATCGATCAGGTTCGCGATGTCGTCGCCGAACTGCAAAATCAGATTGGTAAACGGGGCGAACTGGACAGCGTCAGCTTCGGTCTGGTGGGCTTTCGCAACAACGTCAGCAAGACGCCAGGGCTGCAATACCTGAGCAAAACGCTGATCACGCTGGACCAGGGCCGCGATCCGCAACGCTTTCTGGAGCTGGCGCGGCAGGTCAAGGCGACCAATGTGTCCAGCCACTCCTTCAACGAAGACGCTTTCGCCGGCGTGATGCAGGCGGTCAACGGCATGGATTGGTCGGGCTATGGCGGCCGTTTGATCCTGCTGGTCAGCGACGCTGGGTCCCTGCGCAAGAATGACCCCTACAGCAGCACCCAAATGAACGAAGCCGAGGTGCGGCAGGCGGCCCTGGGCAAGCAGATCAAGATCTACGCGCTGCATCTGAAAACCGACGCCGGCAAGAAAAATCACGCGTTTGCCGAGCAGCAGTACCGCACCCTGACGGCCGACGCCAACCCGCAGATCGGTGATCTTTATGTGCCGGTGCCGGGTGGGGATGTGCAGAAATTCGGTGAACGGGTCTCCGAGATCGGCTCGGTATTTGCCGATCTGGTGCACCAGATACGCAGCAATCAAACACAAGCGACCCCCACGCTTTCGACCGCGCCGAGCGTTGCCGACAAATCGACGGCTATCGGTTATGCGATGCGCATGGATTTCCTGGGCCAGCAGTCAGGCGTTCGTGCGCCAGAACTGGTCAGCGCGTGGACGGCTGACCGCGACCTGACCAACCCGACCCTGCCCGAATTTCAGGTGTGCGTGATGCTGAGCAAATTGCAGCTCAACGACCTGCAGCAGTCGCTCAAGCTGATCGTCGATGCCGCCCGCAAAACACAGAGCTCGCCGAAGGATTTTTTCCAGGAAATCGCCAGCGCCAGTGCCTATATGAGCCGTGACCCATCGGCCTTGCGCAAAGGCGGCAATCTTGCCCAGAGCGGCGTGCTCGGCGAGTACCTGGAAGGTCTGCCGTACCGCAGCAAATCCCTGAGCATGACCCAGGATCTATGGCTGTCACTGAGCGTGGCCGAGCAAGAAGATTTCATCGACGAACTGGATTCGAAAATCCGCCTCTACGAAACCTTCCACAACGATCTGGCCAACTGGGTCCGGTTCGGCAATGCCGAACCGGGTGATGCGCTGTACCGCGTGCCGCTGTCGACGCTGCCATGATGTTGAGTCTGCGAGAGGTGCGCAAGACGCGCGGCGAGGGCAGCCAGCGATACAGCCTGGTGATTCCTCGACTGGATCTGGCGGCCGGTCGGCAGCTGGCGCTGATCGGTCCCAGCGGTTGCGGCAAAAGCACCTTGCTCGATCTGTTGGCATTGGTGCTCTCGCCGGATGCGTCCGTGCGCTTTGATTTGGCCAGCGATGATTGTCATGTCGACGTTGCCGGGCTCTGGCGTGAGGCACGGCGAAGCCGTTTGGCGCAACTGCGCAGCCGAAAGATTGGCTACGTCCTGCAAACCGGCGGCTTGTTGGGCTACCTCGACGTGCGCAGCAACATTGGTTTGCCGCGCAGGTTGCTGGGGATGAGCGATGACGGCACGGTCGAGCGGCTGGCCTCGCAGCTGGAAGTGGCTGAGCAGTTGGATAAAAAACCGCAGGCGCTTTCTGTCGGACAGCGTCAGCGGGTCAGCTGTGCCCGCGCCTTGGCGCACAATCCGCAGCTGTTGCTGGCAGACGAACCGACGGCGGCGCTCGACCCACTCAATGCCTTGCGGGTCATGCAGTTGCTGCTTGGGCGCGCGCGGGCGCAGGGCGCCTGTTGCGTGATCGCGACCCATGACGAAAGCCTGGCTCGCGAAGCCGGTCTGTATCCGCTGCGGATCGAATGCGTGCGGGACGAGGACGGTGGCGTGACCGCAACCCTGGAGGACGAGCGCTGATGCGGGTCGCTTTGGTGATGGCCCTGGCCTGGCAGGACTACCGCGCGGACGCGCGGCTGTCGGCGTGCACGGTGCTGGCGTTAGTGGCGGTGATTGCGCCGTTACTGGTGCTGTTCGGGTTGAAGTTCGGGCTGGTGGGCAGCCTCACCGAGCGCCTGGAGCGCGACCCGGCGGTTCGTGAAGTGATTCCCATGGGCGGCGGCCGGTTCAGCACCGGTTTCATCGAAGAACTGGCGCGCCGGCCGGACGTGGCCTTCGCGTTGCCGCGTACCCGACAGATCGCCGCCACAGCCGATCTGTCCATGCCTGCAGCGGAGCAGGTGGTGAACGTCGAGATGATTCCATCCGCTGTGGGCGACCCGCTGTTGGGCGATAGCCTGCCGCCGACCGGAATAGACCGTGTGTTGCTTAGCCGGACAGCGGCGGAAAAGCTCGGCGCCAAGGCTGGCGATTGGCTGGCCGCGGCATTCACCCGTCAGGTGTCGGGAAAACCTCAGGCGCAACGTACCCGATTGCTGGTCACGGCCGTATTGCCTGTCGAAGCGTTCGGTCGTGATGCGATCTTTGCATCCAGCGAGCTGCTCGAAGCGGTCGAAGATTATCGCGATGGCCGTGCCGTGGAAGCGTTCGGTTGGCCGGGTGATGACCCGGCAGCCAGTGAGCAGCGGGTGTTCCCGGCGTTTCGTCTGTATGCGCGCAACCTTGATGACGTCGAACCATTGCGAGTTTACTTCGCCGAGCAACACCTGCTGGTGTCGACTCAGGCGCAAACCATCGCTCAGGTGAAGTCCTTGAGTCGCAATCTCTCGCTGGTGTTCTGGATCATCGCCGCGCTGGCCGTCGTCGGTGCAGTGGCCGCCGTGTTCGCCGGTGCCCTGGCTGCCGTCGAACGCAAACGCCGCGAGCTGTCCGTATTGCGCCTGCTGGGTTTCAGCACCGGCGCGCTGTTGCTGTTCGTGGTCTTGCAGGCGCTGTACAGCAGCGTGCTGGCCTTGGTCATCGGCTTCGTGCTCTACGGCCTGGCTGAGCGTGGCCTTAACGTTTTATTCGTTCAGGTGCCGGGTGAGTACGCCAGCCATTTGTTGATACGTCATTATTGCGTGGCCCTCTTGGCCGCCATCGGTGCCAGCGCGTTGGCCGCGGCCCTGGGTGGCTGGCGAGTGGCGCGCATCGAAGCTTCGGAAGGGATACGAGATGTTTAAGTTGCCTCGCACGTTCGTGATGCGCACGCTCGCTCTGTTGTGTGCGTCCTTGAGCGTGTCATCGCTGGCGCTGGCCGTCGACGGCGACACGCTGGACAACCCCAAGCCATTGGCGGACGACGTGATTCTGCCTCTGCCGTGCGAAGGTGAAATGGTCTTCCGGTACGTCTACGTGCTCGCCCAGGGCACGCTGGACGACCGCGAGGTCAGCCTTGGCTATCCGTTCAGCGAGGGCGAAGCGGGGTACAAGCAGTCGTTCATTTCCGGCTACCGGCGCGATTTCATCAACGGTCAGTTCACCCTCAACGACCTCCCCGGCGACTGGCGCAAGACCATCAGTCCTCAGCTACCGAAGACCGACGCTGCGACGCCGCTCAAGCCGATGCTGTATTTCATCGGCAAATATGAAGTCACCGCCCGGCAGTATGCGCAGGTGATGTCCCAGGCGCAGTCGCTGGCCAGTGGGGAGCCGGCGCCTGCTTGCGATGCGCCCGAGGGCATGGCCGGGCGTTTGCCAAAGGTCAAGCTGTCGCGTTTCGAGGCCGAGCGTTTTTCCGCGGTCTACAGCGCCTGGCTGATGAAATACCACCGCGATCTGCTGCCGGTGAGCGGGCGCGGGAAAACCGATGAGGATGGCGGCGTCGGCTTTGTACGCCTGCCCACCGAAGTGGAGTGGGAGTATGCGGCGCGTGGCGGTCAGGCCGTCAGTCGCCAGGAACTGGAAGGCCGCCTGTTCCCGCGCAGGGTCCAGGGCAGTGAAGAGGACGGCCCGCTGGGTGACTGGGCAGTGTTCAACCAGGTCGCCGGCGGCACCGGCCAGGCCGCGCGCTTGATGCCAATTGGCACCAAATTACCCAACCCTATCGGTTTGTTCGACGTGATCGGCAATGCCGCCGAGATGGTCCAGGAATCCTTCCAGCTGGTACACGCAGGGCGTCGTCAGGGCGCCTACGGTGGGTTTGTCGCCAAGGGTGGCAACTATCTGGAAGGCGAGGGCACGCTGTTCACCGGGATGCGCCGCGAATATCCACTGTTCGCTGCCGACGGCACCGAGCAAAGTAACGAAACCACCGGTTTTCGTGTAGCCATCGGGGCATTGTCTGCGCCGCGTTCGCGTTACAAGGAGCTGCTCGAGCAATGGCAGAAAGAAGGTCGGCTAGCTTCGCTGACCGATGCCATCGACGATGCTCAGGACCCGACCAAGCGGCTGGACACCATCATTGCCGCCAGCACCGACCCGCGTATGCAGGCCGAGCTGGGGCTGGTCAACGAGGAACTCAAGCGCAACGTTTCGCTGATTGCCCAACAGCGCGAAGAAGCGGCGGGCAATCTGATCCAGTCCTCCGCTCTGGTTGCTGAAACCATCAACAACTACAACATCCGCCTGACCAATCTGCGCAAGAGCCAGAAGCAGGCCGCCGACGCGAAGGACGAAGCCAGCGCCAAGCTGTTCGGCGTGGCAATCGAAAACGGAACCAGCGCGCTGGATGGCGCCGTGGGCATTTATATCGACAACCTTGCTACCGGCACACGCTACACCGACGCGGTGATCCAGGCGCAGTTTCAGCGAGTCAAGGAAGAACTCAATCGCAAGCCGGTGCTGGGCAAGAGTCTGGTTGCCCGCGCCACGTTATTCGTTCGTCATGTGAGTGACTACCGCCAGCAAAAGCGCGCGGACCCACAGGCGATTCTGAAGCAGTTGCTCGCTTCGGCCGCTCAGCCATGACGGCCGACGTCCAGCGAGTTTAAAGGGAGTCCGGGCGGCCCTTCGCCGCATCGGCATCGTAAAACCAGAAAAGAGAGCATCACCATGCAGTTATCCCGTAACCCCGTTGTATCGACCTCCAAGTGCCGTGGGCTGTTGTTGGTTGCCGCAGGATTCGGCTTTGTGCTGATGGCGGGATGTGCCAACTCGCCGGTCTCCAAAGTAGGCGCCACGACCAAGGTCGCGTATTACCCAAGCTGCTACGAGCCAGTGCAGCACTTGCGTGACACCGATTCGGACGTCAGCAAGTCGGTGTTCGGTGGCGCAGCCGTAGGTGCCCTGGGTGGCGCGCTGGCCGGTGCGCTGGTCGGCAGCTCCGAGGACCGTGCACGCAATGCTGCTATTGGTGCGGCAGGCGGCGCACTGGTCGGCGGTGCGGCGGGTTACTACACCGAGAAGCAGAAGCAGATCGCCGATGACAATCAGCGCATTGGTTCCTACGCCACCGATATCGACAAAAGTGCCGCTGATATCGACCGCAGCACGGGCTACGCCAAGGCTTCGCAGTCGTGCTACCAGAGTGAGTTCGCCAAGCTGCTCTCGGCACGCAAAGCCAAGACCATGAACGATACCGAAGGCCGCAAACGCCTGGCTGAAATCGTCTCGGGTCTCAAAGAGTCCAATGATCTGATTACCACCGTGAACGGCCGTACCGGTGAGAATCTTGACAACTACACCCAGGCGTACGAGAAAGACCTGCAGACCGTGGGCGTGAAACGTACTGACGTGGCCACCGTCGTAGCTGCGGACACGACGCCAGCCACCACCACGTCCAGCAAGAAGAAGGCGCCGGCGAAGAAGAAACTGCCGACCGTGCCTCAAGAAGCGGTCAGCACCGAGAAGACCCTGCAAGATGCCAAGACCAAGCAGGCTGCAAGCCAGCAGGTCGCAGCGACTGGTCAATCCCAGGTCAACGCCATGTGCAAGAACCCAGACCTCGGCGACTGGGCTCCAGTGCCTTGCCCGAATGTCTGATTGAGCGGGTTTGAGTGAATAAAAAAACCGGCCCTGCTCGATGAGCAGGGCCGGTTTTTTATTAACGCCAGGCGGATGTTGTGATGTCTCAGTTATCGCGCACAGAACCGGCTGAGTGCGCCGTTGGGCACCGGACTCAGAACAACCCCCCCAGATAAATAGCCCCGCCCCCTCCGGCTTGCAGACCGGCATTATAGCCAGCCATCAACAATGCACCTTTTGCCGATTGCAGTAAGCTGCGATGCAGGACAAAGCGGCTTAACGCTGCCGCCACCGGTGAGGCGTTAATCGCTATCGTAAGTGCAAGCAATTTGGGATCAAGGCCGAACAGCATTGCCGTCCCCGAACCGCCAACAATCAAGCCTCCTCCGAGCTCAATAAAGACGCAGGCACCTGTAATGTCATCTCGAGTCAGATCGCGGTCGGCGATTGAATCGGCAACCAACACATAGCCGCCACTTTTAAATGACTCAAGTGCTCCTACGCCTCCAACGGTCTTGCCCTTTATTTTGAGATTCACGTTGCCGAAACGCGGCAGCTTCGCACCGAAACCGACGCCAGCACCCAGCCCACCATAACGAAAGCTTTCAAACTTGCCGTTTGGGTCCTTCAGGGTAATAGAGCCTCCGCTGCCAGCCGCAAACATTACAGTCAAGCCCCCGCTGGTGGCGGTCTCATAAGTCCATTTGCTGAAGTTGACGGGAAGTGGAATGAGCGACTGAGTCATGGAATCAAATTCTTTTTAGAGGGAGCCGCGGGGTTTTCCCGCCGCGAAAAAATTTCACCAGCGCCACCCCAGAGGAAGGCCAGTCCAATGAACCCTATCAATGCAGCCATGCCCCAGATTGCGCCGAAATCATTGATCACTGGAGTCACGAAGGGCTTCTCTGCGTTGTAGAACACTTCCACCACTTGCCCGGTCTCATAGCCAGAGATCATTCCTCCCTGGGGATAAGACACTACTTCACCTGCGCCGGTGGTGAACTCGATTTGTGGGTGCGAGCCGCCGGCGTTCAGGGCCGTGACGACGCCTGACGCCTTTTGCGCATGCGACAAAAAGTTGTGCTGATAGTTGGCGATATAGCCTGCAATGATAAAAAGGACGATGCTGACAAAGAGCAGGAATAGCCCTTTGACCGGGTTAGGGGGTGAGTCCGAACGTAAACTGATCATGATATCTGCCTGTTCATCCCTGATGCGGCGCATGGAGCATGTGAATTCGTCGCGCACCATTTAGGTCTGCGAATGTTTTTGCGGGGGAGGACACTGACATACCCATGTCTGGACACTGCCCGCTGTGCAGGACGGTCTGAGGAGTTAAGGGTGCGTACCCGGCGAGTCGAGCAGGATGCGGAACAGCGGACACTCAATACCTTCCTCCCTGATGGTGTGTACATTGTCACTCCTGCGAACATCGTCGCCCTGGCGTAACGCAAGGCACTAGATGCTGTAAGTGGATCATGTCCGCTTCGCACAGTGGCGGAAATATAGAGTGACGAATCATCCTGTTGCAAGGTGTGGCGAATAGCCATCTAAGTAGCGTGCACAAATGGCACCCAGCGCCAAGCCGGTGGCGTGTTGTGAGATTGTGAGGCTGACATAGGACGTCCAAACTCGGTCCCGACCTGAGCACAGGCGTGCTTGCTGGCCTGCTCGCACAGACCTGCAGCACCTTCAAGCAGCAACGCCGCGGTGTGTTTTGCGCATCGAATGCGTCGAGTCAATCAAGCCTGTGACAACCCATACAGGAAGCTCTCCAGAGGGCGGGCCGGATCACGTGCGGGCAAAAATGATTGAGAGCAAAACACTTCAAGACTCGGCTTCGCGACACAGCGAAGTGCCCGCAGCGTTCACCTGAGTCATCAATTCCTTAGGGGACTACCTATGAGATGACTTGAGTCAGCGGGTTGATGAGTAAACGGATTTATCTTGTGACCACTTCTCTGCTGCATGGGAGTCATGCAATGTCTGAATCACCCGGAAAACTTCGCCTCGGCGCGCTGGTTGCGCTGGTTGTCGGCTCAATGATCGGCGGCGGAATTTTCTCGTTGCCCCAGAATATGGCCGCCAGTGCCGATGTCGGCGCGGTCTTGATCGGCTGGGTCATTACGGCAGTGGGCATGCTGACCCTGGCATTCGTCTTCCAGACCCTGGCCAACCGAAAACCGAGCCTGGATGGTGGCGTGTACGCCTACGCCAAGGCCGGGTTCGGCGATTACATGGGTTTTTCTTCGGCCTGGGGTTACTGGATCAGTGCGTGGCTGGGCAACGTCGGCTATTTCGTGCTGCTGTTCAGCACCCTTGGTTATTTCTTTCCGGTCTTTGGCGAGGGCAACACCCCGGCAGCGGTGATCGGTGCGTCGGTGCTGCTGTGGGCCGTGCATTTTCTGGTATTGCGGGGCATCAAGGAGGCGGCATTCATCAACCTGGTGACCACCGTCGCCAAGGTCGTGCCGCTGCTGTTGTTTGTCCTGATCGCGCTCTTCGCTTTCAAGCTGGATATCTTCACCGCCGACATCTGGGGCGCGAAAAATCCAGACCTTGGCAGCGTGATGAATCAGGTCCGCAACATGATGCTGGTCACTGTCTGGGTGTTTATCGGCATTGAAGGCGCAAGCATCTTCTCGGCGCGTGCCGAGCAGCGCTCCGATGTGGGCAAGGCCACTGTCATCGGTTTCATCACTGTGCTGCTGTTCCTGATGCTGGTGAACGTGCTGTCCCTGGGAATCATGACCCAGCCGGAACTGGCCAAGTTACAGAACCCGTCGATGGCGGCTGTGCTGGAGCATGTGGTGGGCCATTGGGGCGCGGTGCTGATCAGCGTCGGCTTGATCATCTCGCTGCTGGGGGCGTTGCTGTCGTGGGTGCTGCTGTGTGCGGAAATCATGTTTGCCGCTGCCAGGGACCACACCATGCCGGCGTTCCTGCGCAAGGAAAACAGCAACCATGTGCCGGTCAACGCGCTCTGGCTGACCAACGTAATGGTCCAGGTGTTCCTGGTGATCACGCTGTTTTCCGCCAGCACTTACCTGTCACTGATCTACCTGGCCACGTCGATGATCCTGGTGCCTTACCTGTGGTCGGCAGCCTACGCGCTGCTGTTGGCGGTGCGCGGGGAAACCTATGAAAACGCTCTGTCCGAGCGCCGCAAGGACCTGCTCATCGGCGCCATCGCGTTGATCTATGCACTGTGGCTGCTCTACGCCGGCGGCACCAAATACCTGCTGCTCTCTGCTCTGCTCTACGCACCGGGCGCGATCCTGTTCGCCAAGGCCAAGCGTGAACTGGGCAAACCGGTTTTCACCAACGTCGAGAAGCTGATTTTCGCCGCAGTGGTCATTGGCGCCCTGGTGGCTGCCTATGGGCTGTATGACGGCTTTCTGACTTTGTAATTGTTGCTCAAGGGAGGGTCTGTAATGACCAATGAAAACGTGAAGTACGGCGTACATTCCGAAGCCGGGAAGCTACGTAAAGTCATGGTGTGTTCTCCAGGCTTGGCCCACCAGCGGCTGACCCCCAATAACTGCGATGAACTGCTGTTCGACGACGTACTGTGGGTGGCCCAGGCCAAGCGCGACCATTTCGACTTCGTCACCAAAATGCGCGAGCGGGATATCGATGTGCTGGAAATGCACAACCTGCTGAGCGACATCGTCGCCATTCCCGAGGCGCTGGACTGGATTCTGGAGCGTAAGGTGACCGCCAACCAGGTCGGGCTCGGCCTGATCAACGAAGTCAGCTCCTGGCTGCGCAGCCTGGAGCCGCGCAAGGTCGCCGAGTACCTGATTGGCGGTGTCTGCGCCGATAACCTGCCGAACAGTTTCGGTGGCAAGACCATCGAGATGTACCGCGACTTCCTCGGCCATTCGAGCTTCATCCTGCCGCCGCTGCCCAACACTCAGTTCACCCGTGACACCACCTGCTGGATCTACGGTGGCGTGACGCTGAACCCGATGTATTGGCAGGCGCGACGCCAGGAAACCCTTCTGACCAGTGCTATTTATAAATTTCACCCCGAGTTCACCAAGGCCGACTTCCAGGTCTGGTACGGCGACCCGGATCAGGCGCATGGCAATGCCACGCTGGAAGGCGGCGACGTGATGCCGATCGGTAACGGCGTGGTCTTGTTCGGCATGGGCGAGCGCTCCTCGCATCAGGCCATCGGCCAATTGGCGCAAAACCTGTTCAAGCACAACGCCGTGGAGCGCGTGATCGTGGCCGGCCTGCCCAAATCCCGCTCGGCCATGCACCTGGACACCGTGTTCAGCTTCTGCGACCGCGACCTGGTGACCATCTTCCCGGAAGTGGTCAGTCAGATCGTCGCTTTCAGCCTGCGCCCTGACGAAAGCAAGCCCGGCGGCATTGACGTGCGCCGTGAAGACGCAAGCTTTCTCGAGGTCGTCGCTACTGCCCTCAACCTCAAGGCCCTGCGCGTGGTGGAGACCGGCGGCAACAGCTTCGCCGCCGAGCGCGAACAGTGGGATGACGGCAACAACGTAGTGGCGCTGGAGCCCGGCGTGGTGATCGGTTACGACCGCAACACCTACACCAATACCCTGCTGCGCAAGGCCGGTGTGGAAGTCATCACCATCAGTGCCGGTGAACTGGGCCGGGGGCGTGGCGGCGGTCACTGCATGACCTGCCCGATCGTACGCGACCCTATCGATTACTAGTTTCAAGGCCTCGGTCGCCGCCCATAAGGCGTCGACCCAGGGGATACCCAAGCAGAAGGAGATACACCGTGGCTTTCAACATGCGTAATCGCAGCCTGCTGTCGCTGATGCACCACACCACCCGCGAGCTGCACTACCTGCTGGACCTGTCCCGCGACCTCAAGCGTGCCAAATACACCGGCACCGAACGTGCGCACCTGAAGGGCAAGAACATTGCGCTGATCTTCGAGAAAACTTCCACCCGCACCCGTTGCGCATTCGAAGTCGCGGCCCACGACCAGGGCGCTCACGTCACCTACATCGACCCGGTGTCTTCGCAGATCGGTCACAAAGAAAGCATGAAAGACACCGCGCGTGTTCTGGGCCGCATGTTCGATGCCATCGAATACCGTGGCTTCGAGCAGGAAATCGTCGAAGAGCTGGCCAAATTTGCCGGCGTACCGGTGTTCAACGGCCTGACCGCCGAATTCCATCCGACGCAAATGATCGCCGACGTCCTGACCATGCGCGAACACAGCGACAAGCCGCTGCATGACATCAGCTACGCCTACCTGGGGGACGCCCGTTACAACATGGGCAACTCGCTGCTGATGATCGGCGCCAAGCTGGGCATGGACGTGCGGATCGGCGCACCGAAAGCCCTGTGGCCACACGAGGATTTCATCAAGCAATGCCAGGCCTTCGCCGAAGAAAGCGGTGCGCGCATTACCATCACTGAAGACCCGAAAGAAGCGGTGAAAGGCGTGGACTTCATCCACACCGATGTCTGGGTCTCCATGGGTGAACCGGTAGACGCGTGGGATGCGCGTATCGAGCAACTGCTGCCGTATCAGGTCAACGCTCAGATGATGAAGGCTTCTGGCAACGTACGGGTGAAATTCATGCACTGCCTGCCAGCGTTTCACAACAGCGACACCAAGGTCGGCAAGGACATCGCCTCGCGGTATCCGCATCTGGCCAATGGCGTTGAGGTGACCGAAGAGGTGTTCGAATCCCCCGCCAACATTGCGTTCGAGCAGGCGGAAAACCGCATGCACACCATCAAGGCGATCCTGGTCTCGGCGTTGGCGGATATCTAAACCGCGCAGGCTGAAGCCAATCAGTGGGGAACCGCTCTGTCTGCCATGCAGGCGCTACTCGACGCCATCGGGGCGAGCCTGTTTCCCACAGTTCTAGGAGGACATTACCCATGCGTATCGTCGTTGCACTGGGCGGTAACGCCCTCCTGCGCCGTGGTGAACCCATGACCGCAGATAACCAACGGGCCAACATCCGCATCGCTGCTGAACAAATCGCCAGGATCCACCCTGGCAACGAGTTGGTGATTGCCCACGGCAATGGCCCGCAAGTGGGCCTGCTGTCGCTGCAAGCGGCAGCCTACACCCAGGTTTCGCCCTACCCGCTGGACGTGCTGGGCGCCGAAACCGAAGGCATGATCGGCTACATCATCGAACAGGAACTGGGCAATCTGCTGGATTTCGAAGTGCCGCTTGCCACGTTGTTGACCCAGGTTGAAGTGGACGCCAAGGACCCCGCGTTCCAGCACCCCAGCAAACCTATCGGCCCGGTCTACTCCAAAGCCGAAGCCGAAGCACTGGCCGCGGAAAAAGGCTGGGCCATCGCGCCCGATGGCGACAAATACCGTCGCGTGGTCGCCAGCCCCCGACCTAAACGGATCTTTGAAATACGCCCGATTACCTGGCTGCTGGAAAAAGGCAGCATCGTCATCTGCGCCGGTGGCGGCGGCATTCCGACGATGTATGGCGAAGACGGCAAGCTTCAGGGTATCGAGGCGGTGATCGACAAGGACTTGTGCTCATCCCTGCTGGCGGGGCAACTGGACGCCGACCTGCTGGTGATCGCCACCGACGTGAAGGCGGCGTTCATCGACTTCGGCAAGCCGACTCAAAAAGCCATCAGCCAGGCCCACCCGGATGAAATGGAAAAACTCGGCTTCGCCGCTGGCTCCATGGGCCCCAAAGTCCAGGCTGCCTGCGAATTCGCCCGCCTGACCGGAAAACCTGCGGTGATCGGTTCGCTTTCGGACATCGAAGCCATCGTTCAAGGCTGCGCCGGTACACGTATCAGCACGGCGCAACAGGGCATAAGTTATTTGTGATGCCCTTGGCGGGGCAGGGACCTTGCCTGCCCTTCTCCCAGGTCCCCAAAGGAGACACGGCTATGGCCACATTTGAGCCAGGACACCTGCACATTGAGCGCCACGCCCTGAACAAGGACGACTACAGCTACAACCTGTGCATCGACTATGAGGTCGTCCAGGATCCCAAGGCAGGCAAAGGGATGCTGTTCAAGATGCATGGTTCGGTGCAGGACAAAGACCTTAAGGAAGAATTCTTTCTACCCAAGGATCAGGCATTCGACTTTGCCCGGTATGCCACGTATATCGCTCAGAGCTACGGTCTGCCGAAAATCGCGGTATTGAACGGCCAGATGCATAAGCAATACGACCTGATGTTTGAGGACGTACGCCATCGTCTGGATGTGAAATCGGGCGACCCCGTAGACCCGGCGCATCTGGAGTAGCGGTGTCGCCCAAGCTCAGGCAGCAGGAGCGCGATCAGGCTGCGGCTACTCGATTGCGAACCGACTCAGATACTAGAGAGCTTGTCTTGTCACTTGAGTTTGGCGTCGATCACTAAAGCTCATGCCTGCAGTCGTACGAGCTCTCCCGCAGTGATGTGGTTTGTTATCCCAGTCATGCGCGAGATCATGGGAGATCCTGCCCGCCATTAGGGTACCGGCACCTGCAGATGCGTCCGGCTGCCTTAAGGCAGCCATTCGCAACGCCATGCTTTTCGATGGCCTTGATCGCGTAGTTAGAGCAGGTCGGTTCGAACCGACATGCGTCTCGCAATCGGGCTGGTGCAACTCGCTGATACCAGCGAATTGCAGCGATGGCGAACCCCTTAATCACCGCAGCTTGCGCAAAGAAATGACATAGTAGTGGCTCAATACATCTTTCTTACCCAGCAACGCATCGAAGCACCCAGGCTTGACCGAGACACCAATAGTATCGATTCGATAAAACTCCCAACCATCCTCCGCATGAGAGTTCACTACGTTCTGTAGATAGGCCGCTGCCTCATTGCCGCGCTGTTCCTTTGCTCGAACCTCAATGTTCGGCGGTACCTGAACCATTTTGTAGATATACATCCTTGATAACCCTGCAAATGCCTGCATTCCCTTGAACACAAATCGCCGCTGCTTTATAGCTCGGCTGATGTCGGATGAACAGCGTCGACAGCGCCTTGATCTTGATCCCGGGTGCACAGCGAAGCAGATCGGATGGCCAGTAGGTTTAAAGCTATCGACAATTCGTCCGATAGTCTCAAGGCACGACCACTGTCTATGTTGACGAGTCGCCCTTGGGCATCAGCGTTTCGTGGGCTTTTCATTTGCGAGTAAAGGATTACGCATGCGTACCCTGTGCAAAATTTGGCTGTCCGTGTTCCTCTTCGGGATGATCTTTTATCTCCCTATGTATATTTTTTCGAACAATGCATTAAGCGCTGTCGAAGAGCTTACCCCTAAAGATCTGATTCCTCTGACTGGCATTCGCGGCCAAGATCCGGCACGTAAGGAAAGACTTTTGGCTAGCATCGGCGTGGACACAGGCATGGAGCTTGAGGATGCGCTTGAGGACAATAAATCGCTTACTCACGTAGATATTCACTATCTAGAGTCCGCGGATGCCAATAGGATTTTTGCCGCTACAGGCATGAAGGTTGTGGAGGCCAGCGCAGAAATGGGAGGTGGAAAGCGCCTAGCTATGCTGTTTTCTGTAGTTCCCAAACGTTTCTTACGCGATTGGGCTGCAGTCACAGGAATACTCGGTGTACAGGTGTCGGACGGGAAACACACTATCAACATGGTCGACGACCCGTCTGATGAAACCTATATCTGGGCTCTATTCGAAAAGTCAGGGAAAGGTGGGAGTGAGTCGGTACAGCGTCTGACTAATCGTTTCGACTTGGCCGTAGCAGGTATCAAGGAGCGTGAGCGCAGTAAAAACCTTGAATCGGCGGCGGCCCGACCTCTCTCACCTGCACCATCGACATCAGGGAGATTTGAAAGCAACACTGCCGCGGGTAATCCAAGCAAGGAGAAAATCGTGATTTTTCAATTCGATGGTCAGCCTGCCTACTGTGCTGATGAAGGGGCGGATGGCCCTAACTGTCGTGGTGACGGATCATCATTTATCGGTCAGGGAACTTACAAAGACCATATGGATGAAAACAGCGCGTTATGCATCGCTGGTGAGGTCGGTTGCACGCTACCTCAGTACTTCCCTGCGGACCTGCGCGGCTAATAAATCGGTCTGTTAAGCAGCCAGACCTATAAAAAAATCTGGCTGCTTAGGCGGTTGTCGCGCTGCTTAAAGACGCTCCCATCGGGTTGATCGCGCACTCGTGTCACCTTATAACGTCCAATCCTTATGCCAGCTTGGCCGCCAGCTCCTCAGCTGTGATGTTGTAATAACGCTTCAGCATGTTCACCTCCCGATGCCCCGTCACGCTAGCAAGCTCAATCAAATTCGGCAGCTTGGTCGCAAGCCGACAGGTCGCTTCGTGCCGCAGGTCGTGGAAGCGCAGATTGATCAGAAAGTCTTCCTGAGGCATTACCTGCGCCACTTCGCAATCTCCCAAGTATTTCAGCCTGGCTCGCTCCAGGCCTCGCACAAAGGCCTTTTTGAGTGCATCAGCCGTGGTGGGGAAGACGCGACCGCACAGCGAGCGTGGCAAATCCTTCAGCAGATGAATGGCCTTTGGTGAAAGCGGGACGGTTCTGGGCAGTCCGTTCTTGGTTGCAGGCAGGTGCGCGGTTCTACGTTCCAAGCTCACATGCTTCCAGCGCAGCTCGAAAATCTCGCCTCGGCGCATGGCTGTCTCAATCGCGAGTTGGACGATGGGCCGTATCCATGGATTGTGAGAAGCATCGGCGTAGGTGCCGTCAGCACGTCGCTCACGAAGCTCTAACGCGCCGAGCATGTATTGCTCTTCAATTGCGTCAAGCCGTCGCGAGCGCTCGTCGTTGTAGCTGGGACGGCTGACCATCCTGACTGGATTCTCTGCCATATGAATGCCCCACTCACGTCGAGCGACCTCGATCACGCATTGAAACAAAGCCAGCTCACGCTTCACCGTATTGCCCTTGCGGATCTTCAGGCGCTCGTCACGGTAGCGGGCAAAATCTGAGGAGGTGAGGGTAGCCACGATGCGCGTCGCGAGGGGATGACGCTTGAGCGCTTCCAGGCGTTTGATTTCCCAACACGCGCCTTTGTGCTTCGAGCAATTTCGGAGATTTAGCGATCGATGAGTTGATGAAAGGCGGTGCGTTCAGCCTCGACCCGAGAGACAAAGATGCCCCGGTCGATTTCGCTTTCGATCATGCGTGCTCAGGCTTGGGCGTCGGATTTGGTTCCGAAGGTTTTGCGCTGGGCTGGATAGCCCTTACGGCGGCGGATCTGCGCTTGCCACTGCCTTAATTAACGACTGGGCGGCGACTGCGATGTTGCCATTTCGGCTATTCCCGCCACCGCTGAAAGTGGCAGAAGCGAATTTCGGTAGGACCAGGACAGGTTTCTAGCAGTGGAGCGAGCGCCTTTTTATATAAGGGAAAGAAGATGGTGCACCTGGCGGGATTCGAACCCACGACCCCTGCCTTCGGAGTCCTAAAAGTCGACGTTTAGAATCAATACGTTAGCGGTAATTAGCTGGGAAATCAATGGGTTGTGTTAACTGGGGTTAGCGGGGTTTCGCCCCAGTTAGCGGGGCGAGTGTGGCAAATTTGTGGCACTTATGGGTATTGAGCGTGGTTTACCATTGGCATGGCTGGCTGTGAGTTATCGTATATCGCCGACATTTATGGGCGACTGGAGATCAGCTTAACGCATAGCTTGTAGGCGCTTATTTCTCTCTGCAAAGCAATGCTGTTCGTGGTCGAGATGCAGGGTCATCGTACAGAGAGTGCTGGGTTATTCAGGTCTTTACGCGATGGAGTTCCGCAGCTGTTATTCATAGCTGTGTGGCTGCGGGTTGGAGCCCTTTTTACCTATCGTATGTCTGCTGGACGACGTAGATTAAGAGCGTCCAGCTGACTATTCCACAGGCAAAAAGAAACCCCCTGGTGCGCAGTTCGGGCCAAAGCCCGTCGGAGGCGTGGAGGTTATGGTTGTAATCCAATCCTACGCAGAGGCTACAAACGCGTCAATTGACGTCTGAGTTGGCCAGCAACGGAAAAGCAAATGCACTAACCCTCTTAGACTCAGCGTTAGGCGGGAGATATCGTATACCACCAAAATCCCTATAATTGCTGCGGGTTTCCTCGACTAAGCTTGCCTAGTTCGACGGTTCGCCTGAAATGCATTTGCTAGGTATTTTTGAGGTCATTTCTGACTTCTATGGTTTTGGAGGGGCGGAAATGCACGGTGCCTTACCCCTTGAACCTTGTCGTATATCGCCGACATTTTCGTTTGTGCAGCTGTGCAGCTGTGCAGCTGTGCAGGGGGCAACGGAACAGTGCATACACTTGAAGCCTAAGGCCTGGCCCCCAACCACGAGTTGTCTCGCTGGTTTCAAAAGACGGTACGCGGATTATTTCCTTCACCTCTGCCATTGCGGGATTCTCGACCGACGGGCTCTTGAGAGCTCAGTAAATTTTCGAGCTTTGGAATCTGAGGGTGACCGTAGCCTTCTTGGGGCGGATGTTCGAACACCGGCATCTGGAAAACTCGAAGCTAAATGTCAGAATCTGCCCTGGAACAGCGTCGATCTGGGATGGCTGAACACGAAATCATTGTACTGAACGAAATCCCCACTCAACTGGGATAAAAAAACCGGGCTTAAAGCCCGGTTTTTTTATCCCATTGCGGTAATCAGCTGCGATGTGATGCGTTCCATATCGTGCGATCGCACGGGTATGGTTATTGATGGATAGTCATAATCTGTCAATCGTAATATGACGTGTTGGAAGTGCTTCCCTGAGGTTATGTCGGTGGCCCACTCTGTGATTTCTGAGAGTGGCATGGCTTTGCGGATACCGTTGTACTCGTCGATCAAGACTGCCATGCCTGCTTTTGGATCTATTCCCACGTAGCGGCGGCCCGCTTCATCAGAAATCTGCACCTTGGCTGAAAAGCCCGCCGGAGCGAGTGACATAACTATTTTATGTAGTCGCGCCGCGTAGCCACTCTTTAAGTTTTTGATGAGCCAGCTGCCTCCAAACATCCAGAAAAAGGTTAGGCAGATCAGCCCAAGCGGCCATAGGACGTGGCTATTATAAATAATTGCGATCGCTATCCAAATGATGATTAGGCCTAGCATGTTTCCTAACCAATGAGTAATCATAATTAAAAAAAGCATAATTAGCTCCGGTAATTAGTATAATTAATGAGTACATCAACCATGAATACCGTCCCCGCCACTAGGTTTGCTATTGCCCGGCTTTCTAGCTGGCACGCCAGACTTTGGTGCCATATGTTCTAGTTTTCCAGCGAAAACCGAGATGGCCTGCCGTGTACGGTCATTGTCGTCCCGGCCTACAGTAGCGGATGCCTGACCACCTACCCAGTTTATGACCTGATCTGGTACGATAAAAATTAGGTTAAAACTGCTATGAACTAAGTTCAAACACATAGAGCAATAAACCACGACGGAAAATAGAGCGCTGAAAATTCCTGTTATGGAGTCATACTGAACATTCGCTATGGCTATTCCAAATAGGTTGTTCAGTAGCGTACCGCCCGCAACCACGATAGCCCCGCCCAAGAAAAATCCGACAACCATCAGTGTGGGTCGAAACATGCAATTTAAGAGGAAGAGATAACCGTGGGCCGTTCGCTGCCCCATACCGTCACCTTCACCGCCAAGATGGGTAAAAGCCCAAAGCGGTGCTGCGATTATTGCCTCTCCAACGACAACAAGCCAGTTGATTGCTGCGCCAAACCAAATAATGAAAGGCGTCATTGGCAGGTATACTGATAGAGTCGCGCCTAGCAGAAACAATGCGAAGATCGCCATTATGATGAATGGGGACATTGCGTCAAGTAAACCCTTGCCAGCATCCAATCCTCCTGAGAAGAAGTTTACAAACTTTGTTGTTAACCCCACAGCGCTATTGCCATCGGTAACTCTTTCCAAAGCTTTTAAACCGCCGTATGTGGCTACTGCCACTTCGGCTGTTCCCATGAGAGTGTCACCAAGGTTCTTCATCTTGATGAGCGGGTTAAGCTGACCGCCTTGCTCTCCATTGAAGTTAACATCCGTTACCAGTGATGTTGTTATTTTCTGCATTGGAGCAAAAAGGTGGCTCATCACTTTGCTTGTTTCAGTTCCCTGAGAGCCGTTTGCGCCCAAAGGGTTTGCATTGGTGTTTGTACTCTTTTGCACCGCGTAGGCGTCCATCGCGCTTTGATAAAGGTTGACGACAGCAGGGTCTCCACCCGATGAAGGGCCGTATGAGCCAGCTTTGGCGGCAACGGCATCAGTCAGTTTCGTATTGGCTTGGGCAAATGTTTGATACCAGGCGCCTAGTGACCACCACCCTGCCTCTGTGATGCTCGTGCTCATCTGATTTGCGAGCGCTTCAATATCTCCCTGCTTAGTACCGACGCTTTGGTTAACGGTGATTTCGTAAGCCTGAGCGGCGGACTGGATCACCCCTTCGACATCCGAAATATCTCCAGCACCATTCTTTCTCTGAACAACTTCATTAACGAAGTTGAGAGCGGATTTGGTGATCGTATTTTGCATTGCCACCAAAGCGCCGAGATGCGCCTTACGGATTTGTGAGGTATCAATCGTGGTGGAAAACCAGTTTGTCGATGATGACTGGGCTTCGAGATCCGCATTGATATCGGCTCCACCACATATGAAGCTTTTGTTTTTTAGGGTGAAACCGGAGCTTGTCGGCACCTGCTGGACGTAGCCGCCTTGTGTGACAAGTCCGCCTTGTGCAGCAGCCTCGGCGAGACCGGCGTTTATGCCGTGCATGCAGATATTGGCCTCAAACAGACTATGGGCAAGCTGGAGGGTGCTGGACATGGCCGGTTGCACCACCATTCCTTTCCCATCTTCAAAGGCACTAATGGCGGCATCTGTACTTAAATTGGCAATACCTATGCCCATAGTAGATGCGGACCAAAGCATAAGCAGTTGCGAAAGAGACCACCCGTTTGCGGTAGGTACTAAAGAAACCAACCCCCACACTATTCGTACAGGTCCCCAGACCGTTGTATTTTGCTTGTCGAACACAGCGCCATCGTGAGCCGTGCGAGTTAACTTCCGAAAGATGATATAGCAGGCCCATAGTGACCCAACGACCAGGAGAGCGCCGTTAAGTACTTGAAATATGCTGGCTAAAATAGTATCTACGCCGCCAGCCTCGCTGGAGGCAAGGGGGTTGTTAACCACGTCGCCATAGATAGTTGCAAGAGCTTGGCGGGACAAATCGCCAGTTTTTTTGGATGCGGCAGTTATTTCACCAATTGTGGTGCCTTCCGCAAACACAGGCAACACAACAACACAGGAAAAAACAAAGGCAATAAAAGAAAGCAGTCTGGATAGTTTCACTTGTCTGCAGCCTCCGTTTCTGGGAATTCCCGCTTAATTTCCCAGTTGAAGACATGAAGCCACCAATGCTTCCGCTGGTAATAATCTCGTGGTGATTTCCCTGGGTTTCGGAGCAACCAGAGATTGCCATCTGCCGCGAGTGCGCACCCAACAATTCCTAACGTCATCACTGCCCAAATCATTTTGTACTTCAGCATGACGAATACGTAAGGCGTTGCGAATGGCCACCCAAATATTAAACCGATGGTTGAGAATAAAACAAAAAAAAGTATCACTCTTTTGGATGTTTTTTGATCCTTTATCAATTGCTCGCGATTTTCCATTCTTGTACCCCAGTATTGGAAGCAGGCCGGTATAGATACCTTTATTTTAAGTTTCCTATAGGTCGTTGTACAAGAATATCTAGAATAGATATTTCTATCGTTACTGTGTTTTCGTATGATTGCAATGTACGGAATTTAGATGCTCTAAAAGCGCCGAAATTAAAGGGGTTTATGAGGACTTGATTTTTATTCTTATTTTGTACTCATGTCATAGTATAAAAAATCGTTAGCAGCCAAAGGCGTAATGCCAAGGGGGGGGGCAATGACAAAAGGGACAAAACCAGGGCAGTTTTCGCCGGTATCGCTTGAAGCACTGGAGCTGATCGCTAACGCAAAAAAAGACCCTCGCTTGCTACTGGCGTATTTAGGGTTGGCCAGGCATACCACCATGAGGGATTTAGACGGCCGTGGCCCTAATATGCTGACGGGTGCCGGTGCGGAGAAGGTCAGGGTGCTGACAGGCTGTGGAACGCCTATGGCCACAGGCATAGTTAACGCCTTAGCCAGCCTGGGGCTGATCAAGAAGCCAGCAGCAGGGTTACCACCCAATCAGGCCCGATGGGCGATGCAGCACCAAGGAACTGTGAATATTCCTCACGCCCTGATAGATGGGATAGGGAATGCGGATGGCATTGGTCGCTTATTGAAAGAAGGGGCCGCTGATGAGGTGGTCGTCTGCGCCGTTATGCTGCTGATTAACTGCTATGCAATGCACGATCTAGAAATGTTCGGCGGAGTTGATTACCAGCAAATATGGCGACATTGGAATCATATAGTCAGCCCAGAGGGTGAAGGTTTTCGGGTGACTGCTGAGCCTACCAACGACACAGCCTGTACAAAATTTATCAGCAAGATAGTCGGTAGCATGGGCGACCAGGTAAACGGCAAGGATGCCAGTAACGTTTTCTGGAAGGCCTTCGATCTGCTGAGAGGTACGGGCCTTTTTTATGAGGTTGTGACCTCCATAAGCATCGACGGTGAGAGTACTCCAATCCGTGTTAATGACTTCCACGCCGTTGGGGCTGATTCATCTCTGCTAGAGGCCGCGTGTGGCCTTGGCGTTGGATTTTACGTGCACAAGGATAACAATCGTTCAGAACCTGAAGGCTGCTGGTTTTATCTGCCATCAGATCCAGAGAAAGTGATCGGTATCTGGCGGCTCAGATTCCGGTGCGCAACACCGGAAACAGCCAGGGGAGTCGCACTTGACTGGTCCAGAGTGGACGAGGCTGTTGCTGCTATGTGCGCGAAAGGCGTCCTATACTCTGGCTAAACTCAGGGTAAGTGACATATAGGTAGGTTGAGTATATACGTAGGATGACTGATATAAGTCAGGAAGACAGATAGAGGTAAGAAGGATTAGATACAAGTCAGAGTGAGCTGCGCATGGCTTCAAAATCAAAAGCGGGTAATCAGTGCAGGGAAACACCACAGTTTTGTGTGCGGGCAGTAAGATCTAGGAAACACCGATGACTCCAGTGCTTTACCTGCTTTCTGAAGCTGTCCAGCCCGAGAAACAGAACGACGAGCACCGTATTGTGAGGAGGCAGGAATGTGGCTGGGAGACCGTTGCGTGCCACGAGCCACTCTGACTTGCCCGACTGACTGATAGGACATTCCGACTTGCAATGGGGACGTTCACTGAACGCTTTACCAGTGCAGCTCCGACACGAAGGAAAAATATGCCGACATATTCTCTGCACATCACTCAACCTAGTGAGGCTGTTAAGCATCAGGTCGCAACGATGACGGGTGCTTATACGGCCGATCTGCACAGGTACGACTTTGCAGGCATGGTGCCCGTTAATTTGCTTTTAGGGTTGTATCAAAACCTTCTCGCTTGGGAGGTTATGTCGTATCTCGATCGCATCGGTCTTCGGCCCGAAGCCCCAACAGAGCTCATTACAGCGCACGGTGTAGACCATTCGGTTATTGGATATGTGCTCTACCTTCCGGTACCAAGCCATCCAGACACCTGCGGGCTAACGTATATAGTTGTTCATCATCAACACCGCGGGCTTGGTATTGGCAGAACGATGATGGAAAAAGTGATTGCACGGTATCCTCATGTCGAGCTTACGTGCACACCGGCCAAAGTCGCTCTCTACCAAGCTATGGGCTTTCAGATCGTTGATTCGGACAACACGCAAATTGTGATGAATACCCGAAATCATAGCTGCGAAGGATTTGTGGCCTTGCAAGACGTATCGACGCTCTATGAGTCGAAGCAGGCGCAGGAGCCACAGATGAAATTGTTCGATATGCACGGTGAAGGTGCAGTTTTCAAAGATCGCAAGCGTTTGAAAAAACACATTGCTGAGGCGACAAAAAAAGCGAAGGCGTTTTACCAAGCCAACGGAAAAAATAGGTGAAACTGATGAACAAAGGAGATATCAAGCAGCGCCTTCAGGCGCTAGAGGAGCTGGTTCAAGAGATGGCCAATGTTTTGGATGAGGGTCCAGAAGATGCTCCGCTAGCATTTTTTGAAGCCTGTGAGGACGCACAACTTCAGATTACTCAGCTTATGCGCGCCACCTTTCTTGCAGTTCAGATGAAGCCGTAGTGTGTTTGCCCGTTAAAGACTAAAAAGCCAGGTTCTTCCGCAAGGGCGCCCGCCCTTACTTGGCGTGCACCGCGCCGACGATGTGGAAGGCGCTTTGGCGATCCTGCTTGAGCATTTTGGCCTAGTCTATCCAGTATAGCTGCGGTGACCGTAATAAATGCTTATCGAGGCTGTGCTGGTACCGCGCTCTAGCCGCCGTATACCTGGCTCCAGATCGCTGAGTTCACTTTCGGACACCATCGCCTTTGGCGGTGGGGGGCAGGAAGATGTGTTGGTTGGCCGGTTACATTGACAGTGATGCTTGCACCGGTCTGACATCCACGGCGGTACGGATGTCAGTGCCTGGGGCTGCAGGTGATGCCCCGAGCGTCCCAGTGTAGATTGTGAGAGGCGCGTATAATGAGAATTACACCACTGAGGTACCAGCTATGCGGAAATCATTGATTGATTTTATGGGTCAAGGAACTGCATTCAAATTGATGGAGGATGCCGTATTGCAAGCTATTGAGGAAAGTCAAAGGCTTGGTCCGGCTGATAACACTGAGGCGGCTCAACCCGTAGGCGGTGTATTGTGCCAGATTGAATCTGGCAGAAAAATTCCTCTGATTGCAGGTGGAGTTGAACAACTAGCATCTCGAACTCTCAGCAAACAAGTCCCTATTGCATGAAGGAGCTCGAACTAAGGATGGTGGTTTTGCTCGGCATTCAACTCGGGTGCCTACAGATTCGCTGCGCTTGATGACCAGGTGAAGATCAGCTGATCACCGATCGAGTCTCGCGGCTCGACTCTGCTGCAAATAGCAGCTGAACTATGCTGTAAGGCGGGGGAGCCTTAGGGCTAGGATAATGACGTTCACCAACGCGTGGACCCCTTGTCCTTGAAGAACTGGGGATAGACGAAGCGGGTTTCCGTAGCAATGTCATCTGAAGTGACAGGATGCTGAGTCTGTAGCGCATAGCCTTCGGACGAATCGGTCGTGGTCTGAACCGTGGTATGAGCCACTACCCCCCGGCTTCCACCCCACACCAGCACGCACTAGCCAGTAGGGTTGAATTCCAGATGCGAGCCTCGTCATCGCTGACTAGCATCGCAAGATGTGTCTTTCGAAGAGAAGCATCAGATCCAGCCATTTGTGAGGAGTGCCTCGCAAACAGCGTAATAGAAGTTGTATCCGTCGATATAGATGCGGGTGCGCAGACGCTCAAGCTCAGGCATTCCATGCACTTCCCGGGCTAGAGAAACGAAAAAACCGGCTAGCGCCGGCTTTTTCCCCCTCGAACCAGATGGTCAAGCCACACCGGTCATGAGGGTTAGTTGTTGTGAATGATCATGTCGAAAGGTGACTGATGCGTCAACCGAAGGTCGTCCGAATCGCATTACGAACAAGTGAATGAATACCGAAGTGAATGCGGTCAACAGTATTTCACCTTGAAGGTAGGTGAATCCTCTGGCCAGTTCTCCCGCCTGTCGTAGATCTTTATAATACTGATGTTGGAATGTCCGAGCCACGCCTGGACCTTGGCGATATCGGCTTCATGCTCCAGGGCATTGGTGTCTGCGATGGCTCTGAGGCCATGGACACCTAAGCCGTCTAGTTCAATCCCGGCCTTTTTTGCGTAAGCCGCCACCACTGTGTAGATGCCGTTGGCCGTGATGCCTGCACTGGTCAGCTTACCGCGCAATGGAATGAACAGCGGCATCTTCCTGTCCGGAGATGCATCGGCTGCATGCCGCCATCAGCGGCTACAGTCAGGCGTTGCTGGACTGCGGCATGATCAGTGCCGCGCGGAAAAACGTATTGATAGCTGAGGCCGATGCGGAGCTGGGACGCACCGGCGGCACCCTCCGCCTTGTGGCCTGAGTGGCCGCGCTTGGGGAAACCCTCTAAGCCATGCCGATGACGCCTGAGCGCGTGACCCAGCGTGTAGCGCTGTTTATTGAATCGATCCGCTATGGCGTCAGCCATTCGCTGGCCGAGCACCATGCCGCCCTGGCGCTTGAGTACATCGAGTACGCGCACGCGCTGGGCATCTCAATGCCACCCGCTTTCACCTGCTGGATCGCCGTCAATGACGCAACAGATGCTTGGCAACCCAAAGTCGAAGAAGACGGCCGGCCGCTGACACCGGCGGCATAACCGCCTTACGCACAGCGGGATTTCTGTTAAACCGCCCGGCTATTTTCATATAGTGGCTATGTGGCAAAGAGTGATCAGATTTTGTCAATTTTGCACGGCGGATAGAAGCTTCAGGGGCCTAGGGCCCACCCCCTGCAGAGGTCCAGAACTTATGAGAGGAAAGGGCGGTGACTGCCTCCAACATTCGTATTGATCGTTATGCGCAAGGTGATGAGCAAGGCATCGTCGAGATGATCGTGCTCATTCAGAGGGGGGAGTTTGGCATCAACATTTCGGCGCAGGATCAACCCGATCTGATGGAGATCCAGACGTTCTATCAGACCGGCGCGGGGGATTTCTGGGTGGCAAGGTGTGAGGGGGGAGTGATTGGCTCGATCGGCTTAAAGGACATCGGTAACAGTGAGGCGGCATTGCGCAAGATGTTCGTTGCCGCGCCTTGGCGCGGCCGTAAGTACGGTGTGGCACGGCAGTTATTGGAATGCTTGCTTGATGCTGCTCAGCGGCGAGGATTGAAGCGGATCTATCTTGGGACGACAGCGAATTTTCTGGCGGCCCATCGATTTTATGAAAAGCACGGATTCGAGCTTGTCGAAAAAAACGCGTTGCCAGCGAGCTTTCCGCTGATGGCGGTTGACACGCGATTTTACGTATTGCGTTGCCAGTGCTGAGCTTTGCTTTCAAAGAGCCGAATATGTTGCGTCGAGCCCGCCCACGACCTGCTTACCAAGTCCGGCCGCCATCATCTTTCGATGCAGTTGGCCGGATCGAACAGCACCCATTCGTCTTCGCCCATCATCTGGATTGCTCGCAGCGAGCCGTTCGTAAACTAAGTCGGTATTCTTCGACAGCATCGCGAATGTCGAGCCACCCGGTATAGCTCAAATCGCCCACAGGCCGCTCGCTGACATCCTGGGTGCAGACACCGACCAGACGGCCTGAAGTCGTTAGCTCGTATCGGCCTTGCGTGCATTTGAGGTCTGTCGTCTGGAAGTTGCAGCCTTTGCGTCCGTTTGGCAGGCGGTAGCTGAAATGAGTTCGTCGAACATTCCCATAGGTTTCCCCTTAATATTCTAAAGCTCAGATACGGCAAGCGCATGCTTCCGGATATGGCGATCAGGTTCCCAGCGATTGGTGCAACACGCGGTGTACAGGGAGACTTGCCCCGGGATTGAGAGTCATGTTGCGGGTGTATAGCGAGTTCGAGGATGAATCCTGAATTGAAAAACTGCGGGAGGCCTCGGCTGTATCTCGCGGCGCTCGCGCCTGTAACCTTGGCAGGCCGGGAGAGCGACCATTTTGTGGCCCGCCTGCCTTATAGTTTTGTAGGGCTCTGGCCACACGCTAACTGTGTTCGAGCATGTTCGATACCTGGCTCGCGAGCGACTCCAAAGCAAACGGCTTTGTCAGCAGCTGCATATTGGGGCCCAAAAAATGAGACCTTGCCAAGGCGTCCTCTGCATAGCCTGTTAGAAACAGGACTGGCAAGCGCGGCTTCAGTTGCTGAAGAATTTCAGCGAGTTGACGGCCATTCATTCCTGGCAAACCAACGTCGGTCACCAGCAGGTCGACATTTCCCAGGTCATTGAAGAGAGCTAGGGCCTCCTCGCCGTCCCGTGCAATATAAACCTGGTAGCCAAGCTCAGTTAGTACTTCTCCATTGATCAGGCGCACCGAATCATCATCTTCTACCAAAAGAATGGATTGGCCATGCCCTTTGCTGATTTCCGAGGAAGCCATCGATTGCTCCGCTTCGACGTTTTCACGCTCTGGCAAGCAGATCGACACGGTTGTCCCCACCCCAACCGTGCTTTCAATTGAAAGGCACCCGCTGCTTTGATTCGCAAAACCATACACCATCGAAAGGCCCAATCCCGTACCTTGGCCGATAGGCTTGGTCGTGAAAAAAGGCTCGGTGACCTTATCAAGAATATCCTTGGGGATACCACAGCCCGTGTCACGCACTTTTACGCATACGTGTTGAACAGAACTTCCTGGTATTTCACCCTCGATGCAGGTCGCAATTGTTAACCTCCCTCCGTGCGGCATCGCATCACGCGCATTAATGACCAGGTTGAGAACGGCGTTCTCCAATTGATTGGCGTCTGTAAAAACCCAGGGTTCTTCCGGGCACAACTCAAACTGGATGAGGACTTGTTCCGCGACGGTTCGCTGCAGCAGATCGGTGAGTGAATGGATGAGTGCGTTGACCGAAACCGGCTTCTCGTCCAGGGACTGTCGACGGGAGAATGCCAGCAACCGATGAGTCAGCGAGGCGGCCCGCTGGGCTGATGTCAGGGCGGCATCCATGAATCGTTCGACCCCCTCCAGACGCCCTTTGCTCATCCGCAGCTTTATGAGATCGAGCGCGTTGATGACCCCTGTGAGCATGTTGTTGAAGTCATGAGCGATCCCGCCAGTCAACTGACCCACGGCTTCCATTTTCAACGATTGCCGCAATTGCTCTTCGGCACGCTCACGCTCTGCACTTTCGGCTTTGAGCTGCTCCATTGCAGCACTCAGCTCTCGTGTTCTTGCTTCAACCTGAATCTCAAGTTGTTCATTGAACCTGCGCAAGGTGAGCTCAGCTTGCTTCTCTTCATTGATGTCGACGATGACGGAGGCGGCACCAATGATGGAGTGTTTTTCGTCGTATAACGGGACTGCACTGACACGCATCCAGGATTCCTGACCTTCATCCAGGCGATGATAAAAATCCACTGCCGTCGCAGTCTCTCCCCTTAAAGCCCTGGCGCCCGGAAACATGACGGGTTCAAGGCGGTTACCTTGCGCGTCAAGGCCTACCCATTTCGAAGCGCCATCTGGCTGTCTGGAGGGGATAATGTCCTGCGGTACATACCGTCGGTACAAGGGATTGCTGACGAGCGAGGCGCCTTGCGTGTCCATGAAGCACACCCCGACAGGAATGTTCTCCAGCAAGGTGCGCAATCTACCCCTTTCTTCAGCCAATTGTGTGAGGCTTTCCCGCATCTCGAACTGACGCATGCGCGATCGCCAGGCGGCGGCAACCGTGCTCAGCAACGAGGCCGAGCTGAGAGGGCGTTCAAGCACCATGACATGCCCCGCGGCTTTGGGCAGCCTGCCTCTGGCCATCTCGGTGTCTCGTCCAGATCGGCCTTTGTTTGAAGCGAGCAGAATGATGGGGATCTCAGACCAACCTGGTTGAAGATCCAAGGCCCTTTCGAGGCTGAGCACATCCCCCTGTAGGCACTCCTCAGTAAGGATCACCAGGCCAGTGTTTTCACCTACAGCAGCTGAAAGGTCAGCAATATTGTGGTGAATTTGAAGCGGGTAATGATCTCCAAACAGTCTGCTGAGACTGATTGCATCGCCTTTGAAAGGAGCCACAACCAGCAGGGTCTTTCCCTCAGCAAATCGCTCAATTTCCACGCTGTCGCTCTTCCATGAGGGGAAGGTCGTCACCAAAATACTCTGGCGTTCCAGTCAACACGCCACGGAATTTGACCAATGGATCCCCGACACGCACACCTTTGGAGTCGATGCGAAGCTCTCGAATCGCATCCTCATGGGCGCCGCTGCGATGTTTCAGGACCGAAATAGCCTTGCGAAGCCGGCCCTGCGCTTCGAAAAAGCGAATGAGAATGACAGAATCTGCGACGTAGGAAATATTGAGATTGGTTGACATTGATCCCACTAAACCGTGCTGCGGATTGATCAGGAAGGTCACAACCCCAAGCTGGCTCAAATAGGAAAGCAGCTCGTGCATCTGCAGGATCAATTGTTGTTCCTGCGGCATTGCGGCCATGTAGCCGTTGAGACTGTCGACGACGATCATGGTGCTTGCACGCTCCTCAACCTCGTTACGCACTCGCCACGCGAATTCGCCAGGTGAGATTTCGGCAGGATCGATTTGCTGAATGACCAACCGACCACTCGATACGTGATGGCTCAAATTCATGCCCATGCTGTCGCCACGTGAGAGCAGGGTAGCGATCCGCTCATCGAACTCATAGATCGTGCAGTTTTCGCCCCTGGCGCAGGCAGCTGCCAGATACGCCAGGGCTATGGTGGTCTTGCCGGATCCGGCAGGGCCTGTAACCAGCGTGCTGGTACCTCTCAAGGGACCGCCCACTAACAGATTGTCCAGTTCCGTAATACCGCTGGCCACTGGCGTGGCATCGAATGGAACGTGACGCCCGGCGGCAATCAGTCTCGGGTATACCTCCAGGCCACCTTTACGAATGGTGAAGTCGTGGAAACCTGCGACGAAGTCAACGCCTCGTAATTTTTGCACCTGAAGCCGTCTGCGGGCAGCACCGAAGTCCAGGGTCTGCCGTTCAAGCGTGATGACGCCATGGCACAGGCTATGAAGGTGGTTGTCGCGCTCGCCATCGGAGCCCGTGAGATCGTCCACCAGCAGAACGGTGATGTCGCGCCCGGCGAAGTATTGCTTCAAAGCCAGCACCTGGCGTCGATAGCGCAGGGGGTCTTGAGCCAGAAGGCGCATCTCCGAGAGACTGTCGAACACAAGCCGCTTGGGCTGGAGTTTATCAACCCGCTGCTGAATCAACCTGATGGTGTCTCCAAGCTCGGCCTCCCACGGATGCAGGATCGACTGCTGGTACTCATCGCCCAGCACTCCCTCCGTTGAGGAAAACTCGAAAAGGTCGATGCCTTCCAGCGACCATCCATGTGAGCGCGCGACGCTGTCAAGCTCCTCGCTTGTTTCTGAAAGCGTGATGTACAGCACCGGATCGCCACGCCTGACGCCATCCAGCAGGAACTGAAGACCGAGCGTGGTTTTGCCTGCCCCGGGCGTTCCCTCAAGCAGATAGAGCCTGTTGCTGGGCAGTCCCCCCCTGAGGATCGAGTCGAATCCAGCATTGCCGGTCGAGACCAGCGGACGCAGTGGGGGCATATTTCTAACCTCAGAGGAGCTGTGTGTGGGCAAGCGGCTTAAGTATGAGGTTGTCGAATTCCCGCTGCTACGGAATGTCAGGTGCTTCGCAAAATAAGTTGAACTTCCTGACAGGTTTGTACCCCCCCCCCTAACCACGGATTTCTTCTGTGAAGCCAAGCATGCGCCGACGGAATCTACTGCAGTTTGCCGCTAACGGAGCATTTTCTTGAAAAGGATCGGTGAATCGTCAGCTAACTCCATTAGGGCCTTCCAGCACCTGCCGTACCTTCTTCGCCAGGTCGGTGGGCACGTACGGTTTGGATATCACATCAAACTCGTTGCCCCCCGCATCCGTACGCTCTAGCGAGTTCTCGGAATAACCAGTTGTCAGCAACACCTTTAAGGTGGGATAAAAACGCTTGGCTTCCCGGGCCAGCATCACACCGTTCATTCCACCAGGCATGATCAGGTCGGTAAAAAGCAGATCAAATTGTTCTCCCTTGAGAATGGCAAGTGCTTCCTGGCCGCTGTAGGCCAGTCCGCACGTATAGCCGTATTCTTCCAAGACCATCCTGGCCAGTTCCGCGACATCCGGACGGTCTTCTACAATCAAAACCCGTTCTCGTCCTGATGGCTCGACGATCGCCTCCATGACAGGCAGGGTGTTGAGCTGGCTGTCATCCACGGGGAAATACATACGAATCGTTGTGCCAATGTCCTCTTCGGAATAAATCCGGGCTGTTCCTCCGGATTGCTTCATGAATCCGTACACCATGGAAAGCCCTAACCCAGAGCCCTTTCCCTCGTCTTTGGTGGTGAAGAAGGGGTCCATCACCCGGCTGACGATGGAGGCCGGCATACCAGCGCCGTTGTCAGTAATAGCTACGCTGACATAACGCCCAGGCATCAACCCGTCATATGAGGTTGACGCGAGGTTCTGGATTTGTACGTTCTTGGTCTCCATGGTCAGAAGTCGCTGCTGCCGTGATTCCATGGCATCACGAGCATTAATGAATATGTTCAGCAACGCGACCTCTGTTTGGGTCGTGTCCACCCTGCAATTCCACAGATCGCTTGCCAGAGCCAGCCTGATGTCAGTACCGACCAACGTGCGCTCGGCCATCTCCTGCGATGAGGTGATGATGGCATTAAGGTTCACCACACGGCCCTGAAGCTTCTGCTTGCGCGAAAAGGCCAGCAGCTGTTGAGTGAGCGTTTTCGCCCGTTCAGCAGCGTCTCGTGCGTTACCTGCGCTGCGCAGAATCCGCTGCTGATCGTAATGCGGTTTATCGGCGGTACGCTGGATCATATCCAGATAGCCAATCATCACCTGCAGCAGATTGTTGAAGTCGTGAGCGATGCCGCCCGTGAGCTGGCCCAGCGCTTCCATTTTCTGAGCCTGGCGCAACCCGTCCTCGGCATCACGCCGGCGGCTGACATCCAGCTGCGAGGCAAAGAAATAGATCAGCTCACCGGACTCGTTGTACACCGGCGAAATAAAAAGCGCGTTCCAGAAGGCCGAACCGTCTTTCTTGTAATTAACCAGCTCAACAGCCACTTCCCTATTGGCAGCGATGGCCTCACGGACCTGCTTGACGGCAGCGGGATCGGTTTCGGGCCCCTGCAGGAATCGACAATTGGAGCCCACGATTTCATCGCGGCTGTAGCCGGTCATGTCGATGAATGCGTTGTTCGCGAAGATTATCGGGTTATCAGGCCGCTTGGGGTCTGTAACGATCATCGGCATGCGCGTGGTCTCCACGGCAGCGAAGAAGATGTTGTGATCTGATCCGCTGATGTCTCCGGTGGAGCTATCGTTTACACGTGTTGGGTGACTCGCCATCGCTGCTCCGGCCTGTATCAAGCAGTACGCTATCTGTGAATAGTCTGTATATATGAACAGTCTTTAATGCTGTGGTGCAAGTTTTTGACAGATCGCATGCAGTTGATCGATTTCAAACGGCTTGGGTAACCAGTGCACGTGATGGCCAGCCAGTGATTCAGCGGTTGAGTGGTAGCCGGAGGCGACGACGACGGGCGTCGAAGGCTGAAGCCGCTGAACCCGCTTGACCAACTCAATGCCATCGATCTCTCCTGCCATCTGCAGATCCGTAATCAGTAGCCGCGGAGGATAGCCGCAGCTTTCGATAAATCTCCAGGCAGCATCGGCATTGCTGAAAGGCGTAGCCGTGTAGCCATACATTTCCAGAACGTCGATTACCAGATTCAGGATCAGGCGCTCGTCTTCAACAACCAGGATGGAGTCCATTCGCAGTAGCTCTACAGAAAATTGTTTCTGCTACGACAGAATCTTCAGTGGTTGATTCGTAATAATCGAGTGGAACTTGCCGCCCGGTGTGCGGCCATTCGTATGCAGGGCAGTCGCTCAGCGTCATCTTGTTTGAGCGCTTTAGGACGTGTGAGATGGGGGGGACGGTGGCAGGGATTCGGCTGTTCCCAAGGGCATCTTTTATTGCACGTCGCGGACGAAACTTTCTGGCTATTAGCGTCATCAAATAGCCACTATGGCTCTGAGCAAGCGAGCGCAGTGGATGCTGATACTCAGACGAGCCAGATCTAGCTGGGCTAAGCCACTGTTATGTCCTGCGCAATCAACGAGAGTCGAACATGTCCTACCAGATCAAACAGCCCGCGGGCTCTTTTGGCCTCCCGCCCAGCCATATCAACGCTCTGGAGCTCGCGCCGGAGCTGCACAGCATGGCAGATACTCTGCTGTACAAAATCCAGATGGCAGACTCGCTCGAGCAACTGAAGTGGACGCACGGTCGAGCTGATGGCTTTGCTTTGGGACTGAATGTGGCCGGGCGGTTAACCCTCTGGCAAGCCGACTATCTAGTGGCGTGTTATGCCGCTGCACGTGAAAAATGCGAGGTCCAGTTCAAAGCAAAAGCCGATGCTAACCAGTGTCAGGCTGCAGTTTTTCCTGGAGAGGCCCTGCTTAGCGCTGCTAACTGAAAGGTGTGAGCCTCAAGCCCTTCAGGGCCGCCTCCAGCTTGCCGAGGGCTTCTTCGCATCGTGAACGCATCAGCACTTCTTACGAGCTTCAGTTCGCTTCCTGGCTCAGAGATGCTTCTTGGCTTCCTTGTCTAGATGCTTGTCGGCCTTATGGCGTTCGTCATTGTCATGTTTCACGCCTTTATCAATCTCATTGGCGTCGTGCTTGACGCCTTTATCGACTTCCCCAGCGTCGTGGTCGACGCCTTTGTCCAGCTCTCGGTTGTCATGGCGAATACCTTTGGCCACGTCGTCTTCGGCAGATGCGAATGGGATAAGTGAGCCGGTTAGTAGAAAGGCGATCATTGCAGACGAAACGAGCTTGCGCATGTGGAACTCCTGAGTGAAAGGCGAGGTTTCCAAAACCTCATCGTTTTGAGGCTAGACGATTGTGCTAAAAACGAAAGGTCTATAGTTGGTCAGGCAGTTCAACCCGTGGCACTGATCACGACAGACTGCTCAGTACCAGCAGGAAGGCTGTTCATGTTGTGAATCTTTTAAAACCCGCCGTTTGGCACTGCCAGTGACGGGCATCTTGAAATAAAGGCTGGATAAGAGGCCAAGGCTATACGCGAAAACGACGGATTTGTTCGTTGAGTCCGACCGCCAGTTCCGACAATTGCTGGCTGGCCGCTCGCGTTTGTTCAGCCCCGGCTGCTGTCTGGACCGAGAGATCACGGATTCTAACCAGGTTGCGATCGACCTCGCGAGCTACCTGAGCCTGCTCTTCGGCCGCGTTGGCGATCACCAGGTTTCGCTCGTCAATACCCGACACCGACTGGGCAATGGCGGCCAGCGCTGTGCTGGCCGACTGTGCCTGTTCGCGGGTCTCCCGGGCTTGGTCGGCACTGGTCAGTAAGGCATCTACAGTGTGGCCGGTGCCCTGTTGAATGCTGCCGATCATGTTTTCGATTTCCCGGGTGCTCTCGCCGGTGCGATGAGCTAGCGCGCGCACTTCATCGGCAACCACTGCGAAGCCACGACCCGCGTCGCCTGCGCGAGCGGCCTCAATCGCAGCGTTGAGAGCCAGAAGGTTGGTCTGCTCGGCGACCGAACGAATGACATCCAGGACTTGGCTGATGTTGCGGGTCTGTTCGGCCAGCTCACCCGCACGCTCGCTTGCTCCCACGACGTTATTGGTCAGGTTTTCGATCGCATTGAGCGTATTGCCGAGCTGCTGCTGCCCCTGGCGTGCAGTCTCAGCGGCTTGTCGTGATTCGTTAGAAGTGGACGTCGCGTTGCCGGCCACCTCGTCGACCGCCTGGCTCATTTCCGTCACTGCGGTGGCTGCCATCTCAATTTCGCTGTTCTGCTGCTGTAGACCGATGGCGCTCTCGTTCATGACTGCCGTCATCTCTTCGGCAGCAGAAGCGAGTTGAGTCGCAGAATGGCCCAAGTGGCCCAGGGTATCGCGCAAGTTGATCTGCATCTGCTGCATCGCCTGCAGAAGCTGGGCCGCTTCATCTTTGCCGTGGATGTCCAGCGTCTGAGTCAAATCGCCACCGGCGATAGTTTTGGCGGCGCTCACGGCGTCTGCGATGGGTTTAGTCAAGCTAACGGTTAGACGCCAAGCCAGCAGCAGGGTTAGACACAAGGCCAGACCAATGGCTGCCCAAGTAACGGTTCTAGACTGATTATAGGTAGCGCTGGAAGCTTCGGAGGCCGCTTGGATGTCCTCCTGGTTGACGCGACGCAGGGCCTCCGTACTTTCGTTCATTCGACTGCCCAGCTGCGCCATGCCTGACTGCACCAAACCACGGGCTTCATCCAACTTGCCTGCATCAATCAGATCGGCAAGTTGGGCAATATTCCTCACATAATCCTGATGGATCTGCCGAAGGTTCTCAAAAGCCTGTCGTTCACGGTCCGAACCGATCAGCTTCTGATAGCGACCAAATGCTGCGTCTACGCCTTCATTGACGGCGTTGATCTTGTCGCGTGTGCTAGCCACAGTCACCGCGTCAGGGATAGCTAACAGGCGCAACACTTCGATCCGGAGGCGAGCTAGCTGCAACGCGAGGTTATCGGTTTCTACGATCCCTGGCACGCTATCTCTCTCCATCGCTAAGCCTTGACTTCGGATCTGCGCCATTTGGGAGGCGCCGAAAATACCAACCCCAGCGACCAGAGCGGCCAAGAGGCCGAAACACAGTAAGCTTCGGCTGGCGATATTGAATGAGCGGAAGGTCATATCAGAGTCCGATTGATGGTTATTGCTAAACAAATCGACAACAGGCGTTTTTACTTGAGCAATTACTTTGACGATCTGCGTAAAACGTAAAACTGTGGCGGGGTTCGCACGATGACGTTTTTGGACATCCTCTGACGCGTCCGATTTTGCTTTACTCAAGGTTTTCCAAAGTATGTCGATAGCATCGATGCGAGTGACGATGCGAGTGACCCTCATGTTCAACACCCGGTTAAAAATCAGGATTCAGCAATTGGAAGAACGGTTGGCTGCTCTTGAGCAGGTCAAGGCCACTCTGGATGTCGAAACCGTGTCGGTCAGTTTGGACCCGGCAGGTGCCATTCTTGAAACAAATGCCCTGTTTGAGATCGAGTTGGGTTTCACTCAAGCCGAGTTATGTGGTCGTGCCCTACGCGACCTGAGTCCTGCGGAACTGCACGGCGATGTGCATCAACGCCGCGCGTTGGACGCAATTGCTAATGGCAAGCATTACAGCGGCACGCTGCGTTTGTGTAGTCGCGAAGGTCGCCACATCTGGTTGCGGGTAATGGTCATTCCGTTCACAGGTAGCAGTGGCCGTGTCGAGAGGATCGTTTTGTATTGCAGCGTTCTAACAAGAACTATTGAGGCTTCCAGGGAAAATGAAGCGCTGGTGGGAGCGCTGATGCGCTCTACGGCCGTCATCGAGTTTTCTCTGGATGGGTTAGTGCTGGCAGCCAATCAGAATTTTCTGGACGCTATGGGCTATACGCTTCCCCAAATCCTGGGCAAGCACCACCGAATCTTTTGCATGCCATCCGACGCTCAGTCGGAAGAATATGATCGGTTTTGGCAGACCCTTAGACAGGCATCCTATGTCGCGGGAAGGTTTTGCCGAGTGGATAAACATGGCAACGAGGTATGGCTGGAGGCTTCCTACAATCCAATCGTGGATGCCAATGGCAAGCTGTACAAGATTGCCAAAATAGCCACCGTTATCACCGACCAGGTCACCCGCGAGCGCGCTGTATCCGAAGCAGCCGGCATGGCCCACGGCACTTCGGTTCGAACCAACGCCAGCGCAGAGCAAGGTCGCGAAGTCATCCAGAACACCGTCACGACCCTCAATACGCTTTCGGCGTTGATGGAAGATGCTGCCCATGGCATAGAAGCACTGGATGCCCAGAGCCAGGAAATCGGTACCATTGTAAAAACCATCGGCAGCATTGCGGATCAGACCAACCTGTTGGCCTTGAACGCAGCAATCGAAGCCGCACGGACCGGGGAGCAGGGGCGGGGGTTTGCTGTAGTCGCCGACGAAGTCAGACATCTGGCCCTTCGGACCACCAAAGCCACTGCAGAAATTGTTGAGGTGGTGAAAAACAATCAAGTGCTCGCTTCCAGTGCTGTGACTATGATTGGAAAAAGCTGGCAACAGGCAGGTGCGTCATCAGATTTGGCAATTGAAGCGGATGAGGTGATCAAAGACATTCAGCTGGGTGCGAACAGCGTTGTTGCTGCCGTTGAGCAGTTCTCTGGTCAAGCCGGACAGTGACGATTTGTGCAATGCTTCCTGTCATTATTGTGCAGTAACCTTAAGCTGAAGCGCGATCCAGGTGATCCTTATGCTCGATGCTCTCAAGCAATCCATAGGCAACCTGCACAGTGTCCACCGGCCCAGATTGGAAGATGAGTGTGACCTGCTATTTGCTCGGATCGAGCAAGCGCGAAGAGAAGGGGCAGTAACTGACCAGCAGGCCATGCAGCTGATCTACGATGTACGTAATGAGCGTGCACGGTGCTTTCGCAGCGGGAGTCGTCAGCGCACTGGGCACTCTTCAGTAGGATGACACGATATTTCCTGCGGAATTGAAATCTGGCCTGCCCATTGCCATATCGACGTCACTCAGTTTCGAAAATAACGCCACCGCGCGGTATGCAGAGTCACCAAGTGGCGAAAAATGGTCAGGATCACTGCTGTGCCGTTGTGAATATCTGGCAAAGCCTCGTCTACCGTTTGACGAATTTATTGGCCGCAATAGAAGACTAGATGTCCATGAGCAAAACTATCCGTAGGGCAATTGTCGCGCGCAGCATCCATATGAACCCAGGGTATCGAAGAACTGGTTGGATCTTATTCACGCTTGGTGAGTGCGGACATGAAATACGTCGAAATTTGTCTCAAGGGTTTCCGAAATTGGGCCGTGCCAGATGCTCGGAATGTGAGCGCGCGCGAGATGCGGCAGTAGGGCCGCTACGCATAGGCATTGCCGACCAGGGCTGAACTTCCAAGTCTGATCACGAGCTTCCCGCATAACGGATAAAGCTCTTGAAATATACGATATTGGTTTCACTGATGGTTTTGAGCTTAAACGCTGGAGCCGCTCAGCTAATTCTCGACCTGCCAAGTTGTGACGTCAAAGGCCAGCGTGCAGCGTTGGGAAGATCGGCGGGAAGATCAGCGATACGAGGCAAGCTCACATCACGGTGCGCGCGAATGTCCTGAGTGCCGATATTGCCACCGCACGGAAAGCTCGCAAGATTACAGAGGTGGAAGCTGGACGCATGAACGATCGCGTCAATGACGTTCGGCTTCAGACTGATCGCTTTGTCAAGCAGCAAGGGTTTCTCAGTGCGCAGAGAGCGCTAGTTTCGACCGGGAATAAGATGCCATCGCAAGGCGATTGTGCCGGTAGGAAAACGCAGCATCGGAGGATGCGAGATAGAAGGAGCCCACCCGTCGTAAGTACTCTCTTCCTTGCATTAGGCGAATGGGCCCAACGAGCCAACCACAACTCTACCAAGGGGATCGCGTGCCGCCGCGGTTTTCCCGAATGTGCACCCCAACTGACTTGACTTGCCACCTACAAAATCGGACACCTATACCCCGTTAAATTGAATATTCCTAAATGCGATTACTATATCCTCGGCTTTGAATTCGATCCCCAGAAACCGAGCTTTTTCTATTCCTTCTATCAATACTTCACCTTGTAGGTCGGTGAATCTTCAGCCAAGTTCTCCCGCCGATCGTAGATCTGGTTGTGCTGATGTTGGCATGGCCCAGGGCCTGGCCTTGATTCGTAGAGCAAGCAGCAGGCCGAGCTGGCATTGGTGACCGCCGTTGCTCTGAGCCCATGGACCAAAGTAGTCGACCTCAATCCAAGCCTTCTTCACGTAGGCCGCTGCATGACTTAGTTGCTCGCATTGGTAGTACTCGCGCGCAGAGTTAGGTTTAGCTCCCTACCGCCGATCCGTATAACGGTTGTCTGCCTTGAACACTACTTGTTTTCCTCGGACAAAGCATAGGAGCGGCTCCTGATGCGCCTGCCGCCACTTTCATGGCCATAGCTGAACCCATCGAGGATTCACCATGCGTTCGTCCCATCCAATACGTTGTGCATTGGTTGCTGCAGTAACCGCCGTCAGCTTGGCAACCTTAGCCGGTTGCGCTCGCGATCCGGAAAAACCTACCTTGTCGGAATTAGCTGTCAGCTCGACCAAAAGCTTGTTCCGCACTGACAGCGACATGCAGAAAGTGCTTAACGCCCAAGCGGCGTTCGATCCTAAAGCCATTGAAAAAATCACGCCGGACGAAGCCCGTAAACAGCCTACTGTGGCTGATGGCGTAAAGCGGGTACTGGCCGACCAGAAGCGTGACAGCAGCCCCACAGCACTGGTCCCGGGCGTGGCAACCCATGAGATCACCGTAGCCGGTGCTGCAGGGAACTTGCCAGCAACCGTCTATACCCCTGCTGGTAACGGACCATTCCCGGTAGTGCTGTATTTCCACGGCGGCGGTTGGGTGATCGCGGACCGTACCGTGTATGACGGTGGCGCCCGCGGCCTGGCCAAGCAGGCCAATGCTATCGTAGTGTCAGTGGACTACCGTCGCGCGCCAGAATATAAATTCCCGGCAGCCCATCTAGACGCTGTTGCTGCCTACCGCTGGCTCACTACCAACGCTGCTAGCATTGGCGGAGACCCTAAACGCCTAGCGTTGGCCGGCGAAAGCGCCGGCGGCAATCTGGCGCTCGCCACCGCTGTGGCAGCACGCGATCAGGGCCTGACCTCGCCCAAGAGTGTGATTGCTGTGTACCCAGTGGGGCAGACCACGACCAACACCGAGTCGTACTTGAAGTACGCTGACGCCAAGCCACTTAATCGCCCCATGATGCTTTGGTTCGTGGCCAATGTGACCAAAAGCTCTGCCGATCTGAAGGATCCACGCTTGGACCTTGTGCACGCCAACCTTCACGGTCTGCCGCCAGTGACTCTGATCAACGCCGAGATCGACCCGCTGCGTGATGACGGTGCGCAACTGGAGCAGGCGTTGCGAAACCAGGGCGTAAGCGTGGAGCGCAAACTGTATGACGGCGTGACCCACGAGTTTTTCGGCACCGCTGCGGTGGTGGAAAAGGCTCAGGAAGCGCAGGCCTATGCTGGCGCTCGCTTGAAGGCAGCGTTCTAACCAGCCCTCTGGCCGCAACGTCACCAACGACGCTGACGTGTTCCGCCATACGGCGGCGACTGACAGCTACCGCACGGACGCCCTAGCTGTGTGGATCTGATTGCCCGGTTCGCGGACAACAACGACAAGATCGAAGTGTCCGCTTTGGGTTACACCGGGTACGGAGACGGCTCCGGGAACACTCTGAAAATGCTCTATAACCAAGACCTGGACCGCATCTACCTCAAGGATGTGGAAGCGGACGCGCAAGGCTACCGGTTCGAAATCGGCCTCACTGGCGCTTGGCTTCAAGCCCCGGGCAATGCCGACATGATCTTCGCGTCCAAGACGCAAGTGTCCTTGGTGGAAGTGGTTAGCACGTCATACACTCGACAGAAATGCCATAGCTGGCAATTACTTTTGGGGGATTGTAGGAGGGCGGGGAGAGGCACCCAAGGTGCCGTTCCTCTCTTGCTGGCCGCTGTAATCCAAGGCTCAAGTCTCCTTGGATTACAGCGATCACTCGAACATTAAAAATGCTGGGGTCAGACGCGATCAGTAGCGAATGTCTACTTTTTTTTATCTGGGGTTTGCCGACGCGGGATCCCTGCCGAAGGGTGCAATCATTATGCCTTGGCGAACCGTTCAGCGTGGAGCAGCTTTAGGTCGTGACGGTTGAATTCTTGACTGTCGGGATTTAGGCGGAAGCCGGTTTTGCATCGGTGGAGATTGCTTGAGCGGCCCACGCCCGACCTGATATGGGCAAAAAAATTACTAAGAATACCAGAATACGCCTAGCTATTTAGTTACGGAGGTGAGATGTTGTTGGCATGTGCGTCCCACCCTGTGTTGTACCCATACCGCACAGGCATTTGATTTCGTGCTCTTGAAATCCTCAGGGACAAGGAAGTATGACCGTTTCTGTATTAATTCTTTGTGGGATTAGCGAAAACGCGACATTTCTTGATCATTTTTCGGCTACGGGTAGGCCTTGGCGGCTAAGTTTTTTCAGCACTGCCGCATCGGTGGTAAGTCATTTAGAAAAACAATTAGCCGACGTCATTATCGTAAGCATGGCTCGCGGACGCTTCAAGGATTTGAGGAAATTCGTTGAGTTTCATGAATTAGTGTCCTTCACGCCTATATTGATGGTTGGAACCGAACTGCAGAGCAGAGCTGCTAAATTATTCGTAACGTGTGGAGCTCAGGGTTTTGTCCCGGTTGATTCAAAGGACCAACGTATTGGTATCCAAGTTATTCGCGATCTGATCTTGGACTTTCGCTTAAAAAGAGAAGTGGAGAGGAGTAACGTACGGGCCGGGGCTACGCTCAATGCGATCAGTGATGGCGTGGTAAGCGTCGATGCCTATGGCAATACCGATTTCATCAATCCTGCTGCCGAAGTGCTGACTGGCTGGACCAGCTCCGAAGCTAAAGGACAATCGATTGCCAAGGTGATGTCCATCGAGATCGATGACTCCCTTGGGGATGAATCACATCCGGTACATGCAGCTCTACAGACGCGTTCTGCAACGGGTTTAAGTGCGGGTGCAGTACTGATTAAGCGCGACGGTACCCGGGTAGATATAGAGGACTCGGTTGCACCGATCATTGACAATCACGGCAATCTTGCAGGCGCCGTAATGGTGTTTCACGACGTCTCGGAAGCTCGCGCGATGAAGGTGAAAATGACCTATCTGGCCGAGTATGACTACCTCACGCAGTTGCCTAATCGCGTTCTGTTTCAGGATCGCTTGGAGCAAGCGGTGCGCGCAGCGCAGCGTGATAACCATCGCTTGGCAGTGATGTTCATTGATCTGGACAATTTCAAATACATCAATGATTCACTAGGTCATACTGTAGGCGATCAGCTTCTATTTGCCGTGGCAGGTGCGATGACCCGAAGCGTTCGGGCTTCGGATACAGTGTGTCGTCAGGGCGGTGACGAGTTCGTGGTGCTCCTGCCAGCGTTGCAGCTAAATGATAACGTCGAATTTATTGCCAAGAAGATTTTGGAGTCAATCAATGCGGGACACCAGGTCAATCAGACCACGCTTTACATCTCAGCGAGTATCGGAATAAGTTTTTCCCCTCTGATGCATCTAACGCCGAAGACTTAGTCAAGCATGCAGACACTGCGCTTTACGAGGCTAAAGCTAAGGGACGTAATCGCTTTCAATTCTTCCGGCCGACCATGAGTGCTACTGCTGTCGAACGCCAAACCATCGAAGCAGATCTGCGGAACGCCCTTCGTCTTGATCAGTTCACCCTTTATTATCAGCCTAAAGTGGATCTAAGCAGTGGCCGGATCACTGGTGTAGAGGCATTGCTGCGATGGTGTCATCCGCGAGACGGCACGATTTTGCCCTCGCGCTTTATCAGTGTTGCCGAGGACAGCAGATTAATCGTTCCAATTGGTAATTGGGTGGTGCGCAATGTTTGCCAACAAATCAAGCGATGGGAAGACCAAGGGTTCAGAAATTTAAGTGTGGCTGTCAACGTCTCGACTATTGAATTATCGTATACCGGTTATATCGACAATATCCTGTCGATTCTAGAGGAGACAGGTATCGCGCGTGGGTCTCTACAGCTTGAGCTCACTGAGAGCGTGCTTATGGCTGACCTGCCAGTGAATCGACAGGCTCTACTGCGTCTCAAAACCGCGGGGCTCACCCTAGCACTTGACGATTTCGGAACTGGTTATTCCAGCTTGGCTTATCTCACTCAATTGCCCTTTGACGTATTGAAGATCGACCAATCCTTCATCCGGCATATTAACTTGCGGGCAGATAACGCTGCAGTGGTCGCCGCAATCCTTGCGATGGGTAAAAGTCTGCAGCACTGTGTAGTGGCTGAAGGTATTGAAGACGCTTTGGAGTTTGGATTTCTGCAACGTAGTGGCTGCCAAGAAGGACAAGGCTACCTATTCAGCCCTCCTTTGAACGAAACGCAGATGACAATTCTGCTAAGCTCTGGCAGCGTGACGATACCTTCCGTGCGTGATAGCTATCATTGAGTTTTAGTAGCAAGCATTTGGTGGCGAAATCAAAACGCTGCATGACTGGATGTTGGCCCAGAGTGACCTGGTGCCCAACGAATCGGCAATAGCCAAAGCCCTGGATTACAGCCTTAAACGCTGGAAACGCTGGATGGCGCTGACGCGTTACCTGACGACGGGGCTGTGCCCATTGACAACAACTAGGTCGATCATCTGTCTCGGCTCCAGTCACAAATTCAACGTTGCGCTTAGTGCGGCAATAACCGAGTGATCGCGGCAAGCATAACTAACAGAAAAGGATCCAGGCCGGGCCAGGCTGGAACGGTCACCCCATGGTGCCAGGAGCCGTCATGCAGTTAGATCAAGTGAAGAAGGTCAAGCAGGTCATCGGGGAGGCCGCAGCAAATGCTGCATTGGCTGAAGGATGGGTGTTGATTTCGGCAGTGACGTACAATTCCAGCGTTAGCTCCAGCGGCGTCAGCGGTGGGGCGTCAGTAACATATGTGCTCGGCAAATCGACCGAGCTAGAGAATTACCCGTCTAAGCTGACGATTTGAAGAACTGAAGAAACTGAACGGACTCCTGTAGCCCATCACGCATAAACGGGATTTACGTTAAATTCTGAGACCCCTTCGACAAGTAACCCCGCTGGACTGCTAGTAGCCGGGACGCTAGGGCCTACCTGGTGTAGCGCACGTATACATTTAGCTTGCTAGCACCTACGTCGCCGATACGGGCTAGGCTCGCCAGCATGTCTGGGGTCTGCACATGATTAAAACCCAGAACGCAAACCAGTTGCCCCTCCGTCTGAGCCCATTGGTACTCGATAACGCCAGGCAATGCGCTGACAAACACACTTGCTTGAGCCATTATTTCTGCAGCTAAATCTGGATCGTCTAGTGGCCAGGTGATTAAGCCCAGAGAGATCGCTGTCCGATTGCTAGCCTTCTGGGACAACATCTGAGCCGCAAGCCGTTGTCTTCCAATCGTTCTCGGTAAGATGCGTTTGCTCCAGGGACTGTTGTTCGCTCCGGAGATTGCCCGGTATTCGGCTGAGTCGAATATTGCGTAGTTTTCCAGCGTGTATCGCGCCAGATACCGGGGCCAGCCGTGTATGGCTACCCACCTTTGGCCGTTGATGAAACCAGGCGTGCTGAGCCTTTGGGGAAAATGCTCATAGTCGTACCAGTCATTGAATTCCTCCTCCAGGAGCGAGGGGGGCTCCAGTAAAACGAGAAGTAGCGCACCAGACTCCACGTAATGATCGGTTGATTTACTAGTAATCATCGTAGACCTCCGTTGGATCACTAGCTGATGAGGGCCATTGAGTTCGCATTGCCCGATCATGCGGATGAACAGGCAAAGCTTTTCAATGGATCTTCAGAGCTTGCTCTGAGCCGACTAGCTGGACCTTATTTTTGGCCATACACCCGGTGAGCAAAGGAGGTGATCGCATCGGCCATTTCTCGTGGCCGCTCTGGAGCCATTGCATGCCCAGCGCCTTTGATAACGACGTGCTCGACCCTGTCACCCAGCATGGGCTTCAGGATATTGCGCAAAACAACTGCGTCTTTCTCGCCCTGCAGGTCGAGGATAGGAACAACCTTGCCGCCAGACCAGTAGCTTTCGACGGGCGTGGTGTCGCGAGCATGGTCCTGAGCCTTGTGCGTAGCGTCATACCATCCAGGCAGCCATGCCCGAACGTCATTGCCCGGAGCAAAGAAAGCTTCTTGCAGATACTCAATGCGCTTAGCCTCCGGCAGCGAGTAATCGCTCGCTCCCTTGATGGCCTCGACCATGCGGCCATAAGGCTTTTCAGACGATCCAGGAGGCAATTTCCCGATCGACGCAGAGGCGAGCACAATACCTTTCACAAGATCCGGCCTATCAACGGCTAGAACGCGCGCAGGCTGGCTCCCCCAAGCGTGCCCCACGATGATAGCCGGCCCACTTTTTTCGTGGTCCATGACCAACGCAACGTCAGCAGCGAAATCGTGAAGGGTAGGGGGCTCCATAGGCGCTTTACTGCCATTAACGCCTCTCGGTTCGGGACGGATGACGCGGTACCCATCCTTGGCAAGGTAACGTGCGACCTCATCATAGTCATGGGCTCCACGACCCTTGGAAGGCAAAATCACGATCAAGGGCCCTTGGCCTGATCGAGAGCCTCGATATGCACATTGCCAGCTTCAGCCGTAATGGTGCGAACAGCTGCATCGGTGGCAAACGCGGGGTTATTCAAGGCAGCGATGCCGGTAAGAAATAGCGAAGGCAGAACATATTTGGCGTACATACAGAGCTTTTTATAGTTGTTAGTTGGATAGCCATCTGCAGGCAGGCTCCGATACCCATGCTCGTACTTCAAATACCAATTTCTCATGCCAGTCCATGCCGCCCGGGCATAGAACCCCCATCTTTTTTCAGCTTGCTCGGGATCTCCGCTCCATGCCGCGGTGTTATGGATAGCCATGGGAATTCGGTCTTGGCGACGCTGCCTCCCGTTCCCATATTCTCTTGGAAACCACTATAAAAATAATCGGACAGCCATGACGAACCTGACGACGCAAGAAATCTTCGATCGTGAAGCCCTTGCGCTGCGTACTTGCTCACCCTCACCCCGTCTTCGGTGAGCTGGTAGGCATGGCCTCGGCGGTCTACAAGTTTCATATTCAATGAAGTCTCGAGTGCCGCTATCCGGCGAGCCACAGTGGCATGCTCGACTCCTAGCAATCGGGCCGCAGCTGCCAGCGAACCTACTCGGGCAAACGCAGAGAAAAAACGCAGGCTGTCCCAATCGATCATGTCGTACTCATTCCAGTGAAACCAGCCGGGAACTGACGAGTTAAGGCCAAGCTAACCGGTATCCAGACAAAAGCTTTCGCGTTGCTGAAAGTAAAACAGGCGCCCTTGGGCGCCTGTTTTGATTACTCCGCGACCTTAACGTGCGTATTGGGCCTTCGCAAATGCTGCGATGGCGTCAGCCATCGCCTTTGGCTGCTCAGGAGCCATCGCATGTCCTGCATTTTTCAGCACCACAACTTGGACTCGATCACCCAACATGCTCTTGAGTACACCTGAAAAGCGTCTTGGTGCCACTGTGTCGGCTTCGCCTTGCAGGTCCAGAATCGGTGCCTTGCCAGCCGCAAAGTAGTCGTCGACAGGCGTTGTATTGCGCGCATGGGACTCGGCGTCATGGGTTGCTTCGTGCCAGCCATCAAGCCACACAGATGGGTCATTACCCGGCGCGAAGAATGCCTTTTTTAGATAAACGAGACGCTGTTCTTTGCTCAGAGAAAGATCGCCGGCCCCATCGATGGCTTGGCGCATTTCGGCGTTGATAGGTTTTTCGGTCGACCCAGGTGGCACCTTACCTGCCGATGCAGCTGCCATCACAACCCCGCGAACAAGGTCAGGACGATCGGCAGCGAGCATTCGTGCTGCAAAATTACCCCAGGCGTGTCCGACGACCACTATAGGTCCTTTGTTTTCATGCTCGACGACCGCCGCCACATCTCGGGCAAAGTCATGAACCGACAGGTTTTCCATCGGGCCTTTGCTTTTCCCAATACCGCGGGGCTCTGGTCTGACGACACGGAAGCCATCTTCCTGAAGATATTGAGCAACCTTGTCGTAGTCGCGCCCTGACCTTCCGAGGGAAGGGAGCATGACGACGACAGGCCCGGTTCCCTGGGAGTTAACCTCGATCTGCACATTGTCGTAACGGACAATTTCGTGCTCAAGCTGTGCGTCGGCAAAAGCAAATCCCACCGCCAGGCTGAGCGATGCGCCTACAAAAAAACGGGAGACCATGTTCATTGTTTAGCTCCTTGATTAGACGAATTCTGTACGGGCTCCAGCCCGCTTTCCGTTAGCAATTGGTGGGCAGCAGGACTGGCGAGAAACTCAACAAATTCTCGGGCCACGACGGCATTTGAGGTCTGCGATGCGACTGTCGCGCAAAAACGACTGACTTTCTGAACCTCCTTGGGCAGCGGTCCCAGGTAATCCACGCCTGGTGTCACTTTCAGCTCACTGACTTGCTGCATGCCGATGTCGGCCTCCCCACGGGCCAGTGCAGTGCCCACAAGCTCCTTGCCTTGAACCTCCAGGGTTTTGCCCTTGAGCTGTTCGGCGATTCCCAAGCGTTGGAATAGCTCCGAGCGAATGAAGACGCCACTCGCACCTTGTGAATAGGCGACTTTGTCCGCCGCCAGTAAGGCCGCTTTGAGTGCTGCCACTGTGGAGATGTCCGGGTGTGCGTGCCCGTGGGGAACGCCTACGCCAATCGGAGAATCGGCGATATCGCGCCGCGTGGTCAGGTCGAATGCGCCTGACGGAGCGAGCAGGTCGAGGGTCTCGCTCGCCATGATTGCCAAGTCCATGGGTTCATGGTGCTTGATGCGCTGTGGAATGGATTCGGGAGATTTGCCCATCGAAGGTCCCCAGCTGATCGCCAACGTATTACCGCTGGCTTTTTCATAAGCGGGCTGCAGATGTGCCATGGCGCCTTTGAGTGCGCCGCTAGCGATGACCTTCAGTTCTGCTGCATCGACGAGTTGTGAAAACGTCAGCAACCCAACCAGACTGGTCGAGAGTATCAAAGGGGTATTTCTTGTTTTTATCACAGGGCCACCTTTCCTAGAGCGCGTCTCAGACGCCGCGCGTGTTTACGAACAGTGAGTACAGAGAAGTTGTTGAAGTCATCAACAGACGGTTGCCGCGGGGACCACTGAAGCAGAGGTTTGCGCAGCGCTCGGGCAAGTCGATATGCCCAATGGTTGTGCCATCGGCAGCGAATATTCTTACCCCGTCCAGCCCCGGCTCCTCAGACCCCCAGCCGCACCAGAGATTGCCATCGACATCTACCCGCAAGCCGTCTGGTAAACCTGTGCCTGCATCAATCAGATGACGCCGGTTTTCCAGGCAGCCGTCCTGATTGACGCTGTAGGCGACGATCCTGCGCGGACGTGCTCTGGATTCGACGAGATAGAAGTTTTTTTCATCAGGGGAAAATGCCAGTCCGTTGGGACCTTCAAGGTCCCGGGCTACGCAGTGCAAGGTGCCGTCCGGGTCCCGGCGATACACATTTGCCGGCAGTGACGGCGACCCTTGGCGCCCCATGTAATCGCTGACCAGGCCGAACGGCGGATCGGTAAACCAGACGCTGTCGTCTGACTTCACCACGATGTCATTAGGCGAATTAAGGGGCATTCCCTCAAATCGGTCGGCTAGGACAGTAACCGAGCCGTCGTACTCCGTACGAGTGATGCTCCTTGCGCCGTGTTCGCATACCAACAACCGACCCTGGCGATCACGTGTCAGGCCGTTGGCCTGATTAGATGGCTGGCGAAACACGCCCAGCGTGCCGTTAGCCTCATCCCAGCGCATGATTCGATCGTTCGGTAAATCTGTGAACAGCAGATAGCGTCCATCACCGAACCAGGCGGGACCTTCAGCCCAGCGCAGGCCGGTCGCCAGGCGTTCGACCTTGGCGTGGGCAAGTCGGTAGTGCGCGAAACGCGGATCCAGCACTTTGACGGCGGGATCGGGCACACGGGTACTCGGACGCCATTCTAGATCGTTCATGGTTGACTCCAGATCAGGCCGATTTGCAGACGGCTTGTCAGCCATAGAGGCGGGTCGGATTGTCGACAAGCACTGCTTTTTGCAGCGCGGAGTTGCCGCAAACCTGCTCGATGAACTCAAGAAGCTGAGCATCGTTGGGCGTTGGGCCCTTGATATTCGGGTGCGGCCAATCGGAACCCCAGATGGCTCGTTCCGGTGCGCACTCGAGCAACTGGCGAACCTTATCCAGCGCGTCTGGCCACGGTCCTGGCTGGCCCTGCATGGCGCGGTCTATGCCCGATAACTTAATCCAGCGATCGGGACGCTTGAGTTGCTCTTGCAGTGCTGCAAACGCGCTGGTGTCCGTCGGCTGGGTGAAGTCCGGCCGGGCCATGTGATCGATCACCAATGGTGTTTTGAGGTTCTGCCATTGCTGCAGGAACGGGAGCAGCGTGGTGAGCTCACCATGCACCAGCACATGCCAGCCCAACGGCGCGACACGCTCGGCCAGATGACGTAATTTTTCAGGATCACGGGCGCCGGGAAGATGGCCCATCAGGTTGAATCGGATGCCCCGTAACCCACCCTCATGGAGCCTCTGCAGCTCAGCATCGGAGGTGTTTTCGTCGATCAAACCGACGCCTCTGTAGCGCCCTTTGCTCTCGGCAATCGCAGAAAGAATCGCAGAGTGGTCTGTCCCGTAGGGCGCCGCCTGCACCAACACTCCACGACTGATCCCCAGCTTTTCGTGCAGCGCCAATAGATTCGCGAAAGGCGCCGGATCAGGCGTATATGCCGCATTAGCCGGAAGAGGGAAGCGGTCCCACGGTCCATAAATATGGGTGTGACAGTCCCAGAGAGCAGTTGCTGTAGATGGGCTGGGCATAGTCGCTCCGGAAGTCTGGGTGAACGCGCCACCGAGAAGGCTGACTCCGGCGGCGGCTGTTGCTGTTTGTTTGATAAAAAGGCGTCGGGACGCCTGAAAGCTGGACCAGTCAGCCATGGTGGAGTGCTCTGATTTTTGTTGGATGAGCATGGCAAGCCTGGTTAAGGGCCACGCCCGGGCTTCAGTTGCAGCGCACGCTCATGCCGCCGTCGACAACGATTTCGGTGCCTGTCACAAAGCGTGATTCATCGCTGGCCAAATACAGCGCCGCATAGGCTGTATCGCGACCGTCGCCCATGAAGCCCAGCGGGATGCGGGCAAGTCGTGAATCGAGCAGCTTGCCGACGTCCCCACCAGTGCGCTGTCCTGCCAAGCGGACCTCAACCATTGGCGTATGGAGTTGACCAGGGACGACAGTGTTGACCCGGATTCCCTTCGGGGCATATTCGACAGCGGTCACGCGGCCTAACTGGATAACGCCGGCTTTGCTCGCGGCATAGGCCACCTGCGCGGATCCGGTGAAGCGGATTCCTGACGTTGACGCCGTGTTGATGATCGAGCCGCTGCCTTGGGCTTCCATGTGCGGCAGAACATGCTTACAGGTCAGAAACACGCTCTTAAGGTTGAGAGCAATTTGAGCGTCGAATTTCTCTTCGCTGAGAGCAACGGCGCCGCCAGGGGCCGAACCACCGACGTTATTCACTAGGACGTCTACGCTGCCGTAGGTGTCCTTGCACGCGGCGACCATTGCCTCCACCTCCGCACTGTCAGTCACGTCACAGACGTAAGGAGTGACATCACCGCCCTCTTCTCTGATGCGGGTGAGTGTCTCTTCCATGGGCCCCATGTCGCGGTCCACGGCGAATACTTTTGCTCCAGCCAGTGCAAAAAGCACAGCGACTGCGCGCCCATTGCCCCAACCAGTGCCGACGCAACCTGCGCCTGTGACTATGGCGACCTTGCCGTTCAGGCGGTCGCTTTTAGGAAGTGCTTCAGTCATGGGAGATCCTTATTAGAGTTGAGCTGGGAGTTCGGGCTGCACGCCGGCAGGCGGCGGTACCTCAAACACCTTGATGGTCATGGAGATCAGCGTGTAGTAACCGGCGATACCGACCAGATCGACAGCGGCATCATTGCCAAGGACTTCGATAAACCGCTGGTATGTCTCGTCTGTCACGTATCGCTGTGAATGCAATTCGTGGATGAAGCGATACACCAGCTCTTCATCGTCACGCTCGAAGGGCGGCTTCTGACCATCGCGAACCGCGTCGATAATGTCGGGGGACAACCCTGCATCGAGGGCGAATGGCTTATGAGCCGCCCATTCGTACTCAGCCAGCCAATAACGGCCCATCATTAAAATGGCGAGCTCTGAAAGGCGGGGCTCCAGGCAGCTGTCATAGCGGCAATAGCGACCCAGTGCCTGTGCGCATTCGGCCAGTTCCGGGCGGTGCAGCCAGATGGCCAATGGACCTCGAACGCCTTTGCGCGGGCCGTTGGCAATGCGCTCGTAAATAACCTGCTGCGCATCGCTCAGGTGGTCGGGATCAACTGGAGGTAGACGATTCATGGCGAGTTCCTCGACAGCTTTAGGACTGAGTTTGTGATTTGGTTACCAGCTCTTTCTGAGCGAGAGGCTCAGCGTCAGGCGGAGGGCGCAAAAGGCTGCGACCCGGCATGCGGCCTGTTTCGCGCTTGAAGTCCTCGGGGTTGAATGCGCCTTCCCAGCGCGCAATTGCAAACACGGCGATGGTGTTGCCCACGATGTTGGTCAGGGCAGTGGCAGTGGCCATGATGCGATCAATGCCGAAGAGCAATCCGAGACCACTGAGAGGCAGTGTCTGGACCGACTGCAGTGTTGCAGCAAGTTTGATGAAAGCGCCGCCAGCAACGGTGGTGCCCCCTTTAGAGGTGATACTCAGGATTGCCAGCAACCCCAGTTGTTGCCACAGAGAGAAAGGCGTATCGGTCGCTTGTGCAATGAACCCAATAGCGATCGCCATGTAGATGGCGGTACCGTCCAGGTTGAAGCTGTAGCCCGCGGGCAGCACAAACCCGACCACCACTTCATCGCATCCGCTTCGCTTGAGCTTTTCAATCAGGCGTGGGAAGGCAACCTCGCCAGACGCGGTGCCAAACACCAGCAGGATCTCATCCCGGATAAGCCGCAGTACGCTTCCAAATGGCAGGCCGATCGACCAACTGATAGAGCCCAGCACGCCGAAGACAAAAATCAGTGAAGCTGCGTAATACACCGCGATTAGCTTGAGCAGATAAAGCAGAGTGTCGCCACCGTAGCTTCCGATGGCCGCGGCCATGGCGCCGAACGCTCCGAGCGGCGCCAGCTTCATGATGAAACTGAGCATCTTGAACAAAATGCTCTGCGCTTCATCAATCGCTTTAACAGCAATAGAGTCAGGGCCACAGACTCGGTTGATGGCGATGCCCGCCAGCACGGAAATGATGAGGACCTGGATGATGTCGCCTTTGGCGAACGCATCGACCAAGGTGTGCGGAATCAAGCTCAGTGCATAGTTGACCATCGACACGCTGCCGGCTGCCGAGGTGGCCTTAATAGCCTCACTGGACTCCGCCATTGTCGTGGCATGAAGCCCAACACCGGGCTGTACAACGTTCACCAGAATGAATCCGATGATCATTGCAACCGTGCTGACGACTTCGAAATAGAGGAGTGATTTGATGCCCAGCCGGCCTAGTTTGCGCATGTCCTGGACATGCGTCAGACCATGCACCAGAGTCACGAAGACGATCGGCGCGAGCATCATCTTGAGGAGCGCGATAAAGGCCTGGCCAAGGGGTTTCATCGCAACGGCCCATTCGGGCGCAGCGAAGCCCAGGATGACTGCAGCGACCAGTGCTACGAGCACCTGGACGTGGAGCTTCTTCAACTGTTTCATGGCTGTTCCTCGCCCTTAAGGGCGTCATTGTTCTTGTCGTATCGCGTGTTGCGGTCGCCATCAACCAGCAACGAGCCATATAACCCGAGCATAGAAAAAACCAGTACTAGTCGCAAAAACCTTATTTTGATACAAAGCCATGCTCATAAAGCATGGAGAGTGCCATGGACATCAGAGAGCTCCGGTCTTTTGCGAAAGTTGCCCATTGCGGCAGCTTCAGCCGCGCCGCTCGCGAGTTATTTATCGCCCAACCGGCCTTGAGCCGTCAGATCGCGAAACTGGAAGAGGAGCTGCAGGTCGCTCTGTTTGTCAGGCACGGGAAAGGAGTGGAGCTCACCGCTGCTGGCTCACGACTGCTCGAGCGCGCGGAGGTCATGCTGCGGTTCGCAGAAGAGACGTCTGATCATGTCCGCAACGCCGGTGCGGTAGAACGCGGACACTTGGCAGTCGGTCTGCCCCCGACCCTTGGCACAGTGGTCGGGCCTCAGCTGATAGCGAAATTTCAGGAGCGCTGGCCGAAGGCTTCGCTGCATGTGCTTGAGGGGCTTAGCACGTCTCTGCAGGAATGGTTGCTGAGCGGCAGAATTGAGGTGGCTATCGTCTACAACCAACCCTTGATCGAGTCCTTCGACGTGCGTCCATTGTTCAGCGAGCCGATGGTCCTGGTCGGCCCGCCAGGCGAGCCCATCAGATCGGTGCGCCTTGCTGAACTTGCTGATATGCCTTTGATATTGCCGGGACTGCCTCACAGCAATCGGCGTCTCCTGGAGCAGGTCGCGGCCCAGAATGGATTTCGACTTAAAACCCGCCTGGAGGTGGACAGCGTCAGTCTTATGAAGCGGCTGGTTTCTGAAGGGCATGGCTACTGCATTCTTGCTCATGCGGCTGTCCAGCAAGACATCGCAAAGGGCATCCTCGTCGCGCACTCGATCGAGCGACCAGGGATCAGGTCGGTTGTGTCGATCACAACATTGAAAGACCGGCGCCGTTCAAGATTAGCGATGAGTTGGGAGAAAATACTCTTGGAAACGCTTGAGGAACTCACGTCCGAAGGGGCCTGGCACGAAGCCGTAGTGTGGCTAGGGCCAGAGCAGCTATAGTCGAGGTAGAGGTCAGCTTTCGGTAAAATCGGTGTTTAGCAGATCATCGAGCAAACTGCCTTGTTCAGGACTGATCTGCTCGCTGCGGTTGGCAAATCGGTGGCGCTTGAGGAGGGCGATCTCGTGGGTCAGTTGCTCGATGATGGTCTCATCGCGGTGAATCTTTCCGCTCATGTTGTCGACCTCGACAGCAACTGAGCAGCGAATACTCGCAGCTGGTCGGCGGTCATTTGGTCGAGATTGGGCGAAGAAGTCATGCCAAGACGCCTACGGCAGCAGGCTCGACTGTTAATTGCAGCCTTTTGAAGGGTAGTGATTGTAGTGCCAGCGCCAACGCATTGCCTAGGCAGGCCGAGCACCAATGCGAAGTCGCTCAATATTCATTTCCAGCTCGCTACCTTGTCGAATGCCTGGCCATTGAAACTTGCCCTGGTTTAAACGGCGTGCCGTCACGCCAAACACCGATCCCGTTGTGCACCATCACTTTCAAGCTATTGGCACGTCGATTGGCAAGGAGATAAGCGCAGTGCGACTTCGCCGCGCCAAATACCGCCATTACTCTGGCCAAGGCTGTCTCAGTATCGGTACGCATGTCCATGAGCTCAGTGGTCAACGGCGGGCTGGCGCCACCTAGAGCCGATAAGCTTGACGTTGTATTCGGGATTAGTTGACCACTACACATTCATCGCAGGCGAAAGCGATTGCCGGACACCTTCCAGCCCCGCTAGCGTGAAGCATTTGAGGTGTTCAGCGAGCGATTGTGCGGGCAGGGTCAGCATGTCTTGAACTGGCGCTGGCGCCGCCCTGCTGCCAACGAGCAGCATCAGACAAGGCGCCATTACGCAGACCATGCATCGTGAAAGCACTGGATCATCTTTTGGCAGGCCCACGATCGCCGCGACGAAACCGCGAATAATTTCCGATTTGGGCAGGATGCCATCGTTCATCAGTGCTTCGAAATGAACCGACGGTGACAGCAATTCTCGAGCACATACGCGAACCGGCCAGCCGTGTTCGGAATAAATCCGCTCAACGAGGCTATCAATGAAATGCCCGAGCTTCTGCTTGGCCGATCCAGACCCAGCTTCCAGTGCCATGAGTGTATCCAGGCTAATGAGTCGCCGATGCCCTTCTAGTAATACTGCCTGATAAAGACCGCTGCGTCCGCCAAAGTGGTAGTTGATTGCAGCGAGGTCTACCTCAGCCATCATGGCGACAGCTTTACTCGACGTTTCGGCATATCCGCCCTGAGCAAACAGTAATCCCGCAGCTTCTAGAATCTTGCTGCGGGTCAGGTCTCCATCGACCCGGGGGGTACGGCGTGCTGCGGTCATTGCAGTTCCTGCTAGGTTGGCTGGCAACTATTATCCCTCGACTCGTACGCCCAAGTCACTTCAGGAAAAATAATTATTTGCAGTTCAAATAGAATTTTAACTAAAGTGTATGTCTACACCACTGACTATACAAAGGAGTATCCATGTCCTTACCCCTCACCTCAGACGCGCTGACCCTGAATGCGGATGCCCTGTCCCGGTTGGACGCCAGTATTCAGTCTGATATAGACCAAGGGAAGCATTTCGGGGCATCTATCATTGTCGCCCACAGAGGCGTTATTCAGCACCGCAAGTGCTTTGGGACTGTTGCGCCTGGGCGCGCCGCCGCACCCGATGATCTGTACCTGATGATGTCGTTGTCGAAATCTTTCACAGCAGCCTTGACCCTTCGAGCGATCGACCTAGGACGATATACTCTGGATACACGAGTTGCCGATTTCATCCCCGAATTCGCAGCCGGTGGCAAGCAGCGCGTTACTGTCCGCCAGTTGCTTACCCACACTGCAGGCACCTACGCCAGCTTCGTTCCGCCACCGCCGCTTGCCCCCAGCGACCTTGGGCAATTGGCCAGAAACGTCGCGGCTGTATCCGCGTTGCCCGCCACTAATACGCCGGGCGAGCGAGTGGTCTATAACCCGTTCGCGAGCTACGCAGTGCTCGGCCAGCTGCTGGTCGTGACCGATCCGCTTAAGCGGTCATTTCGCGATATCGCGCGGGAGGACTTGTTCGAGCCTCTGGGCATGCACCAGACCTGTTACGGTCTGTCGCCCGATACGCCGGGCCGTGTACCCGTCGCTTTTACCGAGCGTAATAGCAACGCTAACACCGCGCAGACCGCGGCTTTGCTCAACCTTCACTTGCAGGAGGACAGCGAGCACCCCGCTGGTGGTGCGTTCAGCACTGTTGACGATGTGTTGCTTTTTGCAGAGGCCTTGCGTCCAGGCGGCGCGTTATCAGGCAAGCGGCTGATATCCCCAGCGCTGCAAGCCTATGCTGCGCAAAATCATACAGGGAACATGGGCAATGGTGCATGGGATGCGTACCGCGAAGCTCACGGCCTGCCTGAATATCCAGCCAACTTCTCCTTGCTGGGTGGCTATGTTAGAGGTTCGGGGCATTATATCAACGGTGCTGGTTTCACGGCTTCGCCAGAAACCTTCTACGCCGTTGGCGGTGGGTCGACAATGTGGTGGGTTGACCCCATACGTGAAATCACGTTTGTGTTTTTAAGCGCCGGATTTATCGAGGGCTTGGCGCATTTCGAGCGGTTGTGCCGTTTAGGCGACCTCGTATCAGCCTCCTGGACTGACTGAAAAATGCAATGGAGTGGAAAGGTGTATGAGCGCGTTTTCGATTAAAAAACAGTTTGCAGTTGGTCTGCTGTCCTTTTTGGCTACAGCCGCAGAAGGCGCTGAATTATCGGGGGCATTGGGGGCCACATCTCAAGGCGATCTTACTGCGCGTGCAGCTTTGGGATACGATTGGAACAAAGCCTGGCTTTCTTCCACGACGGGAAAACTCACGGGGTACTGGGATCTGGGATATACCTATTGGGGAAGCGGTGAAAAGGCAGGGGGGCGTCACTCACTTTCGTTTGCACCTGTTTTTTCGTCTATGAGTTTGGCCAGGGTGACGTGAGGCCTTTTGTCGAGGCTGGGATTGGGGTCGCTCTATTTTCCGGCAGCCGTTCAGGGGATCAAGATTTAGGCTCGGCCTTCAATTTCGAGAATCGCATTGGTGCAGGCCTGAAGCTTGGCCAGACGCAGAGAATAGGTCTGAGAGTGATTCACTATTCAAATGCCGGCATTGCGCAACCTAACGACGGCATTGAGTCATATTCGCTATTTTATGTCCACGCGATATAAGTCTGGCCTCTTACTTTCCATGTAGGTCCGACACGCAGGTCCAGCGCGAGCTGAGCATAGCGGTCCGGAGAACGATTAATGCGCAGGTAACTCTTACGATTTATGCAGCAACCCCCGTGAAATACGGAGGGACGATAATTATCCCGTATGGCACAGACGGCCGCTGCCGTTGGATGCTCCATAAGCGCACTGCTTTTGAGTCGAGATTAACACTGTGTTGCTCAAGCAGGGCGAGGCGCGCCGCACTGCCGCTGCCGTGTGACGTATACCTGGATCGCAACTGGAGTTGATCATCGGGTGATCAGTCTCCGCATCGCGCAAAACCGTTTAAATAGAAGAGACCGCCTAAGCGGCCTCTTCTTACTATCTGAAGTATTTATCGACGTAAGACTGAATCTCGCGGCGCATGTAGCGACCTGAGTCATCAGCGCGCTCTTCCCATCCGAATACGCATGCGGTGACGATGCCGTCGAAGCCGGTTTTCGCCAGTGAGCTGAAGAACAGATCCCAGTCGATTTCGCCCTGATGCATGTCCATGTGCTGGTGCACGGTAACCTTGGCTCCTGGTGGGTTGACGATGTAGCGCAACCCGGATGACGCCTTGTGATTGTAGGTGTCGGCGATGTGCACGTGAGCGATCATCGGTCCTGCTTCGGCGATCATCTTCGCCATGTCATCACCGAAGTAGAAGGTGTGCGGCGTGCAGTAGAGAAACTTGACGTTATGCGAGCCGATGGTTTTCAGCATGTCTAGCGCCGGTTGAAGGGTTTCGCACCAGTCTTCAGGGTGGGGCTCGACGTTCAGAGTCACGCCTTCCTTTTCCAGCACCGGCACCAACTCCTCCATGGAACGCCACCAGGCGGCTTCGCTGGATTCGTGGCTGTGGGAGCCACCGCAGCAACTGACCTTATGGCCGCGATCAGGGGAGGGGCCTCGGCCGAATTCCGAGTTCATGGTCGTGCAACCCATCTCCACAGCGATCTGGATCGCTTCCTTCCAGTAATTCACGGCCGCGCGGCGCTCATCCTCATGAGGGCTGGCCCAGCGGTACATTGGCAGCAACGAAGCGAGCTGCAGGTTGTGGTCGCGCAGCGCCTTTCTAAACTCGCTGATGCGCTCCTTGTGCGCGCGGGGGCGTACCCACCATGGCAGGAAGTCGTCCCGGGGAGATAGCTCCAGGTATTCATAGCCCAGTTCAGCAGTCTTGCGGCACAGATCGGGCAGGCTGAGGTGACGATGCATGTAGGGATCGAGCGCGATTTTCATTTGTTGTTCTCCAGAGCAATTGCGGGCGCATATTCAGGTTGGTCAATGTGGTAGGCAGAGACGCCAGGCGTCAGTAGGGGACCCAGGCGGCGTCTTTATCTGCGGATTCCACGCAGCGCTCGACCCAGCGGACCCCTTCGACACCGGCGTCGATATCCGGGTAGCTGATGGCGGCTAGCACCTCGACATCGCCTCGGTTCGCGGCGTCCATGGCCAAGGCGAAGCGGTAGTAGAGGTTGGACCAGGCTTCGAAGAGTCCTTCTGGATGGCCCGCGCCGATTCGGTCGTCGAGCAACGCATCGGCATGCAGATACCCCATGCCTCTCTCAAGAATCTGGGCGGGCTGCCCTTGCACTTCGAAACTCAGTTGGTTGGGGCGCTCGTCCCACCATTCCAGGCTGGCACGCGAGCCAATGACGCGGATCTTCTGGCCATGCATGGAGCCTGCGTTGACCGCGCTGGACCAGACCATGCCCATTGCGCCGCCTTCGTACTCCATGAGGGTGTAGGCGTTATCCTCCAATGGTGCACGACTGGCCACGAAGCTCTGGCGGCTGCACATCAGGCGCTTGATTTTCAGGTCAGGCAACATCACCTCTGACAGGTAGAGCGGGTGTGTCCCTACGTCTCCAAGTACGTAACTCGGGCCTGCCTGGCGGGGATCCACACGCCATTGGGTTGCCTGACTTTGCGTTTCGACAGGCGCGCTGTGAAACCCGTGAGCGAACTGCATGTGCACCATGCGGATTTCTCCCAGCTCGCCTCCTGCAATCATCGCCCGAGCCTGCTCGATCAGTTGGTGGCCTGCGTAACCATAGGTCACACCCACCACCCGATTATTGGCCTTGGCCACGTTGCGTAGGGTCTCGGCTTGCTCGACGGTAAAACAGAGAGGCTTCTCGCAAACCACATGCAGCCCTGCTTCGAGGGCGGCCTTGGTGATCGTGTAATGGGTGCCATTGGGGGTGGCAATTGATACTGCCTGAATGCCATCGGCGCGTAGTGCCTCCTGCTCGAACAGGCTCAGGTAATCGGCATAGCACCGATCAGGTTCAACACCCAGTTGCTCGCCGAAGGCGCGGCCTCTCCCAGGGTCAATGTCGAAGGCGCCAGCTACTAATTCGAAATTCCGATCGCGCACTGCTGCGCTGCGATGGATATAACCGATCTGACTCTGGCTGCCGCCGCCAACCATGGCCCAGCGGATCGGCCGGGAAATTCGTTTGCTACCGTTGATCATGTTGTTGTCCTTATTGTTCAGCTTCGTGGATCAGAAACCGGTGCGGGCGAGGAAGGCTCGGCTGGCAGCGACATCGTCCAGGCTGCCATTGGCGTTACGAGGATCGCGTTCTTGCTCGACGGTGATATAGCCCTCATAGCCCAGCTCGTGAATCAGGCGATAGAGAGCCGGGTAATCGATGATGCCTCGGCCAATCGGGCACATGACGCCTCTGGCGCAGGCGTCGAAAAACCTGATGCGTTCATTCATGGCCTGGTCAAACACGCTCTGGTCGATGTCTTTGAAATGGATGTAGTCCAAGCGATGGGCGTAAGTGCGCAACGATGCAACAGGATCCATACCGGCGTAATAGAGATGCCCTGTGTCCAGGCACAAGCCTGCGATCTCGTCCGGGATGTCGTCGACGAGTCGCGCCAGTTCATCTGCGAACTCGATATAGCCACCGGCATGGGGATGAATCACGGGCCGGATTCCGTACTCTTTCCACGCGATTTCGCAGATGGCGCGGATATTTTCCATCATGTCGTTCCACGCCGTGTCACTCAGTCTTGAAGCCTGATCGGAGTGACCAGCGGTGTAGTCACGCTCATCATGGCCCCAGTCCATGATCACCAGATAGGGGCCCGCGTACCGCTGTTTTGCTTCGTGTTCGATGGGCGGCAGTGTTTTGAGTAGTGTGCAGATGTCGTGGGTCTGGCGAAGCAGGGCAGGCCGGTTTTTGGGGGTAGCCAAATCATCAAAGATCGTCCCGGCAACGATATGCAGTTGGTGGTCCGCCAGCGCAGAACTCACTACTGCAGCATCCAACGGCAGATAACCATATGGTCCCAGTTCGATTCCCCGATAGCCCGCTTCGGCGGCCTCGGTCAGGACAAGTCGCCACGGCGGCAGAAATGGATTTTTGACGTCGTCGACTCCCCAGCAGCAAGGGGCGGTGGAGATGTGAATGGTCATGCTGGACTCCGCGATTGTTATTTTTGGGCGAGCATTTAGTGTGTGAAAAGATCCTAGACAGATGCGTTGAGGGGCGCCACGGGGGTGTTGGCATAACCTTTCAAGACCCTTCATGATGAGAAAAAGAGATGTCAAAACATGTCAGAAAAATCTTGCCAAAAATTTCGTCCCACTATGGAAGATGTCGCCCGCGAGGCGGGTGTTAGCCTCTCCACCGTCGACCGGGTCTTGAACGTGCGCGCCAATGTCCGCGCTGATACCGCTCAGCGCATTGCCGCCGCGGCGGCGCAATTGGGGTTTCATGCAAAGAGCGTCATCGAGCATCGGATATTGAACGATCGACCGACTATACGACTTGGTTTTTTGCTTCAAAAAAGCGGGGTTGCGTTCTATCAAGGGCTGGCTCAAGCACTGTCGAACGCGGCTGCAACATGTGCGGGCGCGCGTATTCAAGTCGCGATCGGTTACTTGGACGACCTTGATCCGGCCACAGTCGCACAACGGATTATGGCGTTGCGCCAGCAGGTCGACGGGTTAGGTGTGGTGGCCGTCGACCATCCCGTGGTGCGTGAAGCTGTTGCCAAGCTTCGTGATGGCGGGGTTTCTGTAGTGGCGCTGATTTCTGAGCTATCAACCGCCGCCGGCGCAGGTTATGTCGGCGTAGATAATCGGCTCATGGGCCGAACTGCGGGCTGGTTCATAACGCGCTTGGCCGCACCTGGTGCGGCTGCAGTGATGGTCAGCAGCCAGCGTTTTCAATGCCAGGAGTTGTGCGAGTTTAGCTTTCGTAGCTATCTGGCTGATCAATCGGGAGATTGGGAGTTGCTTGCCTCGCGCCTTACTCTGGAAAATGACGAATTCGCTTACGGTAATACCATGGACCTGCTGGCAGGCGAGCCAGATCTAGTCGGACTGTACATCGCTGGGGGCGGGAGCGCAGGCGTGGTGCGTGCGTTGCGTGAGCACAAAGTGCAGCAAGCTCGCCTGCCCGTAGTAATCTGTCATGACCTGACGCCATTGACTCGGGAGGCTCTGAAAGGCGGCCTGGTGCAGGCTATCTTGTCGCATCCGGTTGAGAGCGTTGCCGCGCAGGCAGTGAGCGCATTGGTCGAAGGGGTCAAGTACGGCTCAATGGGAGTAGCTGCGCGGGTAATGTTACCCATTCAGCTCAATGTCCCGGAGAGCCTGTAGAAATGTACCACCTGGCTCAAGACAGAGTACTCGGCACAATCTAACGCAAGTCGCATAACATCGGTGCAGGGACCTAGCCCGACAGTACTTTGATAGTCATTTATCCTGCACCCCGGGGGCCAGCATCAGTTAGGAAATTGCACGGGTATATTCAGCACATGGGTGGCGCGTGCTCATGTGTGCACGCGAAATGCTCTCATCTACCGCGTATCTGGAAGTGCTGATGACTGATGGCATCATGCCCAATCCGCAGTGCTGCGCGAATCTATTGCCGCGATCATCGGAGTGCCGTAGGACGATCCCGCTGTGGTGCGCTATGGTAAGTATTATGGCGCAATGCTCAGTCCTGCTAGTGGCCAACTGCGCTACACCTGCTCCGGCCAAGCGCATGCTGGCGATGCCCGCGAAAGAACTCGCCGAGCATCGGAATTGCTTTACGATTGCGGGTTAGGGGGGCAACCTGGGCATCAAGAAAGCTCGCGCATCGAGCTGACTGCACTTAGCGCCATCAGTCTAGAGAACGATACCCTGGTTTACCTGCGCGAATACGGCACCATAGTCGCCAGATTCCGCATGCCGCAGAGGTCCAACGTTTTCCACGCATATTTCTTGCGGCGTTGGCTGTTGATGGAATAGTGCCATGACCTCGGCGATGAACACTGGCAGCGGCATCTCGTGCGGCGCAGGCTGATCAAGCCCCAGCAAGCCTGTGTGGACAGCGGGCGGAATGATTTCGACCACTTCTATGGGACTGTTACGCAGCTGATGACGCAGAGATTGAGTGTAAGAATGGATCGCCGCCTTCGTCGCACAGTAATTCGGAACCAACGTCAACGGCACGTGCGCCAGGCCAGACCCCACATTGATGATCGTTGCCTCGATCTGCGTCAGCAAATGCTGAATGAGGGCTGCGTTCAACCGCACTGGCCCTAGGAAATTGGTTTGCACCATTGCGTCCAGTTGATCAAGCGCTGACTCACCCTCGGACAGATCCTCCTGCAGCATTATGCCGGCATTGTTTATCACGACATTGAGCGTCGGATGGTGTGCGGTAATCATCCGAGCGAAGTCGCTCACGGCAACTCGATCCTGCACATCCAGTTCGTAGGCGATCATGCCAGGGTTTGCCGCGAGTACTTCGTCCAGCTTGTGTTTGCGCCGGCCTGTAATGATCAGCTTATTCCCCAGCGAGTGGAATTCCTGCGCCAGTGCGCGACCAATACCGGACCCTGCGCCTGTGATTAGGATGGTGTTACCTGTGATTTTCATATCAAAGCTCCGACGCTGCAGTGATTGCGAAGATTATATAAGATGAGTCAGATAAAACACTGATAAGTGGTAGAGAACCGAGAGCCAATGTGGCTTCAAGGCCAAGCCTTTTTTGGCCATAGGCGTATTTGCCGTCTTGACGGTAACTTCACCAACGCTGGCGTCGCGCTCAGAGAGTGTAGGCTGCGGATAGCGCCGTTTTTGCCGGGCAATCCGTGGTTACCGGCAGGCTGCGCACGGCGTGTGCTGTTGGCGCTTTGCCAGTACTACGAACCTTGGCGATATTGAAGCGAAGAGCTGGAGGCGTTTAATGAATGTAGCGAATAATCGGCTTTTAACCGCCGTAGCGCTATCGTTGTCGCCGTCTTACCCGCGGCCCCTCTACCACGATCGCGATATCCCGCTATCTGGAGCCGGATTTACGGTGCCGAATAAGCCAGAAAAGCAGTATCGGTGATGGGCACACTTCATGCCTGGATGACTGCCCAGCGCGTTCTTGTACCTGAAGATCTTGTCAGCGCGGGCCCGTTCTGAAGAGGCGCGAATGACGGCGCCTTGGATTCTTCTCGGTGATGCCCGGGCGTTCCAGGTAGGCATAGAACCGCTGGGCCGCTACGGATGCAGATACCGCACCTTCACTGTTCCCGCACACCGATAGGTGTTTAACGTTGCGCCGTTCTTGGATGTGGCTTACCAGCAGCTAAGCTGCTCTTCTCTTCTCAAGCCGTGATACAGCAGCACGGCGAGAATGGGCCGATTGTGCAGCCCTTTCAAGTACGGTTTCCGGTGCCGCGAGCAGTACCTTGGCGTGGTGATCGCTCAGTGCCGACGTCTTCCCTTTATTAGTGGTCAGAGGCTGGCGAGCGCGGCCAACTGGCGCTGGATTTTAGCGCTTGCCTGATGCGATGCTCGAGCTGGACGCGCCACGCCAGAACATGTGGGCGGACCACCACACAAAATTCAGCAGTCGAAGCCAAGCCAATAAAACCACAGAAGTTTTCGGGTCATTTTGATAAGCGCGACGTGCTCGAGCGTCGTCCAAAAATTGGCGGCGCTAAAGAAATGCTTCAGGAAAAAAATCCTATTACTGTGCGATGAAGCGAAGCGGTTCAAGTACAAGCATGGACCAGCAAGATGGTTCGGCAACTGTACGTTTTGCGTGGTGAGCTTGAGTCATTGAAGGTCATCACCGTTGCACCTGATGAATCTGCCATCGAAAAGGAACGCCGTTCGGCAAGTGGAAGTAGAAAGAGAGATCGTTACCTGGGGTGACAAACTGTGTGCATAAATCCTGTTTTGACTGGCGAAAAAATTGAGGAAATTGTCATTAAACGGGATAAAAAAATGTCTATCATTTTTTTTTTTTACTTTTAAATTCATTGAGTTGAGTTCATGTCATTTCGCGTGGATACGAAGCATTTCAAGCCGCTCATAGGGTTGTGGCATGAATCTGGCTTAGAATTTCGGAGGAATTGTATACAAAAATAAATACAATAATAGGAGGCTTTTTACCATGCAGCTCAACAGTTCTGCCGAGTCCACATGCAGTTCAATCGATACTTCAGGACAACCCATCCCAGCCCTCAGCGCTCGGCTGCACAATCGTGATCTTGCGCCGACCCGCATCGAAGGTCGCAAGTGGGGCGGTTACAGCATCTTTGCGTTGTGGACTAACGACGTGCACAACCTCGCCAATTACTCTTTCGCCATGGGCCTTTATGCCATGGGCCTCGGTGGTTGGCAGATTGTCATGTCGCTGCTGGTCGGTGCGGTTTTCGTCTATCTATTGATGAATTTGTCGGGCTACATGGGCCAGAAAACCGGGGTGCCGTTTCCGGTAATCAGTCGTATCAGTTTCGGCATTCACGGTGCGCAACTGCCGGCATTGATCCGCGCAGCCATCGCCATTGCCTGGTTTGGCATCCAAACCTACCTTGCATCCGTGGTGCTGCGCGTATTGCTCAACGCCGTGGCGCCCAGTTTGGCGGCCTACGATCAGAACCAGATTCTTGGCCTGTCGACCCTTGGTTGGCTGTGCTTCATCAGTATCTGGCTGGTGCAACTAGTTATACTAGCTTACGGCATGGAAATGATTCGCCGCTGTGAAGCGTTGGCCGGGCCGGTGATTTTGCTGACCGTCGCCTCGTTAGCGGTGTTCATGTATTTCCGGGTAGACGGCCATATTGCCTGGTCGATCCGCCAACCTCTGCAAGGCGCCGAGATGTGGCGAAACATATTCGCAGGTGGGGCTTTATGGTTGGCCATTTACGGCACTCTAATTCTAAACTTTTGTGACTTCGCCCGTTCGGCTCCGTCGATGCGCTGCATCAAGAATGGTAACTTCTGGGGTTTGCCGGTCAACATTCTGATCTTTGCCAGCATCACTGTGGTGTTGTGCGGCGCGCAGTTCTCCATTGATGGTCACGTCATCCAGAGCCCTACAGAAATTATTCGCGCCATCCCAAGCACGCTGTTTCTGGTGCTCGGCGCATTGGCGTTTCTGATCGTCACTGTGGCGGTCAACATCATGGCCAACTTCGTGGCCCCAGCATTCGTGCTCAGCAACCTGGCGCCTCGGCTGCTGACTTTCCGCCGTGCGGGGTTAATCAGCGCCGCTCTCGCGGTACTTATCCTGCCTTGGAATCTGTACAACAGCCCGCTGGTCATCGCTTACTTTCTGGCAGGACTCGGCGCGTTGCTCGGCCCGCTGTACGGCATCATCATGGCCGATTACTGGTTGTTGCGCGGCACCAAGATCAACGTGCCACAGCTCTACACTGAAGCACCGCACGCGGCTTACTACTACACTAAGGGCATAAACCCGCGAGCCATTGCTGCCTTCATACCGGCAGCGTTGATCGCTACCAGCCTGGCGTTGTTGCCGATGTTTGAAGCTGTGTCGCCGTTTTCCTGGCTGTTCGGCGCCACCATCGCCGCGGCCGTTTACTTGTTAATCAGCGAACGCCATCAATCGTTCGAACACGTAGACGGCGAGTCTATCGCGGTTTCGAACACCCACTGAGCCCCCAAACTCTTAAGGACACTGCATGCGCATTCTGGTAGTCAACGTCAATACCACCGAGTCCATTACCGACACCATTGCCGATCAGGCCCGCAGCGTAGCCATGCCCGGCACCGAAATCATCGGTCTGACCCCGCGCTTTGGCGCCGAGTCGGTAGAGGGCAACTTCGAAAGTTACCTCGCAGCGATTGGAGTGATGGACTGCGTCATGGCCTATGACCAGCCATTCGACGCAGTCATACAGGCGGGCTACGGTGAACACGGCCGCGAGGGCTTGCAAGAGTTGCTCGATGTCCCGGTAGTCGACATCACCGAAGCGGCCGCGAGTCTGGCCATGTTGATGGGCCACGTTTATTCGGTGGTGACCACCCTTGACCGCACCGTCCCGCTGATTGAAGACCGCTTACGTCTGGCCGGGCTGTTCCAGCGCTGTACGTCCGTACGTGCCAGTGGATTGGCTGTGCTTGAGCTTGAAGGAGATCCGGCCCGTGCCGTTGAGGCTATTGTGGCTCAGGCCGAGATGGCTGTGCGCGATGATAAGGCGGAGGTAATTTGTCTAGGCTGCGGCGGAATGGCGGGGCTGGATGAGTTGATCCGACAGCGCACCGGCGTACCGGTAGTGGATGGGGTGACGGCAGCAGTCACACTGGCAGAATCATTGGTGCGCTTGGGACTGCGCACCTCAAAGGTTCGCACCTACGCCAAGCCGCGAGACAAATTGGTGAAAGGCTGGCCCTTCACGTTTGGGCGGCCGTAATTGAGAGATTTATTGCTCCTAACGTCGTTGAGGACAATCAGAGCCGTATTCGAGACGAGCTCGCCGTGCATCGCATTTGACTCAGAATCGCGCACGATCATTTCAATTTTGCTTTTAAAACGCGTTCCGGATGGTGTGCGGCGGGTTGCCGGCAGGAGTCATAACGCCTCCAGTGAAGCATAGCCCGCGCATTTCCTTGCTGAATCGGACTGAGGTATGCCGTCTGCCTAGGCATTGACTACACGCGTGAGGCTACTGCGGAAATGCGTCCCGCCCACCGACCTCCAAATGCTGCATGCGACCATTCGTGGCTACCGCCGTGCGCTGCGCAATCGTAGCTTGATCAGCTCCGCACAAATGTAGCGGCAGGTAAGCGAGGCTCGACACCGAGCTGACGATTGGAGGATGCAGGCCGAACCGTATGTCAACGGTCCGCATGACCGGTCCAAAGAAATGACCTCGGGAAATCACCGCTGGGCAGATTCTGGTCGTGCGATGCGTGCAGCAAGGTAGAATGGTGGCTTATGGACATCATAAGACCTCACCGCTGCATGCCGTGGAATCCCTATGTTAGACGCTAGCCAGATTGACCGAGAACTCGAGAAAAAACCCAGGGCTGCACGTTTCTCAGACCAATTGGAACTACGTTATCAGAGCGATATCCATGCTACCCGCCGGCACCACCTGATCTTGTGCTTGATCTTGGGAGGGTTCACATTCAGTAGTTTTTCACTATGGACAGCTGTCATAAATCCAAAGGAGCTGGTATCAGCAATTTTGCAGATGGTGGGAACATGTGTACCTAGCACTCTGATGGGGGTGTTGCTTCTAAAGAAATTATCTGAGCGTTGGAGAGAGTACGTCTCCATGCTACCCTCATATACCGGATTTTTAGTCGCTTACAACGTAGTGATTAACGGTGATCAACCTGCTTCCGGCGAGCAGTCACTGTTCATGTTCTGCTGGCCTCTGATGCTTATGTATGTTAATACGTGCATGAAAAGCCCTTTTAATATTGCCTTAGTCTACAATATATTTTGCCTGATCATCACAGCTTGGGGAGTGCATATAGCCCCGATTTCCCTGAGTGCTGCGGGGCTGATAATGACCGCTATAGGCTCCTCATCTTTTTTTTCATTACTTGGCAACTACTGGTCCAACGCCGAAGCCAGACGACGTTACCTATATTGGCTCCGTGAGGAAACCAGAGCAGCTAGTCTTACCGATGCCAATAGTGACTTGCAACGTCTTTCAGAGACCGACTCGCTGACCGGGCTGGCTAACCGTAGGCACATACAACCGCAACTGGATGCGCTTACGACAAACCATTTGGATGGGCAATCCGAGGGTGCGGTACTTTTGATCGATATAGACCATTTCAAACGGTTTAACGATCATTATGGACATCTCCTCGGCGATGAGTGCTTGAGAGCTGTTGCCACTGCTCTGGGCAGTTGCTTCGTTTCACCCTGTGCCGTAGCACGATTCGGCGGTGAAGAGTTCATTGCCGTTCTGCCAAATACCTCCCATGACGAGGCCCGCAGGATCGCTAACCATGTACTGGTAACCATACGGGAACTAAACATCGCCCACCTTGGACGTACGGACAGCGTCTCGGTCATCACTGTCAGCATCGGATTAGCGCACAGTGCGAGTAGTGAGCTAACCGATAGCTCCTCCCTCTTGGATCAGGCTGACAAAGCGCTGTATCGAGCTAAACGGGGTGGCCGCAACCGTCTGGAGGATACAGGATTTATATTTTCACAGAACGATGAATCGCATCTAACCCCGGAGGATATTCGAGAGGCTTTAGCAACAGACCAATTTTGTCTGCACTTCCAGCCGCTGTATCAACTCGAACCTTATCAGCTTACTGGATACGAAAGCCTTATCCGTTGGCAGCATCCCAAGCTCGGAAATGTACCGCCTGATCTATTTATCGCAATGGCAGAACGTAGCGGGCTAATTAACGCGGTAGGTGACTGGGTTTTGAATAAAGCATGCGAGCAAGCTGGCCGCTGGCATGACGCTGTAAATATCTCGGTGAACCTTTCACCTATACAGCTCGCCGATCCTGATTTTCCAACCAAAGTGGCGGGTGCGTTACTAAAGCATGGTCTCGCAGGGAATCGCCTCATATTAGAATTAACCGAAGGAGTGCCTTTGCGTATAGATGATCAACTATTGAGGACAGTGTCAGGTCTCAGCAACTTGGGCGTACGGCTAGCTCTGGATGACTTTGGTCAAGGTCATGCCAACCTGGCTTATCTACTGAAGCTTCCATTCCATTGCTTGAAGGTTGACCGTCAGGTATTGAGAATCGAAGACAAATCCCAGCGCGAGCAGGTGTTGATGGCCCTTTTGCATTTAGGGCATGCTTTTGGTCTTAAGGTGCTGGCTGAAGGTGTTGAGACCAGTCAGGATCTCGAATTGCTGCGTGATATAGGCTATGACCACGCTCAAGGCTATTATCTTGGACGTCCTCAACCGAATACATTTTCATGTCACTCGTCGCCTCCCACCCAATCCTCGGCCCCCTATTGCCATCTTCATATAGTTTCGGGTAACTGACTTGACTTGCTTACCAAGGCCGGATACCAACTTCCCTTCAGATTGAGTGGCCTTACAAGCAAGTACTATTTCCTCAGCCTTTGGTTTCGATCCTCAAAGGCCGAGTTCTATCTATTCCTTCCATCAATACTTCACCTTGTAGGTGGGTGAATCTTCCGGCCGGTTCTCTCTCCGATCGTAAATCTTTGTGGTGCTGATATTGGCGTGACCCAGCCAGGCCTGAACCTTGGCAATATCGGCTTCATGCTCCAAGGCGTTGGTGGCAGCGGTTGCTCGTAGCCCGTGTACCCCTAGGCCGTCGACCTTAATCCCGGCCTTTTTCGCGTAGGCCGTGACGACGGCATAGATGCCGTTGGCCGTGATACCGGCGCCGGTCAATTTACCTCGCAGCGGCATGAACAGTGGCACCTTCCTTTCGGCCAGATGATGCCCCGAGTTTTCCAGATAATGATGAATGCGCCCGGCCGCGATCGGGTGCAACGGCAGGTATCGCACCTTGCCGCCCTTGCCGTGAACCTTCAGGTGCTGGATTCCACGGCGCTCCTGGATGTCGCTCACCTGCAGCAGCGCAGCTTCTTCACGGCGCAGCCCGTGATAGAGAAGTACAGCCAATAGCGCCCGATCTCGCAGCCCTTTGACAGTCGTTTCGTCCGGCGCCTCGAGCAGCGCCTTCGCCTGGTGATCGCCCAGTGCCGGTGTCTTGCCCTCGTTGCTTTCAATCTTTGGTCGTTTGACCCCATGCACGGGATTGCCGCCGGCAATCGCATTGCTCTCCAGGAGGTGATCAAAGAGGCTGGCCAGCGCGGCCAATTTGCGCCGGATCGTGGCGCCCGCCAGACCGCGATGCTCGAGCTGGGCGCGCCAGGCCAGAACGTGTGATCGGGTCACCACGCGAAACTCATCCGCTGAAGCCAATCCGACAAAACCACAGAAGTCCTCCAGGTCATTTTGGTAGGCGCGTCGTGTGCGAGGGTTGTCGAGGTTGGCAAACCACTCGACCGCGGCCGGAACCTTGGCCAGCGTCTGAAATTCGACCGACGTGAGTCGGCGCTGATCATTCTGCTGTGATTTCGTCAGTTCCTGCATAAGCATCTCATGGTTAGATCGCCTTTGGGTCATTTGCCGTGCATTCAGTCACGAAAGCAACGCCAAAGGCTGCATCTGTTGATGAAATCGATAAACGGTATTAATTGGTGATAACGTCTTTCCTGCCCTTGTAAGCATCCTAAGTAGCAGGTCAGAACATTGGATTAGGACGTTGTATTATCCGGCTTGTGCATTGGTCCAGGTCGCCTGCGCGTGCGTAAGCGGTAGAATTAGTACCTCTGACCCCCGCTCATCGGACGGAACGCTTGAATGTAAGCTTGGCTTGTCAAATCAGTTACATGCACGCAAATGCTCAGACACCGCTCAGACAGGTCTGATCGTCACGACAGGAATTACCTTATGAGCACAATCATTCTTGTCGAGGATGAGCAGGACATATTGACCATCATGGTCGAAATTCTGGAAATGGAAGGTCATAGAGTCAGAGCATTCTCCGAGGCAGATTCAGCCTGGAGTCACATTCAGCATAATGGTTTCGATGCAGATCTGCTGGTCACTGATCTAAGAATGCCTGGCAGGATCGACGGGCTCGGGCTGGTCCAAAGGATGCATGACTTGTTACCTCAGATGCCTGTAGTCGTCGCCTCAGGTTTCCATGCTGCGGTAAACACGTTGGACTATGATCATGTGCATTGGTTGAACAAGCCATTCACCTTGACTCAGCTGCAAGCAATTTGCCAAAGGCTGACCGCACACTGATCAACTGGGTTTGCCCGGAGTCTCGGAAATTTTCTCCCGATAACGCGGCAGGTAGATGCAGACTGTCGTGCCTTCACCCACGCTTGACCAGACTCGCACCTGACCACCCGACTGCTTGGCAAAGCCATGGACCATCGAAAGGCCAAGCCCGGTGCCTTGGCCGACCGGCTTGGTGGTGAAAAACGGCTCAAATATATGAGCCAGGGTTTCAGGCGGAATGCCTGAACCTGTGTCTTTTACATAAATGCACAAATACTGGCCTTCAGCGAGACCTTCACTTTGCGCCGCGTATTCATCTATCTGCTGGTTGGTCGTATTAAGCGTGATGCGACCACCGTCCGGCATTGCATCCCGAGCGTTTATACAGAGATTCAAAAGCGCATTTTCAAGCTGGCTGGCATCGACATAGGCCAGCCACAGATTTGAATCGCCATGAGCATCGAGCTCGATGCCTTGCCCCATCAGACGCCGAGCGAAATCGACTATTTCGTGCATCAAGATGTTAACGTCGGTGGGCAGCGGCTCCAAGGTCTGACGACGCGAAAACGCAAGCAGCCGATGCGTTAGTGCTGCAGCGCGATTGGTGCAGCTCTGTGCCATCGTGATGTACCTGTCGAGGTCCAACACTCGGCCTTGGGCTAAACGCAATTTCAGCAAGTCCAGGGAGCCTGAGATACCCGTGAGCAAGTTACTGAAGTCATGAGCGATACCTCCAGTCAACTGACCCACTGCTTCCATTTTTTGTGACTGGCGCAGCTTCTCTTCCAACTCCATGAGCAGGGTTGTACGGCTCATTTCGCGCTGCTCCAGAGCTTCGTTAAGCAGTCTCAATTGCCCCTCTGTATCACGCAGCGTATGGCAGGTGTGTTCTAGGTCTTGCTCGCGTGCTCGCAGCGCTTCTTCAGCAATTGTACGTTCGAGCAGGTCGGCTGCCTGTCGCGCCAGAATATCCAGCAGCTTCAGATCCCGCTCGGGGAGATGATGCGCATCGCGCCAGTGGGTCGATATCATCCCCAACAATAGGCCGGAGCGTGACGCTAGTGGTGTGCTTTGCGCCGATCGTATCCCCGTTTTGCGAAAAGCCGACAAGTCTTCAGTCCCGGCAATTTCTACCCATTCCTCGAAATCCGGAATGATGGCCCGCTTACCCAGCTTGAGCGCTTGAGTACAACTGCTATGGGCCGTTGGGCTGACCCACTGCCAGAAGTTGATCGCCTCTGAAGACAGTCCTCGCGAGCAAAGTAGCTGAAGTTTGCCACCGTGGCCCGAAGCGTGGCCCTCGGGGCAAAGCAGTTGCATTGTTCCGAATTGGGAGCCAGTGATGGACACTGCCGCGTCCACAATCTTTCCGTACAGCGTCTCCAGGTGTTGTTCACCGATCAACCCGGTACTGATCGCGTGCAGTAATGCGATATCTGATGGTAAATCTGTCGCGGTGACCGAAGAGGTAGGGTGAGTCTCCAGCTGACAGGGAGCAGATTGAGCGGGCATGACGACCTCTGCTGGAGCTGGAGTAGAGGCTAAGTCTAGCATTTGCAGCACACTCCGCGATAGCAGCCGGCTCTGCCTTCGTACCTCAGCCCAAGAATTGAATGGTTGCCAGACACATCGCCCTGCGCGATGCAGTTCTCGAACATCAATCAACAATCACTATCTTGCCTTAATAACAATTCGAGTTAGGTCACTTCGCCGGATGCTTACCCCTTGCTTACGCCTGTGCAAAAACTTCATTTGCATCTCTGCAACTCCAATCGTCGCTTCAGTAACCCTCTTTGACGTCTTTCCAGCTCCTCGGCAAGCGCTGCGAGCTTGGCTTCACCGAAGGCAATGTCAGCAGCCATGCGGTGTAGGGGTAGGTTCTGTCGCTCATCGAAGTCTTGGTCACCACCATTGATCGCTATATAGATAAAAGTATAGCGAGATGTGTTGCTACAACAACCTCATGCCCATAGTGCAGGCAGGGGACTTGTCTGGATCTGTAGTGAAGAAATATCAAGGAGAGAGCCCGCCAGGGGAGGCAGGAAAGCCTGGCGGGCTAGGTCTCGTACTGCTAAGGCCCGATAACACTATAGATCACTCTAGGGCATTGAGACGGTATGGCGAAGAGCTGCCCTCCCTTAAGTCGTTCGGGGTCGCGGTGAGCTCTCATCTCCAGGGCTCTATCAACGCTGTGACATTCCGTTTAGCTTAGTGCTCCAGGGCATTGGTAGCAGCTGTAGCTCTGGGCCCATGCACGCCCAGTCCGTAAACCTTTATCTTGGCCTTTTTGCCGCGCAGGTCGTCACAACAGTGTAGATGCGGTTGGCCGTGACACCGGCGTTCTTCAGCTTGCCGCGCAAAGGTATGAACAGCGTACCTTCCTGTCGACCAGATGATGCCCTGAGCTATGCGGGTACTGGTGAATGCGGCCGACCGCGACCGGGTGCAGCGGCAGGTACCGCACCTTGCCGCCCTTGCCGTGAACCTCCAGGCGCTAGATCCCGCGGCGCTCCTGGATGTCGCTCACCTGCAGCAGCGTCGTTTCATCCGGCGCTTTGAGTAGGGCTTTGGCCCGGTGATCGCCAAGGGCAGAGGGGCTTGCCCTCGTTGATTTTGATCTTCGATCGTTTGACACTATGCACCAAGTTGCCGCCGGCAACCGCGTGGTTTTTTTCAGGCATCACTCGATTACCGACTTATCCTCGGCGAGTCGCTGGGTTAGGATGAGCTGGTTTCAGCTCAGTCCCATCCCTTGTATGTACGAGCGAAGCGTTATGGCCCAGCGTCTGCTCAACTCACCCTCCGACCCGCAGCGCGTTATTCGTGCATTGGGGCTGAAACGAGATGCCCAAATGGGGCTGCTTACGTGTCTGGAACGGATCTGGGCCGCAGACTCCATTGTTGGCCTAAGTCACGCTCATGGCCGTGCTCTCGGCCACAGCACGGGCCTCGGTTTTGCCCATGCCATAAGCCGTGCGCAGTTCAGCCTATTAGCTGAAGCCTACTCGCGGGCTTTCGAACATCGTCTTTCAGTTCTGACGGACCAAAGCTCGCACAGCTCCGTAATAGGAGCGTTACGCATACAGGACGGTGCCTAAGAAAACCAGTGATTGCAGGATTATGGGCTCAGCACTCGGCGCCTGGGCATGACTGTTCATAGCCTCTACGCCTGGCTCAAGCTCTACAGCAAACCCCAAGAGCAGCGTCAGCAAGACGATGACCAGCAAGCCTAGCTGCGTCAGCTTCGCTCGAACTCAAGCATGTGACCGAAGAGCTAGACATCTTAAAAAAGGCCGCCGCCTCCTATACCAAGGAGTGCGGCCGAATACGCGTTCATCAAGAAGCACTCAACTGATTGCCCGGTACGGCGCCTTTGCCAAACTCTGAGGGTGCATCCCAGCGGCTTCACCAGCATCCTTACACAGCGCCCCATTTTTTGGGGCGTTGTGCTGTCTGGACCTAGCGTTTCAGGCTGGTGCGCCACTGAGGCGTGACATCCAGGTGAGGCATTTCCGGTGCTGACCATGCGCAATCCTTCATATGTGACCCTGAACCGTCACGGAACCTTCTATTTCCGCATTGTTATCCCTCCGCAACTGCGTGCGCTAGTCAGCGGACGGCGCGAAGTCAGAGAGAACGCTCAGAACAGATAGCCTGACTTTGGCCCTCAGACGTGCGCGGCAATATGCTGCACGCTATCAGGCAGCCTTCGACAGAGTTACAAACGTGAAAGCACGCCCCCGCATAACTATCAACGCTTGGTGATTGAAGTCCGCCTGGAGATAAGGGCGGTAGCGTCCGCTTAAAAATACGCAGACACCATCGTCCTTAATGATGGAGTTCGGACGATGTGTTCACCGGCCCCTTACGGCGCATGGAAATCCTTGCGGTGAGGGCTATCGCGTCCGCTTAATAATATACGGACACCATCGCTCTTAAAGCTGGAGTTCGAAAGGTGAGTTCGCCGGACGCTTACCGATCAGTAGCGGAATCCAGGAATGAGCAGTGCTTCGTGCCTGTGCACTGAGCACCGTGATTCCTCAATCCGAGAGCAGTGCATGCATGTCCTCCGCAAGCAAGGGTGTGCTCAGTAGAATGCCTTGAGCATAAGGACAGCCTAGAATTCTGAGCTGAGCCATCTGGCTTTGCGTCTCTACCCCCTCAGCCACGATTGCCAAATCCAACACCTGGCCCAACGACAAAATACTCTTGACGATGGCAACGCTGCGCTCATGGCTCATCATACGGAAGACGAATGAGCGATCAATTTTGATGACATCAATAGGGTAGCGGTCGATGTAGCTTAGGGAACTGTAGCCCGTGCCGAAATCGTCCAACGCGACGCGAATGCCCTGAGCTCGAAGAGCTACCAGAGTCTGGAGCACAACATCCGGTTCATGCAGAAAGACCGACTCGGTGATCTCTATCTGCAGGGTGCAAGGGTCAAATCCGGTCTCGTCAAGTATGTGGGCAACTTGAATAGCGAAGCCCTTGCGGTTCATCTCGGCCCCCGACACATTGACGTTGAGCTTGATGGTTTTCTTCGGGAAGCTGTCGCGCCACCTCCTGACCTCACGGCAAGCGTTGCGCATTACCCACTGACCAAGGTCGTGAATGACGCCAATGTCCTCTGCCACGCTGATGAAAACATCCGGTGTGACATTTCCCCAGATCGGATGGCGCCATCGGGTCAAGGCTTCAACGCCTACAATGGTCTCAGTTTCTACAGAGAAGATCGGTTGGAATACCAGGTAGAACTCATCGGCGGTGATCGCATGCTTGAGCGCACTTTGCAGCATCAACATGTCGATCGAAGCCTGTCGCATCGACACATCAAAGATCGCAAAGCGACCACGCCCTGTTTTCTTGGCCGAATACATCGCCACATCCGCATCTCGAATCAGGTCCTCAGCTGTGTTGTGATGATTATCCAGGGTCGCGATGCCAATGCTGCAGGAGGTAAACAGCGTCTGGCCTTCGATCTCGATGGGTAGGCCAAGCGCTTGGATAATTCGTCCGGCTGTCTCGACAGCCTGTTTCTGATGTTCCTCGCCGGTAAGCAGAACGGCAAACTCGTCGCCGCCAATCCGCGCAACCACCGCCTCGACGTCAATAGAATAATGCAACCGCTCCGCGACCCGTTTGAGCAATACATCCCCAGCGTGATGACCTATGCCGTCATTGACGTATTTGAACCGGTCGAGGTCCATATACAAAACTGTAGCCGTGCTACGGCTGTCGTCGCCCTTTTTACTTAGGGCTTCCTCGATGCGACCTGTAAAGTACGCCCGGTTCTTGAGTCTTGTGAGTTCATCGTGAAATGCAGCGTAGGACAACTCCTCCTGAATTCTCTCGCGCTCTACCAGCCGTGATTGGAGCGCCACGCGCTCCTCACGATCCATCTGTGCTTGTTGCAATGCCTCCTCAGCTTCTTTTCGCTCAGTGATGTCTCGCTGCACAGACACCCAATGAGTAAACCAGCCGTTCTCGTTTGCCACCGGTACGATGCTCATTTGTACCCAAAAACGAGTCCCGTCGCGTCGTGCGTTGATCAGCTCGACTTCGATGGGTTCCCATCGTTGCAACGACTCTCGCAATCGCCGGAGCGTGTCGCGGTTGCTCTCCTCGCATTGCAATATGCGAGGGGTCTGCCCTATGACCTCCTCGAGGGAAAAACCGGTAGTCGCCAGAAACGCCGGATTGCAATAAACGATGCGCGGCCCCGGCATGTCGATGGGCTCGGCCTCTGTAATCAGGATGGCGTCTTTTGAATTGACCACCACCGACTCCAATAAGCGCAGGCGTGCGGCAGAATCATTTACCCGCGTTGGTTGGAGGGCGGCATAGAGGTCGGCAGCGTGAGTTCGCAGAAGGCAGATCTGCGCGGCGCTAAGTCCCTTGCGGGGTAGCGGAACCGTCATCAGCACCACACCAGCAAGTCGCTCAGCAGCATCTTTGATAGCAATGCAGACCTGAAAGTCCCCGATTCCCCGCTCGAAACCTATAGGGAGAACAGCGTTGCCGACCATAATTTCATTGAGATCGACTACGTCGTCGTAAGACAACACGAATTTCAGCCAGGCATCGATAGCTTTTTCGATCTTAAAGTCTGGCGCGGATCCGTAGGTGGATGCGATGCGCCAGTGGACGCCTTCGTGCAAAACCAAAACGGCGCCTGAACAGGCTTCTAGGCAGGAGGCAGCGCTTACGAAATTATCGAGAGCTGACTTTTCATCCACGCCGGGGCAAGACTCTGGGGGCATGCGCAGTACCTGCAAGCGAGCTTGAAAGTGGTTCAGATAGGGCCAATACCAAGTCGATGAGATTGGTTATAGCTGTCTTGCAAGCACCAGGCTATCCCGTTGATTCAGAGGTGGCCGGCCTCTGAACCAATGTGTTCAGTGAAGACGAGTCTAGGTTGAATGCAACATGATTTTTAGGGTTCGCTAGCAATCGTTTGCCCAAGTAAAAACCTGATTGTCCTGCTCAAAACAACCGCCGGCGTGTTACCCAAACGCAGCCATGCCGGTAAAAGCGTTGGCCAGACATTGCATGGGCGCTTGGTCGCTACAGCCCACGTCGTCAGAGCTTGTTGCTGAAATTGCAATGCATGCGGCTGTTGAGGGGAATACTCAAGGTTTCATTCGTCTCGTCGATAGTATTTCATGTCAATGCGAGTGACTGTCATGTTCAATAACCGGTTGAAAAACAGAATCCAGCAGTTGGAAAAACGGCTGGGAGCCCTGGAGCAGGTCAAGGCGACACTGGATCTCGAAACCGTGGCGGTCACGCTGGATGCGGCAGGCGTAATCCTGGAGGTAAATGCTCTGTTCGAAAAAGAGCTGGGATTCACTCACGCTGAATTGTCCGGTCGGACCCTGCGGGAGTTCAGCCCCGCTGAGCTGCACGGTGATGTTCATCAGCGCCGCGCTTTGGAGGCAATTGCCAAGGGCAAGCATTACAGCGGTACCTTGCGCCTGTGCAGTCGTGAAGGTCGTCATGTCTGGCTGCGGGCAATGGTCATACCTTTCGCCGGTGAGAGCGGACGGGTCGAACGCATCGTTTTGTATTGCAGCGTGCTGACAAGGACCATTGAGGCCTCAAGGGAGAATGAAGCGTTGGTGGGGGCCCTGATGCGCTCCACTGCCGTCATCGAGTTTTCTCTGGATGGGGTAGTCCTGACGGCCAATCAGAATTTTCTGCACGCCATGGGCTATTCATTGCCCCAAATCCAAGGCCAGCATCACCGGATCTTTTGCCTGCCATCCGATGTCGGTTCAACAGAATATGAGCATTTTTGGCAGACCCTGCGACAGGGCTCGTACGTCGCCGGGAGGTTTTGTCGATTGGATAAATCTAACCGGGAGGTTTGGCTCGAGGCTTCCTACAATCCGATCGTAGATGCCAACGGCAAGCTGTACAAGATAGCCAAACTCGCTACCGTAATCACCGACCAGGTCAACCGTGAGCGCGCCATATCAGAGGCGGCCGGCATGGCCCACGATACGTCTGTTAAAACAGACGCCAGTGCACAGCAAGGCCGCGGAGTTATCCAGAACACCGTTACAACCCTCAACATGCTTTCGGCGTTGATGGAAGATGCAGCGCATGGCATTGAGGCGCTGGATGCCCAGAGCCAGGAAATCGGCACCATTGTCAAAACCATTAGCAGCATCGCGGACCAGACCAACCTGTTGGCCTTGAACGCAGCAATCGAAGCAGCACGCGCCGGAGAGCAGGGCCGGGGATTTGCGGTAGTTGCTGACGAGGTCAGGCAACTGGCCCTTCGAACCACTCAGGCAACGGCAGAGATTGTTGAGGTCGTGAAAAAGAATCAGATCCTCGCTTCCACTGCAGTGGACATGATCGGAAAAAGTAAGCAACAGGCCGGTGCGGCGCTGGAGTTGGCAAGCGAGGCGGACGAGGTGATCAAAGACATTCAGCAGAGTGCCAATAGTGTGGTGGCAGCCGTTGAGCAGTTCTCGGGCCAAGCCAGATAGTGATGGTTTTAAAATCAGGCTTGCCCAGCAATTCGCATTTACCACTCGCTTAGGCGCGATATCCAGGTGATCCTATGCTCGACGCTCTCAAACAATCCATTCGTAATCTGCACCTGGCTCACTGGGCCAGCCTTGAAGATGAATGTGCTGCATTACTCATCAGGATTGAGCAAGCACGAAGAACGGGTGTTGTGACTGACGAGCAGGCCATGCAGTTGGTCTATGATGTCCGAAATGAACGTTCACGGTGCTTTCGCAGCGTGAATCGTTACCGCACCAAGGGCTCCGCTTCAAGTTGATTTTCCTTTGACCCCAGTTCACCAGGTGCGGCTTTTCGAGACGGGACCGACCGACCGAATGAGCGATCCTCGTTCAGTTCAGCTTGCCGCAGTTGTGGTTGATCTTCTTCTCAGCTATGCCCTGATGCTCGGCTATCGAGACAGGTCGATAACATTTGTCTGATGCAGCCGGTAAGTATCAAGCATTGAATGACCCTCTACAGCATTGCGACCTTTGCTTTTAGCGAGATAGAGAAGTCGATCTGCTTCTGCCAGGGCGGCTGTATAGGAATCCTTTGCAGGTGAGTTGATCGCCACCACGCCGCAACTGATCGTTAGGATGCCCAGCGAGCTGCCGGCGTGATCAATGAGTGCACTGGCGATGGACAACCTGACATTTTCGGCGACGCTTAAAGCGCCGGCCAGATTCGTCTCAGGCAGCAGGACCACAAATTCCTCCCCACCATACCGTGCGGCAAGATCGCCCGGCCGATTGACGCAGGTCCCGATGATTCCTGCCACTTGCCTCAGGCAGTCGTCACCCTGCAGATGGCCATAGTGGTCGTTGTATTGTTTGAACCAGTCAATGTCCAACAGGATAAGCGCTATGGTTGAGTTATTTCGGCTGGCCCGCCCCCACTCCTGCTGCAAGGTAGCATCGAAACGCCGTCTGTTGGCCAGATGCGTCAAGCTATCAGTCTGAGCGATAATCTCCAGTTCATTTCTGGCGACGTTCAGCTCGCCCTCCGCGGTGATTAGCTGCTGGATCTGCCGGTATAGCAGAATGCCCAGCAAGCACAGAGCCAACGTGATCATGCCGATCAAAGCCATGGATCTGTACGCATAAGCCCACCAGGGCGCGAAGACATGTTGGTACGACACACCTGCAGCTGCAACGATGGGCAGGCCGGACACCCGTCGATAGGCATATATCCTTTCCACGCCATCCACCACAGACTTGATTACGGCAGTGCCATTGTCGCTGTATGGCAGATAGCGGGTAAATATATCCCCCCTGGCCACATTGGTCGTCATCAGTGCAGTCAATGTTGGCCGGCGAGCCAGCAGATCACCATTGTTCAATGCGAGAAAGATAACGCCTTTGTCGTCTACATCCATTCGCTCGAAGAACGCTTGAAAATATGCGACCGGGACCGTCGCCAAGGCGACGCCTGCAAACTCCCCATCAGGAGTATTGATACGCCGACTGATCGGGATAACCATATCTCCCGTACTGCGGCTTTTTACAATTGAGCCAACGTGAATGGATTCATCGGTGTGGTCGCGATGATAGGCAAAATAGGCGCGGTCGCCATTGTTTTTTTCCTGCACACTGTGCGCAAAGGAATTGGCGACCCACTGACCTTGGGCATCGTAGATAAACAGCCCTTGAAGTCCTTCCACATTTATCACGTCCTGAGCCATCAGCTTCGTCAGTCGTGACAACTGTTCCCCCGCTACACCATCGTGTTCCACACGCTCAACAAGATCGCGCAGCGTATTGTCAGCCTGGCGTATTGTGTCCTGAGCTTGCTGTTCAGCAGCTAGAACAATGTTTGAAACTGCAATTTTGGCGTTAGCGATACGCTCAAGCCTGGATTGATTCATCTGCCACGCTGTAGCAAGCATCAACGAGAAACATACAAGCGCGATGAAGCCAATCAGCGCCCTGGTGAGCGCCGAGGGTGAAAGCCTCGGTAAGGTAAAATATGGAGGCTTCATAAGTTGTCATCAAATTGGCGGTCAAATGGCCTATGCAGTTTTTGTACCCGAGCTGCGTGGACTGGCGCTGAGCTAGCATCTCCAGGTCATCGCGGTGGACCGAGGTAGTAGAACCAATTTCGCTTTGGCGTCGACTAAACCGCAGGAGGGAGACACGCCGCGACCGCCCCCCAACATGGGCCTCCGCCAGCGGCGAGCCGCCAAGGCTCAGCTGCTAAGGGCGCCTTGGCTAGGGTGAGAGGTTCCAGACCTAAACCTGCTCGCCAAGCGCGCTGCTTCTGAGGGGGAGACTCAAGGTTTCCCTCGTCCCGTCGATAGCATTTCATGACAATGCGAGTGTCTGGGATGTCCCTCTGCCGACCACAAACGAGAACCCAGCAAGGAGAAAAGCCGATGAGGGCTCTTGGGCAGGTCAAGAGTGAATCGAGATCTTGGACCCATGGCGGTTACTTGGACGCAGCAGTGCCGATCAACCATTGTGTGGAGGCTGGGACGGGCGCTGTCTGATACTTAATGAAGAGCGGGTCGGCTGGGTGGCCTGCCCACAAGGCGCAGTATCTCAGGGCAAACTACTGGGCCGTACGCTATTTCGGCGATAGCTTCAAACTCCGTTGGCATGCCCATAAAAATGAAGCTCCCTGGAAAAAGCAGTCTTTTCTATCGAATGAATAAACAAGTTCTATAACCGACACCATGGCCTTATGGGAAGATGGCCATATGATATTACATGCTGTTAGCTTGGCCTGTGAGGCTGCCCATGACCTATTTACGCTTACCCAGTCCATACCGTCTGATACAGCTACTTTTTTTCACTCTGCTGACCGTCATGGCTCTTTCCATTCTCTGGGAGTTCGAGCTGGAGGCATGGGTGATGCGGGGGCTTGGCCTTCCCTATGACGGCGTTTTTGAGGAAGGGGAAAGGTTACGTTTCGTTCTGACATCGACGGGGTTTTCACTGATCGCCTTGATCGGGCCGGGAGTGATGCTAATAAAAATGATCAGTAATGCCCGGCGTAACTACGTTCAGCTGGAAGGGTTGCAGTCTCATACCGAAAAGCTGGCAAGGTACGACTCACTCAGCGGCCTGCTCAATCGGCGTGCTTTTATGGAGCTTGTAAACCAGCAACTCACTCAATTGGAACCTGTGATTGTGATGCTGATCGACCTTGACTATTTCAAGGCGGTTAACGATCAGCGCGGGCATGCAACGGGTGACGCAGTGCTCATTGAGGTGGCAAAACGACTGGAGGAGATTGCAATCAAGTACGGCGGCATCGCTTCGCGTCTAGGAGGCGATGAATTCTGCGTCGTATTTACCAGCCGTAGAGAGGAACGCGAGCTGGGCCTCATTGCCGCAGATGTGATTTCGCGAATAGGAGCCCCGATGCTCGAGAAGCTTCGACCCTTCCGGCAGGGAGCTACAGTTGGCATCTCTCGTTCGTGGGTCGACGCTACCGAAACTTCAGCGCTGTTGCACTGCGCGGATGTAGCAATGTACAGGGGTAAGGTCATGGGTCGTTCAACTTACCATTTTTACGAAACAGAGCATGGGCTCCAATATCAGGCTCAAATTGATGAGGACGCTGCGCTTAAACAGGCAGTGGAACTTCAAGAGATCATTCCATTCTATCAGCCAATTGTTGCACTGCCTTCTCAGGAAGTTGTCGGATTTGAGATCTTGGCCAGATGGCTCAAACCAGATGGGAGCACTGGGATGCCTGCTGATTTTATTCCAGCGCTTGAACGCTTGGGCTTGATCCCCATGATGACTCAGTCTCTCGTCAAGCAAGCTTGCGATGCTGCCAGGGATTGGGACGATCACCTTCATCTCTCGCTGAACGTCAGTGCAGCCATGATCACCGATGAGCTTTTTCCTGATCGGTTCCTGGATCAGTTGCGCCATGAGCAGTTTCCATTTGACCGCTTTGAGGTCGAGATAACCGAAGAGGCCTTGGTCGGAAATATCGAAGCGGCTGAGCGCAACTTGAATAGACTTCACGCACATGGCATCACAGTGGCACTTGATGACTTCGGGACTGGCTACTCAGGCCTTTATCATTTGACACGTTTGTCCATTGATAAAATCAAGATAGACCGGTCTTTTTTTGAGCTCGGTAAGACTGACCATCGTCCGATGGTGGAAGCTATTTTGGGAATGGCACGTAGCCTGAAAATGAAAGTGACGGCGGAAGGCATCGAGGATTTTCACTCACCCTCCCTTCCATCGTGGTTGGCCAGCAACGGGTGTAACTATGCTCAGGGGTATCTCTACGGTCGGCCCCAGGCTCACGTTTCGCGCTCCGTAGCTGGAGTTCCGGATCCTGAAGTTCTAGCACGGCTGTAGCTGGTCATGCAGCAAAACTGCTTGCATTTCTGGGTTTGGACGTACTGCGACGGGGAAGGTGGTCGCGCAGCTTAGCTGTCAGTTCTCATGCCGGCCTACTACATTTAGTACTGTACCTTATAGGTCGGTAAATCCTCCGGGCGATTCTCCCGCCGATCGTAGACCGTGGTCGTGCTGATGTTGGCACGCCCCAGCCAGGCCCGAACCTTGGCGATGTCGGCCTCGTGCTCCAGGGCATTGGTAGCCGCTGTGGCTCTGAGCCCATGCACCACCAGTCCGTCGACCTTTATCTTGGCCTTTTCGCGAAGGTCACGGTATAGATGCCGTTGACCATAATACCGGCACCCGCCAGCTTGGTTCTCAGAGGTAGGAATAGGGGCACCCTCCTGTTGGCTGGATGATGCCCTGAGTTTTCCAGGTACTCATGAATGCGGCCGGCTGCCACGGGGAGCAACGGCGGGTATCGCACTTTCCAGCCCCTGCCAGCACCTTCACGTGCTGGATCCCGCGGTGGTCCTGGATTTAGCCCACCTGCAGTAGCGCTGCTTCTTCGCAGCGCAGCCCGTAACAAAGAAGAACAGCCAATATCGCCCGACTCGCTCTGTGTTGAATTTAGCCTCCTACCGCTGATCCGTATAACGGCTGTCTGCCTTGAACACTACTTGTTTTCCTCGGACAAAGCGTAAGCGCGGCTTCTGCAGCGCGCCGTCACTTTCGTGTCCATAGTTGCACCCATCGAGGATTCACCATGCGTTCGTCCCATCCGATCCGTTGTGCCTTAGTTGCTGCAGTAACCGCCGTTAGCTTGGCAACCTTGGCCGGTTGCGCTCGCGATCCGGAAAAACCTACCTTGTCGGAATTAGCTGTCAGCTCGACCAAAAGCATGTTCCGCACTGACAGCGACATGCAGAAAGTGCTTAACGCCCAAGCGGCGTTCGATCCTAAAGCTATTGAAAAAACCACGCCGGAGGAAGCCCGTAAACAGCCTACTGTGGCTGATGGCGTAAAGCGGGTACTGGCCGACCAGAAGCGTGACAGCAGCCCCACAGCACTGGTCCCGGGCGTGGCAACCCATGAGATCACCGTAGCCGGTGCTGCAGGGAACTTGCCAGCAACCGTCTATACCCCTGCTGGTAACGGACCATTCCCGGTAGTGCTGTATTTCCACGGCGGCGGTTGGGTGATCGCGGACCGCACCGTGTATGACGGTGGCGCCCGCGGCCTGGCCAAGCAGGCCAATGCTATCGTGGTGTCAGTGGACTACCGTCGCGCGCCTGAATATAAATTCCCGGCAGCGCATCTAGACGCTGTTGCTGCCTACCGCTGGCTCACTACCAACGCTGCTAGCATTGGCGGAGACCCTAAACGCCTAGCGTTGGCCGGCGAAAGCGCCGGCGGCAATCTGGCGCTCGCCACTGCTGTGGCAGCACGCGATCAGGGCCTGACCTCGCCCAAGAGTGTGATTGCTGTGTACCCAGTGGGGCAGACCACGACCAACACCGAGTCGTACTTGAAATACGCTGACGCCAAGCCACTCAATCGCCCCATGATGCTTTGGTTCGTGGCCAATGTGACCAAAAGCTCTGCCGATCTGAAGGATCCACGTCTGGATCTTGTGCACGCCAACCTTCACGGTCTGCCGCCAGTGACTCTGATCAATGCCGAGATCGACCCGCTGTGTGATGACGGTGCGCAACTGGAGCAGGCGTTGCGAAACCAGGGCGTAAGCGTGGAGCGCAAGCTGTATGACGGCGTGACCCACGAGTTTTTCGGCACCGCTGCGGTGGTGGAAAAGGCTCAGGAAGCACAGGCCTATGCCGGCGCTCGGCTGAAGGCAGCATTCTAACCAGCCCTCTGGCTGCTGCGATGTCAAACCGTAGCAGTCAGCACCTTGGCTTACAGCTGGGTAAGATCGTAGCTACCGTATGAGTCGCCTCTGGTTTCATAGACACCTCAGCCTTGTGGATCTGATTGCCCGGTTCGCCGACAACAATGACAAGACCGAAGCTGGCAATCACTCTTGCGGGATTGTGGGAGGCCGGGGAGGGGTACTCAAGGTGTCGCTCCTCTTGCTGGCCGCTGTAATCCAGGGCTCAAGTCTCCTTGGATTACAGCGATTACTCGGACATGAGAAAACGCTGGGGTCAGACGCGTTCAGTAGCAAATGTCTACTTTTTCTTTTTGTCTGGGGTTTGAGTCAGTGCCGAACCAGCGACTGATTTTTCTGCAGCAGAAGCCGTCCAGCACGCACACCGTAGCGGTTGCGTAAGCTAAAGTTGCGTGCTGATAGCCCAGTTGCTCAGGCAGCGTTAGCCCACGTGGTCAATGTCAATAGTGGTGTGGCCAATGAGGACCACCTCTGCCTTATCAGCAACCACCAAATCGGCATTGGTGATCAACTGCGTGTAGTCGAATCCGGCTAGCGTGACCTGGAAAGCGTGCCCATCGGCCCCCGCTTCGCTGCTGCGCAGGTAGGTACGATCAGTGTTTTCATCGTAGGTCATGCGCAAGGTACCGTCACGGCCGTCTCCCAAACCGGTCACGCCGAGCGCGGCGACGTCGAGCTTGTCCTGGCCCCAGATGAAGTCAGTGATCAGGTCGCTGCTACCGGCATAGCTGTCGGCGCTGCTCGTGAACACGAACCGGTCGTTGCCTGTACCGCCAGTGAGCTTGTCCGCGCCTAACCCACCGGTCAGCACATCGTCGCCGGCGTTACCCTCCAGCGTGTCGTTTCCGGCGCCGCCGTCCATACCGTCGTATCCGGCACTGGAGACCATCACATCGTTGCCCCCCCCGCTGACTAGCTGGTCGTTGCCGCCCCCACCCATTAGCAGTTCATTGGCCAGCCCACCACGTATGTAGTCATTGCCAGGAGTACCCTGCACGATGAGTTCGATCGCGTTCTTGCTGACCTGGCTACTGGCACTTGTGACCTGTAAATCCGTATAGCTGGTGACTTCCTTGATGCCGGAAATTTGGGTCATACCTGTTCCTTATCTGCGGTTGGTCCACAGCACGTGTGGTGTAACGCTATTAACGCCGTTTCGTTGCGGGCAATGGGCCGGTATCGACGAAGCGGCGATAAGAAGCGGGTCAATACACATCGTTACGCGGTAGCCTTTAGGTGTTTGACATTCGATGCCAATGGCCGCTTTGGGTCGATAGCGGCCCCCCAAAGACCTTGGGTTTTGTCAGATTTCGGTACTAGATGCCGTCAACGTAACGCCTCTTAATTCGTATCGGGAAGGCTTGCCAGCTGATCGAGCAGTTGGGCACCTACAGCGTCGAATCGCAGACGCGCTTTATCCCAGAAGCCGCATGACAGCTCGTACTCGTACAGTGGCACGATCGGCAGTCGATGGATCTGCCAAAGGTGCCAGAGCAATCCCTGGCCCACCCCCTGACGCTGATGCACAACCTTGATCTTGTTGATGTACATTCGGATACAACGATGACGGTTCGACGATATTGCTTGCTACCTGGCCGCACTGATACCGCTGTAATTGACCCTTGTTCTAAATTTATGTTTTTCATTGCCGATGGCTTCCGTACAGAACGCAGAAAGTTTCTGCGTTTGCCCTTCGGAGTTGCACCGTGAACCTACGTTCTTTAAATATTGCGCCCCGTGCCGCCTTGTGTTTCGGTTTAATCACGCTGCTGGTCATTGCCCTCGGCGGCTTCGCATACGTGCAGCTAGGGAAGCTGCGTGGCACCGAGCAGGACATCGAAAAGAACTGGCTGATCAGCGTGCAGACCGCCGACGACATCCAGATCGCCCTGCTCGGCGCGCGCCTGGAGAGCATCCGTCTTCTGGCGACTTCGAATCCCCAAGAGCAAGCGACCGCCGTGCAGCACCTGGAAGACGCTAAGCGCATGCTCAACGAGCGCACCGACTTCTACCGCAATAACCTCATTTCCGACCCAGAAGAAGGGGCCAAATTCGAGGCCGCAGCGGCGCTGATGAAGACCTATCTTGATGGACTGCAACGCGTCGTCGATCTTGACGCTACCCAGCATGAGCAGGCCGTGACATTCGCCAACACTGAACAACGCGACCGTGCCGCAGCGTACCAGGTCAAACTCAATGAGTTGCGCCAGCACAATACCGACGGCGCTGCAGCAGCAGGCGTGACCGCCACTGAGGTGTATGCCCACAGCATCACCATCGTCGATAGTGTGGTACTCGCCGCGCTGGTGCTGACGCTGGTGCTCGCCACCCTGCTGACTCGCAGCATTGTCCAGCCTATGAGCGCCTCGCTGAAAATGGCCGAGGAAATCGCCGATGGCGACCTGCGTCTTATCCTGGAGGTTAAGGGTAATGACGAATCTGCGCGGTTGATGCGCGCGCTAAACACCATGCAAGGCAACCTGCGAAGCACCATAGAGCAGATCTCCGATGCTTCCGCACAGCTCAGTTCCGCCGCAGTAGAGATGACTTCCATCACCGAGAGCGCCAGCCTCACCCTGCAGCAGCAGAACAGTGAGATCGAGCAGGCCGCCACGGCGGTCAACCAGATGAGCGCCGCCGTCGATGAGGTCGCGCTTAACGCTAACTCCACCTCCGAAGCGGCCAAGGACTCCACACGCGCTGCCGCCACCGGTAACCAGAAAGTCGGCGAAACCCTACATGCCATGCGCAGCCTAACGGACCGCGTGGAAATGACCTCTGAACAGGTGCAGGGCCTCGCTGGTCAGGCGCAGGACATCAGCAAGGTGCTGAGCGTGATCCGTGCCATTGCAGAACAGACCAACCTGCTGGCCTTGAACGCCGCGATCGAAGCGGCCCGCGCTGGTGAGCAAGGCCGAGGCTTCGCCGTGGTGGCTGATGAGGTTCGGGCACTGGCTCATCGCACACAAACCTCAACTCTGGAAATTGAACAGATGATTTCAAGTATCCAAGCAGGCACGTCACTGGTTGTGGATTCGATGAGCAGCAGCACCATCGAGGCACACAACACGCAGCGCACTGCCGACGAAGCCGGGATGTCACTGAAAGTCATCGCCGACTCGGTGCAACTGATCAATGACCGCAATCAGCAGATCGCCACTGCCGCGGAAGAGCAGGCTCATGTAGCTCGCGAAGTAGACCGCGCGCTCGTGAGCATTCGCAACTTGGCGCTGCAGAGCAGCGAAGGCACGCAGCAAACCCTGGCCGCCAGCAATGAGCTTTCGCAGTTAGCGGTGAACTTGAATCAGATGGTAGCGCGCTTCAAGACCTGAAATTAGCGTTTAATCTAGTATGGAAAATTGACCGATCAACGATCGGAACTTCATTCCTAGAGGCGCTGACAATGTGGTCGCTTTTCGAGTTAGCTCCGATCTTTCGCCAAGGCCAGAGGCTCCAAAGAAACCCAAGTTGACGATCGTCCGGCAGTCGCCGAGCATGAAAGAATGTGCGTGCTGGGCTTATAGACAGGGAAGTATCGAATCGCGAAATGCCACGCCTCAATCGGCCTCAAGCATCGTCACAGACGGCTGCGGGTCGAAAGCAGTGATCCACGGCCGACCGCTATCGCCCCAAAGCGTCGCTCAGCCCTTCGGCATCTTGCTGCGTCTTGACTGGGCGTAACGGCATATCCGTTAAATAGGCCCCCGGACTATCCAGCAGTCCGGGGGCCTTTTTCATGCCTTTCGGTGACCGGCTTGGGGTGAACGGGAAACCGATTTAGGCTGAGTCGGTTTCGGGCGCAAACCTGCCCTATCAGCAAAGGACGATGGATGAACACAGATCTGTATGAAGTCAGTCTCTCTGGTGGCCACCCTGGTTATCAGAGCGTGAGCCTGCGGTGCCGCCCAGGCTACGATAACCATGTGGTTGTCATGGTTGATGTACAAAAGTTGATTCACTATTCGGATCAGCACGAGCACCAAAGCTTTGTCGTCTCACCTGTAGAGGAGTGGGACCAAGATAAACGCCAGGGCATCTTTGAATTTTTGGCACCACCTGGTCCCAAAGAGCGGCACGTTGAAATGCCGATCGTGTCCTTCAACGAGGTGAGGAATAAATCCAAACAGCCTTTCTTAAAGATGTTGGGACGTAGCTCTGAGCGCGTTTCGCGCTGGGTGGGGTACACCAATGGACGCCATCGCACACGTTATCTTCATTTCGCGGGTGCGAAAAAAATGCCGGTCATGTGTCACAAGGATCAGGCGGCAGACCTGGAGCAGTATTGCGGCGTTCAGCGGCTGGGTAGCGAGACATAATCAATTTCAGCACTGGGATCGGGCAGAAAAAATGGACTACACCCTTGTCACGCATGTTTTCCGCGCTGAGCTTGAAAAGCTGAAGGGTTTGGATCAACTCCCAAGCCATCTGAAAAATTTTCCGCGAGGCTGCTGTGGCGTGGTGTCGGAGTTGCTTGGTGACTACTTGAGCTCACAGCTAGGCCTTCAGGTTGATTATGTGTGTGGAGAGAAGGACGGAGGCTCCCATGCTTGGATTGAGTGTGATGGTGTCGTTATCGACATCACCAGCGATCAATTTGAAGGTCGGCCGCCGGTCTACATAGCTGTCAGAGACAGCTGGTACAGCTCTTGGCAGGAAGAGTCGCGGCACCCCGCAGTCCACCAACCAGGCGCATGGACGTATCAAGAGGAACGTGCGGTGCTTCGAGCAGTGCTCAATGGTGCCGGGCTCTCAAGCTCAGACTTATAGGAAACCGCCATGCAACCAAGCCCGCCCCGTGCGGGCTTGGCCAGTAGGAGAGGGACGCTTTTCGCTCCCCAGGATAGAGCAGAAAAAATTGCCATGGCCACTGTCTTGAACTCTGTCATCCGCTACAAGGCTCGCAAACTCGCTCACGCGCACATCAAGCGAGCCCTCGAAAGTCTGAGGGATTCTAGTCCGTTTGATGTTCATGATTGCCAACGAGAAATCAACGCCAATTACTGGAAGAGGAAAAGTGTCGATTTCATGTTCAGCAACGCTTACGAGGGGCCTTGGTACAAGCTTGGGCAGGATGATGCACTGAAGGGGAGAAAACGATTCGACGTCCCAGCTTATGTAAAGGGTTGGAGGGATGAGATCTTGTCCCTAAGTTTCAATGGGTGGGTCAATCCCCACATCATCCAGCAGTACGGCTGGATCGACGGAGCGGTTGGGAAGGAATATCTCATTCTCAAACATCAGATAGATCAGCTGGATTGGGATGCTGCTCGACAAAAATCAAATCGTCCATTGGTCTAGGAAAACCCGCTCAGCTGCACCCAAGCCCCGGACCTCAAAAGCTGGGACTGAGGTCGTCGAGGGGCATCAATTTTCGCGTCCGTAAATTAGGAGTACCGCATGTCACAGATGACAGATCCGCATGTTGGACTGATCAGTTTCCAAGAGGCTTTCTCGGATGGGCGTATCCATCCCACGCCGTGCGCGAAGCAGCCCCAGCTTGTGATTCTTCACGATGATGCCGAGGGAACCTCTCGGCTGACGTACGCGCTGATTGAAAATGGCGTCGTTAAAGCGATGGCTGTCTACGTGAATGTAGAGCCGATCAATGGAGTTCCATGTTTTGGGCTTGGTTATGCGGTCGCGAAACCTTTCCGAGAACAGGGGCTGGCCTATGACATTGTTGAGGCGAGTATTGATGAAATCGGCTATGGCTTTCGGAAGCATCTGCCCCAATTCTATGTCGAGGCCATTGTGAGCGTAGATAACCTGGCATCGAACAAGGTAGCACTACGACTACTAAACGATAAACCCGACTCAATCACTGACAAGCTCTCAGGTGAGCCGGCGTTCCACTACGTTCGGCTCATAAAACATTAAGTCCAGGAAACTGGATCTGCCAAAGCCCAGCCATGCGCTGGGCTGAGGCCTTAGGAGAAGGGGGCTTTCGCTTCTCAATATCGATCATGGAGTTTCGAATGCAGATCGTGAAAACCAAAGGGCACCTCATCTATAGCGCTAATCATGGAGCACCCAGCCACGCATGCCTTGGGAGTTGTCGGAAGGTTTGGTGGCCGGATGACGTCCCATCGGACGTCGCAATTCTGTTGAGTCCAGCCTGTCCGCAGTGCGGCGGGCCGCTGACGATGGATATCCCATCAGGGCATTACAGTGTGATTTCTGATAATGCAGGGATGCTGAAAAAAAACGGCGCAACGATCACAAATGCTGGCCTCAACCTCGGCAATTGATCAGTAAGGAAAATTAGTATGGCGAAGAAAGTCATCGTGAAAAGCGGCACGGTTTATAACACCCTCGCCGCGGCTAAAGCTTACTTTAATGCCTTACGGGAGGGGACGGCCATCGAGGGCAAGCTCTCAGATCCCGATCGAGCTGACGTGCTCGACATCTACCACCGTTATTGCCAACTCGACAGCTGGGGTGGAGAGGTGAAAGACACAGTTGATGTGGTTGCTGTATGGGACAACAGGGCACGTGGGCCAGGTCAATACGCTCAAACGAAGGCCTTCGCAGTGGTTTCCGAGTCTGGCGAACGCTCCATTTTTAGCATCGGTCAAGCGTTGGCCAAAATAGCGGTCTGATCAGTAACTCGGGAATCACGGAGATAATATGCCACGTACTTACCCTCCAGGTTATTGCCCCGACAGATGTTCTGGTGGTCAATCAGATCGTCAGATGACCTTACAAGCAGGATTGCTGAATCAGCTACCAGTTGATGTTTGTGCTGAGATAGCAGCACATGGAGGAGCTAAGCGGTGCACATACTGCGGACTGGTGTACTTGTCACCCGCCAGCCCACTTGGCGGTCGGCTAGGATTCTGGGATTCCGGTGTTCGAGGCCAGGGCTGGAAGAAGTAGGAACAGACGCACTGCTGAACCCTGAGCCCCGGTCACTGGCATCGCTTTAGCCAAGGGCGTAGCAACTAACAACTTTTTACTTTTTAAGGAATGCCATCATGAATGGATACGAAAGCCCTAGCATTGAGTCTGCGCACGCAGTCTACAGATTGTCCTGGTTGGCCTATGTCAGCACCGTTTTGACGATAGCGTTTTTCATTGCTATCTCATTAAGCATCGGCGGCTGGACGTTACACAACGCGCAAACGGACTCTGCTTTTCGGCTCGGCATGACAGTGAGTGTGTTTGTTCTGGTCGTCTCGCTGTCTCTATGTATCTACAAAATCCTCTTTCTCAGAAGCATGCGCGTTTACACGGATGACGTTGGAGTTTGGCTGTACCGGGGGATTTTGCCTTGGAGCAAAGGAGTTCGTGGGGTGAAGTGGCGGGACATTGAAGATGCTATGTATTACACAGGTTTTCTCAGCTGGATGTTCCGCTCCTATACCGTACGCATTGGCCACCGTTTCACCAAGACAAGCGAAATCTACGTGCACCATCTGGCACAAGGTCAAAACGCAGTCGAGCACATAAATCAGCTTCACCAAAGCATCCTCAAAGGCGAGCAAAGCTCGGTAGCTGAGCTTGAAGTCAGATAACTGTGTCCTAGGGTTTGCTGGCTGCTGACTTGCAGGGCGAACCCCTGTCCACTACCTCCTGGCTTCCTGTCATGAGAAACGCATCGGTATGAGAAATGGTAACGTATGCACGACCCTGATCTTGTTGATGTACACCCGATCGCCCAGCGCATTGACTGAATAATCGACATGGCCAAGACGTTGACCGTCCCACTCGGCCACCAGGTAGGTCTGAGTGCCTGGAAAAGGAAACTGACCGCGCCGAGTCGAGGTGCGGTACTGGATGTGCAACGACATCGTAGACAGACGACTTGTCAAGCGATCCGCTGCGCGTCGTTGAAAGAAACCCCGGACCGGATCGAATATGGCCACAAGCCACCTCAGTGAAGGAAACTAACGATAACGTATTTCTTACCGTTGTAACGCCGGAGCGTGCAGCGGGGTTTACTTTAAATAGGCCCCGGACTTTCCGACAGTTCGGGAGCCGTTTCATGGTAAGTCAGTTGCAGCGGCATCTGCTCCACCGGCAACCTGGATATAGCTGATTTTGAGAGTCCCGAGAGAAAGCTATGAGTGATGATCTGATGGTCGTCAAAGCTGCCGTCTGGCTAGTTTTGAACTGCGTGACGATAGGATTGGTTGCGCGCTGGTACCGCAAACATCAAGCGCCACCAGACTGGCCGGAGGCTGAAAACAGGTAGGGGAGGTGGGTTTCATTTCCTGCCATTGGCTTTACGCGGATCGGCTCAAATCGGTTGGTCGGATCGCTGTACGTTGTGGGGATTTTGGTGTGCAGTTAGCGCTTGGTGGCCCAGCCGATCGACATGGCCGAGGAGCTTTTATTCATTTACCGGGGTGTGTGGCCATCCAGCATGGCCTATCCCTGGCACGAGCTGCAGCGGTGGTGGCGGCTTTTGGTTGCTCATGCTGATTCAGCTCCTGCTGACGGGTGTTGAACGGAATGAATGACATTCCGATAGGATCCTGGTGAGCGTCACCATATTTGCGAATGAAGCTCACGTAAAAAAATGTCGTTTTAGACTGAGCAAAACCTGCCCTACGGAAGTGATCTACGCCTTCTCAAGCGGGTGAAGAACAGGGGCACACTTCAACGATTTCGTACCGAGGTTATGAGCCATCATGAGCATGGCTAATAATCATTTGAAATCAATTCGTTTTAGTTCATGTGGACTGCCTGTCTAAAATGCGTCCAGCACTTCGCAGTGGCCGATCTACAGGCTTTTGACCGAAGGAACAGAATGTTGATTAAAGCTGAAAAGGCTAGGCGCCAGTTCAGGTTTGTCAAAATACAGGTGCAGGTCACGATGAACAACGACTTTACATTTGCTATCAAGAGCATTAGTTTTAATGAGAATTACCTCCCTTCCAAAAAAACGCGCATCACGACCAACTTTGCCAACCTGGCGAGAGGAGAAAGTCGCCAAGAAAACCTGCGCAATACGTTGACAATGATCGATAACCGCTTCAATGCCTTGGCGCACTGGGATAATCCGACCGGTGACCGTTACACGGTCGAGTTGGACATTATCTCCGCTGAAATGGAAATTGATCCTCAAGGCAGCGGCCAGGCTATTCCTTTAATTGAGGTTTTGAAGACAACAATCGTTGACAAAAAAACCAATAGACGTATCAATGGCATTGTAGGAAATAATTTCTCATCCTACGTGCGAGACTATGACTTCTGTGTGAGGCTGCTGGAGCACAACGAGAACCAGTCGGAATTCAGCACCCCAGATGACTTTGGCGAATTGCACGGCAAACTGTTCAAGTATTTTGTGAACTCAAGTGCTTACAAAGAACACTTCGACAAGCTACCTGTCATCTGCCTAAGCGTATCAAGTTCCCGGACATACCTGCGAACCGATAAACAGCATCCCTTCCTGGGCTTTGAGTACCAGCAAGATGCGTATTCTTTGACAGATGAGTACTTCAAAAAAATGGGCTTGAAGGTTCGCTACTTCATGCCCCCTAACAGCGCTGCGCCACTGGCTTTCTACTTCTCAGGGGATTTGCTCGGTGATTACACCGATCTTGAGTTGATCGGCACGATCAGCACAATGGATACGTTCCAGAAAATCTATCGTCCTGAGATTTACAATGCGAACTCCGTAGCTGGAAAGTCATACCGGCCTAGTTTGAAGCACCAGGACTACTCATTGACTCGAATTGTTTATGATCGAGAAGAGCGTGGCCGGTTGGCTGCCGAACAGGGCAAATTTGCCGAAGAACAATTCATCAAGCCTTATCAAGCCATTCTTGATCAGTGGTCTGCTACCTGCACGCTTTAATAAATTTTAAATCAAGGTCATTTTCAATGAAAAAACTGTTGCCTACTTCGACCGCTGGTAGCTTGCCCAAACCTTCCTGGCTTGCACAACCCGAGACGCTTTGGTCACCCTGGAAATTGCAGGATGAAGAACTGGTTGAAGGTAAACAAGACGCGCTGCGCCTTTCATTGCAGGAGCAACATCTGGCCGGTATTGATATCGTCAGTGATGGCGAACAGACCCGTCAGCACTTTGTGACAACTTTCATCGAGCATCTTGACGGCGTCGATTTTGAAAATCGTGAAACCGTCCGGATTCGTGATCGCTACGACGCCAGCGTGCCGACGGTTGTAGGTGCGGTTGCTCGGAAAAAGTCGGTGTTTGTGAAAGACGCAAATTTTTTTCGCCAACAGACGCAGCAGCCGATCAAGTGGGCCTTGCCCGGCCCAATGACGATGGTTGACACCCTCTACGATGCTCACTACAAAAGCCGTGAAAAACTGGCTTGGGAATTTGCAAAGATCCTCAATCAGGAGGCCAAAGAGCTGGAGGCTGCTGGGGTCGATATCATCCAGTTCGATGAGCCTGCATTCAACGTGTTCTTCAACGAAGTGAATGACTGGGGTGTGGCCACCTTGGAGCGAGCCATCGAAGGGATCAAGTGCGAAACCGCCGTGCATATTTGCTACGGCTACGGCATCAAGGCCAACACCGATTGGAAGAAAACGCTGGGTTCGGAATGGCGCCAATATGAAGAGGCGTTCCCCAAGTTGCAGAGATCCAGCATCGATATCGTCTCGCTGGAATGTCACAACTCTCACGTCCCGATGGATCTGATCGAACTCATTCGCGGCAAAAAGGTGATGGTGGGGGCTATTGATGTGGCAAGCCATGCCATCGAGACGCCTGAGGAAGTCGCCAATACCCTGCGCAAGGCGCTCCAGTTCGTCGATGCCGACAAGCTTTACCCTTGCACCAATTGCGGTATGGCTCCGTTGCCTCGTCAGGTGGCAAGGGGCAAGTTGAATGCGTTAAGTGCTGGCGCAGAAATCATTCGAAAAGAGCTGTCGAGCTAGGAACTGCGATGCTACTCACCCCTACTGCCACCGCTATCCCCCCATCGACCCCTGAGTTTTCTTGAGCCGTTGGGCGCTACATGTAGTGGTCAACTAATCCCGGACACGATTTTAAGTTTTTCTTCGGTTTTCGCCGGGTGGACTTGCCCCTACAAAACC
>NZ_DIHC01000052.1:0-163 GCF_002419965.1 Pseudomonas sp. UBA5706
CCGGACACTAGTGACGCAGAGGGTAGGAACAATCACAGCCTCTGGGGCACACGATGCCGATTATGTCCAAGGGTGTAGAAGCTGCAGGGGGGGGCGGCTTGTCAATGATCCGCCGGATACCGGCACCGCAATTCTGTCAGACGTACCGCATCCGCAGGGTGTG
>NZ_DIHC01000052.1:355-15412 GCF_002419965.1 Pseudomonas sp. UBA5706
CGCTCCGCGTGGGAATGCCGTTTGTGACGCTCCGCGTCCAGGGGGAGGGTGACCCGGGGCTTCATATGAGGCCGTTCCCGCGCGCAGCGTGGGAACGAGCACGGCGCGGCAATCCCAAGTGTTCGCCACCAATGTCCAAGCGCAGCTCCACTTGGCAGTGAGGCGTTGTGGATCAATTTCCTTTGAACAACGCCGCTTGCCCTTCCGGTGAGGTGAGCATGCCGTCGCCGTTGTGGCCGACACCCTTGACCTCGACCAGACGCTGATTCAAGCCTTCCGGGTGGCGCTTGGTCAGGTAATCGAAGAAATTATGCCCGCGCAACAGGCGATACGGTCCTTGCACTTCGGCGCCGCAGTCCTTGTCCAGCGCAGGGTGGTTCGGGTCGGTGTCCAGCTCGCCTAGCAGGTAGGTGATGTCACGCTTCACATACGCCGCTTCCAGCTCCGCCGGGGTCTGCTTGCCCGCGTAGGCTGGCAGCTTGTTCATGCCGTACTTCCAGGTGTCGAAGCCCGGACAGGTAGCCGCACTCACCGGCAGGGGCCGCGTCGCATCGAAGTACGCATAGGAGGACGGGTTGGCGATCACGTAGCGCAGCTTGATGCCTTCCTTCTTCAGCAATGCATCTTCCTTGCCGCCAATCACCGCGTAGCGCTGCACCACCTGCCCGCCGCCGGAGTGACCGGCAATCACGATTTCCTTCAGGTTGGGGAACAGCTTGCTGTCGCTCAGGCGCTTGAGGATATGGTCGATGACTACGAACGAACTGATCGGCTTGGCGCCCAGGGACTTGTCGCCTGCCATCCAGTCATTGGTGTGCCAACGCAGGACGTTTTCCGGCAAATGATGGGCGGCAATGTCCTTTTCATCCAGGAACTGCGGCGCAATGAGCAGCGTTTTGGATCGCTGCTTGGATTGGTTGGCGGCTCGCTCGGCACTGCGCAGGTACGTCTGGGCATTGCGCAGGCGACCATGGAAAATGATCACCACCCGCTGAATCTGCGGGCTGGGGCGCACCCAGCTCTGGCTGAGGCCAAGGGTAGCCTGGGACGTTCCGTTGATCAGCAGCCGATCGGGGCTAATGGCTTTGACCGCCTGATCCGCAGCATGAGCGGTAGCGCTCATCAGGGTGCCCAACAACAGGATCGAAAGCGGTTTCATCATGTGATCAGAGGCTCTTGGCGGCGAATGTATCGCATTGGTTGATTTGTCCCTGGGCAAAGCCGGTCTTGAACCAGCGAACCCGCTGGGCAGACGTACCGTGGGTGAACGAGTCCGGCACCACGCGCCCCTGGTTTTGTTGCTGCAAGCGGTCGTCACCGATGGCGTTGGCGGCATTCAGTGCCTCTTCAATATCACCGGGTTCAAGCCAGTTCAAACGCTTTTGCGCGTTATTGGCCCAAACACCCGCGAAACAGTCAGCCTGCAGCTCCTGACGCACCAGCAGACCGCTGTCACCTTCCATGCGCATGCCGCGCTGGCGGGCGGCGTCAACTTTAGCCGAAACCCCGAGCAAGGTCTGCACATGGTGACCCACTTCATGCGCAATGACGTAAGCCTGGGCGAAATCCCCGGCGGCCTTGAAGCGCTGGCTCATCTCGCGGAAGAAATCCATGTCCAGGTACACGCGCTGATCCGCCGGGCAATAGAACGGGCCACTGGCGGACGAGGCGAAGCCACATGCCGATTGCACCTGACCGCGGAACAGGATCAGCGTGGGGTTCTTGTACTGACGCCCGCTCTGTTGAAGGATCTGGCTCCAGGTGTCCTCGGTATCGCCCAGAATCGCTCGCACGAACTCCGCCTGCTCGTCGTTGGCCGGTGGTGCCTGGCGCGTCTGCGGACTGACTGCGCTGGTTTGCTGGGTGCCCACCTGGCCGGCGATTTGACCAAGGATCTGCATCGGGTCCTGCCCGGTCAACAAGCCAATGGCGACAATGATCACAATCCCGCCGATCCCCAGGCCCTTGCCGCCGATGCGCATCCCGCCGCCCCCGCCACCGGTGTCGTCGCGCGCGTCGACGACGTTGTCACTGCGGCGTCCTTTTTTCCAGAGCATGGAGAGAATCCTCTTCTTGTCGTGTAGGGAGTGTAGACGGCGGGGCAAGCCCATCGTCTGACTGGCTGCACTTAAGAGGTGGAGAGGGGGGAATAGTTCTCGGAAACCACGTTTTTGCAGTTGGCTATCTCGCTCCGTTCGTTTCTGCGCACGGGGCTACGGACAAGAAACGCGCTGGCTGTAGGATGTTTCTGAATTCCTGTCAGCGGGTTGTTCAGCAAAAAGGCCGCCGTTAGTCTTCGCCGGTCGCTTAAATCAGCGACCGGATTCGACGATCCGATTTCAGGCGTATCAGCGTCTCCATCGTGGCTTAAGCTTTATGTTTGAAGCTCGCGTTATGGCGGCTGTGCGTCGGAGGCCTTTTGGCCTACCCGGATCGCCTGAACCGGATCGTCGACCTACGTACAGCCGCCACCCTTCCGTTCGACGACGTAAGTGGCAGCGCTCACAGTCAGGAGCTTTGATCATGCAGGCATTGCATAAATCTCGAATACATCAGGCATCGTCCATCTCTCCTAGAGGACCCAGGCATGGCTGACTGCTTCGAACCGAAATCCTTTATCCGCCACAACCGCCAACTGCGCGCTCTTCAGATAGCTAACCAGGCCTGGTTCTGCCTTCAGGACATCGCCCGCCTGATGGGCAGGCCGCTCGACGAGCGCGCAACCCTCAAACTCGATCCTGACCAGCGCCGCAGCGCCTGGCTGACCAACGACGGCCAGACGAGCAAGCAACTGCTCATCAGCGAATCCGGCCTCTTCGCCATGCTCGTCCATCACTACGTCCCTGAAAACCGCGCCCTCAGGCATTGGCTGACGCATGACGTGCTGCCGACACTGCGCGACAGCCCCGGCCCCTACGCGCCAAGCCTGAAGACGGTGAGCTGGCCGCGAAGCTCGGTGCGCGTGCTGGAGTGGCAAGGCGAGCACTGGGTCAGGCTCGAGAACGTACCGCATCTGATGGACCGGCCGAGCGAGCGCATCAGCAGCCTTTGGAAACGGTCCACCAGCTTTTGGCGAGGGAAGCTAGAGGCGTGACATCGCCCATTCGCTGACCGGATTATCGCCGCCTTCATCGGTGATCACGGCGCTACCCAACTCACAGCGACCGTGATCGGTGAACCGGCGGAGTTGGCCAGTCATGCCTGGCTGCTGGACGCGCTGCAGGAGAAAGTCGGCCGGGTGCTGCTTAACGGCTATCCGACGGGCGTTGAAGTGTGCGATGCAATGGTCCACGGCGGACCTTACCCGGCAACTTCTGACTCACGCGGGACCTCGGTGGGAACGCTGGCGATCGATCGTTTCCTGCGGCCGGTGTGTTTCCAGAATTACCCGGACGCCCTGCTGCCCGAAGCGCTGCAAAACGCCAACCCGCTGAATATCCGGCGGTTGGTGGATGGCCAGATCACCGATTCAGCCCTGTAATCGCCGACGCGTCTCAGAGTACGGTTTGCCAACGGCAGCGATTTAAAGCGCCACCGCCGGTAAGCCGTGCTGCTACAGAAGTGAGGCAAGACCATAGTGCCTGGGTGGCCCGATCCCGTTAGCCGTCTGGCTTTGTAAGCGATCACGGATTCGAGGGCGCCGCAGCCGGCAAGCGGTACCGCTGTCGGTCGCGCTCGATCAAACCCGCGCGGCCTGTTTATCGGTTACTTCGGCAGGCAAGGCATCGGCAAAGTGATTTACCTGCCGCAGCGGTTTGAAGCCCCACATCCAGGCGCCGACCACGCCCAAGGTGCACAGGCCACCGAGCACTGCCGCAGGCACTGCGCCGAACAGCGCGGCGCTGCTGCCTGCGCGGAATTCGCCCAGCTCGTTGGAAGAGCCGATGAACAGCATATTTACCGCGTTCACCCGGCCGCGCATGTTGTCGGGCGTCGAGAACTGCACCAGCGTCGAGCGAATGTAAACGCTGACCATGTCCGCCGCGCCCGCAATCATCAACGCCAGCAACGACAGCCAGAACAGCGTGGACAAAGCGAATACCAGATTAGCCAGGCCAAACACTGCCACAGCGATAAACATCACCAGGCCCACGTGTCGATCGAAAGGACGCACGCCTAGATACAGCCCGGTGCCGACTTCGCCCAGGCTCATCGCACTGCGCAACGCGCCAAGACCTTGCGGGCCGAGGTGCAGCACTTCATGGGCGTAGATCGGCAGCAACGCCACCACGCCACCGAGCAGCACGGCGAACAGATCCAGTGAAATAGTGCCAAGGATGATGGGCCGTGAGCGGATGAAGGCGATGCCCGCAGTGAAGCGTTTCCAGGCAGTGGATTCGAGAATCTGTTTCTTGCCAGCGTACAGCACCGGCACCCTAATCAGCAGCAACACGCCAGCGATGAAGCTGGCCATGCACACCGAGTACGTCAGCCCGCCGCCGCCTGCCGCGTACAGACCTCCACCGACCAGCGGCCCGGCAATAGTCGCGATGCGCATGATCATGCTGTTGGTGGCGATGGCAGAAGCGAGTTTTTCCCTTGGCACCACTTGGGGCAACAGGCTCTGCAGGGCCGGACCGGTAAAGGCCCGGGCGCAGCCGAACAGTGCCAGGGTGGCGTAGATCAGCCGCGTGTCCTGATGGTGGCTCACCGAGAACAGCATCAACATCAGGCTGCACAAGGCTTGCACGGACCAACTAATGGTGAGGATCAGCTTGCGGTTGTAACGGTCGATCAGATCACCGGCGGGCATCAACAGCAACAGCATCGGAATGAACTGCGCCAGCCCCACATACGCGAGTGAAATCGGATTGCGGGTCATGTCGTAGACTTGCCAGGCCACCACGACGGCCTGGATCTGCATGGCGAAGACAGCCGCCAGACGAGCACTCAGAAAGGCAAAAAAGCCGGGCTGGTTAAGGGCGCTTCCAGAGGATGCTGAAGATGAGGCAGGCGTATCGGAACTCAAGGCAGGACATCCATCGAAGCGAAAGACGGGCCGACTGTTATACACCGGTAAGCAGGCATATGCCGCTTACTGTCAGAAATTTAATGATGAGTGGTGCAAGATATGAGGGTTGTGCATGGCCAGCTTGATCGTTCCCGCGCTATTCGAGGAAATGCACCCTTCACGCTCTTGAGAGTTCCCATGCTCTGCGTGGGAACGCCGCCTCGCACGCTTCGCGTCTTGCGCAGGGTGACGCAAAGCGTCAGCAAATGCATTCCCACGCGAAGCATGGGAACGATCCTATGGGTTGGCGATGCTGCGTGATTGATCGTTTTGATCGTTTTGATCGTTCCCACGCTCTGCGTGGGAACGCCGCCCCGCACGTTCGCATCTTGCGCAGGGTGAGGCAAAGGGTGAGCACATGCATCCCCACGCGGAGTGCGGGAATGATCGTATGGATTGGCGGCGCTGGGTGATTTAACGCCGAACCAGCAACACTCCCGACTCCATATGGTGCGTATACGGAAACTGATCAAACAGTGCGCAGCGCTCGACACGGTGGGTGTCGTGGAGTTGGGCAATGTTGGCGGCCAGGGTTTGCGGGTTGCAGGAGATGTACAGAATGCGCTCGAAACGTCGGGTTAACTCGCACGTATCCAGGTCCATGCCTGCGCGGGGCGGATCGACGAATACGCTGCCGAACGCGTAGCTTTTCAGGTCGACGCCGGCCAGACGCCGGAACGGACGCACCTCGTTCAGCGCCTCGGTCAGTTCTTCGGCCGACAGACGCACCAGCGAGACGTTATCCACCGCGTTATCCGCCAGATTGCTTAGCGCTGCGTTGACCGAGGTCTTGCTGATCTCGGTCGCCAGCACGTTGCGCACCCGGGTTGCCAGCGGCAGCGTGAAGTTGCCATTGCCGCAGTACAACTCCAGCAGATCATCCTGACGCTCGCCCAGCGCTTCATAGGCCCAGTTCAACATCTTCTGATTCACCGTGCCGTTGGGCTGGGTGAACGCACCTTCCGGCTGGCGGTAGCTGAAGGTACGCCCGGCGACTTCCAGTTCTTCAGTCACATAATCGCGACCGACCACCAGTCGCTGGCCCTTAGAGCGCCCGATCACGCTGACATTTAGGTCGGCGGCCAGTTGCTCGGCTTCCAGCCTCCAGGCCTCGTCCAGCGGGCGGTGATAGCACAGGGTGATCATGCCGTCGCCAGCCAGAGTGGTCAGAAAGTCCACCTGAAACAGCTTGTGATTGAGGGTCTTGCTGGCTTCCCAGCGCTCACGCAATACCGGCATCAGCTTGTTGATCTGTGCGCTTGCAATGGGGAAATCGTCAATCAGGATCGGGGTATGTTTGTCGCCCGGTGTGAACATCGCGTAATGACGCTGACCCTCTTCGCGCCACAGGCGAAACTCGGCGCGCAGGCGATAATGCTCGCGTGGCGAATCGAAAACTTCAGGCTCGGGGGCGTCGAACGGCCTGAGCAGCTCGCGCAGCCGCTCGGCCTTTTCGTCGAGCTGCTGGCAGTAGGTTGCGGGTTCGAACGTTGCACTCATGGGTAAAAGCCCAGCTTGATCACGAACAGGACCGACAGCACCACCAGCGCCGAATTCAGCTCACGGCTGCGGCCCGACAACAGCTTGATTACTGTCCAGGAAATGAAACCAAAAGCGATGCCGTTGGCGATGGAATAGGTGAACGGCATCGCCAGCGCGGTGATGACCACCGGCGCAGCTTCAGTGATGTCGTCCCAATTGATTTCGGCCAGGCCCGAGGTCATCAGCACCGCCACGAACAGCAGGGCAGGGGCGGTGGCGAACGCCGGGACGCTGCCAGCCAGTGGCGCGAAAAACAGCGCCAGCAGAAACAGCACGGCCACGACCACGGCAGTAAGGCCGGTGCGGCCCCCGGCACTCACGCCTGCGGCCGACTCGATGTAACTGGTAGTGGTCGAGGTGCCCAGCAGGGAACCGGCCATGGCCGCGGTGCTGTCAGCGATCAGGGCGCGGCCCATTTTCGGCATGTGGCCGTCCTTGCCCATCAGGCCCGCACGCTTGGCAACGCCGATCAGGGTGCCTGAGTTGTCGAACAGATCAACGAAGAGAAACGAGAAGATCACGCTCACCAGACCGATGTTCAGCGCGCCGGGGATGTCCAGTTGCAGGAAGGTCGGCGCCAGCGACGGCGGCATCGAGATCACGCCACCAAATGGCGAGAAGCCCAGCACGATCGACACGATGGTTACCGCAAGGATGCCGATCAGCACCGCGCCGCGCACTTTCAAGGCGTCTAGCGCCACGATCAGGGCGAAACCGAGCGCAGCAAGGATCGGCGCCGGTTTCGCCAGATCGCCCAGGCCGACCATGGTGGCCGGGTTGCTAACGACGATGTCGGCGTTGTGCAGGGCAATCAGCGCCAGGAACAACCCGATACCGGCAGCGATGGCCGAGCGCAGTGGCAGCGGGATGCTGTTGATGATCCACTCGCGGATACGAAAGATCGACAGCAGAAAGAACATCACCGCCGAAATGAACACCGCACCCAATGCCACTTGCCAGGTGTGGCCCATGTGCAGGACCACGGTGTAGGTAAAGAAGGCGTTCAGGCCCATGCCCGGAGCCAGCGCGATCGGGTAGTTAGCGATCAGGCCCATGACCGTGGAGCCGATGGCGGCCGCCAGGCAGGTCGCGACGAAGATAGCGCCCTTGTCCATGCCTGTCTCGCCGAGGATGCTCGGATTGACGAACAGGATGTAGGCCATGGCGAGGAACGTCGTGATCCCGGCCAGGATTTCGGTGCGCACATTGGTGTCATGTGCCTTGAGTTGAAACAGCCGCTCCAGCATGTGTGGCTCCCCGGTGACGCATCGCGCCATTGATAAATTCGACTAAGACAGCAAAGCACAGCTCGCCGAAACAGCCTGCACAAATTCTGCCTGTCGCAAAAAGCCGCGCATCATACCAGCAGCTTTGCACGATGGCTGCTGGCGTTGATCGCTATCTCCCCTCTGCGACATAAGCGCACACACTGGCCCTTGTAGCAGCGCGGCCTGCTGGCGGTGGCGACCGCAAGATCGCCGCCAGGCCGTGCGACTGCAAAATTCCCATGACCTCATCAGGCAAGGCCGATTCACAGGCCTCACGTTCGCTCATCACAAACCCTGAACGATTGCCAAAAACCGCAAGTCGTAACCCCATAGACGCAGATCAACTGCGCTGATGAGTATCAACCGTGAGGCTTTCCATGAGTGCGACGAACCCCCAGGCTTTCGCAGGGCATTCCATTGCCTTGACGCTTAACGGCCAACACCGACAACTGGTCGTGCAGCCCTGGACCACATTGCTGGATCTGCTGCGTGAACAGCTGGATCTGGTTGGCACTAAAAAAGGCTGCGACCACGGCCAGTGCGGCGCCTGCACCGTGTTGCGCGACGGCAAGCGCATCAATGCCTGCCTGACGCTGGCGGTCATGTGCGACGGTGCCCAACTGACCACCATTGAAGGGTTGGCCGAAGGCGACGCACTGCACCCGATGCAGCGAGCGTTTATCAAACACGACGCGTTTCAGTGTGGCTACTGCACGCCAGGGCAGATCTGCTCGGCGGTCGGACTGGCTAACGAAGGGCGCGCGAAAACCGACGACGAGATCAAGGAACTGATGAGCGGCAACCTCTGCCGTTGCGGCGCGTACAGCAATATCCGCGCGGCGGTCGTCGAGGTACTGCCTCAGCTGGATGCGGCGCCCGATCAGGGAGGGCGCCAGTCATGAATCCGTTCAGCTACAGCAAGCCTTCGGACATCAGTCAGGCGGTCAATCTGGCGGGACCTGCCAGCCGTTTCATCGCAGGCGGCACCAATCTGCTTGACCTGATGAAAGAAAACATTGCTCGACCGGAGCATCTGATCGACATCACCGGCCTACCCCTCAAAGAAGTGCGGGAAACCGCCAACGGCGGGCTGATAATCGGCGCGTTGGTGAGTAATGCCGATCTGGCCTGGCATCCGCTGGTGGAAAGCCGCTATCCGCTGTTGTCCCAGGCGGTGCTCGCCGGCGCCTCGCCGCAGCTGCGCAACATGGCCAGCACGGGCGGTAATCTGTTGCAGCGTACCCGCTGTTACTACTTCTATGATTCGACGGTGCCGTGTAACAAACGCGAGCCTGGGTCCGGTTGCCCCGCAAAAAACGGCCTGAACCGCATTCACGCGATCCTCGGCGCCAGCAATGAATGCGTTGCGACTCATCCCTCTGACATGTGCGTCGCCCTGGCCGCCCTTGACGCGGTCGTCCATGTAGAAGGGCAAGCAGGTCGGCGCAAGATTGAATTCGCCGATTTCCATCGTCTTCCGGCCGACTCGCCCCAACGTGACACCCAGTTGGCTGACGACGAGTTGATCACGTCCATAGAACTGCCAGCGCCGCGATTCCAGCAGCACAGTCATTATCTGAAGATTCGTGACCGAGCCTCCTACGCCTTCGCACTGGTTTCGGTGGCCGCAGCGTTGGAATTGGACGGCGATATCATCAAGGACGTGCGCCTGGCGCTGGGCGGGGTTGCCCACAAGCCCTGGCGTGACAAAGCGGTCGAGCAGTTGCTGATCGGCAAGCCGGTATCACGGGAGAATTTCGTGGCCGCAGCCGATGCCATGCTCCGCGACGCACAACCGCTTGAACACAACGCCTTCAAGATCAAACTGGCGCGCCGGGCCATCGTTCGCGCACTGAGCGATGCCGCCGTGAGAGGTAATGCCTGATGAACGCTAAAATGTTTGCTCCCGGCAAACCCTCACCAGTAGGTCAGCCTCTTGATCGCGTGGACGGACTGCTCAAAGTGACCGGCCAGGCGCGCTATGCAGGCGAATACCCGCAGCTGGGCCTGCTGCATGGCAGTGTCGTATGCAGCACTATTGCTTGCGGTCGAATACTTGGCATTGATACCTCGGCCGCGCTTCAAGTACCGGGCGTGGTGGCGGTCATCGACCACACCAACCGTCCGCACGTCGCCAGCTACGACAAGAATTATGAGGACGCCGACGCCGCCGAAGGCTCGCCGTTTCGGCCTCTTTATAACGATCGCGTGCTGTACAGCGGACAGCCGTTGGCGCTGGTGGTGGCCGATACCCTTGAGCTGGCGCGTTATGCCGGCTCGCTGGTACGCATTGAGTATCAAGCCGAGGCGCACCAGACCAGTCTGATCGCCGCCCAGGGCAATGCCCACACCGCCCCGGCAGAAACCCCCAAGCCACGTGGTGACTTTCAGGCAGGGTTTGCTGATGCGGCGTTCACCGTGGACGCGCACTACAGCACGCCCAATGAGCACCACAACCCAATGGAGCCCCATGCTTCGACCGTGATTTATCAGGACGACGGCAGTCTCCATGTTCATGACAAGACTCAAGGGCCGCAGAATTGTCAGGACTACCTGCACAAGGTCTTCGAACTCGATAAGGACAAGATCCGCATCTTCGCCGCGTTCGTCGGCGGGGCATTCGGCTCCGGTCTGCGTCCGCAATACCAGTTGCCACTGGCGGTAATGGCGGCGTTGTATCTGAAGCGTTCGGTGCGGGTGACGTTGACGCGTCAGCAGATGTTCACCTTCGGTTATCGGCCCAATACATTGCAGCATCTGAGACTGGGCGCCACCGCCGAAGGCAAACTTGTCGCCGTGGGGCACGAGGTCATCGGCCAGACCTCGCGTTTTGAAGATTTCGTCGAGCATGTGGTCGAGTGGAGCGGCATGCTCTATCAGTGCGACAACGTGCAGCTGACTTACAAGCTGGCACCCTTGGATGTGTACACGCCACTGGACATGCGTGCACCCGGCGCAGCCTCGGGTATGGTCGGGCTGGAATGCGCCATGGACGAACTGGCCAGCGCCGCCGGCATCGATCCGGTGCAGTTACGGGCGATCAACTTCGCCGAGCGCAACGGTAACGAGGACAAGCCTTATTCCAGCAAGGAACTGCTTGCCTGCTATGCGCAGGGCGCCGAGCGGTTTGGCTGGAGTCAGCGCAACCCCGAACCGCGCAGCATGCGCAACGGTCGTCAACTGGTGGGTTGGGGCATGGCCGGTGGTGTGTGGGAAGCCATGCAGATGAAGGCCAGCGCCAAGGCCAGCATCGATCACAACGGCAAGCTGACCGTCAGCAGTGCAACCACCGACATTGGCACTGGCACCTACACGGTGATGGTGCAGATTGCTGCGGAGGCGGCGGGGGTGATGCCCGATGACGTGACGTTCGTGCTCGGCGACTCCTCGTTGCCTACCGCGCCATTGCAGGGCGGGTCGTTCACCGTGTCGTCGGTCGGCACGGCGGTGCAGCAGGCTTGCCGCGCCCTGCGCGCCAAGTTGCTGGACGCGCTGCGCATGGCTCATCCGCAATTCGCAGTGGTTGGCATGGAGCAGGTCGGTTTCGGCGACGGGTATTTGATCATCCAGGAGCAGCGCTTTGCCTATGCCGATATCGTCCGCCAATCCTCGCATGACGTGCTCGACGTGCAGGTCGACGCCGAACCCGACGAGAAGCGCAACGGCTACTCCACCGCCACCCACTCGGCGGTGTTTGTCGAGGTGCTGGTCGATGAGGACCTGGGCAGCATCCGCGTCAACCGGGTCGTCAGCGCGATAGCGGCGGGCAGGGTGGTCAATCCCAAGACGGCGCGCAGCCAGATCCTCGGGGGCGTGGTGTGGGGCGTCAGTCAGGCGATGCATGAAGAAACCCAGACCGATCACAACCTGGGGCGCTTCATGAATCACAGCCTGGCTGAGTATCACATCCCGGTGAACGCGGACATCGGCGACATCGATGTGGTGTTCGTCGAGGAGAACGACGACATCGTTAACGAACTCGGTTCCAAGGGTGTCGGCGAGATCGGCATCGTCGGTGTGGCGTCGGCCGTCGCCAATGCGGTCTATCACGCCACTGGCAGGCGCGTTCGGGAATTCCCGATTACCTTGGACAAAGAGCTCTGATACCTGTCCGTAGGTGAGGTGTTGCCCGCAAAATTGCGCTATGTCAGACGATAAATTTCGTTATGGCAGGTTGCTCTTGCGGGCACGCGCGCTTCTTTTAGACTGCGGCGTTGCCCTGTCAACCGTCCCTCTTCATCAATGTCGCCCCAGTGCAACCATAGGTCGCGCTGGTGCGCTTCATGCGCGGTCGTGCTGCGTAAGTTGCACCCACGCGGCAGCATTCGGACTGCCGTGGGTCTTCAAGCCTTAAAAAACTGCCGCAAAGAGCTGAATAAAATAACGAGCCGACCCGAGGAGCACGCATGAAGAGATTTATTCGTCAGATCAGTTGCGGTGTGTTGATGCTAGGCAGCACCGCCTTGATGGCAGCTGAACCTGCCAAATGTCAGAGCGTGCGGATGGGTGTGGTCAACTGGACCGACGTGGTTGCCACCAGCGCAGTGGCCGAAGTGCTGCTGCAATCCATCGGCTATGAAGTCAAGCAAACCAGCGCCGCGCAGCAGATCGTCTTTGGCGGTCTGCGCGATGATCGGCTGGACGTGTTCCTGGGTTACTGGAAGCCGGCGATGGACAAGAACATTGCCCCGTTCGTGGCCGCCAATCAGGTCAAGGTCTTCGACACGCCCAGTATGAGCGACGCACATGCGACCCTGGCCGTGCCGCAGTTCGAGGCGGATGCGGGGCTGAAAACCTTCGCCGACATCGCCAAATTCAAGGATAAGCTCGGCGGCAAGATTTACGGGATCGAGCCGGGCACCGGCGCCAATGCCAACATCAAGGGCATGATCGACAAGGATCAGTTCGGCCTTAAAGGCTTCCAGTTGGTGGAGTCCGGTGAAGCCGGGATGCTCGCGGCGGTCAAGCGTGCGGTCGATCGCAAGGAGTGGGTGGTGTTCGTTGGCTGGACCCCGCACCCGATGAACATCAACATGAAGATCGCGTATTTGACTGGCAGCGAAGATGTGTTCGGACCGGGTGAAGGCGCAGCGACTGTTTCAGTGGTGACCGCGCCCGATTACGCGACCCGTTGCCCGAACGTCAACAAGCTGTTGAGCAATTTGAAATTCACTGCCGCCCAGGAAAGCCAAATGATGGTGCCGATCATGGACCGCAAGGCGCCCACAGACGTGGCCACGCGGTGGCTCAAGGATCATCCGGAAGACATCCAACGCTGGCTGGAAGGCGTGACGACCTTCGATGGCAAGGATGCGGCGGCAGCGGCGCAGGTGGCGTTGAGCAAGTAAAGGACTGCAGGACCCTCGGCAGGCAGGCAGGCAGGCGATCACGGCCAAATGATGGTGCCGATCATGGACCGTGAGGTGTCGACCAGCGCGGCCAATCAGTGGCTTGAGGGTCATCCGGATGGCCTCCAGCTTTGCTTGGAAGGCGTGACGACCTTCGCTGGCAAGGATGCGGCGGCAGCGGCGCAGGTGGCGTTGAGCAAGTAAAGGACTGCAGGACCCTCGGCAGGCAGGCAGGCGATCACGGCCAAATGATGGTGCCGATCATGGACCGTGAGGTGCCGACCAGCGCGGCCAAGCAGTGGCTTGAGGGTCATCCGGATGGCCTCCAGCTTTGCTTGGAAGGCGTGACGATCTTCGATGGCAAGGATGCGGCAGCAGCGGCGCAGGTTGCGTTGAGCAAGTAAAGGACTGCAGCGCCGCAGGCGATCACGGCCATGATCGTCGGCGGTGGGACCTTGAGTTCGCCACGGCGGGCAAGCCGTGCTGTCACAGCGCTAGCGTAGAACCGCATGTTTTGTCAGCCGCAATCTTTGTAGCAGGCTGGGTTGCAAGCGGCGGCGATTTCACAGGCGCTGCCGTCGGCAGGCCGCGACTTCAGGGCTCATGCGTGATACTGATTATGTCATTCACCCCGATCCCGGCGTTCAGGCGGGCTGGAGCCGTCAATGCCCCTTCGTTATCCGCTTTCACCAGAAATGGCCCGATTCGTTGAAGAGACCCTGAGTTTCAGCGTCGATTCGCCGGAAATGGACGTACAACGGCGCGCCTATTCGCGCATGTGCAAAGCGTTCAAGCCGCCGCGATCCGCTGAGCTTGAGGTCAAGGACCTCACGCTGGCTGGCGTACCTGTGCGTTGCTATCGCCCTCACCACCTTTCAACCGAACATCCGGCCCCCTGCGTGATGTACCTGCACGGTGGCGGCTGGGTGGTGGGCGATCTGGATTCCCATGACTTTCTCACGGAGGCGCTGGCGGTTGACCTCAACGCCGTGATCATTGCTGTGGATTACCGCCTGGCACCGGAGCACCCGTTTCCGGCAGGCTTCGGCGACGGCCTGGCGGTGTGGCATGCGCTGCAGGTCCAAGCCCAACGGCTGGACATCGACCCGTACCGGATCGCGATTGCCGGCGACAGTGCCGGGGGCAACCTGGCGGCAGCGGTGTGCCTGGCCCTGCGCGATGCGGATGAGCGCCAGCCGGCGGGACAGGCGCTTATTTATCCCGCGCTGGGTGGTGCCGATGATCTGCCTTCGCGCAGCGAGTGTTTCGATGCCCCCTTACTGGCTACGGCGGAGCTTGGGTTCTACGAACAGCTTTATCTGCCGCAAGGCGACCGGCCGCCGTACGCCATGCCGCTGAACGCCAAGGATTTTCGTGGGCTGGCACCGGCCTTTATCGTCGTGGCGCAATTCGACCCGCTGCGTGACGACGGTGTCTGCTACGAACGGGTGCTACGCGAAGCAGGCGTGCCGACCGAGTTCGATCGGGGCGTTGGTCTGCTGCATGGCAGCCTGAGAGGCAAGGGGCGGGTGCCAGAGGTGGATGCGGTTTATTGGCGGTTGGTGAGCGCGTTGCTGGAGTTTCTTCGAAGCTCTCCGTAAATGGGGGCATCTGCAATCGTGCTTTCGCGTGAGGTCGAGGGTCTTCCGCAATGGCGCTTCTGCCCGGAGGGCGTAGGAGCCTTGCTTGCAGGCGATCTGGCGCGAAGCGGCAGCAAGAGCGGACGGCCTGGCCGTGTCAGGCACACCGCATTCTCCGAATCTGCTGCCGCTTCGCGCCAGATCGCTGGCAAGCCAAGCTCCTACGGCCTTCGGCCAGAATCAAAAACCTGATTAGCCCCACGGCCTTCGGTCAGAATCAAAGACCCGATCAGCCACACGGCCTTCGG
>NZ_DIHC01000052.1:15580-15722 GCF_002419965.1 Pseudomonas sp. UBA5706
AGGGCGTAGGAGCCTTGCTTGCAGGCGATCTGGCGCGAAGCGGCAGCAAGAGCGGACGGCCTGGTCGTGTCAGGTACACCGCATTCTCCGAATCTGCTGCCGCTTCGCGCCAGATCGCTGGCAAGCCAAGCTCCTACGGCCT
>NZ_DIHC01000024.1 GCF_002419965.1 Pseudomonas sp. UBA5706
TGACGCTCTGCGTGGGAATGCCGCTGATGACGTTCCGCGTCATGGACACAGAGCATCCCGGGATGCGTTTTGTGCGCCACCGATCCATTTCTGTTTGCCACGGATGCCGCGCTGCTGTTATCTGTATGCCTGTCCAGTATTCCGACTCAGCGCGCCTTGCTTCCAGTGACTGCCATCCCTTCGATCATTCTCCCCGGCAACGACGAGCTGGCAAGTGCCCCGGCCTCGCCTGCGGTCGAGTCGCAGGTCGGTTACTCCATCGCGGTGCGGGCGTTGTGCGAATTCACCGCCAAGGTCGGCGATCTAGACCTGCGATTTACCCCTTCCCCCACCGCGCAGGAAGGCATCGCCGGGCATCGCACGGTCGCCTCACGGCGTGGTGCGCTGTATCAGTGCGAAGTGTCCCTGTCCGGCAGTTACCACGAATTGAACGTGCGCGGCAGGGCAGACGGTTACGACGCCGCGCTCAATCAGCTCGAAGAGGTGAAGACGTACCGTGGCGATCTGGACAAGATGCCTGCCAACCATCGCCAGCTGCATTGGGCTCAAGCCAAGGTCTATGGCTGGCTGCTTTGCCAGCAATTGCAGCTGGCAGAAGTGAACATTGCGCTGGTGTACTTCAACATTGTCACCGAGCAGGAAACCCTGATTCGCGAGCGTTATACGGCGGTGCAACTGCATGCGTTTTTCGAGGACCAATGCGCGATTTTCCTCAACTGGGCGCGTCAGGAACTGGCCCATGTCCAGTCGCGCAACCTGGGGTTGAACGCGCTCAAGTTTCCCCACGCAGACTTTCGCAGTGGCCAGCGCGTGCTCGCCGAGTCGGTGTATAAGGCCGTCAGCACCGGGCGTTGCCTGATGGCCCAGGCGCCGACCGGCATCGGCAAGACCATTGGCACCGTGTTCCCGATGCTCAAGGCCGCGCCGAGCCAGAAACTGGACAAGGTGTTCTTCCTCACCGCCAAGACCCCGGGCCGCAAACTGGCACTCGATGCCCTGAGCGTGATCGGCCGCAGTGCGCCGCAGTTGAAGCTGCGGGTGCTGGAAATGGTCGCACGCGACAAGGCCTGCGAGTACCCGACCAACGCTTGCAATGGCGATTCCTGCCCCTTGGCCAAAGGCTTTTATGACCGATTGCCTGCCGCACGCAGCGAGGCGGTGGCTAACCCATGGCTGGATCAGGCAGGGCTGCGCGACGTGGCGCTGCGTCATCAAGTGTGCCCGTATTACCTGAGCCAGGAGCTGGCGCGCTGGTCTGACGTGGTGATCGCCGACTACAACTACTACTTCGACCTTAGCGCGTTACTGTTCGGGTTGTGTCAGTTCAACCAGTGGCGCGTTGCGGTGCTGGTGGACGAGGCGCACAACATGGTCGAGCGTACACGGCAGATGTACAGCGCAAGCCTTGATCAGTACACGCTCAATCAAGTCCGGCAAAGCGCGCCAGAGACGCTGAAGAAGCCGCTGCAACGGCTTAACCGCGAATGGAATGCACTGCACAAGGAGCAGATCGCGCCTTATCAGGCGTATCCCGGCACGCCGTCAAGATTTCTCGCCAGCCTGAACCTGTGCGTCGCCGCATTCGGTGACTATTTCAACGACCACCCCCATGCCGCCAACGGCGAGTTGCAGGGTTTCTATTTCGAGGCGATTCAGTTCGGCCGTATCGCGGAACTGTTCGATGAGCATTACCTGTTCGACATCAGCAAACGTGAGCTGAGCAGCAGCAAGACGCTGTCGAAACTGACGTTGCGCAACGTCGTGCCCGCCGGGTTTATCCGCCCACGGCTCACAGCGGCGCGCAGTACCACGCTGTTCTCTGCCACGCTCAATCCCCGGCATTTCTACCGCGACCTGCTGGGCTTGCCTGACAACACCGCCTGGGTCGACGTTGAATCGCCGTTTGTGCGTGAACAATTGGATGTGCACATCGTCAGTCGCATCTCCACTCGCTACACCCATCGGCAGGCATCGCTGGCGCCGATCGTCGAGCTGATGGCCGAGCAGTTTCGCGCACGGCCGGGCAACTACCTGGCGTTCTTCAGCAGCTTCGATTACCTGCAACAAGTGGCGCAGTTGATGAACGCGACCCATCCGGATATTCCGATGTGGCAGCAATCGCGGGGCATGGGCGAGGCTGACCGGCAGGCGTTCCTGGAGCGCTTTACGCCCGACAGTCAAGGCGTCGGTTTTGCGGTGCTGGGCGGCGCATTCGGCGAAGGCATCGACCTGCCGGGTGCGCGGCTGATCGGCGCCTTCATCGCGACCCTGGGCCTTGCGCAGCTCAATCCGGTCAACGAGCAACTCAAACAGCGCATGAGCGTGCTGTTCGGTGCCGGTTACGACTACACCTATCTTTACCCCGGCCTGCAAAAAGTGGTGCAGGCCGCGGGCAGGGTGATACGCGGTCAGGACGATCGCGGTGTAGTCATGCTGATCGATGATCGTTTTGCCGAGCGCAAGGTCCAGCAGTTATTGCCGAGCTGGTGGCAGCTGTAGTGCAGTGCCGATAAATGTGTCAGGGGTTTACGGATCAATAGCCGAGCAGGGCGGTCCAACTGCCAGTAAACTGCCGCGCTACCCGGCACTTTTTTATGCGCTGCGCCCTTATTTTTCTATCCCGGCTTTCCATCCACGGAGGTTTTCCATGAGCATCAGTCCATTCGCGGGCAAACAGGCGCCTGCAGAATTGCTGGTCGATCTTCCTCGCTTGGTGACGGCGTACTACACCGGCCAGCCCGACGCCTCGGTTGCCACGCAGCGGGTTGCCTTCGGCACTTCCGGCCACCGTGGCAGTTCGTTCGACCTGAGCTTCAACGAATGGCACGTGCTAGCGATCAGTCAAGCCATCTGCCTGTATCGTCAGGCCCACGGCATCGACGGCCCACTGTTCCTCGGGGCTGATACCCATGCCTTGTCCACACCCGCTGCCGCGTCGGCCCTGGAAGTGCTGGCGGCCAACGGCGTCAATGTGATGATTTCCGAGGGCGACGAATACACGCCGACGCCAGCCGTGTCCCACGCCATCATTTGCTACAACCGGGGTCGTACGTCGGGTCTGGCCGACGGTATCGTCATCACCCCGTCGCACAACCCGCCGGAAAGCGGCGGCTTCAAGTACAACCCCACCAACGGTGGCCCGGCCGACTCGCATATCACCAAGTGGATCGAGACCAAGGCCAACGAGTTGCTCGCCGAGAAAATCATCGGCGTAACGCGCATGACCCTTGAGAAGGCGCTGCGTGCCGCCACCACGCATCGTCATGACTACCTCAACACCTACGTCGCCGACCTGAAAAACGTCATCGACATGGACGCCATCAAGGGCGCCGAGCTGCGTCTTGGCGTCGATCCGTTGGGCGGCGCTGGCGTGCGTTACTGGTCGGCGATCGGTGAGCACTACGGCCTGAACCTGGAAGTGGTGAACAAGTTCGTCGATCCCACCTTCCGCTTCATGAGCGTGGATTGGGACGGCAAGATCCGCATGGACCCGTCGTCGAACTTTGCCATGCAAAGCCTGATCGGCCTCAAGGATCGTTTCCAGGTGGCGTTCGCCTGCGACCCGGATCACGACCGCCATGGCATCGTGACCCCGACCGGTGGGCTGCTGGCGCCGAACAACTATCTGGCGGTGTCCATCGACTACCTGTTCCAGAACCGCCCCGATTGGCGTGCCGATGCAGCGGTTGGCAAGACCGTTGTCAGCAGCGGCATGATCGATCGCGTGACCCGGCGTCTGGGCCGCCGGTTGTATGAAGTGCCGGTGGGCTTCAAGTTCTTCGCGCAAGGCTTGTACGAAGGCACGTTGGGCTTTGGCGGCGAGGAGAGTGCGGGTGCCTCGTTCCTGCGCCGTGACGGCACGGTCTGGACCACCGACAAGGACGGTCTGATCCCCGCGCTGCTGGCGGCCGAAATTCGTGCTCGCAAGGGCCGCGACCCGAGCGAGATGTACCAGGCACTGACCGATGAACTGGGCGAGCCGGTATCGACCCGGGTCGAAGCCAAGGCCAACTTCGAGCAGAAGGCGTTGCTGAGCAAGTTGTCGCCGGAGCAGGTCACGTCGACCGAACTGGCGGGGGAGAAGATCGAAAGCATCCTCAGCAAAGCGCCGGGCAACGATCAAGCGATTGGCGGTTTGAAGGTCATCACCGAGAACGGCTGGTTCGCGGCGCGTCCGTCGGGCACCGAGGACATCTACAAGATCTACGCCGAAAGCTTCAAGGGCGAAGATCACCTCAAGCGTCTTGTGGCTGAGGCGCAGGTGTTGGTGGACAGCGCAATCGCGCCGAAGTAACACGCTGGTAAGAGCGCGTTATAGGAGGCGACTGCAAGGGCCAGGGTTAAGCCCCTGGCCCTTGCGCGTTTACCGGGACGTCTTCAGCAGCACCGGCTGCTCGCTGTAGCGCCCGGCGAACAAGTGCTTGAGCTGCCCGACCTTGGGCAGGTCGTTGACCACGATGTACGGGTAGGCCGGGTGCGTCGTCAGAAAGTTCTGATGGTAGTCCTCCGCCGGATAGAACCCGTTGTAAGGCTCGATTTTGGTCACGATAGGCGCGTGGAAGGACTTGGCCGTATCCAGCTGAGCGATATAGGCCTGCGCCACTGCCTGTTGTTCGGGGCTTTCCGGGAAAATGGCCGAACGATATTGCGTGCCCTGATCCGGACCCTGGCGGTTAAGTTCGGTGGGGTTATGGGCCACCGAGAAGAAAATCTGCAACAGCGTGCCATAGCTGACCTGCGCCGGATCAAAGGTGATCTCCACCGACTCGGCATGCCCGGTATCACCCTCGCTCACGCGATCATATTGCGCGGTGTCGGCCTTGCCGCCGGCGTAGCCGGAAACCACCTGCTTGACCCCCTGCACATGCTGAAATACGCCCTGCACGCCCCAGAAACAACCGCCGGCCAGCACCGCTGTTTCCGTGCCCTGGGTGCTGACCGCTTCGTCCTTCTGCGGCGGTGCAATGCTCACCGCGTCTTCGCCCGCGAACGTACAGGCGGCGGTTTGCAGCAATACCGCCCCGGCCAGCAGGTGCAGGCTTGTGCGACGCCAGGCAGGCAACCTGGTAGTGAAGCTTGAGACGCTGAATCTTTTCATGTCTGACACTCCTGGAAAGTGGCCAATCAACCAAAGGTAAAGGCGTAAGCCGACACGCCCGGATCGCTGAATTCAATGGTGAAGGTATGGTCGGTAATATCCCCCGGCTGGCGCACTAGTTGGTACAGACGCTGCTCGGTCACGGTGCCGCTGCCATCGGGTGCAACGTCGCTGCCGTGGGCGTCGCCGGGGGCCTTGCCGTCGACAAAGACCTTGAAGCGGACCGGTTTTCCGTCACTGCCGGGGCCTAGCACCAGGTGCAGGTCACGGGCATGGAAGCGATAAACGATCTTGCCGTTGGCCGCGCTCAGGCTGGCGCGTTCCGAGCCGATGTTCCACTGGCCGTCCAGCCCCCAACTGTTCAGCGTCAGGCTCGGCGGCGTGCTGTAGCTGGCCACGCGGTCACCCTGGGCGCCGCCGGGGGAGACGAAGTTCTCGGCGCGTTCGAAGCCCAGGTAGGTCTCTGGCGATTTCACTTCGCCCGTGTCTGCGGCTTGTAGTACGCCATTGCCATTGGCGTCGATCAGATCAGTGGCGACCTGCCGGTTGCCGGCTTCACGCAGCAGCGCTTGAATCACTCGCTCGGACTCGTCGTAGGCGCCTTCGCCGAAGTGGTGATAGCGAATCTGTCCCTTGGCATCGGCGAAGTAGTGGGCAGGCCAATACTGGTTATCGAAGGCGCGCCAGATGGTGTAGTCGTTGTCGATGGCCACCGGGTAGTGGATACCCAGATCGGTCATGGCCTTGGTGACGTTTTTCACATCGCGCTCGAACGCGAATTCAGGGGCGTGCACACCGATCACCACCAGCCCCTGATCGCGGTACTTGTCCGCCCAGGCTTTGACGTAGGGCAGGGTGCGCAGGCAGTTGATACACGAGTAGGTCCAGAAGTCGACCAGCACCACCTTGCCCTTGAGTTGTTCGGCGGTCAGTGGCGCGGAGTTCAGCCACTGCACCGCGCCATCGAGCGACGGCAGCTGACCTTCGATCGGCAGGTTTTGCGTGCTGTTCTTTGCCGCCATCATCGCTCCATCTGGGAACAGGCTGCTGCCTTGGGAGGTTGAGGTCTTACCAGTGAGGCGACCGACCAGCGACTGCTCGAGCCCGCCGGTGGAGGCTGTTGAAATGCGGGCCAGGACGCCGGTGTCCAGGCCCAGCGCGATGGCCGCGACGCCCGCCAGCATGGCCGCGCCCAGACCGCGACGAATCCATTCGCCGGCGCCGAGCGAGCGTTTCATCGCGCTGAACACTTTGCCACCGAGCAGCAGTGCCAGGGCCAGCGATGTGGCAGCCCCTGCTGCGTAAGCCAGCAGCAACAAGGTGGTGCCAACGCTCGCGCCTTGCAAAGCGGCACCGGTCAACACCAGACCCAGGATCGGGCCGGCGCAGGGTGCCCAGAGCAGGCCGGTGGCGACACCGATCATGAATGAGGCCCAAGGGCTGGGCCTGGCATCTACGCCTGCGTTTTCCGACAGGCGACTGCCTGCTGCCACCAGGGGGCGCGTCAGACGCTCGGCAAGTTTGGGCAGCAGCAGAGTAAGGCCGAACAGCGCGACAAAGATCAGCGCCAGGTCACGGCCATACTGATTGAGCTGCACCACCCAGCCACCGCCGACCGCCGCGAGCGTGGCGACCAGGGCAAAGGTCACGGCCATGCCCACCAGCAAGGGCAAACCGCTGCGCACGAAAGGCTGACCGGTGCGCGCGAACACGAATGGCAGCACGGGAAGGATGCATGGACTGACGATGGTCAGCACGCCGCCGAGGTAGGCGAGGATGATTAGCAGCATGGGTTAATTCCCTTCGGATGGACTGGGTATTCTTGTGGGTGCAAACACGGTGTCACGCTCGTACCTCCCGTAGCCTGACGGCTAGATCGCTTATTCACTCTGCACCTGGGCAAAACTCATCGCCAGGCCATTCATGCAGTAGCGTAGCCCCGTGGGTTTCGGGCCGTCGGTGAAGACGTGGCCCAGGTGCCCACCGCAGCGGCGGCAGTGGACTTCCTTGCGCACTACGCCAAACGAGGTATCGGTGCGGATGGCCGTGGCGTTGTCCAGCGGTGCCCAGAAGCTGGGCCAGCCGGTATGGCTGTCAAATTTGGTGGTCGAGGCAAACAGCTGCAACTGGCACCCCGCGCAGGCAAACGTGCCGTCGCGGTGTTCGTCGTTCAACGGGCTGCTGTAGGGCCGCTCGGTGGCTTCGCGACGCAGCACCTGGAATTGATCATCACTGAGCAGTGCATGCCATTGGGCATCGCTGTGGCTAACCTCGAAGGTGCCCACCGGCGCGTCTTGGAGGATGATCTGGCCATTGGCGAACCTGGGCAGCACGCCCAGCGCAGTGGCGGCCACGCCGACGCTGCTGCTCAGCACCATGAACTGTCTTCTCGAAAGCATGAGATGTCTCCTTGGCACGGCCCGTGCGGAATCGCACGGTGCATCGATGCAGCGGTGAGGCGATGACACAAGCCTGGGCCCGGGCTGTTCCCGGAATCCTCACCGAGAGTTAAACAATTCGTGATAACTGAGCGGCGATAAAATCGGCACAATGAGCCCATCGCGCACCCAGCGCCGACAAGGTTTGCTTTCGATGGATCAGCCCAAACGCATTCTGGTGGTCGAGGACGATCACCACATCGCCGACCTGATTTGCCTGCACCTGCGCGACGAGCACTTTGAAGTGGTGCACAGCGCCGACGGCGAACAGGGCCTGCGCCTGCTGGAGCAGGGCGGCTGGGACGCGCTGATCCTGGACCTGATGCTGCCGGGCGTCGACGGCCTGGAAATCTGCCGCCGTGCCCGGGCCATGACCCGTTACACGCCGATTATCATCACCAGCGCCCGCTCCAGCGAAATGCACCGTATTCTCGGCCTGGAACTGGGCGCCGACGATTACCTGGCCAAACCGTTCTCGATGATGGAGTTGGTGGCTCGGGTCAAGGCGTTGCTGCGCCGGGTGGACGCCATGGCCCGCAACCTGAAGATGGAGGCTGGCAGCCTGTCCAGCGCCGGTTTGTCTATCGACCCGTTGACCCGCGAAGCGGTGCTGGAAGGTCGGCTGCTGGACCTGACGCCGCGGGAATTCGACCTGCTGTACTTCTTTGCGCGCCAGCCCGGCAAGGTGTTTTCGCGACTGGACCTGCTGAATTCGGTGTGGGGCTACAACCATGAAGGCTACGAGCACACCGTCAACACCCACATCAATCGCCTGCGGGCCAAGATCGAGGCTGACCCGGCGCAGCCGCTGCGCATCCTGACGGTCTGGGGCCGCGGCTATAAGTTTGCCGAGCCAGGGGACGCCTCGTGAACATGACCCTGACCCAGCGCCTGTCGCTGGTCTTTGCGTTGTTGCTGTTGATCTGCTGCGGCACCTCGGTGCTGCTGCAGGTGCGCTCCAGCAAGATGCACGAGCTGGAAGTGGTGCAGGGTTTATCCCGGGACCTGGCGCAGCACATCGCCCGCGACACCCAGTTGATGGACGCCAACGGCCTGAAACCGGACGCGGTGCGCGAGCTGTTCGGCCAACTGATGCGCGTCAACCCCAGCGTTGAGGTGTACCTGCTGGATGTCGACGGCAAGATCGTCGGCGACGCCGCGCCCCGGGATCGCGTCCTGCGTGATCGTATCGATCTGGCGCCGGTGAGCCGGCTGCTGCGAGGCGACGCGCTGCCGATCCTGGGTGATGACCCGCGCAGCATGGACGCACGCAAGGTCTTCAGCGCTGCTCCGCTGATGGTCATGGGCAAACCGGCGGGCTTTCTGTATGTGGTGCTGCTGGGCGAAGCCCATGATCGCTTCGCCGAACGTGGCGCCACCAGCGAGGCCCTCAGCACGGCGTTATGGTCGATCGGGCTGATCGCCTTGCTGTGCCTGTTGGCCGGTCTTGCCGCCTTTGGCTGGATCACCCGGCCGCTGCGTCGGCTGACCGATTCAGTCAGCCACTTCGACATCAACGCCGCGCCTTTGGCGTTGCCTGAGACAGCAGCGCAACCCGTGCGTCAGGGACATGACGAAATCGCTGTCCTTGAGGTAACCTTCAAACAGATGCAGAACCGCCTGAGCGAACAGTGGCAAACCCTGACTCGGCAGAGTCAGGACCGTCGCGAATTGGTGGCGAATATTTCCCATGACCTGCGCACGCCCCTGGCCTCGTTGCACGGCTATCTGGAAGTGCTGTCGGTCAAGGACGCCAGCCTGAGCCCCGAGGAACGGCGGCGTTATCTGGGCATTGCCCTGGATCAAAGCCGCAAAGTCGGCGGGCTGGCGCAGTCACTGCTCGAACTGGTGCGGCTGGAGCATGGTTTCGTGGTGCCGGTGGTGGAGCGCTTCTCGCTGACGGACCTGGTGCAGGACATTTTCCAGAAATTCGAACTCAGCGCCGAAGCCAAGGCCGTCACCCTGACGCCGAAATTTGCCCCCTCGATTCCTGGGGTCTATGCGGATCTGGGACTGATCGAAAGAGTGTTGACCAACCTGCTGGACAACGCATTGCGGCATACGCCGGCCCAAGGGGAAGTCACGGTGTCGCTGCTGCCCAAAGGGTCCAGCGTCGAGGTGACGGTCAGCGACAGCGGGCCGGGCATCGCCGCCGAGCTGCGCGAGGGCCTGTTCCTGCGGCCATTCAACATCGGTGGTGCTCGGCGCGACGGCGGGTTGGGGTTGCGTATCGTGCATCAGATTCTGCAACTGCACGGGCACCGGATCGAACTGCTCGATATAACAGGGCAGGGGGCGACGTTTCGCTTCGCCTTGCCGGTCAATCAGGACGTGGCGCAGAGGAAGTTGCCGACGGGTTGATGGGTCAGGATTGCGTGTGTACACGATCGGGTATCCGCCTTCGTCCCAAGGTGGCCCCGACCAAGCTCATCCCACAGAGCTTTGCGCGCCCAGACCTGGATTCACTCCTCTTCGATCCGAATCACTTCATCGGTCACCTCTTCCAGTTGCCGTACCACCTGATAGATATACGCGACCGCCAGCAACGTCGGTCGGGGGATGTATTTGCCGGGTTTGACCTTGTACAACGTCCGCGCCAGCCAGATGCTTTGCACCACCGGAATCCCGGCCTTTTTGGCCCGGGCGATCAGCGCCAGGGCGTTGTCGTCTTCGCCTTTGCAGTGAATCTGCGGCAACGGAGTCTGCCCGGGCCGGTAGTACAGCGCCACGGCATAGTGGGTCGGGTTGACCACTAGCATGTCAGCGTCTTCCACCGGTTTGGGCGGCGCGCTCGGGGCCTGGTTGAGTAGCTCGTGGGCCAGTTGCCGACGATGGCCTTTGACGTGCGGATCGCCCTCGGACTGTTTGTATTCCTTCTTGATGTCCTCATGACTCATGCGCAGCTTCTTGGCGTGAAAGTACTTTTGCAGTGCAAAGTCGACAGCGGCGATCACCAGCAACAGGCCAAGGGTCGCCCTGAGGATGTGGCGAAACAGCTGCAGCAGCGAATGCCAATACGTCGTCAGGTCGGTGTTGGACAGCAGGATCAACGCCCCCAGCGACGGTTTGACCACCACGTACAACGTCACGGCAATCGCGACCGCCTTAAGCACGCTTAGCAGCAGGGTGGTGAGGTTCTGCGCCGAGAACATTTGCTTGGCATGGGCAAACGGGTTGAGCTTGTTGATGTCGGGCTTCAACGCCTTGGGGGCGAACAGAAAGCCGATCTGCACCCAACTGCCGATCAGGCGCATCAACATGGCCACGCCGACGCTGCTCAGAATAAAGCCGATCAGCACCGTCGTGCCTTCGCTGGCGACCTGCTCGATGGTGTGCAGGTAGGGTTTGCCGATGCCCTGAAACGCCAGCGACAGCAGGTGCAGCAGACGCGCTACGCTTTCGTCGGCCAACCCCAAGGTGACCTCGCTGACCACCAGCAGCACCAACAGTTTGCTCAAATCCTGGCTTTGCCCGACCTGACCCTTTTCGCGGGCGTCGCGCAGCTGTTTGGGCGTGGCTTTCTCTGTTTTCTCGCTCATGGGGGTTTCCGCTTAGGGCGCCGGCACCAGTTGCGTCAGCAGGTGCTTGAGGTCAGCCAGTTGCAGGATCTGACCATTGCCCAACTCCAGCAGCGTGGGCAGGTAGATCAACAGAAACGCAATACCCGCCATGCTTTTTGCTGGCATGGCGAGGATCGAGACATTCAACTGCTGGGCATATAAGCCGATGATCGCCAGCGCCGCTTCGATCAGCAGCAGCAAGCCTATGAAGGGCGCGGCATACAGCATCATGTGTTGCAGGGTCTGGTTCAGTTGTTCGAGAAACACGTCCAGCCCCTGGACCGTCATGCCCGGCAGCCACGCGGTGGGTGGCCATACCTGATAGCTGTCCCAGATCACCTGTGTGATCAACGACAGGCCCCCGGAGAGGATTACCAGCATGATCAGGGTTTCCTGGAACAGCTCGCCCAGCGGCGTCGCATCCGGTCCCAGCGCCGGGTTGAGCTGGCCGCCGCTCAGGGCGCCACGCTGGCTGTCGAGCAGTGCACCCACCGACGCAAACATCCAGAACGGCGCATACAGCAACAGCCCCAGCAACGTTCCGAGCACGGCCTCCTTGAGCAGCAGCGCGCCGATAGAGAACCAGTCGTTTTCGAACGAAGACAGCGCCCGACTGATCGCCGGTGCCGGGACCATCGCCACCACCAGCACCACCGCGTAGCGCAAAGGGCCCTTGAGGTATTTGAAGCAGAAGGCCGGGACCAGAATCATGCACGGCAGCAGGCGCGCGGCAGCCAGGCCCATGCCCAGCATCAGCTCGAACAGCCCCTGGGCGTCGAACGGCATCTAGTGCGCACCGCCGGAGCGGGCGATCAGGTCGAACGCCATGTTGATGAACTGAATCAGCTCGACGCCGATCCAGCGCCCGGTCATTGCCAGGGTCAGGCCAACCGCCGCCAGTTTGATACCGAAGGGCAGCGTCTGATCCTGAATCTGCATCAGCGCCTGGATCAGCGAGGTGATCACGCCCACCAGCACTGCGACGCCCAGCGGCGGGGCGGTGAGGATCACTACCAGGAACATGCCCTGCTTGAACAACGCCAACGCTTCCATCGCTGCCTCACATATACGAATAGAAAAGGCTGTCGAGCAGGCGGGTCCAGCCTTGCACCAGCACGAACAGCAGCAGCTTGAGGGGCAGGGAGATGGTCATCGGCGAGACCATTTGCATGCCCAGCGCCAGCAACAGGTTGGACACGATCAGGTCGATGACGATGAACGGGATGTAGATCAGAAAGCCGATCTGGAAACCGGCCTGCAACTCCGAGAGCACGAAAGCCGGAACCGCCAGCAGCAGGTCGTTCTTGGTCGCCTTGTCGGCCATGTCCTTGGGCCACATGCGCTGGGTGTTATCGAGCAGGTGAGCGCTGACGTCGGGATCGGTGTTGCGGGTCATGAAGCGTTGCAGCGGTTCGATGACCGTGCTGGCGCTGGCTTGCAGCTTGTCGGTACTGCCCATTTCCAGCGGGTGATCGTGAACACGCTGCTGGATTTCATGGGCCACCGGCGCCATGACGAACATGGTCGCCGCCAGTGCGATGCCGTACATCGCCATGTTCGGCGGCACCTGCTGCACGCCGATGGCATTGCGGGTGATCAGCAGCGTCATGGCAATCTTCAGAAAGGCCGTACAGACGATCAGCAGAAACGGAATCAGCGACAAGGCACCAAGGAACAGCGCCAGCAGTACCGGGTTCATCCCGTCCATGATCATGCGGGCGACGCCATGCGGGTGATTTGCAGCCCGAGCCGACCGTCGACATCCACCAGTTCACCTTCGGCCACAACGCGTTCGCCGTGGCATAAGGTGGCGAAGCCAGGGGTGATGCCGCTGACTTCCAGCACCGTGCCCGCGGAAATCCGCCGCAGGTCGCCCAGGGTCAGGTTGAGGCTGCCGCAGCGCAGGGTGAGAGCCATTGGCAAGCGGTCGAGTGCGTCCAGCGGTTGGGCACCCGCATTGGCGTAGGTGGGTTCGTACGCCGATTCAGGCTCCTCAGCCTGCTGCTGCCAGTCGGTGTCGCCCGCCGCCGACGGGTCCTCAGCGACATAGGTGTCATAGCCCTCGGGCGACTGTTCGTAGTCGTCATCGGTGGAGGTTTCCAGCTCTTCGTCGTAGAGCGCTTCATTGGCCATGTTCCAGGTCTTCCTCGTGGCTGAGCCGTACATACAGCTGTCGTTCGTGGCTGTCGGTCTGCACTGCCCATTGCCGGCCGCCCAGTTGCAGGCGGCCATTACCGTCGCTGTCGAAGTTGCACAGTGACGGTAGCAACACGTCTCCCGGTTGCAGTGACGCCAGTTGCGCAAGGCTCAACGACAGCTGGCCCAGTTCTACTGGCTGATGGACCGGCCAGTGCTCATCGAGCGTTTGCCGATGGAATTGCCATCGGGGGCCGTCCAGCAACCTCAACAGCACCTCGGCGTCAGCGTGGAGCCATCCGTGCAGCGACTCTTCGCCCAGGCGCAGCTGAACCCGACAGGTCAGCGCAATGGCTGACGATGCAGGGTCTGACAGTGCAGTGACATTGCTGAGTGGCTCGACAGGCGAAAGCAGTTCCGCGATGGCGGGACTGAATCGCTGGTTGAGCATTTGCCAGTACCAGGACTGCGCCTCGCCTGCGAGGGTGACCGGCAGTTCTCCCATCAGGCTCAGCATGGCGCTGGCATCACTCAGACCGAACACGCCGATGGCGCTATCGAACCAGTTGATCGGATGCGCTAACGCATCGCCGGCGGCATGCGGACGCAGCGTCAATTCGCCTGCCAATCCCTGTGCATCAAATGCCAGGCTTGCCCCGGCGCCCAGCCGGCGACTGAAGCGGGCCGCCGTCGAATCGACTTTGCGCAACGCCCATGCATTCATGCCTCGCGCTCCTGATGAAAAGACAGATCGACGTCCTGGCCCAGGGCGTCGGCCAGCGCACTTTCACAGGCGCGCTGATGGGGCCGCAAACGCGAGAGCACACCACGTCGAGCGAACGCCAACTCCACGCTCCACTGGTTGTCGCGCTTGTTGGCATTGACTTGCACGCGGCCCAGATTCGGCATCAGCAGGGTCACGCTGAATGGTCCGTCGGGCTGTACGGGAAGTCGCTCTGCCAGTTCGTCGATCAAGGCAGTGGGCACGCCGTCGCCGGGAGGCAACAGGTTCAGAGCGCTGCCGCCGAAGCCGGATTGATCGGGCTGCTCGCCGACCGCAGGCACCAGCAGTTGCGAAAAAAACATGCCGTCCGCACTCAGGGCCTCGCTCGGGTCGGTCTGATGCCAGGTCGAACGCAAACGCTCGGCTTCGCCACGACGCAGGCCACCGACGCTGGAGCGAGTGGTGTTTGACACGGCCGATTCCGTAGGCGCGGGACGTTGCGTCGGCGAGGCTTGCGGGCGTGGCGGCGACTTGATCGGTGTATTCATCGGGACTGGGCCTTATTTATTGAGCGTCTGGTTCATTGAGGGCTTCGGCCAGACAGGCCAGCTTTTCCACGGCCCGTTGCGAAGCTTTTGCCACAGCGTTGGCTTGCTGCAGGCGCTGTCGCTGGTCGTCGATGCTCATCCTTTGCTGCTCGATGTCCTGGCGGATGTAGGCCAGGCGATCGAGCATGCGGTTTTCCTTTTCATGCCAGTGATCGAGGTCATTGAGCGACAGGGTTTTGTACAGATTCGCCTCACTCAGAACCTGCCGCCGTTCGCGCTGATTGACTCGCTCCTGGCCCAGGGCTTCACGGGTTTGCTGCAGATGCGCCTGCATGTCCAAAAGCGCCTGCTGAGCCTTGCGCTGCGCGCGCTCGGCACTGGCCTGGCGGTGCTGGCGCAGCGGCGTAAGCACGCTGATGACGTGTTCCATGGCCAACTGTTGCGGGTCGATTTCCAGTTCTTCTTCCATCAGCCAAGCCCCTTGTTACCCGACGACTTCGCACCTGTACGCGCAGGCGCAATTCCAACCATTGCATGAGGTGACCGACCCGCCGCCCTCACGGCTGTCGCGCAGCTCCAGCAGCTCCCACAGGAAAACATTTTCAAGCTGCATCCCTCATTCTCGCCCACGACCCAGCACCGTAGGAGACGCCGGAGGTTACGACGGCAGCGACGGTACTATCCCAGCCACTGCCTTTGGTGACTGACCCCACCACCTTCATGGCTGTCGCACAGCTGCTGCAGCTCCCACAGGAAAGTATTCTCAAGCCCTCATGGCCATCGCTAACCGCATTCATTTTCTCAGGCATGACCCACCCCTCACTCCGGCAATTGCGAAGTCAAGCGCATCAAGGCGTCCAGGGTTTCCTCAAGCGGCACCGGTTCGCGCAGGTCCTGGCGCAGAAAGGCGTTGATCGGTTCGTTGAGTTGCACCGCACAGTCGGTGACCGGGTCGCTGCCAGGCTGGTATTCACCCAGGCGAAGGAGCATTTCCACCTGCTTGTAGGCCGCCATCAGCCGCCGCAACCGGTTGTTCGCCTGCTGGTGTTCGCGGCCGGTGACGTTGCTGATAATCCGGCTGATGCTGGCCTGCACGTCGATGGCCGGGTAGTGGCCGCGTTCGGCCAGTTTGCGTGACAGCACGATATGGCCGTCCAGCAGCGAGCGCACTTCATCGGCCACCGGGTCGTTCATCGAATCCTGTTCGATGAGTACGGTGTACAGCGCGGTGATCGAGCCGTTTTCGCTCATCCCGGCGCGTTCGACCAGGCGTGGCAGCAGGGTATAGACCGAGGGCGGCAGGCCGCCACGGCCCAAGGGTTCACCGGCCGCGATGCCGATTTCGCGCTGGGCCCGGGCGAAACGGGTCAGGGAGTCCAGCAGCAACAGCACCTTCATGCCTCGGGCGCGATAGGCCTCGGCGATGGCCGTAGCCGTGAAGGCTGCGCGTGCGCGCTCCATACTCGAACGGTCCGACGTGGCGCAGACCAGCACCGAGCGGCTGCGCAGGGTGGCGTCGAGTTCATGGTCGAGGAACTCGCGCAGCTCTCGGCCTCGTTCGCCGATCAGGCCGAACACAATCACATCGCACGCCATGTTGCGCGCCAGTTCTGCCATCAGCGTGGTCTTGCCGCATCCGGCACCGGCGAACAGTCCGACCCGTTGGCCTTCGCCCAGCAAAATCGCGCTGTCGATGGCGCGCACACCGGTGGGCAGGGCGTTGCTGATGCGCGGGCGCTGGGTCGGCGGCAAGGCGTCGGCGATCACCGGCACCGTCACCCGGCGGTCACCGGGACCGGCGAACGCGCCTTGTGAATCCCCCTGCAACGGTCTGCCGAAGCCGTCAAGCACGCTGCCCAGCAGGCTGTCGTCTACGCCGATGCGGTGAGCCATACCCAATGGCCGGATATGCGCGCCCACCTGAACGCCGTCGGGTGTACCCAGCGCGCTGAGCAGCGTGCAGTCACGGGTGAAACCGACGATTTCGGCGAGCATGGTGCTGCCGTCAGCCTTGCTCACCTCGCACAGGTCGCCGACCTTGGCTGCCGGAATCTGGCACTCCAGCAAGATACCGCTGACCGCGCTCACCCGGCCGCTGACCTGCACTGCCGAAAAGCTGCTCAAGCGCCTTGTCTGCTCGGTTTTCCACTGGTCGAGGGCGGCGTTCACCAGTTCACCTCGTAATGCCGCTCGCCATCGAACTGAATGCGGTTATCGTCAATGCGGGTCAGGCGCAGACCGGCCAGTTCATCGCCGACATACAGGCGATGACCGTCGGCGGTGACCAGATGCGCCTGAGGCCCGGACATGATCTGCACGATGGTGAAGGGCAAGCCGTTGCTCGAGGTTGTAACGTTGTCGATCAGGGCCACTGGCGCGTCATAGCGATCCTTGAAGCGCTGGAGCATGCGCTGATACACCAACTGTGACTCGGCCTTGAGGTTGCCGCTCAGGGTCAGGCCCTCGGGTGTCTGCTGGACGTTGACTCCGCTGAGCAGGCGCTCGCTGAGCATGGTGTTGAGCTGGCGCCGGGCGTCATCAATGTGGGTCAGTTGGATGCGCTTGTGCGCCGGTTCAGAAGCGGGTCTGGCCTTTTGCGCGATCTGTGCGGACGGGTGGACCGCAGCAGTTGCAGCCATTGACTCAGGCGCGCTACTGCGCGTCAGGCTCCACGCGCTGCCAGCGATCCCCAGCAGCACACCGATGACCACGCCGGTGGTGCGGTTGAGCAGGCGTGAGCGCGATTCGACTTTTTCCAATGGCGGCGCGCTGGCGCGAGCTTGCGGTTGCGGCTCGGCTTGCGCTTGGGCGGGCGGTGGTTGAATCACCGCCGGTACCGAAGGCCAGGCATCTTCAGCCGCCGACACGCAGAGCCACACCGAGCCGAGCACGAAAGCGGTATTGGGGGTCAGTTCAGCGGTCGAGTGGCGATGACCTTCCTGATCGCCGATGCTGCCCTCGGCTGCATTCAGCACCCAGCTGTCACCCTGACGTTGCAGGCGACAATGCACCTGCTCCACGCCCGGGTCGTGCAGTGCCAGGTCCTGCTCGGCATCCGAACCAATCGCCCATTGCTCACCCACCAGCGGCAGTGCGGCGCCCTGATGCAGGCCGGTCAATACCCGTAATTCAAACATGCGAGGCTCTCCAGGAACTCAAGCGGCGTACTCGTTATCCAGCTCATCGAGCTCTTCTTCCAGATCGAAGCGGCCGAGCACCTTGACCTGCGCCGCGTTGTTGATCTCGGCGAAGGACAGCACTGGCACGTGGTAGAACTCTTCCTGCAACAACGTGCGCAGCGGGCTGCGCAGGTCCTGTGCAACCAACAGCACCGCACGTTCGCTGGTGCGCACCGGGAAGGCGATGTGCAGTTGCTGCACCAGCAACTGGCTGGTCTCGTTGTCCAGGGCGAAGAAGGTCTCGGTCTGGGTCTGGCGCAGGCCGTCGCGCAAAATGCCTTCGCTTTCCGGGGTCAGCACCCACACCAGCAGCCCTTCGGCGCCGCAATACTGATGATAGATCTGCGACTTCAAAGCAATGCGCACGTAGTCGGCGAGCACAGTGACTTCACGCTCGTGCTGGCCATGTTCGATCAGGGTTTCAGCGATGACCCGGATCGCGCGCAGTGGCACGCATTCCGATGCCAGGCGCTGCAACACTGCAGAGAACCGCGCCAGGGGCAGCACGCGCTGCATTTCCTGGGCGAGCTCCGGCTGTTCGCTTTCCAGCCAGCCAAGAATCGCCTTGGTCTCCTGCAGGCCGATGAATTGCGGGCCACAGGACTGCAGTGCGCGTTCCATGCGCTCGATGATCAGGGTCATGGCATCGACCCGCTCGACCTGGTGGTCCTGCAACTGCGGATCGTCGGCCGGCAGCCACACCCATTGGCCTTCCTGGCGTTCGACACTGCCGTAAACGCCGGCATCGGGTGATTCTTCGAGCAGGCGCGCCTCCACCGCGACGTGGCTTTGGGTGAACGTGGCCTTGAGCAACGGCACCTCGTAGACCGAAAAACGAAATTCGTCGGGTGGCAGATGTTCAGCCTGCTCGATGATGAAGGAGGGCAGGGTCAAGCCGTATTGCACCACCAGTCGGTTGCGACGCTGGCGAATTTCGCTGACCAACGCTTCGATCTGCGCCGGGTTCTGACTGGGGTGAAACTGCAGCACGAACTGGCGGCTCGGGGAGAAGGTGCGCAGGTCTTCACGCCCATTCATTTCCGGCGCAACGGCCACCGCTTGCGCTTGCTCGGCCTTGGGTTTGGCCCGGTGCAACTGCAGCAGGCCGCCGGTGCCGCAGATGATGGCGATGACGATGAACACCGTCGTCGGCATGCCGGGCAGGGCAGCGAAACCGAGCATGGCCACGGCAGCGATGATCCACGCCTTGGGCTGGCTGGTGATCTGCTCGGCGATCTGCCGGCCGATGTTGGCCTCTGCGCGCTCCTCGTCAGGCACGCGGGTGATGATCATGCCGCAGGTTACCGAGATCAACAGCGCCGGAATCTGCGCGATCAGGCCGTCACCGATGGTCAGCACGGTGTAGACCTGCAGCGCATCGCCCGCGCTCATGTTGTGCTGGACCACGCCGATGGCGATGCCACCGATCATGTTGATCGCGACAATGATCAGGCTGGCGATGGCGTCGCCGTTGACGAACTTCATCGCGCCGTCCATGGCCCCGAACAGCTGGCTTTCCTTACCCAGTTCGGAGCGGCGCTTGCGCGCTTCGTGGACGCTGATCAAGTTGGCTCGCAAGTCACTGTCGATGGACATTTGCTTGCCGGGCATGGCATCCAGGGTAAAGCGTGCCCCCACCTCGGCGACCCGCTCCGAGCCTTTGGTAATCACCAGAAAGTTGACCACCGTGAGGATCAGGAAGATCACCATGCCGACCGCCAGGTTGCCGCCGACCACGAACTGGCCGAACGCTTCGACGATGTGCCCGGCGTCCTGATTGAGCAGGATCAGGCGTGTGGTGGAAATCGACAGCGCCAGGCGGAACATGGTCGTCAGCAGCAACACCGCCGGAAAGGTCGAAAACGCCAGCGGTCGGGGCAGGTGCATGGCGAGCATGATCAACAGGCAGGAAATGCAGATGTTGATGGCGATCAGCACGTCCACCAGGCCCGTGGGCAGCGGGGTGATCATCATGAAGACAATCGCGATGACCACGAAAGCACCGACGATTTCGGAACGGCGCATCGCCGCCAGAGCGAGCTGGTTGAGCAGGTTGATAACGCGATCCATCAGGCGAGGCCCCCGAGCAGCTGGTTCTGTTCCAGCCGAGTCAGCTCGGCCATGAGGATGAGCAGGTTGCCCAACGCGCTTTGTCGGCTCTTCATGTCGCGCCACAGCAAAATCGGCAACTGCTGCAGCATGGGCCGCAGCCCGTTAAGAAAGGCCAACTGATGCTTAAGCTTGGTGCCGCCGATGTGCTGGGTCAGTTGCAGGGTTTCATTCAGGCTCATGCCCTTGCCGGACAGTGCCAGCAGGTGTTTGAGAAACGCCGCCGAGTCCACTTGCAGGCCGGGGTTCTTGTTGCGCATGCGCCCCAGCAGGTGCTCGCAGCTTTGCAGCAGGGTGGCCACATGACGCGCGGTATTGAGGCCGTGCATCAGCGTGCGTAATTGCTGGGGCGAGGTAGAAGGCGTGAGCGCCGACAGGTCGTCGGCAATGGCACTGCGCATGTCACGCAGATTGAGTTCGAACTGGCCGACTTCCTCCTGCTCGTTGAGCAAGGCGTCGATCAGCCCCGTTATGTTCTGCTGCCCGGCAATCGCAACGTCGTACAGCTTGCGCAGCGCACCACGGCGTTTGCTGTCGATGCCGGACCTGGCAAACGCCTTGGCGCTGTTGATACCGGCCCGGGCGCGTTTGCCGTATTGGCGACGCAGCAGTTTCAACTGCTGGCTGAGGACCACATGCTCACCCATGGCTCCATCGGCCTGCGCCTGCTTTCTGGCCGCCTGCAGCACCACATGGGCCTGGGCCGGATCGCCTTCGGCGAAGCTCAGTATCTGCTCCAGACTGGCCGCTCGCTGGCTCTGCAATTGCTTGCGCATCTTGCGTGCCGCGTCGTCCAGCCCCGTGTCCTGGCTGCCCATCAGCAGTTGATACAGCTCGCCGAGCTTTGCCGCCCGTGACTGCAGTGCATTGCTGCTGGCCAACAGTTCGCGCTGCCCGAGACTGCGGCTTTGCTGCACCAGCGCCGCCGCAAAGCGCGATACCTGCTGCGGCGAGGTGCCACCCATGTTCGGCGTATTGGCACGCAGCGCCGCAACCGGAATCGGCGCGTTCTTCACCGCGTTGATCGCGGCGGTCTCGACAGCGTGCAGCGCTTGTGTGACAGCGGGAGCGGAGATCTTCATAGGACGATTCTGAGCGTGGTCATGCGCTCTGAGTGGGGCGTACGACGATTACGGTTCCATCAAGTCGGCAATCAAACCATCTGTGCCAAAAACCGTTCGCGAATCAGCGTCCTCGCGCAAGATTTTGCACAGGATGGTGAGCGGGTTAAATAATAATTTAGTTATATCAATAGCTTACGATCGAGACACGGCTGGCACACATATCGCTATAGGGCTAACACACTTCAAACAAGGAAGAGCCCTGATGTTTCCAAGTCTTGCGATACTCGATATTGATCCTTCGGCCCGCCGCCAGCCGCCCCAAGGCATCCGCCAGCTTTCCAGTGATCAGGTGAAGATGATTCGTGCGTTCATTCAGAAGCGTGTGATGAACCCGGACGATGTGGATGACATCCTGCAATGCACCTTTCTTGAGGCGCTGCGCAGCGAGCACAAGTTTCAGAACGCCAGTAAACCCCAGACCTGGCTTTGCGGCATCGCACTGAACTTGATCCGTAACCACTTTCGCAAAATGTACCGCCAGCCCTATCAGGAAAGCTGGGAAGATCACACCCATTCCGAGCTCGACAGCCATGGCGATATCGGTCATCAGGTCGACGGTCTTCGGCAACTGGTGCGAGTGGCCAGGGCGATCGACACGCTGCCTTCGAACATGCAGCGGGTGATCGAGGTATCACTGGAGATGGACGGCAATTACCAGGAGACCGCGACCTCCCTGGGGGTGCCGATCGGCACGGTGCGTTCGCGTTTGTCCAGAGCGCGGGAGCAACTGAAGCGGCAGATGGACCCATTCGCCTGAGGCTATGGGCGCGCGCCGAGCGCAGCCGAAACGGCGAGACCGTTTCAGATGTGCTCGGACACGGACGCCGCGTTGATCAGGTCGTAGAGCGCGAAGGCGCGGTTGACCAGAAAGACAGTGGCGACGGTCAGAGCGGCGGCGTTGATCAGGTGAACAGTCATGGGCGGTAGTCCGTGTCGGCAATGGAGGCAGTAACGATGGGGCGATGTTACGCCAGGCTTTCAAAACCTGAAGACAATCGGCTTCATGGTGGTCATCAACGGGATTGATGGGCGCGGGGAGGGACTCTGGATCCCCGCAAAGCCATGTGCCCGCCGTACCTTGTTTCTGCCCGCAAAGCCCTGACTTCGCCACAACCCTCTTCTGCCCGGAGGGCGTAGGAGCAAGCTTGCTCGCGATCTGGCGCGAAGCGGCAGTAAACCCTGCTGATGCGGTGTTTCAGGCAAATGCGCGGTGAATGGTCTTGCTGCCGGTGCCCGGCAGATCGCTGGCAAGCCGGCTCCTACGGCCTTCGGCCAGAATCAAAAGCTGTAAGCCCACCACAACCCGCTTCGGCCCCGAGGGCGTAGGAGCAAGCTTGCTCGCGATCTGGCGCGAAGCGGCAGTAAACCCTGCTGATGCGGTGTTTCAGGCAATTACGCGGTGATTGGTTCGCTACCAGTGCCTTGCAGATCGTCAGTAACCTGGGTTCCAGCACCCTCCTGGCAGCATCAGGACACAAACAAAAATATTTCCCGGAACTGACTTTCGTTCTGGACCACACAGTTGCCATCCTTCATGCCCGGATGGCGACTCCCATGCGTATTTCCAACAGCCCTTACAGCGGTATCGCACCCCAATCCGACAGCGGCGATTCGATCAAGCAATCGCCGCTCGATAAGTCCGCGCCTAAAACGCCGAACGGGCTTGTGGCGCAAGGCGGTGGGGCGAATTCCACTGTGCAGTTTGGCGGTGCCGCAGCGCAGCCCTCCGGCGACACGCAGTCCACGGAAAAACAATTGCTGTCCCTGCTGACGCAACTCGCTCAACTGTTCAAAGGCAATGCGCAAGCTCAACCGGACTCTACTCAGGCATCCCCGACCAGCACACCTACGCAGGCGCCAACCCAAACCCCGCTTGCCGACACGCCAACGCAAGCGCCGGTCTCTGCCGACAAACCGGCCGCGGTCAGCGATGTCAATGCGACCCAGCCGAGCGCCCCCACGGCCACCGGCAAACCGGCCGATCAACCCAAGGCCGCCGAGGCGAGTTTTCTCGACGACTCGCAGTATTCATCACCTAAGGAGCTGGAGCGCTGGGCGCCGATGGTCGCCAACCTGCCGCCTGATCAGCGCGAGCAGGCGGCCAAAGAGCTGAACCGGCCCATCGCCGCCGCGCGCATGGCTGCCGAAAAAGGCCCGGACGCTGACAAGGCCATGGACTTCATCAACGCCAACCCCTCGCTGAAAACCGCTGTGGACACCGGCAAGCATGGCGGCAAGGCCGACGGCAAAATCACCGACGGTGATCTCAAATCGTTTGCCAAGAACATGCAAAAGGCCGCGGACAGTGGCGACAAAGACATTGCCAACTACCAGAAAGACCATCCGGACGCCGATCCGCAATCGCTGGATCTGGTCCGCAGCGCCGCCTTGATGCGCGCTAACGAGCCGTTGACCCGAGCCGCCGATCCAAAGCATGCAACAGATGCCGACGACAAAACCAAGGTCAACAACCTGACCAACGCCGATGGCCTCAAAGCCATTCAAAACGACAACCCAGGGCTGGGCGGGCCGCTCAAGCAGGCGGCCAAGACCTGGTCGCAGCCGGGCTTTCTGACGCAGATCGATCAGGGCGGTCTGCAAGGACGCTCCCTGGCTGCCCACAGCCCTGACAAGCAGTTCAGCGCCAGCAACATCAGTGACTGGATCAAAAAACAGGCGCCGACCAATGGTGGAGAATTTGCCAGCGTGCTCAGCGACGCCGCGACCCTCAATTGCGTGGCGAACACCGATATCAGCAAGCTGGGCAAGGACGTCTTTGACAACCCGTCAGCCTATAGCGGCGAGCAGAAGGCCGCGGTGATGGTCAAGTTGCAGCAGACCCAGCAAAGCGTGGTCGCCGGCAAGGACCTGCGCAAGACGGAAAAAACCGAAGACGCGCTTAACGAAAAAATCGGCCAGCTGCAGGCCGATCCCGACGTGCAGGCGTTTCTCGACAAGCAGATCCCGGAGCAGTCCCGCGCCCTGGTCAACAGCACACCGACCTTGCAAAAGGCGGTCAACGAGCAGATGCAAAAGGTCAACAGCGGCGAAGCGTTGCAGACCGATCTGAACACAGCTGACAAGGCCACCAGCAAGGACAAGCCTAACGCCGACTACAGCAGCGCCCTCGGTGGTCTGTCGGCGCAACTGCAGATGCAAAAGGATTTGCTGGGTGCGCACGCCACTGTACCGACCGCTCAGCAGGTCTTGGGACAGCGTCCGGATTTGCAGGGCAAGGTCCAGAATTCCTACGTGCAAAACTTCAGCGAAGGCGGCGCCGTCAAACAGTTGCTACACCAGAAAAAAGCCGACGGTGAAGAGGCGTTGAACAGCGCCGATGCGCAGAAAGCGGCGTATGACAGTGTGCTGCCTGAAGATTTCGTGCAGGGCCAGCAATCGAATTATGTTCAGTCCACCTTTGCCCAGCTGCAGGACTCGAAGACCGGCCGCAAGCTGCTGGGGAACGCTCAGGGCGACAAGAACCATGCGCCGTCCATGGCCGCGCAGGTCGCCTCGAAAATGGGCCCGGCGGCCTTGCAGTCGGTCGCAGGCTTTGCGTCTGTCTCGGACATGCTGGCCCGCGGTGACAAGACCGATGCCGCCAAGGGCATCTACGACAGCACCAAATCCGGGTTGTCAGCAGCCAAGCAAGGCTACGATGCGGTGGCCAAATCCGCAGGTCGCGCGGGCTTGGGTGAGGTCGCGGCGAAAGTGGGTGGAAGGGTCGCGGGCATGGTGGCCGGGGAGGCCGCTGGCATGGCCGCCGGCGCTGCGATCGGGGCCTCGATTCCAGTGGTCGGCTGGATTGCCGATGCTGCCATGAGCCTTGGGTTCGGGATCTCGGCCATCATCGAAGCGGTGAAAAAACACAAGGCGCAGAAGGCCTTCGACCACAACGTCGATCCGGTTCTGGACCAGTTCGGCATTCCCAAGGCCCATTGATTCCCCCCTGACCTGAAAGAGGTAAACGATCATGAGTATCGGTGTTTCGTCGGCTCGCCCGTTGCAGGATCTGAACACACCCACGGATTTTTCGTCGCTGAGTGGCAAGTCCGGACAGCAACACTCACTCAATGGTGGATCAAGTGGCAATCAGGTCATCGACCCGAGCGCCTTGCTGTTCGCCAACTCAACACCATCGCAAGTCAACTTCGCGCCGCCCGGCAGCCAGGACTCGCAAACCGACGCCAGCAGTGCGCTGTCGGGAAGCAATAATCAGACGGCCACCCCTCAAACCGGCATGGCCCAGCAGATCATGACTCTGCTGATGGAGCTGATGCAGATGCTCATGCAGAACAACCCCAATCAATCCAATTCCGGCAGTGGCCAACCCACCAGCAACAATCTGGCGACTCAGGGTGGAGGTGGCGATGGCGTCGACAGCTCAGGGGGCACTGCAGAGGGCAGTGTTGATGGCGCGGGTGGTGGCGGTGGCGATGCTGCGGCTTCGGCCGATGGTGCTTCCGGGCTGAGCACACCCAGCAGCGATACTGCCAGCGCCGTGTCTGGGGATACCTCGCTAAGCGGCTCCGGTGATTTGCATCTGCCCCAGCAGCTCGAGCCCTACCGCGCCGACATCATGGACGCTTCCAAGGCAACCGGCGTCTCGCCAAGTGTGCTGGCCGGGCAGATATGGGCCGAGTCGCGCGGCAAGCTGGGTGACGACACCACCAACGTCAATGGCAAGACCGACGCGGGTCTGATGCAGGTCAACGCTGACACCTTTGCAGGCCTCAAGCAGGAAAATCCCGAACTGTTGGGCAATGCCGACGTGAACAACGCCCACGACAACATCATGGCGGGCGCGCTCTATATGCGTGACCAGCAAAAGGCCTTCGGCGACGTGGGCTCGGCGTTGCGCGCCTACAACTCGGGACCTGACAAAGTGGACAAAAACGATCTGTCCAATGCAGGCGGGATCGGCGATCCGGACTACGTAAAGAACGTGATGAACTTCGCGAAGATCATCGAAAGCGGGCAGGGCCAACTGCCTGCCTGACATTCGCTCCCTCTACGCCCGGCACGCAGGTCCGCGTCAGTCGGGCTGACCCGGCCGGGCCTCGCTGAAGGGGGACGGTCGCATCTTGACGCGAGGTTTTGCATGAACATCATTCCACGGCACATTCAAGGGGCAGCGCCGACCCTGCCGACCGATACGACCCAGGGCGCCGGGGCCAGTCATGCGCCTGCCCAGGTCGCCGCCCTGTCAGCGCAACAGATTCAGACACAAGTCAGACAGATTGCCGACTTCCTGAAGCAACAGGTATTCGCCGCCCATTATCAAACCCTGATGCAGGTTCCCCGGGACGTCAGTCAGGCTGATCTGGACGAAATCAATCAGCACAACGAGGGTGTCACCCGAAGCAATCAACAACTTGACGCCATCGCTGACAGTCGGGCGCGGGTGCTCCAGCAAGAGAATGAAACCCCTGGCGACATCGCTGAAACCCTGGCCAAGGGCGAAAAGTTCGACCGAGGGGCTACGCGCGCCTCAAGTGCCTTGCGCGCCATGCCGTTTGCCGCTGCTACCGCGCTGCAATACATGCGACCCGCCATCAACAAGGGCGACTGGCTGCCTGCACCGCTCAAACCCCTGACGCCGCTGATTCCCGGAATGGTTTCCGGGGTCATGGATCAGGTGGGTACCGGTGTAATGAACCGTGTCACCGGCGATAACCAGTTCCTGAAGACGGCCTCCGACAACCTGCATGACGCCATGGCCGCGTCGCAAAAACGCCACACCCCGGGCCTGGTTCAGCAGAGCGTCGACATGGGTGGAGCGATTCAGGGCTATACCGCGCGTAACGCGGTGCGCACGGTGCTTGGCACGGCGCTGGCCGCAAGCCCCAAGGTGCAGGCGGCGGTTGACACGTCTATCGCAACCGTCGGCGGGCTGGCCGCCAATGCGGTTTTCGGCAACCGCCTGCAAACCACCGAACACCGCGATCATCTGCGTGGCGGAGCCTACGTGTTCGGCCGCAAAGACACTGAGGCCAAACCGCTGGACGATGAAACCGAATGGCTCGATGCCTACAAAGCCATCAAGAACGCCACTTATTCGAGTGCTGCACTCAATGCCGGCAAGCGCGTGGCGGGCATGCCGCTGGACATCATGACCGACAGCAGCAAAGCGGTGCGCAGCCTGGTCTCGGCAACCAGCCTGACCCAGAACGGCCTGGCGCTGGCGGGCGGCTTTGCCGGTGTTGGCAAGCTGCAGGAATTGGCGACCCAAAATCTCACCAACCCCTATGCCAGGAGCGCCGTCAGCCAGTTAACCAATACTGCCGCCTCTGCGGCGGTGTTCGCAGGCTGGACCACCGCCGGTGTGGTGACCGACCCGGCGACCCGCGCCGCAGAAGATTTCCTGCAGAAAACGGTGAAGGATGCGGCGTCAACCTCGGCGGCGTTCGTCGGTGACAAAACCGCAGAAGGTGCCAGGGCGACAGCGCACGCGGCGCAGGTTGCGGGCAACAAGACTGCAGCAGGCGCGCGGGTCGCAGCGCAGACGGCGACCGCTGTTGGCAACAAAACCGTGGAGGGTGCCAAGGTTGTAGCGCAGTCGGCTGCCGACGGCGTCAACAATGCGCTGGTGACCACCGGCGCGGCCTTACGTGCGCAGTACGCCAATCATGTGCGACGGCGTGACAGACCCGCCGATGTCGGCGACATCGAACTCGGATAACAGGAGGTACCATGCCGCTGTCGACTTCAAATCACGGTTTCACCCGATCAGTGCATCATTTCAATACCGGTGAATCCAACAATACAGTGCTCACCCGGCGAGTGCTCGAGCCCGAGAATTCCAGGCATCGAGGGCGCACGGTCACGGTCTCGGTGGGCGAGATGGACGCCCTTAAGTACGCCAATGATGCGATTGACGATACCTGGCGCATTCTGAACTACGGATCCGGTAATCAGGAACGGCATCTCAAGCGCACTGCCGGCGAATCGTTCAAGCGCACGGTGCTGGTCTACGAGCAACACCCCCACAACAGCTTCAGCGCGGAATCGGCGCGCACGGCTGCACGTTTCGAGGCGGGCAATTGCGACCAGATGGCAGCAGTCAATGCCTTGTTGCTTGCCTCATCGCCATTGCAGCAACCGGTTTCAATCGTCAGCGCGCCCGATGTCGGGCACAGCTTCGTGGAGGTGGGCGATTCACGCGCCACGGACAACACCATCATCTCCGATGCCTGGCCCGAATTCGGTCGAGCGGTCAGGCGCAAGGATTTTGCATTGTTGGGCAGCAACCCGGTGACCGTGGCACGGTTCAATCCCGACCCTCGTCCGGAAGAGCGCGAGACTCTGCTGCGCGGCCCCAAGGAGCGTCAGCGCGACGTTGATCGCCAGTTTGCCCGATCCAGGCCCGACTACCCGATGAACGGGCATCAGTTGGTCAACCGAGTGTTGCGAGACAGCAATGTGTACGTGCAGGAGCATGCGTCGAAAAACCTCGGTGTCAGCTACGAAGGCGATGTGCGCAACGACGACAACCGGCGCGAAGACCAGAACTTCTCCGAGCGCCAGTTCCGGAAACGCTTGCGTGCTTCGGGCATCGATCCGAACACCGGCGCGGCGCGGCCCGTCGCGGCAACGGTGCCGACGCGTCGCCCCAGCACCCACCACAGCCGCTACGCTGAAACCCCACCCCGGCGCCGGGCGCGGGCCGACTCATTCCTCGATCGCTTGCGCGATATGCGCCTTGGATAAGGAAAAAAATGATGCCTAGCCAGCTGAAACACGTGCTGTCCCCGGTGTTGCAACGAATGAAGCTCGATGCGAGTAGCCTGGATACTGCGTCCAGCTACGTCATGACCCTTGAGAGCGGTCTGAGTATCGAACTCAAGGAAGCGCCCTGCGATTATTTGACCCTCAGCTGCCTGATACCCGTGTCGGCGCAGCGTTTCGATGATGCGCAAACGCTGGCAATCCTGTTGCAGACCAATCTGCTGGGGCTCGAGCATCCGCCGATATTGACCGCAGCGCTGGTCGAGCAGAAAAAGGTGATCCTCTGGGCGCGTCAACCTTTTCAGTTGCTCGACAGCGGCGCCATGAATCGCCTGTTCCAGCGTTTCACCGAGCAGGCAGAAAAGATGGGTGCATGGTTGGCCTTACCACTTAAGGCATCGCAGCAACCCCGGCGAAGTGCCGCGCCCGTGGAGAAGCCCACGCGCTTGAGCGGCGGTCTGGGTACCACAAGGGTATAAGGGCCTCTAGCAGGCGCCACCCTTGTGCGAGCAAGGGTGGGTACGCTCGGCGAGCCAGCGCTGAAGGGGCTGTGGCCATCGAGAAGCGCTGAACTATCAACGCGCATCTCCGGTCGGTTTTACATCGCTCATCCACCTCTGGAGTCAAGCATGCAGCCTTATGTCGTTTGCCACATGATGTCGTCACTGGACGGCCACGCCCTCACCGATGGCTGGGATCGCCCGTTCAAAAAAGCCGCCGGGGATCTTTACGAGAAGCTGGCGCAGACGTTTGCGTTCGATGCGTGGATCTGCGGCCGGGTAACCATGCAGGAAATCGCTCACGACGAGGGTTATCCCAAAGGCCTGGCAAAAGCGCCCATCGCGCGAACCCACCACTTTGTCGAGCGTCAGGCCAAGAGCTACGCGATTTCCATCGACCCCCATGGCAAGGTCGGCTGGAAGAAAAACCAGGCGTTGGACTCCCATGTGGTCGAAGTGCTTACCGAAGGCGTTTCGGACGACTACCTGGCTTATCTGCAATCGGTTGGCGTCTCCTATATTTTTGCCGGCAAAACCGAGATCGATCTCAAGCAGGTGGTCGATATCCTGGGTAACGAACTGGGCTGCAAGCGGCTGATTGTCGAAGGTGGGCCTCATGTCAGTGGCTCGTTCGTCAATGCCGGCCTGGTGGACGAGGTGAGTGTGCTGATCCTGCCGCTGGTCGATGGCCGGGGCGAGCATCCGGCGTCCTTCGAAGTGTCCCCCAATGCCTGGAAACAACCCACCCACCTCACGTTGACCTCGGCCGAGGTGCAGGAAGGCGGCGCCGTCTGGCTGCGCTACAAGAAGCGCTAAACCGCTGACTCAGTCAGGTGTGGCGTCGCGTCACGCTGGACCGCGTTCTGCACCAGATCGATGAACGCGGTGAGCGCCGGCGAGCGCACGCCGCGCCGCCACGTCAACCAGATGTTCAGGTAGCGAAAGTCTTCGCTCAGCGGATAGGCGTGCACATTACGGCTGCCTGGCATGCTTTCCAGCATGCTGCGCGGCACCATCGCCACACCGGCGCCTGCGGTGACGCAGGCGAGCATGCCGTGATACGACTCCATTTCGAAGATCTTGCCGGGCGTGGCCATGTCGGCCTTGAACCAGGCTTCGAAATGCTTCCTGTACGAGCAGTTCTGACGAAACGCGTACACCGTCTTGCTGCTCACTTCCTGGGCCCGGTTCACCGGCTCATGGCTGGCGGCAGTGATCAGGAGCATTTCTTCTTCAAACAGTTCGATGCCCTCAAGCTCTGGATGGCGCAGTGGGCCATCGACAAACGCCGCGCTGAGCCGGCCCGAGAGCACGCCGTCGATCATGTCGCCAGAGGGCCCCGTTGACAGGTCCAGTTCGACCTTCGGATAGCATTGGTGAAACTCGGCCAGCAGGGAAGGGATGCGCACTGCGGCCGTGCTTTCCATCGAGCCCAGGGAGAAAACCCCTTGAGGTTCCGAGCCTGAGGTCGCTTGCCGGGCCTCTTCAACCAACTCCAGGATGCGCCGGGTGTAATCGAGGAAGGTCCAGCCAGTGGCCGAAAGACGCAGGCGCAGCTTCTCGCGGATGAACAGGTCGACACCCAACTCCTGCTCCAGCTGCTTGATGCGGGTGGTCAGGTTAGAGGGCACGCGATGCAGGCGCTGGGCGGCAGCGGTGATGCTGCCTTCTTCGGCAACGGCCTTGAACAGCTCGAGTTGAGTCAGGTCCATGAATACGCTGATACCTTCACGATGAGAGAATGTATTGTTGATAATTATTCATTATCGAAATTTAGACCGAGAGCCTATCGTGGACCCAACACTTCAGCAACGGGTCTCGGCCCGGTGGTGAGGATCAACCACTTTCGAGGGCAATTCTTCATGTCACACCATGCATCCGCTACTCATGCCATTTCGTTGAACCCCGCCACCGGCGAGGTGTTCGCGCAATATCCCTTCGAGCAAGCCGCCGAGCTGGAGCAGTCGCTGAGCCGAGCTGCTGCAGGTTTCAACGTTTGGCGCAAAGAGCCTGTCAGCGTGCGTGCCGAGCAGTTGCGCAAGGTCGCGAAGGTGCTGCGCAAAAACGCTGAGCCGTTGGCACAGATGATGACAGCCGAAATGGGCAAGCCAATCGCGCAGGCTCGCGGTGAGGTGGAGAAGACAGCGGCGACCTGCGAGTGGTACGCCGAGAACGGGCCAGCCATGCTGGCTTCGGAAAAGACCTCGGTTGAGAACGACAAGGCCTGGATCGACTTCTTGCCACTGGGTCCGATCCTGGCAGTGATGCCGTGGAACTTCCCTATCTGGCAGGTCATGCGCGGTGCGATTCCGATGATTCTTGCCGGTAACACCTACGTGCTCAAACACGCACCCAATGTGATGGGCAGCGCTTATCTGCTGCGTGACGCCTGGGCTGAAGCGGGTTTGCCGGAAGGCGTGTTCGAGGTCATCAACGTGGGTAATGACGGTGTTTCCAGCGCCATCGCCGACCCGCGAATCGCCGCCGTGGCGGTCACCGGCAGCGTGCGCGCCGGGTCTGCCATCGCCGCTCAAGCCGGTGCAGCCTTGAAGAAATGCGTGCTGGAACTAGGTGGCTCCGATCCGTTCATCGTCCTGGCTGACGCCGATCTGGATGAAGCGGTAAAAGCGGCCACCGTCGGCCGTTATCAGAACAGCGGGCAGATCTGCGTGGCGGCCAAGCGCATCATTGTGCAAGAGGGTGTGCTGCCGGCGTTCACCGAGAAATTCGTGGCGGCGGTCAAGGCCCTCAAGATCGGCGATCCGCTCGTCGAGGAAAACTACATCGGCCCGATGGCCCGTTATGACCTGCGTGATGAGTTGCACGAGCAGGTCAGCAAAACCCTGAGCGAAGGCGCAACGCTGTTGTACGGCGGTGAAAAACTTGAAGGTGAGGGAAATTACTACGCGCCGACGATACTTGCCGATGTGCGCCCGGGCATGACGTCGTTCAAGGAAGAGCTATTTGGCCCGGTGGCTTCCCTGATCGTCGCCCGGGACGCCGAACATGCCGTGGAACTGGCCAACGACAGCGAGTTTGGCCTGGCGGGCAGCGTTTGGAGTGCGGATGTTGAAAAGGCCCGTCATGTGGCGGCGCGTCTTGAGACCGGTGGGGTCTTCATCAATGGCTACACCGCATCCGACGCACGTGTGCCGATTGGCGGGGTGAAAAAGAGCGGCTTCGGTCGGGAGCTGTCACATTTCGGCATTCGCGAATTCTGTAATGCGCAAACGGTTTGGCTGGACCGACGTTGAGGGGGCTGATGTGCCGGGCTCGCGAAAGCCAGCACATCTGACGCAAATTAACGCCAACCACCACCTTGCCGATATTGATCGTTCCCACGTTCTGCGTGGGAACACCTGCCTTGACGCGCCGTGTCTGTCAGCGCACTCCACGACCTGAGTATCAGGACGGCATTTGGGCCGTTGCATACACATCCCAGACCCTCATGACCTGGGTGATGGCGGCGTCAAACACGCGATGCGTGACCCCATCCCTGGCCAGGGTCGAGACCCCTAACAGAAAACTGTCAAACACCGCAGCCAGCGCACGCGCGTCGGTATCGGTGCGCAGCTCCTGATCGTGAAGACCGCGCTCGACGCACGCGATGAACCCGGCACGGGTCCGGGCCCTTGAGGCGGTCAGTTTTTCCGTGACCTGAGCATTCTGCACGGTGGGCGCGCTCATCACGCCCAGCGCCACCATGCAGCCTTTGGGATGGTCGCAATCGCATTGCATTTTTGCCGAGCGGCGCAACGCCAGTTCGATGGCCGCTCGTGGGCGCAGCGTGGGGTCCCACAGGCATTCGGTGACTTGGGCAAAGGTGTCCAGATAGCGCTGGACCGCTTCCTGAAACAACGCTTCCTTGGACCCGAACGCCGCGTAGAAACTGGGGGCAGAGATGCCACCGCCGATGCTGGCTTTCAATTGGCTGAGCGATGTCGATTCATAGCCATGTTCCCAGAACAGGTGCATAGCCTGTTCGATCGCCTGTTCACGATCAAAGGTGCGAGGGCGGCCCATCTGCGCCATACGAGAGTCCTCTTGAGTGACGAGATAGATACTACTCGATACAAAAGTGTTGACCAAGCTTTCGTGGTACTCCTAATATCTGTACCAATCGATATATAAGTGGTGAGAACAAAACCATGATCAAAGCCGAATTACCGACACCTGCGCAGCCCGAGCGGTTGCCGCTGGGAGCACTCCTGGCCCTGGCGATGACCGGGTTCATTTGCATCGTGACGGAAACGTTACCGGCCGGCCTGCTGCCTGAAATAGGCCAGGGCCTGGCTATTTCGCCATCCTGGGCGGGACAGATGGTGACCGTGTATGCGCTGGGTTCCTTGCTCGCGGCCATCCCGCTGGCCATTGCCACCCAGGGCTGGAGACGTCGCACCGTGCTGCTGGCGACGATTGTCGGTTTTTTACTGTTCAACTCGATCACCGCGTTGTCTTCCAGCTACGTGCTGACGCTGGTGGCACGTTTCTTCGCCGGTGTGTCAGCCGGCCTCGCCTGGAGCTTGTTGGCCGGTTATGCGCGGCGCATGGTGTCTGTGCGACTGCAGGGTAAAGCGTTGGCCATCGCAATGGTCGGTACCCCCATCGCGCTATCCCTCGGCGTGCCATTGGGCACCTGGCTGGGCGGACTGGTGGGCTGGCGCATGGCATTCGCGCTGATGTCCGGCCTGACCTTGATCCTGATTGCCTGGGTGCTGATCAAGGTGCCCGATTACCCTGGGCAATCCGCCTCGCAACGCTCGTCACTCGGACAGGTGCTGACTGCGCCAGGGGTGCGCTCGGTACTCGCTGTGGTCGTGACCTGGATGCTGGCCCACAACATGCTCTACACCTACATCGCGCCGTTCGTCACGGCTGCGGGGCTGGGCGACAGGGTAGATCTGGTCCTGCTGGTGTTCGGCGTTGCGGCACTGCTGGGCATCTGGGCCACGGGCCGGTTGGTGGACGGTCATCTGCGAACGGCGGTCCTTGTCAGCCTGGCGAGTTTTGCCCTGGTCTCAGTGTTTTTCGGCATTGCAGCAAGCTCTGCGACGGCGATTTTTGTCGGCGTGTTCGTTTGGGGACTGACTTTCGGCGGTGCTGCCACCTTGCTGCAAACGGCCCTTGCAGACTCGGCGGGCAGCGGAGCAGACGTTGCGCTGTCGATGAACGTGGTGGCATGGAACAGTGCGATTGCCGCTGCCGGCTTACTGGGCGGTATATTGCTCGATCGGCTTGGCGTCGGCTCGTTTCCCTGGGTGCTGCTGGGTCTGTTGTTGATCAGCTTTTCAATTGCACTGAATGCCCGTGAGAGTGGTTTTCCCGGCGGCGCGCGGCATGGCAATGCCGCGGTGGCGGGGCACTGAGCCGCCATGGCCGAGTCATAGCGTCCAGCCCAGCCCCAGCGATTTGTGCAGCGAGGCGAAGTCCTTGAGCAATGCAGCGTCGCCGGAGATCCGGCTTTCCTGCGCCTGATACCGGGTGCGTTCGGCGTCCAGCCAGTCCAGGGTGCTGGCGGTGCCTGCGCGATAGCGTTGCCGCGTGAGGTCGGCAGCGCGTACCGCTGACGCTTCGACGTTGCGCAGCAGCACGACGTTTTGCCGCTGATGGCCATAGCGGGCAAGGGCGACGTCGGCATCACGCAGTGCGCTCAAGACTACACCCTTGTACTGCGCCAGGGCCTCATCACGGCCGGCCTGCGCGCCCTCGACGCTGGCCGCCACGCGGCCGAAGTCGAGGATGTTCCACGTCAGCCGTGGCAGCAGCAGCCAGGTGCCGTTGTCCTTGCGGGCAAGGTGACCGGGGTCGGCGGCCGAGAACGACAGGTCCCCCATGAGGCTGAGTTTCGGAAACCAGTCGGCTTGTTTTTCACCGATCTGTGCAGTGCTTGAGGCCAGGGCGCGCTCGGCCACGCGGATATCGGGGCGCGCCTTGAGAATGCCCGCTGGGTCGGCGAACGGCACTTGGGCAGGAATGGACGGCAGCGGGCGCGCAGTATCAAGCCGCGCGTCAAGCTCCCCGGGTTCCAAGCCACAGAGCAGACCCAATTGATCCACCGATTCGACGATCGAGGCCTGCAGCGGCAATCGCTGGGCGCGGGTGTTTTCCGCCTGGGTCAGCACCTGCTCCAGTTGCAGTTGCGAGGCGACCCCACGGCTGCGACGTTGCTGGGTCAGGTCAAGCGCCTGCTCTTCGATAGCGACACTGGCGTCCACCAACGCCAACCGTGCCTGCTGATCGCGCAGATCAGCATAGGCCTGCACTACCTCGGCGGCGAGTTGAACCTGCGCGTCCGCCAAGCGGGCTTGAGAGGAGTCTGCCTCTGCCTGCGCCGCTTCAATGGCGCGCCGCGTGCCGCCGAACAGGTCTGCCTCCCAACTGGCGTCGAAGCCGGCCAGATACAGCGTCAACGGACCACGGCCGCCGCCGCTCCCGCCAAGTGCCGAGGTGTCGGGGGAGCGAAGTTTGAGCATGGCTGCATCGCCGCTGATTTTGGGCATCAGATCGGCGTTGGCGCTGTTCAGGCTGGCCCGTGACTGCCTGAGTCGCGCCTGGGCGGTGGCGATGTCCGGACTGTTACGCATCGCCTGGTCGATCAGTTGGTTAAGCTGTGGATCGCCCAGTGACTGCCACCACTGCGCGACCGCAGGCGCCTTCGGTGTGGCGGCGTCGGCGTGGGGCAAATGCCCGGCGTTCAGGGTCTTTGGCGCGACGTCGGGGGCACCTTGGTAATCCGGGCCGACAGTGCAGGCAGATAACAATCCGACGATCATTAGCAGGGGGAGTGGACGAGCAATCATTTTCTTGAGCCTGCCTGCGCCGTGCGCGTTTTCAGGATGAAGATCAGTGGAAGGCATGCCACCATGGCCAGGCCCAGCAGGTGGAACGCATCGTTGTAGGCCATCACCGAGGCTTGCTGAGCGATGTCATTGGCCAGTTGCGCAAAGGCTTGCAGCTGAGCAGTCGAGGTGTCCCCGGTCTGCGCCAGGTAGCTTGCGGTGCTGCTCGCCATGTGATCCTGGGCCAGTTGACTGTTGGCCAGGATGCCCTCGCGCAATGCGTCGTCGTGGAAGTGACTGCGTCGGTCCATCAGCACACCGAGCAGTGCCAGCCCCAGGGTGCCGCCGAGGTTGCGCGACATGTTGTAAAGCCCGGAGGCATCCCCTGCATCCTGGGTCCGGACCGCGCGCATCGACAATTGACTCAGCGGCATCATCACCAAAATCTGTGCGACGCCGCGCAGCAGCTGCGAGGCCACGAAATCATGGCCGACGCTTTGAGCGGTCAGCGTAGTGTCCAGCAAGCAGCTGGCCCAATACAGCAGCAGCCCCACACCGGCCATTAGCCTCAGGTCAATGCGGCTGAGCATCTTCGGCAGAATCGGCATCAACAGGAACGCCGGAATCCCCGACAGCAACATGATCGACCCCGACTGTTGGGCGTTATAGCCGCTGAGGATGCCAAGGAACTGCGGCACCAGATAAGCGGTGCCGTACAGCCCTGCACCCACCGCTGTGGCGATCAGCAAGACACTGCCGAAGCTGCGGTTGAGCACCAGTTGCAGGCGCAGGATGGGTGTGCTTGAGCGCACCTGGCCCACCGCAATGAGGAAGAAGCCGATCACCATGCTTATGCTCAGGCAGATGATCAGCCGCGAGTCGAACCAGTGCTCGCGTTGGCCTTCTTCGAGCACCACGGTTAGCGAGCTAAGCCCCACCGCTAATCCGATAATGCCTAGCCAATCGGCCCTGATGAAGCGTTCCAGACTGCTTTTCTCGGCGGGAAGGCCGGTGAGTAGCAAGGTAATCAAGGCAACGCTGATCGGCAGGTTGAGAAAAAAGCACCAGCGCCAGTTGATGTTTTCCGTCAGCCAGCCGCCGACCACCGGCCCCATGAGTGGCCCCAGGATTGCGGTCATGCCGAACAGGGTCGTGCCGATCGCCAACTGGTGAGGGGGCAGGCGCGTGCGCACGATGGTCTGCGCGGTGGGAATCATCGCACCGCCGGCAAAACCCTGACCGATGCGTCCGGCGATCATCGCGCCGAGGCTCGAGGACAGCCCGCAGAACAGCGAGAAGAAGGTGAACATCAGCGCGGTGCCGATCAGAAACCGGCGCAAGCCGAAGACCCGGGTCAACCAGGCGGCGAGGGGGATCATGACGATTTCCGACATCAGGTAGCCGGTGGCGATCCAGGTGCCCTCGGTGCCTGTCGCGCCGATCTGGCCCTGAATCTGCGGCAGCGCCGAGTTGGTGATCGACACATCCAACGTCGCCAGCAGGGCCCCCAATGAGCCGGCAGCAACTGCGATCCAGTCGGTCAGCGAGGCATTGCGCGGTGTGTCGGCGGGCAGATTAGTCAGCGTGGCTTCAGCCATGGCTAGCGTCTGCCTTGCCGGTGCGGGTGTCCACCTCCACGGTCGCAGACAGGCCGGGGACCAGCGCCGGACGAAGATCGTCGGTGATGTCCAGGGCTATCCGTACCGGCACCCGTTGCACGATCTTGGTGAAGTTGCCGGTGGCGTTGGACGGCGGTAGCAGGGCGAACTGCGCTCCCGTGCCGGGGGCAAGACTGTCGATGTGGCCCCGCAGGTCCCGGCCTGGCAGCGCATCGACATGCACGGTCACGCGCTGGCCGGGGCGCATGGCGCCGATCTGGGTTTCCTTGTAGTTGGCGGTCAGGTAGATCGCGTTTACCGGCACCACGGTCAACAACCGGGTACCGGGTTGAACGTATTGACCGACCCGCACCCCCCGGTCGGCGATTCGGCCGTCGAGCGGGCTGCGCAGGACGGCGTCGTCGACGTCCAGCTGACGCTGCGCCTCGCTGGCCCTGGCCACGCCCAGCTGCGCCTGGGCCTGTTTCAGTTGTGCCTGCAGGGTGCCGTAGCGTGTCTGGGAGGAACGCAAGGCGGCCTGTCTCGCCGCCACCGTGCTGCGGGCCTGGGCCAGCTCGTTGTTTAGTTGGGCCAGGCGTTCCTCAGGTTCTGCGCCCGAGCGCGCCAGCGGTGCATAACGGGCGACTTCGGCTTGTGCGTGTTTGGCGTCGGCCTCTGCGCCCTGCAGTTGCGCGCGGGCTTCGGCGATGGTCGAGTCCTGTTGCACCAGATCTGCCTCGGCCTTGGCCAGGTCGGCGTTGCGGGCTGCGATGGTGGCCGACGCTTCGTCGCTGACCGCCTGGTATTTGCGGGCATCGAGGCGCACCAGCAGGTCGCCACGCCGGACCACCTGATTATCCGCCACCAGCACCTCAGCGACATAACCGCTGATCTTCGGTGCGACGCTGATGCTGTCGGCCTGCAGATAGGCGTCGTCGGTGGTTTCGATGAAACGCCCGGTGAGCCACCACCATACGCCCCAAACCAGAGCGATCAGCAGCGCGGCGGCGCCCAAGACCAGCAATATCCGCCGGGCCTTGCCGCGCTGGCCCTGGGTGGTTTCTTCAGGAATGACCTGAGCAGAAGGTTGTGCAGCAGACATCAGGTCGCTCCGAATTTATATCAGTCGGAATAAATTCCTTTCTTCGCGAATTTTTGTCAACTGGTATATTTTGCCCGGGTACTGAACAGGGAGCTGCACATGGCACGACACAAACCTGCCGCCGAGGGTGGATATCAGCGCGGTGAAGAAACCCGCGCGCGGCTGATCGAAGCGGCCGTTGCAGTGTTTGGCAAACGTGGTTACGACGGCGCCTCGACGCGGGACATCGCCAACGCAGCCGGTGTGAATTCGCCGGCGCTGCAGTATTACTTCGAAGGCAAGGAGGGCGTCTATCTGGCGTGCGTTGAGCACCTGATCACGCTGCTATGGCGCAGGATGGGCGATACCGTCGAAGCCGCGGAGCAGGCGCTAACGGAGGTCGATATCAGCGATCAGGCATTGATCGAAGCGTCGCTGGGCATGCTCAGTGCGGTGGTTTCAACCATTCAGGACAGCGCGCAAAGCACGGCCTGGCGCGCTTTTCTTGATCGACATCAGGCGGGCTTGTGCCCCGAGAGCGCCACGACGGCCTTCGAGGACCGGTTCAAAACGCGCATCAGCAACGTAATCCGCCAATTGATCGCCCGCCTGTCGGGGTACAAGGTCGATGACGAGCGCACGGTGATTCACTCCATGGTGTTGTTTACTCAAGGCTTGGCGTTCAGGGTGCACAAGCCTAGGTTGCTGGAGACGCTGAAATGGACGGCCATCAACCAGAAGGAAATGGAGTTGGTGCGCGAGGTGGTCCTGGCCCAGGCACGGTTTACCTTGGAGGGCTTGGCCCGCCAGAGGGACGGGCACGCATAGCCGCGTGAGGCGGCACGGCTTGCTGGCGACTGCCTCTTGGCAGTGGCCGGTGCCGTTCATTTATGGGCAACGGCCGCGATAGCGGTCTGCGCCATTTGCGTACGCGCGACCTGGCCATCGTCGAATTTGATTTGTGGGCGCATGCGGAATGACAGCACCACCCCAATCGCCAGTAACACGATGCTGACCAAAAAGGGCAACTGCCAGTTACCGAACGTGTCGATCAATAGTCCGGCCGCCACGGGGCTGACGATGGCCGCCATCGCCGAGCCGGTGTTCATCATGCCGCTGGCCGTACCGCAGTGGTCCGGGGCGATGTCCATGGGAATGGCCCACATCGGGCCGATGGTCATCTCCGAGAAGAAGAATGCCACCGCCAGACAGCCAAGGGACACATACATGTCATGGGTAAACATCAGCGGCATCAAAGCGGCCAGGGTCAGCGCCAGGCAGATGGCGACCATCCGGCTGCGGGCCTTGTTCAAATCGCGGGTGCGCTTATAGATCCGGTCGCTGACAATCCCGCCGAGGGTGTCACCCACCACCCCGCCAAAGAACACGGTGGACGAGAAGATGGCTGTGTTCTTCAGATCCAGGCCCATGTTCATGAAATACATGGGCACCCAGCTGAGCAGTAGCCAGAGGGTCCAGCCGTAGCAGAAGTAAACGATGGTGACCGGCGCCATGCGCTTGAACAGCCGCCCCCAGGGCAGGGCGGTCATGCTCTTGGGCTTGGGCGGCGGCAGCACTTCAAGCTCCTGATGCGAAATGCGCGGATGATCCTTGGGGTGTTCGGTGAATACCAGCATCCACAACATGACCCAAACGAAACTGATGCCGGCGCAGACATAAAACGATTCCCGCCAGCCGTAAGCGGCCATCACCGCAATCATGGCCGCCGGCGCCAGCGCGTTACCCAGTCGGGCAAATGCGTGGGTGATGCCTTGGGCGAAACCGCGCTGATCCTTGGCCACCCAGCGCGACATCGCCGCCGTCGCCGCAGGGAAGGTCGCGCCTTCACCCAGGCCCAGCAGCACGCGGGCCACAAGCAGGGAAGCGAAGCCTTCGGCCAGACCGGTCAATACCGTGGCGGCGGCCCAGATCAACCCGCAGACCACCAGCGTGCGCTTGGCACCGAAGCGGTCACTGACCCAGCCGCCGATGATCTGGAAGACCAGGTAGGGGTAGGCGAAAGCAGAAAACACCAAGCCGATCTGAGTTTTACTGAGGTTGAATTCGGCGCCGAAACCGACGGCGGCGGTGCTGACGTTGACGCGGTCCAGGTAGGTAATGAAATACATGGCGCACAGCATGAAGAGCACCACCGTGGTGGGGCGCAGATGTAACCGCTTCATGTTCTATCTCCAGTTTCTTATTGTTCACGCCGTGTGGCGATTGAGTCGGGATAGTGCGTGTGCTGCAAGGCACTGCGCAGGGCGCGCAGTGCCTTTGGTTCAGTTGCGGCGCAGGGGGACGGACTGGCCTCCCAGGTAATCCATTGCGGCCAGGACGCCACTGGACTGCAGTTTGATACCAGCCATTTGCAGGCCCATTTCGCAGCCGGTGAGGGTTGCCATCAGCGTCAGGTCATTACAGTCGCCCAGATGGCCGATGCGGAACATGCGTCCTTTCATCTTGCCCAGGCCCGTGCCGAGCGACATGTCGAACCGTTCGTAGATCGTTTTGCGCACGGCGTCGGCATCCACGCCTTCGGGGATCATCACCCCGGTCAGCACTGGGCTGTAGAGCGCAGGGTCGGCGCATTGAATCGGCAAGCCCCAGGCGTTGACCGCCGTGCGGCAGGCCTGGGCCAGGCGATTGTGCCGGTTAAACACGTTGTCCAGGCCTTCGCCCAGGATCATCTCCAGCGCTTCTGACAGGCCATACAGCAGGTTGGTGTTGGGGGTGTAAGGCCAGTAACCGGTCTTGTTCATCTCGATGATGTCGTCCCAGGCCCAGAAACTGCGCGGCAGGCCGGCCGATTTGCTGGCCTCGATGGCCTTGGGCGACAACGCGTTAAAGCTGATTCCGGGCGGCAGCATCAGGCCTTTCTGCGAGCCGGAGATCGTGACGTCCACACCCCATTCATCATGCCGGTAGTCTGCTGACGCCAGCCCGGAAATGGTATCGACCAGCAGCAATGCCGGGTGGCCTGCAGCATCGATGGCCCTGCGCACCGAGGCGATGTCTGAGGTCACGCCGGTGCTGGTTTCGTTGTGCACTACGCAGACCGCCTTGATGCGGTGGTTGCTGTCGCTGCGCAGGTGCGACTCGATCATGTGCGCATCGACCCCGCCGCGCCAACCTTCGATGCCAGGTTTGCCGATGAACTGCGGCTTGAGGCCCAGGCTCAGCGCCATCTTTTGCCAGAGCGTGGCAAAGTGACCGGTTTCGAACATTAGCACTTCATCCCCTGCGCTCAATGTATTGCACAGCGCCGCCTCCCAGGCGCCGGTTCCCGAGGCCGGATAAATGATCACCGGATGTCGGGTCTTGAATACCTGTTTAATGCCCGAGAGCACCTTCAGCCCAAGCTCGCCAAACTCCGGGCCGCGGTGGTCGATGGTGGGGTAGCTCATTGCACGCAGGATGCGATCCGGAACGGGACTGGGGCCAGGGATCTGCAGAAAATGACGGCCGGCCGGATGATAGTCGAGCTTGAGCATGTGACGACTCCTTTACGTATCTTTTGTTTTTTGAATACAAAATACAGTAGCACCGGTCATCGCTGCGTCAAACCGCCTAACTGAGCTAATATCCCGGTTCTGATGAGTGTTTTAAGCATAAGGCGTCGCTACCCGACGCCGCTGTAGAGGATGTTGTATGCAAAAGGGCGAAGAATTCGCGCAGCAAGGAACTGCCCGGCCGATGCTCAAGGTCGAGCGTCAGCGCCTGCATGATGTGGTAGTCGAGCACTTGCGTAGCTTCATCACCGAAGGCGTTCTTGCCCCTGGAAAGAAGCTCAACGAGCGTGAGTTGTGTGAAACACTCGGTATTTCCCGCACGCCTTTGCGCGAGGCACTGAAAGTCCTCGCGGTAGAGGGCTTGATCGAGATCAACCCTAATCGCGGCGCTACCGTGGCGCGCATGACGGAGCTGGAGATCCGCGAAACCTTCGAACTGATGAGCGGTATAGAAGCCTTTGCAGGGGAACTGGCGTGCGAGCGCATCACGGCCGAGGAGCTCGACGAGATCAAGGCCCTGCACTACGCAATGGTGGTGAGCAAGAATCAGAATGACCTGCCAGGCTACTACCAGCGTAACCACGCTATCCATGAGCTGATCAACAAGGCCGCACGCAATACCGCGCTGCGCCAAGTCTATCTGTCGCTGAACCGGCGCATCCAGGCGCTGCGTTTTCTTTCCAACCAGCAGGCACCGAAGTGGGAACGGGCACTGCACGATCACGAGCAGATGCTCGAAGCCCTGCAAGCCCGTGATGGTAAGCGGCTAGGCAGTATCCTGCGGCATCACCTGTTGGAAAAGCGGGATGCGATCATGCTGATGGTGCGCGCAGAGGCCGAGCATCCGGATTCGATAAGGTCTTTGTAAGGTTGCGTCCACGGATTCATATGGTCTACATTTGAGTCTTCAGACCCTGACAGAGCATCGCCGTGACCCACGCATCACTTAACCCGCAGCTTTCCGGATTCCAAGGCCTGATCGGCCTGCGCACGGCCTTGCGGATACTGGACAAATGGCAAGCTTCCAGTGATCAGGCGTGTCGGGTCCTGCGCATTTCCCGCAGCACCTACACCCGCGCCAGGCAGGGCGATAGCACTTGGTCTGTCGCCCTGGACCTGGATCAACTGCAGCGCATCAGCTTCGTGCTGAATATTCACGCCACGCTGCGCACGCTGTTTGATAACCCTGACAACGTCTACGGCTTCCCGGCGATGGAGAACCACAACGAATTCTTCAACGGCAGAAAGCCTTTGGACGTGATGGCTCAGGGCGACATGATTTCCTTGTATGAGACCTTCCGTCGCATCGACACGTTGCGTGGCGCACAATGGTGACGTCGCCAACGTTGCCTGTACTGCCGGACGAAGCGCAGCAGGCCCATCGTCTGGTCAATTCGAAATTTCCGCCTATCGACCTGTTCAACGACGTGGCCGATGCGCAGGAGTTCGAGACGCTCTACCAGATCCAGGCCCTGACCAACCCTCGGTTGCTGAACGAGGTCGGTCGACTGGAACTGATTCCACGTGAGGATATTCCGTTCGGTATCCCCGGTTGTTCCTACGCCACCGCGCCTTTTACCCATGTCAACCCGGCAGGCTCACGCTTCAGCGACGGTGCTTTCGGCGTCTTGTACCTGGCCGACAGCATGGACACCGCGGTCGCCGAAGTGCGACACCATCAGCAGCGCTACTGGTCCGGCGTGGTTAACCTGAATTACGAGCGCTTCGTGTTTCGCAGCCTCAGCTGCCGTTTTAGCGAGGCGGGCAGTGTCGACGCCACGACACTGGCGTTTTCTCATCCGATCTACGCGCCCGACGATTACACCCACTCGCATCAACTGGGCAAGTCTCTCAAGCACACTGCAGTGGCGGGTCTGCGCTATCACTCCGTGCGTTCCCCGGGCAACCGATGCTGGGCGCTGCTGACGCCGCGGTATGTAACCTCCATTCAGCAAAGTGCCCACTACGAGATGATCTGGAACGGTAGGATCACCAGCGTTAATCGCCTTTCCGGTGCATAAGTGCCGGGGCGTTGAGGGTTCGGGGCGTGGGCTGAGTACAAGGGTGGCGTGGTATTCTCGCCGCCTGTCTGTGTGGTCCGTGGGATTTTTCATGAAATTCATCCATCAGCGCGAGCATCTGAATGAAGGTGATGTGGTCGTTATCGAGTCGTCGAATACCTGCAATATCCGTCTGATGAGCGACGCGAGTTTTCGCAGTTTCAAGCATGGCGGGCGGCACACCTATCACGGTGGGGCGTTCGATCGGTTCCCCGCGAAGATCGTGGTGCCCAGCAGCGGGTTCTGGAATATCACGATCGATACGGTGACGCAGCGGGCGATCAGTGTGACGCGCAAGCCGAACCTGAAGCATTCGATCAGAATTGTGCGGCGGTCGGGAGCAGGGGTGGCTCGGTGATTGTCGGGTGTACGTTTGGCGCATGGTATGTCACGCGCGCCTTCGATCGTTTCCACGCTCTGCGTGGGAATGCACGCTCTGACGCTCTGCGTCACGCAAACCCAGGCGCAGAGCGCCCGGACTGCCGTTACCACGCGGAGCGTGGGGAACGATCACCGTCAGCGCCCGCATAGAGCAATTATCCCCCAATTGTTGATCGTTCCCACGCTCTGCGTGGGAATGCATGCTCTGAGGCTCTGCGTCACTCAAACCCCGGACGCAGAGCGCCCGGACTGCCGTTACCACGCGGAGCGTGGGAACGATCACCGTCACCGTCAGCGCCCGCATAGAGCTACCTTATTTTCCAATGAACTTTTCACTCACGTACGCCGAATAATCCGGCAACACGCTCTCAATCTTCCCCTGATCCTTCAAGAACGCTGCCGTTCTGGCAATCGCCGTCACCGTCCCGCCTCCTAGCAACTCAGGCGATTTTTGCTCCGCCGCTGTCGGAAAGTGCGACCCATCCGGCAACTCCGGCACATCCGCTGTGTTCGATCCGGTGAAGCGGGCAATCGCTTTCACCGGCGAAGAATCCGCTGTCCACTCCGACCGATGCGCCGTGTAATCAGCAATCGCCGCCAGGCTCACCTTGGCAAAACTCGCCACGATCTCTGGATGCTTTTCCGCGAAGTCCTTGCGCGCCACCCACACCTCGAACGTCGGCGAGCCCCACTGCGACACCTGGCCCGCATCGGTCAGAATCTTGCCCGTCTTGCGAATCTCACCAAGCGCAGGCGACCAGGTGAAGGCGCCGTCGATGTCTTCACGCTTCCATGCGGCAGTGATCTGCAACGGCGTCAGATTCAGAATCGTCACCTTGGTGGGATCGATACCCCAGTGCTTCAGGGCACCGAGCAAGCTGTAATGCGACGTCGAAACGAAGGGCACAGCGATTTTCTTGCCAATCAGGTCTTCGGGCTTGTCGATACCGCTCCCGTTGCGCACCACCAACGCCTCGGAACTCTGGATCTGCGACGTGACAATGAACGCCACCAACGGCACTTTGCGCGACGCTGCTGCGGCCAGAGGGCTGGAGCCCAGGTTGCCGATCTGCACGTCACCCGAGGCCATGGCCGCGATGACCGCAGGGCCAGCATCGAAGCGACGCCAATCGATTTTCTGGCCGATGGCTTTTTCATACTCGCCATCAGCGATGGCGCGTTTGACCGGATCGATGCCGGTGATGTAACCAAAGGTCAAGTCGGCGGCGTGGGCAGCCATCGAAAGGGCGAACACACCCGACGCTACAGAGACAGTCGCGGTCCATTTTTGCTTGATCATCTTGATGAAATGCCCTGATTTGAAGGTGGCGCCGTCGAGATGCGGCAGTCAGGCATGGATCATAAGATTCTATGAATTGACGTTTAAATACCATTTTGGAATTAGCTTACGCTGCGCTGCAAGCCGTGAAGTTAATCCACGCTGCATGAATAAAAGCCGTCTAGTCGCGGAACGTGCCCGTGTGCCGTAACGAGTACAGCCAGACCGGAAGCACCGACAGCACCGCCGTCGCCGCGACAACCACAGCGGCCGAGATCACCCCTGCGTGGTCCCCTACAAACCCGTACAACACCGGCGCCAGGGCACCTGAACCAATGGTCCCGGTGTAGAACACCGAAAACGCCTTCTCCAGCCGGGTAGAGTCGACGACATCGGTCACGGCCCCGTAGAGCACTGAGGACGTCCCGTTCAGCACTGCGCCCAGCAGCGGCAATGCCGCCAGCCCGACAGGCAAGGGTGAGACCAGCACCACCCCGATCAGCAAGGCGGTGGCCAGTTCGGTGACGACAATGGTGTTGAGCGTGCCGAAGTGCTCCGACATCCAGCCGCAGACGAATTTACCCACCGCGCCGCCAATGAACACCAGCGTCAATGCCAGCCCTGCCTGGGGCAGTGACCCACCGTTGCCCTTGATGATGAAGGGCAGGAAGGTCAGGAAACCCATGCGCACCGCGCTGTCCATGACCGCTGTGCACAGCAGCACGCGAAAGGCGCCTTGGCCTGCTTCGACGGCGGTGTGCACAGTGCGCGATGGCAACGCCTGCGCAGCTTCGCCCCGGGGTGTGACATCCTTGAGCAAGGCCCAGATCAGCACCGCTGACAACAGACCGATGCCTGCGAACACCGTGGCGGTGATGTGAAAAGTGGTGAAGGTAAGCAGAAAGGCTGCGCACGCCGGCAGTAGCGATTTTCCAATGTCACCGGCGAAGTTGTAGACACCCAGCGGACGTTTGGCGTTGCCTGCGTAGGCTCTGGACACCATGGCCGAGGCGATGGGGTGTTGTGCGCTGGCGCCCATGCCGGCGAATACCAGTGCAGCGCCCAATGCCAGCGCGCTGCCGGTAAACCCCGCTGCCAACCAGCCAATGCCGGTCATGGCCGTGGCGATCGACAGCACGTAGGCGGGCTTCATTCGGCTGGACAGGCTGGACGCCGGGATCTGCAGGACTGCGAGCGTCAGGGAGTAGGCGCTTCTCAGCACGCTGAGCCAGACATAGCTGAGCATGAACATTTCCTGCCACACCGGCAGCAGCACATACACCAGGTCGCTCAAACCGTCGTGGGTGGCGTGAGCGGTACAGGCGGCGATCAGGGTTTTCTTTTTCGCTGCGCTGTCCGCGTGGGAGACGCTTGGTGCCGCTGTGGAAAGTGTCATATGTTTGCAACGCAAATGAGGTGCAGCCATTGTAGCGGGTCGCCAGAACGTGCCGCCAATGAGACGATTTCATGCCGTATGAGGGGTGCCCGTAGCAGGCTGATCTGCCTGAGGTGTTTTCGGCAGCGCTGGCGCCGGCACGCCGAACGGCTGCTCAGGGTGGCGTCAGGCGTATATGAGAACAGTGCGGACAAAAGGGGTGGTTGTTGAATGACTGGAGACAGGACGATGGCGTTTAAACGATTTCCATCGGTCGCTGGGCTGAGAGGATTCGAAGCGTGCGTCAGGCACCTGAACTTCTCTCAGGCAGCGGCCGAGTTGCATGTCACTCAGAGCGCGATCAGTCACCAAATCAGGCAACTGGAAGAATTGCTGGGCGTGGAGCTTTTCGAGCGCACGGCAGGAGTCGTGACGCTCACGGCTCATGGCGCCGAACTGCTGCCGGTGGTGCGGGTGTTTCTCAAGGACATGGGCCGGCTGGTTGATCGCTTCGAGCACAGTCGGGATCAAGGCTCGGTGCTCGAGGTATTCGTGCATGACTCGTTTGCCCAGACCTGGCTGATTCCACGGCTGTCGAAGTTCTACCACGCTCGACCGGACATCAGGCTCAAGCTCAACACCGATGAGTTTTCCCGCTTCGAGAATCCCAATGCCCAGGTCGCCATTCGGCTCGCGGAGCAGGGTGCCAACTGGTCGGGCCTGTATGCCGAACTGATCCTTCGGGAGCGGATCTTTCCTGTGTGCAGCCCTGCTCTGGTCGAGGCCCAAGGCATTGCTTCTACGCCGGCCGATATTCTGAAGTACCCGCTGATCGTGCGCTCACGCAGTACGCTCAATGGTCAACAGGTGTCTTCGCCGTCGTGGGACTATTGGCTGCATAAGCATGGCCTGTCTGGCGAACCCTTCGATTGCGCGCTGACGGTGCCGCACACCAGCATTGCTGTGCAGGCAGCGCTTCGCGGCTTGGGTGTGGCCATGGCGCGAACTTCGCATATTTTCGATGAGCTGGATTCGGGTGTGCTGCAAAAGCCGGTCATGAACGAACTGGTCACCACCACGGGTTACTACTTCTTGTGCGCAGCGGGAAAGGAGAAGGCTGCGGCGGCTCAAGCCTTCTTGGAGTGGCTGAAGACCGAGATGCCCGCACCCGACTGAACGGCTGTTGCTGGAGCAACACTGAAGCAGCAAAAGCGCCTTAAAACAAACAGTTACGAGCGGTATTTCGCAGCGCCGGCGACGCCAGCGCTGGTGTCAGGGTGTGGCACAAAGCCTGCAATCGTCTCTGAACCTTCAAGTGGTCCGTGGTGCGTATGTGCGAGCACCACGCCCAATCGTTCAGGAGTTTCAGTGTTCACAACCCATCGTCCATCGGCCCGTTTGCCGAGAGGCGCATCGATATGAATTTCGACGTCGATTTTGCGCTTTCCACATTGCCGGCGTTTCTCGTCGCTGTGGGTGTCACCCTGCAAGTGGGCTTGATTGCCATTGCAACATCGCTTTGCGTTGCCCTGATCAATGCCGCCATCGCTGTGTTCGAGGTGCCCGTTCTGCGGCGGCTGGTGCGGATCTACGTCGAGCTGGCGCGAAACACGCCGCTGCTGATCCAGCTGTTCTTCATCTACTTCGCACTTCCGAGCATCGGCCTCCGCATTTCTGGATTCGCCTCGGCGATTATTGCCATGACCTTCCTTGGCGGGGCTTACCTGACGGAAATCCTGCGCGCCGGAGTCGCTGCCGTGCCTCGCTCACAAATCGAGTCGGGGCTGTCCATCGGTCTGTCGCGCTGGCAGTTGCTGCGTCACGTGATCCTGCCGCAAGCAGGCATCCTCAGCCTGCCTGCGTTGTTCGCCAACTTCGTGTTTCTGCTCAAAGAGACCACCGTGGTCTCTGCCGTGGCCGTGCCGGAAATTCTCTACACCACCAAAAACTACATCGCCCTTTACTACAAGACTTACGAAATGCTGGCGGTCATGACCGGCCTGTGCGTGCTGTTGTTCGTTCCGCTTTCGCTATTGCTGCGGGTTGTCGAAAGGAGGCTCCAGCATGGCCAGTTCGGGTCTTGAGTTGCTGTGGATGTCTGCGCCGCAATTGCTGACGGGTATCGGGCGCACGCTGGGGATTTCCCTGCTGGCGATCGTCTTCAGCAGCGTCGGCGGCCTGACCTACGGGGTGCTGCGCAATCTGGGCATTCGCTGGCTGGACACGATCTTGTTGATCTATCTGGAAGCCTTCCGGGCGATTCCGGTGCTGGTCTGGTTGTACCTGTTTTTCTTCGGGTTGCCGATTTTTTTCGGCTGGAGCATTCCGGGTTTCTGGTGCGCGGTGCTGGTGTTGTCCCTGTGGGGCATCAGCGAGGCCGGTGAGGTGGTGCGTGGCGCGTTGCGATCCATACCCCGTGGGCAGCGCGAAGCGGGGCTCGCCATCGGTCTGGGACTGCCGGGGCTGTATGGCCGGGTCCTGTTGCCTCAGGCACTGCAACGCATAACGCCGCCGATGATCAACGTGTTTACCCGGCTGATCAAAACCAGTTCGTTGGCGGTGCTGATCGGCGTGGTCGATGTGATTAAGATCGGCCAGCAAATCATCGAACGAACCTATGAGTCGGTGCTGATCTACGGCTTTCTGTTCCTGTTTTTCTTTCTCGTCTGCTACCCGTTGTCAGCCGCCTCCCGTGTGCTAGAGCGACGCTGGAGTCACTCATGAGTGCATTGATAAAGCTGTCCGGTTTCAGTAAACGATTTGGCGCTGTTCCGGTGTTGCAGGACGTCGACCTCACAGTCGAGGAGGGCGAGGTGCTGGTCATCCTTGGCCCCAGCGGTTGCGGCAAGAGCACCTTGCTGCGCTGCCTCAACGGGCTGGAAGCCGGTCACGCCGGGCAGTACCGCTTCGATGGTCGGGAGCTTGCGGCCAACACGGATTGGCGCGTCGTTCGCCAGCAGATCGGCATGGTCTTCCAGAGTTACCACCTGTTCCCGCACATGAGCGTGCTCGACAACATTCTGCTGGGCCCGGTCAACGTGCAAAAGCGTCCCAAAGCCGAGGCCCGCCAGCAGGCGCAATCCCTGTTGACGCGCATCGGTCTGCTGGACAAGCGCGATGCGTTTCCGCGCGAGCTGTCCGGGGGTCAGCAACAGCGCATCGCCATCGTTCGCGCGCTGTGCATGAACCCCAAAGTCATGCTGTTCGATGAAGTGACCGCTGCCCTCGACCCGGAAATGGTCAAGGAGGTGCTGGAGGTGATCCTCGACCTCGCGCGCAGCGGCATGACCCTATTGATCGTCACGCACGAAATGGCCTTTGCCCGTGCGGTAGCGGACCGGATCCTGTTCATGGACGGCGGCCGTATCGTCGAACAGGGCGACCCCGAAACCTTCTTCAGTTCCCCGCAGACCGCACGCGCGCAGCAGTTTCTGGAGAAATTCTCCTACGTGGAAAACATGCCTAAAAGGAATGCACCGTGAACATTAAAACTGCCCTCGTTTTTCCCCTGCTGGCTATCGGTTTATTGGCCGGGGCCGCTGCCCATGCCGAAGGCTATCTGGACAAGATCAAAGCCCGCGATAAGTTGATCGTTGGTGTCTTCAGCGATAAACCGCCATTTGGCTTCGTCAACGAGAAGGGCGATTACGTTGGTTTCGACACTGACCTGGGTCGTCGTTTTGCCAAGGATTTGCTGGGCGACGAGAAGAAGATCGAGTTCGTGGTCGTCGAACCTGCCAGCCGTATCCCGTTCCTGCAGAGCGACAAGGTCGACCTGATTCTGGCAAACATGACCGTGACCCCGGAACGCGCCCAAGTGGTGGATTTCACCAACCCCAACCTGCGCGTCGCGGTACAGGCGCTGGTGCCGGAAAAAAGCGAGGTCAATAGCCTCAATGACCTGGCGAAGAAGACCACCATCGTCACCACCGGCACCACGGCCGACATCTGGCTGACGAAAAACCACCCGGATTGGAAATTGCTGAAGTTCGAGAAAAACTCGGAATCCTTGCAGGCGCTGGCCAATGGCCGTGGCGATGCCTATGCGCAGGACAACCTGGTGCTGTTCAGCTGGGCCAAGCAGAACCCGGGCTACCGCGTTTTGGCGCAAAAGCTGGGTGATGAAGCCCCGATCGCGCCGGCGGTGAAGAAGGGTAACGTCGAACTGCGTGACTGGGTCAACACCGAACTGGCCAACCTGGGCAAGGACAAATACCTGCTCAAGCTGTACGACCAATACGTACGCAGCCAATTGGCAGACGGCACCGACCCTGCGGCGGTAATCGTCGAAGGCGGCGCCTGGAAGCCGTAAAGCCGCATCAGGGTGATCGCAGTGTGCGCAACTCTTCGGCCTGGCGCACCCGTGGGAGACCTCGGAGGTCACGAAGGCAGCGAATGCGGCCAACTCAGTGTTGCCTGACCCACCGACTTCGCCACTGTCGCACGGCTCCGGCAGCTCTCATCGGGTAAGCGGCGTTCCCAGCTTTTTAGCTTGACGCGACCCCCGTGGGAGTGAGCTTGCTCACGAAGACTGGGCATCAGGCAACGATGATGGTGGAGTGAATCAGCGATTTTCTAACCCGTTTAGCTACCGCTGCTCCACCAGATTCAGAAACCGCCGCGTGCGCTCGTTGTCCGGATTGACGAGGATCTGCTGCGGTTTGCCGTCGGCGACGACTTTCCCCGCTTCCATGAACAGCACCCGGTCCGCAATGTCCTGGGCAAACTTCATCTCGTGAGTCACCAGCAGCATGGTCATCTGTTGCTCATGGGCAATGGCGCGAATCACTGCCAGCACTTCGCCGACCAGCTCCGGGTCCAGCGCCGAGGTGACTTCATCGAACAGCATCACCTGTGGTCGCATTGCCAGTGCCCGGGCAATCGCCACGCGTTGTTGCTGCCCGCCGGACAGCTGTGCAGGGTAGGCGTCGGCCTTGTGGCTCAGGCCCACCAGCCCGAGGTATTGATGGGCGCGAGCCAGGGCTTCTTCCCGCGTGAGCTTTAACACCCGAAACGGCGCTTCGGTGATGTTCTCCTGCACGGTCAGATGCGGGAACAGGTTGAACTGCTGAAATACCATACCGACCCGATGCACCACCGGTGCCTTGTTGGAGCCCGGCCAGCGCCAGCCGGAGGGACGCGCCGGCACTGACGCACCCGCTACTTCGATGCTGCCTTGCTGGTATGTCTCAAGCCCCTTGATCAACCGCAATACCGTGGATTTACCCGAACCGCTGGGCCCGATCAGGGCGACCTTCTGGCCTTGGGGGATGCTCAAATCCAGGTGATCGATGACCCGGTTGGCGCCGAAGTTTTTCACTACGCCCGCAAGGCGTATTTGCGCAGGGGCGAGCGCAAGGCTCTGTGCAGGATCAGACATGGCGGCGCCTTTCGAAATAGTGGAACAGCAAGGAAGTCGGCACGCTGATCGCCAGAAACATCAGGGCCATGACGGTATAAGGTTCGTTGTAGCGATAGGTCATGCCAGCAATCTGCTTGGCGGCCTGAAACAGTTCGGGAATGCTGATGACGGCCAGCAACGGCGTCTCCTTGAACATGCCGATCAGGTAGTTGCCGAGCACCGGCAGCATGGGTTTCAGCGCCTGGGGCAATACGATGCGGCGCCAGGTGGTGGCCGTATCGAAGTCCAGCGCCCGGGCTGCTTCCCATTGGCCTGCAGGTACACCTTCGATTGCCCCGCGAAAGGCTTCGGCGATGTAGGCCCCGTAGTACAGGCCCAGGCCGATGACGCCTGTGGACACCGCTGGTAATGTGATGCCGGCCAGCGGCAAGGCAAAGAACAGCACGTACAACTGCACCATCAGTGGCGTGTTACGAAAGAAGCTCAGATAACCGCTGCTCAGGCGTCGAATGAGGATCAGCTGCGAGCGTTGAGCAACGGCCAGTATCAAGCCCACCGCCACTGCGAGCAAAAAGCCCAGCACAACCACCTGAACGGTCACCAGCAGGCCCTGAAACAGATCCGGCACGATCGACCAGGCAAACGCGTAATCGAAGTTCATGCCGCCGCTCCCTGGGATGCAACAGAGCGACGCCATGACGTCACCCGACGCTCATAACGTTTAACCAACCAGCTCAAGGGCCAGGCCATGGCGAAGTAGCACACCAGCACGATGCTCCAGATCAGCGTTTGCTGGCCCAGGGTGGTAATCAGCTGTCCGCCGGAAAAGGTCAGGTCGCTCAAGGTGATCAGTGACACCAGCGACGTGGTCTTGAGCAACTCGACCAACTGATTGCCCATCGGCGGCAGCATGAACGGCAGCGCTTGGGGCAGGACAATGCGGCGAAACGCGGTGAATGAATCGAAGTCCAGCGCACGCAACGCATCACGCTGACCCTGGCTGACGTTACTCAAGGCCGAGCGCACGATTTCCGAGCCATAGGCCGAGAAGGTCAGCCCGAGGCCGAGGATGCCGGTGCTCATCGGCGACAGGCTGATGCCGAACAACGGCAGAATGAAAAACAGGTAGAACAGCAGTACCAGCGCGGAAATACCGCGCAGGATTTCAACGTAGGCCGTGGCGATCCAACGCAATAATCGCCAGGGCGACAGGCGCATCAGCGCGATCACGAAGGACATCAGCACCACGATCAATTGGGCGAAAAAGGTGATCTGCAGAGTCACCAGCGCGCCATTGGCGAGCTGGCGAGCGATGAAACGTGCCGTTTCCACGGCAGATGGATCGATAAACATGGCCGTACTCGTGTGGGTTGGGGCCGGGGCAGGACGTGTGCCCGGTAGGGGGCATGCGAACGGTTGAATGGGGGAGCGAATTGATTCGCGCGCGATGTTACTGGCGATGAAGCGGTGTCGCTCGTGTCGCCATATCGCGCACGGACTCGCCCTCCCACGGAGCATCGGCTCGCAGCCCGGTTTCCACGGGCTGCGAGCGGGGCGGGCCTAGCGGTTGCAGCGCTGCTCGGCCGTGATGTCCGCCGGTGGCAGTTCGTTTTCGGTGTAGCCGTACTTCTGCAGGATCTTCAGCAGCTCGCCCGATGCGCGTAGCTTGGCCAGTTGCTCGTTGAATGCCTGGGTGAACGCCGGGTCATTCTTCGGCAGACCATAGGCGTGATAATTCCAGGTCGGCTTGCCCTCGGCATCCGGGATCTGATCGAACGGCAGCGCACGCTCGATTGTGGCGCTATCAGCTTTCTTGAGCAGGCCGATGACCTCGGCGTCCGGGAAATACACCACATCAACGCGGTCGGCCTCCAGTGCGGCCAGGGCCTCGGTGTCCTTGTCGAACAGCGCCACGTTTGCGGTGGCGATGCCGCTGTCCTTGGCCTCCTGTACCTGATTACTGCCCGGCTGGGTCGCCAGGCGCGCCTTGCCATTGGCGGCCACGTCCTTGAGGCTGTGCAGCTTCAGCGGATTGCCCGCCTTGACGATGAATGCGCCGCCGGAGCGGGTCACCGGGTTTGAATAACCGATCACCTTGCAGCGCGCTGGGTTGATAAACAGACCCGCGCCAATCAGATCGAAACGACCGGCCGCAAGGCCCGGTACCAGCGAGCCAAACTCGGTAATCGGGGTTTGGACCTTGGTGATGCCCAGTTGCGAGAGGATGGCCTGCAGAATCTCGACGTTGGCGCCGACGGTTTTGCCGGTGGTGTCGATATAAGCGTAGGGCTGCTCGTTGGCGATTCCGGCGGTCAGGCCCTGGGTGCGGCCTTTTTCCAGCAGGCCGGCGATGGCAGAAGAAGCGAACAGCGCGTTGAACAGTACAGCCGAGCCGAGGAGTGCAGACAGCGTCAGAGGTTTCAGGCCTTTCATGGACAATGCTCAAATGAAGTAAACGTTTACCTGTAGCAGCGTCCTTGCTCGCAATGAGGATGGATCGGATGACGACCCACCTTATCGGCCAGACATGGCCGAGCAGGTGCGAGTGTGTATCGATGAATCAGGGCGCCCAGATGCCCACGTCCTTGGCGTCTACAGCTTTAGGCAAGAGCCCGGCGGCCAGGAAGGCGTCCGCGATTTTTTGCTGCTCGCCCAATTGATCGGCTTTCACCGGCTCGACCTGATAACTGCGATGGGCATTGGCCGATTCGACCGTTTCCACATCCAGATTGCCCCACAGCGGGCCTAGCACCTGAGCGGCATCGCGGGGATTTTTCTTGATCCAGCTGCCTGCCTCTTGCAGTTGCTGATAAACCCGCCTGAGCACTTCGGGGTGAGCGCTGGCATAGGCGGTGGTGGTCAGGTAGTAGCGTTTGTAACTGGCAAGACCTGCGCCGTCGGTGAGGGTGCGGGTCGCCAGTTGCCGTTGCACGCTGGTTAAAAAGGGTTCCCAAGTGACCCAGGCATCGACCTTGCCGTTCTCGAACGCGGCACGACCGTCCGCCGGCGTCAGGTAGGCGGGCTGGATATCGGCGAAGGTCAGGCCGGCCTTGTTCAGCGCGGCGATCAACAGGTAATGCGTGCCGGCGGCCTTGGTCACGGCAACCTTTTTGCCCTTGAGGTCAGACAGGTGCTGGATTGGCGAGTCCTTGGCGACCACGATAGCCTGGGCGCTCGGGGAGGCGGACTCTTCAGCGAAATAGGTGAGCTTGGCCTGCGCCGCCTGAGCGAAGATCGGCACGGTGTCGGCTACGTCGGCGCTGATGTCGACGTTCCCGATATTCAGCGCTTCGAGCAGCGGCAATCCGCTCGGAAACTCATGCCAGGTGATGTCGATATTGTCTTTGCCAAGGGCTTTTTCCAGCGTGCCTTGAGCTTTGAGCAAGGTGATCAGCGTCGAGGATTTCTGGTAGCCAATGCGCACTGTCTCGCGGGCCTGAGCGGGCAGGGCGAGGGCACAAGCGAGGGCGAGGGCCAGGCTTGCGAGCAAAGGACGGCGCAGGGTATTGCGGTGGCTCTTGTTTGCGATTGGCATGATGCACTCGTGCGTGGGTCTTGAGCCGGATAGGCGCGGCAAACGCTAGGCTGCCAATCATAGAGTTCTAAAAAGCATTCTTTAAATATCGAATAGTTCTTACCTTATGCGTCATCGTTCACTTGACGTGAAAAGCCTGCTTATTCCCGATTTGGATAATGCCCAACCTAAATATTCTTTTAAGGGATAAATCGGATCGTGGATTATTCGCCGGGTGACGTTTCCAGGCAGCGCTCTGGAATGCAGTTGTCATCCCTTGTGGACATGCAGGAGTTGCGAATGAGTAATGCCCAAACCGCCAATGCACGGGACGTGCTCTGGCGTCAGGCGCCGGGCGGCGAGCTGCTTGAGCTGGGCCGGGCCTATCGCGGCCCTTTGGCGCTGTCGCGCTTGCAGACCACACCGCGGCGCATCCTCAGCCGCCGCGAAGCGGTGCTGCTCGGCGTCTTCGCCCTGGTGCTGCACGGCGCGGTGATCTACTGGGTCAATAGCTCGCCCACCCCAGCCCTGCCCGTGGTGCCGCCGGAAATCCCGCCGATGACCATCGAGTTCGCCCAGCCCGCGCCACCCGTGGTCGAGACCCCGCCACCGCCGCCCGAG
>NZ_DIHC01000016.1:0-43366 GCF_002419965.1 Pseudomonas sp. UBA5706
AAGGCCGCCAACAGCAAGGTGGAGCAATCTCCCCCTTCGGTTTTTACCGGACACTAGTGACGGAGGGCGTGGTAACGATCAGCTAGAGACACAAGCTGCTGGGGCTGTGCGACAGCCGCAAAGGCGGTGGGTCAGACCGTACCTCCATCAATGGCCCAACGCCTTCGCTGCCGTCGTAACTCCTACAGGTTTCGCGGCGCTTGCCAGGTGCGCGGCAGCCTTGGGCTCAAATATTTTTAAAAATCATGTGAGGTAAATCCCGCTGACATCCGTGTAGTGAGAATCAGATTCGTTTCGCAACGAGCCCCTCACTACTCGACACCTCAGGTTTACCCGTTCATGACAGTTCAATCCGGTTTTCGTGTGTCTGCTTTTCCCGCTCTTCGACCCGCCGCCCTGCTGGGGATGTGCTCGGTGACGGCAGTGCTGTGTTCGCTTGGCATGAGTGCACTGGCTAGCGCCGAAGAGGTGCAACTGGACGCCGTCAATATCGATGCCGATGCCCAGGGCGAAATCAGCGAAACCGAGCACAGCCGCACCCGCTATCAGGCGCGTAAGGCTTCGGTCGCCACCCGCACCGAGACCCCGCTGGTGGAGGTGCCGCAGACCGTGAACGTGGTCACCAATCGGGTCATCGAAGATCGTCAGCCCAATAGCCTGGACGAGGCGATCAACGCGGTCAGCGGGGTCAAGCAGGGCAACACCCTGGGCGGCACCCAGGACGCGATCCAGAAGCGCGGTTTTGGCACCAACCGCGACAACTCGATCATGCGCGACGGCATGCAGTCGGTGCAGGCGCGCAACTTCACGCCCACCACCGAGCGCATAGAGGTGCTCAAGGGCCCTTCGTCGATGCTCTACGGCGTTCAGGACCCGGGCGGAGTGATCAACGTCGTCACCAAGAAGCCGCAACTGGTCGACGCCCATTCCATCTCCGCGTTCGGCACCAGCTTCGGCGGCGGTGGCGAGCAGATTGACCTGACCGGCCCGATCGGCACTAACGGCTTGGCCTATCGCCTCATCGCCGACAAGCAGAACTACGATTACTGGCGCAACTTCGGCAGCATCGACCAATCGGTGATCGCGCCGTCGCTGGCCTGGTATGGCGATGACACCACGGTTTCCGTGGCCTACGAGCACATGGAGTACTCGGTGCCGTTCGACCGTGGCACGCAGATCAACACCAAGACCGGCAAGGTGCTGGACATCCCGCGCACCCGTCGTCTGGACGAGCCGTTCAACGTCACCACCGGGCGCTCAGATTCCCTCGATCTGCGCATGGATCACCGCCTGAACGACACCTGGACCCTGCGCACCGGTTACGCCTATAGCCGCAATTATTACAACGACTACCAATCGCGTTTCATCTCGGCCAACTACACCACCGGCGCGGTGACCCGCCGTGGCGATGCCACCCGCGATGCAGTGCAGTTCGCTCACACCGCCACGGTCAACATGCTCGGTGACCTGTACTGGGGCGAGGTGCGGCATGAAGTGCTGTTCGGTGCCGACTACATGAAAAACGATCGTGAGTTGGGCGACCTGTACCGCAGCGCCAACAAGGTGGATTTCAACTACAACACGCCGGTCTATGGCGCCACGGCCCAGCCGAGTACGGTGAGTGCGGCAAACAGCGACCAGACCGATCACCTGCGCACCCACGCGTTCTTTGTGCAGGATGCGATTCACCTGAACGACCAGTGGATTTTCCAGGCGGGCCTGCGTTACGACGCGTTCGATGAATTGACGGGCAAAGGACGACCCTTCGTGGTCGGCGCCGATGTCAAGGACAGCAAAGTAGTGCCCCGCGTCGGCCTGGTTTACCTGATTCAGCCGGACTGGTCGGTGTACGGCAGCTACACCGAGTCGTTCCGCCCAAACACCTCGATTGCCTCACCGATTGGCGATTTGCCACCGGAAGAAGGCAAATCCTACGAGATCGGCACCAAGTTCCAGAATGATGCGATCACCGCCACGGTGGCGCTGTTCAACATCGACAAGAAAAACGTTCAGACCAGCGAGCCCTGCGGCACCGAGACCTGCACCCGGGTCTCCGGGGAAGTGCGCTCGCGAGGGCTGGAAGCTGACATCACCGGTCAGCTCGACGAGTTCTGGAGCATCACCGGCAGCTATGCCTACACCGACACCAAGGTGCTGCAAGACCCGATTCTCAAAGGCCAGCCGCTCGATGGCGTGTCCAAGCACACCGGCGCCGTGTACCTGACCCGCGATTTCGGCCAGGTCGGCGTGGGTGATCTGCGCGCCGGTGCCGGTGCGCGTTTCGCCAGCCGTTGGGGGGTCAACAATGGTACCGGGACCGAGTATTACCTGCCGTCCTCGAAGGTCGCCGATGCCTTTGTCTCCTACAAGATGAGGCTGGATGAGCGCGACCTGACGTTGCAACTGAACCTGAAAAACATGTTTGACGAGAAGTATTACACCTCGTCCAGCGGCCTGGGTTCGCCAGCCATAGCCATTGGTGAACCACGCCAACTGGTGGCGCGGGCGAAGCTGGAGTTTTGATGTGTGCGTTTTCAGGCGTAGGAGGCGGTGGGGTTCAGGCCGCAGGCCCTGGCTGTCGCTTGCCGAAGGTGGCATTGCCGAGCGTGCAGCCGCCGACGAGCCGGGCTGCTACAGGGTTTGCGCATGCCGCAGACCTGCCGTTCGCCACCGATTTTCACTAGGAAAAGGATTCGCTATGACTGGTCGCACCTTCACCCTTCGCGCAATGGCGTTGATAACCGGGCTGTCGCTGGGTTCGGTCGCACTCGCCGGGCCCTTCATTGACCCGGCGCTGGCGGATTACACCGCGCAACCGGCACGCCCGTTCGCTGACGCCCGTTTCGTCGACAAGGACGGCGCATTTCGCATCGCGGGCGCCGATCATGTGGACTTCATCGTCAAGCGTTTCAACGCCGCGCTGGTAGACCTGCACCCTGACTGGCGCTTTCGAATCGAGTCCAAAGGCACCACCAGCGCCGTACCGTTGCTGACCCATGGCGTCACGATGTTCGGTGCCATGGGCCGGGCGATCAACCCGCTTGAAACCAGCGCCTACAGCAAGATCGTCGGCAGCGCCCCGCTGGAAATCCGCATCGCCTACGCCAGTGACGACACCTCGCAGCATCTGGCAACGTCCTTGGCGGCCTACGTCAACCGCGCCAATCCCATCGACACCCTGAGCATCGAGCAAATCAACCGTACCCTGACCATTGGCCATCCCAAGGGCGATTTTTCCCGCTGGGGGCAGTTGGGCCTCAAGGGCGAGTGGGCCGAGCGGGCGATCCACCCCTACGGCACGCCTGAGTTCACCGGATTCGGCACCTACATGCAGAAGGATCAATTGAACGGTCTGCCGCTTGCGCCCAACTACGAAGCTTATGGCAAGACCGAGCTGATCCTCGAACGCCTGGCGGCTGACCCGGCGGGCATCGGCATTGCCGCCATCGGCCTGGAGAATGCGCGAATCAAGCAGCTCGGCATCCTCGATCCGCACACCGGCCGGATCACCACCGGCACTCCCGCGCAAGTCGCCGACGGCAGCTACCCCTATGGCCGCTATCTGTACTTCTACGTGCGTCGCGAGCCAGGCAAGACCATCGACCCGCTGGTGCGCGAATACCTGCGGTTCGTGCTATCGCGTCAGGGGCAAACGCTGATCGCCAGCCAGCCAAAGGGCTATCTGCCATTGACGGCCAAAGACGCCCGTACGGAACTGGCCAAACTCGACGAGGTGGCGCCGCAATGAAAACTTCCAGCATCAAATACGCCTTCGGTGCGCTGACCGTGTTGGCCGTCAGTCTGTCGGTCAACGCGCAAACCCTCACGCCACCGACCGACGCGCCGTACCTGACCTCAGATGGCGCCATCGCCGTCATTGGCAACGACGGCATGGGCGACCTGATGAACACGCTCAACGCGCTGTTCACTGAGCAGCACCCGGGGTTCAAGTTTGCGCTGACAGCCAAAGGTTCGTCGGTGGGCATCCCGGCCCTCACGGCCGACGCCACGGCCATCGCACCGCTGTCCCGCGAAGCGTGGCTGGGCGATGTGCATGGCTTCGAGCAGGTCAAGGGCTACGCGCCGCTGGACATCCGTATCGGTTATTCGGGTTTCGGCCCGCGCCCGCCGCACAAAACGCCGCCTGCGGCCTACGTCAATGCGGCCAACCCGTTACCCGGCCTGACCCTGCAGGATCTGGCGCGGATTGTCACCACCGGCCAGCCTGAGGGCGACCTCAATACCTGGGGGCAACTCGGCGTCGGGGCACGGTCGGCACGGCGTATTCACGTTTACGGCCTGCGCGACGATGGCGGATTTGCCACCAATCTGCGCATGGACAAGCTCGGCGGCAAGCCCTTCAGCGCCAAGTACGAAGCGCTGAACAGTCGTGAAGAAGTGATCGAGGCCGTGGCCAACGACCCTTACGGCATCGGCCTGACGGGATGGGTCGACGCCAGCAGGACCGCCCGAAACGTACGCGTGCTGCCGCTGGCGAGCAAGGCAGGCGAGCCGTTCAGATCACCGGACTACAAGACCGTGGCAGCGGGAGCTTATCCGTTGTCGGCCTTTTTGCATCTGTACATCGACAACCCGCCAGGCCGAAAACTGCCGCCGTTCCTCAAGGAGTACCTGCGCCTGGCGCTGTCCGACGAAGGCCAGAAAACGCTGCGTGAACAGCGCGACAGCGCGCAAGGCTATGTGCCGCTCAGCGCAACGGATTTGCAGGCCGAGCGCCGGAAGGTCGAGGGGTTGTAGCCCGGCCAATGGTTTGACTCTGCCGAAGGCTCCTACGCCCTTCGGGCAGAATCAAAAGCGTTGATTGCGCAGGCGACGGCATTAACGAGTGCGGCAGCGTCGTTTGATGAGTCAGCGGTCGCGCTTTTTCACTCGCCGTTTATCAAGGATTACCTGCACTGGGCGCTGTGCAGCGAAGGCCAGAAAGCGTTGCGTGAACAGCGTGACATCAAGGAAGGCCGGGTGCCGCGTAGTGCAACGGATTTGCAGGTCCAACGGCGAAACGGCGAAAGGGCGAAGGGTAGAAGGGTAGAAGGGTAAAAGGGTTACAGGCCGGCGATTGCTTTTGATTCTGCCGAAGGCGTAGGAGCCCTGCTTGCAGGCGATCTGCCGGGGACCGGCAGCAAATTCAGGCACCTCGGGCATCCCTGACACACCGCGTTCTGAGGTTCTACTGCCGGTTCCCGGCAGATCGCCTGCAAGCAAGGCTCCTACGCCCTCCGGGCAGAAGCAGATTGCGAGCAAGCAAGGCGCCCTTCGGTCAGAGGCAGATCAGAGATGCATTGGTGCGTTTTTGATTCTGGCCGCAGGCCGTAGCAGATGCCGGGTTGGCGCTCTACTTCAACGGTCTGCCGGCGGTCAGCCCGGTGGGCGCGGCACATTGGGCAGCACCGGGTCGCCGATTTTGCTGACGCTTCATGCCGAATCGTGGCCCGCGTGCCCTCCCGACCACATCAAAGGCAGCCTTTTGCGCTGCGCCACTGCTTCGGGCTGACGCCAAACCAGCGTTTGAACGCGCGGGAGAAAGCGCTGGTTTCCGAGTAGCCGAGCATCGAGGCCAGTTGGGTGATGCTCAATCTCTGTTGCTTTAAGTGGGCAAGGGCCGATTGCTGACGAATCTGGTCGACCAGTTGCGTGAAGCTCAAACCATGGTCGCGCAGCTTGCGTTGCAGGGCCCACTCGGACAGGCCCAGATGATGAGCAATCTGCTCCAGCACCGGTTCGCCCAGATGGAGGCTGGCGACGATGATCTGACGGGCGCGGTCGAGCAGGCCGGTTTCACTGTCAAGGCCGCTGCCGTTCTCACCCAACTGGCGGATCGCGTCCTTGATCAGCATCAGCAGGATCGGGTCGCTGCCGGGCATGACCTTGTCGACCACATCGCATTTGGGGATCAGCAGGGAATTGCAGCCTTGCGCGAATTGCACCTCTGCCTGGAACACGTCGTGGTGTTCGTGCCAGTCCTGCGGCTTGGCATGTTCGAAGGCAACCTGCCGCGGTGCCCAGTCGGGGCCGAGTACGTGACGTACAAGGTTTAGCGCCATGCCCATGGTCAGCTCGGCATCCTGACGGCGTTCGTTGATCGCGCCGTGGCGTACCTGATAGTCGAAGCGGTAACACTCGCCCACATCCATCAGCTCGATCAGCGTGCTGTGCTGGTGGAAGGGGAATGCGGCGCAGAAGTTGATCAGCGCGTCTTCCAGCGTCGGCGAGCACAGGCCGATATAGCCCAGTAAACCCAGGGCCTGGGGTTGAAACTGTTGACCGTAGCGCAGGCCGAAATTGTCGCAACCGGTCTGCCGCGCTGCTTCTTCCAGCACTTGGCAGTAACTTGTCAGGGGCAGGCTCAGGGTTGGGTGCAGCAACTGCTCGGGATCGATGCCGGAGCGGCCGAAGACTCGATCCAGGTCGCCGCCGTGCTGCAGGATGAAGCCGTCCAGACCGTTGGCAGCAGCCGACAATACACCGCGGTTGCTGGCGGCATTGCTGGGAACCGCGCTGGGGAGGAGGGTCTGAAGCATCGGGGTAAACGGCCTTAACGGTCTGTATGAATTTCATTCAAGCAAATGTCATACCTTTTTCCGGCGAAGACTCCTCGGTGATCGGCCGTGGCGCCACTCGCTGCTAGAACCTGTGGGCGCGAGCTTGCGCGCGAATGCTCTAGCACAGGCCCTGATGAAGTGTCAGATGGACGAACCTCTTGCTGAGCAGATTCACTCCCCCAGATGATGCGTCGTCAAAAAGGGGCCAGGGCGCGCAACGCATTTGCTACTCAATGACTCACTCGGCCAGCGCAGCATTTGATGCCGGGATGCCAAGCGGCCTCATTCATGACCCGTAATAACGCATGTTTTCCGATCCGTGCGCCAGCATCGCGCACCACGTGCCGACATGCGCAAAACTTGACCGCACAGGACAAACCACGCTTTGCACAGTCAAGCCTTAACCGCAATGCGGTGGCTATGCTCGACCTCAGGCAAATACCGTCGCTTGGCTACCGGGGTGCACACACATGACCGTTTCACAACTCAAACCGACATTGGGAACCCTGCACTTGTGGGGGCTGGCCGTGGGCCTGGTGATTTCCGGCGAGTACTTCGGCTGGAGTTATGGCTGGGGCACCGCAGGGACGCTGGGCTTTCTGGTGACCACGCTGATGGTGGCGGTGATGTACACCTGCTTCATCTTCAGCTTCACCGAACTGACCACTGCCATCCCCAACGCGGGGGGGCCGTTTGCCTATAGCCTGCGTGCTTTCGGTGTGAGGGGCGGGATGATCGCCGGTCTTGCGACGTTGATCGAATTCGTCTTCGCGCCACCGGCGATCGCCATGGCCATTGGCGCCTACCTCAACGTGCAATTCCCCTCACTTGACCCGCGCGTCGCGGCCATCGGCGCGTACATCGTGTTCATGACCCTGAACATCCTCGGCGTCAGCATTGCCGCGACATTCGAGCTGGTGGTCACGGTGCTGGCCGTCGCCGAACTGCTGGTGTTCATGGGTGTGGTGGCACCGGGCTTTAGCTTCAGCAACTTCGTGCTGGGCGGCTGGGCCGGTTCCGACACCTTCAGCCTGCCTGCGATCAGCGGCATCTTCGCGGCGATTCCGTTCGCCATCTGGTTTTTCCTCGCCATCGAAGGCGCCGCCATGGCCGCTGAAGAAGCCAAGGACCCGAAACGCACCATTCCCCGCGCTTACGTGGCGGGCATTCTGACCCTTGTGGTGCTGGCGATTGGCGTGATGATCTTCGCCGGTGGCGTTGGCGACTGGCGTGCGCTGGCCAACATCAACGACCCGTTGCCACAGGCAATGAAAGCCGTCGTGGGTAACAATTCCAATTGGATGCACATGCTGGTGTGGATCGGCCTGTTCGGGCTGGTAGCAAGTTTTCACGGCATCATCCTTGGCTACTCCCGTCAGTTCTTCGCCTTGGCGCGGGCAGGTTTCCTGCCGCCGAGCCTGGCCAAACTGTCGCGCTTCCAGACCCCGCACCGCGCGATCATTGCCGGTGGCGTCATAGGCATCGCGGCGATCCTCAGTGATGGCCTGATCAACCTGCAGGGCATGACCCTGACCGCCGCGATGATCACCATGTCGGTATTCGGGGCTATCGTGATGTACATCGTCAGCATGCTCAGTCTGTTCAAACTGCGCCGCAGCGAGCCGAACCTTGAGCGCAGCTTCCGCGCCCCGGGCTATCCGATCGTGCCGGGCATCGCTCTGGTGCTGGCGGTGGTCTGCCTGATAGCGATGGTCTGGTTCAATCTGCTGATCTGCGGCATCTTTGTTTGCCTGATGGCGGTGGGTGCGCTGTTCTGCAAGGTGGTACGCAGTCGCGGTCCGGTGGTCGCAGTCGCCGGTTAATCAACGGGATCGAGAGAAGGAAGGTTGTCCATGAGTTTCGCCCACAGCATCGGTGGCATGGTCTGGCGGTTCGACAGCCTGCGGGAGCTCATGGCCAAGGCCAGTCCCGCTCGCTCCGGCGATTTCCTGGCCGAGGTCGCCGCCAGCAGTGATGCCGAGCGCGCGGCGGCGCAAATGGCCTTGGCCAACGTGCCGCTCAAGCGTTTTCTCGACGAGGTATTGATTCCCTACGAAGAGGATGAGGTCACGCGGCTGATCGTCGATAGCCATGATCGTGCCGCCTTCAGCACGGTCAGCCATCTGACCGTCGGCGGTTTCCGTGACTGGCTTCTGGGCGACGACGCCACCGAGGCCAGCCTCAAGGCCCTGGCGCCGGGGCTGACCCCGGAAATGGCCGCCGCAGTGTCGAAAATCATGCGCGTGCAGGATCTGGTACTGGTGTCGCAGAAGATCCGCGTGGTGACGCGCTTTCGCAACACCGTGGGCCTGCGCGGACGCATGTCGACGCGCCTGCAACCCAACCACCCCACCGATGATCCCGCGGGCATTGCCGCCAGCGTCCTCGACGGTCTGCTCTACGGTAACGGCGACGCCATGATCGGTATCAACCCGGCCACCGACAGCATCAGCGCCATCAGCGAATTGCTGAAGATGCTCGACGGCGTCATCCGTCATTACGACATTCCCACCCAGGCCTGCGTGCTGACCCATGTCACCTCGTCGGTGGCGGCCATTGAAAAAGGCGTGCCGGTTGACCTGGTGTTTCAGTCCATCACCGGCACTGAGCAGGCCAACAGCAGCTTCGGCATCAGCCTGGAGGTTCTGCGCGAAGGCTATGAAGCGGGCCTGAGCCTGAATCGCGGGCCGCTGGGCCGCAACCTGATGTACTTCGAAACCGGTCAGGGCAGTGCGCTGTCGGCCAACGCCCATCACGGCGTCGATCAGCAGACCTGTGAAGCCCGCGCCTACGCCGTAGCGCGGCATTTCAATCCGTTTCTGGTCAACACCGTGGTCGGCTTCATCGGCCCGGAATACCTGTACAACGGCAAGCAGATCATCCGCGCGGGCCTGGAAGACCATTTCTGCGGCAAGCTGCTGGGCGTGCCCATGGGCTGCGACATCTGCTACACCAACCACGCCGAAGCCGATCAGGACGATATGGACGTGCTGCTGACCCTGCTCGGGGTGGCGGGAATCAATTTCATCATGGGCATTCCCGGTTCTGACGACGTGATGCTCAACTACCAGACCACTTCGTTTCACGACGCCCTGTACGCGCGCAAGACCCTTGGGCTGCGTCCGGCCCCGGAGTTCGACGCGTGGCTGACGCGCATGGACATTCTGCGTCAGGACGACGGCGGCGTGCGGTTGGGGCAGGGGGTGCCGCCGCTCTTCCGCCAGGCACTGGCGCAGTTGAAATGAGGACGGGCGATGAGTGATGACCACAGCAAAACACCGGCCCAGGTCGATGCCTGGCGCCAGTTGCGTTCGCTGACCTCGGCGCGCATCGCGTTGGGTCATGCCGGGACCAGCCTGCCGACCACTGCGCAACTGGATTTCCAGTATGCCCATGCGCAGGCCCGGGACGCGGTGCATCTGCCCTTCGATCATGCAGCGTTGAGTGAGCAACTGGCGGGCCGCCAGCGCGAAACCCTCACCCTCCACAGCTCGGCGCCTGATCGCAATACCTACCTGCAACGGCCTGATCTGGGGCGGCGTTTGTCGCAGGAATCGGTTGTGCAATTGCGCGATTACGCCCAGGCCCATGCCAACGGTTTTGATCTGGCGGTGGTGGTCGCCGACGGTTTGTCTTCACTGGCGGTGCAGCGCCATAGCCCGGCGATGCTCGAGCGCATCGATCAGTTGGCAGCGGCCGAAGGTTGGAGCGTGGCACCGGTGGTGCTGGTGGAGCAGGGCCGGGTTGCGGTGGCCGATGAAGTCGCCGAGCTGCTCAAATGCCGCATGGTGGTGATCCTCATCGGCGAACGCCCCGGCCTCAGCTCGCCGGACAGCCTGGGCCTGTACTTCACCTTCGCTCCCCGCGTGGGCTTGAACGACGCGGCCCGTAACTGCATCTCCAATGTGCGGCTCGAGGGCATGAGTTATGCGATGGCCGCGCACAAGTTGCTGTACCTGACGCGCGAGGCCTGGCGTCGACAATTGTCGGGGGTCAGCCTCAAGGATGAAGCGCATGTGCCCGTGCTGGAAGCAGGTGAAGAGGCCCGGCCCGGGAATTTCCTCATCGGCGGGTGACGAATCTGATAGCAACTGTCCACCGCGCTGCCAGACGGGTGAGCATCAGGCGCGCCGGGTCATACCCGGTGCATGGGCCGGGGCTGTGCGTCCCAGATGCAGGGCAACTATAGCCATTCCCTGAAGTCCGCCTGCTATCGCCAGTACCCCTAACTCACCGTGGCCACCCTCAACCAGCGTTTCAACGCTGCCGAAGAATGCCGGGGCGAACGCGTAGCAGCCCTGGGCAATGGCGACGATCAAGGTCACCACGCCAATGACCTGCTGGCGAGGAAACTCCGACTGGGCAATGAGCGGCGGCAACGAGGTGGCGTTGCCGATGCCCAGGCCGAACAGCATCATGCCGGGCCACAGCAACACCGGGCTTAAGCTGATCCCCATCAGTGTCAGGCAGCCCAGCAACTGGCAGCCATAGCTGACGCAGGCAGCGGTGCGGCGGTCGGTGGTCGGCGACATCAACCGGCCGGACAACAGCCTGCCGGCGATGGCGCTCGCGGTTGCCAGGCCTATCGCCAGCCCGGCCTGTGCTTCAGTGATGTGACCCACCAGCAACACGAACAACTGGCTGATCAGGCCGATCTGCGCGAACAGCCCGAGAGACATCGCCATCGACAACGTCAGAAACTGCCGATTACCTCGCAACGGTATTGCTGAACCGTGCGGCGCTTGTACCGTTTGCGGCAGTGCCCCCGATGCGCCGTCAGGATGCTGCCCAAGCTGCCCCGGCTGAACGCTGAATACCTTCCAGCACAGCGTCGCAATGATCGTGATGCTCACAATCCCCACGCCGATGGCCGACCGCTGAAAGCCGAACTGGTTGATCATCCACACCCAGGCCGATGAAAACACCACACCGCCGATGCTTGCGCCGTTATAGGCCATTGCCAGCGCGGCTGGACGCTTGCTGACGAACCATGGGGCAATAATTGCATTGACCGCTGCGGCGCCCATCGTCACCCAGCCGAACCCGCTGAGTAAGGCCGCAACGAACAACTGATAAGGCTGATCGGCAATTGACCAGCCATAGACGCCCAAAGCCAGCACGATGGCCCCGGTGACGGTGGTCCGAGGCAGACCGACACGCCGATAAAGGGCCGGCAACTTCACCACGATCACGGTGCCGGCCAGAAAATGCACCGTTACCGCAGCCGAGCACATCGCCAGGGGCCAGCCGGTCCGTTGCATCACCGCGTACAGGAAAATCGGCGGCCCATAGAAGCCGATGCCCCAGCCGAAGGCCGCCATCACGAACGTTGCAGCCACCACCTTGCGGCCAAAAAAACTCGGTTGACTCATGGGTATTTCTCTTTGAAGGGTTTGGCGGCAGTATGGCGAGCCTCTACGCGGACACTTCGGGAATGGCTGAACCATGGATGCAGACGTTGCGGATCTTTCACTGGCGGCGGTGGCCGGGGCGATTGCCGACCCTGCGCGTTCGCGCATGCTCTGCGCGCTGCTGGACGGCTGTGCCCGCACGGCCACCGAACTGGCCGCTTTGGCCGACATAGGTGCGTCGACCGCCAGCGGCCACTTCGCGCGCCTGCGCGAGCAAGGGTTGGTGCAGATGCACGTGCAAGGACGCCATCGTTACTACCGGCTGGCCAATGCCCAAGTGGCATGTGCGCTGGAAGCGTTGCTGTCGATCGGCGACCGCAGCGCGGCGCCGTTCAGGCCCAGCACCCCCTCTGCGCTGAAACACGCCCGGACCTGTTACGACCATTGCGCCGGCGAAATTGCCGTGCGCCTGCATGACGCGCTGCTGGGCGGCGGCGCCATCGAGCTCAGCGGCAAGGATTACAGGCTGACCGACCAAGGTGCAGATCTGCTGAACAGCCTGGGGATCGACGTTGACGCCGTAGCCCAGCAGCGACGGCGTCTGGCCTACCCCTGCATGGATTGGAGCGAGCGCGCGCCGCACATCGGCGGTGCGTTGGGCGCGGCGTTGCTTGAGCTGATGCTCAAGCGCGGCTGGGTCACGCGCCATCTGGATTCCAGAGCGCTCAGCGTGACTCCCAAAGGTACAACGAGCCTTGCGAAAACCTTCGCGCTGCGCCGCTCGATCACGCTCGCCGCCCAGTGAGCGCAGGCCCTGCAGGTTTCGCAGGTGTGGGGGCACCCGAATCAACGTGCAGAGTCAGCCAACCGATTGCTGCGAGCGTCAGGTCGACGACTGCGTGTAGACTTTCGCCCGACCAACGGGACCGCGCAGCGCTGCTCCCTCCGTTTCTGATTTAGGTAAGGCGTACTTATGGATCTGCGTCAGCTGGAAGCTTTTGCCGCTGTGATGTCGGCGGGCAGCGTGACTGCTGCGGGGAAAATGCTTGGCCGCTCTCAACCGTCGGTGACGCGGGTCATTCAGGAGCTTGAGCAGGAACTGGGTTTTGCGTTGTTCGAGCGCAGTGGGCCGAAGGTCACCCCGACGCACAAGGCTTTCATGATGTATGGCGAGGTCGAAAGCGCGCTGCTGGGGGTTCGCAATATCCGTCAGCGTGCGCAGCACATCGCGCAGGAGGAAAACCATCAGATCAAGCTGGTGGCGATCTCCGCGCTGGCGTTAGGCCTGTTACCCAGCGCTCTGTCGCGCCTGCCGGATAACCTGCGCCCGCAGCAGATCCAACTGCAGAGCATGTCGCCGGAGAATGTGGTGCAGGCGGTGCTCACCAAAACCATGGACCTGGGCGCGGTCAGCCTGCCACTGGAACACCGGGGCCTGGACATCCACTGGATCGGTGAAGCGCCCTGCGTCGCGGTCTTGCCCGCCGACTCGGCGCTGGCCGCCCATGCGGTGTTGTCCATGGAGCAACTGGTGGAGCAGACCCTGATCACCATGGCCAATCCCTATCGTTTCCGGCGGCGCATCGACAAGGCCTTTCACGATGCGGGCGGCACGGCGCCGCGCATGCTGGACACCAACACATCGTTGATCGCCATGCAGATGGCCAGGGTCGGGCTGGGCGTCGCGCTGGTCGATCCATTCACGGCCATGGGGGTGCCACTGGAAGGTGTCGTGGTACGGCCAATCGCCTGCAACATCCCGTTCTTCTTTGGTTTGATTTCTGCGTTCGCCAGCCCGCTGTCGGACGTAGCGCGGGCGCTGATCGAGGAGATCGCCAGCTCAGCCAGACGCTTGCTGCCGGAGATGGTGATGCATGAAGCCAGTGCCCACGACGCGCTGTTGCAGAGCATTTATGCCGAATAGCCTGGTGGTATTTCACTGCGCTAATTCCCTGTAGGAATATCAATATGCCTTTTTGCGCGTTGCGAGAATAAAAAGCGCCTTTTAGTATTCGGTTTCAGCATTCAAGGCCTTTATGAATTCAATTTTTGGAATTCTGGAACGCTTTTTGAAGTGATTAGAGTCCAGCGTTGAGCACTTCCCTCGACCGCACGCCGAGTACCCACTATGTCCGATGTAACTCCACCTGCTGGCCTCGAGGCTCTGGAGGCGCGCCTGCGCCAGGATCTGGCTTGGCTCGACTTGCCTGCCAGCCCGTGGGTCAAGCAGCGTCACAGCGAAGGCACTCCGGTGCTGGACGTGGCGATCATCGGCGGTGGCATGGCCGGTCTGGCGCTGGCGGCAGAGCTGCGTCATCTGGGGGTTGCTGCGGTGATTTTCGATCAGGCCCCTGCCGGTTTCGAAGGCCCTTGGGCGACCACCGCCCGCATGCAAACCCTGCGCTCGCCCAAACAGCTCACCGGTCCGGCCCTTGGCTTGCCTGCGCTGACCTTTCGCGCCTGGTTCGAGGCGCAGTTCGGCGCTGACGGCTGGGCTGCGCTGGACAAGATCCCTCGTCTGCAGTGGGCCGAATACTTGCGCTGGTATCGCAAAGTCCTCGCCTTGGATGTGCGCAATGAGCACCGCGTGGCCCGCGTTGCCCCGCGAGCGGACGGAATCGTGGAGCTGGACGTGCAAGCATCAGGGCAGACGCTCAATCTGCTGGCTCGGCATGTGGTTCTCGCCACGGGGCGCGACGGCCTCGGTGGCCCTTGGGTTCCGGCGGTTGCGCAGCAAGTGCCGCGTCATCTGTGGGCGCATTCGGCGCACGGTCTGCAAGACGACTGGTTCGAAGGCAAGCGGGTTGCCGTGATTGGCGGTGGGGCATCGGCAATGGACAGCGCTGCCACCGCGCTGGAGGCCGGTGCAACGCGCGTCGACCTGCTGATTCGCCGCGCCGAGCTGCCACGCATCAACAAAGGCAAGGGCGCCGGCAACCCCGGCATGACCCACGGCTACTGGCGCCTGCCCGATGCGTGGAAATGGCGCATTCGCAACTACCTCAATACCCAGCAAGTGCCGCCGCCCCGTGGCAGCACACTGCGTGTCTCGCGCTCGGGCAAAGCACGCTTTTTGCTGAATTCCCCGGTGCTGTCGTTGCAAGAAAATCCAGCCGGCGGAGTGTATCTGCAAACGCCCGGCGCACGCATCGAGGCGGACTTTGTGGTGTTCGCCACCGGCTTTCGTACCGACTTTGCGCTGCGTCCGGAGTTTGCCCCGTTCTCGTCGCAAATTCGTGTCTGGCGGGATCGTTTTCAGGCGCCTGCCGACGAAGCGGACGCCGAACTGGCTGAGCTTCCGGACCTGGGCAATGGTTTCGAATTTCAGGAGAAGACGCCCGGCGCCTGTCCGGGCCTGAACCATATCCACTGTTTCAGTTACCCGGCTGCGCTGAGCTACGGCGCGGTGTCCGGGGACATTCCGGCGATCAGCGAAGGCTCCAAACGCCTTGCTCATGCATTGGCCGGGCTGTTGTTCAACGAAGACATCGAGCAGCATTTCGAGGCGATGCGGCAATACGCCGACCCGGAACTGCTGGGCGATGAATGGGTAGCCAGCCAGCCGAGCGCCGACGAGTTGCGTACATGATCGGCTGGACAGTACGACGGCTGGTTCAATCGCTGCTGGTTATCCTGTTGATGACGCTGGTGGTGTTCATTGGCCTGAACGCCATCGGCAACCCGATGGACATTCTGGTGGGCGAGGACCTGAACCAGGCCGAACGCTTGCAGGCCATCGCTCACTTGGGGCTGGATAAACCCCTGTGGCAGCAATACCTGCTGTTTGTTCAAGGTGCGCTTCACGGCAACCTCGGCCAGAGCTTCGTCTATCACGAAGACGCCATGCGCCTGATTCTGCAGCGCCTGCCAGCGACGTTCGAGCTGGCGTTCAGCGCCCTGTTTCTGGCGGTGGTGATCGGCGTACCGCTGGGGATGTTTGCCGGGACCTACCCCGACCACCCGCTGTCGCGGCTGATGATGGCCAGCAGCATTGTGGGCTTTTCCCTGCCGGCGTTCTGGGTTGCGTTGATGATGATCATGCTGTTTTCGATCAAGCTCGGCTGGCTGCCGGCAAGCGGTCGTGGCGCTACGCGCGAACTGTTCGGTGTGCAGTGGTCCTGGCTGACCCTCGATGGATTGCAGCACCTGTTGCTGCCTGCGCTGAACCTGGCGCTGTTCAAGATCTCCCTGGTGCTGCGCCTGACCCGCGCCGGTGTGCGTGAGGTGCTGCCGCAGGAGTTCGTCAAGTTTGCCCGTGCCAAGGGCCTGTCGCCGATGCGGGTGATGTGCATGCACGTCATGCGCAACACCATGATTCCGGTGGTCACCGTGCTGGCCATGGAATTGGGCTCGACCATCGCCTATGCGGTGGTCACCGAAAGCATCTTTTCCTGGCCGGGCGCGGGCAAACTGATTCTGGACAGCATCAACACCCTGGATCGCCCGGTGGTCGTCGCTTATCTGATGGTGGTTGTGGTGATTTTCGTAGTCCTGAACCTGATCGTCGATGGCCTGTATTACCTGCTCGATCCCCGTGTACGTGTCGAGGCCAGCCGATGAATAGCGTTTCGAAAGCCGTGCCGGACGCTGTACGTCTGCAGGCTCAATCGCCCTGGCGGCGGGTCGCGGTCGAGTTCGTGAGTTCGCCCACTGCGGTGCTCGGTCTGCTGGTGCTATCGGCCATCGTGCTGGTCGCCGTACTGGCGCCGTGGATCGTGGTGCAGAACCCCTACGACCTGATGCAACTCAACGTGCTCGACGCGCGGCTCGCGCCAGGCAGCGTCAACATGGACAGCGGCTACACCTACTGGCTCGGCACTGACGGCCAGGGCCGCGATCTCGTCTCGGCGATCATGTACGGCCTGCGCATCAGCCTGTGGGTGGGTATCGGCTCGGCGCTGATCGCGGCGGTCATCGGCACGCTGCTGGGGCTGGTCTCGGCCTACGTCGGCGGCTGGCTCGATGCGCTGCTCATGCGTCTGGTGGACCTGCTGCTGTCCTTTCCGGTGATTCTCATGGCGCTGATGATCCTCGCCTGGCTGGGCAAGGGCGTGGGCAATGTCATGCTCACCCTGATCCTGCTGGAGTGGGCCTATTACGCTCGCACCGCGCGCGGCCAGGCGCTGACCGAAAGCCGCCGCGAATACGTTGATGCCGCGCGCGGGCAGGGCATCGGCCCATGGCGCATCGTGGTCGGCCACATCTTGCCCAATTGCTTGCCGCCGCTGATCGTCATCGGCGCACTGCAGATCGCCCGCGCCATTACCCTTGAGGCGACGCTGTCGTTCCTCGGGCTGGGGGTGCCGGTCACCGAACCCTCGCTGGGGCTGCTGATCGCCAACGGCTTTCAGTACATGCTCAGCAACGAATACTGGATCAGCCTGTTTCCGGGGCTGGCGCTGTTGATCACCATCGTCGCGATCAATCTGGTCGGCGACCGTCTGCGTGACGTTCTGAATCCGAGGTTGCAGCGATGAGCCTGCCTGAAGCGTCCGTTGCGACGGCGCCGACTCTTGACGTGCGCAATCTGTGCACCTCGTTCTACACCCGCGCCGGTGTGTTGCCTGCGGTGCGCGACGTGTCATTGCGCGTCCAGCCGGGACGCGTGCTGGGGCTGGTGGGCGAATCCGGGTCCGGCAAGTCGGTGACCGGCTTCTCGATTCTGGGACTGGTCGACGCGCCGGGGCGTATCAGTGGCGGGCAGGTGCTGTTCAAGGGCCGCGACCTCACCGGGCTTTCGCCTGCCCAGTTGCGCGACTTGCAGGGCAACCGCATCGCGATGATCTTTCAAGACCCGATGATGACCCTTAACCCGGTGCTGCGGGTCGACACGCAGATGATCGAAGCGGTGCGCGCCCATCGTCCGTTGAGCAAGCGCGAGGCCCGCGAGCATGCCGGACGCACCCTGGCGTTGATGGGTATTCCCAGCCCGGAAGAACGCCTGAGTGCCTATCCGCATCAGTTGTCCGGTGGCATGCGCCAACGGGTAGCCATCGCCATCGCCATGCTGCACTCGCCGGACCTGATCATTGCTGACGAGCCGACCACGGCGCTGGACGTGACTATTCAGGCGCAGATCCTCAGTGAAGTGCAGAAGCTGGTGCGCGAGCACGGCACTTCGTTGATTTGGATCACCCACGACCTGTCGGTGGTGGCGGGCCTGGCTGATGACGTGGCGGTGATGTACGCCGGACGCATCGTCGAGCAGGGCTCGGTGGCCGATGTGCTGGACCGTCCGCAGCACCCTTACACGCAAGGCTTGATCGACAGCCTGCCCAGCCGCAACCGCCGGGGCGAGCGCCTGCGGCAGATCCCCGGCATGGCGCCCGACCTGCTGTCGATGCCGATCGGTTGCGCGTTTGCGCCGCGTTGTTCGCGAGCCTCTGCACGTTGCGCCGAAGAGCCGCAGATGCGCGAGGTCGCGCCCGGCCAGACCGTTCGATGCTTTTACCCCGGAGCCGCCGATGCAATGTGAACAGATCCCGCTGATCGAGTTGGATCAGGTCAGCAAGACGTTCGGCAAGGTGCCGGCCGAGCACTCGGTGCAGCACCTGCTGCAACGCCTGCGACTGAGCAAACCCAAGCCTGTGACCCACGCGGTGGACCGGGTCGACCTGCGCATTCATCGCGGCGAGGTGGTGGGGTTGGTGGGCGAGTCGGGCTGCGGCAAGTCGACCCTCGGACGCATGGTGGCCGGGCTGTTGCCGGTTTCATCCGGCACCGCGTCAGTGGACGGCAGGCCTCTGGACACCCTCACCGCACAGGAGCGCCACGCGGTGCGTCTGAAAGTGCAAATGATCTTTCAGGACCCGTCGTCGAGCCTCAATCCACGGCTGCGGGTCGATCGCATCGTCGGCGAAGGCGCGCTGCTGCATGGCCTGACCGACAAGCGCGGCTTCGACGATTACGTCAGTGCCCAGTTGCAACGCGCCGGGCTGAGCCCACAGTTGCGCCAGCGTTATCCGCATCAATTCAGCGGCGGTCAGCGCCAGCGCATTGGCATCGCCCGCGCCCTGGCGGTGCAGCCTGAACTGCTGGTGTGCGATGAGTCGGTCGCTGCCTTGGACGTGTCGATTCAGGCGCAGATTCTCAACCTGTTCATGGACCTGCGCGACGAACTGGGCCTGACCTATCTGTTCATCAGCCACGACCTGGGCGTGGTCGAGCACCTGTGCGACCGGGTGGTGGTGATGTACCTGGGACGGGTGGTGGAAAGCGCCTCGGTCGATGATCTGTTTGCCCGCGCCAATCACCCCTATACCCAGGCGCTGCTGGCGCAGATCCCGCGTTTCGATGTTCGCAGTACCCGATATGACGCGATCAAAGGGGAAATCCCCAGTCCGCTGAACCCGCCCGCCGGGTGTCATTTTCACCCTCGCTGTCCGCACGCCACCGCGCGCTGCCGCGAAGAAGCCCCGGCGCTGAGGGAGGTTTCGCCCAACCACCTTAGTGCCTGTCATCTCAACGACTACCAATGAGCGAGCGCCTCGACGCCCGCCGTGCCCATTGCCTTTGCGTACAAGGAAATTTCCATGCAACCACGTGTTCGTTCATTGATCGCTTCGGCGCTGATTCTGGCGGCCGGCAGCGTTTCGGCGCAGACCCTGCGCATCGGTTACGCCGACCCGGTTTCCTCCCTCGATCCGCAGTTGAACAACTATGCCGGTGACCGCTCGGTGGCGCTGCACGCCTTCGAATCGCTGGTCAATCGTCACGACGACAAAACCCTGCCGGGTCTGGCCAAAAGCTGGAAAGTGCTGGATGACACCACGTGGCAGTTCGACCTGCGCGACGACGTCCAATGGCAGGACGGCACGCCGTTGACCGCCGACGATTTCGTGTTTTCCTTCGAGCGTGCGCGCAACGTACCGGGCAGCGTCGCCTCCTATGCAGGCGCCACGCGCACGGTTGAATCGGTAAAGGCCCAGGACGATCACACGCTAATCATCAAGACCCGCACGCCGAACGCCAACCTGCTGCCGGACGTGGATTCGATCTACATCGTCAGCCGCCACGCGGGTGCTACTGCCAGTAGCGCCGATTACAACTCGGGCAAGGCCATGGTTGGCACCGGGCCCTACCGCTTCGTTTCATATGTGCCGGGTGATCGCACCCTGTTCGAGCGCAACGACAGCTATTGGGGCGCGAAGCCGACCTGGGATCAGGTGGATTTCCGCTTCATCGCCAACGCCGCCAACCGCACAGCCGCGCTGCTGGCCGGTGACGTCGATGTGATCGATAAGGTCTCGCCGACTGACGTCGAGCGGCTGCGCAAGACTCCCTCGGTAAACGTCTTCGCCTACCAGGGCCTGCGCGCGCTGATCATCCAGCCGAGTTTCCGCCAAGGACCGAACGAGTTCATTCGCGACAACGCCGGCAAGCCGCTGGCCGAGAACCCGTTGCGTGACGTGCGCGTGCGCAAGGCGCTGTCGCTGGCGATCAATCGTCAGGCCATCGACGAGCGCATCATGCAGGGCACCGTGACCGAGGCCAACCAATGGATGCCGGCCAACACCTTCGGCTACAACCCGCAGGTCAAAAACATTCCGTATGACCCGAAACAGGCCAAGGAGCTTCTGGCGCAAGCAGGCTTTCCCGAGGGCTTTCAACTGACCGTCCACGTACCGGGCGATCGTTACCCGCAAGCGCCCGAGGCGATGCAGGCGGTGGCGCAGTTCTGGTCGCGAATCGGCGTCAAGGTCCAGCTCGAAGTGCTGCCGTGGGCGGTGTACGCAGGCAAGGCCAATAAGAATGAACTGGCAATCAGCGTGATCGCCTGGGGCAACGGCACCGGCGAAGCGGCCTACGCGCTGACCAACATCCTGACCACCGTCGACAGCAATAAAGGGCAGGGGGCCTCCAACTGGGGCCATTACAGCAACCCGTTGGTGGACAAGGCCCTGATCGATGCCACTGCCGAGTTCGACGAAGCCAAGCGGCGCACCATTCTTCAGGACTCGGTCAAGGTCGTCAGCGACGACGTCGGCATCATTCCGCTGTTCCACTACCAGAACATTTGGGCCGCGCGCAAAGGGTTGAAGGTCGAGCCACTGGTCAGCGACCGCACCGCCGCAACCATGGTCACCGAGCAGCCTTGAACCCGTCTCGCGCCTGCCCGGCACGTTGCCGTGGCAGGGGCGCTCTCGACACTTTGCAGGAGTCATCATGACCTCGACCACTCCCACCGCTGTCGCCACTGACCTGCTCGACAGCTTGCTACAGATACAGCCCGGCACGCCGCTGCACGCGGTTCGCCATGCGCGTGACAAAGTCGCCTCGGCGACCCAGGCCAGCCAGGAGCTGTTCTTCGCCCCGGTGCTTGAAAACAACCTGTCGCTGACCGAGCGTCTGTGGGTGGGCTACTACGCCGCCTACCTGACGCCACAGCCATTGCTGGCCGCTCATTACCTCGACCAATTGCAGGCGCAGGGCATCGACAAGGCGCTGTGTTCCGACATCGAGTCCGGCGCCGTCGACGCTTTGGCCGACACTCGGCTGGCGGCAATCCTGCGTTTTACCCGCACCCTGATTGAATCACCGGTTCACGGTGACCAGCAGGCTCTGCAGGCCTTGCAGCAGCAAGGTCTGAGCACCGAGGAAATCGTCGTGCTCGCGCAGCTGATTGCGTTTTTGTCTTATCAGGTACGTTTGGCCGCCGGGCTCGGGGCCTTGCGCGCAGCGGGAGAGGCACAATGAGCGACGTCATTCGCGATAACGGATTCACCAATCAGGTACTGGGCTGGAAAGCCTGGTTACCCACCGTCGATCTGGCAAGTGCCTCTGCCGAGCAACTGGCCGTGCTGGAGGAAAGCCACCCTCAGGCCAAGACCTCGGACTACTACCTGACCCTGGCGCACCACCCGGACATCCTGCGGCAGCGCTCGCAAGCCTTTAACGCGATCATGTACGCGCCCGGCGGCCTTTCCCGCGCCGAGCGCGAACTGGCGAGCACTGTGGTTTCGCGTATCAACCGTTGCGTCTACTGCGCATCGGTGCATGCGCAGCGCTTCGAACAACTGGCCAAGCGCAACGAGGTGATCCGCGAAATCTTCGCTGATCCCGCCACTGCCGGCACCACCGAGCGCGAGAAAGCGATCGTTCAGTTTTCCATCGAGCTGACCCTGGAGCCGGCCTCGTTGAACGCCGGTCACATTCAGGCACTGCGCGAGCATGGCCTGGACGATGGACAGGTGCTCGACCTGATTCACGCGATCTCGATTTTCGCCTGGGCCAATCGCCTGATGCTTAATCTGGGCGAACCGGTGTTCCCCCAGGCTTGACCCCAGAACGCGAATCCAAAGGGCCAAAACCGGCTGCCGCACCTGCCTCACCGGCCCGCGGGTTGTTGGCAGACGTTTGGCGTGGGGGCGAGGATGATCCGCACCGCATAAGCCGTTCCGAACAGGAGCAATGCCAGACCGACGGCCTCAGCGGCGCTCGGCCACCGGCCGTGAAAGGCCAGTCCGAGCACAGTGGCGAAGAATGACTCCAGTGCGATCAATTGCCCGGACAGCACCATCGGCAGGCGTTGCGAGGCGAAATTCCAGGCCCAGGCGCCGACCACCGACGAGCACAGCGCAATCAAGAAGGCCCAGCCGTAAAAGTGCAGCGCGTCTGGCGTTGCCATCCCCGTAGCAGGCAAGTGCAACCGATTCGTGGCCCAGGCCACGGACGTCAGCAGTGAGGCGGCAAGACCTGCACCGATCATCATCAAGCAGGTCCAGGCAGCGGTGGCCCGGCTGGGCAGATGCTCCATCGTCGCTTGATTGATGATGCTGAACGACAGCCATAACAGCACTGCACTGAGGGAAAACGCCAAGCCGGCCCCTACCTGCAAAGCCGCACCGCTCGAAGGGTTTAGCAGTGCCAGATTGATCAGCAGCAGGCCCAGGCCCAGCGCACCAATGGGCATCACCAGTTGGCTCCAGCGCAGCGAGCGGTGTTGGGCGTTGCCGAGCAACGCCTGCAAAACAGGCACGGCGCCGATAAACGCAGCGATTAGCAACGGCCCACCGTAGATCACGCCGCCTGCGATGCAACTGCTATATGCCAGGTAACCCAGCACGCCGAGCCCCATGCCGGTGAGCCATTGTCGCGGGCTCAGGCCATGCAGTTGAGTACGGTAAAACGGCAGCAGCACAGCACCGAGCACGCCGGCCATGATGAACCGCACCAGCATGAAATCGGCAACGCCGTAGCCCTGCAACACGTAAGGCGCGATGAAGTTGCAGGCCCAGCACAGCGTTGCCAGCGCGGCACAGGTCACACCTTGCAGGAGGGTCGAGCGCGATGAGGTCATGGTTGAATCCTGCGTAAAACCGGTCCAGGGAGCGATTGATACCGGTGGGGGCGCATCCTTCGCGAGAAAACCTTGGGCGAAAGAGACGTATCCAATGAACCTCAGTCTCGCGAATGAATTCGCTCCACACAAAGGCAGTCACCAGCGTATGAGTTCATCTTGCCGATCAGCAGCGTTGTGCTACAAATGATGTCTTCGTTGTTATGCATTACTGGAGATTATGAATAAGCTCGGCAAATCCCTTCCGCCGCTGGCCAGTCTGCTGCCGTTCGAGGCAGCCGCCCGGTTACTGAGCTTTTCCCGCGCGGCCGAGGAGCTTAACCTCACCCAGGCGGCGGTCAGCCGGCAGATTCGGGCGTTGGAACAAGACCTTGGCATCAGCCTGTTCGAACGCCGTAATCGGGCGGTATTTCTTACCGATGCGGGGCGTGAGTTGAGCGTCAGCCTGAGTCATGCCTTGCGCGAGGTTGCCAGCACGGCGGATCGCCTTCGAGGGGTTTTGCGCAAGAATGAAGTGGTGCTGCTGTGTCAGCCTTGTGAAGCATTCCACTGGTTGATGCCCCGGCTTTCGAGCTTTCACCAGCAGTATTCGTCAATCGACCTGAAGGTGGTGACCAGCATCAGTCCGCTGACCGAGTTTCAGGGCTATTTCGATGTCGCAATGCAGAGCAGCAATCGTGATCATGGCTTGCATCCATTGCTGTTCACGGCGCCCGACGAGGTGTTTCCGGTCGCCAGCCCGCTTTATCTGCAAGGGCGCACCTGCATTGGCCTTGATGAGTTGGCCAGCCACACCTTGCTGCATCACGACTCGCTGCCTGTTTATCAGCTGGAATGGGACACCTGGCTGGCGAGGTTCGGGCATCAGCTGCCGGCCGAGGCTGGCGGGCTGGTGTTCGACCACTACTCCTTGATGCTGCACGCAGCGGTCGAAGGCCACGGCCTGGCGATGGGTTGGCGACGCACCTCACAGCGCATGCTTGACAGTGGCGTGCTGCTGGCACCGTTCGGCCAGAGCGTTCACCTGGCCGAAGCGTTGTCAGTCTACCGCCGTCATGGTTCGGCCCCTCGGGACGAGGTGAGCCGGCTGATCGAGTGGCTGCGACGGGAGCTGGGCTCAGACCAGGCAGGCCTCTGATGCGCGATCAGCCTTCGGCGAGCATCAAATCCAGATTCTGCACCGCAGCCCCTGCAGCGCCTTTGCCGAGGTTATCGAACACCGCCGCCAGCAGAACCTGCCCGGCGTTCTCGAAGACCATCAGGCGCAGCTTGTCGGTGTCATTCAACGCCCGCGGGTCCAGGCCGGACAGCGCGCTGGATGCTTGCATCGACAAGACCTCGACCAAAGCGCTGCCCGCATAATACCGTTCCAGGCACGCGTGCAGCCTGGCACCGCTCGTACCCGGTGCCAACAGACGCAGATGCAAAGCAATGGTCAGCACGATGCCCTGCCGAAACGAACCGTAGGCCGGGATGAACACCGGCCGTTCGCTGAGGCCGCTGTATTGCTGGATCTCCGGCACATGTTTGTGCGCCAGGCCCAGGCCGTAGATTTGAAACGGCGTTGCTTGAGCCGCATCCGGGCCTTCGAACTCATCGACTCCGGCACGGCCTTTGCCCGAGTAGCCGGAGACCGCGTTGATGCTGATCGGATAATCCCGAGGTACCAGGCCCGCGTCCAGCAACGGGCGCAGCAGTCCCACCGCACCGGTGGGATAGCAGCCGGGGTTGCTGATGCGTTTCCCGTTGGCGATGGCCTGTTGCTGCTGAGCGCTGATCTGTGCAAAACCGTACACCCACTCAGGATCGGTACGATGCGCAGAGCTTGCGTCGATGACCCGCACCGCCGGGTTTTCAATGCTGGTGGCCGCCTCACGTGCTGCATCGTCCGGCAGACACAGGATCGCGATGTCGCAAGCATTGATCGCAGCCCTGCGGCTGAACGGGTGCTTGCGCTGGTGGGCGGGCAGGGTGACTAACCTCAGGTCGCTGCGGCCCTGCAACCGTTGATGGATCTGCAGGCCGGTGGTGCCTTGGTCGCCGTCGATAAAAATCACGGGAAGCGTCATGTCGGATTTGCTCTGGCAGTCATCAATGGCGAACATCTTCGGTCAGGGGGTAAGATAGGAAAAGTTGAATTTATTAACGATAAAGTTCAGTTTTTATGAAGTGAGGCGTTCACATGCGCGAAATCAGCCTGGACCGTTTACGCACTCTGGTCGCCATTGCCGACCAGGGTTCATTCGCTGAGGCGGCACGCGCGCTGAACTTGGCGCCACCTACCGTGAGCCTGCATATCGCCGATCTGGAAGAGCGTGTGGGCGCCTCGCTGCTGTCGCGAAACCGAGGGGGTGTTCAGCCGTCGCCGATCGGCGAAACCTTGATCGCACGCGCCCGACGTTTGCTCGCCGACGCCGAACTGGCGCTGGATGATGTACGGCGGCAGGTGCAGGGATTGGCGGGGCGAGTGCGCCTTGGCGCGTCGACCGGCGTAATCGCGCAGTTGCTCCCCCAGGCCCTCGAAACGCTGAGCCAGCACCACGCCGGGATTGACCTGCAGGTGGTGGTGCTGACCTCGCAGCAAACGTTGCAGAAGCTCGCCGATGGCAGCCTGGATGTCGGCGTGATCGCTCTGCCACAGGCGCCGATCAAGGGCCTGCAGATCAAGCCATGGCGACGGGACCCGGTCATGGCCTTCGTGCCAGCGCGTTGGCAATGCCCTGACCTGATCACGCCCTCGTGGCTCGCCGCACAGCCGCTGATACTCAACGACAATTCGACTCGGCTCTCGCGCCAGGTGGGCGAGTGGTTTGCCAGCGAAGGGCCGCTGCCGACGCCGCGTATTCAGCTTAACTACAACGATGCGATCAAGAGCCTGGTGGCGGCAGGTTACGGTGCGACCCTATTGCCCCACGAGGCGTCCACGCCGCTGCCGGAAAGTCGCATCGCCATGCGTGCGTTGCAACCGCCATTGTTCAGAGCGTTGGGAATTGCGCACCGTGCTGAGGGGGTCGAGCGTTCGACCGCGCACGTGCTGGATGTGCTGTGGGGGCTTGAAGCGTTGTAGCGGTAAACAGGGCTTGGCGTGCCGGCGGCAGCTGTAAACCTGCTGCCACCGACGTGCCATGGGCTACCAACACCCTGTCAATCAGCGGTGCCGATCAGCGGATCCTGCGCAACGGATTACTTTTGGGTGCACTTGCCGTCGGTCCACGCCGCTTCGTCCAGAGGCGTCAGGCCGGCCATCACGAAAGCGCTGCAAGCGAACTTACGGCCACGGGCGGTGACAGCGTCATAGGTGAGCTCAGAGCCGCCGACCGAGTTCTTTTTCTGATAGCGAACGTTGGAAACGGTAATCTCATCCGAGGAAGCCAGGCCCAGGGTTTTTGCCGTTTCAGTCTGCATCTGGGTCATGTTGACCTGGTTGGAACCGCAAGCGGTAAGCAGGACGGTGACCCCGGCGAGGGCCAACGTACATGGCATCCATTTATGCATTTTTATTCTCCGTCTTAGGTAAGGTCAGGCGTGGTGCCGGTGATTCAAAGCGTGTGACCGTTCGGAACAAACCGATCGCGCAAGACCACAACTCGCGCATCAGCGGGTAAAGCAGACCGAATACATGCGTCAATTTTTCGTTCTATTCTTACTGGCTGCACCCGGAACGGAATTCGGCTCGATGCGCCGACATTTCATCGGTCAAGGAGTTCAGGGCGATGAAGATATGACCATTTGTTTCGATCCGCAACCTATAACGGATCCAATCAGTGTGACGCATGTCACGAACTGGATACAGTTGATGGCTCTATGATACTGAAGCCGGACGGGTCGATTTGACCTGGCCTGGCCTGACCTGACTGTGTTCGCGATACAGCTTGCGGTCGGTGTTGCACGTGGGGCAGATTGCCCTGGCGCCTTGCACTGAAGTAATCGCTATCGCATTGCGCACAGGTCTTAAATTAATGCCGCCCCCTTAGTTCGCTCTTGGTAAAGTAACTAGCAAGCGTGATAGTTCTCATTATCGCGTCACAAATATGACGTCAATAACTGGTTCTTAATTGCTCGTTTTGACTAACTTTGGATCCTTTGAATAGGGAGGGCGGGAGCAGTTTTACTTTGCTAGTTACGTCTATTCAGTCTGATGATGGCGCGACAGTGGCCACGCATAAAAAGTTCAAAGCTTTACATGCGGACGTGAAACCGGGCACACTCCTATCCACTCGCAAGCCCTTATTTCATTGGCTTGTCGCGGGCAAAACTGTCCATTGACCCCGCCTCTGTGCAAAAGTTTAAAAACAGCAAAAGTTTGAAAAGTTATTATAAAAGCTTTTGCAATGTGTTTCTTATCTGCTAATAATCACCTCCGTTTCGGGCACTAAGGACTGCCTCCTTTCACAGTGAAGTGAATATCGAACTGACTTTCCGATTTTTGCCGTCCGACCATTACCAAAACTTTCGAGCGACTTGAACCTCCGTGGTGCGAGTACGCTGCTGTGCGGCGCATGCAACAATGCGCGGGAGAACTACGAATGGCTCGAACCCTTCCCCAACTCAAGGTGTTGTCGATTTTCGGCACCCGCCCGGAGGCCATCAAAATGGCTCCGCTGGTCAAGGCGCTGGCAGCCGAACCCGGCATCGATTCCCGGATCTGCATCACCGGCCAGCACCAGAGCATGCTGCAGCAAGTGCTGGACATGTTCGAACTCAAGGCTGACTACACCCTTGACGTCATGACCCCTGGCCAAACGCTCAACACGCTCACTGCAGCGCTGTACGCAGCCATTGATCCGGTGCTTGAGCACGCCCAGCCCGACAAGGTGCTGGTGCATGGCGACACCACCACGGCGATGGTCGCGGCCATGTCGGCGTTTCATCGGCGCATTCCGGTGGCGCACATCGAAGCGGGCCTGCGCACCGGCGATATTCGGCAGCCGTGGCCGGAAGAAATGAACCGCCGCTGCATCGATCTGATTTCCGATCACCTGTTTGCCCCTACCGAGCAGTCGAGGCGCAACGTGCAGGGTGAGCGCTTGCAGGGCGTCTCGTTCGTCACCGGCAACACCGTGATCGACGCGTTGAAGATGACCGCCGCGCGCATCGAGGGCAACAGTCAGCTGCGAGCCAGCCTGGATCGTCAGTTCAGCTTCATCGACCCGAGCCGCAAATTGCTGTTGGTGACCGGCCACCGCCGAGAGAACTTCGGCGACGGTTTCATCGACATCTGCAAGGCCCTGCGCACGCTGGCCAGCCGCGACGATATCCAGATTGTCTACCCGGTTCACCTCAATCCCAACGTCCTGGGGCCGGTGACCGAGCACCTGGGCGATTTGCCCAACGTGCATCTGATCCAGCCTCTGGAATACCTGTCCTTCGTACGCCTGATGCAGTTGGCCCACGTGGTGCTGACCGATTCCGGCGGTGTGCAGGAAGAGGCGCCATCCCTGGGCAAGCCGGTGCTGGTCATGCGAGATGTCACCGAGCGCCCCGAAGCGGTGGCCGCCGGCACCGTGCGCCTGGTCGGCACGAACCCCGATAACATCGTGCGCGGCGTCTGTGCCCTGTTCGACGATGAGCACCTGTGGCGCATGGCGTCGCAATCGGCCAACCCCTACGGTGACGGCCACGCCTGTGCCCGCATCGTCGACGCATTGATGGGTCGGCCGGTAGACGAATTCGTAGTAGAAACGCCTGTCCGCCGGCCGGAGCCCGCCGAGGCGCAACGCCCGTCGGTACCTCTGCGCTCGGTTTCCAGCGTGCGTTAGCCATACCGCGAATGCCCGGCCTGCCATGGCGATGGCAGCGCCTGTTGAATCCCCGTGGGAGCCCACTTGCAGTGAAGGCTCGCAATCAAGAGTGATCCGCGATAACGCCAAGGCTGGCCGCTGTCAGCCAAGCGATTCGTTCGTGGTCTCCCGCGCCTTTTTTGTTTTTGACCGAGATATGCCTGAATGAAGTCTTCCGTTACCGCCCACACGGCGGCGTTGCACGCCTTTGCCTGCGGCATGAGCCTGCTGGCCGTCGCCCCTGCTTTCGCGCTCGCCGCCGAGAGTCCGTTGAGCCAGGCGATCAGCCGCCTGAATGCTGACACCCGGCAGCAGCGGGTCATCGAATTGCGCGATCTGGGCATTGACCGCCCGATCGTCCTCAACGCCTCCGACGCACGCCGTGAACTGTATCTGCCGGTGCCTGCGGGCGTGCCGTTGACCGACGCGACGTTGAACTTCGACGCCAGCTACCTCAACGGCGAAGCCGGCCGCAACACGCTGCTGCTGTCGCTGGACGGTTATCCGGTCCGGGCCCTGGGTCTTAACGAAGGGGAGGGTGACGCCAGCGCCGTGCTGGGCGTGGACAAGGCTGCGCGTGACAGCGGTTCGGTACGACTGGGCATCAACTGGTCGTCGATCATTTCCCGCGTGCAATGCGAAGACGAACGCGCCATCGGTAACGTGCTGCGCATCGACCCACACACTCGCCTGAGCTACAGCTTCGACGCCAGTCAGCTGCAGGACGTGGGTGCAGCCTGGAACGCCTTGCCGGGCAAGCCGGTTATTCTGGTAGCACCGGGCGCGTTGTCCAGCGCCAGCTATGATGCGGCCTGGCGCCTGGGCGTGGCACTGGAGCGCATCGGCAAGCAGGCGCGCATCGTGTCCTTCCCTTCGGTCAAGGACAGCATCGAGCTGGGCGATCTGCACATTCCCGCCGAGCTTAAGCAGATCCCGGCGTTTGCCAGTCTCGATGGCAAGGGCCTGCACACCCTCGATGATGCGGCACAGATCGGCGCGCTGCTGATGCTGGGTCAAACGCCTGCGTTCAACGCCGATCTGGCGGTCAACGATCCGCAATTGCTCAAGGCCGTGAACGAGTCGCTGGATGCCTTGCAGGCCCAGGTCAAGGCACAGGACGCCTCGGCAGCCAGCGCGTTCGAGCAATGGCGCGAGCGGCATGTCAACGGTGCACTGCAGGCTTCGGGTACCGACAACGTGCGCCTGGCCATGCTCGGTGCGCATCCACTGCTGCTGATCAACCAGGATGCCGCGGGCAAGGCCATCGGTCTGTTTGGCTCGGCCTGGAACAAGCTGGCCCGCACACGCCAGCTGACCGTGGGCGAAGAGGCGAACATGCCGCTGAGCGAAGACGGTCGCGTGGCGCTGTCCCGCCTGGGTGGCAAGCCGGGCAGCATCGACGTGCTGGCCAAATCCGACTGGAGCACCAGCTTCCCGCTGGGCAGCGTGGCCTATGACGGTCGCGTCCCGGTCAGTGCCTCCGTGGATGTTTCCGCAGCGCCAGGCGCCTCGGGCACACCGCCAGTGGTCAGCCTGTTCCTCAACGATTACCTGATCGGCGCCAGCCAGCTGGATGCCAACGGTCAGAAAGAACGTATCGAAGCGCGCATTCCGCGTTACGCGCTGGCGTCGCAGAACACCCTGCGCGTGTCGTTCCAGCGTCAGCCGGTGAGCGATCTGTGTGAAGAAACCCCGCAGGCGTTCCCGGTCTCGGTGCTGCCGAGCAGCCACGTGACCCTGGAAAAAGTCGCGCTGGACCATGACTTCTCCGGCATGTCTGCACGCTTCGCGATGGGCACTGAGCTGCTGGTTCCGCAAAGCTATCTCGATCGTCCGGCCAACAGCCTGCCACAGGTGATTCGTATCGCCAGCGCCAGCGGTGTTTCGCCGCTGCGTGCCGACCTCAAGGTCAGTGACGATGCCAAGGCGGTGTTAAGCCCGGATAAGGCTTTCCTGGCATTCGAAGTGCCGATCAAGGACAGCATCGAATCAGTGCAGGTCAACGGCGAAGGTCATCTGTTGATCAACCACAAGGATCAAACGCTGATCGACCTCAAATCCCTGAATCATCTTGCTGCGCTGCAGGTGGTCGATTCCGGCACTCAACCGGGCATGATCTACCGCACCCTGGGTGGGCAGGCGCCCAACTTCGCCCGGCCGGTGCTGCTGGAGCGCGGCAACGTGACCATTCTGGGTGACAACGGCGCGCTGACCACTTTCGATGCGAAAGACCCGACCGGCAGCCAGATGATCGATGATCAGGAACCCAAAGGTCTGGATGCGTGGCGCAAACCCTCGGCGCTTTGGTTGATTCCGGCTGCCGTGATCGCCTTCCTCGTGTTGTTGCTGGCTGGCCGTCGCGCCCGTCGCAATCGCCAGTAACGGGAGCTGCGATGACCTCGCTTTATTGGCCTTATTGGCTGGCCCACTATTACAGCGCGCTGGAGGTCGCGACCATTGTGGTCGCGGCCATCATCCTGATCTCGAGTGTGGATGATCTGTTCATCGACCTGTGGTACTGGTCCCGACGCATCTACCGCAAGTTCACCGCAGAACGGCGCTATCGTCCGCTGACCGCCGAGCAGTTGATCGCCCGCGACGAACAGCCGCTGGCGATCATGGTGCCGGCGTGGCTGGAATACGATGTCATCGCGCCGATGATCGAGAACATGGTGTCGACGCTCGACTACAAGAACTACGTGGTGTTCGTCGGCGCTTACGTCAACGATCAACGCACCATCGATGAAGTCGAGCGCATGCGCCGTCGTTACAAGCAGCTGCATCGGGTGGAAGTGCCCCACGCAGGCCCGACCTGCAAGGCGGACTGTCTGAACTGGGTGATCCAGGCGATCTTTCTTTACGAGCAGACCCACGGCGTCAGCTTCGCCGGGGTGGTGTTGCACGACAGTGAAGACGTGCTGCACCCGCTGGAATTGCGCCTGTTCAACTACCTGTTGCCGCGCAAGGACATGATCCAGTTGCCGGTGGTGTCACTGGAGCGCAACTGGTACGAATGGGTTGCGGGCACGTACATGGACGAGTTTGCCGAATGGCACGGCAAGGACCTGGTGGTGCGCGAAAGCATGACCGACAGCGTGCCGTCTGCCGGCGTCGGAACCTGCTTCTCTCGGCGTGCCTTGCAAGTGCTGGCCGACGAAAACAGTAACCAGCCGTTCAACACCGACAGCCTGACCGAAGACTACGACGTCGGCGCCAGGCTGGCTGGCTATGGCATGAGCTCGATCTTCGTGCGCTTTCCGGTGCAATACCGCGTGCTGCGCAAATCCTGGTTCCGGCCGCAGTACGAGTCGACCCTGGAAATGCCACTCTGTGTGCGTGAATTCTTTCCGGACACCTTCCGTACGGCGTTCCGTCAAAAGGCTCGCTGGACGCTGGGTATTGGTCTGCAAGGCTGGGAACAAATGGGCTGGACCGGTTCGCTAGCCAACCGTTATCTGTTGTTTCGCGACCGCAAGGGCGTGATCACCTCGTTCGTCAGCATCATTGCCTACCTGATTCTTGCCCAGTTGGTAGCCCTGATCATCCTGCGCGCCAGCGGCTTGTGGAACACCAGTTTTCCTACGCCGTTCGAAGCCGGCGGCCTGGTCGGTTTTCTGCTGGCAGCCAACGGTGTCGCGTTGATTTGGCGCATGGCGCATCGCTGTTACTTCACCACCATCCTGTACGGCTGGCAGCACGGTTTGTTGTCGATCCCGCGCATGGTGGTGGGTAACTTCGTCAACTTCATGGCCGCAGCGCGGGCCTGGCGGATGTTCCTGGTCGGCAAGGTGCTCAATCGCAAGCTGGTCTGGGACAAGACCATGCACGATTTCCCGTCCACCGATCTGGTGGCCCAGGCCCCTCGCAAACTGGGCAGCGTGCTGCTGTCGTGGCAGGCGATCAACGACGAAAAATTGCAAAGCGCACTGCACGAACAACAGACCCGGCAGATGCCATTGGGGCGCATCCTGCTCAGCCATGGCTGGCTCGACGACGAAACGTTGGCCGAAGCGATTGCCTTCCAGAACGATTTGCCACGGGTGTTCGACCTTGCTGCCAAGGCGCAGCGGCAGTCCTCCCTGGCCGATGAGTTCTGCCTGCGCTGGCGCGTAGTGCCACTGGCGCTGGACATTCAGGGGCGCCCGGAAATCGCGGTGGCCAGCCCGCTACCGGAAGAAGGACTGCAACAGATCACCGAGCAGATGGGCCGCGAACCCGTTCAGTTGATTGCCCGCGAAAGCGAGATCCTCGAACAGCTGCGCCTGTTGCACGTCGTGGCCGGTCAACCTTTGCCTGTTGCCACGCCGCTGTTGGGCGACCTGTTGATCGATCAGGGGTTGCTCGATCGCCAGACCTTCAACCGGGCGATGCTGCATTACCGTCCACAGGTTCACGGTCGCATCGGCGACTACCTGGTCGACAGCGGCGTGCTGTCGCGTGAAACCATCGAACAGGCGGTCGCCCGGCAACACCGTCATGCCTTACCCGACCAGCCAACGGAGCAACCGTCATGAAGCTCCCTTTGATGTTTCACCGCAGGCTTGGATTGAATCTGGGCCTGACCCTGAGCGTGCTGCCATTGCTGTGCCACGCTCAGGGTGAGCAACGCTCGCAGGTTCTGCCGCTGCCATTAACCGGTCCAGCGTTCACTGTCGCCAATGAGGCTTACAGTGCCTATAGCCGCAAGGATTACGACCTGGCGATTGCCAAGGCGCAGGAGGTGCTGCGTCAGCGCGCCGACGCGGTGGAGTTGCGTAAACTCATCACCCTCGCCGAGCAGGACAAATACCGCCGCGACCACCCTGAGCATCACCCCAAGGCGCGTCCAAAGCCGGGCTACCTGGACGGCAGTCGCGCCTTGGCTGCCTACGCCAACGGTGATTACGACCACTCTGCAGCGTTTGCCCGCAGGGCCATCGCTCAAGCGCCGAAGAACCTGGACTACCGCATGATGCTGATCGAGGCGCTGCAACGTCAGCAGCGTCTGGAAGAGGCTGAAGCGGCGACGGAACAAGCCATTGGGGTGGTCGGTCCAGAGCCGGCGTTGACCCGCCGTCTGCAAGGCATTCACCAGCAGATGGCGGTGGCCGGGGCAGCCAAGGGGTATGAGGCGCTGGCGCGGGGCGATAACGACGCGGCGGTCAGCCATGCCCGGGACGCGGTGCAGCGTTTTCCCAATGAGATCGCCTATCGTCGCCTGCTGGTGAGCGCGCTGATCGCCCAGCAGCATTACGCCGAAGCTGGCTCGGCTGCCACCGAGGCGCTGGCATTGCAAGGCAACGACGCCACATTGCTCGCCCAGCGTGGGCAAATGCGTCAGCGCCTGGGCGACCAGCGTGGCGCGCAGCAGGACTTCGCACAGGCGCTGGCCGTGGGTAACCTGCCGCTGCGCGAGCAGGCCTCGCTGTACGCTGCCATGGACAAGCCACATGAGGCGCTGGAGCGGCTGAATCAGGCACGCGATGCCGGCGAGTTGCAGCCTGGCGATGAAGTGCAGATAGCGTATCTGTTGATTCAGTCTGGCGATGATCGAGGCGCGCTTGCGGTATTCAAGCGCGCCGATCGACAGAAGGCTCTCAAGCCCAAGGAAGCGCAGGATGCGGCGTATACCGCCATGCGCACGCCTGACGATGTGCAGGCCATTGCCTACTTTCATCGCGTCCTCGACTACCAGCAGGCCGGCGAGTTGCCGATGTCCGAGCAGCAGGTGTTCGACACTCGTCGTGCCGTCTCAGACCTGTCGCGGGTGTGGGGCTTGACCAACACCACCACTTATCGCGGCTCAAGCACCTCCAATGGCTTGAGTGGCGCCCCGAGCCGCAATAACAACAGCGTGCAAAACAGCACCGAAGTGTTCTGGCGTCCTGCGGGCTATCGTGATGCGCGCTTTGTCGAATTGTACGGCCGCGTTACCGACACGCTGTGGAATAAGAAAAGCGGCAACGATAAAGGGCTGGATGCGCTGCAGGGTGCGGTCGGGGTACGGGTCAAACCGTTTACCGATTACAACGTCATGGCGGCCTTCGAGCGCACCTTTCCTCTGGGTGATTCCAATGTGAACGGCGACTGGCTGGTCCGCTTGGGCTATGGTTCGAGCATCGGCACCGATTTACGTGTCGACGTACCGAGCTGGTGGACCTCGCAGCTTTACGCCGAAGCAGGACGCTACCTGCAGGACAAGCGCAATTACTTCAACAGCGAGTGGCAAGTCGGGCGCAGCTATCGTCTTGATCGCATCAGCCCGCGGCTGGTGGTTTTCCCGCATGTGGTAGCTGCCGTGGATTACGACTCTAAGATGCACAGCGAGGTTGATGCATTGGGGCACGAGAGCACATCGTCCGACAATGCAGGTGGTTTGGGCGTGGGTGTCGGTACGCGTTACTGGTTTCATGAAACTCGCTACAAGGCGCCGCAGTCCTACGTTGACTTTTCCGTGCAGTACAGGGAAAAGGTCTTCGGTGACGACAGCGCGCAAGGTGTCTTTGCCCGCATGACCTTTTCGTGGTGAGGCACGTATTGAACAGAGCGGCCTTTGCACGGTGGGGAATTATCCTTCTGGCAGCGTTGCTGGTGGTTACGCTAGGCGTGGCCGCCAACGCGTTGCGCCCACTTTGGCAGAACATGAAACCAAATATTGCTGGAATTGTATGGCAGCCGGACAACGCCACCGTTGGCATTCAGGGTGATTGGCAGAAGCTCGGAGTGCACGAATTGCTGGTTCAGTGGACGGCGGTGGATGGCAGCGCGTTCGTCCCTGGGGCGGGCATGCCCGAGGTACCGGTGTTGCCGGACTGGGCGCGCATCGCCAGGCAGCCTTGGGCACAGGATGTGATCGTCGGGCTGGCCGGGTTTTACAGCGAGAACCAGTCGCGGGACAACATCGAGGAGCTGGCGGTTTTGTCCGAACGCCTGGCCAAGGTGAAGACCCCGCTGAATGTCACCGGCTGGTACTTTCCGGCGGAAGTCGACCCCAGCTGGAGCCGTGCCAGCGAGCTGCCGGCGTTGCTCGCCACACTGCCCAGGCCGCTATGGATCAGCGTGTACGATGGCGCCAACATCGGCCCCGCTGCGACAGCGACGTGGCTCAAGTCCTGGCTGCCGGATGACATCGGTGTGTTCTTTCAGGACGGCGTTGGCGTCTACGCCCGTACCGCTCCCGTGGCGCGTACCTACGCCGATGCATTGCGCAAGAAGCTGGGCAACAATCGCGTAAAAATCATCGTCGAAGCCTTTCGCCCGCAAGTCGGCGGCGGATTTCGCTCGGCGACGGCCGATGAACTCAAGCCGCAGATCGCGGCCTACGCGGGGTATCCGCTTTACCTGTTCGACGGTCCGCATTACGTGACCCCGGAACTGGTAGAGGGGTTATTGAAGTAGCAGGCCGGTTTGACGCTTGGTTGGCCGATTAGCAAGTTGGTTGATTGGCCTGTATATGCTTCCGGCCGAAGGCCGTAGGAGCCGGCTTGCCAGCGATCTGCCGGGTACCGGCAGCAAATCCATTCACCGCGTAATTACCTGAAACACCGCATAGACAGGGTTTACTGCCGCTTCGCGCCAGATCGCCGGCAAGCCAGGCTCCTACGCCCTCCGGGCAGAAGCGGAGTGCCGCGAAGTCGGAGCTTTGCGGGTAGGAACGGAGGGCGGCGAAGTCAGGGCTTTGTGGGCAAAGGCGGAGTGCCGCGGATTCGCGGCGGTGCGGTAGAAACGGAGTGCCGCGAAGTCAGGGCTTTGCGGGCAAAGGCGGAGTGCCGCGGATTCATGGTTTTGCGCATAGAAACGGAGTTCGACGGAATCATGGCTTTTGATTCTGGCCGAAGGCCGTAGGAGCCGGCTTGCCAGCGATCTGGCGCGAAGCGGCAGCAAAACCGAACACCGCGATGCTGCCGAAGCAACGCGGTTCAACGGTTTTTCAACTATTGGGCGGCAGGGCCGCGAGCACCGCCGTTCGGTATCACGCCGGTTCGTAGGGTGTGTAATCCACATACCCTTTGCCATCGCCACCGTAGTAGGTGTCGCGGTCCGGCGTGGTCAGCGGCCAGCCGTTTTTCAGGCGTGCGACCAGGTCCGGGTTGGCAATAAAGGGCTGGCCGAAGGCCGCGAGATCGATCAGGCCTGCATCCACCAGGTCCTGGGCGCGTTCCAGGGTCATGTCTCCAGCGAGTATCAGCGCTGTCTCGCCCAGTTCGGCCTTGCAGTGTTTGAGCAGCGAGCGCAACGCTTCTTCTTGCGCGTCCGAGCCTTCGGCGGCGAGGAAGAAGTGGGTCTGGTCCATGACGTGCACATACGCGATGCCCCGTTGGCTCATGCCCGCACAGAGCGCCGAATAGGTCTGGTCGATTTCGGGGTAGATCGGCATGTCGAACAACTGCCCATAAGGGGAAATGCGAATGCCCACCTTGCTGGCGCCGATTCTGGCGGTTACCGCGTCTACCACCTCGAAGACGAAGCGCAAGCGGTGTTCCAGGTTTTGCGCCGAGTAGCGGTCTGTGCGGTCGTTAACCATTGGGTTGAGAAATTGCTCGATCAGATAGCCATTGGCGCCATGAATCTCCACGCCATCGAAGCCCGCCGCGATTGCATTTTCCGCTGCTTGCGCGAAATCGTTCACCACCCGGCCGACCTCTTCAGTGCTCAGCCGACGCGGGATCGAGGTGGGCACGAAGCCGGGCTCTCCGCTTTCGTCGTAACCGAAGGCGATGGCGCCCTGAGCCGGTTGATCGGTGGCGCTAACCGGCGCCTTGCCGTCAATCTGGATCGAGGTGTGAGACACCCGACCCACATGCCACAGCTGCGCGAACATTCTGCCGCCTACGCTGCGCACCGAGTCGGTCACCAGCTTCCAGCCTTTGATCTGTTCGGGGGTAAAGATCCCCGGATTGAACAGATAGCCCTGGCCTTCGCGGGAGATCGGCGTGCCTTCGGAGACGATCAACCCAGCCGTGCCACGTTGGGTGTAGTGCAGGGCGATCTGTTCCGTGGCGATGTCGTCCGGCGCCCGTGAGCGGGTCATCGGCGCCATGACGAAGCGGTTGTTCAGCGGCAGGCCTTTGAGCGCGTAGCGTTCGAATAGATTGATCATGGAAAAGTCTCGTGTGCGGAGAGCAGCTCCCGTTGCGCTCGATTGCGGCAGCGGTAGCGCCCTCGTGAAAAGATGCTGCGATGGTAGAAGCTTGCCGAAAAAGCCACAATGCAGCGCCTTAGCAAAAGACTATTGCGATTTCAGCACTCCGACCGAGGCAACTCGATGCACCTCAAGGCCCACAGATTCTTTGCCATGGTGGCGGTGACCGGCAGTTTTTCCGCGACCGCCCGACACTTTCAGGTTCCGCCGTCGTCGGTGTCACGCTTCGTCGCGGCGCTGGAGCGCGAGGTCGGGCAGCAGTTGCTGTACCGCAACACCCGGGCGGTGAAGCTGACCGAGGCGGGCGAACGTTATTACCTGCAGATCCGTGAAGTGCTGGAGCTGCTGGACGCCGCGGACGAGGAGGTCACCGGCAAGGGTGCGGAGATCCGCGGGTTGGTGCGAATCAACGCGCCGGTCGCGTTGGGCCATCTGCACATCGTCAACCTGCTGAACGGGCTGTATGACAAATACCCGCAGCTGACGGTCGAACTGACGGTCACCGATACCTACATCGATCCGGTCCAAGAGGGTGCCGATATCACGTTTCGGGTCGGGCATATGGAGGATTCAGGGCTGATCGGCCGCAGGCTTTGCGATCAGCAGCACGTGCTGTGTGCCAGCCCCGCGTACCTAGAGAAGCACGGCACACCGCACACGCCGGAGGATCTGCGCAAGCATGGCTGCCTGGTTTACAAAGGCTCGGGCGGGGCACAGCGCTGGCATTTTCGCCACCGGCAGACCGGCACCCTGGAAATCATTGACGTCAACGGCCCACTGCGCAGCAATAACGCCCAGGTGCTGGTGGAGGCGACGCTGGCGGGCAGAGGGGTTGTGTTGTTCCCATCGTGGCTATTCAGCAAGACCAGCTTCACCCACAACAAACTGGTCAGGCTAATGCCGCAGTGGAGCGGTTCGGTGGAGCAGGCGCAGAGCCAGATTTACCTGCTTTCACCGGAGAATCGCCTTCGCTCGCAGAAGACCAGGGCGGTGTGGGACTACTTCATTGAGGCGATTGGTTCGCCGCCGTATTGGGATGACCTGCAGGGGTGACGCGCCGTACCCCTTAGCCGTACGGCTTGCCAGCGATAGGGTCCTGCAAATCGCCACCGTCTGCGAACGCTGATCAGGGCCCTTACGGTCGGTCAGGCCTTTTATCAGCGTGGATTACGCCGCTCTTCAACCTCGGCCAGCACCGCCAGATCCATCTCACCCTGGCCATGGTCGACCGCGTCCTGCAGGTTGGCACGCACGCGTTCGGCGGTAGGCATTTCAATCGACACCTGGCTGGCCGCCGCAAGCACTAGCTCGACATCCTTAAGACCCAGCACTGCCTTGAACGCTGCCGGTTCGTAACGACGCTCGCCGATCAGGCCACCGTAGCCCGCATAGACAGGACCGGGGAAAATGCTGTTCGACATCAGCTCCACCAGGTCCTTGGACGCCAAGCCGTGACGGGTTACCAGCACCGCCGCTTCGCTGACGGCCTGTACCGCCGAGACGATGAGAAAGTTGGCCGCCAGTTTCATTGCATTGGCCGCCGAGGCCTTGTCGCCCAGCGGCCAGGTCTTGCGACCGATCAGATCGAACAGCGGCTGCACGCTGGCAAGCGCCTGCTCGGGTCCTGCGGCCAGAACGTTGAGCTGAGCCGCCGCCGCGACGTTCGGCCTGCCCAGCACCGGCGCGGCAATGTAATCCACGCCTTGTGCCTTGTGCAGTTCGGCCAGCTCATCGGCCAGGACCACCGAAATGGTTGCCATGTTGACATGGATCAGTGGTCCCTTGAGCTGCTTTAGCAGGCCGCAATCCAGCAGGACGGCACGCAGCGCCTTGTCGTCGGCGAGCATGCTGAATACCACGTCGGCGGCGAACGCCTGTGCTGGCTCGCTGACGGCTGTGGCGCCCAGTTCGACCAATGGTTCGGTGGCCTTGGGCGAGCGATTCCAGACCCGCAGTTCGTGCCCGCCTTTCAACAGATTGGCCGCGATGGCCTGCCCCATGTTGCCAAGGCCCAGGAAACCAATTTTCATCCGATGTATCTCCGGTAAGCAGCATTAATGACGGCGATTTGCGCAGTAACCGCACTCTAGCACCCTCATCGGCGCGTACCGACCCCTTCAGTCGGTGTGGCCGTCCGGTCCGTCGTGCAACTGATGAAAGATCGTGCGTTTCATGCGGATGAATTCCGGGTCCATGACCATGTCCAGGTTGCGCGGGCGGCCAATGGGCACGTCGAGTACTTCCTTGATCCGGCCGGGGCGTGCGCCCATGACGAAGATGCGATCCCCCAGCAGGATCGCTTCGTCGATGTCGTGGGTCACGAACAGTACGGTCTTCTTGCTGTGCTCCCAGACCTTGAGCAGCAATTGCTGCATCTGCAAACGGGTCTGGCTGTCGAGTGCGCCGAAGGGCTCGTCCATCAGCAGGATCTGCGGGTCGTTGGCCAGCGCCCGCGCGATCGCCACGCGCTGCATCATGCCGCCGGAGAGCTGCTTGGAGTAGTTGTCGGCAAAGCGCCGCAAGCCGACTTCGTTGAGGTAGAACTCGACGATTTCCTTGCGCTCGGCAGTGGGCATGCCACGGCGCTTGAGGCCGAATTCGATGTTCTTTCGCACCGTCAGCCACGGAAACAATGTATAGCCCTGAAACACCATACCGCGATCGGCACCAGGCCCGTCGACCTGCTGCCCGCCGACGTAAATGTCGCCCGAGGTTGGCTCGGCCAGGCCGGCGGTGAGGTACAGCAAGCTGGACTTGCCGCAACCCGAGGGGCCGACCAGCACCGCGAACTGCTGGTCAGGCACCTCGAACGAGACCTTTTCCAGCGCTGTGAACGTACCGCCCGAAGGCGTTTTGTATTGCAGGGTGACATTGTCGACGCGCAGACGCGGTGTGGCGCTTTTAGCAGCGGGCGCCATGGCAGGCGTGGTTCGCAGCGGGATCGGGGAGCTTGCGTTTACTGAGCCCATGCGGCCACCTTCAAGCGGAGGAATCTGAAAAGTTGATCGGTGATCAGACCCAGCAGGCCGATGACCGCGATCGCCAGGAAAATCACATCGACCTGGAAGCCGCGCATGGCCTTGAGGCTCAGGTAACCCAGGCCGCTGGACGCGGCAACCAGTTCGGCCACCACCAGGTAGGTCCAGGCCCAGCCCATGGTCACGCGCAAGGTGTCGAGCACCCCGGGCAACGAGGCGGGCGCGATGACGTGCAACACGGCGTCGCGGCGTGTGGAACCCAAGGTGTACGAAGCGTTGATCAGGTCTTTGGAAATGCCTTTGGAGACGTCGGCGATCATCACCAGTTGCTGGAAGAACACACCGAAAATGATGATCGAAACCCGCTGCTCCAGCCCAATGCCGATCCACAGGATGAACAGCGGTACGAACGAGGTCACCGGCAGGTAGCGGATGAAGTTGACCAGTGGCTCGAGGAAGGCCTGTACCACGCGGAAGCTGCCCATTAGCAAGCCGATCGGCACCGCGACCACGGAAGAGATCACAAAGCCGACCATCACCACTTCCACACTGGCCCACACGTGCGGGCCGAGGGTGCCGTCACGGGCCAGGCGCATGGCGGCGTCGAACACCGCCCCCGGTGTCGGCACAAACATCGCTGGCACCACGCCGCCGTAGGAGAGCAAGGCCCACAGGCCGATCAATAATACCCACGCCAGACCGCTGGCCCCCCAGATCACCTGCACCGGCAGGCTGGTCTTGGGCGTGAAGCAGCGGTTCAGCCACGAATTGCGCTTGGACATGGCGTGCTCCTGACTTATTTCGGGCTGATGAAACGGTTGTCGATCAGGTCGCTGTAGCTCACGTTGTACGGTTTGCCCTGCAACTCGCTGGCGGTTTCGTTAGCCAGCTTGATCACCGCCTCGGCGTCGCCCGTACTGCCGTTGCTGCCCAGTAGTTTTTCGCTCATGGCCTGGTCATAGAAACGTACGCCCTTGGCGGCGGCTTCCAGCTCGGCAGGGTCGGCGAGATAGCCACCGACGCCCTTGGCCATGATCGCGTAGGCCTCCTTTGGATGTTCCTTGGTGTACTGCACCGCCTTGTACAGACCGGCGACCAGTGCCTTGACGTCAGCCGGTTGCTTGTCGACCACATCACAGCTCAGGGCCACCACATCGACGATCACGCCGGGTGTCGTGCTGCTGTCGATCAGGACTTTGCCTTGCTGCTTGTTGCGCACCGTGGTCAGGTGCGGCTCCCAGGTCACCGCAGCCGGAACGCGGCCCGCTATGAATGCGGTGGCCGCATCGTCGGCGGTCATGTTCTGGATGGTCAGGTCGCTCATCTGCATGCCGGCGTTTTTCAGCAGGTAGTTGAGCCAGAACTGCGAAACCGAACCTTCGTTGACCGCCACGGACTTGCCCTTGAGGTCTTGCAGGCTATTGACGTCCTTGCCCACCAGCACGCCGTCGCCGCCATGACTTTCATCCAGCGCCGCGACGGCCTTGAAGCAGAATTGCGGGCGGTATTTGAGGATTTCATCGAGGGTCGATGCCGATCCCGAAAGCTTGCCCGACGCCTGGGCGGCCATGTACATCGAGGCCTCTTCGATGGTCGTCAGTTCGATATTCAGGCCCTGCTCCTTGAAATAACCCAGGTCTCTAGCCAGGTACAGGGTGCCGTAGCCCACCCAGGTGGTGTGTCCGATGGACAGGGTGCCCGCCTGGGCGCCGCTGGCCATGCCGGCAGCAATTGCAGTCAGGGCCAGCGGACGCACGCAGCGCGATACGAAAGACTTGATCATGGGGCACTCCCGAATGGTGGTTTTTTAATTCGAATCGTTCTCGGGGCAGTGGGGCTAGATGCCAAAACAAACCGCTTATGGCCTCTGACGGACCTTTTGCCTCTGTGGGCGAAGGTGATGTTGGCCGATGTCGAGGGATAGGAAAATGAGTAAATATGTGGTCGCTGATGAAGAAAAAACTGGGGTAGGAATTGAGGGGGGACGCGTGTTCGAAGATGGGGCGCAAGCAACAAAAACGCTGCTTTGCGGTGCAGGAAGCGGCGTTGGTAGGAGCTCGTTTCGATCTGCTTCGGGTGTATGGTTTGACGCTGAATTTTCGTGCACGGGGCGGATGGGCTTTTGATTCTGGCCGCAGGCCGTAGGAGCCGGCTTGCCAGCGATCTGCTGGGGACCGGCAGCAAAACCATTCACCGCGTAGTGACCTGAAACACCGCATCGACAGGGTTTACTGCCGCTTCGCGCCAGATCGCCGGCAAGCCAGGCTCCTACGCCCT
>NZ_DIHC01000016.1:43495-398944 GCF_002419965.1 Pseudomonas sp. UBA5706
GGCAAGCCAGGCTCCTACGCCCTCCGGGCAGAAGCGGGTTGTGGCGGAGTCAGGGCTTTGCGGACAGAAGCGGGTTGTGGCGGAGTCAGGGCTTTTCGCATGGAAGCGGAGTGCGGCGGATTCATGGCTTTGCGGGCAGGGGCATCGTTGTGCCGCTGCCCGAGGCACAATGACTTGCTTCAACTGATTGCAGCGTGCCCGGGGACTTCTCGTGTAACCGCCTGCCTATCCTCACGCAAAATCATGTCCGCGGCCTTTTCACCAATCATGATGCACGGGGCATTGGTGTTGCCGCTGATCAAGGTTGGCATGATCGAGGCATCGACCACGCGCAGACCCTGGATGCCATGCACCCTGAGGTCAGGCCCGACCACGCTCATGGCATCGACTCCCATCTTGCACGTCCCCACTGGGTGAAACACCGTGGCGGCATATTCGCGCACGTAGGTCATCAGTTGCTCGTCGGTCTGCACCTCGGCGCCGGGAAGCATTTCCTTGCCGCGAATGCCGTCGAATGGCTGGTCGGCAAGAATCCTGCGCGCCAGTTTCAAGCCTTCCACCAGCACCTTGGCGTCTTGTGGGTCGGAGAGGAAATTGAAGTCGATGACCGGTTTGCCGTCGTGAGCCAGGCGGATCTCACCAATGCTTTTGGGTCGCAGCACGCAGGTGTGCACTGCATAGCCGTGACCCCATTCGAACAGGCGCCCGCGATGGCTGCGATAACCCGGCACGAAGTGAAACTGCACGTCGGGCAGGGCGTCTGCCAGGGGGGTACGCGCAAAGCCACCTGCCTCGACATAGTTGGTGGTCAGCCAGCCCTTTTTGCCGAACAGGTAGCGCAATGGCGAGAGCACGATGCTGGACAACGATCCCAGCGAAAAACCAAGGGTCAGGGGGCTTTTCGAGCGAATGGTGATCAGCCCGTCGAGGTGGTCCTGCAGATTCTTGCCGACGCCCGGCAGGTTGTGTTCGACCTGGATGCCCGCGTGTTTGAGTTCCTGCTCAGGGCCGATACCCGACGCCAATAGCAGGCTCGGACTGCCCAGCGAGCCCGCCGACAGAATCACCTCGCGCTGCGCATTCAAGGCCATCGTTTGGCCGTCCGCCACCACCCTGACGCCCTTGGCCACCCGTTGCTCCAGGATCAGTGACTGCACCTGGCAATCGGTGATCACGGTGAGGTTGGGGCGATCCAGTACAGGGGCGACGAAGGCTCGATAACTCGACAGCCGCCTGGCGTCCTTCTGCGTCAGGTTGTAGATGCCGCAGCCTTCGAGGCGCTCGCCGTTGAAGTCGTCGTTGGTGCGGATGCCGACGCGCTCAGCCGCTTTGACGAACAACTTCGAAACCGGGTTGGGATCGCGCGCCGCTTCGACGTTCAGCTCACCGTTTGTGCCGTGCAGACGCCGGTCCTGGCCGAGCCGGTTGTTCTCCGACTTCTTGAAGTACGGCAGCACGCTGTTCCAGTCCCAGCCGGGGCATCCGGCCTGCGCCCAGCGGTCGTAATCGCTGGCGTGGCCGCGAATGTAGATCATGCTGTTCATCGAACTGGAGCCGCCCAGCGCCTTGCCGCGCGGGGTGTGCAGCGAGCGGCCGTTGAGGTTGTGCTGCGGCGCGGAGAAAAAATTCCAGCTGTATTTCTTGCTTTTGTACAGGGTGATGGTCCCGGCGGGCGTCTGGATGCGCAGGCTCTTGTCGTGGCTGCCGGCCTCGATCAGGCAGACGCGGACGGCAGGATCGGCGCTCAGACGATTGGCCAGCACGCAACCCGATGAGCCTGCGCCGACGATGATGTAATCGTAATCGGTGTTCATGCGTTTCTCCCCAGCGCACCCAGCGGCTGTTTGTAGCCGCGAATGCGATTGCGGCGACGGCTGGCCAGGTAATAGACCGGCGAGATCACCACCAGCCCGACGATCCACGATACGTCCGCGCCGCCCATGGCCTTGGCAATGACGCCGGTGTAGAGCTCGGTGGCCATGAACGGGATCTGTACCAGAATGCCCAGCAGGTAGCAGCCCACCGCCGTCCAGTTGAAGGTGCCGTAGATCCCGCCATCGCGACGGAAGAACGAGGCCACGTCGTAGCTGCCGTGGGCGACCAGGTAATAGTCCACCAGGTTGATCGCGGTCCAGGGCACCAGCACGTACAACAGCAGCAGGATGAAGTTGGTGTAATTGGCCATGAAGTCATCTTGCCCCAGCAACGCCAGGGCCAGGGAAATCGAGAACAGCACCAACGCGGTGATCGCGCGGGAGAGGGCGCCCGCCGACCATTTCGGCACCAGCGTCTGGCCGACCGTGATCGCCGAGAGGGTGCCGCAGTACAGGTTCATCGCGTTGGTGGCGGCGATGCCGATCGAGAACACCGCGACCACCAGCGTGGCGATGCTGCCGGTCATTTCGATCAACCCGGCGATGATGTCGCCCTCGACACTCAGGCCGACTACCGCGCCCAGTGCCATCGGCAGGATCGACCCCAGGCAGCAACCCCAGTAGCTGGACCAGAAGGCCGCCTTGCCGCCCGTGTCCGCCGGCATGTAGCGCGAGTAATCGGAGACATAAGGGGCGTACGCCAATTGCCACAGCGCTGCGATCGACAGCGTGCCGAGAAAGCCTGCCAGGTTGGTTTCGTTGCGCTGCAGGAAGTCCGCGGGCAAGCCATGCACGGCGATGATCCAGATGAAGCACAGCAGCAGAATCGCGCCGGACAGGTACGACATCACGCGGGTGTAGGCGTGGATCAGGCGATAGCCGAATACCGTTGCCACCACGCTGATCAGGCCCACCAGCACGATCCCCTGATTGGTGCTGAACAGCGGATATCGGCTGTGCAGCGACTGCCCGCCGAGCACCAGGTTGGAGGCGAAGAAGCCCAGGTACATGATCACCACCAGCGCGACCACCAGCAGTGAACCGTAGGAGCCGAACTGGCCACGGGTCTGGACCATCTGCGGCACACCCAGTTGCGGACCCTGCGCCGAATGCAGGGCCATGAAGATCCCGCCGATCAGGTTGCCGAGAATCAATGCAGTCATCGCCGCCATGAACGGCAGCTTGAACACGGTCACCGCCAAGGCGCCGGTAACCACGGTCAGCAACATGATGTTGGAGCCGAACCAGATGGTAAAAAGATCGCGCGCGCGGCCATGGCGCTGGTCGAGGGCGATCGGCTGGATGGTGCTCAGCTCAAGGGTTGCCGCTCGGGAGTCATTGTTATTCATGGTGGGTCACTCACGTAGCGCCCCGGCAAGAATACCGAGGCATGAATTTCTTACGATGCGTCGCGATCGCCTGTGGCTGCCTGACCGTGCGTGTTCCGTTTGCTGGCGGTGGCGTTTTCAAGAGCGCCACCGTCGGCAATCCGGGCCGCTACGATTTGGTGTTTCCAGGTGAACGGTTCACAGGCACGCTCAAGTTCTGTGCCAACGTCTTAGCGCAACTGGAACCAGGTCGTTTTCAGCTGGGTGTATTTGTCGAAGGAATGCAGCGACAGATCGCGACCGAACCCGGACTGCTTGCCACCGCCGAACGGCACGCAGACATCCAGCGCATCCACCGTATTGACCGACACGGTTCCCGCGTTCAGGCGACTGGCCACGCGATGGGCGCGGTTGAGGTCATCGCTCCACACCGAGGCAGCCAGCCCATAGATATGATCGTTGGCCATCTGCACTGCCTGATCCTCGTCGTCGAACGGGGTGATTGCCAGCACCGGGCCGAACACTTCCTCGCGGGATAAGCGCATGTCCGGCGTGACCTGGGTGAACAGGGTCGGCTGGATGAAGTTATCCGAGCCATTGATCACCCGCCGCTCGCCGCCTGCCACCAATCGCGCGCCGCTGCGGCTGGCGTCTGCGATGTGATCCATGACCCGCGCTGCTTGGTTTGCATCGACGATGGCGCCCATTTTGCTGGCCGGGTTCAGCGGGTCGCCAGGCTGCCACTCCCGGGTTTTTTCGATCAGCCGCTCGACGAATTCGTCGTGGATCGAGCGTTGCACCAGCAGCCGTGAGTTGGCCGAGCACACTTCGCCCTGGTTGAAGAAAATCCCGAACGCGGCTTTCTCTGCCGCCAGGTCCAGATCCTGGCAGTCGGCAAACACCAGGTTCGGGCTTTTACCACCGCATTCCAGCCACACCTGCTTGAGGTTCGACTGCGCCGCGTAGTGCATGAAAAACTTGCCCACCTGAGTCGAACCGGTGAACGCCAGCGCATCGACATCCGGGTGCAGTCCCAGCGCCCGGCCGGCGTGCTCGCCCAGCCCCGTGACCACGTTGAACACGCCCTCCGGCACGCCTGCTTCCAGCGCCAGTTCGGCCAGGCGCAGTGCCGAGAACGGCGATTGCTCAGCGGGTTTGAGAATCACGCTGTTGCCCGCCGCGAGGGCAGGGGCGAGTTTCCAGGCGGCCATGTCCAGCGGGAAGTTCCACGGCACCACCGCAGCGATCACCCCCAGTGGCACCCGGGTGATCGTCGCCAGCGCACCGGGGCCGGTAGGCGCGACCTGATCGTACAGTTTGTCGAGGCTTTCGGCGTACCAGGCGAACACCTGAGCGGCACCCGGCACATCAATGCTGTAGGCGTCCATTACCGGTTTGCCCATGCTCAGGGAGTCGAGCAGGGCCAGTTCTTCGCGGTGGGCCAGGAGCAATGCCGACAGACGCAGCAGAACCGCTTTGCGCTCACGCGGCTGCATGCGTGCCCAGGGGCCAGTGGCAAAGCTTTTGCGAGCAGCGCGCACGGCAACTTCGACATCAGCGTCCGAGCAGGCGGCTACATTGGCCAGCAAAGCGTTGGTGGCCGGGTTGATCACCGCGAAGGTCTCACCGCTTTGCGCCCGGTGGGGGTTACCCGCAATCAAGGCGGTGTCGATCAAGCGTTGCTTTTCGGCCAGACGTTGCCAGCTATTCAGATCCGTCACTGCACACTCCTTCGGTGGCCTCTGTGGGCCATGTTCACGATCGATGGTGCCGATAGTGGGGGATGCGCCGAGGGCAGGAAATTATTAAAAATGTGGTTGCTACCGATAAAAAACCTCGCCTGGACTGCACCTTTATGGTGCTCATGTGCACCGCTTTGAGCTCAGTTTTTTTAGCTTCAGTGAGGAGGTATTTGCTTGTTTCGCCATGCCTGTGAACACCGCAGAATGGCGCACAAGGCCCCGAGTAACGGTTCATCCCTTTCGAGGTAGCAATGGCAGCCTACAACCTGCGACAACTGAAGTATTTCGTTACCACGGTAGAGTGCGGCAGCGTGGCTGAGGCGTCGCGCAAGCTGTATATCGCCCAGCCGTCGGTCTCCACCGCCATCAAGCATCTGGAAGAAAGCTTCGCCGTGCAGCTGTTCATCCGCCACCATGCCCAAGGCGTCTCACTGACCCCAAGCGGCGCACGCTTCTACCGCAAGGCTCAGGAACTGCTGCGCGTGGCCCATGAATTCGAGCAGAACGCACTGGCTGACAACGATGTGGTGGCCGGGCAGATTGACATCGGCTGCTTCGAGACTGTCGCGCCGCTGTATCTACCCCGTCTGATCGCAGGCTTTCGCGATCGATGGCCAGGGGTGGAAATCCGTATTCGAGACGGCGAGCAACAGGAGCTGGTGCAGGCCCTGACGTCGGGCAGCATTGACCTGGCGATTCTGTATGAGCATGACCTGGACAGCACCATCGACACGGCGCCGTTGATGGCGCCGCAACAGCCCTATGCGTTGTTGCCGGAGGGCCACCGCTTTGCCAATCAGGCCAGGGTCTCGCTTAACGACCTGGTACTCGAACCCATGGTGCTGCTGGACGTGCAGCCCAGCCGCACCTACTTCGTCAGCATCTTCGAAGAGCGCGGGCTGACCCCGCATATCCAGTTCAGCTCGCCGTCGATCGAGATGGTCCGCGGCATGGTGGGGCGTGGTTTCGGTTTCTCGATTCTGGTGACCCGGCCCAAATCCGAATACACCTACGACGGGCAGAAAGTGGTCTGCGTGCCGCTGGCCGAGCAGGTCACCGGCTCCGGTCTGTCTGCGGCATGGCTGCGCCGTTCGCAACTGACCAAGCCTGCGCAGTTATTCGTCGATCATTGTCGGGAAGAGCTGGCGCCCAAACAGGCTGTTTGATGGCGCCTGAGACACTGGCCCGTAGCCGTCCGGGCCGGGCATCACGGCACGCGGCGGATGATCGTCCCAGTGCGCTGCTCGGTCGCGCCGCGCCGAACGCTTTGTGTCCGCCCGCGCTGACGCCGAACGTGAGGAACGATCAGGCAGCCCGGGTGTGGTTTCTGCCCGGACGCCCAGGGGCTGTGCCCGCCATCAACCGCAACGGCTCAGCGCAGGGTGTCTGTGATCCGCCGCAGCATTGCATCACAGGCATCCAGTTGCTCGACGCTGACGAACTCATCCGGCTTGTGCCCTTGATCCATGCTGCCGGGGCCGCAGACTACGGTGGGAATGCCGATCGCATCGAACAACCCGCCCTCGGTCCCGAATGCCACGGTGGTGAACTCTTGCGAGCCGCAAAACTGCGCGATCAGTTGCGCCGCCTGGCTCTTGACATCGGTGGCCAGGCCCGGGTAGGCCGACAGCTCGGAGAAGCGAATGTCGCTGCCCGCATCGACCGCCTGCATGCGCGGCAACACCTGTTCCCTGGCGTACTGCTGCAATTGCCGGGCAACGTCGAGCGGGTCATGGGCGGGTAGCGCGCGCACTTCAAAATCGAACCGACAGTCGGCAGGGACGATATTCAACGCCTTGCCACCGTTGATCACGCCGGTCTGCACCGTGGTGAACGGCGGGTCGAAGCGCCCGTCCAGCAGGTGGGGGGCACGCAGGGTCGAACCGATGCGTCCCAGTTCGCCGATCAACTCGGCCGCATACTCGATGGCGTTTACGCCCAGCGGCGCATAGGCCGAATGGCAGGCTGCACCCTGTACGTTACAGCGCATCGCCAGTTTGCCCTTGTGCCCGAGCACCGGCTTGAGTTCGGTGGGTTCGCCGATGATGCACAGCAGCGGCTTGATCGGCCTGCGCCCAAGTTCGGCCAGCAGCGAGCGCACGCCCAGACAGCCGACCTCTTCGTCATAGGAAAGCGCGATGTGCACCGGCATGCGCAACGGCGCTGCCAGCAGTTCGGGCACGGCTGCCAGCACGCAAGCGATATAGCCTTTCATGTCCGCGGTGCCGCGGCCGAACAGCTTGCCGTCCTGTTCGCTGAGCTCGAACGGCGGCACGGTCCACGGCTGGCCGTCTACCGGGACCACATCGGTGTGGCCGGACAGTACGATACCCGCAACATCCACCGGGCCAATGGTGGCGAACAGATTGGCCTTGCTGCGTTGCTCGTTGTAGATCAGCTCGCACGGCACGTCCCACTGGGCCAGATAGTCCCGGACGAACTCGATCAGTTGCAGATTCGATTCACGGCTGGTGGTGTCGAACCGCACCAGCGCGGCCAACAAGTCCCGACTGCTGCTCATGCATTCAACCTCACGTCAGTGCTCGGTGTGCTATTCATTACCGGGCACACCATAGCTGGGAGCCTTGGTCGGGTCGAGGGCGCGGGTGATGTAGTCCTGCATCTGCGGGCGATAATCGGCCCACAGCCGCGCCAGTTGGCCGATGGGGTCCTGGTCAGCCCAATCCACGCGCAGGTCGACGATCGGCCAGGTCAGCTCGCCCACCACCACCAGCGCCGCCGAGTGCACGGGACCGGCCTCGCCACCGGCTACCACCGCTGCTTGCATGGCTGCAATCAACCGGTCCGCCAGTTGCCCGCCGCTGGTTTCGAAAGTCTTCACCAGCGTCTCGATCACGACGCGATCGGCCAGCATATTGCCGGCACCGACGCATTGCTCGCCCGCCAGTGCATTGTGTGTGCCCAGGGTTTCGCTGCCGCTGAAATGCGCGGTCTGACCCAGATGATCAATGGCGGTCAGTTGGCGAAACTGGCTGTAGCCGTTGCTGGTTAGTGCCTTGTCCAGCGCCTGGGCCGGCGACAGGCCGTGTTCCATCTGCTCGAGCACCTGGGGGCCGAGGGCGGGAAGGGTGATGTTTTGGGTGGCGACCGCGCCCACGCCCGGACGCAGCCAAGGGCAGCGCGCGCCGACGGCAATGCTCGATGAGCTGATGGCGATGCCCAGTTGTCCTGTTTCGGCGCAACGGCCGACGATTGAAAACGTCATGTGTGGTTGTCCTGTTTCGTCCTGACCCGCCATCCGCCGCCCGGGCCGCAGAAGGGACGCAGCCGGGAGAGGATGGGACATGAGTGCATTCTGTAGACGCGCTGCAGTTGGCGAAAGGAGGTTTTTTGTGGAGCCTGATTACGGAAAAACTTCTCAAAGGCGCATGTGTTCATAGGCGCCCGTACTCTCGCGCCGTGCGATCCACTGCGATGCGAGTCTTGTCGACCAGTTCGTCCAGTTCGGCGCGCGTGGCGATCAACGCCGGAGCCATGATCATCCGGCCCAGCGTCGAGCGGAAAATGACGCCTTCCTCGAAACCGATGGTGCGGCAACGCCAGGCGATGTCGTTCTCATTGGCAAAGCGTCTGCGCGTGGCCTTGTCCTCGGCGAACTGCAACGCGCCCACCATGCCCACGCCTTGAATCTCACCCACCAGGGGGTGATTGCCGAACACCTGTTGCAGGCAGTTCTGCAGATACGGCCCGGTATCGGTTTTCACCTGCGCAACCACCCCTTCGTCGCGCAAGGCCTTGAGGTTGGCGATAGCGACGGCGGCGGCCACCGGGTGCCCGGAGTAGGTCAGGCCGTGGGCGAACACGCCGCCTTTCTCCACCAGCGCTTCAGCCATACGCCGCGAGAGGACCAGCCCGCCCATGGGGATATAGCCGGACGTCAGGCCCTTGGCGATGGACAGGGTGTCTGGCTCGAAGCCGAACGTTTGATGAGCGAACCACTCGCCAGTGCGACCAAAGCCCCCGATCACCTCGTCGGCGCACAGCAGCACGTCGTATTTGCGGCAGATGCGCTGGATTTCCGGCCAGTAGGTCTGCGGGGCAATGATCATCCCGCCTGCGCCCTGGAAGGGTTCGGCGACGAACGCTGCGACCTTGTCGGCACCCAGTTCCAGAATCTTGTCTTCCAGTTGGCGGGCGGCTCGCAAACCGAAGTCTTCAGGGCTCAGATCACCTTCGTGAGCGAACCAGTAAGGCTCGTCGATGTGCGCGACGTCGGGAATCGTGCCACCCATTTCGTGCATGAACTTCATCCCGCCCAATGCCGTGGCGGCCAGGGTCGAGCCGTGATAACCGTTCCAGCGACCGATCATCACTTTTTTGTCGGGCTTGCCCATCACTTGCCAGAACCTGCGCACGGTGCGAATCAGCACTTCGTTGGCCTCGGACCCCGAGTTGGTGTAGATCGCATGGCTGTAGTGGGCCGGCAGCAGGCTGAATAGCAGTTCGGACAGTTCGATCACGGCCGGGTGGGTGGTGTGAAAGAACATGTTGTAGTAGGGCAGTTGCTCCAGTTGCGCGCTGGCGGCGGCGGCCAGATCCTTGCGCCCGTAACCCAGGTTGGTGCACCACAGACCCGACATGCCGTCCAGATAGCGCTTGCCTTCGTTGTCCCACAGCGCCAGGCGTTCACCCCTGACCATCACCCGCGGACCTTCCTCATTCAGCGCCTTTTGATCGACGAACGCGTGGATGTGGTGCGCGGCATCGGACGCCTGATAGTCACGGGTTCTGCGGTTTGAATGGAGTTCGAGGGACATTGTGCTTCTCCAGAGTGTCGGCGTCCGAGGCTGTTGCGCCGTAATTATGGCAGCCTGCGAGGGTTTGCCAGGGCTTCGGGTTGGCACAATTCTTGGCAGATAAAAATATTTTTGTAAATAAAATATTTGTCGATATAAAGCCTTTTCCGTAACCTGCGCACCATCGAAAACCCATACCAAGGGCCATATGACAGGGCTTAGAGAGCGGCAGAAAGAGCAGCGTCGCCAGGACATCGCCGACGCCGCGTTGACCTTGTTCAAGACCCATGGCTTCGGCGCTACCACCCTTGAGCAGATTGCCCAGGAGGCAGGCGTCTCGGCGCCGACCGTGGTCAATTATTTTGGAGGCAAGCAGCAAATCCTCCTGGCATTGCTTAAGGCACCGGACGAGCAGGCTATGCGCGAGGCGAGGGCGAATCTGGATGAAAATTCAGACCCGCTCGACGCCCTCTGTGAACTTGAAGGCCTGATGACCCGCTACCAGTTGCGCGCGATGCCCGCTTCGCTGTGGCGTGAGTTGGCGCCTTTTTTATTTACCGGTGGACTGTCCCAGGCATTCGAGCCGTGGAACACCGCCGTGGTGGAAGAGGCCAAAGCGCTGTTGGTGCATTTTCAAGCGTTGGGTAAGGTTCGCGCGTCAGTGGACATCGACGTGGCCGCCACGCTGTTCAATCAATACGCCAACCTGGCGTTCATACGCCTGGCAACCGAAGCGGTGCCGGATCGGGAGGCCCATGCGGCGCACATGCGCAGTGTGTTGGGCTTGCTGTGCCGCGGAATGCTGAGCGAATAGGCGCGTGCCGCGCTGTTGAGTGATCATCGAAAGGGACACCCTGTCATGAGTCTGCAAGTCTTCGCCATCATCATGCTCGGTGCGGTGCTGCATGCTTCCTGGAACGCCGTGGTCAAGGGCGGTGGGGACAAGCTGCTGACTACGTGCATGATCACTGCCGTAGCGGCAGCCATTTCCCTGGTGTTCATTCCTTTCCTTCAGATCCCTGCCAGGGAAAGCTGGCCATTCATTGGCGTCTCCGTGCTGTTGCAGGTGCTGTATTTCGTGCTTGTGGCGACCACCTATCGAGTCGCTGACATGAGTCAGACCTATCCGCTGATGCGTGGTATGGCGCCGTTACTGGTTGCGACAGTGAGCCTGCTGCTGTTCCCGGAAACCCTGTCGGCGTTCGCCTGGACCGGCATTGCCATCATTTGCCTGGGCATCCTGTGCATGGCGGGCAGGCCGCCGCCGGGGCAGAGAAAGGGCGTGGTGCTGGCGCTGATCAACGCTTGTGTGATTGCCGGTTACACCTTGATCGATGGGCTGGGTGTGCGTCGTTCCGGGGCCCCTGTGGCCTATACCCTGTGGATATTTCTACTGACCGGCATCCCGCTTGCGGCCTGGGCCTTGGCCAACCATCGCGCGGCGTTTTGCACCTATGTCGGGCGTCACTGGCGGGAGGGCATCGTGGGTGGTGTTGGCACGGCGGCATCCTACGGCCTGGCGCTGTGGGCCATGACCCAAGCGCCGGTCGCCGTGGTCTCCGCGCTGAGGGAAACGTCGATCCTGTTCGGTGTGGCGATCTCGGCCCTGGTGCTCAAGGAGCATCTGCCGCGAATTCGCATCGTCGCGGCGTGCGTCATCGCCTTGGGCGCGATGGTGTTGCGCCTGGGATGAGGCGGTCGATGCGCGCCGCGTAACAGAGGCGCCGCGCCACTGCGGTCTAGCCGTGATCTGCGGGCCAGCGCATCCAACCCCCTAACATTTTCCTGCTCTGCGACGACAAAAATCATAATTTCGCTATCCCCTGATCCTGCACAGAATGCGTCCACACCCGCCTTCGTGAAGGACACAGGTATGACAGCTGCAAACGTAGAAATCGACACGCTCGTGGTCGGCGCAGGCCAGGCTGGCGTGGCCATGAGCGAACACTTGAGCAAACTTGGAATTGCGCATCTGGTCCTTGAGCGCAGCCGGATTGCCGAGGCGTGGCGCAGCGGGCGCTGGGATTCGCTGGTCGCCAACGGCCCGGCCTGGCACGATCGTTTTCCGGGGCTTGAGTTTGACGATCTAAGTCCCGACGGTTTCGCCCCGAAAGAGCGGGTCGCCGATTATTTCGAGGCCTATGCACGCAAGTTCAATGCGCCTGTTCGTACGGGCGTCGAAGTGCGCAAGGTCGAGCGCTATGCCGGACGGCCAGGTTTCAGGGTCGAAACGTCCGAAGGCGTGATTCACGCCCATCGTGTGGTGGTCGCAACAGGGCCGTTCCAGCGCCCGGTGATCCCGGCGATCGCGCCGAGCGATGAACGCCTGACGCAGATCCATTCGGCGCAATACCGCAACCCGCAGCAGCTTCCCGCAGGGGCAGTGCTGGTGGTCGGTGCCGGGTCTTCCGGGACGCAAATCGCCGATGAACTTCAGCGCGCCGGGCGTCAAGTCTACCTTTCCGTCGGCCAGCATGATCGTCCGCCGCGCAGCTATCGCAATCGCGATTTCTGCTGGTGGCTGGGGGTGTTGGGCGAGTGGGACCAGGCGGCGATGAAGCCGGGTCGCGAGCACGTGACGATTGCTGTCAGCGGTGCCCACGGCGGGCGTACCGTGGATTTTCGCGAGTTGGCCCAGCGCGGCCTTAAACTGGTCGGCGTAACCCGCTCGTTCGCCAGCGGCGTGGCGAGCTTTCAACAGGACCTGGCCGAGAACCTGGCCCGTGGCGATGACAACTACCTGGCCGTGCTCGACGCTGCCGACGCCTACATCGAGCGCAATGGCCTCGATCTGCCGCTCGAGCCGCAAGCGCGCCGGGTGTATCCCGATCCCGACTGTGTGAGCGATCCCATTCTTGAGTTGAATCTGGCCGAGGCCGGCATCACCACGATCGTCTGGGCCACCGGTTTTGCCACCGACTACAGCTGGATGAAGGTCGATGCCTTCGACGCCAACGGCAAGCCCCGGCACCAACGCGGGGTATCGACGGAGTCGGGAATCTACTTCCTCGGCCTGCCCTGGCAGTCACGCCGCGGATCGTCGTTTATCTGGGGTGTCTGGCACGATGCCAAATACGTGGCCGACCATATAGCGATCCAGCGCACTTACCATGCGTACCGCGATCCCTCGCAGCGTCAGGCGGAGTTGCCGGTATCAACGGCTGCATCGACGCTGCACGCCCCTGTCATTGCCTGAACCCTTTTCCTCGCGCCGCTGCTCGCTGGCGCGATCCTGTCTGTGTTTTCAAGGAGCCCCCATGGCGCAGCCGACCCATACTCGCATTCGTATGTTCAACACCAAGCAAACCTACCCGAATCAGTCGCTGGACAACGATTTGTGCCAGGCCGTTCGCGCAGGCAATACCGTTTACGTTCGAGGCCAGATTGGCACCGACTTCGACGGCAACCTGGTCGGCCTGGGCGACCCGCGGGCCCAGGCCGAACAGGCGATGAAAAACGTTAAGCAACTGCTGGAGGAGGCAGGTTCGGACCTGTCGCACATCGTCAAGACCACCACTTACATCATCGATCCGCGTTATCGCGAACCGGTGTACCAGGAGGTTGGCAAATGGCTTAAAGGCGTATTCCCGATCTCCACCGGGCTGGTGATCTCGGGCCTGGGGCAGCCGCAGTGGTTGATGGAAATCGACGTGATAGCCGTGGTGCCGGATGATTGGCTGCCAACGAAGGTCGCTTGATTCAGGCATCGTCTGATTTTCCCCTGCCTTTGATTCTGATCGGGCGGCGGCCGCAGCCAGCCTATCCAAGATGCGCCATGGGCCGGGTCATGCCGACGCGGCCGTGGCCATGAAACGAAGGGCCTCGCCAGCAATAGTTCTTTACGGAGGAATGTAGGACTTTTCCCCATTCCCCATTCCCCATTCGCTATTCCACAGTCCGGGTGACGGGTGGATTTGCCCCGATGCTGGAGCCGCGAGGGCTGCGCCTGTTAAGATTCGCCGCTTGTTCGACCTACCCGGAATTTTCCATGACCACCGTTCGCACCCGCATCGCGCCATCTCCTACCGGCGACCCTCACGTCGGCACGGCTTACATCGCACTGTTCAACTACTGCTTTGCCAAGCAGCATGGCGGCGAATTCATCCTGCGCATCGAAGACACCGATCAGTTGCGCTCGACCCGCGAGTCCGAACAACAGATCTTCGATGCACTGCGCTGGCTCGGCATCGAGTGGAGCGAAGGGCCGGATGTCGGTGGCCCGCATGGCCCGTATCGGCAAAGCGAGCGCGGCGACATCTATAAGAAGTACACCCAGCAACTGGTCGATGCCGGACATGCCTTCCCGTGTTTTTGCACTGCCGAGGAACTGGATCAGATGCGTGCCGAGCAAATGGCCCGCGGCGAAACCCCACGTTACGACGGTCGCGCGTTGCTGCTTTCCAAGGAGGACGTCGAACGCCGCCTGGCTGCGGGCGAGCCTCACGTAATCCGCATGAAGGTACCGAGCGAAGGCGTCTGCGTGGTGCCGGACATCCTGCGTGGCGAAGTCGAAATCCCGTGGGACCGCATGGACATGCAGGTGCTGATGAAGACCGACGGCCTGCCGACTTACTTTCTGGCCAACGTCGTCGACGATCATCTGATGGGTATCACCCATGTGCTGCGCGGCGAAGAATGGCTGCCGTCGGCCCCAAAGCTGATCCTGCTCTACGAATACTTCGGCTGGGAAAAGCCGGCTCTGTGCTACATGCCGCTGCTGCGTAACCCTGACAAGAGCAAGCTGTCCAAACGCAAGAACCCGACCTCGGTGACGTTCTACGAGCGCATGGGGTTCATGCCCGAAGCGATGCTCAACTACCTGGGTCGCATGGGCTGGTCAATGCCCGACGAACGCGAGAAGTTCTCGCTGCAGGAAATGGTCGACCATTTCGACCTCAATCGCGTCTCGCTGGGCGGTCCGATTTTCGACATCGAAAAACTGTCCTGGCTCAACGGCCAGTGGCTGCGTGAGCTGCCAGTCGAAGAATTCGCCGCGCGTGTGCAGAAGTGGGCGTTGAACGCCGATTACATGATGAAGATCGCACCTCACGTTCAAGGCCGCGTCGAAACCTTCAGCCAGGTCGCACCGCTGGGCGGTTTCTTCTTTGCCGGTGGCGTGAATCCGGACGTAAAACTGTTCGAGCACAAAAAGCTCTCGCCGGAGCAGGTCCGTCAGGTCATGCAGTTGATCCTCTGGAAGCTGGAATCCCTGCGTCAGTGGGAAAAGGACACCATCACCGGCTGCATCCAGGCGGTGGTCGAGCATCTGCAACTCAAGCTGCGCGACGCCATGCCGTTGATGTTCGCCGCCATTACCGGCCAAGCCAATTCGGTCTCCGTGACCGACGCCATGGAGATCCTTGGCCCTGATCTGACCCGTTATCGTCTGCGCCAGGCGTTGGATCTGCTGGGCGGTGTATCTAAGAAAGAAAACAAAGAGTGGGAAAAGCTGCTCGGTGCCATCGGCTGAGCGACGGCCGGTCGTGGTGCGTCCACCCGATAAGTCGTGCGACGACCGGCGAACTTGCTGCTTTCCCGGGTGAACAGCCGGGGAGGGTGGTAAGTGATTGTTATCCCGGAAAATTCTTTTGATATATGTTCAAAAAAAGTTTGACAGCTATCTGGGTCGCACTTAATATGCGCCCCGTCCACACGGCAACACAGAAGCGCGGCGGCAACGCAGCGGTGATGTGACAGTGTTATGTGGGGCTATAGCTCAGCTGGGAGAGCGCCTGCATGGCATGCAGGAGGTCAGCGGTTCGATCCCGCTTAGCTCCACCAATTTAGAAGCTTCAAGGTTGATGTTTTTGCCTTGAAGCTTGTACCGGTAAATCGGAACCAGCACCGATCAGGTACGCAAGGGTTACGTCCCCTTCGTCTAGTGGCCTAGGACACCGCCCTTTCACGGCGGTAACAGGGGTTCGAGTCCCCTAGGGGACGCCAGCTTCACCGAGGGATACCGCAAGGTTGATCTCCGCCGCGAGGCGATAAATCTGGGGCTATAGCTCAGCTGGGAGAGCGCCTGCATGGCATGCAGGAGGTCAGCGGTTCGATCCCGCTTAGCTCCACCAAATTTGCCAGAATGCGTCGAGTAGCCAGTGACGGATTCGATTGAAGGTTTTGCGTCCCCTTCGTCTAGTGGCCTAGGACACCGCCCTTTCACGGCGGTAACAGGGGTTCGAGTCCCCTAGGGGACGCCACGATTTCTCGCTCTGCGAGACCAAGGGTCATTCGATTATTGAATGGCCCTTTTGTTTTTTTTGGGTTTTGTTTTCGCCCATCACCTGCCCGCGCCATTCGGCGCGCGATCTGCTCGACATTCCAATCAGGTATTCAGGTCAGCCCGAACCATTGCGCCATGCTTTTGGTTAAACTGCCCGGCGAATGCATTCATCAGGGCAGGAACGAGGATGGTCTGGGATCTGGCAACGCCGTTCGTCATCGACCTGCGGGTTGGCGAGGATGACATCGATGGCTTGGGACACGCCAACAATGCCGTTTATGTGAGCTGGCTGGAGCGCTGTGCATGGCGTCATTCGCAAGCCCTGGGGCTGGACCTGACCGAGTACCGACGCCTGGACCGGGCGATGGCGGTGGTTCGGCACGAAATCGATTACCTGGCCAGCGCTTATGAGGATGACGAGCTGCAATTGGCGACCTGGATCGTCGATTGGGATCAGCGTCTGAAAATGACTCGGCGTTTTCAGCTCAAGCGCCCCGGCGACGGCATGACCCTGCTGCGGGCACAAACCACGTTCGTCTGCATCGAACTGTCGAGCGGTAAGCCCAAACGCATGCCCAATGCGTTCATCGAAGGTTACGGGCCTGCATTGCGAATGGCCGTTTCCTGACGCGTCCGTTTCCAATCCGCGCGCCGCTGCGTAAACTGCCGGACTTTTTTCGAGTGTGATCCATGCAAATTGCTCTGGCGCCGATGGAAGGCCTGGTCGACGACATACTGCGCGATGTGCTGACCCAGGTTGGCGGTATCGACTGGTGCGTGACCGAATTCATCCGGGTGACCGAGCGTCTGTTGCCCGAGCACTATTTCCACAAATTCGCTTCTGAACTGCTCAGCGGCGCGAAGACCCGCGCGGGCGTGCCATTGCGCGTGCAGTTATTGGGTTCGGACCCGGTGTGTCTGGCAGAAAACGCCGCGTTTGCCGCCGAGTTAGGGGCACCGGTGATCGATTTGAACTTCGGTTGTCCGGCCAAGACCGTGAACAAGTCCCGGGGTGGGGCGGTGCTACTCAAGGAGCCGGAATTGCTGCATTCGATCCTCAGCCACGTGCGGCGTGCCGTGCCTGCGCATATTCCGGTCACCGCCAAGATGCGCCTGGGGTACGACAGTACCGAGCCTGCCCTGGATTGCGCGCGGGCGCTGGAAGCGGGCGGTGCCGAGCACATCGTGGTTCACGCACGGACCAAAGTGGACGGTTACAAACCGCCTGCGCACTGGGAATGGATTGGCAGGATTCAGGACGTGGTGAAGATTCCGATCATTGCCAATGGCGAGATCTGGACGGTGGACGACTGGCGCCGTTGCCGGGAAATCTGCGGCGCGCGGGACATCATGATTGGTCGCGGCCTGGTGGCGCGCCCGGACCTGGGCAGGCAGATAGCGGCGGCTGAGGCAGGGCGGGAGGTCGTTGAGATGAGCTGGCTGGAGCTGCAGCCGCTGCTGCGGCACTTCTGGCTGCAAGCGCTGGAGAAAATGACGCGCGTACAGGCGCCAGGCAGGCTCAAGCAGTGGGTCGTGCTGCTGACCAAGAGCTATCCCGAAGCCACCGTGCTGTTCGATTCGTTGCGTCGCGAGACCGATTGCGCACGGATCAGCCAGATGCTCGGTGTCAGCCGGTCGGAAGCAGCCTGAGAAAAAATTTGCATAGCGGCTCTTGAAACAGAAGTGACTGTCCCTATTTTGGCATTACGCGATGCCGAAGTCGGGTCGCGGCGACAAACACTTGCTGATTTATCAGGAGATTCACATGACTACTGCATTTTCTTTGGCTCCGTTGTTCCGTTCTTCCGTAGGCTTCGACCGCTTCAACGATCTGTTTGAATCGGCGGCCCGTAACGAGTCGGCCAGCAGCTACCCTCCCTACAACGTCGAGAAACACGCAGATGACCAATACCGCATCGTCATCGCGGCTGCGGGTTTCCAGGAAGAAGACCTGGAGTTGCAGGTCGAGAAGGGTGTGTTGACCGTCACCGGCAGCAAGCGTGAAAACACCGCTGAAGGCGTGACCTTCCTGCATCAAGGCATTGCCCAGCGTGCGTTCAAGCTGTCGTTCCGCCTGGCCGATCACATCGAGGTGCAAAACGCTGCGTTGGCCAACGGCCTGTTGAACATCGATCTGCTGCGTCTGGTGCCGGAAGAGGCCAAGCCAAAGCGTATCCAGATCAACGGGCAGAAAACCCTTGCACACTGATCTGTAGGTACTGACGAGAGGCGCCCCTTGCGGGCGCCTTTTTTGTGCGCGCCGGTTACGCCTCGGAGCCCGCTAACAGTCCGTGTAGTGCCGCTAGCGCTGCAGCCGCCCGCGCAGCAGGGCTTCAAAGCGTTCCAACGGCAGCGGTTCACTGAACAGAAACCCCTGATAAAAGTGGCAATCGAGCTGCGCCAGAAAGTCGAGTTGCTCCTGTGTTTCAACGCCCTCGGCAATGATCGCCAGGTTCAGGCTCGCCGCCATGGCGATGATGGCGCGCACGATTTCCGCGTCGTTGGGGTCGCTGGTGGCATCGCGAATGAAGGATTGATCAATTTTTAGCGCATCCACCGGCAGGCGTTTGAGGTAGGTCAGCGACGAATAGCCGGTGCCGAAATCATCCATCGCAAAACTGATGCCCAGTTGCTTGAGTTCAAGCATCTTGGCGATGGTGTCTTCCAGGTTTTGAATGACGATGCCCTCGGTGATCTCCAGTTTGAGCATGCGATGGGGCATTGCGCAGGTCAGCAGGCAATGCTCGACCCGCTGGACGAAATCGCCCTGGCGGAACTGCCGCGGGCTGATGTTCACACACAGGCTGAAATCTTCGCCATCGATCAGCCCCCCACGCAGCAGCCTGCCGCCGGTTATGCAGGCTTGCTCGAGGATCCAGTTACCCACCTCCAGGATCATCCCGCTTTCTTCCATGACCTGAATAAACTGCTGGGGCGGCAGATTGCCCAGTGTCGGGTGTTGCCAGCGCAGCAGGGCTTCGGCGCCGATGATGCGGTTGCCACGGGTGTCGACCTGGGGCTGATAACTAAGGCTGAATTCGCCGCGGGTCAGGGCCTGGCGCAGGTCGTTTTCCAGTCGTAAGCGGTCGCTGGCGGCCTTCTGCATGGTGCTGTGAAACATTTGCGTCGCGTTGCGACCTGAATCCTTTGCCCGATACAGCGCAATGTCGGCGCGTTTGAGCAAGTCAGCGGGTGTCGAGCCGTGGTCGGGTATCAGCGCCACACCGATGCTGGGAGTCACCTGCAGCCGTTGCCCGTCGAGAAACATCGGCTCGGCCAGCAACTCGCGCAGGGTATCTGCCTGAGTGCGCACCTGCTTGATGACGTCGTCCTGAGTGCCTTCCAGTCCGCTGATCAGCACCACGAATTCGTCCCCGCCCAAGCGCGCCACGGTGTCTTCGAGGCGCACGCTGGCCTCCAGCCGTGCGGTAATGATTTTCAGCACGCTGTCGCCGACCGGATGACCGAGCGAATCGTTGATGTGCTTGAAGTGGTCAAGGTCCAGGAACAACAACGCGCCGCGCAAGTGATGGCGCTTGAGCAGAGAGATCTGCTGGTTGAGGCGATCCATCAGCAGCGCGCGATTGGGCAGGTTGGTCAGCGAGTCGTGATAGGCCAGGTGCTGGATCTGCGCCTGGGCGCTCTTGAGCAGGCCAATATCCCGCGCCGTGATCAGCAAACACTGAGTATCGTCGAGCACCAGCGGATCAATCGACACGTCCACGGTAATGATCTCGCCGTCCTTGTTGCGTCCCAGCACCTCGCGGTTACGCACGTTGCCGTGCTCCTCCACATCGTGGATCAGGCGAACGCGTTGGCTGATGTCAACCATGATGGCGAATTCGAACACCGTGTGCCCCAACACTTCGCTGGCGCTATAGCCGCTCAGGCGAGAGAACCCGTCGTTGACCTCCAGATACCGTCCTGTGGTCTTTTCAGTAATGATGATGGCGTCAGGGCTTGAGTGAAACGCTTTGGCGAATTTCTCTTCACTGGCCTTAAGGGCCCGTTCGGCGCGTTTGTGTTCGGTATTGTCGATAAACGTACTGAGCAGATAACGGCCGTCGCTGAGCTCGATCATTTGCGTATAGAGCGTGCCCTCGCGTCTGCGTCCTTCACGCGTCTGCCATTGGCTCTCGAGGCTGGCGGGTTCGAGCGCGGCGAACGTTCTGTCCAGCGCCATCTGCCGATGTCGAGGGTTGGCCCACAGCCCGATGTCCAGCGTGGTACGGCCCACGCACTCGCCCATCGACCAGCCGAACATGCGCTCGAAATGCCGATTGACGTTGCAGATCAGCCCATCTTCGAAGCGCGTCAGCAGCACCACGCTGGGGCTGAGGTTGAACAGGATGGCAAAGTGTTTCTCCGACTCCTTCACCGTCAAGGCCAGGGCGGTCGTTTGAAGCGCTACGCTGTCAGCGAATGTGGACATTTGATCACAAGCCTTGGGGACGGAAGCCGGTATGACGATCGGAGGGCATCATCACTCAGGCGCCATCTGCCTGCGCATCCAGCAGCGCCATGAAGGCCTTTGCGGCGTTCGACAGTGTGCGCTCGGTGTGGACAATGTAGCCTAGCTGGCGCCGTAGCTGTATGCCTGGTAGCGCGATAGGCCTGACCTGCTCATCGAGCATGGTCCGGGGCAGCACGCTCCAGGCCAACCCGATGGACACCATCATCTTGATCGTCTCCATATAATTGGTGCTCATGGCAATGTTCGGCTTCAGCCCCTGGGCTTCGCACAGGCCGCTGACGATGTGGTGAGTGAAGGTATTGCCGCCGGGAAACACCGCCGGATATTCCGCGACGTCGGCCAGGCTGACATTTGGCGTGTTCGCCAGCGGGTGTTCCGGGGCCGCGACGAAATCCAGCGGGTCGTCCCAGACCGCTACGGCCTGGACCAGCGAGTGTGGCTGAGGCGCGAGCGTGATGACCGCCAACTCGGCGCGTCCATGGAGAATTTCTTCGTATGCCACTTCCGAATCGAGAAATTCGATGTCCAGTGCGACGTCGGGGTAGGTGCGGGTGAATGTCCTTAACAGCGACGGCAGGCGATGCAAGCCAATGTGATGGCTGGTCGCAAGGCTCAGCCGGCCGCTGACTTCCCCGGTCAGATTGGTCAGCGCCCGACGCGTATCGTCCAGCACGTTGAGGATCTGGTAGGCGCGGGGCAACAGGGCGCGCCCGGCCTCGGTGAGGCTGACCTCGCGACCCAGGCGATCGAACAGGCGTACATTGAGCTGCTGCTCCAGACCCGCGATGCGTTTGCTGACGGCAGGCTGGGTAAGGTGCAGATGTTCGCCTGCGGCTGAAAAGCTGCCGGTCTCGGCAATGGCTATGAAGGCATTGAGGTTCGCCAGGTCCATCTCGAATTCCTGTTGGTTATCCAAAGCATGAAAAATATGAATTTGAGTTATTTAAACATATTCCATAGCATCTCCCCCACAAGCGAAAGGGTTATTGCCTGATGGCTACTATCAAGCTACCCCCAAGCATAGAAACACGTTGATGCAGATGGTCCCCAGGCTAGAGGGCTGCAGAGCTTCAAGGTCACATTTGGTGAAACCTTGGGTTTGAGCGCTTGGGCTCGGGCTCGTAGCATCCGCCCACAAGCCAAGGGTCTTTGAAGCGTCGCCGTGACGTGGATGACCCGGGTATAGAAACACGCTGATGAGGAAACCGTCTGATGACCGGCAAAACGCTCTACGACAAGCTTTGGGATTCGCATTTGGTCAAACAGCGCGACGATGGTTCGGCGCTGCTTTATATCGACCGTCATATCATTCATGAAGTGACTTCGCCACAGGCTTTCGAGGGGCTGCGTCTGGCAGGCCGCAAGCCATGGCGCATCGACGCTAACGTCGCCACCGCCGATCACAACGTGCCGACCACTCCGGATCGCAAGGACGGCGTAGATGCCATCGTCGATCAGGTGTCGCGCCTGCAGGTGAAGACGCTGGACGATAACTGCGATGAGTACGGCATTACCGAGTTCAAGATGAACGATGTGCGTCAGGGCATCGTCCACGTGATCGGGCCTGAGCAGGGCGCTACCTTGCCAGGCATGACCGTGGTCTGCGGCGACTCGCATACCTCGACCCACGGCGCGTTCGGCGCCCTGGCTCACGGCATCGGCACTTCCGAGGTGGAGCATGTGCTCGCCACTCAGTGTCTGGTCGCCAAGAAAATGAAAAACATGCGGGTCGTGGTCGAAGGCCAGCTGCCATTCGGCGTTACCGCCAAGGACATCGTGCTGGCAATCATCGGCAAGATCGGCACCGCCGGCGGTAACGGCCATGCGATCGAATTCGCCGGCAGCGCCATCCGCGACCTGTCGGTCGAAGGCCGCATGACCATTTGCAACATGTCCATCGAAGCCGGCGCTCGCGTGGGTCTGGTGGCGACCGATGAAAAGACCATCGCCTACGTGAAGGGGCGGCCATTCGCGCCGACGGCCGAGCAGTGGGATGCAGCGGTCGAAGCCTGGAAGGACCTGGTTTCCGACGATGACGCGGTGTTCGACACCGTGGTCGAACTCGATGCAGCGCAGATCAAGCCGCAAGTGAGCTGGGGCACCTCGCCGGAAATGGTCGTGGCCGTGGATCAGAACGTGCCGGATCCGGCGCAGGAAGCCGATCTGGTCAAGCGTGGTTCCATCGAGCGTGCTTTGAAGTACATGGGCTTGAAGGCTAATCAGGCAATCACCGACATTCAGCTGGACCGCGTATTCATTGGTTCCTGCACCAATTCGCGGATCGAAGACCTGCGTGCCGCGGCTGAGATCGCCAAGGGCCGCAGGGTCGCTTCGACCATCAAGCAGGCGATCGTTGTACCTGGTTCGGGTCTGGTCAAGGAGCAGGCAGAGAAAGAAGGTCTGGACAAAGTCTTCCTGGAAGCCGGTTTCGAATGGCGCGAGCCAGGTTGCTCCATGTGCCTGGCAATGAACCCGGATCGCCTGGAAAGCGGCGAGCATTGCGCTTCCACGTCCAACCGCAACTTCGAGGGCCGTCAAGGCGCCGGTGGTCGCACCCACCTGGTTAGCCCGGCGATGGCAGCAGCGGCGGCTGTCAATGGCCGCTTTGTCGACGTACGTACCCTGACCCAGCAATAAGGAGCCTGACATGAAGCCTTTTACCCAACACTCAGGCCTGGTGGCCCCGCTGGATCGCGCCAACGTCGACACCGATCAGATCATCCCCAAGCAGTTTCTGAAGTCGATCCGCCGCACCGGTTTCGGTCCGAACCTGTTCGACGAGTGGCGTTACCTGGACGTGGGCCAGCCGTATCAGGACAACTCAAAACGTCCCCTGAACCCTGATTTCGTTCTGAACCATGCACGCTATCAAGGCGCCAGCGTGCTGCTGGCCCGGGAAAATTTCGGCTGCGGTTCGAGTCGTGAGCATGCGCCTTGGGCGCTGGAAGAATACGGTTTTCGCAGCATCATTGCGCCGAGCTACGCCGACATCTTCTTCAATAACAGCTTCAAGAACGGTTTGCTGCCGATCATCCTGAGCGAAAGCGAAGTCGATGAGCTGTTCAAGGCAGTGGAAGACAAGCCCGGTTATCAACTCAAAGTGGATCTCCAGGCACAGACTGTGACCGCCGAGAATGGCAAGGTCTATTCCTTCGAGATCGACGCTTTCCGTAAACACTGCCTGCTCAACGGCCTGGACGACATCGGCCTGACGCTGGTCGATGGCGAGGCGATCGCAACGTTCGAGAGTAAGCACCGCGCTGCGCAGCCGTGGTTGTTCCGTTGAAGAGCAGCTTCGAGCTTTAAGCTATAAGCGGCAAGTGATGGCCGGCGCGACTGCTTTCTTGCAGCTTGCAGCACCAGACTCGCCGCTCCCGAGTCGGCCCTGTTATCTGGGCCGATCTTTATTTTGAAACGAGGGCCCTTATGAGCAAGCAGATTCTGATTCTCCCGGGTGATGGCATTGGTCCGGAAATCATGACCGAAGCGGTCAAGGTGCTGGAACTGGCCAACGAGAAGTATCAGTTGGGTTTCCAATTGAGCCACGATGTCATCGGTGGTGCGGCCATCGACCGGCATGGCGTACCGCTGGCCGACGAAACCCTGGACCGCGCACGCGCCGCCGACGCGGTGCTGCTGGGGGCAGTGGGCGGCCAGAAATGGGATGCCATCGAGCGTGACATCCGTCCTGAGCGCGGTCTGCTGAAAATCCGTTCGCAACTGGGCCTGTTCGCCAACTTGCGGCCTGCGATCCTCTACCCGCAACTGGCCGATGCGTCCAGCCTCAAACCCGAGATCGTCGCGGGCCTGGATATCCTGATCGTTCGCGAGCTGACCGGCGGTATTTACTTTGGCGCACCGCGCGGCACCCGCGAGCTGGAAAACGGCGAGCGCCAGTCTTACGATACGCTGCCGTACAGCGAGAGCGAGATCCAACGCATTGCCCGCGTCGGTTTCGAGATGGCTCAGGTACGTGGCAAGAAGCTGTGCTCGGTGGACAAGGCCAACGTGCTGGCGTCCAGCCAGTTGTGGCGCGAAGTGGTCGAGCAGGTGGCCAAGGATTACCCGGAAGTCGAACTGAGCCACATGTACGTGGACAACGCCGCCATGCAACTGGTCCGCGCACCTAAGCAGTTCGACGTAGTGGTCACCGATAACATGTTCGGCGACATACTTTCCGACGAAGCGTCGATGCTCACCGGCTCCATCGGCATGCTGCCATCGGCGTCGCTGGACTCGAACAACAAGGGCATGTACGAGCCTTGTCATGGGTCGGCTCCGGACATAGCCGGTAAAGGCATCGCCAACCCGCTGGCAACCATTTTGTCGGTGTCGATGATGCTGCGCTATAGCTTTAATCAACACACGGCGGCGGATGCTATCGAGAAGGCCGTGAGCCTGGTACTGGATCAAGGCTTGCGTACGGGTGATATCTGGTCCGAAGGCAATGCTCGAGTCGGCACGCAAGAAATGGGTGACGCCGTAGTCGCCGCGCTGCGCAATCTGTAATATCTCGGGCCCACTGCCGCAAGATCGAGTCGTTACCTCTGTGTGGCAAGGGGCCCCACTTTTAATTAAGGTGTAGTTGCGATGAAACGTGTAGGTCTGGTCGGTTGGCGCGGTATGGTTGGTTCCGTGCTCATGCAGCGCATGCTGCAAGAGCAGGATTTCGATCTCATTGAGCCGGTTTTTTTCACCACCTCCAACGTCGGCGGACAAGGTCCATCGGTGGGCAAGGACATTGCGCCGTTGAAGGATGCCTACAGCATCGACGAGCTCAAGACCCTGGACGTGGTATTGACCTGCCAGGGCGGCGACTACACCAACGAGGTGTTCCCCAAGCTGCGTGAAGCGGGTTGGCAGGGTTATTGGATCGACGCGGCCTCATCACTGCGCATGCAGGACGATGCGGTGATCGTGCTCGATCCGGTCAACCGCAAGGTCATTGACCAGCAACTGGACGCCGGCACCAAAAACTTCATCGGCGGCAACTGCACCGTCAGCCTGATGCTGATGGGCCTGGGCGGGCTGTTCGAAGCCGGTCTGGTGGAGTGGATGAACGTCATGACCTATCAGGCGGCCTCCGGAGCCGGCGCGCAGAACATGCGTGAGCTGATCAAGCAGATGGGCGCTATCAATGCGTCGGTCGCCGACGATCTGGCCAACCCGGCCAGCGCTATTCTGGACATCGATCGCAAGGTGGCCGAGGCCATGCGCGGCGAGAGCTTCCCGATCGAGAATTTCGGTGTACCGCTGGCTGGCAGCCTGATTCCATGGATCGATAAGGAATTGCCGAACGGCCAGAGTCGCGAAGAGTGGAAAGGGCAGGCAGAGACCAACAAGATTCTGGGACGGTTCAATCGCCCGATTCCCGTGGACGGTATCTGCGTGCGCATTGGCGCGATGCGTTGCCACAGCCAGGCGCTGACCATCAAGCTGAACAAGGATGTGCCGATCGCCGATATCGAAGGCATGATCAGTCAGCACAATCCGTGGGTGAAGCTGGTGCCGAACACGCGCGAGGCGAGTATTCAGGAGCTGAGCCCGACATCGGTGACCGGCACGTTGAATGTTCCGGTAGGACGCCTGCGTAAGTTGAACATGGGTTCGCAGTACCTGGGAGCGTTCACCGTCGGCGACCAGCTTCTGTGGGGCGCTGCCGAACCGCTGCGTCGCATGTTGCGGATTTTGCTGGAGCGCTGATTGGGCGCTGTCGCCAGAAATAGAAAAACCGCCTTCAGGGCGGTTTTTTTATAGAACATTGGGCGGCCGCAGCGGTTTTATGCATCCATTATTTTGGCTGGCACTGTTCTTCCTGCCTGACGATAGAAGCGTTTCGACTTCGTCGAGGGATTTGGACAAGTACTCCAAGTCACCAAGGGCATGGCTCTGCGGATGTACAACGCTGACCGCACACCTTCAAACCCGCTCTGGCGGAGGGTCATCCTTGCGGCGACGCAGCAAGGTGCCGCGTCTCCAGTGCTCACCAAATTGCATTGCCGGCGTTTCGATATAACGGTGGGTCAGCATCGACACCACCAGCACAGCCACAACGACGAGCAGCATCAACAGGTTGTCGTTCAATGCGCTGCCCGTGCTCAGATAGCGCACCAGCGTTGTGCGCGTTTCGTCAGGCTTGTCTACCAGGAACGCGTAACCGCTGAATTTCGCAGCCACTGTCAACGCGGTCCCCAGGACATAGATCACTGCCGCGTGCGTCAGGTAAATCGACAGCCATAACCGCCCCAATATCGGGAACGCTCGCAAACGCAGTAACTGCGAAACCAGCCCCGCTTCCTGCGAGAACACCAGGATCGCAACGCAGAACAGCAGCCCCAGCTCAACGGTCAACGGCTGTTCGCCCTCGGTCATCAGCCAGTAAATGCCGCCCAGCACGGCCACCTCCAACAGCGTGGCGATGACGGGCCCCGACACCGAACCCCGCATACGTGCGTAAACCCGATACGTCATTGCGCCTGCGAAGAAGCAGGAAATCCCCCACAGTGCATTGCGCGGGAGCAGCGTGAAATCCTGGTAAAGCGCTACAAACGCGAGCACGCACAGCAGTGAGAACAGCTTGCGCGCAAGGCGGGGAGCGGCGAACAGTATCAGTGCGAACAGCCCCCAGATATAGAACTGCACGCTGATCAGCCAGGATGGGTAGTTGAACGACAGCGCGTTGAACCCCGGCCACCAAGCCTGGATCAGCAGCAGGTTGGGCAGAATCTCTTGCGGCGCACGGTCGCCACTGAATGCTGGGTAGCTCAGCGACACGCCGTTGCGTTCCAGCACAAGCTTCAGGCATTCGAAGCCAATGAAGAACAGCAGCACAGCCAGATGCATAGGCATTACACGGCAGGCACGGTTAACCATGAATTCGCGCAACTGTCGCGGCGTGTGCACATGATCGCTGTAGTGCCGGTAGATCAGAAAGCCGCTCAAGGCGAAGAACAACCCGGCGAACTGGCTGGCATTACGGAAGAACGTCAGCTCGGTGATGCTGCGCTCGATGTGCGAGTGATGAACGATCATGGCCAGCGCGCAGAGGCCACGGAAACTGTCGAGCACGAGGAATCGCTTCATCTTACGGGTCCTTTTGCAGATGAGTGTTGAAGGGAGATGCGCAATGTCGGTGTGGGCGAAACGCACTTATCCGAACCCAACGCGGGCAGGACGAAAAGCGCAGTCGTTACCACCTTCGACACAGGTGGCCGATGCAGGATAGGAGGTATGAGGAAGGTCGTTCAGGAACCGCGCGGTGGCGGAAAACACCAGGCCCGGGCGCATGACAAATGCCCGGAGACGATCTGTCGCGAGTATGCCCCAGACGTTCGAGGCGGTGCCACAGGCAAATGCCGCCTCAGAAGCACATTCATCGTAAACGCTCAAAACATCCCAATATATGAACATGCAAATTACATATTGAGATAATCGTCGCTTCAGGTTTATAGTTCGCCTCGCATTCACTCCTTAATAACAATCAGGTGAAGCCATGCAGGCGCAATTGATCGCGCTCGACTGGGGAACGACCTCCCTTCGCGCGTATCGGCTCGGCGAACAAGGCCGGGTATTGGAGCAACGCTCGCTGAGTGCGGGCATCATGCAGTTGCCAACGACCTCCCGGTCGATTGCCGGGCGGTTATGCAGCGACGGTTTCGAATTGGCGTTCGATGAGGCCTGCGGCGACTGGCTGGACGCCGAGCCGCAACTGCCGGTGATTGCCTGTGGCATGGTCGGCAGCGCGCAGGGGTGGCGCGAGGCGGTGTATCAGCAAACCCCTGCCAGTGTGAGCGCCCTTAGCGAAGCGCTGGTCACCGTGCGCAGCGTGCGCGAGGTCGATATCCACATCGTGCCCGGTGTGCTGCAGCGTTCCGAATTACCCAACGTCATGCGCGGCGAAGAGACTCAGGTTCTCGGCGTCCTCGCTTCGTTGCCCTCCAGCGAGGCTGGCGACTCCTTGTTGATTGGTCTGCCCGGTAGCCATTCGAAGTGGGTGAGGGTGCAGGACGGACGCATCGTGCATTTCGATACCTTCATGACCGGCGAGGTATACGCCGCGCTGTCGAACCACACCATTCTTGGTCGCACCCTGCAATGCAGTGAGCCGTTCGATGCGATCGCATTCGATCGCGGGGTTGCCGTCGCACGATCGCCCCAGGGCGCTGCCGGGCCACTGTCGACGATCTTTAGCACCCGAACGCTTGGCCTGACGGGCGTGTTGTCGGGCGCGGCGCAGTCCGACTACCTGTCCGGGCTGCTGATCGGCCATGAGATCGCGGCCCTGAGCCAGTTGCTGAATCAAGCCGCGGCTACGCTGCCCGATGTGGTGCTGATCGGCAGCGGCCCTTTGCTCGAACGCTATCAGCGTGCGCTGCAAGCCAATGGCTTCGCGCAGGTCACCATTGCCGAGCAGGCCACGGAGCGTGGCCTTTGGCAGGTCGCGGTGCAGGCCGGTCTGGTTTCGTCTTCCTCTACGGCCGGTGCACGGCCCCTTCCTGTCGAGAACTGAAATGCTCAAACAAGCCCTTGCGCAAAACGGCCTGGTCGCAATTCTGCGCGGCCTGCGCCCTGAAGAAGCCCCCGCTATCGGCGATGTGCTGTACACCGCTGGATTTCGGGTTATTGAAGTGCCGCTCAACTCCCCGCAACCGTACGACAGCATCCGTTTGCTGCGCCAGAGCCTGCCTGCTGATTGCCTGATCGGCGCTGGCACCGTGCTGACGCCCGAGCACGTGCGCCACGTCAAAGACGCCGGTGGCCAGGTCATCGTCATGCCCCACAGCGACCCTGATGTGCTGCGCGCTGCCAAGGCTGAAGGCTTGCTGCTCTCGCCCGGTGTAGCGACGCCCACTGAAGCGTTTGCCGCATTGGCCAACGGCGCCGACGTGCTGAAGATGTTCCCCGCCGAGCAGATGGGCCCAGCGGTGGTGAAGGCTTGGCTGGCGGTGTTGCCTACCGACACCGTGTTGCTGCCCGTGGGCGGCATCACCCCGGACAACATGAAGGTTTTTCTCGATGCCGGCGTGCGTGGTTTCGGCTTGGGCTCGGGCCTGTTCAAACCCGGCATGAGCGCCGACGACGTGGCCGGGCGCGCTAAAGCCTACGTCGCCGCCTGGAACCAGTATCGTCCTGCCGGCCAATAAACGGCGGCGGATTTATACAGACTCCATGACCTGCCGTTGCTGACAACGGTTACTGAACCAGCACTTCGAACAAGCGTCTTCGAATAAGAGAGATACGAGATGAAAATCACCAAACTCACGACCTTCATCGTTCCGCCACGCTGGTGCTTCCTCAAGGTCGAAACCGACCAGGGAGTCACCGGTTGGGGCGAGCCTGTGGTCGAGGGCCGTGCGCACACGGTCGCCGCTGCTGTCGAGGAGCTGTCCGACTATTTGATCGGAAAAGACCCGCGCAACATCGAAGACATCTGGACCGTGCTCTATCGCGGCGGTTTTTACCGTGGAGGCGCTGTCCACATGAGCGCACTGGCCGGCATCGATCAGGCACTGTGGGACATCAAGGGCAAGGCGCTGGGCGTGTCGGTCAGCGACCTGCTGGGCGGGCAGGTGCGTGACAGGATTCGTGTGTACTCGTGGATCGGCGGCGACCGTCCGGCCGACACTGCACGTGCTGCGCAGGAGGCGGTCTCGCGTGGTTTTACCGCGGTCAAGATGAACGGCACCGAGGAGCTGCAGTTCCTCGACACCTTTGAAAAAGTCGATCTGGCCCTGGCCAACGTTGCAGCGGTGCGTGATGCGGTCGGCCCCAACGTTGGTATCGGCGTCGACTTCCATGGTCGGGTACACAAACCCATGGCCAAGGTGCTGATGAAGGAACTGGACCCGTACAAGCTGATGTTCATCGAAGAGCCGGTGCTCAGCGAGAACTATGAAGCGCTCAAGGAGCTGGCGCCGCTGACCAGCACGCCGATCGCGCTGGGCGAGCGGCTGTTCTCGCGCTGGGATTTCAAGCGCGTATTGAGCGAAGGCTATGTCGACATTATCCAGCCGGACGCGTCCCATGCCGGCGGTATCACCGAGACGCGCAAGATTGCCAACATGGCCGAAGCCTATGACGTCGCCCTGGCCCTGCATTGCCCGCTAGGGCCCATTGCGCTGGCAGCCTGCCTGCAACTGGACGCAGCCTGCTACAACGCGTTCATCCAGGAGCAAAGCCTGGGGATTCACTATAACGAGAGCAACGACCTGCTCGACTACATCAAGAACCCCGAAGTCTTCGACTACGACAAAGGCATGGTGAAGATTCCCAATGGACCGGGCCTGGGCATCGAGATCAACGAGGAATACGTCAAGGAACGCGCGGCCATCGGTCATCGCTGGCGCAACCCGATCTGGCGTCACGCCGATGGCAGTTTTGCCGAGTGGTGATTTGGCCTCTGAGGGTGACGCCGATTAATCGCTCCCACGCTCTGCGTTGATCGTTGATCGTTGATCGTTGATCGTTCCCACGCTCGGCGTGGGAACGCATCCTCAGACGCTCTGCGTCGTCCGTACTGCACGCGTAGCGTCCGGGGGCATCTGCACGCAGAGCGTGGGAACGATCCATCGTCAGAACGCCACGCGTCTAGCAACACCCACACTTCCAGACCTCAGACAACCATAAAAAGAGGCACTCCCATGCGCACACAGACCTTGCCGGAGGCGCGAGCGATCACTGCCACGCCGACCCGCAAACGCTTTTTCATCATGGTGCTGCTGTTCATCACCGTGGTCATCAACTATCTGGACCGCAGTAATCTTTCCATCGCTGCACCTGCACTGACCAGCGAGCTGGGCATCGATCCGATCCATGTCGGCTTGGTGTTCTCCGCGTTCGGCTGGACCTACGCCGCCATGCAATTACCCGGCGGCTGGCTGGTCGACCGTGTGCCGCCACGCATCCTCTATACCGTGGCGCTGGCCTTGTGGTCAGTAGCAACCATTTTTCTCGGTTTCGTCGGCAGCTTTATCGGCCTGTTCGTCCTGCGCATGGTCGTCGGCGCCCTGGAAGCACCGGCTTATCCAATCAACAGCCGAGTGGTCACCGCCTGGTTCCCGGAAAAGGAACGCGCTAGCGCCGTTGGTTTCTACACTTCTGGGCAGTTCGTCGGCCTGGCGTTCCTCACGCCCGTGCTGGCTTGGCTTCAGACCTCTTTCGGCTGGCACATGGTGTTCGTTGCGACGGGTGGCGTGGGCGTCATTTGGGCGGCGATCTGGTACATGGTTTACCGCGAGCCACGTGATTTCAAAGGTGTGAATCAGGGCGAAATCGATCTGATCAAAGAGGGCGGAGGCCTGGTTGACATCCAGCGCGATACGGCGAAAGAGAAGGGCGGCTTCAGTTGGCAGGACCTGGGTATCGTGCTGAGCAAACGCAAGCTGTGGGGGATTTATCTAGGCCAGTTCTGCCTGAACTCGACGCTGTGGTTTTTCCTTACCTGGTTCCCGACGTACCTGGTTAAGTACCGCGGCATGGATTTCATCAAGTCCGGCCTGCTTGCCTCGTTGCCGTTTCTGGCGGCGTTCGTCGGTGTCCTGTGCTCGGGGTTTTTCTCCGACTGGCTCATCCGTCGCGGCCACACCGTGGGCTTCGCGCGAAAGCTGCCGATTATCGCCGGGCTGTTGATTTCGACCTCGATCATTGGCGCCAACTACGTGGAGTCAACGCCACTGGTGATCGCCTTCCTGGCGCTGGCATTCTTCGGCAACGGCCTGGCGTCGATCACCTGGTCGCTGGTGTCGACCCTGGCGCCGGCCCGACTGCTGGGCCTGACCGGCGGAACCTTCAACCTGATCGGTAACCTGGCGGCCATCGCCACGCCCATCGTGATCGGCTTCCTGGCCTCCGGCGAGTCCTTCGCCCCGGCGATCACCTATATCGCAGTGCTGGCCCTGCTTGGGGCGCTGTCCTACATCCTCTTGGTGGGTAAAGTCGAACGGATCGAGCTGTAATCCATGGCACTGAAAACAGCTGGCGACGATAATGCCGCCAGCTTTCTGATTCGATAAGGCGTGATATGCAAGATTCTCCCGACCTGAAAGATCCCGCAGGCGTGCCTGGCAAAGACACCGCACCCACTGGCACTCAAACCCTGCTTCGCGGCTTGGGGGTGGTGCAAGCGGTCGCTAGCGGTGCCCGCGATCTCAAGGAAATCGCCCGCCTGATCGGCACGACCCGCAGCACCACCCACCGGCTTGCCAGTTGTCTGGTCGAAGAGCGCTACCTGCGGGTGCTGCCGCAAGTGGGTTATCTGTTAGGCCCCAAATTGATCGAACTCGGTTTCCAGGCGCGCGAAGAGGTGCCGCTGGCGATGCTGGCCCGACCGTTTCTGGACGAACTTTCAGCGCTGACCGGCGACACCGTGCATCTGGCGGTGCGCGATGGCGACGACGTGCTCTACCTGCACAAGAACCCTGGCCGCAACGGTCCGGAAATGCGCTCGCGGGTGGGACATCGCATGCCCTTGGCGCGTACCGGCATCGGCAAGGCGCTGCTGTTGCAAAGCCCGGAAAGCGAGTGGCGAAGGCTGTATGACATCAGCGTTCCGGAGGTGACCAGCAATCCTCTCTGGCCCGCCCATCAAGAACAGACCTGGGAGCAAGTGCGCGAGCGCATGCACGAGTACGTCAAAGGTGGGTATGCGTTCGATCTGGAAGACAACGAACCGTCGATCCGTTGCGTGGCTGCGCCGATTCGTGACGCCAGCAAACACATCGTCGCCGGGATCAGCATCGCCAGCACCCTGCCGTACATGCCGTTGGAAAAGATGGCCCGTTTGGTGCCGGTTATCAAGCGGACCGCAGCGCGATTGTCAGCGGAGCTGGGCGGCTGACTTGATCGAGGGCCAGCAGCGGAACGGATTTGCCCGCGGTAGCGATAGTGCGCCACCGCTGGCGGGCCGGACCGCTGCGGGAGTGATCTGCCGGCATGTTCACCCGGAGCTCACGTTGCCAGCGAACAGCAGTCGCCCCGTCGGTACGGGGCGAATCGCCTTCAGGCCTTGAGCGTTGCCATGTCGATCACGAAACGGTATTTCACGTCCCCTGCGATCATGCGGCTGTAGGCTTCGTTGATGTTTTTGATGTCGAGCATCTCGATGTCGCAGCTGATGTCATGCTCGGCGCAGAAGTCCAGCACTTCCTGGGTTTGCGCAATGCCGCCGATCAATGAACCGGCCAGGACGCGACGCTTCATCACCAGATTGGCCGCGTGCAGCGCCGGGTCCACCGGTTCGATCAAACCCACCAGGATATGCACGCCGTCAAAACGCAGGGTTTCCAGGTACGGGTTCAGGTCATGCTGCACCGGAATGGTGTCCAGCAAGAAGTCGAAGCGATTGGCCGCGGCTTTCATCTGCTCAGCATCGGTGGACACGATCACGTGGTCAGCGCCCTGACGACGCGCTTCTTCAGCCTTGCTTGCCGAGCGGGTGAACAGCGTCACTTGCGCGCCCATCGCCTTGGCGAACTTGATGCCCATATGGCCCAGACCGCCCATGCCCAGCACGCCGACCTTGTCACCGGCTTTGACGCCGTAGTGTTTGAGCGGCGAGTAGGTGGTGATGCCCGCGCAGAGAATCGGTGCGGCGGCGGCCAGGTCGAGTTTCCCGGGAATGCGCACCACAAAGTGTTCGCTGACTACGATGCTGCTGGAGTAGCCGCCCATGGTATTGGTGCCGTCGATGCGGTCCGGGGTGGCGTACGTCAGGGTCGGACCTTCCAGGCAGTATTGCTCAAGGTCCGCGGCACAAGCTTCGCAATGACGGCAAGAATCGACCATGCAACCCACGCCGACCAGGTCGCCGACCTTGTGCTTGGTGACATTGGCGCCGACTTCGGTGACCTTGCCGACGATTTCGTGGCCCGGCATTAACGGATAAACAGCGATACCCCATTCGTTACGAGCCTGGTGAATATCCGAATGGCAGACCCCGCAGTAGAGGATGTCGATGGCCACGTCGTCGGGACGCGGGCTGCGGCGGTTGAACGTCATGGGGGCGAGGGGTGCAGTGGCCGACTGAGCGGCGTAACCGATAGCTGTGTACATGTGAAACCTCGCAAAAAACGATGACGGTTAAGGCGATGTATTGTGCGCAGCGGGCGTCCGCGCGACCATGACCATTCCTACGCGTGTCATGCCTAATCCTCCGGAAATGACCCTTCCGGCGCTGCTTTGTGCCGCAGATCTGCGATGATGGCAGTGTCTAATCCTCTGTCCGGTTGTTGCCCATGTCTCTGACCCTTCACTGCGACGCCAACGCCACGCTGGTGGCCCTGATTGAGCCGCTCGCCTCGCGCCCCGGCTTCGTCGACACCCTCGTGCAGGGTGTGCAGGCGATGTCCTGGACCTATTACGTCGCCAGCAGCCCGCAGATCTACGAGCCAAGCCTGGTGATCATCGCCCAAGGCAGCAAACTGGCGCGATTGGGCACGCGGACGCTGGAATACGGCGCTGGCCACTATTTAGTGCAAGCGCTCTCGGTGCCCTTTATGTGCGAAACCTTCGCCACGCAAGAGGAGCCCATGTACGGCGTGGCGGTGATGATCGACCGCACGGTGCTCAGTGAGCTGGTGCAGGCCATGGGGCAGGCGCCGGATGTCACGGTGCGCGCACAGACGCCGGAATCCATGACCTCGGCCGAGCTGGATGCACCGATGCGCGAGAGTGTCGAGCGCCTGCTGCACTGTCTGCACGATCCGCTGGATGCCCAGGTGATGGGCCAGGCGCGGGTGAGGGAAGTGTTGTACGCGGCATTGCGCGGACCGCAGGCCGGTGTGCTGCGCGCGCTGGTCGAGCAACAGGGGCATTTCGCGCGTATCGGCGCGGCTTTGCAGCATCTGCGCGATCACTACAGTGAGGCGTTGAGCGTCGATGAGCTGGCCCGTTGCGCCAACATGAGTGCATCGACGTTCCACGAGCATTTCAAGCGCAGCACCCTGCTTTCGCCCGTGCAATACCTCAAGCGCCTGCGCCTGCTCAAAGCTCAGCAGATGCTGATTGGCGAAGGCATGGGCGTAGCGCAGGTGGCGCACAGAGTGGGCTATCAGAGCACTTCGCAGTTCAGCCGCGAATACAAACGCTACTTCGAACGCAATCCGGGGGAAGAGGGCGAGCGGCTGAAGATTTCGGCTTGATAAGGATCCCGACAATGAAAACACTTGCCCTATGGGAGCGGATTCATTCGCGAAGGGCGGGTACCTGCGATAAAGGTGTGTCGAGTCGACGATGGCATCGCGAATGGATTCGCTCCCACAGTGATGAACATGGGTCGTTATGTCGGGTCAGCATCTGCCAGCAAAAAGGCGCCTGATCGGCGCCTTTCTCTTGCAGCATGCAGTTTAAAACTCGGCGCTACGTTTACATGTTCGGGTAAGTCGGCCCGCCTGCACCCTCAGGCGTTACCCAGGTAATGTTCTGCGACGGGTCCTTGATGTCGCAGGTCTTGCAGTGCACGCAGTTCTGCGCATTGATCTGGAAGCGCTTGGCACCGTCTTCCTGAGACACCACCTCGTACACGCCCGCCGGGCAATAACGCTGCGCAGGCTCGTCATATTTGGGCAGGTTGACGTTGATCGGGATGCCTGGGTCCTTTAACTTCAGGTGGCACGGCTGCTCTTCTTCGTGGTTGGTGCCGGAAATGAATACCGAACTCAATTTGTCGAAGCTCAGCTTGCCGTCCGGTCTTGGGTAGTCGATACGCTTGGAGTCGGCTGCCAGCTTCATGCATGCGTAGTCGGGCTTGTTGTCGTGCAGCGTGAACGGGATCTTGCCGCCGAACAGGTTCTGATCGATGAAGTTGAAGGCGCCACCGAGGATCGGGCCGAACTTGTGAATGGCCGCGCCGAAGTTGCGACTGGCGAACAGCTCTTCGTGCAGCCAGCTGCCCTTGAATGCGTCGACGTAGCTGTGAAGTGCATCACCGCCTGCGTTCCCCGCGAGCAGTGCGTCAGCCACCGACTCGGCCGCAAGCATGCCGGACTTCATGGCCGTATGGCTGCCCTTGATCTTGGCAAAGTTCAGCGTGCCCAGATCGCAACCGATCAGCGCGCCGCCCGGGAAGATCATCTTCGGCAACGAATTCAGGCCGCCCTTGCAGATGGCCCGCGCACCATAGCTGACACGCTTGCCGCCTTCCAGATACTGCTTGAGGATCGGGTGGTGCTTGATGCGCTGGAACTCGTCGAATGGTGACAGGAACGGGTTGGCGTAGGACAGGTCGACGATCAGGCCGACCACCACTTGGTTATTTTCCAGGTGATAAAGGAAGGAGCCACCGGTGTTCTCGGTGCCCATCACGTCCAGCGGCCAGCCGGCGGTGTGCACCACCAGGCCCTGCTGATGCTTGGCCGGGTCGATTTCCCAGATTTCCTTGAGACCAATACCGTAATGCTGGGCATCGGCGTCACTGTCCAGATTAAAACGCTTGATCAGCTGCTTGCCGATGTGGCCACGGCAGCCTTCAGCGAACAGGGTGTACTTGCCGCGCAGTTCCATGCCTGGGGTGTACATGCCTTCCTTGGGATTGCCTTCTCGATCGACGCCCATATCGCCGGTCAGAATCCCACGAACCACGCCGTTCTCGTCGATCAGTGCCTCCTGAGCCGCGAACCCGGGATAGATTTCAACACCCAGGTTCTCGGCCTGTTGCGCCAGCCAGCGGCACAGGTTGCCCAGGGAAATAATATAGTTGCCCTCGTTGTGCATGGTTTTGGGAACCAGCGCATGGGGCACTTTGGTGCTGGCTTCGGCGCCGGTCAGCACATAGATGTCATCGCTCTTGACCGGTGTGTTCAGCGGAGCACCCAGTTCTTTCCAATCAGCGAACAGCTCGGTGAGCGCACGCGGCTCGAATACCGCGCCAGAGAGAATGTGAGCGCCAACTTCAGAGCCTTTTTCTACCACGCAGACGCTGATCTCCTGGCCAGCTTCGGCGGCCTTCTGTTTCAGACGGCATGCGGCGGACAGTCCGGCGGGGCCGGCTCCGACGATGACGACGTCGAATTCCATAAATTCGCGTTCCACTGGCTATCTCCTGATCAAGGCTCAACGGTATTTTTTTATAAGTTGCTAAAAACCGACACACGCAAGGGTTCTGCTATGGGTGCCATGGCAAAGGTGCGCATTATATCTACACCACCTTGCAGGTCCAATACAAACGTTTGTTTGAATCAGCTGGAACCCTGATAAAACATAGGCAGACGGCTTGCGACTGGCGGTTTTGTCGTATTGACCGCCATTGGCGTTCCGGTCAAGATACGGGCGGTTTTGCGCTCGCCGTAGGCTGACCGTTGGTAACAGAACGCCTCTGAAAACGACGCGCGCGCTGTGCAGCAGACCCGCTCCTCGCTCGGGATGGGTGAGCGCGAAGCAGTTTACACGCACGGTCTGCGCATGACTTGGGTTGCGTGGGCAGAGCGGCTGTTTTTTGCTGAACTCACCGTTAAGCAACGACGAATACGCTGTTTTCAAAGGTGTTCTTTACACTGACGTGTACCCATCGCCGGGCCGAGCCTGGCGACTTCTTTTCACCGGAGAGTAACGAGGAATCCATGAAGGTTCTTGTAGCTGTCAAACGAGTGGTCGACTACAACGTCAAGGTTCGCGTCAAAGCGGACAACTCCGGCGTCGATCTCGCTAACGTAAAAATGTCCATGAACCCCTTCTGCGAAATCGCCGTGGAAGAAGCCGTTCGCTTGAAAGAGAAAGGCGTTGCGACCGAGATCGTCGTCGTTTCCATCGGCCCGACCACCGCCCAGGAGCAACTGCGTACTGCGCTGGCGCTGGGTGCCGATCGCGCTATCCTCGTTGAATCCGCTGAGGAACTGACCTCCCTGGCCGTGGCCAAGCTGCTCAAGGCGGTTGTCGATAAGGAACAACCTCAGTTGGTCATCCTTGGCAAGCAGGCAATCGACAGCGACAACAACCAGACCGGCCAAATGCTGGCTGCGTTGAGTGGCTATGCGCAGGGGACGTTCGCTTCCAAAGTTGAAGTCTGCGGTGACAGCGTCACCGTCACGCGTGAAATCGACGCGGGCGCGCAGACTGTCTCGTTGAAGCTGCCGGCTATCGTGACCACTGACCTGCGTCTGAACGAGCCGCGTTATGCCTCGTTGCCGAACATTATGAAAGCGAAGAAAAAGCCCCTCGACGTACTGACTGCTGATGCGCTGGGCGTCTCCACGTCCTCCACCAACAAGACCCTCAAAGTCGAAGCGCCCGCCGCACGCAGCGCAGGCATCAAGGTCAAGTCGGTTGCAGAACTGGTCGAGAAACTGAAAAACGAAGCGAAGGTGATCTAAATGACTACCCTGGTACTCGCTGAGCACGAAAACGGCGCGATCGCTCCCGCCACACTGAACACCGTTGCCGCTGCCGCCAAGATCGGTGGCGACATTCACGTGCTGATCGCAGGTCAAAACGTGGGCACCATTGCTGAGGCCGCTGCGAAAATCGCTGGCGTGGCCAAGGTCCTCGTCGCCGACAATGCGGCCTATGCCCACCAGTTGCCGGAAAACGTCGCACCGCTGGTTGCCGAGCTTGCCTCCGGTTACAGCCACGTGCTCGCCGCTGCTACTTCCAATGGCAAGAACATCCTGCCTCGCGTGGCCGCGCAGTTGGATGTCGATCAGATTTCCGAGATCGTCTCGGTCGAAAGTGCTGACACCTTCAAGCGTCCGATTTATGCCGGTAACGCCATCGCGACCGTGCAATCGTCGGCAGTCATCAAGGTCATCACCGTTCGCGCAACAGGTTTCGACGCGGTTACCGCCGAAGGTGGCTCTGCTGCCGTCGAAGCTGTAGGCGCTGCTCACGATGCAGGCAAGTCGTCTTTTGTCAGCGAAGAGCTGGCCAAGTCCGACCGCCCCGAACTGACCGCTGCCAAGATCGTCGTTTCCGGCGGGCGCGGCATGCAGAATGGCGATAACTTCAAGCACCTGTATGCGCTGGCCGACAAGCTGGGCGCTGCGGTAGGCGCCTCCCGCGCAGCCGTCGACGCAGGTTTCGTACCCAACGACATGCAGGTCGGCCAGACCGGCAAGATCGTGGCCCCGCAGTTGTACATCGCCGTTGGTATCTCTGGCGCGATCCAGCACCTGGCGGGCATGAAGGACTCCAAGGTGATCGTTGCGATTAACAAGGATGAAGAAGCGCCGATCTTCCAGGTCGCTGATTACGGTCTGGTTGCCGATCTGTTCGAAGCCATTCCAGAGTTGGAGAAGCTGGTCTAATCCAGCCACCTGACTTATAAAGAGAGCCCGCTGGTTTCAGGGCTGTTTGAATGCGTCGACCATCGAATGATTTCGATGCCTGGCGTTTCCAACAGCACTGAATGAGCGGGTTTTTTATTGGCTCGAAAAAAGGATGTCGCCATGTGGTCGCCCAGTCATACGCTGGCCTCGCTGGTTGCCGGTTCACTGCTGTTGCAATCGATGAGCGCCGTCGCGGCCGGCAGCTGCGAGCGGCTGGTCGTGACCGGCAGCCCGGATGCGCCGCCTTATCTGTGGCGCGATCCGCAGGACCCCAGGCACTTGATGGGCGCCAATGCCGATCTACTCAAAGAGGCGGCGACACAAATCGGGGTCAAGGTCGAACTGCTGTATGCAGGAAAACGCAGCCAGGCCCTTGAAGAAGTGCGCAGCGGGCGCATGGATCTGCTTGCCGATATGCCGTTGAACAGCGCTGAACTGCAGTCGCTGGATTTCATCCACCCGCCGATCACCCAAAATGAAATCATGGTCTGGACGCGAGTCGGGCAAGTCCAGCCCTTCAACTCCCTGGAAGACTTGCGCGGCCACGGGGGCGCCATTTCCGAGAAAACCCGAATCACCTCGGGCTTCGACGCCGCTATCAAGGCACACCTGACGGTGGAAAATCAGGCGAACCTGACCCAAGCCTTCCAAAAGCTGATGCTGGGGCAGGTTGAGTTCGTATTGGCCGGTCGTTACGCGGGTTTGGCCATGATCCAGACCCTGGGCATGTCGAAGGATGTGCTTGCTCAGCCATTGGCGCTGGACCGGCCCGGCTTGTACCTCGCTCTATCATTCAACTCGGCGTGCGACGATGCGTGGTTGCGCGGACAGCTGGCAAAAAAAATGACAGAATTGGCGGCTTCGGATCGCTCCAGTGAGGCCATCACGCGCAATCTGGAGTTGTGGAAAGCGCAGCTGCAGCAGCCGGTCAGCGCAGCCAATCAGTAGGAATGTTTTTTTGAGCGTTTTTTTGAAAGCACGACCCTTGTTCGCCGCCCTGGTGGTCACGTCCCTGTTCGGCTGCGCTAATGACCCCGCCCCGGCCGAGCAGCTGAAACTCACTGAGCAAGCCGTCGCCCAGGCCACTGCCGTGGGCGCTACCGATGACGAGCCGAACATGGCAGCCGCCCAGGCGAAGCTGACTCAGGCGCGGGCGGACATGACTGAAAAATCCTATAAGCAGGCGCGCATGCAGGCCGAGCAAGCCGAGCTAGATGCACGGCTGGCCGAAGCTGGGGTGTTAACCGAGAAGAGCCAGGAGCAATTGACTCAGGTGAACGCCCGGCTGGATCGTCTGCGCAAGCAACTGGGGGCTGAGCAATGAGCCGCATTGTGCAGGTATTGAGCGCTTGTCTGATGCTCGGCAGCGCCGGTTTGTACGGTTGTGCGGGCCACCAGAACAGTGATCAGGCATTGCAAACTGCCAATGCCGATTTCCAGAAGGTAAAGGGCGACACCAACGTCTTGCGCAGTGCGCCGCGAGACGTTATTCGTGCCGGGGAATTACTGGCGCGGGCCGAGCGTTTGTCCAGCTATGTCGGCAGTTCCGATGATGTCAGTCACTATTCCTACCTGAGCAGCCGCTACAGCGCCATAGCAAGCCAGCACAGTCAGTTGCTGCTCAATCAGGAAAAACTCGCGCGTCTGGAACTCGAGCGCCAGCGGTTGCAACTGGCGCTGCGCGAGGCCAAGCTTGCCGGTGCGCAGCAGCAAGGCAAGTGGGCCGAAGACCAGGTCATCAGCCTGTCGACCCAGCAAAGCGAGCGCGGTCTGGTGATGACCCTGGGCGACATGCTGTTTGATACCGGCCGCGCAGAGCTGAAAAGCTCGGCCAATCGTACGGTTTTGAAGGTTGTGCAGTTTCTGCAGTTCAACCCCAAACGTGTCGTGCGCATCGAGGGCTATACCGACAGCACTGGCGACAGTCAGGAAAATCTGCAGCTGTCCCGTGATCGTGCCCAGTCAGTGGCTGATGTGCTGTCCGACCTCGGAATCGAGGACGAGCGGATTCAGGTCGAAGGGTACGGCGATCAATTTCCTGTCGATGGAAATGCTTCGGAGCGCGGGCGCGCGCAAAATCGTCGTGTGGAAATTGTCTTTTCAGATGAGAAAGGCAAGCTCAGCACTGCCCGCTGATGATTTCTCAGCAGCCCGATTCTCCTCGGAATGGAAATCGGGCTTTTTCATGGAAAAAATCCTTCTAGCTGGCGATACGTCCCAATAATTTTTTCGCAGTGGGAAGAAAGTCTGGCTGAGTCGTCAACTGTCCCCGTACACTTCGGACTGTTTTAGTGGTGGGTCGGATCTGATCGCCACTCACTCAGAAAATGGCTTCGAACGCTTTTATTCGAGGGGCGCCAGTGTGACCAGTCTTCTGCTTTATCAGCGTATTGCCCAACAACTGGCGGAGGATATTCGCCGGGGCGTTTATCAGCCCGGGGAACGCGTCCCATCCGTGCGGAAAATGAGTTCCCAGCTCAATGTGAGCCATGCAACGGTGCTTCAGGCTTACGCCAATCTTGAGGATCAGGGGCTGATACGCGCCCGCCCTCAGTCCGGTTACTACGTTCACCAAACCCCTGCGCTGACCGCGCCCACTCCCGATATCGCGCGGGTCGAGCGGCCTGGCCTGGTCACCCGCGCCAGCATTATTCAGCAGGTGTTGGTCGAGGCGCGGCGTGAGGGCGTGTTCGCGTTCGGTGCCGCGGTTCCTCATATCGACTACCTGCCACTGCGTGCCTTGCATCAGCAGTTGGCCAAGGTCACGCGGTTCCAGAGTCCTCGCGCTTTCAATTACATGTTCAGCCCGGGTTTCGAGCCGCTTCGTCGTCAAGTGGCGATCCGCATGCGTGATGCAGGCGCTGTGGTCGATCCATCGGAGGTAGTGATCACCCATGGTTGTGTGGACGCGCTGCAAATGTCGTTGCGCGTGCTTACCCGTCCCGGCGACCTGATCGCGGCTGAGTCGCCGACCTATTATGGGTTGCTGCAACTGGCAGATCTGCTGGGCCTGAAAGTCATCGAAATTCCCAGCGACCCGAATACCGGGATCAGCCTGGAAGCTTTGCAACTGGCGGCGAACCAATGGTCGATCAAGGCGCTGGTGATGACCTCGCGTCTGAGCAACCCTCTGGGCAGTACCATGCCCGAAGAGCGGCAGAAGCACCTGCTGCGACTGGCGTCGGATTTCGATATCCAGATTATCGAAGACGATATCTACGGCGAACTGATGTACGAGCAGAACAAGACCAAGGCGTTAAAGGCGTTCGATCGTCTGGGTCGGGTGATCTACTGTTCGAGTTTCTCCAAGACCTTGTCCCCGGGTGTGCGGATCGGTTGGATGATTGCTGGCAAATACCAGGCGGAGATCCAGCGATTGCAGACCTTCAGTACGCACTCGGCGTGCAGCGTAACGCAGATGGCGGTGGCCTCTTATCTGGAGAACGGTGGCTACGATCGTCATCTGCGCTACATTCGGCAGGAACACCGCAAGAACCTTAGCGCCTTCCAGTTGGCGGTGCAGCAGATGTTCCCCGAGGGCACGCAGATCAGCCGGCCCACTGGCGGATTCATCCTGTGGATCAGCCTGCCAGGCCGCGTCAACACACAGGAACTGCATGTGCGTGCTTTGGAGCAAGGTATCAGCATTGCGCCAGGCCTGATCTTCAGTAACACAGAGCAGTTCAACCATTGCATCCGCCTTAATTGCGGCTTGCCATGGAATCGCGAGGCGGAGAGGGCGCTGATGACCTTGGGCATGCTTGCCAAGCAGTTGTGTCAGGACACTGGTCAAGCGTGGTGAACTCCGGTGCGGTAAAGCTCTCCATCATTTGAAGGGGGCGGCTGACAGGGCATTTACTTGTCAGCGGCCATGCAAAGGGCCAGCATATGGTTCATGCCTAATTTTCTGCCGTTCAACTATGAATTCACTACGCTGTATCGGTCTGCTATTGATGATGTCGCTGCTCGGCGCCTGTGACGGCGATAAAGCACCTGCACCGCCGCCTAAAGTCGCCGATCACGCACCCGCCCAGCAGCCTGACTCCAAGGGTCAACAGCTTGTGGCGCCTGCAGCACTGGCGGAGTTAGAAAAAACCAAGGCGCCTTCCGAAAGGGACGCTAAAGGGGCATTGCCGGTTCACGAATTGAAACCCAATGGGGCGGTGGTGCCGGTCGTTGTTGCGAGCAAGCCTGACCCGGCCACTTCCAGAGCGGCGAAAAGTGAACAATTGACTGCTGGCACTAATGCTAAATCGGCCAAGGTTAAAGCGGATAACGCCGAAGTAGCGCACCGCGCGCCGGTGTCCAGCAAAAGCAAATCCGCATCGCAGGTTGTAAAAGACACTCGCTTGCCCGAGGCGTCTCTGGATCTGAGCCTACCGCCTGATATGGTCAAGCAACTGGCCCCGCCTCCCGGAGTGATTACCGCTGCCGCCAAGCCGAAATCCCCGGGTACAGCCGCCAAACCCCTGCTGCCTAAGATGTTCCCCGACAGTAATAGCGATCCCGATTTTCAGCTTCAGGGACGTTTGTTAAGTAACGAAATGCAGCTTCAGCTGCGCAATGAGGCACGTAAGGACGTCGAAGGCGCGGCCCTGGACTTCACCTTCAAGCAGTAATTTGACGAATTCGTTCGCACTTGCTGCATTTTCAAACGTGCGTTTAAGCGGGTAAGATCCGTTCATCTCCCATCGCCTCTCTGAGGAAGTTTCCATGGAATGCCGTCCGGGCTGCGGCGCCTGCTGCGTCGCGCCCTCGATTTCTTCGCCGATTCCCGGCATGCCGTTAGGCAAGCCTGCCGGAGAACGTTGTGTACAGCTCTCTGTCGACATGCTGTGCATGATTTTCGGCGCGCCAGAGCGACCGGCCGTATGCAGCCGGTTTTCTGCCGATCCCGAAGTCTGTGGCAGCAATTTCGCGGACGCCGTCCGACTGATTGGTTGGTGGGAGCAGGCCACTTCGGTCGCTTGATGCGCAGGAGGGGCTGACTGGCATCGCAAGACATCTGATCTGCATCTGAACTACAGACAATAAGGAATAAGATATGGGTTCGCTATACCGGATTGCATTTGGAATTGGCCTCACTGCGCTCGCCGCGGGTGCTGTGCATGCCGATGACTGGAAAGTTGCCAAGGATGAAGACGGCATCAAGGTCTCCCTCAGTGATGTCGCGGGTTCGCAGTACAAAGCGTATCGGGGCGTGACTACCATTAAGGCCAGCGTCGCCAAACTGCGCGGTCTGCAGGAGGATGTCGCTGGGGCCTGCGCCTGGGTCCATGAATGCAAGTCGCAGAAGATCCTCAAGCACGAAGGCGACAAGACCTGGACCTACACTCAGTTCAATACCCCGTGGCCGGTGACGCCTCGGGATTCAGTCCTGCAAATTACCACCGTCGAAGGAGCGGATGGCAGCTTGACACGCAACCTTCTCGGCGAGCCCAGCTACATCCCCGAAGAGAAAGGCTTCGTGCGGGTAGCGCAGGTCGAGGGTTACTGGAAGCTTGTGCCAAGAGGCTCGAATGAGACAGAGGTGACCTATCAGGTGCATACCGAGCCGGGCGGCAGCGTGCCATCTTGGGTCGCCAATAAGTTTGTCGTCGACGCGCCTTTCAATACGTTGAAAGCGCTCCGTGAGCGGGCGATGAAGTGAGTAGCTGACCAGTACAGTTTTGCGGGAATAAAAAAAGGCTGCCACTGGCAGCCTTTTTTGTTGCTAGCTGACGTCGGTGCTTACTCGCGTTGGGCAAGCGGCACGATATCGCGCGACACCTCGCCGGTGTACAGCTGGCGCGGGCGGCCAATCTTGTACGGGCTGGAGAGCATCTCTTTCCAGTGCGAGATCCAGCCGACAGTGCGCGCCAGAGCAAAGATCACCGTAAACATGCTGGTAGGGATGCCAATTGCCTTGAGGATGATCCCCGAGTAGAAGTCCACGTTCGGGTAAAGCGAGCGCTCGATGAAATACGGGTCGGTCAGTGCGATCTCTTCCAGGCGCATTGCCAGTTCCAGCTGCGGGTCATTGTTGATGCCCAGCTCGCGCAAGACTTCGTCGCAGGTCTGCTTCATCACAGTGGCGCGCGGATCGCGGTTCTTGTAGACGCGGTGACCAAAGCCCATCAACTTGAACGGATCGTTCTTGTCCTTGGCCTTGGCGATGAACTTGTCGATGTTCGAGACATCGCCGATCTCATCGAGCATCGTCAGTACGGCTTCGTTGGCGCCGCCATGAGCAGGCCCCCACAGTGCGGCGATGCCGGCGGCGATGCAGGCAAACGGATTGGCGCCGGAAGATCCGGCCATGCGCACGGTGGACGTCGATGCGTTCTGTTCGTGATCGGCATGAAGGATGAAGATACGGTCCATCGCCTTGGCCAGCGTCGGGCTGATCGGCTTGATCTCGCACGGCGTGTTGAACATCATGTGCAGGAAGTTTTCCGCGTAGCTCAGATCGTTGCGCGGATACATCATGGGCTGGCCCATGGAGTATTTGTAAACCATGGCGGCCAGGGTCGGCATCTTGGCGACCAGGCGTATCGCGGAGATTTCGCGGTGCTGCGGATTATTGATGTCCAGCGAGTCGTGGTAGAACGCCGAAAGGGCCCCGACGACGCCGCACATCACGGCCATGGGGTGGGCGTCGCGACGGAAGCCGTTGAAGAATGTCTTGAGCTGTTCGTGCACCATGGTGTGATTCTTCACGGTGACCACGAACTGGGCCTTCTGCTCGGCGGTTGGCAGTTCGCCGTTGAGAAGCAGGTAGCAGGTTTCCAGGTAGTCCGATTGCTCGGCCAACTGCTCGATCGGGTAGCCGCGGTGCAGGAGAATGCCGTTGTCACCGTCGATGTAGGTGATCTTGGATTCACATGAGGCGGTCGACATGAAGCCTGGGTCGAATGTGAAGCGTCCGGTGGCGGTCAGGCCGCGTACGTCGATTACATCGGGACCAACTGTGCCGGTCAGAATGGGCAGCTCGACGGGGGCTGCGCCCTCGATGATCAACTGCGCTTTTTTGTCAGCCATGTGGCCTCCTATTTATGCTTCAAATCATCAGACAGGCCCCCCACGCAGGGCCCGCATCACTATAGTGAGATAAATTCTAAAGTCAATTTGCCGAAAGTGCTGTTTGAGAAGGCTTTAACCCGAGCTTTTCCTCGAAATTCCCCGCCATTTACGCCTTTTATTTCGCTAAAGCAATCAGCCATTAGGGGTGGGTGTGTGCGTTGTCATTAGTGGGCTAACTGTCTATACTCGGCACCCGACTGCCAGGGGCTCGCATGCCCGATTTTCTGGGGGTCGTCACTTCCTGGGTGGTGGGTACCTGACCAGTGCACTTCCCAACAACTTGCCCTGATTGTTAGGGGCTCTTCAGTGTGAAAAAAAGCCGTGAAAAGCCAACGACCTGTAAACCTAGACCTAAGGACCATCAAACTCCCCATCACTGCGATAACGTCGATCCTTCATCGCATCTCCGGCATCATTCTCTTCGTAGGCCTTGCCATCATGCTTTACGCATTGAGCAAGTCGCTGGGTTCCGAAGAAGGTTTCGCCGAGGTGAAGGCATCCTTGACCAGTCCTCTGGCCAAGTTCATCGCGTGGGGGCTTCTGTCTGCCTTGCTGTATCACCTGGTAGCGGGTGTTCGTCACCTGATCATGGATACGGGTGTCGGTGAGACGCTGGAAGGCGGAAAGCTGGGCTCGAAAATCGTCATCGCCATTTCCCTGGTGTTGATCGTTCTGGCGGGAGTTTGGATATGGTAACCAGCGTTACGAACCTGTCTCGTTCGGGCCTCTACGACTGGATGGCGCAACGCGTCTCCGCAGTAGTGCTCGCGGCTTATTTCATTTTCCTGATCGGATACCTGATCGCGCACCCTGGCATCGACTATGTCACGTGGCACGCTCTGTTCTCTCATAACGGAATGCGCATTTTCAGTCTGTTGGCCCTGGTTGCCCTGGCCGCTCACGCCTGGGTCGGCATGTGGACCATTGCGACCGACTATCTGACCCCGATGGGGTTCGGCAAGTCCGCACTGGCTGTGCGTTTCCTTTTCCAGGCGGCTTGCGGCATTGCGATGTTCGCGTACTTCGTCTGGGGTGTGCAGATTCTTTGGGGTATCTGATTCATGGCTAACATTAATACACTCTCATTCGACGCCATCATCATCGGTGGCGGCGGGGCAGGCATGCGCGCAGCGTTGCAGCTGGCTCAAGGCGGCCACAAGACCGCTGTGGTCACCAAGGTCTTTCCAACCCGCTCCCACACTGTTTCCGCACAGGGCGGGATCACCTGCGCCATTGCCTCTGCCGACCCGAACGATGACTGGCGCTGGCACATGTACGACACCGTCAAGGGCTCCGACTACATCGGTGACCAGGACGCTATCGAGTACATGTGTCAAGAAGGCCCGGCTGCGGTCTTCGAACTGGATCATATGGGTCTGCCTTTCTCGCGCACCGAGACCGGCCGTATCTATCAGCGTCCTTTTGGTGGTCAGTCCAAGGACTTCGGCAAGGGCGGTCAGGCTGCACGTACCTGCGCCGCATCCGACCGTACCGGTCATGCGCTCCTGCACACCCTGTATCAGGGCAACCTGAAAGCAGGCACCACCTTCCTGAACGAGTATTACGCCGTCGATCTGGTTAAAAACCAGGATGGCGCGTTCGTGGGTGTGATCGCGATCTGCATCGAAACCGGCGAAACCATGTACATCCGCGCCAAGGCGACTGTACTGGCCACTGGTGGCGCAGGTCGTATCTACGCTTCGACCACCAATGCCTTGATCAACACCGGCGACGGTATCGGCATGGCACTGCGTGCCGGCGTCCCGGTTCAGGACATCGAAATGTGGCAGTTTCACCCGACCGGTATTGCCGGCGCAGGTGTACTGGTCACAGAAGGGTGCCGCGGTGAAGGTGGTTACCTGATCAACAAGCACGGCGAGCGTTTCATGGAGCGTTACGCGCCTAACGCCAAGGACCTTGCAGGTCGTGACGTTGTGGCTCGTTCCATGGTCAAGGAAATCATCGCGGGTAACGGTTGCGGTCCGAACGGCGATCACGTGATGTTGAAGCTCGATCACCTTGGCGAAGAAGTACTGCACAGCCGCCTGCCAGGCATCTGTGAACTGTCCAAGACCTTCGCACACGTTGACCCGGTTGTAGCACCGGTACCTGTAGTGCCGACCTGCCACTACATGATGGGCGGCGTAGCCACCAACATTCACGGTCAGGCCATGACCCAGGATGCCGACGGCATTGATCAGGTCATTCCTGGGCTGTTTGCGGTGGGTGAAGTGGCATGTGTGTCGGTCCACGGTGCCAACCGTCTGGGCGGCAACTCGCTGCTTGACCTGGTGGTATTCGGTCGTGCTGCCGGTCTGCATCTGGAAAAGGCGCTGACTGACGGTATCGAATACGCCGAAGCGAGCAACACCGACATCGATGTCGCTCTGAGCCGCCTGAACAGCCTCAATGAGCGCACAGATGGCGAAGACGTCGCCACCTTGCGTCGTGAGCTGCAAAACTGCATGCAGAACTATTTCGGTGTGTTCCGTACGGGTGAATACATGCAGAAAGGCATCGCGCAATTGGCCGACCTGCGCGTTCGTATCGCCAACGTCAAGATCAACGACAAGTCCCAGGGCTTCAACACCGCGCGTATCGAAGCACTGGAGTTGCAGAACCTGCTGGAAGTCGCCGAAGCCACCGCTGTGGCTGCGGAAGTGCGTAAGGAGTCCCGCGGCGCCCACGCCCGTGAAGACTTCGAAGATCGTGACGATGAAAACTGGCTGTGCCACACCCTGTACTTCCCTGGCGAGAAGCGGGTTGCCAAACGAGCAGTCAACTTTGCGCCGAAGACCGTGCCGGCGTTTGAACCGAAAATTCGGACTTACTAAGGGTGGTTGCCATGTTGAAAGTCGAAGTTTATCGCTACAACCCCGATACCGACACAGCGCCCAAGACTCAGGTGTTCGATGTCGATACCGGTGGCAAGGACCTGATGGTTCTGGACGTGCTGGCACTGATCAAGGAGCAGGACGAAGGCTTCTCCTATCGTCGTTCTTGCCGTGAAGGCGTGTGCGGTTCCGATGGCATGAACATCAACGGCAAGAATGGCCTGGCGTGCATCACGCCGCTGTCTGCCGTGGTCAAGAACAACAAGCTGGTTGTGCGTCCGCTGCCAGGCTTGCCGGTCATCCGTGACCTGGTCGTCGATATGAGCATCTTCTACAAGCAATACGAGAAGGTGAAGCCGTTCCTGCAGAACGATACGCCGGCTCCGGCCATCGAACGTCTGCAGTCGCCTGAAGAGCGCGAGAAGCTGGATGGCTTGTACGAGTGCATTCTGTGCGCTTGCTGCTCGACTTCCTGCCCTTCGTTCTGGTGGAACCCTGACAAGTTCCTCGGTCCAGCTGCACTGCTGCAAGCCTACCGTTTCCTGGCCGACAGTCGTGACACCAAGACCCAGGAGCGCCTGGCATCGCTGGACGATCCGTTCAGCGTGTTCCGATGCCGTGGAATCATGAACTGCGTAAACGTTTGCCCGAAAGGTCTGAATCCGACCAAGGCCATCGGTCACGTCCGCAGCATGCTTCTCTCCAGCGGTATCTGAAGCGGGCAGCACCCGTGGTATCGATGCATAACCGTATTTGAAACTGTTGTACCCGTAAACGCTGCGGCGCAGGCTTCAACCGGCGCCGTAGTTTTAACCTGAGCAGCGGTCATTTGGCTGCGGCTCTTATTTTGAAGAAATGAGACCAGCAGGGGCATCCGGGCTGGTACCCGGACTATCTGCGCGATCCTTGGCGACGTGGTGCAATCAGCGGCTTGATACAGTCGCTGCATGGACTTTCATGATGCCTGGTGTCGACGCTGATGGTGTCCCCTAACCGAGGGTGACCAAGCATGCAAGAAAGCGTGATGCAGCGCATGTGGAACAGCGCCCACCTTTCCGGTGGTAACGCTGCCTATGTGGAAGAGCTCTACGAGCTCTACCTGCACGACCCTAACGCTGTGCCAGAAGAGTGGCGCACCTATTTTCAGACGCTGCCGGCTGACGGCAGCACTGCCACCGATGTATCGCACTCTACGGTTCGCGATCATTTCGTGTTGCTGGGCAAAAACCAGCGCCGCGCTCAACCGGTCTCCGCCGGTAGCGTGAGCAGCGAACACGAGAAGAAGCAAGTCGAAGTGCTGCGACTGATCCAGGCGTTCCGTATGCGCGGCCATCAGGGTGCGCAACTTGATCCTTTGGGGTTGTGGAAGCGTACTGCGCCAGCTGACCTTTCGATCAACCATTACGGCCTGACCGACGCTGACCTCGATACCACTTTCCGTGCCGGCGACCTGTTCATCGGCAAGGAGGAGGCGAGCCTACGCGAAATCGTCGATGCCTTGCAGAAGACATATTGCCGCACCATCGGCGCCGAGTTCACGCACATCGTCGATTCCAATCAGCGCAACTGGTTCATGCAGCGTCTCGAGAGCGTGCGCGGTCGTCCTGCTTATCCAGCCGAAATCCAGAGCCATTTGCTTGAGCGCGTCACTGCGGCCGAAGGGCTGGAGAAGTACCTGGGGACCAAATACCCGGGAACCAAGCGTTTTGGGCTGGAAGGTGGCGAAAGCCTGATCCCTATGCTGGACGAGTTGATCCAGCGTTCCGGTTCCTACGGTACCAAGGAAGTCGTCATTGGCATGGCCCACCGCGGCCGTCTGAACGTGCTGGTCAACACCTTCGGCAAGAACCCGCGCGAGCTGTTCGATGAGTTCGAGGGCAAGAAGAAGGTCGAACTCGGTTCCGGTGACGTGAAATACCACCAGGGCTTTTCCTCCAACGTGATGACCACCGGTGGCGAAGTTCACCTGGCGATGGCTTTTAACCCGTCTCACCTGGAGATCGTGTCTCCTGTGGTGGAAGGCTCCGTGCGCGCCCGTCAGGATCGTCGTAACGACGCCACTGGCGAGAAAGTGCTGCCGATTTCCATTCACGGCGATGCTGCTTTCGCAGGTCAGGGCGTGGTTCTGGAAACCTTCCAGATGTCGCAGACCCGCGGCTTCAAGACTGGCGGTACGATCCACATCGTGATCAACAACCAGGTGGGTTTCACCATCAGCAATCCGCTGGACGCGCGTTCTACCGAATATGCGACCGACGTCGCCAAGATGATTCAGGCGCCGATTCTCCATGTAAATGGCGATGACCCTGAAGCCGTCATGTTCGTGACCCAGATGGCTATCGACTACCGCATGCAGTTCAAGCGTGACGTGGTGATCGATCTGGTCTGCTACCGTCGTCGCGGTCACAACGAGGCTGACGAACCCAGCGGTACTCAGCCACTGATGTATCAGCAGATCGCCAAGCAGCGCACGACCCGTGAGCTGTATGCCGATTCCCTGGCTGCTTCCGGTGTGCTCGATGCAGCCGGTGCTCAAGCGAAGGTCGATGAGTACCGCAACGCGCTGGACAACGGCATGCACGTCGTGAAGAGCCTGGTCAAAGAGCCTAACAAGGAGCTCTTTGTTGACTGGCGTCCCTACCTGGGACACGCCTGGACAGCGCGTCATGACACCCGTTTCGACCTCAAGACCCTGCAGGAGCTTTCCGCCAAGCTGATGGAACTGCCGGAAGGTTTTGTGGTTCAGCGTCAGGTGCAGAAGATCTACGAAGACCGCCAGAAGATGCAAGCCGGCGGCCTGCCGATCAACTGGGGTTACGCTGAAACCATGGCTTACGCCACGCTGGCCTTCGAAGGTCATCCGGTGCGTATCACCGGGCAGGACGTCGGTCGCGGTACGTTCTCGCACCGTCATGCCGTGCTGCACAACCAGAAAGATGCAAGCACCTACGTACCCCTTCAGAACCTGTATGCCGGTCAGCCTCGCTTTGACCTGTACGATTCGTTCCTGTCGGAAGAAGCGGTGCTGGCGTTCGAATACGGTTACTCGACCACCTCGCCAAATGCGCTGGTGATTTGGGAAGCCCAGTTCGGTGACTTCGCCAACGGTGCGCAGGTCGTGATCGACCAGTTCATCACCAGCGGCGAGCACAAGTGGGGCCGTTTGTGCGGTCTGACCATGCTGCTGCCGCATGGCTACGAAGGCCAGGGCCCCGAGCACTCCTCGGCGCGTCTTGAGCGTTACCTGCAGCTGTGCGCCGAGCACAACATTCAGGTGTGCGTGCCGACCACGCCGGCCCAGATCTACCACTTGTTACGCCGTCAGGTGATCCGTCCGTTGCGCAAACCTTTGGTTGTGCTGACGCCCAAATCGCTGCTGCGCCACAAGCTGGCGATCTCGACCCTGGAAGATCTGGCCGAAGGCTCGTTCCAAACCGTCATTCCGGAAATCGACACCCTCGATGCGGCCAAGGTGACGCGTCTGGTGCTATGCAGTGGCAAGGTCTACTACGACCTGCTGGAAAAACGCCGTGCCGAAGGCCGCGAAGATATTGCCATCGTGCGTATCGAGCAGCTCTATCCGTTCCCGGAAGATGACCTGATGGACGCCATTGCGTCGTACACCAACCTGACCAATGTGGTCTGGTGTCAGGAAGAGCCGATGAACCAGGGCGCCTGGTACAGCAGCCAGCATCACTTGCGCCGTAGTATCGGCAATCACAACCGCCATCTCGTCCTCGAGTACGCCGGTCGCGATGCTTCTGCTGCTCCGGCTTGTGGCTACGCTTCGATGCACGCCGAACAGCAGGAAAAACTGCTGCAAGACGCGTTCACTGTTTAACGCCTTCGCGCACTAGAAACCGAATTAAGGAATTACAGACAATGGCTATTGAGATCAAAGCCCCCTCTTTCCCGGAATCCGTTGCCGACGGCACCATTTCCAAATGGCACAAACAGCCGGGCGAGGCGGTCAAGCGTGACGAGCTGCTAGTTGACATCGAGACCGACAAGGTCGTTCTCGAAGTGCTGGCCGAAGCGGATGGCGTGCTGGCATCCATCGTCAAGGGCGAGGGCGACACCGTACTGTCCAACGAACTGATTGCAACCCTGGACGCAGGCGCCACTGCTTCGGCCGCGCCTGCTGCAGTATCGGCACCCGCCCCTGTAGCAACGGCCGCCGCGCCAGCTGCTGCGTCGGCCGTCGGCGACGAAGACGCTATCGGCGCGCCGGCTGCCCGCAAGCTGGCCGAAGAAAACGGTATTGCCTTGTCCAGCATCAAGGGCACTGGCAAGGACGGTCGCGTGACCAAGGAAGACGTCGTTGCTGCTGTTGAAGCGAAGAAATCCGCTCCGTCCGCCGCACCTGCCAAGCCTGCTGCCCCGGCCGCTGCCGCTCCTGTGTTCGCCGCTGGCGATCGCACCGAAAAGCGTGTGCCGATGACCCGCCTGCGTGCCAAGGTTGCCGAGCGTCTGGTTGAAGCCCAGTCGACCATGGCCATGCTGACCACCTTCAACGAAGTCGACATGACTGAAGTCATGGCACTGCGTTCGAAGTACAAGGACCTGTTCGAGAAGAGCCATAATGGCGTTCGCCTTGGTTTCATGTCGTTCTTCGTCAAGGCCGCTACCGAAGCGCTGAAGCGTTTCCCTGCCGTCAATGCATCGATCGACGGTTCCGACATCGTCTACCACGGCTATGCCGACGTGGGTGTTGCGGTTTCCAGCGATCGTGGTCTGGTGGTGCCGGTCCTGCGAAACGCAGAGCAGATGAGCCTGGCTGAAATCGAAGGCGGCATTGCCACCTTTGGCAAAAAAGCCCGTGACGGCAAACTGTCCATCGACGAGATGACCGGTGGTACCTTCACGATCACCAACGGTGGTACTTTCGGCTCGATGATGTCGACCCCGATCGTCAACCCGCCACAAGCGGCCATCCTTGGCATGCACAATATCGTTCAGCGCCCGATGGCGATCAACGGGCAGGTTGTCATCCGTCCAATGATGTACCTGGCTCTGTCCTACGATCACCGCTTGATCGACGGTAAAGAAGCTGTGACCTTCCTGGTGACCATCAAGAACCTGCTGGAAGATCCCGCTCGTCTGTTGCTGGATATCTGATGAGGCAGCCCCGGGTTGTCCTGCGCAAGCTTCAGAAATAGAAGCAGGTCGGCGTGCAATCCGAGGCCCGTAGTTTGCATCCAATGAATAAGTCGCAAGCCCGATCTGCAGGTCATCGCAGATCAGCTTGCAGCTTGCAGCTTGAAGCTCGCAGCTAAAGAGGAACTCTTTTTTATGTCCCAGAAATTCGACGTGGTAGTGATTGGCGCAGGCCCTGGCGGTTATGTTGCCGCCATCAAGGCTGCGCAACTTGGTCTCAAGACTGCCTGCATCGAGAAGTACCAGGATAAAGAGGGCAAGCTGGCTCTCGGCGGTACGTGCCTGAACGTAGGTTGCATTCCGTCCAAGGCACTGCTGGACAGCTCCTGGAAGTTCTACGAAGCCAAAAACCAGTTCAATGTTCACGGTATTTCGATCTCCGATGTGAAGATGGACGTAGCTGCCATGGTTGGCCGCAAATCGCAGATCGTCAAAGGCCTGACCGGTGGCGTTGCCAGCCTGTTCAAGGCCAATGGTGTAACTTCCCTGCAAGGCCATGGCAAACTGCTGGCCGGCAAGAAAGTCGAGCTGACCAAGCCTGACGGCACCACCGAAGTCATCGAGGCCGACAACATCATCCTGGCTTCCGGCTCGCGTCCGATCGACATCCCGCCGGCTCCGGTCGATCAGAACGTCATCGTCGACTCCACCGGCGCCCTGGAATTCCAGTCCGTGCCTGAGCGTCTGGGCGTGATCGGAGCCGGTGTGATCGGCCTGGAACTGGGTTCGGTATGGTCGCGCCTGGGTTCCAAGGTGACCGTTCTGGAAGCACTGGAGAAGTTCCTGCCAGCCGCTGACGAAGCCGTTTCCAAAGAAGCGCAGAAGACCTTCACCAAGCAGGGTCTGGACATCAAGCTGGGCGCTCGCGTCACCGGCTCGAAAGTCAACGGCAACGAAGTGGTCGTCAATTACACCGACAAAGACGGTGAGCAGAACATCACGTTCGACCGCCTGATCGTTGCGGTAGGCCGTCGTCCAGTGACCACTGACCTGCTGGCCTCCGACAGTGGTGTCGATATCGACGAGCGCGGCTTCATTTTCGTCAACGATCAGTGCGAGACCAGTGTGCCTGGTGTCTACGCGATCGGCGACGTGGTCCGTGGTCTGATGCTGGCGCACAAGGCGTCGGAAGAGGGCATCATGGTGGTCGAGCGCATCAAGGGTCACAAGACCCAGATGAACTACGACCTGATCCCTTCGGTTATCTACACTCACCCGGAAATCGCGTGGGTCGGCAAGACCGAGCAGACCTTGAAGGCCGAAGGCGTCGAAATCAACGTCGGCAGCTTCCCGTTCGCGGCCAGTGGCCGTGCAATGGCAGCCAACGACACCGGTGGTTTCGTCAAGGTTATCGCTGATGCCAAGACCGACCGTGTGCTGGGTGTACACGTCATTGGTCCAGGCGCGGCGGAACTCGTTCAGCAGGGCGCAATCGGCATGGAGTTCGGCACCAGTGCCGAAGACATCGGCATGATGGTCTTCTCTCACCCGACACTGTCCGAAGCCCTGCACGAAGCAGCGTTGGCTGTGAATGGCGGCGCCATCCACATCCAGAACAAGAAAAAACGCTAAGAAAAAAACCACGACGGACCGCCCGTCGCGGGTCTTGCTCCCAAGACCTGCCGCGGAAGGTCCGTTGGACTCGAACTCCTGGCGGATTTCGCACCGGCACTTGAAGTGCTGGCGCGGCACTTTTCGGGAGAAGCGGTCACAGGTGGTGCGGCACGCCTAGACGAGCAGCACCGAATGCGCAGTACCTAACGAAGACGGTAATAAGCATGAATCTTCACGAGTATCAGGGTAAGCAGCTGTTCGCTGAGTACGGCCTGCCAGTATCCAAAGGCTATGCAGTAGACACCCCGGAAGCAGCAGCAGAAGCGTGCGACAAGATCGGCGGAACCGAGTGGGTCGTCAAAGCCCAGGTTCATGCCGGTGGTCGCGGTAAAGCGGGCGGCGTAAAGCTGGTTCGCAGTAAAGAAGACGCAGCTGCGTTCGCTCAACAGTGGTTGGGTAAGCGTCTGGTCACTTACCAGACTGATGCCAATGGTCAGCCAGTCACCAAGATCCTGGTTGAATCCTGCACTGACATCGCCAAAGAGCTGTACCTGGGCGCTGTAGTCGATCGTTCGAGCCGTCGTATCGTGTTCATGGCTTCCACCGAAGGTGGCGTGGACATCGAGAAAATCGCTCACGACACGCCTGAGAAGATTCTCAAAGCCACTATCGATCCACTGGTTGGCGCACAGCCATTCCAGGGTCGCGACCTGGCCTTCCAGCTGGGTCTGGAAGGCAAGCAGGTTGCTCAGTTCGCCAAGATCTTCGTTGGCCTGGCCAATCTGTTCCAGGACCACGACCTGGCGCTGCTGGAAGTGAACCCGCTGGTGATCAAGGCTGACGGCGATCTGCACTGCCTGGACGCGAAGATCAACATCGATGCCAACGCCATGTACCGTCAGCCCAAGCTGAAGGCTTTCCACGACCCATCGCAAGACGATGCACGTGAGGCCCACGCTGCCAAGTTCGAACTGAACTACGTGGCACTGGAAGGCAACATCGGCTGCATGGTCAACGGTGCTGGCCTGGCCATGGGCACCATGGACATCGTCAACCTGCACGGCGGCAAGCCAGCCAACTTCCTCGACGTAGGTGGTGGTGCTACCAAAGAGCGCGTGACCGAAGCCTTCAAGATCATCCTGTCCGACACCAACGTCGCTGCAGTACTGGTCAACATCTTCGGCGGCATCGTTCGTTGCGACATGATTGCCGAAGGCATCATCGGCGCGGTGAAAGAAGTCGGCGTGAAAATCCCGGTCGTTGTCCGCCTTGAAGGCAACAACGCTGACCTGGGCGCTAAAGTACTGGCAGAAAGCGGCTTGAATATCATCGCTGCTACCAGCTTGACCGACGCTGCTCAACAAGTCGTCAAAGCTGCGGAGGGCAAATAATGAGCGTCCTGATCAATAAAGACACCAAAGTTATCTGCCAGGGCTTCACCGGCTCGCAAGGTACTTTCCACTCCGAACAAGCCATTGCCTACGGCACCAAAATGGTTGGCGGCGTGACCCCAGGCAAAGGTGGCACCACTCACCTGAACCTGCCAGTGTTCAACACCGTTGCTGAAGCTGTTGCAAAAACCGGCGCTACCGCTTCGGTCATCTACGTCCCGGCTCCTTTTTGCAAGGACTCGATCCTGGAAGCAGCGTTCGGCGGCATTAAGTTGATCATCTGCATCACCGAAGGTATTCCTACCCTCGACATGCTGGATGCCAAGGTCAAGTGCGACGAACTGGGTGTGACCCTGATCGGCCCTAACTGCCCAGGCGTCATCACTCCAGGCGAGTGCAAGATCGGCATCATGCCAGGTCACATTCACTTGCCAGGCAAAGTCGGTATCGTGTCGCGTTCCGGCACCCTGACTTATGAAGCTGTGAAGCAGACCACTGACGCCGGTTTCGGTCAGTCCACCTGCGTCGGTATCGGCGGTGACCCGATCCCGGGCTCGAACTTCATCGACATCCTCAAGTTGTTCCAGGAAGACCCGAAGACCGAAGCGATCGTCATGATCGGTGAGATCGGCGGTTCGGCTGAAGAAGAAGCGGCTGCCTACATCAAGGCACACGTGACCAAGCCGGTGGTTTCCTACATTGCCGGTGTGACTGCTCCTCCGGGCAAGCGCATGGGCCATGCGGGCGCAATCATCTCCGGCGGTAAAGGCACTGCAGACGAGAAGTTCGCTGCGCTGCAGGACGCAGGCGTTAAAACCGTGCGTTCGCTGGCAGACATCGGCAAAGCCCTGGCAGAGCTGACCGGTTGGGAAGTGAAGAAGGCTTAATCGCCCTCTGATCCCCGCCTGATCGACAAAAGCCACCTTCGGGTGGCTTTTGTGTTTTTGGGAGGGCAGGAATTTTCAAGGGGCGTCCGGGATTTTTGTGCGTGTACGACAATTTGGGCATGCCTTGTAACCTGTAGAAGAGGGCGTGGCAGATGCATGCTTAATCGCTACACGCAGTAGGGAACGTGGGAGAGGCCGCCAGCACAACTGCGGCGCTCGCTATCTTACGACGGGTGCACTGTTGTAGGACTTTTCCGAAATGCGACCTCAACGTGCGTTCATCGGTCGCACCGCCCTGTATTGGGGCGGTAAATAAGGTAGGCTACCCGCCATTTTGCGTGGTCGGCCCCCACAAGGAGCCGAGGTGCCCAACGGGCCTGTCTTAAAAGGACGGGCAGCATTTCCCTCGACCCTCCGGGAAATCCTCTTCTAATTCCGATTCAGCAGTGTGGTTTCTTTGATGAAAGTGTTGAAAGGTCAGGACATCCTGGCGCTGGGTTTCATGACGTTCGCGTTATTCGTAGGCGCAGGCAATATCATCTTTCCTCCTATCGTTGGCTTGCAGGCCGGTCCGCATGTGTGGATGGCGGCGCTTGGCTTTCTGGTGACGGCGGTAGGTCTGCCTGTGATGACCGTTGTCGCGCTGGCCAAGGTCGGCGGCGCCATGGATGCCCTGAGCAGCCCGATCGGCAAGGTCGCCGGGACTATACTCGCCGCAGCGTGCTATCTGTCGGTCGGTCCGCTGTTTGCCACACCGCGTACCGCCACGGTCTCCTTCGAGGTGGGTCTGGCGCCGTTGACCGGTGAAAGTCCGCTGGCGCTGTTTCTCTACAGCCTCGTCTACTTTCTGCTGGTGTTCTGGGTCTCGTTGTATCCGGGGCGTTTGCTGGACACCGTAGGACGCTTCCTTGCGCCGCTGAAGATCATCGCGCTGGCGGTCTTGGGGATCGCCGCGTTCGCACTGCCTGCCGGTGATGTTGGCACTGCGCAGCCTGCCTATGTTGCCGCTCCGTTCTCTCAAGGGTTCATTAACGGTTACCTGACGATGGATACACTCGGTGCATTGGTGTTCGGCATCGTTATCGTCAACGCGATCCGCTCCCGTGGCGTCGAGTCGCCCCAACTGATCACCCGCTATGCCATCATTGCCGGGTTGATCGCAGGTGTTGGTCTGGCGCTGGTCTACCTCAGCCTGTTCCGCCTGGGCTCGGGAAGCCACGCCGTTGCAGCGAACGCTACCAACGGCGCAGCTGTATTACATGCTTATGTGCAGCATACCTTTGGCTCCTTGGGCAGTGGCTTCCTCGCCGTGCTCATCTCGCTTGCATGCCTGGTCACTGCGGTGGGACTGACCTGTGCCTGCGCGGAGTATTTCAGCCGCTTGCTGCCGCTGTCCTACAAGACGTTGGTTATTCTGCTGGCAGCTTTCTCCCTGGTCGTGTCGAACCTCGGGCTGACCAAACTTATCCAGTTCTCGATCCCGGTACTGACGGCGATCTATCCGCCCTGCATCGCATTGGTTGCCTTAAGCTTTTGCAGGAATTTCTGGCGCGCCCAAGGCCGAGTGGTGGCACCTGTGATGCTGGTGTCTCTGCTGTTTGGCATGATCGACGCGATCAAGGGCTCGGGTCTGGCCGAGTACCTGCCTGATGCGCTGACTCATTTGCCGCTCAGCGAGCAGGGGCTGGCATGGCTGATCCCATCGTTGATTACACTGTTTGGCGCCTTCGTCGTGGATCGCATGCTGAGCAAATCCCGTGAAGCGCTGGTGTAAGAGAAGGGTGGGTGAGTGCCTTGAGTTGCCGAGTCAAGTAGCTTAATGCCAAAAAAAATAAAGCCCGCACGAAGCGGGCTTTATTTCTTTGAAACTTTGGAACTTACTGCTTAGTTGGTGCAGGCGCTTGTTCGTTGGCCTCTTTGGCGCGCTCTTGAGCAGCCTCGGCATTCTTCTGGGCAGCTTCCTGACTTTCCTTGGCGGCGTCGTTCACTTTGTCTTGAGCCTTTTGCATCGACTCTTGGGATTGCTGTGCAGCCTTGTTGGCATCTTGCTGTTTATCTTCGGATTTCTTGTCGCAGGCAGCGAGACCCAGGGTGGCAGAAAGCATGAGGGCAATGGCTAAAGTCTTACGCATGGGGTGTTTCTCCTTATTGAATATCTACCAGCCTTCGAACGCGCCGTTATAAAGTTAGTTCCATATTTGCGGCGGATAAAAAACAGGGCTGCTTTAACTGTTGTTTGCGGCGCACGCGCGTTTGCTGATTAATCGTTTTTGCTACCGCGCGATTCATGGTAGCTGTGACAGGGTCCGCTATTTATCGATGAACAATCGAAGGGGAGCGCGCTTCACATCCGCCGCCTCTTGAAATCTCCAACCCAGCCCCCACCTTCATGACAACCCGTCGTCCAGCCCACATTTCTCTGGGTTCTGGACGGCTTCCCCCTCTTTGTGTGGACTGATTGGAGTTTGATAACCATGAGTGTGGAAACTCAAAAGGAAACCCTGGGCTTCCAGACCGAGGTGAAGCAACTGCTGCACCTCATGATCCATTCGCTGTACTCGAACAAGGAGATCTTTCTACGCGAGCTGATTTCCAACGCCTCCGACGCGGTGGACAAGCTTCGCTTCGAGGCCTTGTCCAAGCCTGAGTTGCTGGAAGGCGGCGCTGAGCTGAAGATTCGAGTGAGTTTTGACAAGGATGCGCAAACCGTTTCCCTGGAGGACAACGGCATTGGCATGAACCGCGACGATGTGATCACCCATCTGGGTACCATCGCCAAGTCTGGTACCGCGGATTTCATGAAGAACCTGACCGGAGACCAGAAGAAGGATTCGCACCTGATCGGTCAGTTTGGTGTGGGCTTCTATTCCGCGTTCATCGTTGCCGATAAGGTCGATGTCTATAGCCGCCGTGCAGGCACCCCTGCCAGCGAAGGTGTGCACTGGTCGTCCAAGGGTGAGGGTGATTTCGAGGTCGCGACGATCGATAAGGCCGAGCGCGGTACACGTATCGTCCTGCACCTCAAGGCGGCGGAAAATGAGTTCGCCGACGGTTATCGCCTGCGTAATATCATCAAGAAATACTCCGATCACATTGCACTGCCGATCGAGCTGCCAAAAGAGCAAAGCGCCGTCGAAGGCGAGCCTGCGCCTGAGCAGGAATGGGAAACCGTCAACCGTGCCAGTGCCCTGTGGACCCGTCCACGCACCGAGGTGAAGGATGAGGAATACCAGGAGTTCTACAAGCACATCGCCCACGATTTCGAGAATCCGCTGAGCTGGAGCCACAACAAGGTCGAAGGCAAGCTGGAATACAACTCGCTGCTTTATGTGCCGGCACGTGCGCCGTTCGATCTGTATCAGCGTGAAGCTCCACGGGGTTTGAAGCTGTACGTACAGCGTGTGTTCGTTATGGATCAGGCCGAGTCATTCCTGCCGCTTTACTTGCGTTTCATCAAGGGTGTGGTCGACTCCAACGATTTGTCGCTGAACGTCTCCCGCGAGATTCTGCAGAAAGATCCGATCATCGACTCGATGAAGTCAGCGTTGACCAAGCGCGTGCTGGACATGCTGGAGAAGCTGGCGAAGAACCAACCGGAGCAATACAAAGGCTTCTGGAAAAACTTCGGCCAGGTCATGAAAGAAGGTCCGGCCGAAGACTTTGCCAATAAGGAAAAGATCGCCGGTCTGCTGCGCTTCGCGTCGACCTCCGACGACAGCGGTGAGCAGAGCGTCGCACTGGCCGACTACCTGGCTCGCGCCAAAGAAGGCCAGGACAAGATCTACTACCTCACCGGCGAGAGCTACGCGCAGGTCAAGAACAGCCCGCACCTGGAAGTGTTCCGCAAGAAAGGCATCGAAGTGCTGTTGCTGACCGACCGTATCGACGAGTGGTTGATGAGCTACCTGAGCGACTTCGATAGCAAAGGCTTCGTCGATGTGGCCCGTGGCGATCTCGATCTCGGCAAGCTGGACTCCGAGGAGGACAAGAAAGCGCAGGAAGAAGTCGCCAAGGATAAAGAAGGCCTGATTGAGCGCCTGAAAGCGGCGCTGGGCGATGCGGTCAGCGAAGTTCGGGTTTCTCACCGCCTGACCGATTCGCCAGCGATTCTGGCTATCGGCGAGCAGGATCTGGGCCTGCAGATGCGTCAGATCCTGGAAGCCAGTGGGCAGAAGGTTCCGGATTCCAAGCCGATCTTCGAATTCAACCCGACTCATCCGCTGATCGGCAAGCTGGACAATGAGCAGAGCGAAGATCGCTTCAGCGAGTTGTCGCATATCCTGTTCGATCAGGCGGCGCTGGCCGCAGGCGACAGCCTGAAAGATCCGGCCGCTTACGTACGCCGTTTGAACAAGTTGCTCGTTGAGCTCTCGGTTTAACATCAGATGAACGTCAAAACCCGCTTCGGCGGGTTTTGTCATTGGGTCATCCTCATTCTCAAAGCAGGAGTCAGCAATGAGTAACGTTACTGTGCAATCAGTGGTGTATCAGATCGACGGCCAGCGCTACGAGAGTCGCCTGGTGTTCAGTGAGGGCGCGAGTGCCGCGCCAGGACTGGTGATGGCGCCGAACTGGATGGGCATCAGTGAGGATGCCGAGCAAATCGCCAGACAGGTTGCGGGCAAGGGCTACGTCGTGCTGCTGGCGGACCTCTACGGCCAGGATGTGCGCCCGTGCAGTGGTGAAGAAGCAGCTGCGGCGATGATGCCTTTGAAAAACGACCGCGGTTTGCTGAACAAGCGTATGAAGGCCGCGCTTGATCAACTGACCGGGCAGTCCGTCGCTGCGGTGGACACACGCCGCCTGGCGGCCTTCGGTTTTTGCTTCGGAGGTTGTTGTGCGCTTGAGCTGGCGCGTACCGGTGCGCCGCTGAAGGCCGCAGTATCGTTCCACGGCACTCTGGACACCACCAACCCGGACGGTGCAAAGAATATTCAGGGCAAGGTGCTGGTGCTGCACGGAGCGTCCGACCCCTTGGTGCCCAAAGAGCAACTGCCAGCGTTTGAAGCAGAGATGGATGCGGCCAACGTCGATTGGCAACTGTTGAGCTATGGCGGTGCAGTCCACTCATTCACCGACGTACACGCCAATAACCCGGGCAAGCAGATGTATAACCCGACCGTGTCCAAGCGCGCGTTCACGGCAATGCATAACTTGCTGGACGAAGTATTTGCTGAGTAATACCCGATGGCCGAAGCGAGACTGCTCGCTTCGTGACGCATGAAAAAGGCGCCTGAAGAGGCGCCTTTTTCATCTTGCAACAGGCCGGATTACTGACCGGTCCAGCGCTTCATCACCAGCGTGGCGTTGGTGCCACCAAAACCGAAGCTGTTGCTCATGACCAGATTGATCTCGGCGTTCTCGCGAGTCTTGGTCAGGATTGGCATGTCAGCAACCTCTGGGTCCATTTCGTCGATGTTGGCCGAGCCCGCCATGAAGTTGCCTTCCATCATCAGCATGCAGTAAATCGCTTCGTGTACGCCAGCGGCGCCCAGGGAGTGACCTGACAGGCTCTTGGTAGAGCTGATGGCCGGCGCGTTGTCGCCAAACACTTCACGCACACCTTTCATCTCAGCGACGTCGCCGACCGGAGTCGAAGTGCCGTGGGTGTTGAGGTAGTCGATCTTGCCATCGACGGTAGACAGCGCCTGCTGCATGCAGCGAATAGCGCCTTCGCCGCTGGGTGCGACCATGTCATAGCCATCGGAAGTGGCGCCGTAGCCAACCAGCTCGGCGTAGATTTTGGCGCCGCGTGCCAGAGCGTGTTCCAGTTCCTCGACCACGACCATGCCGCCGCCACCGGCGATCACGAAGCCGTCACGGTCTGCGTCGTATGCGCGTGAGGCCTTTTCCGGGGTGTCGTTGCGCTTGCTAGACAGTGCGCCCATGGCGTCGAACAGGAACGACTGGCTCCAATGTTCTTCTTCGCCGCCACCTGCGAACACGATGTCCTGCTTGCCCATCTGGATCTGTTCCATGGCAGTACCGATGCAGTGAGCACTGGTGGCGCAGGCAGAGGCGATGGAGTAGTTCAGGCCCTTGATCTTGAACGGCGTCGCAAGGCAGGCTGAAACGGTGCTGCTCATGGTACGGGTCACACGGTATGGACCTACGCGCTTGACGCCTTTTTCGCGCAGGATGTCCAGCGCTTCCATCTGGTTCAGGGTCGACGCGCCGCCGGAGCCTGCGATCAAACCGGTACGCGGATTGGAAACCTGGTCTTCGGTCAGGCCCGAGTCCTTCACCGCTTCCTGCATCGCCAGATAGGCGTAAGCTGCGGCGTGTCCGACGAAACGATAGATCTTGCGGTCGATCAGCGCTTCGAGGTTGAGGTCGATCGAGCCGGAAACCTGGCTGCGCAGACCCATTTCGGCATATTCCGGATTGAAACGGATGCCAGGGCGGTTTGCACGCAGGTTGGCAGAGACGGTGTCTTTGTCATTGCCCAAGCAGGAAACAATGCCCAGACCAGTGATAACGACGCGGCGCATGCGAGTACCCTTAGAAATTGTCAGTGGAGGTGAATACGCCGACCCGGAGGCCTTCGGCGGTGTAGATTTCGCGACCGTCCACGGTCACCGAACCGTCGGCGATGGCCAGGTTCAGCTTGCCCTTGAGGACGCGCTTGATTTGAATGTTGTAGGTCACTTTTTTGGCGGTCGGCAAGACCTGCCCAAAGAATTTGACTTCGCCCGACCCCAGCGCACGGCCACGGCCCGGCAGGCCTTGCCAGCCCAGGAAGAAGCCGACCAGTTGCCACATGGCATCCAGGCCCAGGCAGCCCGGCATCACCGGGTCGCCTTCGAAGTGACAGCCGAAGAACCACAGGTCCGGAGAGATATCCAGTTCGGCGACCAATTCACCTTTGCCGTACTTGCCGCCTTCTTCGCTGATGTGGGTAACCCGATCGATCATCAGCATGTTAGGGGCGGGCAGTTGCGCGTTACCTGGGCCGAACAGCTCGCCGCGACTGCAGCGCAGCAGGTCTTCCCGGGTAAAGGCGTTTTGTTTGGTCATGCGAGCTCCTCGATAATCCTGTGCGGCAGGGTGTGGCAGTACTTACCCCAATCTCGCCAGCGGAGCGATACCCAGCTGGCAGCCTACTCATAGACTATTGCGTTGTAGTGAAAGTCACAGCACGGGCGTAATGAATGTACACCTGTGCACTGAAATTTTCCGTCCGCGCGCGGGTGCGGGTCGATCACGGCACACAAGACTGCCGCAATTTATCATTAATCGCCAGTCGCAGATGCCTTAATGGTCAGCCAGCGCTGTAAAACCTGCTGTAAATCAGTACGTTTGAAAGGCTTGGCCAAGTAATCGTTCATTCCCGCCTGGATACAGACGTCCCGGTCGCCGTATCGCGCATTTGCGGTCAGGGCGATGATGGGCAGGGAGCCAAGGCCGGGTAGCTCGCGAATCCTGCGTGTCGCTTCGTAGCCGTCCATCACCGGGAGTCGACAATCCATAAGGATCAGGGCGAATTTTTCCCGACTGGCCATCTTTACCGCCTGCGCGCCGTCGCCTGCGACGCTCACCTGCAAGCCCAGACTGCGTAGCATGGCCTCGACCACTGTGCGATTGACCGCGTTGTCCTCGACCAGTAGCACGCAGCCGTCGCGTCCCGAAGGCAGGTCGCCGGTCACGCCGGGCAGTGGCAAGGGAGGGTCCTGTTGCACACGCTGCAAGGGGATCTGCAGCGTGAACACCGAGCCAATCCCTTCGCTGCTCTGCGCTCGCAGCGAGCCGCCCATGCGCTCAGCAAGGTTTCTGGCGATCGGCAGGCCAAGGCCGGTGCCGCCGTAGCGTCTGGAGATGGAGTTATCGGCCTGCTGGAAGGCGTCGAACATCGCTTCGAGCAGTTGCGCGGAAATGCCGATGCCCGTATCCCGGACCGCGCAGGTAAAGAGGATATGCTGGGCGTCGCGCTGCGCCCAGGCCGTTTCCACCCGCACGCTGCCGAACTCGGTGAATTTCAGGGCATTGCCGATCAGATTCACCAGAATCTGCCTGATCCGTGTAGGGTCGCCTTTGACGCGTACTCGCTCCAGCCCCGGTTGCAACTCAAGCTCCAGGGCCAGCCCACGCTGTTGGGCGCTGTGGGCGAATGCCTGGACCGAGGTGGCGATCAGGTCGGCCAAACCGAACGCAATATTCTCAAGCTCCAGGGCATCGCGCTCGAAGCGGGAGAAATCGAGAATGTCGTTGATCACCCGCAAAAGATGTTCCGTGGACTCGGTGGCCAGGGCCGCGTATTCGGCCTGTTCCTCGGTCATCTTCGTGGTTTCCATCAATTGCAACATGCCCAGCACGCCATTCATGGGCGTACGCAATTCATGGCTCATCATCGCCAGGAACTCGGATTTAGCGCTGTTGGCACGCTCGGCTTCTTCACGAGTCCTGATCAACTCGGCTATGGCCTTTTTCTGTTCGCGACTGGCCTTCTCAAGGCCCAGCGCCAGGTTGTTGATGTGCCGTGCCAGATCGCCCAACTCCGCATCGTCAGCCACAGGCAGGGGCGCTGAGTAATCGCCGTGCTGGATGGCCTTGACCGCGTCGCTCATCGCCCTGATCGGCTGCGAGAGGCTCAACGACAGACGCCGCGCCAGAATGTAGGTAAAAAGCAGGGCGAACAGGGCGAGGACGCCTGCCTTGAACAGGATCTCCTGTTCGCGCAGGTTAAAAGCGTCACTGGACATACCCACCAGCACGCGCCCGAGATAGTCCTCGACCGGCACGGTGGCGAGGTCGTTGACGTCATTCAGGGGGCTGCTGTCGCGTTTGGCCTGTTGCAGGCGTATCGGCGCCTGAAACACCTCCATCTGCCGCGACGCGACGTGTTCGGCGCCTTGCTCGACGTGTATCAGCACGTTGCCGGCGCTGTCCTGGACCTCCAGAAAGCGCACGTGAGGCGTGCTTATCGTGGCCTTCATCAGGCTTTCCAGCAGTTCGACGTTGCTAACGATCACCCCGTACTCGCAAGCCGGAGCCAGCTGATTAGCGATCAATTGGCCGGTGTGAGTCAGCTCCTGACGCAGGTCCTGGATGCGTACTACGGTAAAAAAACTGATCAGCAGCAGGGTTAGCAGCAAGGCCGGGCCCAAGCTCAGGATTTGCGTGCGGGTGCTGATGTTCCAGCTGCGCTGTACGGTCATGACCGGGTTACCGTCGTCATGAGCACCTCATTGGCAATCATCTGCGCGGCGCCGGGCCAGGGGAGGGGGTGGGGTCATGGGCTGATCTCAAAGGAAGCACTCTGACGATAGCGCATCGGCGCGGCGGTGGAATTTTCGTCCGGTGCGCGCATCTTAACCGAGCCGGAGGGATTTTCCTCGTGAAGAGTCCGGCGATCGCGACGTGGACGCGTCGCCGTGTTTTGCCGCTGGTGGCGCGCTCGGCGCTCCGTATAATGCTGCCATCGCCAGATCCGATGGCTCTAAATGGATTGTTTTATGACCCAACAGCAACCGATCGCAGTTCTGGGTGGCGGCAGCTTCGGGACAGCCGTGGCCAACCTGCTGGCCGAGAACGGTCACCGGGTCCTGCAGTGGATGCGCGATCCCGGGCAGGCCGAGGCGATTCGTGTCAATCGCGAAAACCCGCGCTATCTCAAAGGCATCAAGGTCCTCGAGGCGGTAGAGCCGGTGACCGATCTGCAGAGCGTACTGAGCCAAAGCCAACTGGTATTCGTTGCCCTGCCATCCAGCGCGTTGCGTGGCGTGTTAACCCCTCATGTCCCACTGCTCACCGGCAAGGTATTGGTGAGCCTGACCAAGGGTATCGAGGCGCAAACCTTCAAGCTGATGAGTGAGATTCTCCAGGATATTGCCCCCCAGGCTCGCATCGGGGTGCTGTCCGGGCCGAATCTGGCGCGGGAGATCGCCGAGCATGCACTGACCGCCACCGTGGTCGCCAGCGAAGATGAAGACCTCTGCCAGCAGGTTCAAGCCGCGTTGCACGGACGCACTTTCCGCGTCTACGCCAGCGCCGACCGCTTTGGCGTGGAATTGGGCGGCGCGCTGAAAAACGTGTACGCCATCATCGCCGGCATGGCGGTGGCATTGGGCATGGGTGAGAACACCAAGAGCATGCTGATCACCCGCGCCTTGGCGGAGATGACCCGCTTTGCGGTCAGTCAGGGGGCGAACCCGATGACGTTTCTTGGTCTTGCCGGTGTCGGCGACCTGATCGTGACCTGTTCCTCCCCCAAAAGTCGCAACTATCAGGTGGGGTTCGCGCTGGGGCAAGGGTTGAGCCTGGACGAAGCCGTGACCCGATTAGGCGAGGTGGCCGAAGGCGTCAACACGCTCAAGGTGCTCAAGGCCAAGGCGCACGAGGTCCAGGTTTACATGCCGCTGGTTGCTGGTCTGCACGCGATCCTTTTTGAGGGGCGTACGCTGGAGCAGGTCATTGAATTGCTGATGCGCGCCGAACCCAAGACCGATGTCGACTTTATCTCGACCAGCGGTTTCAACTGATGATGAAGGGCTGTTTCAATCCTTTATTCAAGCCCTTATGGAGAAGCTCTTGAACGAATCAAAATTCAAGCAACACGAATCTATCCTGCTGCGCATTCTGTGGATGGTGGTGTTTGTGGTGGTCTGGCAGGTCGCGGAAATCGTTCTGGCGGTCGTGGTGCTGGTGCAATTGGCCTATCGTCTTTTCTACGGGGCGCCGAGCCTGAGCCTGATGTCGTTTGGCGATAGCCTGAGCCAGTTCCTCGCGCAGATTGGTCGTTTCGGCACCTTTCATACCGACCAAAAACCCTGGCCGTTCGCCGACTGGCCTGCACCACGCCTGCCTGAAGGTGAGGCGCCGCACACCGAGCCCGCTGCCGAGCACAGTGTTCGCGAAGAGGGGCCGAAGCTATGAACGTGTGGATTCTGCGTCACGGTGAGGCCCAGTACCGGGCGCGTACCGACGCCGAACGAGAATTGACCACTAACGGACGCGAGGAGGCGTTGACCAGTGCCGCGCACCTGTTGGGACAGCCGTTGCGCTGGATTATTGCCAGCCCTTATGTGCGCGCCCAGCAAACCGCCGAGCTGGTGCGCCAGGCCTTGGGCTTTTCCGATTCGATCGTGACGGTGCCGTGGCTGACGCCCGACAGCGACCCGCGCAAGGTGCTGGATAATCTTGACGTGTATGCGTCCGATGACGTGCTGCTGGTCAGTCACCAGCCTCTGGTGGGGGCGCTGATTGGCTTGGCGGTGCATGGCAATCTGCAGCAGGCACAGCCCATGCACACCGCCAGCTTGGCGCAACTCGAAGCTGAATTTCCGCTGGCAGGAGCGATGAACCTGCTCGGCGTGCGGCATCCGGGATGACAGGGTTGGCGATCAGCTTTTAACCGTATCGCTTGCCAGCGGCGCGTCATTAAGCGTCACCACTGGTACGCTGCGGGACAGGTGCAAGTATTGCGTTCAATTGCTCAGCATCCTCATGACTGAGCCTTTCTATAACAAGGAAAACCCATGAGTCTTTGGCGTGAAACCCCCAACCTCGAAACCCTCAACGCCATGCAGAAGAACACCATCGGCGAGGTGCTGGACATTCGTTTCGATGCATGCGACGACCAGTCACTGACTGCCAGCATGGTCGTTGATCATCGCACTCATCAGCCCTACGGCCTGCTGCATGGCGGCGCGTCGGTGGTGTTGGCTGAAACGGTGGGATCGTCAGCCAGTTATCTGATCATCGACACCAGCAAATATTTCTGCGTAGGCCTGGAAATCAACGCCAACCATCTGCGCGGGCTGCGCAATGGGCGGGTCACTGCCGTGGCGCATCCGGTACACATTGGCCGTACCACCCATGTCTGGGACATTCGCTTGACCAGCGATGAGGGCAAGACCAGTTGCATCTCACGGTTGACCGTTGCAGTTGTTCCACTGGGTGAGCAGCCGCCTGGGCGCTGATCTGATCTCGCTTTTTGCTCCGGCCTTCAACTGTCAGTAGTGACAGTTGTCGATGCAGGTGCACAGGCCTAGCCTTGCACTGTTTCAAGATGAAACATCACTGCATCAAGGAGGAACCACCATGAATCATGACGTTGTAGCGTTAGGAAGGCCATTCACGATAAAACCCTTGAACTGGCGAAGCTGAGTTCCGATCTGGTCGAACTGCAAACTAACAAGTCAGCCGCTGCCAACAGCGACTTGGATGTATGGCTGGCGCGTATTTACGATGACCAGTCGCTGACCAATTCCGAGTTCCGGGAGCTGAGGGACGAAGCCGATCGCAGGGTCGATGATATTAAATCTCAATACCCCCAACGTGATGATCTGGCCAAATTCCAGCAAGTGGCTGACGATGCAGTGCAATTGATGCAGACCGGTATTCTCGCGTTCAAGAAACAGAAGCTCCGGTTGAAGCCAAGGCTGCAGCCTGTGAAGCCTATGCCTTTAAGGTCGCATACATCAAAGCGTGCCTGGACCGTTTCACTCAGGCTTTTTGAGGCAGGCGTTTTCAAGGCAATGACCGGAGTGTCATCCCCGATGGCAGTTCCGGTCATTGCCGCTCCCGGACGCAGGCGCGCACAATCGCACCCTGATCAGGGCTCACTGGAAACGCCGGCATGACTCAACCTGTCTTCTTCGCTCATGCCAACGGCTTCCCGTCTGCGACCTACGGCAAGCTGTTCGCGGCGATGGGGAATGCGTTTCAGGTCTCCCATCTGGCGCAGCACGCTCACGATCCACGCTTTCCAGTCACCGATAACTGGCCGAATCTGGTCGACGAACTGATTCATCACCTGCGCGAGCATTCGCAACCGGTCTGGGGTGTGGGCCATTCACTCGGGGGCGTGCTGCATTATCACGCCGCGCTGCGCCATCCTGAGCTGTATCGCGGCGTGGTCATGCTCGATTCACCGGTGCTGACCCGATTCGATCAGTGGATAATCCGCGCCGCTAAGCGTTTCGGCTTCATCGACCGCATTACGCCGGCCGGACGCACGCTGGGCCGGCGTGAAGTGTTCAGCGATTTGACGGCGGCCCGGCATTATTTTTCCGGCAAGCACCTGTTCCGTCGTTTCGACCCCGAGTGTTTCGAGGCTTATCTGCTGCATGGCCTGCAAGCGGATGGCGAGCACCTGCGCCTGCGCTTCGATCCGGCTACGGAAATCAGCATCTACCGCAGCGTGCCCCACACCAGCCCCGGCATGGCACGTCATCTACAGGTGCCGCTGGCGATGGTGCGTGGCGAACACAGCGATGTGGTGCGCCGCCATCATGCGCTGTCGGTCAAAAGCATGCGCGAAGGCGAGTATCTTTCAGTGCCAGGCGGGCATATGTTCCCGCTGGAATACCCCGAGGACACGGCGCAATTGCTCAAGAATCTGTTCTCCCGCTGGGAGGCCCGCGCTCGGTCCGCTCAGGACATGTTGACCCTGCAGCGGGTCAGCGCATGACCTGTTGCGTCGAAGAAGTGCGCTTGGCCCTGCCGCACATCGAACTGGCGGCGCACCTGTTCGGACCACAGGACGGCCAGCCGGTGATTGCCCTGCACGGCTGGTTGGACAATGCCAACAGCTTTGCTCGACTTGCGCCGAAACTGAACGGCTTGCGCATTTTGGCGTTGGACATGGCAGGTCACGGCCATTCCGACCATCGCCCGCCAGGCGCCGGTTATGGCCTGCCGGACTACGCCCATGATGTGCTGCAGGTGGCGCAGCAGATGGGCTGGGAAAGGTTCTCGCTGTTGGGGCATTCGTTGGGCGCTATCGTTTCGGTGATCATTGCCGGCGCCCTGCCTAAGCGGATCCATCGCCTGGCGCTGATCGACGGCCTGATTCCGCCGTTGGGCGAGCCCGAGGGCGCCGCCCAGCGAATGGGCGCGGCCTTGCAGGCGCAGTTGGCGATGGCCAGCAAGCGCAAGCCGGTGTATGTCGGCATGGAGCGCGCGGTCGAGGCGCGGATGCAAGGAGCCGTCGCGGTCAGTCGTGAGGCTGCCGAGTTGTTGGCCCAGCGCGGATTGATGCCGGTGCCCGGCGGTTACACCTGGCGCAGCGACAGTCGTCTGACCCTCGCGTCGCCGACCCGTATGACCCGTGCGCAGGCGCTGTCCTTCATCAACGCGGTGCGCTGTCCGGCGCAGTTGGTGGTGGCCGAGGAGGGGATGCTGGCACAGAACAGGGAACTGCTGGACAGCGTGCCGTTCCAGGTGGCTGTACTGCCCGGCGGCCATCATTTGCACCTCAACGACGAGGCGGGTGCAAACGCTGTTGCAGACTGTTTCAATCGGTTCTTCGCCGTTCCTTGACTTGCGCTGCGCAACTGTCGAGGCTGGGCGGGTTGAAACAGGAGACAGCACGATGGACCACCCCGCACATTCGACACGTTCCCCCAGCCCCATGCCGCGCACCCGTGCGGTATTTGTTTGCCCCTCGATTTTCCTGCAATGAGAGCCACTATGCGTTTATCCCGCGCCTCACGCGCGCTGGGCCTGCTGCTGTGCCTGAGCGGTTACGCTGCCTCCAGTCAAGCGGCGGATGCCCCGGGTAGCCAGGATTTCGACAACCTGCCAAGGCCCACGGATGCGGAAATTGTCGATTACCGGCCTGCCGCCGAGCTTCAGCGCATCTACCCGCTGGGTTCGATTCGCAAGATCAGCGGCCAGTTGCGTTTTGATGGCCAAATAGCGGCCCGTGGCAACGCCGCGTCCGTGACGTATCAATTGCCCGCCGAACGTTCCGCCGACGAAGCCTTCACCGCAGCCCGCGAAGCCCTGCAACAACGTGGCGCGCAATTGTTGTTCTGGTGTCAGGCGCGGGACTGCGGCGAAAGCAGCCTGTGGGCCAATGAGGTGTTCGGCAATTCCAGGTTGTACGGCGCTGATAACGGCCAGGCTTACCTGCTGCTGCGCCTGGCAGCGCCAGACAACGACAAACTGGTGGCGCTGTACAGCGTCACCCGTGGCAACCGCCGCGCTTATCTGCACGTTGAACAGCTGCAGGCCAGCGCACCGCTCGGCGAACTGCTGCCCACCTCCGCAACGTTGCTGCGCGAGCTGAAAAGCTCGGGCTACCTGGAACTGTCCATGTTGAAAGGCATGCCTGCACAGCCGTGGATCACCTTGTTGTCCCGGGGTCTGAATCTGGACAGCAGTTTGCGCGTGACGATTTCAGGGCCGCAGGGCGAGGCCTGGCGTGAAGCATTGATCAACGGCGGCGTACGCGCCGCGCGGCTGGAGGCAGGCAACAGGCAAACCCAGGGGCTGGCCCTGGAACTCATTCGCTGAAATCTGTTCTCTCCCCGGCGCATGAGTCAGGAATTCGGCGAGCCATAGGGTTCGCCGTTATGCTTCACGTCTGCGCACGCTTCTTTTATGGAATGAACCCATGTTTGATAACGATCGCCTGTTGGTGCAGATTCTTCTGCTGGCGCTGCTCGGCGCCTGCTTATGGGTGATGGCGCCGTTCTGGTCAGCGTTGTTCTGGGGCGCGGTGCTGGCGTTTGCCAGCTGGCCGCTGATGCGCCTGCTGACCCGCGCGCTGAAGGGCCGTGAGTCCCTGGCGGCGGGTATTTTGACCCTGGGCTGGATGCTGCTGGTGGCGGCACCGCTGGTCTGGTTGGGTTTCAACCTGGCCGATCACGTGCGCGATGCGACGATTTTCATCAAGGACGTCCAAGTTGACGGTCTGCCTGATCCACCGACCTGGCTGGGCAACATCCCATTGGTGGGCGAGCGGCTGGTGGGTTACTGGACCACGATCGATGAGCAGGGCGCGGCGCTGCTGATCAGCCTCAAACCCTATCTGGGGCAGATGGGCAACTGGTTGCTGGCGCGCAGCGCGCAGATCGGCGGCGGCATCCTCGAGCTGACCTTGAGTATCGTGTTCGTGTTCTTTTTCTACCGCGACGGGCCGCGGTTGGCGGCGTTCGTCCTAAGCCTGCTGCAGCGCTTGATCGGCGAGCGTGCGCAGTACTACGCCGATCTGGTGGCTGGCACTGTTCAGCGAGTGGTCAACGGCGTCATCGGCACGGCCGCGGCGCAAGCGGTGCTGGCACTGATCGGCTTTCTGATTGCGGGGATTCCGGGTGCGCTGGTGCTGGGGATCGCCACCTTTCTGCTGAGTCTGGTGCCGATGGGGCCGCCCCTGCTATGGCTGCCGGCCACGGCGTGGCTGGCATGGAAAGGCGAGTACGGAATGGCGATCTTTCTAGGCCTGTGGGGCACCTTCATCGTCAGTGGCGTAGATAACGTGCTCAAGCCGTATCTGATAAGCCGTGGCGGCAATCTGCCGTTGGTGATCGTGCTGCTGGGGGTGTTTGGTGGCCTGCTGGCGTTCGGCTTCATCGGCCTGTTCATCGGCCCGACGCTGCTGGCGGTAGCCTACAGCCTGTTGCTGGACTGGGTTGCGGGGAGTCGGGTTCGGCAGTTGCCCTGACAGGCGCCTGGCGCTCTATCAGAACCGCCGTCGGGCAAGCGCCCGGCGGCGGTTTTTGCGTCAGGCAGAGGTGCTGACGTATTTGCCTGCCGGGGCGTTACTGTTGAGGTTGTAGCGGTCGCTCAACGCCGCCACCATACGATTCAACGCCTCGGTCGCCTTGGTGGTCGAGGCCTGTTGTTGAGAAGAGGTGTCCGACTTGAAGGCGCTGCTCAGTTCATTGGCGCTTACACCGCCGCCGCTGTCGGCATCCAGCGCACTAAACAGCGAGTTGATCGCGTCGGCGCTGGTTGAGGTGCTGCTCGTCGCCGTGCTGCTGGTCGAATCGGTGCTGCCGGTCGAGCTTGCGTTTTGCAGGGCGCTGGTCATCTCGGTGGCGCTAATACTGCCGTCACCATCACTGTCGAGGCTGCTGAACAGGTCGCTGGCGTTGTCATTTGGGGGTGGTGCAGGGGGCGCTTGCTGGGTTTGCAGGCTGGCGGTTAGCTCATCCAGGCTGACTGTGCCGTCTTTGTTGGTGTCCAGGGCGTCGAAAACCTGACTGCTGTCGGTGCTGCTGTTCGCGCTTTTCAGGGCGGCGGTGAGTTCGTCACTGCTAACGCTGCCATCGCCGTCGGTGTCCAGTGCGCTGAGCAGATCCTGAGCCTCATCGGCGGCAGAACCTGCGTCCATCTGCATCGGTGGTGGGGGCGGCGGGGTCAGGGCCGCCAGTTCATCGGCATCCAGGCTGTCATCGTCATTGCTGTCCAGGTCGGTAAAGGCCTTGCTCAAGCTGACGGTGATGCCATCCTGGGAGTCCGAGGACAGGGCCGAGCTCAGCTCATCCTTGTCGACAGTGCCGTCGCCATTGGTGTCGAGTTTCTTCAGTAACTCGTCGGCGAATTTCTTGCTGGTGCCAGTGGCGCTGCTACTGGTGTTCGAGCTGATGTAACTGGAATAACTGCTGCTGCCGCTGATGCCTGTGACCATCGGACTGACTCCCCATCAGATGAATGAAAACCGGCACAGTGCACCGGCTTATGCAGCGTCCGGGGCGAGGGTGTCCTGGGTATGTGGTGTTTGTAACGGTGGGCTTACGCGGGCGCTGGGTGGTGATTTTTTCGCAGTCCGGCACGCCGGCGATGGGGTTTGGTAAATCGCTGCCACCAGCACGCTTGACTGCTGCACGCGATCGATAAAGCCTTCACATTCTCGGCAGATCCAGCACCGCCGTAAGGCCGCCACCGGGGGTTTCTTCCAGGCGCAGGTCACCGCCCATGCGCCGCGCCGCTTCACGGGCGATGGTCATGCCGATACCCACGCCGCCGGAGTTGCGGTTGCGTGACCCTTCGACGCGGTAAAACGGTTCGAACACCGCTTCACGCATATGCTCGGGGATGCCGGGGCCTGAATCGATTACCCGGACCCGCAGGCGATCGCTGGTGTCTTCGATCACCACCCGCGCGTGCCCGGCGTAGCGCAAGGCATTGTCGATCAGGTTGTGCAGGCACGAGCGCAGGGCCATCGGCTGGGATTTGAGGGGGCGGCAGCTGCCACTGGCCTGGACGTCATCGCCATTGTCCTGCGCGTTCTCGGTCAGCGATTCAATCAGGGCCTGCACGTCGAAATAGTGCAGGGCCTCGCTGGTGCGCTCTTCGTTGAGATAGGTCAGGGTTGCGTCGAGCATGGCAATCATGTCGTTCAGGTCCTGGGACATCTGCCCGTGCAGCTTCGGCTCCTCGATCTGCTCGACCCGCAGCTTTAGCCGGGCCAGGGGGGTGCGCAGATCGTGAGAGACCGCAGCGAGCATGCGCCCGCGTTGCTGAACCTGCTCGCGGATGCGCTCCTGCATCAGGTTGAAGGTAGCCGCAGCCTGGCGTGCTTCACGCGGCCCGGTCACGGCCAGCGGCGGACTGTCGAGGTTTTCGCTCAATCGCTCGGCGGCATCGCTGATCCGCTGCACCGGGCGGCTCAAGGCTTTGGCGCCGAACCAGGCAGCAATCACCAGCGTGACCAGTTGGAAGAACAACGGGGTCAGTGGAATACCGAAGAACGGCGCGCGGCCCGGCGGTGGAGGAAGCGGCGGGCGCAACGCGTCCCTGGCCGGGCGGGGCGGGCGGGCGGACGCGAAGTCGCCGGGAGCGTCGGGAGCTGTGCCGGATGCGCCGGGTTGATCGCCCTGCTGCATGGGCGGAGGGGGCGGCATTGGCGGGCCGTAGTGATGAAACCACATGAATGCCAGCAGGTGCGCCAGCACGATTGCCAGCAGCGCGCCGCCGAACAATCGGGCAAAGAGCGTATCGGCCGAGCGGATCAACCAATCTCCCTGGCATCGAACATGTAGCCTTCACCCCGTATGGTTTTGATCAGTTGCGGTGATTTCGGGTCGTCGCCCAGTTTCTGGCGCAGGCGCGAGACCAGCAGGTCGATGCTGCGATCAAAGGCTTCGATGGAACGCCCGCGTGCGGCGTCCAGCAGTTGTTCGCGGTTAAGCACCCGGCGCGGGCGTTCGAGGAAAACGCGCAGCAGGCGGAATTCGGCGTTGGACAGCGGCACCACCAGTCCGTCAGGGGCGGTCAGCTGGCGCAACACGCTATTGAGGCGCCAGTTATCGAAACGCAGGGTGGTGCGCTCCTCGGTGCGATCATCGCGGACCCGGCGCAGGATGGTCTGGATCCGGGCCACCAGCTCGCGGGGCTCGAAGGGTTTGGCCATGTAATCGTCAGCGCCCAGTTCCAGGCCGATGATGCGGTCGGTCGGCTCGCAGCGGGCAGTGAGCATGAGGATCGGGATATCGGAGGAGCTGCGCAGCCAGCGGCACAGGGACAGACCGTCTTCACCGGGCAACATCAGGTCCAGCACGACGACGTCGTAGGTTTCCTCAGCCAGTGCCTGGCGCATGGCGTTGCCATCGGTGACGCCGGTGCTTTGGATGTTGAACCGGGCCAGGTAGTCGCACAGCAGTTCCCGGATCGGTACGTCGTCGTCGACGATCAGCGCCCGGGTATTCCAGCGGCGCTCTTCAGCCTGCGCGTTGGCGGTGTTGCTGTCGGGGGTCGTTTGCATGTTGCTGCCGCCATGTGATGCCGCCGGGAAAGGCCGCGATTGAGGAACGACGCTGCCATGCTACTTCGCTGGCGAGCGGGGCGGAAGGGTGACGGTGCCAGGTGTCGATGGATTGTCATGAATGTATCAGTGAAGGTACATGGTGCAGGGTGCGCGGACGAGAGGGTTTTGGCTGTATCCGCGTTATAGGCGGTGGCGCGGTATGGGGTCTGCCTAACGGCAGAGGCACAATGTGCCGAATGCAGGAGTGAGCGTGGGAACGATCAAAAAACACTAGCCAGTGCGTGCGCCACATAAGGCAGATCAGGGCACCGCTTTTGATTCTGCCCGAAGGGCGTACGAGTTTGGCTTGCCAACGATCTGGCGCTTAGCGGCAGCAAAGCCCGCTACCTTGGTTGAATCAGGAAGACTGCATTCTGAGGAGTGCAGCAGATCGTCGGCAAGTCAGAACCCCACGGCCTCTTGGCAGAAGCCGAGTGTGCCGACTTCAAGAGGGTGCTTGGGAACGATCAACCTGGGCGTGGCCAGACCAATATTTGCGCCACAATCGTTACCGAACAAGCCCGAAATTCAGACCCAAAAAAACCCGCCTGAAAAGGCGGGTCTGGTGCTCTCAATCCAGCATCACAGCTCTTTGACGGTACGCACCTGATCTTTATTGATGCGGGTTTCCTTGCCATCCAGCTGCTTGAACTCGTAGAAACCGGAGTCTTCGTCGTATTTCGGCTTGTCGGTCGCCTGGATTTCACGGCCATCATTGAGCGTGATCACAGTGGGCGACGCGCAACCGGCAAGAGTGGCCAGGCCGAGTGCGAGCAGGAGGGCTGCGGGAATAGTCCGTTGTTTCATTACTGTGTCTCCGAGGGTGATTCTTTATGTAGTGAGGTTTCTGACGCAGCAGTTGTCGGCAAAGTTCCATGAAACATCGCGCTTGCCATCAAACACCGCCTACGGATTTATTGCCTGACGTCGATCAACAATTCAGGCGTATTCAGGTTCGCCAGACGCCGATCCCCTGCTTCACACTGCAAGGCCACTGCCCCCAGCTCGGCCATGGTCCGCCGCGGGCTGCGCTGGCCTTGTTGCCAATGCCGCTCAAAGACAGGCTGGTACATCACAGGAATGCAGCACAGCAACGGCTCCCATTGCTCGCCCTGGCGAATCATCACCGGTTTGCCCGGGTGCGCTGCAGCGGTATGTCGCAGGCCGTGCAGCAGTTGCAGATCCAGCAATGGCGTATCGCACGGCATTACCAGCAGGAAATCATGCCGCGCCGCCGCCAAGCCCGCACGGATGCCGGCGTAAGGGCCGGGAAAGTCGCTCTGGTCATCCTGCACCAGTTGATCGGCCAGCGACGCGTAACGTTCGCGATTGCGGTTGCAGGAGATGATCAGGTCGTCGGTCAGCGGGCGGGTCAGGCGGTGCAGATGCTTGATCAACGGTTCGCCGCGCCATTCGATCAGGCCTTTGTCGCGACCGCCCATGCGCTGGCCCTGACCGCCGGCCAGCAGCAGGATCGAACAGGGCGGGAGGGTGTCGGATGCAGTCATGGCGAACTCGGTCGGCGCAGCAAAAAGGGGTGCTGTGATATAACACCGCACTGTTTCCCCGACAACTGGACCTAGCCGATGAAAGCCAAGGCTGACACACCTTTCGTGCCGCTGAACATTGCCGTGCTCACTGTCAGTGACACGCGCACCTTCGATAACGATACCTCCGGGCAGATGTTCGTCGATCGCCTCACCGCTGCCGGTCACGGCTTGATCGAGCGCGTGCTGCTCAAGGACGACCTCTACAAGATTCGCGCCCAGGTCGCCACCTGGATCGCCGACGACGAAGTCCAGGTGGTGCTGATCACAGGCGGCACCGGCTTCACCGGGCGTGACAGCACCCCCGAAGCGGTGGCATGCCTGCTGGACAAGCAGGTAGACGGTTTCGGCGAGTTGTTCCGCCAGATATCGGTGCCGGACATCGGCAGCTCGACCATTCAGTCGCGCGCGCTGGCGGGCCTGGCCAACGGCACGCTGGTGTGCTGCCTGCCGGGCTCGACCAACGCGGTTCGCACCGGTTGGGACGGGATCCTGGCCGACCAGTTGAACAACACGTTCCGTCCCTGCAATTTCGTGCCGCACCTGAAAAAGGCCGAGCCGTGCGCAACCCGTGGGTGACTACCGATGAGCAAGCCTGAACCGCGTGGCCTGATTCCGGTGGAGGAGGCCATGCAGCGCTTGATGAGCCTGGCTGAAGGCGCGCCGATTAGCGAACGTGAAACGGTGGACCTGGCTGATGCGCAGGGGCGAATCCTTGCCCAGGACCTGGTCTCGACCCTTGACCTGCCGCCGTGGCCCAACAGCGCCATGGACGGCTATGCCTTGCGCGTTGGCGACTGGAAAGGCGAGCCTCTGGCGGTCAGCCAGCGTATCTTCGCCGGGCAGGCGCCCTTGCCCTTGCAGCCGGGTACCTGTGCGCGGATCTTCACCGGCGCCCCGGTCCCCGAAGGCGCCGACTGTGTGGAAATGCAGGAAAACGCCGAAGTTCAGGCCGACGAGCGTGTGCGTTTCCTCGAGCCGCTGAGCCTTGCACAGAACATACGGCCCAAAGGCCAGGAAACCACGGTCGGCGACAAGGTGCTGGACGCAGGCACCGTGCTGACGCCGATCGAGTTGGGCTTGGCTGCAACCATGGGTCTGTCCCGCTTACCAGTGGTGCGGCGCCCGCGGGTAGCGGTGCTGTCCACGGGCGACGAGTTGATCGAACCGGGGCTGCCGTTGGGGCCGGGGCAGATCTACAACAGCAATCGCGTATTACTGTGCAGTTGGCTCAAGCGCTTGGGTTGCGAGGTGGTGGATGCTGGCATTCTGGCCGATGACCTGGTTAAAACCCGCGAGGCGCTAGGGGCTCTGGGCGATGTCGACCTGATTCTGTCAACCGGTGGCGTGTCCGTGGGCGAGGCGGATTTTCTCGGCCATGCCCTGCGTGAAGAGGGCGAGATTTCGCTTTGGAAGCTGGCGATCAAACCCGGCAAGCCGCTGACGTTCGGGCATTTTCGCGGTGTGCCCGTGATCGGTTTACCAGGCAACCCCGCTTCGACCCTGGTGACCTTCGCGTTGCTGGCCAGGCCTTATCTGCTACGGCGCCAGGGCGTGAGCGACGTGACCCCCCTTCAATTCAAGGTGCCCGCCGGTTTTGTCTGGGGCAAGCCTGGCAATCGCCGCGAATACCTGCGAGGGCGTTTAGAGCAGGGCCGACTGATCGCCTACCGCAATCAAAGCTCAGGTGTGTTGCGCAGCGCCGCCTGGGCTGACGGGCTGATCGAGATCATCGAGGGCTCCACTGTGGCCGAGGGTGATTTGCTCAACTTCATTCCGTTGAGCGAGGTCATGGGCTGACCGACGGCGGGGTCCGATTGCCGGATCCCGAGCTACGCTTCAAGTGCGTCATGACAAATGGGTATCCAGTCTTTACCCCGGAGTATTGTTATGCAGGCCTTGCGCGTAGCGTGTGTGATCCCGACGTACAACGGGCGCAGGGAGCTTGAGCGACTGCTCGACTCCCTGACGGCCCAGACCGCGAGCTTCGATACCCTGATCGTTGATTCAACGTCCACCGATGGCACCTGGGAGCTGGCCCGTGCCCGCTGCAACGACATCATCCAAATTCCCGGCAAAGACTTCAATCATGGCGGCACCCGGCAGATGATGGCCGAGTCGCATCCGGGCTATGACGTCTTTGTCTACCTGACCCAGGATGCCTACCTCGAAGACCCTCGTGCCGTGGAAAACATCCTCCAGCCTTTTGAAGACCCTCTGGTTGGCGCGGTGTGTGGCCGCCAATTGCCGCATCTGGACGCCACCGTGCTGGCCCAGCACGCGCGCTGGTTCAATTACCCGCCGGTGTCGCGCATCAAGACCCTCTCGGACATCCCAGAGCTGGGCATCAAGGTGCCGTTCATGTCCAATTCGTTCGCAGCGTATCGTCGCGATGCGTTATTTGCGGTGGGGGGATTTCCTCGGCATGTCATCCTCTCCGAAGACATGTATGTGGCCGCCAAAATGCTGTTGTCGCACTGGAAAGTCGCCTATGAGGGCTCGGCGGTGTGTCGACACTCGCATAACTACGGCCTTCGCGAGGAGTTTCGGCGCTATTTCGATATCGGCGTGTTTCAGGCTCGAGAGGCGTGGATTCACGCCCGTTTTGGCGGCGCTCGGCGCGAAGGCATTCGCTATGTGAAGTCCGAGCTGGACTTCCTCGGAATACGCCGATGGTACCTGTGGCCGTCGTCGTTTTTGCGAAACGGCTTGAAATTGCTGGCGTTCAAACTGGGCAAGGAGGAGGCGCGATTATCCCGGCCCTTGAAGCGGCGCTTGGGCATGTACAAGCGCTTCTGGGACAGCGAACATGCGCAGCGGGACCGCGACATTGCATGAGGCATCAGCATTGCGCTGATGATTCGTGCGCCTGACGCACTCATACACTGTCCGAATGTCAATTTTTTTCACCCCGCAGGCTTTTTAAACTAGCGGAAACAGCCGTTGTTTCCGGAGTTTATCGACCATGTCTAGCCCTGCATCAGTCTTCGCCCCGAGCACTCGTCAGCGACTCGCGCCGTGACCCCCGCCGCTCCGCTTCCTGCGATCAAGGGAACCGCCCCTGCTGCGTTCGGCCTGCAAATCGTAATCGGTCTGGTGGGCGTGCTGCTGGCGGTGCTGGTGGCCGGTATCAATGAGGGCGTCACCCGAATCGCGCTTGCGGACATTCGCGGGGCGATGTTCATCGGTTACGACGAGGCCACCTGGGTCACCTCACTGTATTCAGCTACGTCTCTGATGGCCACGGCGTTCGCGCCCTGGTTCGCGGTTACCTTGTCCCTGCGCCGTTTCACGCTGGGGGCCATTGCGGCATTCGCCGTGCTGGCGGTGCTGTGTCCGCTGGCGCCTGACTATCCAAGCTTTCTTGTACTACGCATGCTGCAAGGGCTGGCGGCAGGTTGTCTGCCACCTATGCTGATGACCGTAGCGCTGAGGTTTCTACCGCCGAACGTCAAACTCTACGGTCTGGCGGGCTACGCACTGACTGCCACATTCGCACCGAGTCTAGGGATGCCCCTGGCGGCGTTGTGGACGGAGTATTTCAGCTGGCGGTGGACGTTCTGGCAGGTCGTCACCCCGTGTCTGGTAGCGCTGATCGCTATCGCCCACGGCATTCCACAGGATCCTCTGCGTCTTGAGCGATTCAAGACCTTCAACTGGCGTGGCGTTTTACTGGGGGCGCCCGCCATCTGCATGTTGGTGACAGGACTGTTGCAGGGCAATCGCCTGGACTGGTTCGAATCCACCCTGATCACCCGTTTGCTGTGTGGCGGTGCGCTGTTGCTGGTGCTGTTCATGGTCAACGAATGGTTTACCCCGGTGCCGTTCTTCAAGCTACAGATGCTTTCCAGCCTGAATCTGTCCCATGCCCTGATCACGTTGGGCGGGGTGCTGGTAGTGCTGACGGCGACGGGTTCGATTGCGTCGACCTACCTGGCGCAGGTGCACGGTTACCGACCCTTGCAGACCGCGCCGATGATGCTGCTGGTGGCGATTCCGCAACTGTTGGCGCTGCCGTTGGTGGCGGCGCTTTGCAACATCCGCGCGATGGATTGCCGATGGGTGCTGACGGCCGGGCTGGGGCTACTGTCGCTGTATTGCTTCGCCGGCACGCAGCTGAGCCCTGACTGGATTCGCGACAACTTCTATACGTTGCAGCTGTTGCAGGTGGTCGGTCAGCCGATGGCCGTGATGCCGCTGCTGATGCAGGCCACCGGTGGCATTGCACCTCCCGACGGACCCTTTGCCTCGGCGTGGTTCAACACCGTGCGCGGGCTGGCTTCGGTGATTGCCACAGGCTTGCTGGAGGCACTGACCACCTCGCGCCAGCACTTTCATTCCAGCGTGCTGGTGGACCGCTTGGGCAATAGTCCGCAGCTGGCGGGCCAGGATTCCATGGCTTCGCTGGCGCATCGGGTTCACGAGCAGGCGGTGACCCTGACCAGCATCGATCTTTATTACTGCATGGGCTGGGTCGCCGCCGCGCTGATCCTGCTTATTCCGCTGATGCCGAGCCGGGTCTACCCGCCGCGTGCAGCAGCTTGAACAACCCTCACTGTCCAAGAGCACCGTCATGAACATGACTTCAAAACAAACACTAGCCCTGTGTGGCGCCGTGATCGCGCTGGCGGTTGTCGGTATTTATGGATTCAGCAGCAACGGCGGGCGGCAAAACACCAACGACGCGTATGTCACTGCCGACTATTCCAACGTCGCGCCGAAAATCGCAGGGTTCGTCAGTCAGGTGCTGGTTGAGGACAATCAGCAGGTCAAGGCCGGACAGTTGCTGGCAGTGATCGATGACCGGGATTTTCAGACCGCTCTGGCCGCATCCGACGCCCAAGTGCTGGCAGCCAAGGCCCGATACGAGCAGGCCAATGCGGTGCTGCAGCGTCAGGATTCGGTGATTTCACAGGCGGACGCGACGCTCGCGGCGAGCAAGGCCGAAGTGGTATTCGCTCAACAGGAGCAAGCGCGCTACGACCACTTGGCGGGCGTGGGGGCGGGGACCGTACAGAACGCCCAGCAAGCGCGCAACCGCATTGACAGTGCCCGTGCCCGGCAGGCCAGTGCGGCTGCGGCACTGGCCGCCGAGCGCAAGCAGGTGGAGATTCTCGTGGCGTTGCAACATGCCGCCGAAGCTGGCTTGAAACGCGCACAGGCTGCTCGCGATCAGGCGCAACTGCAGCTGTCTTACACGCACATCGTTGCGCCGGTCGACGGCATGGTCGGCGAGCGTGCCGTGCGCATTGGCAACTATGTCACGCCCGGCACACGCCTGCTGTCGGTGGTGCCGCTGAATCGGGTGTATGTGATCGGTAACTTTCAGGAAACCCAGCTGACTCATGTGACGCAGGGGCAGGCGGTAGAGGTACACGTCGATACCTTCTCCGGGGAGACGCTCAAGGGGCGTGTACAGAGTATTGCCCCGGCAACCGGAGTGACCTTCGCCGCGATCAGGCCCGACAACGCCACCGGTAACTTCACCAAGGTTGTACAACGCCTGCCGGTGAAGATCGTGCTCGATCCGCAGCAGCCGCTGCTCGGTCGTCTGCGGGTGGGCATGTCGGTGGACGCCAGCATCGATACTCAATCGGACGCGGTCGAAGAGGTCAGTGCGCGATGAACCACCGCGACATTGCTTCGAGCAGAAACAAAGTCCCCGTGAGCAGGCTCAGTCCGATAGGTCCAGGTGTCCTCCCATTTATCGGGTCGCTGACGCTTTCGGCGTTGGTATTGGCGTTGTCAGCCTGTCAGGTGGGCCATGAGTTTCAGCCGCCGACATCCACCGCGCAGGTGGACTGGCTGCCGATCCGGGGCGAAAAGGCTGACAGCCAGCCTCAGCCGACACCGATCAAGGCACGTTGGTGGGAGGTGTTCAATGACCCGGTCCTGTCGTCGCTGATCGACCGCGCGACGAGCGCTAACCTCGACCTGAAAATCGCCAGCAATCGTCTTGAACAGAGCCGCGCCACACGACAGGTCGTGGCGGGTGACCAGTTGCCTTCGGTATCCGCCGGGGTGAGCTATCAGCGCGCCCGCAACAGTGGCGAGGGCCTGAACGACCCATCAGGCCTGAGTGGCACGTCAGCGTTCAATCTGTGGGACGGCGGCCTGGATGCTGCCTGGGAATTAGACCTGTGGGGCCGGGTTAAGCGTGAGCTCGAAGCGGCTGATGCCTCGGTGGCCGTGGCCGACAATGATCGCCGTGGCGTGCTGCTGTCGATACAGGCCGAGGCTGCGCGCGACTACCTGCAACTGCGCGGAGTACAGGATACGCTTGCCGTGACCCGCGACAATCTGGAGGTGTCGCACAACAGTCTGGAACTGTCGACCGTGCGCCTGGGCAGCGGTGTAGCCACCCATCTTGATGTGGCGCAGGCTTCGGCTCAGGTTGCGACCATTGAAGCGCGAATTCCGCAGCTGGAGCAGCGCCAGGCCCAACTGGTCAATGCGCTGAGCCTGCTGTTGGCTCAGCCGCCGCGAACCCTGCAATATCAATTGTTAAAGCCCGTTGAGCACACGGCTCTACCACCTTCAATTCCGGTGGGACTTCCTTCGGAACTTGCGCAAAGGCGTCCCGACATTCGTCAGGCCCAAGCGCGCATGCACATGGCGGCGGCCAATGTCGGGGTGGCCGAAGGCGACTTTTATCCACGCATTGTGCTGTCGGGCAATGTCGGGTTTCAGTCCATGCAACTGGCGGATTTCGGCAGTTGGGGATCCCGCGCCTTTGGCATGGGCCCCCAACTGAGCGTGCCGATCTTCGAAGGCGGTCGCCTGCGCGGTATGTTGCAGTTGCGCGAGGCTCAGGAGCAGGAAGCGGCGCTCGATTACCAGAAGATTGTGCTGCGCGCCTGGCAGGAAATAGACGACAGCATGAGCCTTTACAACGCCAGTCAGTTGCAGCAGCACAAACTTGAGCAAGCAGTGCAGCAGAACCGGATTGCGCTGATGACCGCGCAGGAGCAGTACAAGGCGGGTGCGGTGGATTTCCTCAATGTGCTCACCGTGCAGCGTGCGTTGCTGGCAGGTCAGGAGCAATGGGTAGACAGCTCCACGGCGCAGCGTCTGGCGCTGGTAGGCCTCTACAAGTCGTTGGGTGGAGGGTGGTAGAGTTTCCACACCGTGGCAGACCGATCGACGCCGGATTGCTGCCCCGTTCGCAAACAACGGCGCGACTTTCCAGAGGCCGGGGAGCATCTCCATGAGTTCTGGACGAGTCGGGCATCGACATGCAACAGCGCGCTGTATGGCGGCACGGTCGATTTGAAGAAGACATTCGGAGACGTCATGATTGATCACCTCGACCACCTGGTCCTGACTACGATAAACGCAGACGCCTCGGTGGACTTCTATACGCGCGTGCTGGGCATGCAGCTGGAGACGTTCGGCAGTGGACGCATGGCTTTCACTTTTGGCAGTCAGAAGATCAACCTGCACATTCGCGGTAAGGAATTTGAACCCAAGGCCCATCTTCCGGTGCCGGGCGCGCTTGATTTGTGCTTCATTGCCTCGATCCCGCTTGAGCAGATCATCGAGCGCCTCAACGCTGCGCCATGGCCGATCATCGAAGGCCCGGTCATGCGCACCGGCGCAACCGGGCCGATTCGCTCGGTGTATGTTCGCGACCCGGATCTGAATCTGATCGAGATTTCAGAATTGGCGTGACCCCTGCCGGAGCGGATGAGTGATTAAAGGAGTGGTTCGCCATTCAGGATTCATGGTCTGGACTGCCGCCTCGCGGATGAATTTGCTCCCGCAGTGGGGAGCGAGTATGGGGTCGATGAAGCGTTGTGAGTGCAGCATTGTGTATTGCGATTGCGCTGGCCCGCCGCCGAACCTGTGGTAGCGAGTGCATCCGCGAGAGGCCGGTGCGGCCATCGGTGTATATGGCCTGGCATACGCCTTCGAATGAATTCGCTTCCACAGCGGTCTGCATGCGTGTCGGGTCAGCGCTTATCCTCGATCCCTTCCCACACCATTGACCCTTTTGCTTACGGACGCTCCACCATGCCCTTGCCTGACATGAACTTGCTCATCGCGCTTGATGCCCTGCTAGAGGAAGGCAGTGTCGTCGCCGCCGCCAGACGGATGCATCTGAGCCCGGCGGCAATGAGCCGCACCCTGACGCGGATTCGCGAGGCACTGGGCGACCCTGTGCTGGTGCGTGCAGGCCGCGGACTGGTACCCACGCCACGAGCGCTTGCATTACAGGGGCAAGTGCGCACTCTGTTAGAGCAGGCCACCCACGTATTTCAGGCGCGTGACGAGGTTGACATGAACACCTTGGAGCGGCGTTTCAACGTGCGTTCCAATGATGTGTTCTTCGGCACGTTCGGCGGACATCTGGTCGAGGGCTTGCGAACCCAGGCTCCCCGTAGCACCTTGCGTTTTGCTCCAGAAGGCGAGGGCGACGATGACGCTTTGCGCGAAGGGCGGATCGACCTGCACATCATCTCACGGCGCAATTTCGGTCCCGAGATCAAGGTTCAGCAGCTGTTTACGACAATGTTCGTCGCCTTGGCTCGTGAGGAACATCCTATCTTCAACGAACCGATCACACCCGAACGCTTCGCCCGCTACGAACACGTCAGCGTCTCTCGTCGCGGCCTCGCACTCGGGCCGATCGATGCTGCTCTGGAATCACAGGGGTTGTCTCGGCGCATCACCTTGACCACGCCCAATTTCCACTCGGCGATTTTCGCCATTGCCGGTTCCGATCTTATTGTTCCGTTGCCCGAAACAGTCTTGTGGGGCCTGCGTGATCTGGGCCTGCGGATGCGTCCGTTGGTCATTCCGCTGGAGCTTGAACCGGTCAATGTGGTGCAGGCCTGGCACCCGCGTTTCGACAAGGACCCGGCACACCGCTGGCTGCGCCAGACCGTCAAACACATCTGTACCACTGCTGACGAGCGCAATGCCGGGGTATGGCCGGAAAAGCTGACGTCTTGATCCGTACACAATCTTGGTGGGTAGGAGTGCTGAGCGAAGCTTGATGGTTTCAAGGAGCAGTATCTGATTGCTGATCGAGATCCCTGCGTTTGAAGAACACCATGGGTGGCTTATGAAGCTGCAGTATTTTAGCTGCAGCGCTGCAGTGGGTCAGGCTGCAAGTCAGCAAGCACGTAAAAGTGAAATATCCATTTGTAGCAGCAGTAATGATTAGTCCTATATTCCAGACGCAGTGAAACCCACGCGCATTTGAGCATTCACACAGGTCATGCGCCACGCCACGGCCTGAGCCATAGCGCCAGCCCCACCAGCACTATCGCGCCATACATGCAGCTCAATCCCAATTGCAGCCATGCATGGGTCAGCGGGTGTAGCACAGTCGCGGCCAGTAGCATGACCGCCGCGCCAAATAGCCACTGTTGGCGCCACGGCAGTCGGTTGAGCAACTGTTGACGGCGCATCAACAGCACGCCGGTCAGGATCGCGCCACACACAGCGGCCATGGCGATGCCGATAAGCCCGAAGAAGAACGGCAGAATCGCGAGCAGCACAGCGTTTAGCAGGCTGCCGGTCAGTTCGCAGTTGAGCGGCAGACGCGTATCACCCGCTGCATAGGCGTAACGGGCCAGCAACGCGTTCCAGGCGCCGAACATCAGAGGCACGGCAAACCATCCCAGCAGTTCCGGCAACGGCCCATCGACTGCCTGATTGGGCAACAGCAGCGTGACCAGTGCGCCCGCTGCGCCAATCAGCCCGGCTACAGCGGGCACGGTGAGCAAGGTCGCACTGCTCAGGCCCTTGCGCAGCAGCGCCATGCGTTGATCGCCTTGGGTGCCGCTCATCAAACCCAGTAGCACCTGATTCAGGCTCATCAGCGCAATCAGCGGCAGATTGATCAGCTTGCGCGCCAGGTTGACCCAGGTCACCGCGCCTTCCCCCAATAGCGACGCGACCATGCGTTCCATCAGCGCCAGCCCCTGGCTTGCCAGATTGCTGCTGAGCAACGGCCCTATGCGCTGCAGCAGCTCGCGACCTGCGCCCGGAGCCTGTGTCCGGCGCCAGGGTTTCCAGCCGTCGCGCAGCACAGCCGGCAGCAGCAGGCCGGGCATCAACAGACTGCCCAGCAGGCACGCCCCGGCCAGACCCGTGGGTGACGCGTCGTGGCGCATCATGGCCAGATAGATCACCGGCGGCAGGTTGAACAGCAACGAACCCAGCCCTGCCAGGACGAAACGCGAACGCGCCTGCAGCGGCACGCAGAGTAAGGCATGCAACAAGAAGCCCGGCGCCGACCACGCCAGCCAGTGCAGCGAAGCGGCCGCCAGCGCATAGCCGTTCTCATCCAGCCCCGGTCCGACCAGCCGTACCCATAACGGCGAGCCCAGGCTCAGCAGCGTGCTAAGCCCCACGCCGCAGAGCAACACCTGTGGCGCCAGCGCGCCGAGCCATTGCTGCTGTTCCTGCGCCGAGCGCTGCTGGTAAAGCGGCAGTGCGGCGGCACTCAGCAAGCCGGCGGCCAACGCCATGCGCAATGCTTCAGGCAGAAATAGCGCAACCAGAAACGCATCGCTGCGCCCGCCAGCGCCCCATGCCGCCACCAGCAGCCATTCGCGGGCAAAACCCGCCGCAAGCCCGGTGAGGGTGGCAAGCGTCAGCCATAACGTCGAACCAAACACGCCAGTGGCTCAGTGGAACAAAGTGAACAGGCCTTTGCCGCCCACTTTGTAATTGAGGCCACGGGCACGTTCACCTTTGATCTCGGCGTTCGGGCCGCTGACGATGGCGTAGGGCGGGATCGCCTTGGACACCACTGAGCCGCCCCCGACTACCGCGCCTTCGCCAATGTCGGCACCGAATGACAACAAGGCCCGACTGGCGATCCAGGCATAGTCACGGATATAGACCGGGCCACCCACTGCCCAGAATTCCGGAGCTTTGAGGTCATGCCCCCCTGCGATGATCAGCACATGAGAAGCGATGGTGACGTGGTTGCCGATGATCAGGCCGCCTCGTGCGTCCAGTTGGCAATGCCAGCCGATGGTGCTGTCCTCGCCGATGCGCAGGCCATCGACCCCAAGGATTTCCGTATTGCGCCAGACCGTCGAGCCCTTGCCGATCTTTGCCCCACCCACACGCAGCCAGAGCAGCCGCAAGGTGTGGCTGGGGATCTTGCAGATGAGAATGTTATAGGCCTGTTCCCATGTGCGCAGCAGGCGGTCGCGCAGGGTCGGCCAGTTGATCCCGTACAAAGGAATCAGTGCACCTGCGGTTTCCCGGGACAGCAAGCGATAAAAGCGACGCGCCAGCGGCGGCTCGATACGCGACTGAATGTCCAGGTAGCTGATGAAGCACAGGGTCTGGTCCTTGATCGGGGTTTCGAAGCAGACCTCGTTTGCCAGCATCCACTCGTAAGTGCTCTCCAGCTCCTCGGCGCTGACCCCCATCTTGCGCGCGTATTCCGGCAAGGCCTGACGCAGGTTGTGCGAGTGCATCATGCGGTGCTTCATGGTCTATCCCCCAGATCGGATTCGGTAGCCTGCGCCTTTCGCTGCAAGCGCCTGGCTTCATGCAGGTTCAGCCCCAGCAGCAGCCAGAACAGCGCAATCAGCACCGTGGTAAAGCTGAAATAATGGTCGAAAAGACCGCTGAACAACGCTGCCATGACGCCCACTCGCGTGCCGAGCCAAAGGGCTGTGTCGCGGTTCAGGGTGACGGTGTTTCGCGGCATTCGAGACTCCCGCCACCAACTCACGGTCACCGTCACAAACAACAACATGCCAGGCACGCCCAGTTTGTAGACGTAATTGAGCCACAGGTTGGAAATCCCGAGCAGGCGGGTACCCGGGATCGGTGGGTCGACCTTGAAACCGATGCCCAGCGGGAACATGCCCATCGCTTCCGGAAAGTGCGAATACTCCTGGAAACGGACTGCAGTGCTGGCGTCATCGCTGGTGAACAGGCCCATCAGGCGGTCTTGCAGTGGCGGATAGAACATCAACACCAGAAAGCCCAGAAACGCCCCGGCCATCAACATGCGCCCGACGTAAGGCACCCGCCTGCGGGCCATCCAGCACATGACCACGACCAGGCTGACCAAGGCCCCCCGTGAACCGGTAAATAGCAGGCCGGCCAACGCCAGCATGGCCACTGCCAGACCTAGCACGCGCACCGGACCCCGGCGGGTGATGCCGATGCAGAACGCCAGCGGCAGCAGCATGGCCATCGCGCCGCCGGCGATGTTGGGGTGGGTCCAAGGCGTACCCATGCGGGTCGACAGACCGCTCAGACCTTCGTTGAGGGTGTCCAGGTTGCTGTAGCCCAGGCCGCCAATGATGGAAATGATCGCCGTGGAATTGCCGCTCTTCAGATACACCGGAATCGACAGCAGCAACAGCAACAGCGTGCCGAGCAGCAACGCGATGGTCATCTGCTCGCGTGAGCGCTCATCGCGCAGTAACTGCGGCACCAGGAACAGCGCCGACAGGTTGAACAGCCAGCGTATCCAATTGATCGGTCCGTTGCCGTCGACATGCACCATCAGTTGCCCGGCCACGAACGGCAAGGCGCTGAACAGCATCAGCGCGATCAGCCAGCGCTCGGTGCGCAGCAGGTCTAGCGGCGGGTTATACAGCGCGAACAATCGGTGAGCCAGCAGACTGGCCCAGATCAGCAGCAGCAAGGCTTCGGACACCGTGGTGCGGATACCGATCTGGACTGTCGCGTAAGGCAGGAACGTCGACAGCACGCCGAACAGCAGCAGCCCACGCAACGGCCGACGGATGATCGTCAGGATGGCTGCGACACCGATCAGTGCCGCTGTCACCTGTACCGGCGGCAGCAGGCAGACCAGTACGCCAAACAGCAGCGCGATCAGTAAGCCTACGGGCAGCGCCAAGGGCATCAGCGCAGCTCCTGGAGCATCTCGTTGAAGCGCTGACGGAAAGCTGCCACGCCGTAACCGTCGGCCCAGGCTTTCAGCGGCACCGGGTGCTCGCGTTCCGCCGTGGACAGTACCCCCATCAGGCGCACCAGCGCAGCCAGATCGGTAGGTGAAAAGCGCGGGCTGTCCGGGGGCGTGACCTCATCCAGCGACGAGCCGGTGGCCACCGCCACCGGGGTGCCCACGCTCAACGCTTCGACCACCGGCAGGCCAAAACCCTCGCCATAGGAGGGTTGCCAGAGCCGTTCGGCCCGTTGATAGACATGGTGCAGCTGACCATCGCTGATGCCGCTGATGGCATGCAAGCCAGGCGTTTCGCGCTGCGCATTGCCGAGGCAATCGCTGCCGCCGATCAACACCAGGTCCGGTGTGCCGGGAAACTGTCGCCGGGCGATCTGCCACGCGTCGAAGAAAAACGGGATGTTCTTGCGTGGTTCGCGGGTACCGACGCACAACCAGTAACGCTCCGGCAGCGGGCTGTCGAGTTCGACCGGTGCAACGCTGAAGCCCTCGACGACGTGGGGCATGACCCGGATCTTGCTGCGCGCGGCGGGAAACAATCGCGCGGTTTCGTCGGCGGTAAATTGCGAGGGCGCCCAGATCCGGTCTGCGACCCTGACCGAGTGGCCGATGGAGAGCCGGTCGGTCAGGCCATAGATCCTCGCCTTGAGCCGCGAGCCATGGTTATTGCTCATGGTCAGCTGGAACAGGTCGTGCAATTGCAGGACGTAACGCAGGCCCGCCGGTTTACGGCCGATGGGCAGGCCCATGTTCATGTTCGCGACGTACACCTGAACCTCGGCTTCGCGCAGCGCGCCCGGCAGGAACTGTGCCTCGAACCGCAGGCGCTCGGGCAGGCGATGGATGCCATCGAGCGGCGTGGCCCAGGTGGGACAGTGCGCGATGCGGCGAATGGGGTGCCCGTAAGGCCCGACGCTGAACAGCTGCAATTGCACATCGCCAAGTGCGCGAAAGGCCTGTTCCAGCGCGATGTTCTGACGACCGATGCCGCTGCTGGGAAAGCCCGTGGCGGGCCGATAATCCAGTCCTACGCGCATGCTTTAGCATCCTTGTGTTGATGGACCCGCCAATAGATGCCTTCCAGCTGCGCGGCAGACACCGACCAATCATGGTATTGCCGTACATAGGCGCGGCCCGCCTCACCGATTTTCGCCAGTTGCGCCGGTTTCTCGATGGCTTCGACCAGCAGCCGCGCCAACCCGTCGGCGTCGTCGCAGCCCAGGTAATGGGTACCGTTGAGCACCTTGAGCCCTGAACTGCCCTGTTCGGTGGTGACCACTGGTAGCCCGGCTGCCATGGCTTCGAGCACCTTGAGTTTGGAGCCGCCGCCTTCGCGCAGCGGAGCGAAGAAGATCGCGGCTTCTTTCTGCACCGTTCGCAGGTCCGGGACATAGCCCAGCCAGTCGATGCGCGGGTCGGGCCAGCGCTGCCGCCATTCAGAGGGCAGGGCATAACCGCCAATGGTCAGGCGCACCAACGGATCCATGTTCCACACCTTGGGCATGATGCGCTCCAGCGCCCAGTGCACCGCGTCGACGTTTGGCCCGTATTCGTAATTGCCGACGAACAACAAACGGCGGCTGTAGCGGTCCGGGCAGACCTGGGCGTAGTAGTCGCAGTCCACACCGTTGACCACCAGGTGGGTTGCGCGGGAGGTCATGCGGGCCAGCTCACTGGCGTCGTCTTCCGTGACGGCGATCAGGGCGCGGGTTTGCGGGAAAATGCGCTTCTCCCACTGCCGATAACGCCATTGGTCGAAGCACACGAAAGGCCGCGCCCAGGCCGGAAATTTCAGATAACTGGCGGCGCCCAGCCCGGATTCGATGTTGTGCTCGACCAGGATGAACGACTTGCCGGCATGCCTGAGCGGCGCCTCGAACGGCTGGAAGGCGTAGCTATGCTGGATCTGGATCACATCCCACGATTCCTGCAACAGGGTGGCGAACGCCTGCTGCAGTTGTGGTGAAAAGCCGTTGGCGCTGGCCAGCATCGGCGCACGTGCAAACGCCACCGCAAGCAGGGTGCGCACGCTGCGCAAAGGCCGGCGAGGCACCACGATCAGACGCTCCAGCCACGGCTCCAGCGCAGCCCGGGTGGCGTCGGTCAAATCGGTTTTCGATTGCACCAGCAGGGTGATGCGATGCCCGCGTGCAGCAAGGTTGCGCAGCAGATGGTATTCCCGTGTCTTGCCGCCGCTGGTGGTGGGCCAGGGTAGGTAAGGCAGTGTCCAGAGAATTCGCATGACTAGGGTTTCCAGGCCAGGATTTGCAGGGTAGGCGTCAGGGCCATGTCGATGCCCTTGGCATTGGCAAGAGGGCTGTGCTTGCCGGTCAGCGGGTCATACAGCGTCGCATTGTTGATGCCGGGGAGGTTCAGATGGGCGCTGCTGGCACTCCAGGCCATCAGCAGGTGTGTGCCGTCGGGCTTGTTCCAGGCGACGGCGAACATGTCCTCCGGCGCCGACGCCAGAGCGGGCGGATCGCCTGGTTGCAACGTCGGACCCGTGATGTCGAGGAAGTTCTTCAGTGCGGTGTACACCGGCTTGGGCTCGCCGTTCAGGTCGAGCAGTCCGTAGCCGCGGTCGCGCACACTGGCGCGCTCGTCCAGGTCGCTCAGGTTGAATAAAAAGATGCGCTGGTAATCCTGGGTGCTCATCAGCGCCAGACGGCGCAGGGTGTAGTCGGCCTGACCGTCGAGGCCGATAATGTGCTGCATTTCTACCGGGCCGCTGTAGCTCGACCAGCCCCATTCGGTGGCCCACACCTGGCTGACCCCCGCGCCGTGCAGACTTGCGTTAAGAGCGTTGGCGCGCACCAGAAAATCACGGTCGGGCACCGAATCGCCCTCCGGGTATTCGGAGTACGGATGGTAGGCAGCGACGATAGTTTGGCCAGCCAGGCCCTGGTCAACCATCGACTGCAACATGGAGCCGGTCGAGCCGCGGATCTGCCCGTAGTAGGCGACGCCCGCAGTGACCATCGGCTTGCCCGGCAACGCGCTGCGGATGGCGTTGGCGGTGGTGGTCAGCAGGGTGTAATACGCCACCGGATCGGCCTGGGGCAGCCAGATGATGTTTGGCTCGTTCCATACTTGCCAGTGACTGACCTGCGGGTAACGCAGGGCTAGCGCGGTCATGCGCTGTGCGAAGATGCTGTCGTCGCGTGGCGGGTATTGACCGGCATTGCTGGCCCCTGATGGCGCTCTGCTGTCGAAGGTCGCCGAGCCGACCAGGTACGCCACGGTGTTGTAGCCATGGGGGCGCGCGGCTTGCATCGCCGCGTCGAGGTCGGCCATGTTGTACTGTTCTTGTGCCGGTTCCAGCACGGGCCAGTGCAGGGCCCAGCGGACCCAGTTCAGGCCCAGTTGATCAAGGCGATCCATCTGCTTCTGGTAAATGTCCGGGGTGAAGTACTGAAACTGCACGTTGACCCCCAGAAAATCCTTCCAGGTCACGGCGCGTGAACCCTGCAGCATCGTTTCGGCCTGCGCCTGCGGGCTGCTGAAAATCAACGCGCAGGTGCTTAGCACCGCCATGGCCAGTAACGTTTTGCCCTTCATTCAGCGCACCTCGCAAGCCTGTTGGAAGAGTTGTCGGAACCGCTCGGCGGTCAGGCTCCAGACCCGCTCCTGGCCCAGCGCAGCCGCGCGCTCTGCCCAGACCTGAGCCTGGCGTGGATGTTCGCACAAGCGCAACAGGGCCTCGGTCAACGCCGGGACATTGCCTTGTGGATAGATTTCGCCATTGCCGTGGGACACCTCTTCGGCGAATGAGCGCGCGTCCGAGGTGATTACCCCGCGCCCGCACGCGGTGGCCCACGACAATGCGCCACTGGTGCCGCGCAGCTTGCCGAGGATCTTCAGCTTGCTCGACTCGCGGTAGGGCAGAACCATCACATGGTGGGCCTGGATCACGTGGGGTATGTCCGCCGCGGGCAAGTCCAGGTGCCAGCCGATCAGGTCGGTCAGGCCCAGCTCGCGGATGCGTTGGCGCAGTTGCTCCAGATAGCTGCCTGAAGGACCGAACGCCATTTCCGGCTCGCTGCCGCCGGCCAGTGTCAGGCGGACCCGAGAGCGTAGAGCAGGTTTCTCAATGAACAGCCGAGCCATCGCTTGCAGCAGGTCTTCGATGCCTTTACCGCGGTAGATGAAACCGAAGTAAAGCAGTCTTAACGGGTCCAATGGAGGCAGGGGCGCTGGTGCGATAGGCAGGTTGCCGTGGGCAATGACTGCCATTTGCGACTGCTGCAACCCCATGCGCTCTCTGAGGCTGCGGTTGCCGGCCTCGGTCAAAGTCACCAGACGTGTCAATTGCCGGGCCAGCTGGCGTTCCTCGTGCAGGCATAGCGGGTCGGCCAGCACAGTGGCGACTTCAGGCAAGGGCGAGCGCAGTGACGCCATTATTGACAGTGGCCACGGCAGGTTTTTCCTGCGCCAGACCAGACGTTCCGGGTCGTGTACCGTCGCCGTTAGGGGCAGGTGCGGGAAACGCTGGCGCAGCGCTCGCAGTGCATGGAATTCGGCCAAGCGACCGCCGCCGATTTCGGCGTGCACCAGGTCGACATCCTGCCATTGGGCCTCGTTCACCCGCTGCCGGGCGGCTTCAGGGTCATTACGGACACCTTGCAACGGGGTTTTGACACGCACGCCAAGGTCCTCAAGGGCCTGCTTGAGATGACCGGCGTAGTCGGCGATTCCATTCTGCTCGGGGGGCAGCGGAGCGAGGAGGGCGATCTGCATTTCAGGATTGACTCCGATAACGGCCAAGCCAGGTCAGCACTTTTTGTGGGATCTGGAAACGCCGGCGATTGAGGATCACGCCGTCAACCCGGCCGAACGCGGTAGACAAGGTAGCCAAGGCGTTTTGCAGCTTCGGCACGGTGGACCGGTCGGCTTCCAGCACCAGCACGATCAGATCGGCGTCGCGCAGATGCACAAACGTTTCCTGTCGGGTGAAAAAGGCCGATGCATCGATGAGCTGGATTTCCCCGGGCTCCACTGGCCGGTCGTCACCAATGCGAACCAGATGACCCAGTTCCTGCAGCAGATCGCGCAGGTGCTCGATGATGAACGTCACCCCTTCGCCGGAATGGGCTGATGTCATGCCGATGCTTAAGCCTCTTTGCGGCACCTGTTTGAGCGGCAGCACGCTGTAAAGCCGGTAGAGGCTGGCGGTGAACGCGCTGCGCAGCTGTGGTTCCTGCGTGGTCAGGTCCTGCAGCGTGGTCCAGACCGGTACGCCGAATTGGGCTTCGATTTTGTCGGCATCGTGAATACGCTGATCCAGCAGGTAGAAGAGGTACATGGCCAGGGCGCCGACCCCCAGGCTCAGTGGGATGGCCACCAGTAGTAGCATCAGGCTTTTCGGAAACACCTTGCTGGGATTAAACGTCGCAGGCTCGACGATCGCGATGTTGCTGATTCGCTTGTTATCCAGCTCCTGATCGATACGGGCTTTCTCGAGGCTGTCGGTATAGAGCGTGTAATTTTTGGCTTCGGCTTCCAGTTCGCTTTGCAGGCGCGAGAACTGCGGTTCGAGATCCAGCGCCCGTTGACGGTCCTTCTCCAGTTGCGCCAGTTGCCCGTCCAGCTGTTGCAGCTGGATTTGCAGCCGGGCGTAGCTGGCCTGCTGATCGTTGAGGATGTTCTGCAAACGGGTGAACAACGGATTGGGTGCGATGTTTTCGGTTCTCTGCACGGTCGTGCTCTGGCTCGACCACAGCGCCTTGAGGTTCTTGATTTCGTTGTCTAGCGCCTGAACCGGAGGCGCACTTTCCTTAAATGAGCGCAGCAGTTCCTGGCGCTCGACTTCCTTGCTGTTGATGCGGTTCTGCAAGTCCTGGCGGGTAGGGTTGAGCGCCAGTTCCTTGCCCGAGCTGATCAGCCGTGCCTGCCTGTTGATCTGCTCCTGAATCTTGTCGATACCGGCCCTGGTCGCGGCGAGGGAGCGCAGGGTGTTGTTACGCTCGGTGCGCAAGTCATTCAGACCCTGGGCAACATCGGCCAGGCGCTGGGCAATGCTGACGGTTCCCAACTGATTGAGCAGGGTCTGAATTTGATGTTTATGAGAGAGGATATTGGTTTGAGTGTCTTTGACCGCTTGCTCATAGAAGGCATACAGGCTCACCCGCCCCAGGGTACGGGTGCGCTCTTGCTGATATTGCTCGACCCAGTTGGTCAGCATCGTCCGAGCAACCTGGGGATCGCTCCAGGTCAACGTCAATTCCATCACGGAAGATCCCGGGTCATGGCTGACTTTGAAGTTTTTCTGCATATCTTCTGTCAGACGGTCTTCGGGCGTGCGTTCGGCCACCAGCCCCATCACCTCCAGCACCCTTCGCACGGCACTGACCAGCCAATCAAAAGCGATGTTGGGGGCGTTCTTCAAGGTCGCCATGAAACCTGAAGGCTGTGAGGCGTGTGCCAACGTCTCCATGTATTGCTGAGCCACCAGCCCGACGATCGTACGCCCGGTGATCATCCGTTCTTCATCCAGCAACGGGTCCCGCAGGGTGCTGGGTACGGCGAGCGACTGCCGGTCCGCCAGCTCGATCGGCACGGTGCTGGTGTCACGGCCGGGTTTGACCAGCAGCAATGCAGTCGACTCGTAGCGACTGGGCAACAGAAACGCGCCCAGCACGATGATCGTGAAAGTGGCAATGACCGTGATCTGCACCTCGCGCCTGAAAATGAAAAACAGGCGTAGCAGGTCGCGGAACGAGCGGATGGTGATCATATCGGTAGTCCCTTCCGATTAATTGGTGTCGCGCAGGTTGTAATTCACACCGAAGCCCAACGATTTGGAGAAGGGAATCAACTGGTTGAAGTACATGTTCACGCCGTCGACCTTGTTGCCCACCGTGGATTTGGGAACGAACACCACATCGCCGCGCTGTAGCAGCACCGGCGCACTGGGGCCGCCGCCGCCGGCGTAGAGCAGCTTGCTGTAATCGAAGAAGTAGGTTTTGTAGAGGCCGTCGTCGCCCTGGCGCAGCAGCGCGACCTTGGTCGCATCGGCATCGGCGTTGATCCCGCCTGCACCCACCAGCGCCTGCTCCAGGTTGGTCACTACGGGCACCGGCAGGTTGGACGGATTGCGAACTGCGCCGCCGACGAACACCACATTGCTCGGTGCCTGGCTGATATTGATGGTCAGGGCGGTCTCCCGGTAAACCGGCGCCAACCTGCCTTCAAGTTCGGTGATCAACTGAGGCACGGTTAGCCCTGCGGCTTTCACAGAGCCGATATAGGGGTAGGAAAACGTGCCATCGTTGAGCACCGGAAACAATGTCAGCTCGTAGATCGAGTTGGCAGTGAACGCGGAAATGGAAGGGGCTTCGCCGGTGTTGCGCACGATGCGCAACGTGTCACCGGCGTGAATACGCTCCGGTGGCAACGGTTTACCGGCCAAAGCCCTGCCTGCATCTTGCGCGGCCTTGATTTCCGGGGCCTCGGGAAGCCCGATCCGTGCAGGTGTGTTGCAGGCGCACAGCAGCACTGCGCTGGCGAGCAACAGCGTGTTTTTCATTGGTCCAAAACTCCTGTCATGCATGAATACGGCTCCCTTGCGGGTAAAACAGTCATGTCGGCGGTACTGCCAAGTCCAATGGGTGCGATGTGTCGGTGTTGGATGTCGCGGCTGCCTCGCTGGGTCGTTGGCCGCACGGTGCGCGGCCTTTTCAAGGGTAATGGTCGTCAGGCTTTCGCGGCGTCCGGCACGCGGCCATAGATGTCGGTGAAACGCACGATGTCGTCTTCCCCCAGGTATTCGCCGCTCTGGACCTCGATCATCACCAAATCGATCACCCCTGGGTTGACCAGCCGATGGGTGTGGCCGGGCTGGATAAAGGTCGACTCATTGGTGTCGAGCATGAATTCGCGTTCGTTATTGGTGACCCGCGCCATGCCACTGACCACGATCCAATGCTCGCTGCGATGATGGTGCATCTGCAGCGACAGCGAGCCCTGTGGCTTGACCACGATGCGCTTGATTTTGAAGCGTTTGCCTTCTTCCAGCACCGTGTAGGTGCCCCACGGACGAGTCACGGTATTGTGCAGCAGGTAGGCCGGATGGCCCTGGCGCTTGAGTTCCTGCGCGATCAGCTTGACCTCCTGGGTGCGCTCGGCGTCGGCGATCAGCAGCGCATCCGGGGTGTCGATGATGATCAGGTTGTCCAGCCCCACTGCGCCAACCAGGCGTTTCTTCGAGTCGATATAGCAATTGGTAACATCGTGCAGCACCACCTGGCCGTTAAACTGGTTGCCGTTGCTGTCGGCAGGCGCCAGCTCGCGAATGGCCTGCCAGGAGCCGATATCGCTCCAGCCCAATTCGCACGGGACGACGGCGACCTTCTGAGAATGCTCAAGCAGCGCGTAGTCGATGGAGATATTCGGCACCTGGGAGAAGCTGGCGGCGTCCAGTTCCGTCTGTAACTCGTTGCTGCCTTCCTTGCTGACGCACTGCGCAAGGCATTGACGCACCGTGCTCAGCACGTCGGGTGCGTGGGTTTGCAGTTCGCGCAACAGAACGTCGACGCGCATGCAGAACATGCCAGCGTTCCACAGGTGCCGCCCGCCAGCGAGGTATTCGTTAGCGGTGGCTGCATCGGGTTTCTCGACGAAGCGAGCGACCTGGTAGCCCTCGTCGCTGAGCCCCTGGCCTTTTTCGATATAACCAAAGCCGGTTTCGGCGCGGGTCGGGATCAGGCCGAACGTCACCAGCCAGCCTTGATCCGAAAGCGCCCGTGCGGCCGTGACGGCTTCGGCGAAGGCGTGGGCATCAGCGATCAGTTGATCGGCGGGAAGGATCAGCAACTGGGCATCATCCCCGTGCAGCGCTTGCACGTGCAAAGCGGCCGCAGCAATGGCCGGCGCGGTGTTGCGCCCAAACGGCTCCAGCAAAAAATCCAGGTGGATCTTCTGCTTGTTCAGCAGCCGATAGTCATCGACGGTGCGGAAGTACACCTCGCGGTTAGTGACCGTCAGCAGGCTCTCAACGCCAGGCAGGGCGCTGGCGCGATTAAAGGTTTTCTGCAGCAGGCTTTCGCCGTCGGGCAAGCGCATGAAAGGTTTGGGCATCGCCTCACGGGAGACCGGCCACAAACGGGTGCCGGCACCGCCGGCGATAATGCAGGGAATCAGGGTGCCCATCAGTAGGCCTCGCGAGAAAAAAGCACTGCCGGAACAGTGCGCAAAAGGATGTATAGATCGAACCAGACGGACCAGTTTTCGATGTATTCAAGATCGAACTCGACCCGCTTTTCGATCTTTTCCACGGTATCTGTCTCACCACGAAAGCCGTTTATCTGCGCCAGCCCGGTGATCCCCGGTTTGACGCGATGGCGCGAGGTGTACTCCTTGACAGCTTGTTCGAACAATATGCCGGCGGCCTTGGTAGCCGTGGCGTGGGGGCGCGGGCCGACCATCGACATAGTGCCCGCGAAGACATTGAACAGTTGCGGTAATTCATCCAGGCTGGTCTTGCGAATGAAGCGTCCCACCCGGGTAACCCTGGCGTCGCCCTTGACGGTCTGTTGCTGCGCCGTGGCGTCGGCCTGATGGGCGTACATGGAGCGGAATTTGCACACCGTGATCAGCCGATTGTTGTAGCCGTAGCGCTTCTGCCAAAACAGCACCGGCCCTCGGGAGTCGAGCTTGATCGCCAGGGCAATCGTCAGCATCACCGGGGACAGCAGCAGGATCGCCAGGCTCGACAGCACCATGTCCTCGATGCGTTTGAACAGCGGCGACCAGCCACGCAACGGTACGTCCGATGCGTTGAACATCGGCAGGCTGGCCACTTCGGTAATGCGGTTATGAGCGTGCCGGAACGCCACCATGTCGGGCACCAGCAGCACATTTACCGGCAGGCGTCGCAGTTCGCGAATGATGTAGTCCATGCGGTTTTCGGCCGACCAGGGCAGGGCGACCAATACCTGAGTGACTTTCTCCTCGCGAATTAGGGTTTCCAGGTCCCGGGTGTTGCCCAGCAGCGGCAGGCCGGACATGGTTTTGGGCAAACGACCGATGCGATCATCGATGAACCCCAATACACCCGAACGGATATCTTGATTCTGCAACATGTATTCAGCCAGCCGCTGGCCGTTTTCCGTGGCACCAAGGATTACCGCACTCTGCAGAAAGAATCCGCGAGCCATCCGGCGTTTGAAAATGATCAGCAGCAACACGCGCTCGGTGCAAAACATCACCAGGCTGGCGATAAACCACACCATGAGCTGCTCCTGGGTAATGTAGATAAACAGGTCCATGGCTTTGTGCATGAACAGCAGTACGCAGAAGGCCGACGACCAGACGAACAGGATCATTTTGAAGCGCGTGCGGTTGCTGAAAATGCCCTCGGAATAGACCCCGAGCGCCTGAAACATCAGCACACAGACCACCCCGAATAACATCTGCACCATCAGATACCCATGAGGTGCTTCAGGGGTTTGCGCCTTCCAGAAGGCAAGAATCACAATGCCCGGCACAATGGAGGTCACTCCGTGGACCAGCCTGACGGCGAATAGAAAATACTCGATAAGACTGGTGCGCGTGAGCTGAAGGCTGTCGACCGGTTGCAGTCGCATAATACGTCCTCACATCTTCGATCCATGAATCCATGACTGACCTGCCCCGCACGCTAGCTCGGGTGAAGAGTCAATATAATGACTTTCTAGGATTAAATTCCGAAAAAAGCCAATATTTTGTCGATTAAGCGCTCTCTTGAACGGCATTTCAATCCCACCGATGAGAAAAAATCCCATTTATTCACAATCTGGCGTAGGACTACTCCCAAATGCAGATCAGAAATTCCCCCAAATGAGTGCTAGAGCAGATTAAAGACCATGAAACACGCACTGTCAGCGTCAGCGAGCGGCCGAGCACAGAAATAAGCGCTGAAGACATCAGCCTTAGGGTCCTAACCAAAGATTGGGTCTGCTGGTTCGGGCGTTTGCCGGATGGGTGGGGCGATAAAAAATATTTTGTGGAAGGCTTTTTCGCCGGGTCGTGAGGTCAACATCTGACGCAACGAATTGCAGCAATCGAGGGAAGGCATATGACAGAGCGCAGGGCAGTACTGATTCTCCATGGCAAGCAGGCACTCAACGAGAACGTTCGCAGTGCCGTGCAGCGCAAGCGCAACCACGGTTGGGAACTGGAGGTGCGCCTGACGTGGGAGGCCGGTGACGCCCAGCGCCTGGTGACCGAAGCCCTGCGCGCAGGCCACCGCCAGATCATCGCCGGCGGCGGCGACGGCACGCTGCGCGATGTAGCCGAGGCGTTGGCATTGGCCGACAGCGACGCAAGTCTGATTATTCTGCCATTGGGCACGGCTAATGACTTTGCGCGGGCGGCGGGTGTTCCGCTGGACATCGAGCGGGCACTGGATCTTCTCGATGTGCCCGCGCGGGCGGTCGACATGGGGTCAGTGGATGGCTACCTGTTTCTGAACATGGCCACCGGAGGGTTTGGCAGTCAGGTTACCGCCAATACGTCCGAAGATCTCAAGAGAGTGCTCGGTGGCGCAGCCTATCTGTTCACCGGGCTGTCGCGTTTCAGCGAATTAAAATCCGCGTACGGTGAATTGACTGGGCCGGATTTCCATTGGCGCGGAGACTTGCTGGCGCTGGGAATCGGCAACGGCCGTCAAGCGGGGGGTGGGCATCCCTTGTGTCCCACCGCGCTGGCCGATGATGGCTTGCTCGACATCAGCATCCTGCCAGCACCGCAGGAGGTGGTCGGTACGCTCAAGAGCTTGCTCGAAGGCGGGCTTGGGATCGACAACCTGTTCGTCCGCGCGCGGCTGCCGTGGGTAGAGTTGAAATCGGCGCAAGGCCTGGACATCAACCTGGATGGGGAACCGCTGCGTGGCGAGAAGCTGCGCTTCGAAGCTCGGCCCGCTGCGCTGCGCATTCATCTGCCTGCGCATTCGCCGTTGCTGAGTGGGGCCAAGCGGATTGGATGAATCCGGAATCCCTGGCAGTCACTGATCGCCACCGCCGGCAGGTCGGACTGCTACAGGTACCGTGGCCGGCGTGAATTCCCGGTCCGCCCGGGAGTTGTAGCGCGGTTGCAGATTATCAGTCATCCAGGCTGATAATCCGCTCCCGGACACAGAACAACACCAAGCCCGCCACGTCGTAAATCTGCAGGCGTTTCATGATTTGCGAACGATGGGCTTCGACGGTCTTGACACTTAGGCCCAGCCCGCCTGCGATTTCCCGGGTGGATTTTCCGCGCACGATCAGGCGCAGGATCTCCAGCTGGCGGGCGGTAAGATTGTGGTTTTCTACCGTGTCCGTCTTGCTCGACTGAGCGCTGACCAGCGCCTGGTCGATCACCGTGTGGGCGATGGCCGGGCTTAGGTATCGCTCGTCATTGCGCAACGCATCGAGGGCCTGTTCGATCTCGGTGGCAGTGGCGTCCTTGAGCAGATAGCCGCGAGCACCGCCTTCGAGCGCGCGCATGATCATCTGCGGCTCGGTGTGCATCGAAAGAATCAGCACTTTGCTGTCGGGCAGCGCGTGATGCAGCCTTTCCAGGGCATCCAGGCCGTTGCTGCTTTTCATGGAGATATCGAGCAGGATGATGTCCGGCTTGAGGTCCAGCGTTATTTCCAGCAATTGCTCGCCGTCGGCCGCTTCGCCAACGACGCGATAGCCGGGGATGTCTGACACCAGCGCCCGCACACCGGCGCGGATCAGGGCATGGTCGTCGACCAGAAGAATATTGCAGCTCACGAATGCTTACTTATGTCAGCGCGTTCCCGGGTACGGGGTGCCCATGGCAGCAGAGCCTGGATATGGGTGCCCTGGCCGGGGTCGCTGTCGACGCTCAGGTGACCGCCGAGCAATGTCGCGCGCTCGCGCATGCCGGCCATGCCCCGTTGGCCCTGCGCGCCGGGATCAAGGGCCGGTGAAAAGCCCTGGCCGTCATCGGAAATGCTCAGTGCCAGGCCGTCGGCACGTCGCTGGATACGCACCCGCAGATTTCGCGCCTGGGCGTGGCGCAGCATGTTGGTGACGGCTTCCTGGGTAATACGAAAGGCCGCGATCGCCATTTCCTCGGGAATGCCGGCCAGGCGCTGCTGGCATTCAAGGCTCCAGAAGATCGATGTATCGGCTAGCGTTTTCAGCAGGTGTGCGCGCAGGCTTGCTTCAAGGCCCAGGCTGGCCAGCTGGCGCGGGTTGAGAATGGCCGAGACGTCGCGCACCTTGGCGAGGGTTTCATCGAGGGTGCTGTTGAGCAGGGTGCAATGGGGCTCAAGTGCTTCGGGCGCGTGGCGTTGCAGCCACTCACTCTGCAACTTGGCCGCGGTCAGCATCTGGCCGATGTCGTCATGCAGTTCCCGGCTCAAGCGATGGCGCTCGTTTTCCTGGACCTGCAGCATGTGATCGGCAAATTCCTGAGGCTGGAACTGGATCGTGCGATCCCGGCGCCGCATACCGTACCAGCAGATCAGCAACATCGCTCCATTAAGCAGGGCCCCTGGCACGCTGCCACTGACGATCCACGCAGCGACATTACACGCCATTGCCGCCAGACAGGCTGCTGCCAGCCCTCCAAACGCTGCGTTGGGGCGGGTTTGCCATAATTTGAAGGTCTTGTTGCTGCCATGCATAGCGGATGAAGCCATCGGATAATCGTTGCGGTACCTGAACGTCGGGTGCCAGGTCATTCTAAGCGTCAACACGGCGATATAGGCCTGTTCACCGTTTATTTGCGTGTAACAAGACACCGGTCGAATTTCAATAAGGGCTCGATTACAGGTAAGTCAAACTGTATTCGTGGCCGCGGATCTTACCTTAATTACCGGGATGATTAAGCCTTAAGTGCAAATAAGGCACCCTGGATAATTGTCGGCTTTATCTGGCTCAGTTGTAGAACCCGGGTTCTAATGCAACTGCGCCCCCATGCATCGATATCGCAAGTTATGTGTCACTGCAACTTCCCTCCAGCCAGCAAGCAACTTGTTGTGCATCGACAGTATGCGCGGAGGCGATGCTGGGTTCAGGGAGCCGACGACGAATCATTTTTTAGCCTTTTACCGCGGTCCGTGGGGGAGAGGGGTCGCAGTGGCGCAGGTGTAGCATGTACGTCAGCGTTCGCAGCGCCCGATGATGCCTGGCCCCGCAGGATTGGTCGCGACAGGTACTGACCATTGCGCCGCAACCGCGTGAATACCCTTTGGGCGGCTCACTGCGCAATAGCAACCGAACTGTTCCAGCAGCAGCTGCTGTTCGCTGTCATCAAGCGGCAGCAGGCCGGTGAAGGGGTCGACCAGTTCGACCTGCCAGGACAGCAGCGACAGGCACTCACGCAGGGCCTCCAGCGCTTTGGGCAGCAGGCGTCCGCCCACGCTGGCAGCGTACAGCAGGTGGCGAAGCTGTCGAGCGAATCCGGCGATGGACGGCAGAGCGGCGGCGTCGGCCTTGCCAGCGATCAGTTGCAGCGTCCCCAGCAGGCACTCTATCGCGTCTTTATCGTCGCCGATCAGCTCCAGATGGCTCAGGCATTCGTCGGCGCGGTCCACCATGTGATGGGTTTCGCTGAAGAAATCGCCGTGCAGTTGCTGCCATTCATTGCCGTTCAGCATTTGAAGTCTCCACTCTTCACGAATAGCGATCCAGAATCGCGCGGGGCGAGTGGCGCAAAGTTAGTGTCGAAGGCAAGGGAAAGTCTGTAGGGCGTTTCTGAATATGTTGATCTGCGTGCGGGATATGTGATGCGGTTCCTCGGAGTTACCCTCTCAGAGCCGACTGTGTGGGGCGCGGTCACCCCTATAACGGGTGGATCAAAAGATTCCACGAACACGACCACGTAGCTGACTCCATTCATTCATTGAGAATGGCGTCACAATAATGGCAATTAGAAACCGCGAATATCAGGTTTGCCCTGACCGGGGATAAGGCGTTCCCCTAGGGCAATGCCGGGAACATCTGCTGGGCAAGCAAAAGGCCACTATCTAGGGTGGTCGGTGAGTAATGTGCGAGGAAGGAATACCCGCCAGTAAAGCATGATGTTAATGTGATATCAATTGCGCCTTCACGCATTTTTTTCAGCATTAAGGTCTGCCCGAACGCGGCCGATAAAAGGTAGGCGGACTTACTCGAACCCTGCTCCAGGAGCATCAGATGGCTGGCATTCTCGACACAGTAGACCAACGTACACAGCTGGTGGGTGAGAACCGCCTGGAAATTCTCATGTTCCGCCTGGCCGGTCGACAGTTGTTCGCGATCAACGTCTTCAAGGTGCAGGAAGTGTTGCAACTGCCCAAGTTGACCCTGATGCCGCAACGCCATCCGTTCGTCTGTGGCGTGGTTAATTTGCGTGGGCAGACGCTGCCGGTCATTGACCTGTCCCAAGCCATTGGTATGCGTCCGCTGGTACCGGGCGCGTCAAGTACCATTATTGTCACCGAATACAACCGCTCGGTTCAGGCGTTTCTGGTGGGGGGCGTGGATCGCATCGTCAACATGAACTGGGAGGCCATCCTGCCGCCGCCGACCAGCGCTGGGCGTCAGCATTACCTGACGGCCATCAGCAAGGTCGACGATCAGTTAGTCGAAATCATCGACGTCGAGAAAGTGCTTGCCGAAATTGTGCCCTACAACGCCAAGGTGTCGCGCGACAAACTCGAAGACCCGGTACTGGAGCGGGCCCGTGGCCGTGAAGTGCTGCTGGTCGATGACTCCAACGTCGCGCTCGCGCAGTTGCGTGACACCCTGGGTCAGTTGGGCGTGAAGATGCACGTGGCCAGTGATGGCCTCAAGGCCCTGAACCTGCTCAAAGGGTGGGCGGACAGCGGCGCGGTGATGACCGATAAGTTGCTGATGGTGTTTACCGATGCCGAGATGCCGGAAATGGACGGCTATCGGCTGACCACCGAAATCCGCAACGACCCTCGCTTGCGCGGCCTGTATGTGGTGTTGCATACGTCGCTGTCGGGCAGTTTCAACGAGTCGATGGTCAAGAAGGTCGGATGCGATAACTTCCTCTCCAAATTTCAGCCGGATAAACTGGTGGACGTCGTTCGCGAGCGCTTGATGCTCGACGTCTGATAGCGCTTCAACCTTTTTTCAGCCCCGTGCTGTATGGCGGGGCTTTTTTACATCTGTATCGTTCGTTGGGCTGATGGCTCGTATAAAGTGGGGTTTTGGTTCCTCCTGAAGGATGCGTCGATGTTGCACCTTAGCGCGCTCTACCGCTATGCCCTCAAATCCTGCAAGGCGCAGGCGCTGCAGCAGGCCACTTTCGATGAGCTTGGCCTGGCTGGCGATCGACGCTGGATGTTGGTGGACGAGAGCAACGGGCGCTTTTACACCCAACGCGCCTTGCCCCAGATGTCGCAACTCTCGGTGCTGTGGAACGAGCAAGGCGGGGTGACGCTTTCAGCGCCCGGCAGCGCTGAGCTGGATGTCGCGTTGCCGGAAAATGTCGAAGACAACCTGCGGGGTATCACGGTCTGGCGCGATACCCTGCGGGTGCCGGATGCGGGTGACGAAGCGGCACGCTGGGTCAGCGCGTTCATTGGCAAGCCCACTCGCCTGGTACACATCCCCAAGGAGCGTGCACGCTGGCTGCCGTCGGGCTTTGGCACCATCGAGGACAGGGTCGGTTTTGCCGATGGCTTCCCGCTGTTGTTGATTGGTCAGGGGTCGCTCAATGACCTTTCGACCCGGATCGGCCGCCCGCAGGAAATGCTGCGTTTTCGCCCGAATCTGGTCGTGGAGGGCGCCGAAGCCTTTGCCGAAGACGGCTGGAAGCGGATTCGGATCGGTGCCATGGAATTCCGCCTGCTCGGTGCCTGCTCGCGCTGCATCCTCACCACCCTCGATCCCACGACGGGTGCGCGCAGCGAAGACCGCGAACCGTTGAGCACGCTCAAGACCTATCGGGAGAAAGAAGGCAATATCTGGTTCGGTCAGAACATGGTCAACGATGGGGCAGGGTTTGTGGAACTGGGGATGGAAGTCGAGGTGCTGGAATGAGGGGGTGCGCATCCTCGCCAATAGATCGGGCTACCCGATCGCTTTAGCCGTCCGGCTTGTCAGCAGTGGCCATTCCCGGAACGCCACCGCTGACAAATCACCGCTACTCGTTTCCTGATTATTTACAGGTCATCAAAGAAGCGTTCGTGCCAGTCGACCAGCGGCTGGGGCGCATTGAGCTTCTGCCCGTAGATCACGGCGTAAGACAGCACGTTCTGCACATACTGCCGGGTTTCGTCGAACGGGATGCTCTCGACCCAGACATCGAATGCCAGGTGATTGGCGCCCTTGAGCCACTGCCGAACGCGACCGGCGCCGGCGTTGTAGGCGGCCGACGCCAGCACCCGATTGCCGTTGAACTGCGCATGGACCTGGCTCAGGTAGGCTGCGCCGAGCTGGATATTGGTGTCCGGGTCCAGCACCTGGGCGGGCGAGGCCAGCGGGATGCTGAACCGGCGTGCCGTCTCCTTGGCTGTCGCGGGCATCAGTTGCATCAGGCCAGTGGCACCGACGCTAGAGCGGGCGTCGTCCATAAAGGCGCTTTCCTGACGGGTGATGGCAAACACCCAGCTGGAATGCAGGCCACGAAGCTGAGCCTCGCGCACCAATGTATCGCGGTGAGCCATCGGGAAGCGGATATCCAGGTCATCCCAATATTGAGCCTGACTGATCGTACGAATGGCCGGGAAATACCAGCGCATGTCGTACGCCAGCTTGGCTTGGGCGACCATTTCATCGCGGGTAAAGCGGTGGGTCACGTGGTACCACTCGCGGCGGCCGTTCACCACTTCGCCACGCTCGTAGAACTCCAGCGCGCGACGCACGCCCGGCGTGTTGCGCACCTTGTTGAGCGTAGCCTGGGTCAGTGGAAGTGGCTTGTTGTTGAGCATGTAAGGCGTTTGTATGCGGTCTGCAGCAAGAAAACCGTAGAAGTCACGCTCTTTGGCCACCGCCTTGTACATGGCCGGCAGTAATGGGCTGTTGGGTTGTGACAGCTCCAGAGAACGGGCCTGCCAGTAGCGCCAACGATTGGTCGCCGCCAGATCCTGAGGCAGGCGACGGGTCAGCTCGTAGGCGTCGTTCCAGCGGCCCAGGCGTAACAACAGACGCAAGCGCCACTCGGTCACGGTGTCGTCGCGCAGATCCGGGTCGTACCTGGTCATCAAGCCGAGCGCGCGATCGTCGTAGCTGCGCGCCAGGGTCAGGCCGATTTCCTTGGCGATCTGCACCTGTTCTTCATGGGAAAAGTGCAATGTCGGCGAGTAGCTGTCGAGCAACTCCATCGCTCGTTGCGGGTCCTGCTTGGCCAGACGTCGCAGGCCCAGGCCGACCACGTCCGACATGGCTTCGTCGGCAGGCATGAACTGCCCCTGGTTGTTGACCATCTCCGGCTTTTGCGCCACGGCAATCAACAGACGGCCCTGAGGCGCGAGGGTGGTCATGCTGTTGACCAATTGATTGGCCAACGCATAGTTGCGGGCTTGCGCCGCCAGCTTGGCGCGCTGCCAGCGCTTCTGCTCGGTGAGTTGTCCTTCGACCGCCCACTGCGTGAACAACGTGTCGCAGGCGGTCGGCAGGGTTTTGCCGGTCATCCACAGTTTTTCCGCGTTGGCGTAGCCTTCGGAGCGCAGGTTATGGCTGAGCTGGTAGGAGCCGTAGAGACAGTCCAGCTCGGTGAAGTTGAGTTTGGGGTCGTAATATTTGACGAACGGTTGCCAGTCACCACGCGAAGCCAGCAGGCGCAGCCAGCGCAGCTTCATGAAATTGGCCTGGGGCAGGTCGCCATGCTCGGTAAGGAAGCGTTCGACCTCGTCGTTGCTCGCGGTGTTGAGGCGGGCAGTCAGTTCGTCGTACGCCAGGTAAGGCTCCAGCGGGTAATCGGCCAGTGCAGAGCCGTACATGCGATAAGGACCGGCGTCGCCTTTGGCCAACGCGCGTTTGGCTTGATCGTAGTACTGGCGTTGGGTGGTGAGATCGACCGCTTGGACGGACTGGGCAGCGGTGGCCGACAGAAGCAGGCAGGACAGGAGGCTGAACAAACGACTGCGCATGAGACTTCCGTGCAGATGAACCGGGAAAAGTGTCGCTAGCTTAGCCTGTTGCCGGCGCGGGTTGAAGCGCTCACTCGTCGGCGGTCATGGATGGAAACAAACAGTCGCAACGGGTAGCGTTTTTCTGCTTGAGAGGAGGGGGTGTGAATCTCGGTTTTTTGCTGATGTTGGTTAGGCGTCCTCCTAACGCCCGAACTGTTCGCCTTCGGCGAGTGATTTGGAAAAGCACCCAAGTAAGCCAAGGTGTTTGCTATTCAAAGGTGCCTGCGCGTGATTGGGCCCGTCCTTCATCGCGACACCCGTCACTGCGACGTCGCTCCGTGGGCCATCCGCGATCCATGGGAGCGCGCGGCGCCCGCGGCATCCATTTCGCCCGGCCCACAGAACATCGCCTGCGCTCGGCCAGTAGCCAAGTCGCGATTGCGTCGTCTGAACATCGCGTAAAACATCAAGATCAACAGCCGGAGTAACTGGGTGACGTCCGCAGGGCTGGCCCAACCGGCGCCCTCTGCACGGCACATTCCTTCCCATGGCTTGGCGTCTCCACAAGCCAGCACCGGCCCCTGGCATCGAATACCCCCCCATCGCCCAGGTATCTCAGGTAGAATGCGCCCCCGGTTTTTGGAGAAGCTCATGACCCTGCTCAAATTCAGCGATGTGTCCCTTGCGTTCGGCGCCATGCCGTTGCTGGACAAGGTGTCCTGGCAGATCGCCCGTGGAGAGCGGGTCTGCATCATTGGCCGCAACGGTACTGGCAAATCCAGCATGCTGAAGCTGGTCAGGGGCATCCAACTGCCTGATGACGGCAGCGTCTGGCGCGCGCCGGGTCTAAAGATCGGCGAGTTGCCACAGGAATTGCCCGTGGCCGATGGCCGCACTGTATTCGACGTGGTCGCCGAAGGCCTGGATGGCGTCGGCGCTCTGCTCGCCGAATACCACCATCTGAGTCAAAACATCGTCACCGCCGAAGACCTCGACAAACTCATGCATGTCCAGTCGGACCTCGAAGCCCGTGACGGCTGGCGTTTGCAGCAGTTGGTCGACAGCACCCTCAGTCGCCTGCAACTGCCGGCCGACAAGACCCTTGCCGAACTGTCCGGCGGCTGGCGTCGCCGTGTGCTGCTGGCCCAGGCGCTGGTTTCCGAGCCTGACCTGCTGCTGCTCGACGAACCGACCAACCACCTGGACATCGGCGCCATTGCCTGGCTTGAAGAAGCGCTGAAGGAGTTCCAGGGCGCTGTCCTGTTCATTACCCACGACCGGTCTTTCCTGCAGAACTTGGCGACCCGCATCCTCGAACTGGACCGTGGCGGCCTGATCGACTGGAACGGCGACTACGCCAGCTTCCTGGTGCACAAGGAGGCGATGCTCGCCGCCGAAGAAACGGCCAATGCGCTGTTCGACAAGCGTCTGGCTCAGGAAGAAGTCTGGATTCGTCAGGGCATCAAGGCCCGTCGAACCCGTAACGAAGGCCGTGTTCGCGCTCTCAAGGCCTTGCGCGTCGAGCGCGGCGAACGTCGTGAACGCACCGGCAAGGCCAATATCCAGCTCGATACCGCCGACAAGTCCGGCAAGCAGGTCATGGTGCTGGACAACGTCAGCTTCGCTCACCCAGGCGGTCCGATGCTGATCAAGGACTTCTCCATGGTCCTGCAGCGCGAAGACCGCATCGGTTTGCTGGGTGCCAACGGTACCGGCAAGACCACGTTGCTCAAGCTGATGCTCGACAACCTTCAGCCCACCAGTGGCTCAGTTGAAGTGGGCACGCGGTTGGACGTCGCATATTTCGACCAGTTGCGTCACCAGCTCGATCTCGAGAAGACGGTGATCGATAACGTTGCCGAAGGCCGGGACTTCATCGACATCGACGGCCAGAGCCGCCACGTATTGAGCTACCTGGGCGATTTTCTGTTCAGCCCGCAGCGTGCGCGGACGCCGGTCAAGGCGCTGTCAGGGGGTGAGCGTGCGCGTCTGTTGCTGGCCAAGCTGTTCAGCAAGCCAGCCAACCTGCTGGTGCTCGACGAGCCGACCAACGACCTGGACGTGGAAACCCTTGAATTGCTCGAAGAAGTACTGTTGACCTTCAAGGGCACCGTGCTGATGGTCAGCCATGACCGGGCATTCCTCGACAATGTGGTCACCAGCACCCTGGTGTTCGAAGGCGAGGGCAAGGTGCGTGAATTCGTCGGTGGGTATCAGGACTGGCTGCGCCAAGGCGGTTCGCCGCGCCTGCTGGGCGTGACCGAAAGCAAATCCGGCAAGGCTGACCTGAACTCGGCAATCGTCACGCCCGCCGCGGCTCCCACGCCGGTGCAGGATACGGCCCCCGCGAGCAAGAAGAAGCTCAGCTACAAGCTGCAACGCGAACTGGAAGCGCTGCCGGGTGAAATCGAAGCCAAGGAGCAGCAGATCGCTGCGGTCGAGGCCGAAATCGCCGGGCCAGCGTTCTACCAGCGTCCCGCGGCTGAAACGGCCAAGGTTCTGGCTTCGCTGGAGCAACTGAATAAAGAGCTGGATGTGCTCGTCGAGCGTTGGGCTGAGCTAGACGAGTGATCCGCTGACTCGGCCAATAAAAAGCCCGGCTCCCTTCACGGGGTCGGGCTTTTGTTTTTTGCCGGGTAATTACTCGGCGCGTTTGACCAGTCGCACTGCCAACACGTCGCAGGGCGCGCCATGCAGCACATCGTTGGCTGTGGAACCCAGCAGCAGCGATAGCCCGTGGCGGCCATGGCTGCCGACCACGATAAGGTCCACGCTGTGTTCCTTGGCCAGTTGATGAATTTCCTGCCGAGGTTGACCGTAGGTCAGGTGGGCGTCGCCGGTTTTGATATCCGGGTATTTGAGTTTTAGTGCTTCGAGTTTTTCCTTGGCCTGATCGAACTGCTGTTGCTGCAGTTGCGAGAGGTCCATCGGCACGTCGCCACCGAAGGCCATGGCCATCGGTTCGACGATGTGTACCAGCGATAGCTTGGCTTGGGCATTGGCAAGCGTCAGCCCGATGGCTTTCTTGATGACCGGATCGCACTCTTCAGTGAGGTCCACGGCTACCAGAATATGTAAATAGGACATGGGATGTTCCTTCTGAGGTCTGCGATGGTTTGGATTATGTCTCTTTTTACGCGCCAGGGCGCGCGCCAGTATATTTTGCTCGCCGCTCGCCGCGGCGGGGGCATACAGATATGACGACGTGGATAGTGCTGTCAATCCTTGCGGTCGTTTTGAGCCCCTTGGTGTGGCTGCGGCCGTCACGCACCCAGAGTGGCCGCATGGCCATACGCATGGAGGCTCGGCGCATGGGGCTGGCAATGCAGCTGATTCCACAGCAGTGGCCACATTGGCTGTCGGTCGACGCGCCGAGCCCCTGTGCGCAATACCATAGGCCACGGTCCAGACGTGACCCTGACACCTGGGCCTACTGGCAGATGACATCGGGAAACTGGGTCAATCAGTGGCGGGAGTCGTGTGAGGACCAGCGTCTGCTTGTCCAGTTTCAGACACTGCCGCCTGACGTCTATAAGGTCGAGGCAGGGAAGCAGTTGATCGCCCTGTACTGGGCGGAGAAAGGCGACGCGCAAGTGTTGCAGCGCATTGCGGCAGTGCTAAAGGCCTTGGCGTAGATACACGTACCCAGGGCACCAAATCGCAGGCATTAAAAAGCCCGATAGCAACATCGGGCCGGGGTTGGCCAGGCAGGCCGTAATCTGAACTGCTTCGCGGTGCAATGCCGGAAAAAATCTGGAGACACATCTCACGCGTTAACGGAAACGACCCGTCTTGATGCACAGTGCACTGAATGTAGACCCTATTGGTGCATCTGTCTGCGGCGCGCCTGTTTATTTTTTCCATTCCCAGCCGATCATGACGGCCTCTGGTCGTTCGTTTCACCGCTGCGTTTAACGCCATCATTCTCTGAATACTCCCTTATAAAAAGTATCTTTTTACCTGCGATTTGCCGGTTTTGCCTGCTGTCTGTCGAATTGACAATTGCTGGAATATGGCCGAAGGTAGGCGCACCCAAATCAAACGGGCGTATGAATTGAGCGTTTGCCACAGGAACGCTCCGACAAACGCCCGAATCGTGTCGACGGGGTGCCTGGCGTTTGGTGTTCGCATTGACGGAGACGTCTATGTCTGCCGCCGGATTCCAGCGTCTGACGCGTATTGTTCAGCTTCCATATCGTGGAGATCAGTTGATGATTTACGAAGGTAAAGCCATCACGGTTAAGGCTCTTGAAAGTGGCATCGTCGAATTGAAATTCGACCTCAAGGGTGAGTCCGTCAACAAGTTCAACCGCCTCACCCTCAACGACTTGCGCCAGGCCGTCGACGCCATCAAGGCCGATGGTTCGATCAAGGGCGTCATCGTCAGCAGTGGCAAGGACGTTTTCATCGTCGGTGCCGACATCACAGAATTCGTAGAAAACTTCAAGCTCCCGGAAGCCGAACTGGTCGCCGGTAACCTTGAAGCGAACAAAATCTTTAGCGACTTCGAAGACCTTAGCGTGCCAACGCTGGTTGCGATCAACGGCATTGCACTGGGCGGCGGCCTGGAGATGTGCCTGGCAGCTGACTTTCGCGTGATGTCGGCTACCGCCAAGATCGGCCTGCCGGAAGTCAAGCTGGGCCTCTACCCTGGTTTCGGTGGCACCGTACGCCTGCCGAGGTTGGTAGGCGTTGACAACGCGGTCGAGTGGATCGCTTCGGGTAAGGACAACGGCGCCGACGATGCTTTGAAAGTGGGCGCGGTAGATGCGGTCGTGGCTCCAGAGAAGTTGCAGGATGCTGCACTCGATCTGATCAAGCGTGCCATTTGCGGCGAGTTCGATTTCCGGGCTAAGCGTCAGCCGAAGCTGGAGAAGCTGAAGCTGAATGCCATCGAGCAGATGATGGCCTTTGAAACCGCCAAGGGTTTCGTCGCCGGTCAGGCCGGCCCCAACTATCCGGCGCCGGTCGAAGCCATCAAGACCATTCAGAAAGCCGCGAACTTCGGACGCGATAAGGCATTGGAAGTGGAAGCCGCCGGCTTCGTGAAAATGGCCAAGACCTCGGCCGCCGACAGTCTGATTGGCCTGTTCCTGAACGACCAGGAGCTCAAGAAGAAAGCCAGAATCTACGACGAAGTCGCCAGAGATGTGAAACAGGCTGCGGTACTGGGTGCTGGCATCATGGGCGGCGGTATCGCTTATCAGTCGGCTGTCAAAGGCACGCCGATCCTGATGAAGGACATTCGCGAAGAAGCCATCGAACTGGGCCTGAACGAAGCGTCCAAGCTGCTGGGCAAGCGCGTCGAGAAAGGGCGTCTGACCGCAGCGAAGATGGCCGAAGCGCTGAACGCGATTCGCCCGACTCTGTCCTATGGCGATTTCGGTCATGTAGACCTCGTGGTAGAGGCGGTGGTCGAGAATCCAAAGGTCAAGCAAGCCGTGCTTTCTGAAGTCGAAGGGCAGGTGGCCGAGAACACGATTCTGGCGTCCAACACCTCGACCATCTCCATCAGCCTGCTGGCCAAGGCGCTCAAGCGTCCCGAAAACTTCGTCGGCATGCATTTCTTCAACCCGGTGCACATGATGCCGCTGGTGGAAGTGATTCGTGGCGAAAAGTCCAGTGACGTCGCGGTCGCAACCACCGTGGCGTATGCCAAGAAAATGGGCAAGAACCCGATCGTGGTCAACGACTGCCCGGGCTTTCTCGTCAACCGTATCCTGTTCCCCTACTTCGGCGGTTTCGCCAAGTTGGTCAGCGCCGGTGTCGATTTCGTACGCATCGATAAGGTCATGGAAAAGTTTGGCTGGCCGATGGGCCCGGCCTATCTGATGGACGTGGTCGGCATCGACACCGGCCACCACGGTCGCGATGTGATGGCCGAAGGGTTCCCGGATCGCATGAAGGACGAGCGACGCTCCGCGGTCGATGCGCTGTATGACGCTAATCGTCTGGGCCAGAAAAACGGCAAGGGTTTTTACGTCTACGAGACCGATAAGAAGGGCAAGCCGAAGAAGGTCGTCGACGCTTCTGTGGCACAAGTGCTCAAGCCGGTCATCTACGAACAGCGCGAAGTCAGCGATGAAGACATCATCAATTGGATGATGATCCCGCTGTGTTTGGAAACCGTACGCTGCCTGGAAGACGGTATCGTCGACACCGCAGCCGAAGCCGACATGGGCCTGATTTACGGCATCGGTTTCCCTCCGTTCCGAGGCGGTGCACTGCGTTACATCGACTCGATCGGTGTCGCCCAATTCGTTGCCCTGGCTGACAAATACGCTGATCTGGGCGCTTTGTACCACCCCACTGCGAAGCTGCGTGAAATGGCCAGGACCGGCCAGCGCTTCTTCGGCTAAGTGCCCAACGAACAGGTGAGAATATGAGCTTGAATCCGAGAGACGTCGTGATTGTCGACTTCGGTCGTACTCCGATGGGCCGCTCCAAGGGTGGCATGCACCGCAATACCCGCGCCGAAGATATGTCGGCGCACCTGATCCGCAAGCTGCTCGAGCGCAACAGCAAGGTCGATCCGGCGGAAGTCGAGGACGTCATCTGGGGTTGCGTCAACCAAACCCTGGAGCAGGGCTGGAACATCGCGCGTATGGCGTCGCTGATGACACAGATCCCGCACACCTCCGCTGCGCAGACGGTCAGCCGCCTGTGCGGTTCGTCCATGAGCGCGCTGCATACCGCTGCGCAGGCGATCATGAGCAATAACGGTGACGTGTTCGTCATTGGCGGTGTCGAGCACATGGGCCATGTCGGCATGATGCACGGCGTCGATCCAAATCCGCATTTGTCCCTGTATGCGGCCAAGGCCTCGGGCATGATGGGGCTGACCGCCGAGATGCTCGGCAAGATGCACGGCATTACTCGGGAAGCGCAGGATGCGTTCGGTGTGCGCTCGCACCGCTTGGCCCACCAAGCGACCGTTGAAGGCAATTTCAAGGACGAGATCATCCCCATGCAGGGGTATGACGAGGACGGCTTCCTCAAGATGTACGACTTCGACGAGACCATTCGTCCAGAAACCACGCTGGAAAGTCTTGCGGCGTTGAAGCCTGCGTTTAATCCAAAAGGCGGTACCGTGACAGCTGGCACTTCGTCGCAGATCACTGACGGTGCTTCCTGCATGATCGTGATGTCTGGTCAGCGCGCGATGGACCTGGGCATCCAACCGATGGCCGTCATTCGTTCCATGGCGGTGGCGGGTGTCGATCCCGCCATCATGGGTTATGGCCCTGTCCCGGCGACGCAGAAAGCGCTCAAGCGCGCGGGTCTTGGCATTGCTGATATCGACTACTTCGAGCTCAATGAAGCCTTCGCTGCACAGGCGCTGCCCGTGCTGAAAGATTTGAAAGTGCTCGACAAGATGGAAGAGAAGGTTAACCTGCACGGCGGCGCTATCGCTTTGGGTCACCCGTTCGGTTGCTCGGGAGCGCGTATTTCCGGCACCTTGCTCAATGTCATGAAGCAGAAGGGCGGCACTTTGGGTGTAGCCACGATGTGCATCGGCCTGGGCCAGGGCATCACCACCGTGTTCGAACGCGTTTAATCGGTGTGAGTGTGCAAGCCGGGGCCAGGTGCCCCGGCTTTTGCTTTTCTCGGGGAACGGTTTTGCATTATTTTTCGCGTCAATCCGTGAGGTCAGCAGCGTGCAGTTGAAGCCAGGTCTTTACCGACATTACAAAGGTCCCGAGTACCGTGTATTCGGTGTCGCAAAGCATTCCGAGACTGAAGAGCAAGTGGTGTTCTATCAGGCTCTGTATGGCGAATACGGCCTGTGGGTGCGTCCTTTGAGCATGTTTACCGAGTCAGTTGAGGTTGACGGCGAGCAAGTGCCGCGCTTTGCTTTGGTCCAGGCCGAAACCGACCTTTTTTCAAGGCCGTGAGGCGAGACCTTGCAACAGCCTGTGCTTGACCTCACCTTATAGCCACTATATATAGCGGGGCCTCGACGGCTCCAACGTCATTTTTCTCGCATTAGGAATTTTCCGATCCATGGGCAAATCGCTGGTCATTGTGGAATCCCCGGCTAAGGCCAAGACCATCAACAAGTATCTGGGCAGCCAGTACGTGGTGAAGTCGAGTATCGGCCATATCCGAGACCTGCCCACCAGCGGTTCGGCAAGCGCCGCCAAAGAGCCTGCTGCCAAACGTGGCAAGACTGCGTCTGAAGCGCCCGCGCTGTCGCCCAAGGAAAAGGCCAAGCGCCAACTCGTGGCGCGCATGGGTGTCGATCCCGAGCACGGCTGGAAGGCCAAGTACGAAATCCTTCCCGGCAAGGAAAAGGTGATCGACGAGCTGCGCCGCCTGGCCAAGGATGCCGACACCATCTACCTCGCGACGGACTTGGATCGCGAGGGAGAAGCCATTGCCTGGCACCTGCGCGAGGCCATTGGTGGAGACGACCAGCGCTACAAACGCGTGGTGTTCAACGAAATCACCAAGAAGGCGATTCAGGAAGCCTTTTCCAAACCTGGCGAACTGGACATCGACCGTGTTAACGCACAGCAGGCGCGGCGCTTCCTCGACCGGGTTGTGGGTTACATGGTCTCGCCGCTGCTGTGGCAGAAGATTGCCCGTGGCCTGTCCGCAGGTCGGGTGCAATCGGTTGCCGTGAAGCTGGTGGTGGAGCGTGAGCGCGAGATCCGTGCGTTCATCCCGGAAGAGTATTGGGAAGTCCACGCTGATCTGGGGACTGCCAAAGGCGCCAATGTGCGTTTTGAGGTGGCCAGAGAGAAGGGAGAAGCCTTCAAGCCGTTGAACGAAGCCCACGCCATGGCAGCGCTGGAAAAGCTCAAGGTTTCGTCGTACAGCATCGCCAAGCGCGAAGACAAGCCGACCAGCAGCAAGCCGTCCGCTCCGTTCATCACTTCCACTTTGCAACAGGCCGCAAGTAACCGCCTGGGCTATGGCGTGAAGAAAACCATGATGATGGCTCAGCGCTTGTACGAGGCGGGCTATATCACCTACATGCGTACCGACTCGACCAACCTGTCGGCGGACGCGGTAGCAATGGCGCGCACTTACATCGAAAGCGAGTTCGGCAAGAAGTATCTGCCTGATTCGCCGAACGTCTATAGCAGCAAGGAAGGCGCGCAAGAGGCGCACGAAGCGATTCGTCCTTCCGACGTCAACACTCACCCGAGCAAGCTGTCAGGTATGGAGCGTGATGCCGAGCGTCTGTACGAGCTGATCTGGCGCCAGTTCGTGGCCTGTCAGATGCCGCCTGCACAATACCTCTCGACCACCGTCAGCGTGGCGGCGGGCGACTTCGAACTGCGAGCAAAGGGTCGTATCCTCAAGTTCGACGGTTACACCCGCGTGTTGCCGCAGATGAGCAAGCCGGGCGATGACGACGTCCTGCCTGACATGGCTCAGGGCGACAGCATGAAGCTGATCAAACTCGACCCGAGCCAGCACTTTACCAAGCCGCCCGCACGTTATTCGGAGGCGAGTCTGGTCAAGGAAATGGAGAAGCGCGGCATCGGTCGTCCATCGACTTACGCGGCGATCATCTCGACTATCCAGGATCGTGGTTATGTGGCGTTGCACAACCGCCGCTTCTACTCGGAAAAAATGGGTGACATCGTCACCGAGCGTCTGTCCGAGAGCTTCTCCAACCTGATGGACTACGGCTTTACCGCCGGCATGGAGGAGAACCTTGACGACGTGGCCCAAGGTGAGCGCGACTGGAAAAACGTGCTGGACGAGTTCTATGGCGACTTCAAGAAGAAGCTGGAAGTGGCCGAAGCCACTGGCAGCGGAATGCGCGCCAACGAACCGGTCATGACCGACATCCCCTGCAAGGTGTGCGGTCGTCCGATGCAGATCCGTACAGCTTCCACGGGCGTGTTCCTCGGTTGCTCTGGCTACAGCCTGCCGCCCAAGGAGCGCTGCAAGGCCACCGTCAACCTGACCCCGGGCGACGAAATCGCCGAAGACGATGAGGGTGAGTCTGAGTCCCGCGTGTTGCGCGGCAAGCACCGATGCCCGATCTGCAGCACGGCGATGGATGCCTATCTGCTCGACGAGAAGCATAAACTGCACATCTGCGGTAACAACCCGGATTGCGCAGGCTACGAGATCGAAGAAGGCACGTATCGCATCAAGGGCTACGAAGGTCCAAGCGTCGAGTGCGACAAGTGTGGCGGCGAGATGCAGCTTAAGACCGGCCGTTTCGGCAAGTTCTTTGGTTGCACCAACTGCAAGAACACGCGCAAATTGTTGAAGAACGGTGAAGCCGCGCCGCCGAAGATGGACCCGGTCAAGATGCCCGAACTCAAGTGCGACAAGGTCGACGATACCTATATCCTGCGTGACGGCGCTTCAGGTCTGTTCCTGGCTGCCAGCCAGTTTCCGAAGAACCGAGAGACCCGCGCTCCCTTGGTGCTGGAAATCGTGCCGCACAAGTCAGAGATCGATCCGAAGTACCACTTCCTCTGCGAAGCACCGCAGAAAGACCCGGATGGACGCCCAGCGGTGATTCGTTACAGCCGCAAGTCCAAGGAGCAGTATGTGCAGACTGAAGTGGACGGCAAGCCTACCGGCTGGCGTGCATTCTACGACGGTGGCGTCTGGAAGGTGGAAGACAAGCGTTGATCGCCTGATGTCAGGTCGTAAGTGACTGGCGAGCGTTCGCACTTTGCGTTAAAAGAATCCCTCGATGGCATTCCTGTGCATCGAGGGATTTTTTTGCCTTGGCAGATTGGTTGAATTTCATTGATGTGGAGGCCACCTTCATGGCTCACGAACTCTATACCCGCACCAATCAGAAGATCTTCTTCGCAGGGCTGGCCCTCGAAGCGATGGCAAAAGCGCAAGAAAGCAGGGCGATGAACGCTCAAGGGCTTGAACAGGCAGAGCGAGAGTCGGCGATCTTCCATCTTTACGGAGCGTTGCTGGGCTTGTGCCACGAAATCGCCGGTTTTTACCGCCTCCCTCAGGCCAACAGCGCCCGTGCCGAGGATTTGCTGACCCCTCAAGTCCTGCAAGCCATCGCCATACCCGAAATGGGTGAGCTGGTGGAGTTGGCACAGCAGCGAGAGACTTGGCTGGCCCAGTTGCTGGCGTCCTATAACGCGCTGTTCCAGCCGCCCAAGGCGCCGAAAAAACCTAAGGGTGATGTCACCCAGCCATTAATCATCGCAGTGGGCGCTGATGAGGAAGTCGCGCTTGAACTGACTCGCGAGGAGTTGGAAAGCTGGCGGCAACAGCTCAAGCGCCTGGCAATTCGCTACCGGGAAGGGCTGAGCGAGTGTTGAGACATTGTGATAGGTGGGCTAGGGCATGACTCATCGGGCTGCTACAATGCCCGCCTTTCGTGGAGAACTGTCCTGATGCCAACCTCTTTTCTGGAAATTGTCGAATTGCCTGACGGCCGCATCGAGTTGCGCCGTGCTGAGGATGAAGGGTCACTGGTGACCTTGAACTTCTCCGAGGATGCCAAGGCATTTCTACATGGCCAACACGTCGAGGTCGCCAAAGCGATGCTCAGCGTGGGTGTGCAAATGGCCGGTCGCTTGGCTGAGGGCGAACTGACCAAGGAAGACGAGGGCGCGCGGGTTCTGCATTGATCCTGCGCTGTTTTTGTTCAGGGTCAGCCCAAGCCGCATCGACATCGTGTGTCACGGCTTCTTGCTGCTCAGGATTCGCGCTACCGCGCAGTCTTTAATAAATTCACTGCGGCGTTCACCTATATGCAGCCTGATTGTTCAGCCCAGGCGGATATTAAGGCTCTGCGCATTCCCGGTCCGTGCTGCGCCGATCAACTGCTGACGTGCACTGGCGGAAATCGGGTTGATCCAGCTCACCACCGTATGGCTTCGACCCAGGCGTAGTGCTTCGCCAGTCAGTTCCAATGCACTCTGCGTGCCCCTTGGATGCATCAGGATAATGCGTTCCCGGTTCAGGCCCGCGTCCCGCAGCCAAGCTTGCGTGACGCTGGAGGGTGGTGCAATGAGCGTCAGCCAGCGGTCATTCCGGTCCTGGCTCAGATCACGCAGGATGGGGGCAAGCAGATTCAGGCAGTTCCCGGCGGCTCCGCGCAATGACAATTCACTAAAGACTTCTGGTTCGTTGCTCCAGGGTGCTTCGACCCTATCGTCGATACCCGGCACCTGAAGCAAGGCAACGTCCAGCATTGGCAGTACAGGAGCCATAAATGCTTCGAACAGTGGCAGTTGTGCATGTTGTTGCGGTGTCTGTGGGAACTGCATAATCGTTCTCCTTAACGGCGAATCACGCCGACGCTCAGCCCTTCGATGACGAGGTCCTGATCTTTTAGGTTCACTTCAATCGGGGCGAAGTCAGGATTCTCGGCCAGCAGCCAGACCCTGCTGCCTTCGCGCTTGAAGCGCTTTACGGTTACCTCGTCCCCGATACGGGCCACGACAATCTGGCCGTTGCGCGCCTCGCGAGTGGTGTGGACGGCCAATAGGTCGCCGTCGAGGATGCCGACATCTTTCATGCTCATGCCGTGAACGCGGAGCAGGTAATCGGCACTTGGATGGAAGAAGGCCGGATTGATGGCCAGTGATTCTTCGATGTGTTGCTGTGCCAGGATCGGAGCACCCGCTGCGACCCTGCCGATGATTGGCAGGCCGTTTTCTTCGGCCTTTGCCTCGAAGCCCGGAATTCGGATACCGCGAGAGGCACCTGGGGTCATTTCGATCGCCCCCTTACGGGCCAGCGCTTTAAGGTGCTCTTCGGCAGCGTTGGGGGATTTGAACCCCAGTTCCTGAGCGATTTCCGCACGGGTCGGCGGGTAGCCGTTGTCTTCCAGACAGCGTTTGATGAAGTCCAGGATTTCAGCTTGGCGTGAGGTCAGTTTGATCATGTGAATCGCTCTGTCTTTTTATACAGTGACTGGGATTATATACAGTGATCGCGTATTGGCAATGATCCTTTTTACAAGCCTGATGAGTGGGGCCGGAAAATATCGAACCTGTCGAGCAGGGCAGTGGCAAAGCGCCGCATTTTTTGTGATTAAATGGCGCGACTGTTGATTCAGAAAGCGAACGGCCAGGGTTGACAGTCGATTGGCTGAAACGTATGTTTCAAACAAGTGTTTGTCAGGCGAGAAACCATGGCCCAGTCGGAAACAGTTGAACGAATTCTCGATGCTGCGGAGCAGCTGTTCGCGGAAAAGGGATTTGCCGAGACGTCATTGCGGCTGATCACCAGCAAGGCGTCGGTTAATCTGGCAGCGGTGAATTACCATTTCGGATCGAAGAAGGCGCTGATCCAGGCTGTGTTCTCGCGATTCCTGGGACCGTTCTGCGCCAGCCTGGATAAAGAGCTCGAACGTCGACAAGCAAAGCCCGAGCACAAGCCTTCACTGGAAGAGCTGCTGGAAATCCTCGTTGAGCAGGCTTTGGTCGTGCAACCGCGAAGCGGTAATGATCTATCTATCTTCATGCGTCTTCTAGGACTGGCTTTCAGCCAGAGCCAAGGGCACTTGCGGCGTTATCTGGAAGACATGTACGGTAAGGTTTTCCGCCGCTACATGCTGCTGGTCAACGACGCGGCCCCGCGTATACCCCCCATCGAACTCTTCTGGCGCGTGCATTTCATGCTCGGCGCGGCGGCGTTTAGCATGTCCGGTATCAAGGCATTGCGCGCCATTGCCGAAACCGATTTCGGCGTGAATACCTCCATCGAGCAGGTGATGCGTCTGATGGTGCCGTTTCTGGCGGCCGGTATGCGTGCCGAAACCGGCGTGACCGAACCGGCAATGATCAGCGCCCAGCTCAAGCCTCGCAGCAAAAGCACTGCGCCTGCCCCTGCCAAAGTCTGACATGCGTCCCAGGGGGTGCCGTGCATTGCATCGCACCCCTTGATCCCGCACCATGCCGCACTGGCAATGGTTGTTGAAGGATCTTCATATGAGTTCTGGTCTGCATGGCTCCCTGATGGTGGATATCGCCGGTACTTGGCTGACATCCGAAGACCGTCGGTTTCTGCGTCAGCCCGAGGTGGGCGGCCTGATCATTTTTGCACGCAACATTGAAAGCCCTCGGCAAGTCCGCGAGTTGAGCGCCTCCATTCGCGCGATTCGTCCTGATCTGCTGCTGGCAGTCGATCAGGAGGGCGGGCGGGTTCAACGGCTGCGCCAGGGGTTCGTGCGCCTGCCAGCGATGCGGGCACTCGCGGGCTGCCCGAACGCCGAAATGCTGGCAGAGCAATGCGGCTGGCTGATGGCGACGGAGGTGCTGGCGGTTGGGCTGGATTTGAGTTTTGCTCCGGTGCTGGATCTCGATTATCAGCGCAGCGCAGTCGTGGGCAGTCGCTCGTTCGAGGGCGACCCGCAACGAGCGACCTTACTCGCCGGCGCTTTTATCCGGGGCATGAACGATGCGGGCATGGCTGCCACCGGCAAGCACTTTCCCGGGCATGGATGGGCCGAGGCGGACTCCCATGTTGCGATTCCCAACGATGAGCGCAGCCTCGAGACCATTCGAGCGAACGATCTGGTGCCTTTTGCACGCCTGAGCCAGCAACTGGCGGCCGTGATGCCTGCTCATGTCATCTACCCGCAGGTCGACCCACAACCGGCCGGTTTCTCCCGGCGCTGGCTGCAGGACATCTTGCGTGGCGAACTGGGGTTCGATGGCGTCATCTTCAGCGACGACCTGTCCATGGCCGGCGCGCATGTGGTCGGCGACGCCGCCAGTCGCATCGAAGCAGCGTTGACCGCAGGCTGTGACATGGGGCTGGTGTGTAATGACCGTGCCGCCGCTGAGCTGGCCCTCGGTGCCGCGCAGCGGATGAAGATCCGCCCCCATGAGCGTATCGGCAGAATGCGCGGCCAGGGATTGGCGACTACCGAATACCGTCAGCACCCACGCTGGCTGGCAGCCCTGAGTGCGCTGCGCACCGCCCAATTGATCGACTGAGGATCTGCAATGACTGTCTACGCGATTATCGGCGGTACCGGGCTGACGCACCTTGAAGGGCTGACGATTCGCCAATCTTTACCCGTGAACACGCCCTACGGTGCACCGTCCGGCGAGATCCAGATCGGCGAACTGGCCGGGCGCGAAGTCATGTTTCTTGCCCGCCACGGGCACCCGCACCGGCTGCCACCGCACAAAATCAACTACCGGGCGAACATCTGGGCGTTGAAACAGGCAGGTGCACAGGCGATTCTGGCAGTGAACGCGGTAGGCGGTATCCATCCTGACATGGGGACCGGCCACTTCTGCGTGCCTCACGATCTGGTGGACTACACCAGTGGCCGGGAGCACACCTTTTTTGCCGACGACCTGGAGCAAGTGACCCACATCGATTTCAGCCACCCGTACAGCCACCCGTTGCGCACGCGACTGATTGCTGCGTTGACGGCCGAAGGGTGCCGGTTCAGTGATGTCGGCGTGTACGGCTGTACTCAAGGGCCACGTCTGGAAACGGCCGCAGAGATCGTCCGGCTACAGCGCGATGGCTGCGACATCGTCGGTATGACCGCAATGCCGGAGGCTGCGCTGGCCCGCGAACTCGAGCTGGAATATGCCTGCCTGGCGCTGGTCGTCAATCCGGCGGCGGGCAACGGAGCGGCTGTGATCAGCATGGCGGAGATCGAGCAGGCGCTACATCATGGTATCGACACAGTCAGGGCAGTACTGTCCCGGGTGTTGAACGCCCCTTAAGTGTTGCACCGATGTGCGGTCCAGGGCATTTGCATCGATGTTGTCTGTCATCGAGCGCGCAGCAGCAGATGCCCCTGTTCATTGATGGAAATGCCGTAGGCGTCATAGCTGTTCAAACTCGGGTATGGGGTCGCAAGGGAGTGCTTGTGGGTCGCGGTAATGACCATGACCTTCGCCCCAGCCGCTTCAGCGGCGGCGATCCCGGCCGGCGCGTCCTCGAATACCAAGCATTGCTCAGGCTTCACGCCCAGCCTTCTGGCGGCCAGCAGGAAGCAGTCAGGCGCCGGTTTGCCGCGCTCGACATCCTCGGCAGCCACCATGATCCGGGGCAGTGGCAGCCCTGCCGCCTGAATCCTGCGCTCGGCCAGCAGCCTTGGCGCAGACGTCACCACCGCCCAGCGATCGGCAGGCAGCGCCGCCAGAAAACGCGCCGCGCCTTCGATGCACACTACGCCTGCCACATCGTTGGTTTCAGCCTGGGCGATCAGCTCTGCCTCGCGCTCGGGATCAACGCCCGGCAGGTTCAGCCGACGTATAGTGTCCACGCAACGCACGCCATGAATGCTCGCCAGCAGCTCTTCGACATTCAGCCCCTTGCTCTGCGCCCATCGGGTCCAAACCCTCTCTGCGGCGGCGATCGAGTCAGTCAGCGTACCGTCCATGTCGAACAGGAAGGCAGCGAATGTGTGCTGTCCCAGCATGTTCATGTGCCCTCAGTTATAGGTGTGTCCGGGATGCTAGCACGCCGATTTTCACTCGATGCTCGGCAAACGACGCTTTTTTCAGGACGCTGGTCGGCCAGGCGGTCGTGCTGCGGCCTTGCTCGACAGCTATTGTGTACTCTGTCCAATCACCTATCTTCGATGAGGAAAGCTTATGAATACCAGCGATCTGCTGGAAAAACTCTTGCGTGCCAGTCAAGGGGCGGCAACGCAGAACAATGGCGATGCGTCGGGGCGGGGCGGCCTTGGAGGATTACTTGGCGGGCTATTGGGCGCTGGTTCAACTGGCAACGGCGCCGGTGGCGGTTTGGGCGGCTTGTTGGGTGGCCTGCTCAACGGGGGTGGCCTGGCGGGCAGGAGTGGCGGTACGCAGACCCAGCCCGGTGGTAACAATTACGCCATGTTGGCGTCGCTTGGCATGATGGCGTTTCAGGCCTACCAGGCTTGGCAGCGGCAGCAGGCCAGCGCTCCGCAAGAGCCGCCGCGTACCGTTGATCAATTGATGGGCCCGGAGGCCGACGATCACAGTCACGCTATCCTGGTCGCCCTGATTGCAGCCGCCAAGGCCGACGGCCACATCGATGACCAGGAGCAGCAAATGATTAACAAGGAGGTAGCGCGACACGCCGATGATCCGCAAGTGCAGCAATGGCTGAACGCTGAGGTGGCCAAGCCGCTGAGCGCTCCCGACATTGCGCAGGCAGCCAACGGACAGCCCGGCGTGGCCGCTGAGATGTACCTGGCCAGCGTGCTCATGGTCAATGATCAGCAGGTTGCCGAGCGCAGTTATCTGGATGAGCTGGCGGCTGCACTCAAGATCGACCCCCAGCTCCAGGTGCATCTTGAGCAACAGGCCAAGGGCGTGGCCGTCTGAAGGCATCAACGATGGAACCCTCGCGGCGCAACTTCCTCGAACCCTTGGGCGCTCTAAATCAAGCGTTTGCCAAGACACGAGTTAATTGGAGGGGGTTATGGGCATCAGTGTGGTCACATGGACATTGGGTATGACGGCTGCCGCCGAGGTGACATCCAAGGCAATCGAACTCGGTCTCGATGGGATTCAATATGCAGGTGATCATCGTGACGTTGCTGCGGCAGATCTCAAACATCATGCCACCCAGACGGGCTTGAAGATTATCGCCGTAGACCCGATCAATGCCGCGCCTTCGGAGCCGAAGGCGGCAACGGAAGCCGATGCCATCGCTTACTACCGCGACGTGGTGGATTTTGCAGCCGAGCTGGGTTCGGTGCCGGTGACCCTGCACGGCCTTTCACTCTGGACACGCAATTGTTCGGACAGCACCGCGGCCAGAGAAAGGCTTGTAAGGTGCTGCAAGGCCGTCGATGGCTATGCACAACAATGCGGCGTGAGAACCCTTTACGAGGTGTGTAATCACTACGAAGTGCCGCTCATACATACCGCCAGTGAGTGCAGGGAGCTTATGCGCCAGATCGGTGGGAACAACATGAGCCTGATCCTGGACAGCTTTCACATGAACATCGACGAACCTGATCCGAACCAGGCGTTGCGTGACAACCTTGACGTATTGGCGATCTACCACATATCCGACTCTGGACGTGGTGGTATCGGGAGCGGGCATCTCGACTTCCGGGCCCACCATGACATTCTCGTCGATGGCGGCTTTGCAGGTGAAATCGCCATAGAGCCTGTCTTGCCTCATCTCACCCCCAGCACTGCACCCACGAACAGGAGTGAACGCGCTGCGCTGGATCAGGAGATAGAGCGCAGCGCGCAGTGCTGGCGAGCCTATTCGGCACGCTAGGCAGGCCGAACGGAGTCGTCGAGAAAGGAGGGGGGCGAGAAATCCCCTATTCTTGCCACAATGCACTGCAGATTTCGAGCCTGTATGAGCCGTGGAGGATCGTCCTGCCCACACGATTTCAAACGGTGGGCGGATTGGGCGGCTAGTCTCGGAAGTCCCTGAAAGTCAACGCCATTTTGTTCAAAAAGTTGTCCACGGAAAGCGTGAATATCTCTGTGGATAACTGGCTGTAAGCCCTTAAATGCAAGGGCTTACTTGCAATGGTCGTTTAATGATCAGTTGATTCAATGGCGCCGATGCAACACGTTGATTGTCAGCAAACCCTTCACTGGAAAGCCGTGCTGAACGAGGTATCGATCACGCTCTGCGTATCAAATCTCTTGGGCAGGGCACCGGTCTGTACGAGAAAATCGGCAGTGTCCTGGTAATCCTTAGCTGCATCGGCATCCACGGGTCCTACACTCATGTCGGCCTGGCCGATCCAGTGGCGTGAGACTGCGTGATCCAGATTGGCCTTTTTTGCCCACACATCGGCATACGCCTGCTTATTGGCCTGCACCCAGGCTCGGGCTTTCTGCAGGCGACCGAGGAAGTCGGCAATGGCCGCCCGCTTCGGCTCGATAGCATGGGCACTGGCGGCGATGCTCGACAGGCCCGGCATCAGCCCGCGGGCAGTGATGATCGGCCGGGCGCCGGAAAATACCTGCTGTTGCGAGATGTACGGTTCCCACACCGGGAAGGCGTCGATGCTCCCTTGGGGCAGGGCGGCGGCTGCGTCGATCGGCATCAATTTGACGAACTCGACATAGTCTCTCGGCAATCCGGCTTTATCCAGGGCGCGCAGCGTCAGCTGCTGGCTCCAGGCGCCGGGCCAGTAGGCGACTTTTTTGCCTTTGAGGTCCTGGATGGTTTTCGCGGGTGAATCCTTGGGTACCAGCAGCGCGATGGTGTCCGGGTTTTGGCGCGACACGCCGATGAGCTTGACCGGTGCACCTTTGGCGGCGAGGAAGATGAAGCCCGAGTCTCCCAGAAAGCCCAGATCCAGCGCGCCAGCCTCCAGCCCTTCTGCAACGGGGGCAGCCGACTGGAAGTGCTTCCACTCAACGGAATAGGGGGCATCCTTGAGTGCACCGCTAGCCTCCACCGACGCGCGGACGTTGTAGTAATTCTGATCGCCGATTACCAGCGTGACGGGTGTAGCGGCGTGGGCGAAGGGTGTGAGCAGAGCAAGCGAAGCGAGGCTGTGGCGAAAAAAGCGGGGCAGGGTCATTGCGATGTCTCAATGGGGGTCGATCCGGGTGGGGTTAGTGTCGACGTACAAAAGTCAGAACGCTCAGGATTGGCCCGAGCGTGGACTGAGGATTGCAGGGGATGTGCCATCACCGCTGACCGTAACGGCGGCGGGCAAGCATTCTGGAGGGCGGGCGGTGTGCAGTAGCGGCTTGAATCAATAGTCGAGCAACGGCCGGTAGGCGAGTGTTCGAAATTGTTGAGGCAACGAAGCTTGAAAACAGCAAATTGAGCTTTCGCTGCTGCCTGGTAAACACTTGTACGAATCTGGTGACAACCGAAAACTTCGGGGAGCCGGGCTCTCCCGTCGTCAGCTGAGCATCGACGGGGTAGCGCGCGCGTCGCGCGCGCGCTTAGCAGCTCAGGACTGCGCCCATTCCACGTCCGTCAACCCAAGCTGCTCGGCCTTGGGTTTACTAACTTTCGGCACTTTGTCCGAACGGTATTTGGGTATCTGCCCAAATCCAGCGTCAACGGAAGCCCAATGCCAAGCGGAAGCGTTATCCATATTCTCGGCACTGATATAGAAGCTTTTGTATTTGCCATGCAGCAGATAATCGATTCTGAAATGCTTGTACTGTGCCACTCTCTGAAACCTCCCTATCAGTCGCTCACAGTTCGTTGAGTCGCCGCCGACGGGAAAATTCACTCGGATTAACGCATTCACGGCCAAATGGCTGGAAGTGGTACAGACGGGGGGTTAAAAGCTTACAGAGATTATCGAACGGATGGATTAAAGGTCGAAATCCTTTCGTTCGAGTATGTGGGCGAGGAAGCGGTGGGTAATGTTCTCACCTCGATCCAGTGCTGCGAAAGGCAAGTAAGTGCCGGGTCAGACAACTGACTGACCCGTCAACCTCGTAAACTCACAATGCAGTGAGTTCGAAACGCAGGCTATTTACCCGAAAACTTGAAAATCGTGGTTTGGGTGTATGCCTTGCCTGGATCCAGCCGCGTCGATGGAAAGCCCTTCTGGTTCGGCGAGTCAGGATAATGCTGGGTTTCGAGCGTGAACGCGCCCCAGTGCGGGTAGATCTTTCCTGCCTTGCCCTTGACCCTTCCGTCCAGGAAGTTGCCGGTGTACAGCTGGACCCCAGGCTCGGTGGTAAACAGTTGCAGACGGCGTCCGGATTTGGGATCGACCACATCGGCTGCCACGTTCGACACCTTGCCTGCGGTATCCAGCACCCAATTGTGGTCATAGCCACCTTGGGTGGGTTCGGCATGTTTCAACTGTTGATTATCCTCACGGATGCGCTGGCCGAAGGCGACAGGCTTGAGGAAGTCGAAGGGAGTGCCCGCCACCTGCGCCATTTCACCGGTCGGGATCAGCTTATCGGTGATCGGGGTGTAGCGGCTGGCGTGAACGATGGCCACCTGATCGAGTATGTCGCCATTTCCCGCACCTGCAAGGTTGAAATAGCTGTGGTTGGTCAGGTTGAGTACCGTCGGCTGATCGGTGGTTGCATGGTACTCAATGCGCAGTTCGTTCTTTTCATTCAGGCTGTACGTCACTTCTGTCTTCAGGGTGCCGGGAAAACCCATCTCGCCGTCGGCTGAAACGTAGCTTAGTTTCACCCCGACCCATCCCTTATTCTTGATCTGCTCGGCTTTCCATATCTGTTTATCGAAGCCTTTCGTGCCACCGTGCAGCGCATTGCTCTTGTCGTTCAGCGGGACTTGATACTGCTTGCCGTCGAGGCTGAACTTTCCATCGGCGAGGCGATTGCCGAAGCGGCCAATAGTGGCGCCAAAGTAGTCGGTTCCGTTCAGGTAGCCGTTCAGGTCGTCGAAACCCAACACCACGTCTTCGGTCTTGCCATGCTTATCAGGCACCAGTAGCGACTGCAGCGTGCCGCCGTAAGTGATCACCGTAGCCTGCATGCCCAGGCTGTTGCGTAAAACGTACTTCTCGACCGTCGTGCCGTCCGCCAGCTTGCCGAAGGCAGCATGCTCGCTGGTAAGTCCGGTGCCTGCCTGCGCCTGAAGGGCAGCGGCCAGTAAAGTCAGTCCGAGGGCGGGGATCAGTGTCTTTCTCATTGGCGGTGTTCCTGTTGTTGTTTTGAGGTACGGGATACGTTCAAGCTGTATGAGACCGATTGGCAGATCATCGGCGAGATTCGAGCGGATACTGGTATGACTAATAGCCTTCATTTCGCCGAATTTTTGCCTTTCCAACCTAAAATAATTCGATTTATTTATTAATTGTAATACTATTTAACAAGGCTGCCGCCTGGGCCACGTGCCGAACAGGTTTAGCCCAGCATTTGCAGGTTGTACAGTCGGTTTGACACTCAATCGTATGATGATTAGCCTCGGACCCGCGCAGAACACTGCAGGAAGGGGCGGACGGATGAGCAATAGTTTTCACGCGTCGACAGTAGACCGGCTTGGCGCCTGGATTGCTCAAGGCACTGTTGCGCCCGGGCAATCACTGAAGGTAGAAGCAGCATTGGGCGAGGAGTTCGGTGTTAGTCGCACCGTCATTCGCGAGGCTATCAAGACCTTGGTAGCCAAGGGTCTGCTGGAAGTCGGGCCAAAGGTTGGCACTCGTGTGTTGCCGGTGCGCAGTTGGAATCTGTTCGACCCTCAGGTGGTCGGCTGGTTGGCGGCCAAAGGGTTGCCTGAGAGCTTCGTCGTGGACCTGCTGGATTTGCGTCGCGCCATTGAGCCCATGGCAGTGCGATGGGCCTGCGAAAGGGCCAGTCCCGAGCAGATTGCCGAGATCCAGGCGGCCTATGAGCAACTGGCCGCGTGCGTGGCGAACAAGGGCGATTACAACGACGCCGACCAGCGTTTTCATGAGGCGGTGCTGGCGGCCAGTCACAACCAGTTCATCGAGCAGATGCTGCCGGCGTTGGGCGCGTTATTGGCGATTTCCTTCGAGGTGTCATCGGCGGTGCCAGGCGAGCTGGGCAGGACGCTGCCGTTGCACAAGGACCTGGCCGATGCCGTTGCGACCCGCGATGCAGCGCGGGGCGTTTGGGCTTGCATGAGCCTGATCGAAAATGCCGCAGAGGTGATTTCTCGCTCGCGGGTCCAGCAGTAAACGGTCAGGCATCCGCAGCGACAGGTACTCGCGACATAAACCCGTACAAAAAATAAAAACAGGAACTTGCGATGAAATGGCAGCCGGTCTGTGACCTGCGATTCAAATTGGCCGAAGGGCCATTCTGGGATGATGTTCATCAAGGCCTTTACTGGGTGGACATCGCTGCATTCCGCGCCCTTTGCCTGCATCAGGGGCAGGTGCGCCATTGGCAACTCAAAGAGCCGGTATCGGCCTTTATTCCTACTACTCAGGGCGATGCCCTGGTGACCCTGGCCAGTGGCGTTTATCGCCTGGATCTGGACTCTGCCGCCGAAGAGCCTGCGCTTTCGCTGCTGTGTGTGGCCGATCCCGTTGCGGGCAACCGCGCGAACGAAGCCCGTTGCGATGACGCCGGCCGGCTGTGGCTGGGGAGTATGCAGAACAACCTGGATGCCGAAGGCGGCGACCTGCCGTTGGAGCGCCGTTCGGGCGGCTTGTTCCGGGTCGATGCCCAGGGCCAGGCCACGCCATTGCTCAGTGAACAGGGCATCGTCAATACGCTGCTATGGACCGACGACGGCCGTGCATTGCTAACGGCCGACAGCCTCGACGGGGTTATCTATCGATACCCGATCCACGCTCATGGGGCGCTTGGGGCGCGCGATGTCTGGGCGGCCCGGCATGAGCGCGGTACGCCCGACGGCTCGGCAATGGACGCCCAAGGTTACGTGTGGAATGCCCGTTGGGGTGGCCACTGCATCATCCGCTTTGCTCCCGATGGTGGCGTCGACCGGGTCATCGACCTGCCGCTCAGCCATCCCACCAGCTGTGTATTCGGCGGCCCGGACATGACCACCCTGTTCATCACCAGCGCCAGGCCCGCCAGCGACGCCTTGGCTCTCGACGGCGCCGTATTGCAGATGGAAACCGGGATCACGGGCCTGAACTCGCAGCGTTTTGCCGGGTGAGAAATGCGTAGGGTCAGACCCCTGGCAAAGGCCAGGTCAGGAGGTGTGACACTCGGTTACATAGGGTTCATTGATAATATGATATGAATATTTTCAGTCGCTCAGCCTGTGGTGGTCCGTCACCCGCGCTGCTTCGACACTCACTGCTGGACGCTGTAGCTAGTCAATAAAAATAAGGAGTTAGCTATGTTGAGTCGCCATGGGATTCGATCCCTGTGCTGTGCCGCCGTTGCCACCGCCATTGTCGGTATGAGTAGCGCCGTATTGGCTGCCGATCAGGTCAAGATCGGCTTCCTCGTCAAGCAAGCCGAGGAGCCCTGGTTTCAGACCGAGTGGGCCTTCGCTGAAAAAGCCGGTAAGGAACACGGTTTCGAAGTGATCAAGATCGCGGTCCCCGACGGTGAAAAAACCCTCTCCGCTATCGACAGCCTGGCGGCCAATGGCGCCAAGGGTTTCGTCATTTGCCCACCTGATGTGTCGCTTGGCCCCTCGATCGTTGCCAAAGCCAAGGCCAATGACATGAAGGTCATGGCGGTGGATGACCGCTTCGTCGATGCCAAGGGCAAATTTATGGAGGACGTACCGTACCTGGGTATGGCCGCCTTTGAAGTCGGCCAGAAGCAGGGCGCCGCGATGGCGACCGAAGCGCAGAATCGCAAGTGGGACTGGAAGGAAACCTACGCGATCATTAACACCTACAACGAACTGGACACCGGCAAGAAACGCACCGACGGTTCGGTCGATGCGCTCAAGAAAGCCGGTCTGCCGGAAGACCACATCCTGTTTACCCCGCAGAAAACCCTCGACGTGCCGGGCAGCATGGACGCCACCAACGCGGCCTTGCCTAAACTGCCAAGTGGCGCGAAAAATCTGATCGTTGGCGGCATGAACGACAACACCGTGCTCGGCGGCGTGCGCGCGACCGCAGGCGCCGGTTTTGCTCCGGCTAATGTGATCGGCATCGGTATCAACGGCACCGACGCCATCGACGAACTGAAGAAAAAGGAAAGCGGCTTCTTCGGTTCGATGCTGCCAAGCCCCGACAAAGAGGGTTACAACACCGCCCTGCAAATGTACGAGTGGGTCAAGGACGGCAAGGAACCACCGAAGTACACCGCGATGGACGACGTGACCCTGATCACTCGCGCCAACTTCAAGGACGTGCTGACCAAGATCGGTCTGTACAAGTAAGCCACGGCGCACATCGGGCCAGTCTGGCCAGACCTGATCGGCCAGACTGGCATCAGCAAGGGCCTCGCTCCACACCGTTCGGGTGGGGCGAGGAGGAGGTGGTTCATGCAACAGGCATCGATTCAGCAACAGCTGTCCGGCGGCAGCCTGCGCTTCAACGGGATCGGCAAGACCTTTCCCGGTGTGAAGGCGCTGTCGGACATTACTTTCCAAGCTCGGCCAGGCAGCGTACATGCATTGATGGGCGAGAACGGCGCGGGCAAATCGACGCTGCTCAAAGTGCTTGGCGGTTCGTATCAGCCCAACAGTGGCGACCTGCAAATCGGCGATCAGCATTTGGCGTTCAGATCCACCGCCGACAGCATCGCCGCAGGTGTCGCCGTGATTCACCAGGAGCTGCATCTGGTGCCGGAAATGTCAGTGGCGGAAAACCTGCTGCTCGGCCACATGCCCAATCGCTTCGGGATGGTCAATCGGCGCGCCATGGTCCGCCGTGCCCGCGATCTGCTCAAGGGGCTGGCAGACGAAATCGACCCCAATACCCGTCTGGGCGATCTGTCACTGGGCCAGCGGCAACTGGTGGAAATCGCCAAGGCCATGTCCCGCAATGCCCACGTCATCGCGTTCGACGAGCCGACCAGCAGCCTCTCGGCTCGGGAAATCGATCGTCTGATGGAGATTATCGTCAAGCTGCGAGACGAGGGGCGGGTGATCCTTTATGTGTCCCACCGCATGGAAGAGATCTTTCGCGTTTGCGATGCGGTGACCGTGTTCAAGGACGGTCGCTTCGTTCGCACCTTCGACGACATGGCCGACCTCGACCATGATCGTCTGGTCACTTGCATGGTCGGGCGCGACATCCAGGACATCTACAATTATCGACCCCGGCAGCATCAGGGTCCAAGCCTGCGCGTGACCGGGCTGCTGGGGCCCGGCCTTCAGGAACCGGTGAGTTTCGCGGTCGAGAAAGGCGAGGTGTTGGGATTTTTCGGGTTGGTCGGCGCCGGTCGTACCGAGCTGTTTCGTCTTTTGTCGGGTTTGACCCGCAGCCAGGCAGGCACGCTGCAGCTCGATGGCAAACCGCTGAATCTGCGTTCGCCACGGGATGCGATTTCTGCTGGTGTCCTGCTGTGCCCTGAAGATCGCAAAAAGGAAGGCATCGTGCCGCTGTCCAGCGTCGCCGAGAACATCAACATCGGCGCGCGCCCCCGGCATGTGCACTTGGGCTGCCTGATACAAGGTCGCTGGGAGCGCGACAACGCTAACCACCAGATCCGCGCGATGAACGTCAAGACGCCTTCGCCCGAGCAGCAGATGCTGTTTCTTTCCGGGGGTAATCAGCAGAAGGCCATTCTGGGCCGCTGGTTGTCGATGCCGATGAAGGTCTTGCTGCTCGACGAACCGACTCGTGGCATCGATATCGGCGCCAAGTCCGAGATCTACCAGATCATCCACAACCTCGCTGCCGACGGTATCGCAGTGATCGTGGTGTCCAGCGACCTGATGGAGGTGATGGGGATTTCCGACCGCATTCTGGTCATGAGCGAGGGTGCCATCACCGGCGAGCTCTCTCGCGAAGAGGCCAATGAACAACGATTGCTGCAGTTGGCATTGCCGCGCACGCGCGGATGATAACGGGTCACCCAGTGAAAAATAAAAACGAGGTGCGTATGTCTACCGAAACCAGCCTGACGGCTCCCCGTCAGGGCATGAATGTGCGTCGATTTTTCGACGATTGGGCCATGCTCCTGGCCGCACTTGGCATTTTCGTGCTCTGTGCCTTGCTTATCGACAATTTCATGTCACCCCTGAACATGCGCGGCCTTGGGCTGGCGATCTCCACGGTTGGCATTGCGGCCTGCACCATGCTGTTCTGTCTGGCGTCCGGGCATTTTGACCTTTCCGTGGGTTCGGTCCTGGCCTGCTCCGGGGTGATCGCGGCCATCGTCATTCGCGATACCGACAGTGTATTTCTCGGTGTTTGCGCGGCGTTGGCTATGGGCCTTCTGGTAGGGCTGATCAATGGCATCGTCATCGCCAAACTGCGGATCAATGCATTGATTACAACGCTGGCAACGATGCAGATCGTTCGGGGACTGGCGTACATCTTTTCCAGCGGTAAGGCCGTGGGGGTCGGCGACGAGGCGTTCTTCGTGTTTGGCAACGGCCAACTGTTCGGGGTCCCGGTGCCGATCCTGATCACCGTCGTGTGTTTCGTGTTCTTCGGCTGGCTGCTCAACTACACCACCTATGGCCGCAATTCGCTGGCAATCGGGGGTAACCAGGAAGCGGCGCTGCTGGCAGGCGTACATGTTGACCGCACCAAGATCATCATCTTTGCCGTGCACGGCCTGATCGGCGCTCTGGCGGGAGTGGTACTGGCATCGCGCATGACGTCGGGCCAGCCGATGATCGGCCAGGGTTTCGAGCTGACAGTGATATCCGCCTGCGTACTGGGTGGCGTATCACTAAGCGGCGGTATTGGCATGATTCGTCACGTCATCGCTGGCGTGCTGATTCTGGCGATCATCGAAAATGCCATGAACCTGAAAAACATCGACACCTTCTATCAATACGTCATTCGCGGCACGATCCTGTTGCTGGCGGTGATCATTGACCGGTTGAAACGGCGCTAGTGGTGCTTCCCGCTTGCGCGATCCTGTGCAGCAGGCCGAGTGGGCGGGTGGGTCGAAGGGGCGGGGCATCCTTACGTTGGGGCCGTAAAGCGCGGTCGTGACTGCGGATCATGCTCTCTTACCGCTATCGGCCCTAAACCATGGGGGAAGGTGGTCTAACTCAGCTTTGAGGTGGTGAAGATCAGGCGAACCGACGCTTGGGCCAGTTCCTGGGTTTCGGTTCTGATGGTTTCCAATTCCCGTTTGACCGTGTCATCGCTGGTGCCGCTGGCACGCAGTTCGATCATCAGGGCCATCTGGTACAGCGCGTCGATGAGTCCGTGAAGATTGCGGTGCAACTGGTGAGTCACTTTATCCAAATGCTCCTCTTTGGCCGGGTCAGGTTCCAGTACACGAGCACCCGACCTACCCGCTTCATGCAGGTGGATTCCCGTTAAGACGTAGTTGATATCGACACCTGCTTCGCTAATGCGTAACAGATAATCGGCTTTAGGGGAGCGTAGCCCGCTTTCATAATTCCCCTGCGCATTGGTTTCCACCCCACCGATGGAACCCAGCGCGCTTTGGGAGAGTTTCAGTCGATTACGCTCTTCCCGCAGTCTTTGCCCAATCCCTATCATATGTTCCTCCAATAGTGCCTCTTGTGGACATGGACAAATCAGCGGACGACCCACACATACATACGCTGCCACTTCGTGCAAGTAATTTTCCGCAGATTATCGCTCGCTCGCTTCGCAGCGGTGCGACGCAATTTGGTGCAATAACGATAGTCAATTCCAGACCCAGTGGAAACTAATCCAATCGGCTGGATCGATTTTATTATTAGGCGGCCGTATGAATGGATATTGCAAGTTGTTTCGGGCCGATCGGCATCCTGTGATCAGCTTTGGCCGTTTTCTCTGAATGCGGGGGGCAGGGACGCCGCGAGGCGACGTCCCGGGCAGGATTTCTTCAGGACGGGCAGGGCAGGTTGGTTTGCCGCGCCCATGCACCAGCCGTTCTGGCAATGGCGTCCGCCAGCGTCGATACGGCCTTCTGGTGTGCGACCACCAGGCTTTCCATGCCTATCCCTGCTGGCTGACGAATCACGCTGCTGCAGGTGATTGTTTCGCGTTTGCTGCCTTTGGTCGTACTGCGCAGGCTGAGGTTCCAAACCACGTCGATTAACGCGTAGCGGCCAAGCACCGATTCAAATCGCCGCACATCCGTTCGGATCGAAAGCACCGGGCGGTCGCTTTGCTTCGGCAGCCCCGCCAGATCGCGGGTGCCGAAGCGTCGCTCCAGTTCACCGGTCAGCGCATCGTGAAACTCATCGCCCAACGGCGCGCCCCAGCGCTCGTTCTCCAGGATGGCCAGGCTCCCATCGCCTTGGCGCACGACCAGGGGCGGTTGGTCCACCTGCACCGCCATCAGCACCGGCTGCATCTCGAACTGGAACGGTGCCTGGGCGACATTCGCAGCAGGCTGAGTCGCCGGCGCGATCAGCGTGTAGTAATGCGTCGGCGTTGACGAACACGCGCCCAGGCTCAACGCGCAGGCTAAGGCCAGTAAATGAGTACGCACAGTCATTGCACAGGCTCCGGAGCTATTTCACGGGAAGAGGACGAACCTTTGTACGAGCCGGGCGCTGCGTCGCCTGCACGGCCGCGAATCAGTGACTCGGGGTGGCGGCTGAGGAAGTCGGTCAGTACGCGAACCGAACGCGCGGTGCGTTGCACTTCACCCAATGCCTGACCCAACTGCTGACGCGCGGGCGAATCGTCGGAAAGTGTCTCGTTGGCAGCGCCCAGGGTTTTCTGCGCCTGCTGCAAGGTGCCGGTCATCTGCGGCAGTACCTGCCCGTTGACGTTCTTCATGGTCTTCTGCAGTTCGACCAGACTGCCATTGAGGTTCTTGGCCAGCTCGTCGATCGGGATCTTCCCAAGTTTGTCGACGAAGGCCTGAAGCTGCTCCTGCAACTTGTCGAAGCTGCCGCCTGTCGTCGGGATGTTCAAAGGGCGGGATTTTGGGTCATAGGCGACTTTTGGCGCTTTGGGGTCGAAATCCATGGCTACATACAGCTGCCCGGTCAACAGGTTTCCGGTGCGTATCTGAGCGCGCAGCCCGCGTTCGACAAAGCGGCCAAGGATCCGTGACGTCTGCTCCTCGGCATCACCACCGCCAGCCTGCTCCTTGAGCTTGTCGTTGGCTGCACCCAGACGCTGCGGGTAGATCACCGCGCCGACCACGCCCGGGAAGGTGCCGGTCGCTGCGTCATAGTCCAGATCCACCGACACGACACGGCCAATATTCACGCCCAGAAAGTCCACCGGGGCATTAACCACAAGGCCGCGCAGAGACTGGTTGAAGCGCATGCGGATGTATTTCGGGTCACCATCGGGCGGTGCCAGAGCGGTCGTCTGGTCCTCGAACAGCTTGAACTCGGCATTAGGCTCGGCAGGTTTGGCGTCCCGGCTGTATTTAGGTTCGCGAAAGGCGATGCCGCCGGAAACGATCGATGTCAGCGACTGAGTCGAGACTTTCAGCCCCGAGGCGCCGAGGCTCACGTCAACGCCGCTGGCGTTCCAGAAGCGCGAGTCAGTCAGCACGTACTGATCGTTAGGGGAACCGATGAAGATTTCAACGTCCACGCCCTTGCCATCCTTGGCCAGTTCGTAGGCCACGACCTGACCGACCTGGATGCGCCGAAAATAGATCGGCGAGCCAATATCCAGCGACCCGAGGTCGTCGGTGTGCAGCATGAAGCGCTTGCCCTTTTCGCCGAAGGTCACCGCCGGCGGATTCTCCAGGCCCTTGAAGTTCTTTTCGGTTTTTTCCGAGCTGCCAGCATCGGCGCCAATGAAAGCCCCCGACAATAACGTATCGACCCCGGAAACCCCATGGGCGCCGATGCGCGGGCGCACCACCCAATACTGCGAATCCGCCCGAGTGAAGGGAGCGGCCGACTGGTTCAGCTCGACGGTCGCCAGCACGTGGGTGCGATCATCGCTCAGCGAGATGTCGGTCACCGTACCGATCACTACGTTTTTGTATTTGACCTGGGTCTTCTTCGCTTCCAGCCCTTCGGCGGTCAGGAAACTGACCACCACCTTGGGACCGACGTTGAGAAAGTCATGGATGACCATCGACAGGCCAATCACACCGGCAATGATAGGGACCAGCCAGACCAGCGAAATGCGAAGCTTGCGCGCTTTGACCTGCGGTCTTGCAGGCTCCGGTGCGGAGGGGGGTAGGGCGTTATCGGACATCTTCAACCTCTGCGTCCCAGATCAACCGGGGATCGAAACTCATGGCGGCAAGCATCGTCATCACCACCACCAAACCAAAGAACAGGATGCCCAGCCGTGGCTCGATGGTGCTTAGGCCGCGGAACTGGACCAATGCCGCCACCAGGGCCACCACTAGCACGTCGAGCATCGACCAATAACCGATTAACTCGATAAAACGATAAAGCCGTGAACGCTCGCGCATCGCCCACCGGCTGCGGCGCTGGCAGGTTACCAGGAGCATTGTCAGTACCAGGAATTTGATGCAGGGCACCAACACGCTGGCAATGAAGATCAGAATCGCGATGTCCCAGGAGCCGCTTTCGGCAAACTCGATCACGCCGCTCATGATGGTGTTTTCGCTGGCGCTACCCAGCAGCGTAGTGAACATCACAGGGAGCAGGTTGGCCGGAATATAGAAAATCAGCCCGGCGATCAAGAACGCCCACGTGCGCGTCAGGCTATTGGGCTTGCGTCGATGCACTGCGGCGTCGCAGCGTGGGCATTCGTGGGCGTCCTGCGCGCAGATATAGCTGCAGATATGGCAGAGGGTAACCTTGCGTTCGTAAGCGAAGGGGATGCCGTTCATTCAGCCTCCACGCCCAGATCGTCCCACAGCCGCCGGATATCCTTACCCGCGATCAGGACGATCAGCACCATCAGCATGGCCATGGCCCAGAGGCCGACGCCGGGATGGACATCGAGCATCCCGCCCAGCTTGATGATCGCTACCAGCACCCCCAGCAGGCAAACCTCCAACATGCTCCAGGGGCGAAGGTGCTCGAGGGTGCGCATGCAGACCTTGAAACCCGGTGCTATTTCGTTGCGTCGAGCGTGGACCAGGACCCAGAACAGCAAGGCGATCTGCAGTGCCGGCGCAAGGATGATTGCAAGGCCGGCCACCAGTGCAATCAGGGTTATCTGCCCTTGCGCCAGCGCTTGCACCGACCCCCAAAGCGTCACCTGATTGTGCAGGCCCTTCATGCTGATGCTGATCACCGGAAACACATTGGCGAAGATGAACATGATGCCTGCAGCAATGCTCAGTGCCAGCATCTGATCGATGGTCATGCGCTCCCCGCGATCGAGCACGGCGGCGCAGCGCAGGCAATAGGCAGTCTCACCCTTGTCCAGAGGCTGGGCCTGGTAAAGCGAATCGCAGTGCTCGCAGATGATCCACTGTGCCGGATCGCACAGCGCCGTCGAGGTGCGCGGCGCTGGCGCCGGGGTAGAGGTGGATGTGGTCACGATAATTTGGCTTCAAGGGGCAGCGGGCGCAACGGGCGGATCGCGAAAGCAGCTACGTCGGCGCGATACGAATTCGTTTTACACAGAGTCATGAGCGGCACATTGATGAGTTCGACTGAGAGATTGACCACAATGCCATCATCTGGTTCGGTGCTGGATAAGAGAGAATGGGGAAACGTGGGAATGAAAGCACTTTTCCAGCCGCATGATCAGGCAAAGAGCCGAGCGAGTCGTTGCCGTTTGTGTCACCGCGACGACGGCGATTGTAGCGCGCCCACTCGCGCAGCGCCCGCCAAACTGACATGAACCGGCGAAAAAACGAGGGTGCTCGCCCGCAAAGTCATTCAAGTGTTGTCAGGGCTGCCGCCGAGGCCCTTAGTCGCCTGCGGCCGGGGTTGCCCAAACGTCAGCGGTAAACATCACTCAACGCCAGTCCCCGGCCTGAACAGGCGGATTTCAACGGGAATGTCCCAACGTCTCCCGTGCGCCCGCAGCAGTTTGCCACTGCCTCACCGGTAACGAATTGTACCCAAGCGTGTTTCAGCCGTTCGGCGACTGGGTCGACGGCGCTCGCGTCGAGAACGGTTACGTCGGCTTGCGGGATATCTCGGGGTGGGGTTCGAGGCCAAGTCGGCGTCGTATAGGCCGATGCGGGAGCTGGGCGAGGGCGCCTGAAATGGCGCGCTACCGCGTCGCATCGTCGCAGGTCTGGCCCGCGAGCGAGGCCTGCCGGCGGGCGCCGTCGGCGACTGGCTGGCGGGGTTACAACTCGCAGCGATGCGCGGTGGTAGACTCTCGCCACTTCAGACGAGGAGCAACACACGTGCGCAAGATGGCAATGATGGTGGCGGTATTGATGCTGGCAGGCTGCGATGGCGGCAAACCGGCAACGCCCGCGAAGGTTCCGACTGCCGATTCAGTCGCAGAAGCGCCGACTCCGGCGTCTGCCCAATGGACCATTCGTGTTCATTTGAAAGAAGCCCTGAGCGACATGACCTACTGGTTGGTCGAACACCATTACCCCTCTTACGTGGTCAAAGTCGACGGCTCGGAAGTCGTCATGATTGGACCGTTCGATTCCCAGGACAGCGCCGAAAAAGCCAAGGCCGACATTGATGCGGCATTGACCAAGGGCCATCGCCTGTCCCAGCTGCAAGTCATCGCGCCGAGGTCCTGACTGTGCGCTGACGATGTAAGGCGACACCCCGTCGTGGCTGTGCCACCCTTGGCCTCACGTGCTCGAATACTCGGGCGCGTGAACCAGGAATCGCCGCTATGGACGAAATTCAACGCCTGAGCGAGTTGCTCATCGCCAATCAGCGCTATGAAGAGCAGAAGCACCAGCGTTTCCACGATGACCTGGCGCAATGGAATGCCAGCATCGAAGCCCTCTACCAGCAGGTTGAGACGTGGCTCAAGCCTCTGGTCGACGCAGCTCAGACCTCGTTCGACTACGAGCCGCACCTGGCCCAGAGCAAGGGCTACCCTGATGAAAACTCACCCTTCAGAACCCGCCGCATGAGCTTCTACCTGAGCACTCACACCGTCGCGTTCGTGCCCGATGCCATGGGAACGAAGGGGCAGGTGAGCATTTCGGTGAGCGGGTTAAGTCTGCACGGGCAGGAGAAATACACCCTGCAACGGGAAGCAGGCAGCGGTGACTGGATGTTGAGGAAAACGGTGGGGGTCAAGGACGCCGAGCCCTTGGCGTTTACAGCGGATTACTTCGGCAAGTTGCTGCAGAGCGTGGTGCCACAGCGGCAACTGTAAGCACGCTTCGACGCTATACGTCGTGCTTGAAATGGTTTCTAGAGGGTGCGGGAATTGCTTAGGTCGCTGCAGCAGCTCAATTATCGACGTGGTTGCCTTGATGAGGCATACGCCGGTTGGTCGAGCTGCCGCAGCAGGGGCGTTAACCGATGGTTAACGCGCATTTGTGACGAATCAACGACGACCCAGCAACAGGCCTACCACCAGACCGAAGCCTGCCGAGGCCGCTACGGTCTGCCATGGATGACCGCCGATGTAGCTTTCTGTCGCTTCCACGGCCGGCTTGGTTTTCTCCCGCACGCTGCCCAGTGATTCGACAGCTTGCTTGAGCTTCTGACTCAGCTGTTGACGCACGGTTTCTGCCTCTTCGCCGACAAGCGATGCGCTGTCCTTGAGCAGTTTGTCGGACTCTTCGATAAGGGCCGCCAATTCGCTGAATGCTTGATCCTGAATCTGTTCGGCGGCGTTTTGGGCAGCAGGTTTACGAGCCATGGGATGTTCCTTTCAGTTGATGATGGCAATGACCAATGGAGTCGCAAGGACCGGGAAAAGTTGCAGCGTATTTGCAGCGGGGGCAAAAAGTGTGACGACTGTGGTCGGTCATTGGGGGCGTCCGGTGTAAGATGCTGCGGCGTGCGAGCCGGTATCCGGCTGCAGCTTCAGCATTACGTTTTTGCATACAGAGGTAACGTCATGAGTTTCAATCTGGCCAACAAGACCCTCGCTGAGCGTGCCGTGATCGAGGACGAGAAATCCCGTCTGTTCGAGCTGTGGCAGAGCAACCTGGGCAAGGCCAAGGGCGAAGCCGCCCGACTGATGGGCGAGCGTGCCAAACGAAAGGGCAAATGGTCAGAGTGGGTGCGCGCGGAGCTTGATGCCATGTCTCCGCCGGAGTACGCCAACATGGTGCGCGCAGAGGTCAACCGCCTGGTGGCTGCAGCCCGCGGTTGACGGCACCCGGTTCGCGGCGGATTCCGGTGCAAATGGTGGGGGAGAGCAACGGCCATGGCGTCGAGTTGCACCCCATCTTGCGGGGTGTAGTGAGTGCACTTACTCCCTGGATTTCCCACTGCCGCAGGTCTTGTGACAGCTGCGTGCCTACCGCCGCATCATCAAGCAGCACCTGCCAACGCTTGCGCCTCTCACCGATTCGACACCGCAGCCACTTCGTTCACCATCCCGACGAGCTGGGCGTGAGAGAAGGGTTTGGTCAGGCAGGGGACGTCGACGGTCTGTCCCGGCACTCCCTCGGCGTACCCTGACACCATGATCAGCGGCATTCCGGGAAAGCGCTGCCTAACGCTGGTAATCAGTTGCGCGCCGGTCATGTGCGGCATCGCGTGATCGGTGATCATCAGGTCGAATCGCTGCTGTTCCAGCCAGTCCAGCGCCTCGCGCGCAGAGCTTGCGGTGCGCACGCGGTGGCCCATGTCCTCAAGCATTTCTGCGGTGCTGTTCAGCACCAATTCATCGTCGTCCACGGTGAGGATATTCAACGCCGTTTGATGACTCGCGCCTTGCGCTGGTTTGTCGCTGTCGTCTTCGCTCATCGCTTTGGGCGCTGTGGTCATTGGCAGCCACATTTCGGCAGTGGTGCCGATACCCACGCCGCTGTGCAACTGCAGGGTTCCCGCGCATTGCTCAAGCAGACCGTGGACCATCGACAGCCCCAGGCCTGTACCCTGGCCGACGCCTTTGGTAGTGAAAAAGGGTTCGGTCGCTCGCTTGAGGGTTGCTTCGTCCATGCCTTCGCCCGTGTCTGTCACGCACAGGCACCAGTAGTCGCCAGGCGCAAGCCGGGTGTCTGACGGGGCAACGCTGCGCAATTTCGTCTGGATCTTGATATGGCCCTGGCCTGCCATCGAATCGCGCGCGTTAACCGCAAGATTGAGCAAAGCGGCTTCCAACTGATTGGGCTCCGTGCGCACCCAGGCGGGCATGGGCGCGGGGGTGATCTGCAATTCGATCGTCGGGCCGAGAGAACGCTGCAGCAATTCACTCATGCCGGCCACCAGTTCACCCAATTCGACGGCCTCGGTGCGCAGTTCCTGTCGGCGGGCGAACGCCAGCATGCGCGCGATCAGCGTGGCGCCACGTTCTGCGCCAGTCCTGGCGTTATCGACCAGCCGCAACAACTGCGGCTCGGCCGGCATGCGCCGACGCAACAGGTCAAGGCTGCCCAGGATGGCCATCAGCAGGTTGTTGAAGTCATGGGCGATACCGCCCGTTAGATTACCCAGCGCCTCCATTTTCTGCGCCTGCTGCAGCGCCTGTTCGGTGCGCCGGATATTGGCCTCGCTCTGGCGCAGGGCCTCGGTGCGCTCAATCACTCGTGCCTCCAGATCCAGACGAAAGCGCTCTTCGCTTTCCCTGCGCCTGGCCTCGGCGCGCACGCGCTCGATGTGTGCCCAGGAGCGCTCGGTGACTTCTGCCAGCAAGGACATTTCGTGCGCGGTCCAGCGGCGAGGGATTCGATCATGAATCGCCATCAAAGCGGTCAGCAGACCATCCTTGACCAGCGGCATGCAGATCGTAGCGGCCAGCCCCATATCCAGGAACGTCTGCGCTGCTTCGGGATCCAGCTGCGCGGCATTGTCTTCGAGAATCAGGGGCAAGCCTGCGTGAAGTTTCTTCAGCGTCAGTGCACCGAAGCTGGCCAGGCTGTAGTGGCCTACGCTGCTCGATAATTCGGCGCCGTGCCAGTCGCCGCGAATGGTGAAACCGTCCTGGTCCGGGTCCATGTCCGCATAGGCGCAGACTGCGACCTGCAGGTGCTCGCCCAACATTTGCGTAGTGATCGCCATGATTACATCGGCATCGGTGCTGCGGGCGGTTTGCTTGCCCAGTGCGTCCAGGAAATTCAGGCGGCGTTCGTTGGCCCGCAGCGTCTCTTCTGCCTCGCGGCGGGCGCTGATGTCCGTTGACGTGCCAAACCATTCGACGATCTCGCCGCGCTCGCCGAATAGAGGCACGGCCCGGGACAAGGCCCAGCCAGCGCTGCCATCGGCGCGTATCATGGGATGCTCCAGGCTCAAACTGGCCTTGTCCACGATGGCCCGTTCGATGGCTTGCCTGATTTCAGGCTGATCGGCCGGCTGGATGTAGGTCTGCAGCCAACTGTTTTGAGAGTGCGATGGTGGTTCGAGCATGCCCAGGTCGTCAGGCTGGCGCAGGAAGCTCCAGTCAGGCGATAGCCGGTACGTCACGTCGGCAGTGGCGTTGACCAGCGCCCTGAAACGCTGCTCGCTGTGCAACAGGTTGCGCGCAGCCAGCACACGTTCGGTCGTTTCCACGACAATGGCGATTACGCCAGCGGGGTTGCCGCTTTCATCGGGGACAGGGGAATAATCCAGGTCCATCCAGACCTGCTCGGGGCGCCCACGGCGATGCAGGGTCAGTTCCTGATCCTTGTAGGCCAGGGTCTTTCCGGCCAAGCCCATGCGCATGACGTTGTCGTTGAAATCCGCGACTTCCGCCCAGCCCTTGCGCACCTCCGAGCCCAACAACAGGGGATGGCGGTCGCCTGCAAAGCCGGAATAGGCATCGTTGTAGATCATGATGCCCTGTTCACCCCACAGCAGTACGATGGGGACGGGGGAAGCCAGCAGCATGGCGGTAACTGTCTTCAGGCTTTGCGGCCACGTCTCGGGGTGGCCCAGGCCGCTGGCAGTCCAGTCGTGGCGACGTATCAGCTCGCCAAGCTCACCACCGTGAAGAAATAGCAGATTATCCGCGCGGGCTTGCTGGGTCATAAGGACCGGTGTCCGATGGGCAATAAAGGGTAAGTATGTAAGAGCCTCAATGCCTTGAAAAGCTGTGCCCCAGGCCGCTTCGACATCAGGCACCAATGACCGTTCAAAAGCGCCAGCGGCTTGTGCCCCGGGCATGCCCGCATCGGCAGGTGTCGTTTCAACGTAGAACCCCGCGCTCGGGTGCGGGTTTTTGCCGTAGCGCATTTCCTGCGCCTTGGTGAACTGTGTGATCGACAACCCTTTGGCATTGCCGCAGGGCAGGCTCGCGCAGCGTTGATCAGCAGGCTGCGCTGCAACGCACAAACGCTGGCAGCACTGACCTTAATGAAAGACGCCCACCGCCCGTCAGCCACGGCTATGCTGATGCGATGCCTGTCCGAAGCGACCGGCACGGGGCTCGCTGTGGTGCGGGTGTTGAATACATGGAGGTGTACGTTGCAAGTGCAAGACGAAGGGCTGCAAATCCTGGTCGTGGATGACGAAGAAGAAAACCTGATGGAAATGCAGGAGTTGCTCGAAGAACTCGGCAGAACCATTCATTGCGCTGACTCGGGGGCCAAGGCACTGGCGTGCATGACGACCGGCAACATCGGCCTGGTGTTGATGGATGTGCAGATGCCCGGCATGGATGGTTTTGAAATCGCGCGGCGAATGCGTGCCGATCCTTCGACGCGATTCACGCCAATCATTTTTATCTCGGGCATGCGTCAGACCGACGCGGTGTTGAACCAGGGGTACACCGCCGGCGCAGTGGACTTCATGACCAAGCCGGTGCACCCGACGATGCTGCTGCATAAAGCACGTGCGCTGCTCGAGCACGATCACTACCGGCGCGGGCTGATACGAACCAGTGAGCAACTGGAGCGCGAGCGCTCGTTCAACGCTTCGATACTGCAAAACACCGCCGAGGGTATTCTCGTGGTGGGCAGCGACGGTCGCATCCAGTTCGCCAATCCGGCCATCACCCGCATGCTTGGCTGTTCCGGCGACGAGCTGCACGGTGCCATGTTGCTCGACTGGGTCGAGGTGCCTCATGAAGACGATTGGCAATCCTCGGTATGGCTGGAGCATTTGCAGAGGGGCGAGAGTCTGCGTCTTCATGATGCCAATCTGCGCGGTCGCGAGGGTCGCAGCATCCCGGTGGCCTTGTCCTGCTCGCCGCTGTCTGCAGCGTGCGATGCCATGACGCTGCTGGCGCTGGACATGTCCGCGGTGCGGGAGCTGCATCAAAAACTCGAAGTCATGACCATCACCGATGCACTCACCGGGTTGCTCAACCGGCGTGGTTTCGTGCAGGCCTTGCAGGCGGCGATCTCGCGTAATCAGCGTACCGGGCGGATGAGCGCGTTGTTGTACCTTGACCTGGATGGCTTCAAGCAGATCAACGACCAGTTCGGTCATGAGCGGGGCGACGAGGCGTTGCGTTGGGTCAGCGGCCAGTTGCAGGCGTGCCTTAGACCCTACGACCGTCTGGCGCGAATTGGCGGTGACGAGTTCACGGTCATCATCGAAGGCGTCGATGGCACCGACGATGCCGCGGCCGTAGCCGACAAGCTGATCGCGCAGGTGTCTGCCGATCAGGCCAGCTTTCGGCTAGGGGCAAGTGTGGGCATCGCGTGCCTGCCAAACGATGGAGTTGACGTGGAGGAGCTGATGCGCGCTGCCGATTCGGCAATGTATGACGCCAAGCGTCGGGGCAAGGGTCAGTACCGCTTCGCGACCAGCGTCTGAGGGTTGCTCGCTGCCGGCTTGCAGCCGGACAGGGCGGGCAGTTACCAGTTGCCGCTGACCGGTTGCGGCAGGCTCAGGGTGCCACTGTCGGAAAAGCGCATGGTGCCAAACAGGCCCCCAGCAAGCTTGCCGTGCAGTTCATAGGGCAGATTGTCCAGGCTTTGCGCCTCTGTCAGCCCTACTGCCTGACGCAGCGCGGCGAAGGCTGAAACGGTGACCGGCACCATCAGCACGCCTTCGGAAAATCGGTTGATCGTGCCCTTCTGATCGCTGACCCCGGAGGCCAGAAGCTTGCCGTTGACGTCCAGGTTCAGCGCCACGCCGTCATAAGGAATGTCCGTATCGTTGGGGTTCTGCAGCCGCAGCTTGACGGCGAGGCGGATCTCCAGGTCCTGGCCTGGCAACGGCTCGATGCCTACCACATTGATATTCAGCGGGTCGCGGTTGGGCAACAGCGCGCAGGCGCTCAACGCCAAAATGAACAGGCATGCGAGCAGGTAGCGAATCGGGCGTAACGGCATCATGGTGCTCCGGTTGCCAGGGCAGGCGGGAGAAGGCCCCCGCCTGGTAAACCTGACGATTCAACTGTGCGACCACGTGGCTGAAGAGAGGTTCTGTCGCGGGGCCTTACGCTGGATCCTGCAACACCTTGACGGTTGAGGCTTCCGGGTCGAATTCGCTGACCTCTGCCTCGGTTTCCATGGCCTCCTCGGGCAGGAAGATATTGAGCAAAATCGCGCAGAACGCGCCGACCGTGATCGGCGATTCGAAAATGTTGTGCAGCGCCTTGGGCAGCTCGCGCAGCACTTCCGGCACGGCAGCCACGCCCAGGCCCATGCCCAGGGAGATCGCCACGATCAGCATGTTGCGTCGATGCAGCCCGGCCTCGGAAAGAATCTTGATTCCGGCCACCGCCACCGTGCCGAACATGATCAGCGTAGCGCCGCCCAGCACCGGCTTGGGCATCAGTTGCAACACGGCGCCGATGATTGGAAACAGCCCCAGCAGCACCAGAATCCCGGCAATGAAGAACGCCACAAAGCGACTCGCCACGCCAGTCAGTTGAATCACCCCGTTGTTCTGGGCGAAGGTCACCATCGGCAAGCTGTTGAAGGTCGCGGCGATCGCCGAATTGAGTCCGTCTGCCAGCAGACCGGACCTGATTCGGCGGATGTACACCGGCCCACTGACCGGCTGCTGGGAGATCATCGAGTTTGCGGTCAGGTCGCCGGCCGCTTCCAGGGGCGAAACCAGGAAGATCACAGCAATCGGAATGAATGCCAGCAGATCGAACGAGAAGCCGTACTTGAACGGTACCGGGATGCTCATTACCGGCACCTGCGGCATGTGCGCGAAATCCACCCGACCCATGTACCAGGCCACCAGGAAGCCCAGGGTCAGCCCGATGATGATTGCGCTCAGACGCAGCAGCGGGATGTTGAAACGATTGAGGACGACAATCGTAACCAGCACCAGCGCAGCCAGCCCAAGATTGGCTGCCGACCCCAAGTCTGGCGCGCCGAATCCGCCGGCCATGTCGGTCATCGCCACCTTGAGCAGCGACAGGCCCATCAAGGTGATGATGGTGCCCGTGACCACCGGAGTGATCAACTTGCGCAGCTTGCCGATGAATTGGCTCAAGACCACCTCGACAAAGGCTGCGCAAAAGCACACCCCGAAGATGGTCGAGAGGATTTCATCGGTGCCGCCGCCGCGGCTTTTTACCAGGAAACCGGCGCTGAGGATCACGCTGAGGAAGGAAAAGCTGGTGCCTTGCAGGCACAGCAACCCCGAGCCGATGGGGCCAAAACGCTTGGCCTGGACAAAAGTACCCAGGCCTGAGACGAACAGCGCCATGCTGATCAGGTAGGGCACCTCGCTGTCGAGGCCCAGCACGCTGCCAACGATGAGGGTCGGCGTAATGATGCCGACGAAGCTGGCCAGAACGTGCTGCAACGCGGCAAAGAGAGCGGCGGTGAAGTGCGGGCGGTCGTTCAGCCCGTAGATCAGATCGGTATTTTTCGCGAGCGGGCGCGATGGGGAAACGCTTTGCGGGGTGGTCATGGTTAGCCTGCCAATTGTTGTTATTCGGTCATGGGCTTTGCGATTGACATTACACCGGCCTGTATACAAAAGCTGTCTGCAAGGTCAGGTTTTTCGACTGTACAACATGTGGCCACAACTAAGCACAATTTATTTAAAAGTTGTGTACAGAAAATTGGCATGAGCAAGGGCTAGGCGTAGGGGAAAGGGCGCGCAGAATGCCAGAAAATACTTCGCGGGTCAGCGATAGCGGCTTATTCTGTTGCCTCTGAACCTTGCAATGCGAGTGGGCGTCCAAGGGTTGCTCAGGGTCGGAGCGGTGAGCCTCATGGGCTCGCGTGGCCTCGCAGATGTTCGACGAACAGGTTTCGACAGGGAGGTTTTAACGGGGGCGTAACCAGTTAGATGAGCACCGCATTGCATTTATCGCTGACCGATCAGCAAATCGCACGGATTTCCCGAGCGCTCGCGGACCCCAGACGCTACCAGATCCTGTTGCAGATCAGCGCATCCCAGGATGCCGTGCCCTGTGCCGAATTGCTCAGCACTCACCCTGTCAGCGCGGCGACCGTCTCGCACCATACCAGGGAGCTGGAACGTGCTGGCTTGATCACCACGTTGCGTGAAGGCAAGTACGCCAGTTTCAAAACCCGGCGCGAAGTACTCGGCGCCTATGCAGCGCAGTTGATGCGGTTCTGCTGAGCACGCGCATACACCCTCAACCTGGCGTCACCTTGATAGCTGCAACCAGACGCCTGTAGATTGCTCGACCTGCCTCTTCCCATTCTCCCGTCTCCTGCAGGCACCTCCGGAGTTTTCCTATGTACCCAGATGTTCAGTTGTATATCGATGGCCAATGGCGCGCCAGTGAAGACGGTCGCACCATTGCCGTGTTCAACCCGGCGACCGGTGACACCCTGGGCACCGTTGCCCATGCAGACATCGCCGATCTGGATCAGGCCCTGGCCGCGGCCGAGCGTGGTTTCGAAACCTGGCGCAGCACGCCGGCTTACGAGCGCTACAAAATCATGCAGAAGGCCGCCAACCTGTTGCGTGATCGCGTTGACCACATCGCCAGTGTCATGACCCAGGAGCAGGGCAAGCCGCTGGCCGAGGCGCGCGCGGAAACCCTCTCCGCCGCCGACATCATCGACTGGCTGGCCGAAGAGGGCCGTCGCGCCTATGGCCGTCTGGTGCCATCGCGCAACGCCTCGGTGGAGCAGAAGGTCATCAAGGAACCGGTCGGCCCGGTGGCCGCGTTTACGCCCTGGAACTTCCCGATCAACCAGGTGGTGCGCAAGCTGTCGTCGGCCCTGGCAGCCGGTTGTTCGATCATCGTCAAGGCACCGGAAGAAACCCCGGCAGCGCCCGCCGAGCTGATTCGTGCATTCATCGACGCAGGCGTTCCGGCGGGTGTCATCGGTCTTGTGTTTGGCGACCCGGCGCAGATCTCCAGCTACCTGATCGCCCACCCGGTGATCAAGAAGGTGACGTTCACCGGCTCAACGCCCGTGGGCAAGCAACTGGCCGCACTGGCCGGGCAACACATGAAGCGCGCGACCATGGAATTGGGTGGGCATGCCCCGGCGCTGGTGTTCGACGATGCCGATCTGGATCTGGCAGCGCGTACGCTGTCAGGCGCCAAGTTTCGCAACGCGGGGCAGGTGTGTGTCTCGCCGACCCGTATCCTGGTACAGCGCGGTGTCTATGAGCAGTTCATCGAGAAGTTCGTTGGCCTGACTCGCGAGGTCAAGGTCGGCAATGGACTGGAGCAAGGCGTGACGATGGGGCCACTGGCCAACGAACGTCGGGCTCCGGCACTGACGGCGCTGGTCAACGACGCTGCTGATCGTGGCGCCAGGCTTCACACCGGTGGCAAGCGGGTCGATGGGCCGGGCTATTTCTTCGAGCCGACCGTGCTCAGTGGCCTGACGCCGGAAATGCGCATCATGAATGAAGAGCCGTTTGGTCCGGTGGCCTTGATCGTGCCGTTCGATACGGTGGAGGATGCAGTCAAGGAGTCCAATCGCGTGCCGTTCGGACTGGCCTCGTATGCGTTTACGACGTCGATGAAGACTGCGCACATTTTGAGTACGCGAATCGAGGCGGGTATGTTGTCGATCAACCACCAGGGGATTGGGTTGGTGGAGGTGCCGTTCGGTGGAGTCAAGGATTCCGGCTATGGCTCCGAGGGTGGGACCGAGGCGATCGAGGCGTATCTGAATACCAAGCTGGTGACGGTGTTCAATTTGTAACTGGACCGTTTTTTCCGGCGGGTGGCGCCTTGACGGGGGGCATATCTGACACTGGGGCGGTGCTGATTTAAGTTCGTCCTGACGTCTGATTGTTTCACCGGCAAGTGACCTGGAAAGCCGGCATGCCGGACTCACCTCAGGTACCAAGGGCGTTTGCTCTTGGTTTTGCCTCGACTCATCAAGGTTCCTTTCTGCGGCAACGCTTCGCGGGCCCGCCGCCATGGGCCATCCATGGCCGGGGCGGCTCTCGGGGCCTTCCTGGCGCTCGTCCCACGGAACGCCGCCTGCGCCGACCCGGTTAGGGCTCGATTATCGCCGCGCGCTTTTCGCGTTTCATTTGCATCACCAGGGTAAATCGGTCATCCGGATACACGATCTCCGAGACTGCAATCAAACCGCCCTGATCGTCGCGATACTGACGAATGATGTTCAACCCCAGCGAACCTGGCGCAGCATTCAACCGAGCGGCCAGGTCGGCATTGAGTTGCACGGGCCGGACTTGCTGATCCACTGCATCGATCCGGCGACCGAACTCCTTTTCGATCAGCGCGGCAATCAATTCCCCCGGGCATTGTTCGGCCAGCGGGATCACTTGCGCGTACATCCGGTCGGCATACACATCGGTCCAGCACAGCGGGGAATGCCGCTGGCTCACGTCAACCTTGATGCTCGACATGCAGAAGCAATGCCCACCGGGTTCAAGCCCCAAGCGCCGTGCCAGGGCGATGTCAGCCACGAAATGCCGGACATGCTGAACGTCCCGGATGTGGGTCTCCGCCACGTGCACCAGGTCCGCAACCGAAGCCAGCGATTGCGAGTAACCGCCGCTTGGCGTGGCGGCCTCGACGCGCGTGCCGACGCGTTTGCGTCGCGACACCATGCCCTGATTCTGCAATTGCGTGCTTGCCCATTGCATCGGCATCTTAACCGACAAGCTGATCAAGGGGCTTGCGGTCAACCGGCAGCGGCTCGCCGACAACCTGGAAAACGCCTTGCTGATGGCGACCGTGCATAACCCGGTTCTGGGTTACGACCGCGTGGCACAAATCACCCGCAAGGCCGCGCAGGAAGGCCTGTCACCCAAGGCTGCGGCGGTGGCGCTGGGTTTCATGACCGCCCAGGACTACGAGCGGTTGGTCAGACCGGAGCTGATGGTCGAGCCTCAGGGCTCATCGTCAGCCACTCACGACGGATCGATTAGCTGAACTCCCGCAGCCGCTCGGGGCTCTCACACCAGAGGTCATCTCCGACCTCTCAGGTGTGAGGATCACCCATGGCAGACGCTGGCACAGTCTTCGAAACCGATCTTCCAGCGCGTCTGGATCGCTTGCCTTGGGGGCGTTTTCACACATTGCTGGTGTTTGCACTGGGCATCACCTGGCTGCTCGACGGCCTGGAAGTCACGCTCGCGGGCTCTGTGTCCGGCGCGCTTAAAGAGAGCCCCGTGTTGCACCTGACCAATGCCGATATCGGCCTGGCCGGTGGCGCGTATATTTGCGGTGCAGTGCTAGGGGCGCTGTTTTTCGGCTGGCTGACCGATCGCCTGGGGCGCCGCAAGTTGTTCTTCATTACCTTGGCGTTGTACATCAGCGCCACCGCCGCCACGGCATTTTCCTTCAGTGTGTGGAGCTTCATGCTGTTCCGCTTTCTGACCGGAATGGGCATCGGCGGTGAGTACACGGCCATCAATTCGACGATCCAGGAATTCACCCCGGCACGTTTCCGGGGATGGGTAGACTTGACGATCAATGGCACCTTCTGGATCGGCGCGGCATTGGGCGCAGGTGGTGCGATCGTTCTGCTGGACCCCGGCTGGATGGGCGCCGATCTGGGCTGGCGTCTGTGTTTCGGCATCGGCGCGGTGCTTGGGCTGGTGATCCTGGTGATGCGCCTGTGGCTGCCGGAAAGCCCGCGCTGGCTGCTGATTCATGGCCAGGCCGAGGAGGCGAGGGTGATTGTCGAGGGGATTGAAGACCGCCTGCGTCGGCAGGGTCACGCACTGGCCGAACCCGGTGGCCAGATGCTGCGACTGCACGCACGGGATCACACGCCGCTGCGGGAAATCTTCGATACGCTGTTCAACACTTATCGGCAACGGGCATTGGTCGGCCTGACGCTGCTGACCGCTCAGGCGTTTTTCTACAACGCCATTTTCTTTACCTATGCCTTGGTGCTCACCGAGTTTTATCAAGTGCCGTCGGCGTCGATTGGCTGGTATGTCTTGCCCCTGGCGTTGGGTAATTTCTGCGGGCCGTTGCTGCTGGGCAGGCTGTTCGATGTGGTCGGGCGACGGGTGATGATCAGCCTGACCTATGCCGTGTCGGCCGTGTTGCTGTGCATCAGCGGCTATCTGTTCGAACATGGCGTGCTCGATGTCACTCAGCAAGCTATTGCCTGGATGATCATTTTCTTCTTTGCTTCGGCGGCGGCGAGTTCGGCGTATCTGACGGTAGCCGAGACCTTTCCGCTGGAGATCCGGGCGCTGGCGATTGCAGTGTTCTACGCCTTCGGCACTGCGTTGGGCGGAATCGTCGGGCCGACGTTGTTCGGTGAGCTGATCGATAGCCACCAGCGTGGGCCGGTGTTCGTCGGTTATCTGATCGGCGCGGCGTTGATGTTGCTGGCCGCCGTCGTACAGGCGATCTGGGGCGTGGCGTCCGAGCGCAAGTCATTGGAGGAGGTGGCCCGGCCCTTGTCGCAGGCCAGTGATTAGCCGCAGGGGCACAAGCATCCGCGTTCATCTCGACGCTCTCCTGACAGGTGAGTTTTGTTCAATACCGCCAGGTCGCCGCCCATTAACGTCTCCCCTCATTCATCGAACGGAGAAGAGCGGTAATGAACCTGATGCTTTCCATGGCGGCGTTCGCACTCGCTGCATCGATTTCCCCCGGCCCGGTAAACGTGGTGGCGCTCGGCTGCGGCGCGCGATTTGGTCTGGGCGCGAGTTTGCGCCATGTCATGGGCGCGACGGTGGGGTTCGTGGTGCTGCTGGTGTTCACCGGATTCGGCCTGCATGAGGTGCTGCACAATTACCCGATGCTCACCGACGTCATTCGCTGGGCAGGCATGGGTTTTTTGGTGTACCTGGCGTGGAAACTGGCGATGGACGACGGGCGCCTGAATGTCGACAAACCCACGCAACGGCCGTCTTTCTGGCATGGCGCTGCGATGCAGTGGCTCAATCCCAAGGCGTGGCTGGCAGCGGTGGCAGGAATGGGCGCGTTCGTGGCCGATGGCCAACCGCAGTTGATCGGCTTGTTCGCGCTGATCTACTTCGTGGTCTGTTACCTGTCGGTCGCATGCTGGGCCTACGCCGGGGCGTTTCTCGGCCCCTGGTTGCGTAGCCCACAGCGCATTCGCACCTTCAACCGAAGCATGGCCGCGCTGCTTGCCGGGTGCGCGGTGTCGCTGTTGTATATCTGATCACCGACGATACTGGCCGGGTGTCGCGGCCAGGTGTTTTTTGAACACCCGCTGCAAATGCGCCTGATCGGCAAAGCCGCTCTGCTGAGCGATGTCGGCGATCAGCTCGCCCTGGCGCAGCTGCGCCTGTGCATGCTGGACACGCCGGTTGATGAGATAGGCGTGGGGCGTCATGTGGTAATGCTGTTCGAAAGCGCGAATCAGATAAGCCTGCGACAGGCTCGCCGCTTCACAAATCTCCTCCAGCCGGATGGCCCGCAAACAATGCTGGTCGATGTACTGCGCGGCACGCTCGACCCGTTGGTTGAGCTTTTTCAGCGGCGCATCGAAACCGCCGAGACGCTGCTGCATCAGCACGAAAAATGCGATCGCCGCCTGGTGTTTCTCCAAAGCCTCCCGGCTCGAGTCAATCAGTAGCCGGTGCAGGTCCAGCAGCCCGGAGAACAGCGCAGGATCAGTGCTGCAAGTGGCTGGAACGGGTTGGAAACCCGCCACCCCGCATGCCTCCTGCACCCCACCCAGCCAGTGCGCGTCGACGTAGAACATGATGTACGACCAAGGCTGGTCATCGATGGGATTGCAGGCATGAACGTCACCGGGGTTCATCAGCACCACGGTGCCGGAGGCAATCGTCTGGCGGGTTTTTTCGTGCAGGTAGGTGCTTTGCCCGGCCGTGATCGCACCGATGGAAAAAACGGCATGGGAATGGCGCGCGTAGCAGACCTTGCGGCCATCGGCGATGGAGCGGGCTTCGATGAACGGCAGCTCTGCATCCCGCCAGAACACCGGTATCTGCGCGTTGCTTGGCGGGTTCTGCAGGGGCATGTCAGTCATCCTTTGTTGCGTTTGCAGCTGTGAAAAATGTCCAGCGCCGGCTGGTATTCGGTGGTGGTGACGCCGAGCAAGCCTAGCACCGAATGAAACAGGTAGTCATGGCTCAGGTCCGGCTGGTTCTGCTTGGCCGCCAGGCAACTGCGGTCGATGCTGGCGTCGTCCAGGGTCGAATGGCCGAACCACATGACCATTGGCACGTGGGTCTGCGCGGTCGGGGCGATGGCGTACGGTGCGGCGTGCAGGTAGATGCCGTTTTCCCCCAGCGACTCACCGTGGTCCGAGAGATAGATCATCGAGGTGTCGACCTTGTCCTGATTGCGCTTGAGCAGCGCGATGGTCTGTGCCAGGAAGTGATCGGTGTAGAGAATGGTGTTGTCGTAGACGTTCTTCAGCTCATCGGAGGTGCAACTGCCCAACTGGTTGGTCTGGCAGACCGGCGTGAAGCGTTCCAGGGACTTGGGGTAGCGGTCGTAATATTCCGGACCGTGGCTGCCATCGGAATGCAGGACGATGATGGCGTTGTCGTTGAGCGAGTCGATGTACGCCTGCAGGCCCACCAACAGGGATTCATCCAGGCAGTTCTGACCGTCGCAGAAGGGGCTCGGCTGGTTTTTCGGAATGTCGCTGTGGGGTACGCGCAGGCAAGTGCCCTTGCAATCGCTGTTGTTGTCCAGCCACAGCACGGAAAGCCCGGCGCGCTGCAGCATGTCCAGCAAACCTTCGTAGGTCTTGCCCTTCTTGTCGTTGTAATCGGTGCGCGGAAAACGCGAGAACATACAGGGCACCGACACCGCCGTGGAAGTGCCGCAGGATGCCACCTGGGTGAAATTGAGAATGTCCTGCGTCTTCAATTCGGGGTTGGTTTCGCGGGCATAACCATTGAGCGAGAAGTGATCTGCCCGCGCCGTCTCGCCTACGACGACGATCATCAGGCTCTTTTTTGGCCGCTGCCGGGCTTCGGGGCTGAGCACAGCGTCGGCGCCCACGGTCTGGATCTTGACCGTTTCCTTGATCGCCACGGTCTGCTTGGTCAGTTTGCCGATGGCATAGATGTAGTTGGTCGGGTTGATGAAGTGGGTCAGCTTGTCTTCATCACGGAAGATCGGCGCATAGGTCGAATAGAAAGGGCCGATTGCGGCCGCGATCACCAGAACACAACCGATGCACACCAACACTTTGTTGACCAGCCCCGGCAGTACCCGGCGATAGGTCACGGGAATCAACCAGATCACTGTGATCGGCAGCACCCCGAGCAAGCCCAGGTACACAAACAGCTTGCCGCTTAGTAGCGCCTGGGCTTCGCCGGGGTTGGTCTCCAACACGTTCTGCATCATCGTGGTGTCGATGCTGATGCCGTAGGTGTTCATGAAATACGCCGCTGCCGCTGAACACAGCGCGACCAGGCTCAACATCGGTTTGAGTATCGGGCGGAAAGAAAAGAGGGTCAGCAGCAGGGTAATCGCCGCCCATAGGAAAAACCCGAACGACACATAAAACGCTGCGGCCTTGAAGCCTTGCAACTGGGTCAGAGCGAGCAGTGCATGCCAAGTGGCCAGGTTGTAGAACACCACCAGGCACAAGGAAGAAAGCATGACCAGGCGCGTAGAAGTGATGGGTTGCAGCCTTGAACGCATATCCATATAAAGCACTACTCGCAACGGGTCTGCACGTGGACTTCCAGTCGGCTAAGTCCCTGCGACGCTCACGTCAGACTGACCTGCGCATGGCAGGTGGTGGATGAAGAACCAGGATCGCGCGGAGTTTTCCAGAACGATTGTGAATACTTCGTGAAACAGCCTGGACGCTCACGGCACTGGACACAGGGCGTCCGGCAAGCGATCCCAAACCCGGCGACAAGCGATCATCCACCCCGTAATCTCAAGGCTTGTTCACGCCACCAATTGCACCGAGCACGCCATTGATTCGGGTAGCCATCGGGTGCAACCGCACATCCTGCTACACCGCAAAACCTGTAGGAGATCCGAAGGTTGCGCCGGCAGCGAATGCGGCTGGACAGCTAGGGATGTGTTGTCTGGAACTCGCCGTTGGCGAAACAGTTCGCACATTAGAAAGAAGCACTGTCAGTGCCACCGGAAATAACTGATGCGCACACAGACCGGAATACCGCGTCAGCGCGCGCGTATGACCTATCGAGCCATTGCCCTGGCTACCGTCCCATCATCCTTCAGCCGGGCAAAGGCGGTGATCACTCGCTGCACCGTCTCTGCCGGAGTCTTCAGGCTTAACGCCACATACAACCCTCTGGAAAGCTCATCAAGGGCGTAGACACTCTCAAGCTGATCAAAGGCGACATGAAGTTCCTCACACTGCACCCGCGCCTCGCGCTCCGGCATTGGCACCAGCGCGACCTGACCGTTGAGCAACTTGCGCAAGTTATCCAGATTGTTCGCCGACACCACCATTTTGTTGAAACCCTTGGCCTCCAGGTATTTCTGCCGCGAGTCGTCACGCACGACGCCCACGGTATAGTTGCCGACGTCCGACAGCTGATTGATCACGATGTCGTGGCGCTCGCGCAGCCTATAAAACAATGGCGTCACCTCATCCAGCTCGCCCACCCACTTGAACAACGCTTCCCGCTCGGCGCTGCGGAGAATCGGGTAGATCATCACGTTGGGCTCCAGGCGGGCCATGTCATAGGCGCGTGCCCACGGATACAGCGCTACGCGGTAATCCGTGACGCCCGCTGCGGCGAGCAGCTGTTCGACCACATCGCTGGCCGGCCCCACCACTTTGCCGTCCTTGAACGCGCTGTAGGAGGAATCCTCAGTCACGACCTGCAGGGTTTGGGCCTGAACGCTCATGCAACCGAGCACCAGCACCGTGCTGCATAACAATTTCCAGTGCTGCTTTAGCCAATGGTGGGTACGGCGCATGTCACATTCTCCCCGTGATCAAATCTCACACCGGTTACGACCCTGACTTTTGGCCCGGTACAGGGCCATGTCGGCGCTTTGCAGCAATTGGTCGAAACGCTCCATGTTCGCAGGGTCGAGTTGCGCAGCGCCGATGCTCATCGTGACGTAAGGCGATACCGCCGACCCCGTGTGTGGCAGTTTCTGCTCGGCCAGCAGGGCTTGCAGACGCTCGGCACAATCAAGCGCCTGCTGCCGGTTCTGCCCTGGCAGCAGCACGGCGAATTCTTCGCCCCCCAGACGCGCCACCAGTTCGCCGGAACGGGAGAACTGCGTGCTCATGATCAGGGCGACATCGCGCAGGCACTGATCGCCCGTGGCGTGGCCGTAGGTGTCGTTGTAGAGCTTGAAAAAATCGATGTCGCACATCAGCACCGAGAACGGCTGGCGGTGACGCAGCGCTCGATTGAATTCCAGCTCCTTGATTTCGTCGAAATGCCGGCGGTTGGCCAGGCCCGTGAGCGGATCGAAGCGGGTCAGGGCTTCCAGGCGGATGTTTGCCGCCCTCAATTGCGCGGTGCGTTGTTCGACCAGTTCGGCCAGTTGATCGCGGCTGGCCGCCAGGACAAGCTCATCACGGGTCTGGCGTTCGAGGTGGTTGGCCAGTTTGTCTTGCAGGTCATTGACGCCCGCTTCCAGCAGGTCCAGCTCGTCGCGGGTCTTGCCGCCGCGTCCGAGCGCCAGGTGATTTTTCAGGTTCTGCGGCGTCAGTTGTTCCAGATGCCGGGCGATGCGCCGCACATGCAAGGTCACCGATCGGTTGAACATGCCCATGATCAGCCCGGCCAAGGCCAGCGACTGGATGATCTGGGTCAGCATAATGATCGCGACTTCCTTGCCCAGGCGCCGCCACAGCAGACGGGCATCGCCCTCGATGCTCAGTTCGCCCACCACTTCGCTGGCGCCGGGGTAGGGGGCCACGGTCAGTTGGCGCTGCAAGGCCGGGGCGAACGAGGAGCCTGCGTGGCCCGGGTGCTGGCGCTCCAGCACCTGCGGTGCGCGACCGGGGCGCAGGACCTTCAGCTCGACGCGGCCCACCGGTGGCGCCAGCGCCACGCTGTCGATCTGTGCCTGCAAGGCTTCGTTGTCCATTTCCCATACCGCCTTGGACAGCGTGCCCTGGAACACCTGATCGATCAGGCCCAGTTCGGCGTTCATGTTCGAGAGGTTGGCATTCCAGGCAAACCAGGTGCGCACTGCAACGGTGGCCAGGGTGAACAGCACGCAGAATGCCAGCGTCGCCAACACCAGCCTGCGCGCGAGTGAACCGGCAGGGGGCGGCGCGGCGGCCTTTGCGGGCAGCTGCGTGTCAGAATCGACGGGCATGCTCATCTCCACTTCCGTGCGATGGCGTCGTAGGTTCCGTTTTCGCGGATGGCCCTCAGCCCTTTCTGAAACAGCTGCACGGTCGCGTCCGGTGTTGACAGGCTGAACGCCATGTTCAAGCCACCATCCTCTTCCAGTTCAGGGACGCGCAAGGATTGCACCAGTGTGCGACCCGGCTCTTCTCCGTCCTGCCGTACCAGGTAATCGGCGTTCAGTTCATCGGAGATCCACAGGTCGACATGCCCGGTTCGAAGCTTCTGGTAGTTCAGTTCGTAGTGATTGCTGGACTGCAACTGCTGGCCGATGACGAATTTCTTGCCGATCAGGTACTGCTCGCCTACATCCTCATTGACCGTCGCGATCTGCCAATCGCGCGCATCGTCCAGGTCCATCAAGCGGATGGGGTGCGCGGACGAGGAGTAGAGATACCAACGCGTGGTAGCAATGGTGCCGACCCACTTGAACGAGTGCTCGCGCTCGGCGGTGCGGGTGATGGAATAGATCAATACGTCGGGATCGTGCAGCGCCAGGTCGTATGCCCGCGCCCAAGGCATGGACTGGATGCTGGCCTGCACATTGACTTCCTTGAGCACTGCCTGCACCACCTCGGTACTCATCCCTGTCAACTGGCCGTCGCGGGTCATGCTGTAGGGAGGCAGCTCCTCGGTGACGATGCGCAGGGGCTGCGACCGCGCTTGGGCACCGCAGACGCTCAGGCAGAGCATAAACACGCCATACAGCGCGCCGCGAGCTTTGCGAACGAGGGGCGGGGATGTCATGAACGGCTACCTCATAGACTTGCAGGCGCGGCGCTAATCCGGTTTCCGGCGTGTATCAAAGGGTAGCCGGACGGCCTGTTACCGCCACGATATCGGCGGGGAAATCTGCCGCTTGAGGCCATTTTCTAACGTTTAACATCGTGCTCCGAGCTACGCCAAATCCGGGAACGACGGGTTGCCGATGTCTGCTACCCGGTAGCGATCTCGCAGGCTTTACCGCCGTCAAGGCGAACCGTTACAGAGCGCAAAACCGGTGCTGGCGATTCCGAAGCCGCGTCGCTGGCAAGTCGGACCACGCAGGTACGGCAGCGGCAAATAAACGCCGGTGAAATAGCCTGTGGCGTTGTGTCACACCGCCCGGTCCTGACTTCTTTTGACCTGGATCAACGGCCCCGAAAAGCGCTGTTGGAAAAATACCGTGCACCCCGACGAGTCATGCATATGCCCGGTCCTTTCGATTTCCTCAAACACCCTCTGGCGAAAGAAATAGGCCTGATCCTGCTGATCAAACTCGTTCTGTTGATGGGAATTCGCAGCGTCTGGTTCGACGCTCCGGTCGAGGTCAAGGACGACGGGGTGCAAGCTGGCCTGCATGTATTGGGCGCCCCTCCCGTGTCTCCTGAGAAGAACCCAAAATGATATCGGAATTCGTCGTCGACTTATCTCGGCTGCAGTTCGCAATGACTGCGCTGTACCACTTCCTGTTTATCCCGCTGACGCTGGGCATGGCTTTTTTGCTGGCGATCATGGAGTCGGTGTTTGTCATGACCGGCAAACAGGTCTACCAGGACATGACCAAGTTCTGGGGCAAGCTGTTTGGCATCAACTTCGCCCTGGGGGTCACCACCGGCCTGACCATGGAGTTCCAGTTCGGCACCAACTGGGCCTACTACAGCCACTACGTGGGCGATATCTTCGGTGCGCCGCTGGCGATCGAAGGGATGATGGCCTTTTTCCTTGAATCGACGTTTATCGGTCTGTTTTTCTTCGGCTGGGATCGCCTGACCCGCGTGCAGCATCTGGCCGTGACCTGGCTGGTCGCAATCGGTTCGAACCTGTCGGCGTTGTGGATCCTCATTGCCAACGGCTGGATGCAGAACCCGGTCGGCGCCGAGTTCAACTTCACCACCATGCGCATGGAAATGACCAGTTTCGCGGACCTGATCTTCAACCCGGTCGCGCAGGTCAAGTTCGTGCACACCGTCGCGTCCGGTTATGTCACCGGTGCGATTTTCGTCCTGGCCATTTCCAGCTGGTACCTGCTCAAGGGCCGCGACATCGGCTTCGCCCGGCGCTCGTTCGCCATTGCTTCGGCGTTCGGCATCGCCTCGATTCTATCGGTGATCGTGCTGGGCGATGAGTCCGGCTACGAAATCGGCGACGTGCAGAAAACCAAACTCGCGGCCATCGAAGCCGAGTGGGATACCGAACCTGCGCCCGCTGCGTTCACCTTGTTCGGCCTGCCGAACCAGGCCGAGCAGCGCACTGATTACGCGGTGAAGATCCCCTACGTAATGGGCATCGTCGCCACCCGTTCGGTCGACAAACAAGTCACCGGGATCAAGGATCTGGTCAGTGAGCACCAGGGCCGCATCCGCAACGGTATGGTTGCCTACGACCTGTTGGGCAAGCTGCGCGCCGGGGACAAGAGCGAGCAAACCCTCAACGCGTTCAACGATGTGAAGAAGGACCTGGGTTACGGCTTGCTGCTCAAGAAGTACACCGACAAGGTGGTGGATGCCAACGAGCAACAGATAAAGCAGGCTGCACTGGATTCGATTCCCCATGTGGCGTCGATCTTCTGGACGTTCCGCATCATGGTACTCAGCGGCGTGCTGATGCTGCTGTTGTTCATCTGCGCGTTCTGGGCCTCGGCACGCAAGAACGAATCGAGCAAGCCCTGGTTGCTTAAGTGGGCGCTGTTGAGTCTGCCACTGCCGTGGATCGCCACGCAGACTGGCTGGTGGGTCGCCGAGCACGGTCGTCAGCCATGGTCGATCGGTGAAGTACTGCCGGTTCACTTGTCTGCGTCGACCCTGTCCAGCGGCGATGTCATTGGCTCGATTCTGGCGCTGGTCGGTTTCTACACCGTGCTGTTGATCATCGAGATGTACCTGATGATCAAGTTCGCCCGCCTGGGTCCAAGCAGCCTGCACACCGGTCGTTATCACTTCGAAGCACGCGGCGCCGCTGTGTCTGCTGCCAAACAACCTGTGCTGGCCTGAGGAACACATGATGTTCGATTACGAGACACTCAAACTCATCTGGTGGGTGCTGGTCGGCGTGCTGCTGATCGGCTTCGCCCTGACTGACGGCTTCGACCTGGGCGCGGCGATGCTGATGCCTGTGGTGGGTCGCTCGGATAACGAAAGACGTGTGGTGATCAACACCATCGCCCCGCACTGGGACGGCAACCAGGTCTGGCTGATCACCGCCGGTGGCGCGTTGTTCGCTGCCTGGCCACTGGTCTACTCGGCGGCGTTTTCCGGCTTGTACTGGGCGCTGTTGCTGGTGCTGTTCGCGTTATTCGTACGCCCGGTGGGCTTTGACTATCGCAGCAAGCTGGAAAACACCCGCTGGCGGCAGAGTTGGGATTGGGCGCTTTGTGTGGGCGGCATAGTGCCTTCGCTGGTGTTTGGCGTGGCATTCGGCAACCTGCTGCTGGGTGTGCCGTTTCAGTTCGATGAAACCATGCGCTCCAGCTACCAGGGCAATTTCTGGCAGTTGCTCAGCCCGTTCGGCCTGCTGGCCGGCGTCGTCAGCCTGAGCATGCTCGGCCTGCATGGCGGTACCTGGCTGATGATGCGCACCGAGGGCGCGATTGCCCATCGTTCGCGGCGCGCGGCGCAAGGGCTGGCACTGGTTTTTCTGCTGTCCTTCATCGGTGCCGGCGTATGGCTGCTGCTGGGCGCAATTGAGGGGCTGTCGATTACCTCGGCGTTCGATGCCGGCGCTGCGCTCAATCCGCTGGCCAAGACGGTCGAGGCATCCAACCACGGCTGGATGGCTAATTATCAGCAACATCCCTTGACCGTTATCGCGCCACTGTTGGGCATCTTTGGCGGTCTGCTGGCGCTGCTGTGCGCCAGTGCGGGGCAGGGCAGGATGGCGTTTCTGGGCAGCAGCCTGGCGATCGTCGGCGCCCTGTGCACCGCAGGTTTCGCCATGTTCCCGTTCGTCATGCCATCGAGCCTGGATCCGGCCTCCAGCCTGACCGTCTGGGATGCAGTGTCCAGCAGCAAAACCCTGTCCATCATGCTGGTCGCGGCCGTCATCTTCGTGCCGTTGATCCTCTGCTACACCCTGTGGTGCTACGCCAAGATGTGGGGCAAGGTCACCACCACGCATATCGACCATAACCCGCACGGCCTGTACTGAGCCGAGGAGAGAACATCATGTGGTATTTCGCCTGGATACTTGGCGTGTTGCTGGCCTGCAGCTTCGGCATCATCAATGCCCTGTGGCTGGAGTCTTCGGATGCCAATGCCGTGGAGAACGGTCGTGACCGCTGAGGCGCTGAACGCACCTTTCAGGCATGCCATCGGCCGGGCCCTGTCCCTGCTGATGGCGGTGCCCCTGAGCCTGGTGCTGCTGATTCACCCAGCGTCGATGCTCGACGCCAGCGGTCATTACTCCCATAGCCTGCTGATGCTGATCATGTGGGGCGTGGCCGGTGGTTTCGTGCACGGCGTCGGCTTCGAACCCCGGGCGCTCGCCTGGCGAGTGGTGTTTCACCCGCTGTTGGCCTGGGGCTTGATGGCCGTCGGCTTTGGCATCTGGCTGACGGCGCGGTAGCGGCTCTAACCCGTCGCGGTGCTGGCAAACTTCAGCACGGATAACCCCTCCCACGCGCTGCTGCTACGGAGCCAGCGGCAGCGCATTTTCACGGGACCTCCCACGCGCTGCTGCTACGGAGCCAGCGGCAGCGCATTTTCACGGGACCTCCCCAAGCCTGTAGCCGTCCGGCGTGCCAGCGGTAACGGCTTGGGCATCGCCACTGCCAGCGCATCATCCCTTACAGGGACAGTGCGCCCGCACTGTCCAAAACGCTAATATCCCCACTCATTCAAAACCCCGCCGTACAGCCGAGCCCGTCCATGGACAGATTTCAGGAAATGCAGGTCTTCGTCGCTGTGTGCGAAGAGCTCAGCTTCGCAACCGCCGCGCGCCGTTTGCACATGTCCGCGCCCAGCGTCACCCGGGCGGTGGCGGCGCTGGAAAAACGTATCGGCACACTGTTGTTGTCGCGCACCACCCGCAGCGTGCACCTGAGCGAAGCCGGGCAGCGCTATCTCACCGATTGCCGTCGCATTCTCGGTGAACTGGAGGAAGCCGAAGACGCCGCCGGTGGCAGCATCGCCGCGCCGGCCGGCCTACTCACGGTGACTGCGTCGCTGCTGTTTGGCGAGCTGTTCGTCATGCCGCTGGTGGTGGGCTATCTGCAGCAACACCCCGGCGTCAGCATCAACGCGCTGTTGCTGGACCGCGTCACGCACATGGTCGAGGAGGGCATTGACGTCGCGGTGCGCATCGGGCATCTGCTGGACAGCAGCCAGCACGCCATCAAGGTGGGTGAGGTGCGTCGCGTGTTGTGTGCATCGCCGGCTTATCTCAAGGCCCACGGGGAGCCTGGACATCCTAACGATTTGAAACAGCATCGACTGGTGGTCTCCTCGGCCAGCACAGCGGTTCGCCGCTGGGATTTCAGCGACGGCGGCAAACATTTGCAGGTCGAACCGCAGTCGCGCCTGACCGTTTCTGCCAATCAGGCAGCGATCACCGCCGCGACCATGGGATGGGGCGTGACGCGGGTCCTGTCTTACCAAATCGCAAGCCAGGTGACGAGTGGCGAGCTGGTCCTGATTCTGCAGGCGTTCGAAGAGGTGCCCTTGCCCGTGCATGTCTGCTACCAGAGCGAGCGCAAGGTGTCGGCCAAGGTGCGGACCTTCGTCGATTACTGCGTCGAGCGCATGCGGCACGACCCCGCCATCAAGGCCGCCGGGCGGAGCTGCGACTGATGGAGCGCCATCGGCAGATGACGATCTTCCAGGCCGTGGCCAGTGAGTTCGGGCTGGCGGCGGCGTCACGCCGACTGGGCATTTCCGAAGCCACGGTCAGCCGCGCACTGGCTGCGCTGGAACGGCGGTTGGGCACGCCGTTGCTTAAACGCAGTACCCGTGGCGTGATGCTGACTGACGCTGGCCGACAGTTCGCCGCCGATTGTGCGCGTGTGCTGAGGGCGACGGACGAGGCGGATGCGTCTGCCAAAGGCCATCACGTCGAGCCGCGTGGGCTGCTGACGCTGGCCACGCCATTGTTGTTCGGCGATCAGTTGCTGATGCCCGTGATCCTTGATTACCTGGACGCCTGGCCGGATGTGCAGATCTGCGTCATCTATCTGGATCGCTTTCCCAATCTGCACGAAGAAGGGGTTGATGTGGCGGTTCTGATCGGCGACCTGCCGGATGGATACCTGGCCGCCCGCCGGATTGGCGCTGTTCGCCAGATGATCTGCGCCAGCCCGGATTACCTTCGTCACCGTGGCGAACCCCGGACGCCCAGCGATCTGACAGGCCATGCGCTGGTCATGTGCAGTGGGGCCAACCGCTCCATGGACTGGCGTTTTCAGGTCGATGGCGCCGCGCGCAGTCTGGCCTTGAAACCCGGCTTGCGTTGCAGTACGCCGCTTGCGGTGATTAACGCAGCCGTCAGCGGCGCCGGGTTGGCGTCGTGCCTGCACTACCCGATTCAGGAGCATCTTGAAGCGGGTCGTCTGCAACCGGTGCTTGAAGCGTTCGAGCAGGACCCGCTGCCGCTGCATCTGGTGTACCGCGAAGGATTTCGGGCATCGGCAAAGGTGCGCAGTTTCGTCGACTTCGCCACGGAGCGCCTGCGTCGGCATCCGGTGCTGAGCGCCTGAGCCGCCATCACAGACTCGATCATTTCGTTTTCTGAAATACTGGATTGCATTTGCTGGCGATTCTGCTCGATGACGTCGTGGGTCATGATCCCCTTACGGCGCGGCGAACCGGTCGGCGAGAACGTCGGAGCCGTACGGACCCCAAGCCACGACGGTCACAGGAGCCGCTCTCATGAATGCCATCAAGCTTTATCACTTTCCGTTGTCCGGTCACTCCCACCGCGCGCAGCTGATGCTGTCGCTGCTGGGGCTTGTGCCGGACGTTCACATCGTCGACCTGGCCAGCGGCGCCCAGAAATCCGCAGAATTCCTGGCCCTCAATGCGTTCGGGCAAGTGCCGGTCATTGACGATAACGGTACGGTCGTCGCCGATTCGACGGCGATTCTGGTGTATCTGGCCAAGACCCGTGATCCCTCGGGCAAATGGCTCCCGGACGACGCCCAAACGGCTGCGCAAGTGCAACGCTGGTTGTCGGTGGCCTCGGGGCCGATCAACAACGGGCCGTGCCGTGCGCGGCTGATCACAGTTTTCGGCGCCGATTTCGATCCCACGGACACTCTTCAACGCGCCCATGCCGTGTTGCAGGTGATCGATAAGCACCTGGCCGGGCGTCAGTTCCTGGCGGCGGCCCACGCCACCATCGCCGACATCGCCGCGTACACCTACATCGCCCATGCGCCCGAAGGCAATGTATCGCTTGACGGCTACCCGAATGTACGTGCTTGGCTGCTGCGCATCGAAGGGCTGCACGGCTTCGTGCCCATGCCGGTAACCAAGGCGGGTCTGGTGGCCTGATCCGCGAAATCGTTGCTGATTGGAGTTCGCATCATGAACGATAGAGCCGCCGAAAACCTTTCGCCCTGGCACGCGGGAGAGGTCCAGCTGCAGGCCCACGCCGGTGTCGCCGAGCGCATGGACGCCGTGGGCAGAAAGGTCATTCGGGACTACATGCCGGACCAGCATCGCGCGTTCTACGAGCATCTGCCGTACCTGTTCGTGGGTGCGGTAGACGAGCAAGGCTGGCCGTGGGCAAGCCTGATGGACGCGCAGGCTGGCTTCATTGCCTCGCCCGATCCCCGGCGCCTGGACATCAGCCGTTTGCCCGACGCCGATGATCCCCTTGGCGCGCAATTGGCAGCGGGTACGGCGCTGGGGTTATTGGGGATCGACCTGCACACGCGCCGGCGCAATCGCGTCAATGGGCAGGTCCGGGACGTCAGTGATCACGGCTTCTCGATGGCCGTGGAACATTCGTTTGGCAACTGTCCGCAGTACATTCAGTTGCGCGAGCTTAAGCAGGTTGATCTGCCTCATGCTCAGCAACGCCCACCCGCCGAACGCATGAGTGCGCTGGACGAGGCGGCGATTGCGACCATTCGTGCCGCCGACACTTTTTTCGTCGCCAGTTACATCGATCTCCAAGGCCCTCAGCCGATCCGCTCGGTGGACGTTTCCCATCGCGGTGGGCAAGCGGGCTTCGTGCGGGTCGAAGGCGATGTGCTGACTGTCCCGGATTTCGCCGGGAACCTGCACTTCAATACCCTGGGCAACTTTGCCCTCAACCCGAAGGCCGGGCTGGTGTTCATCGATTTCGCCAGCGGCGATCTGTTGCAGTTGACCGGCACCGTCACACTGATCCTCGAAGGCCCGGAAATCGAGGCGTTTCAGGGGGCCGAGCGGCTGTGGCAGGTCAAGGTCAAGGCAGCGGTTCGACGCCCTTCGGCGCTGCGTTCGCGCTGGGAGTTTCAAGGCTTTTCACCCAACAGCCTGATGACCGGCGACTGGGAGCAGGCGGCGGCGCGCCTGCAGGTCCAGGCGCAGCGCGACCGGTGGCGGCGGCTGCGGGTGACGCGGATCGTCGACGAAAGCCTGGGCATTCGCTCATTCCATTTCGAGCCTGCCGACGGCGCCGGTCTGCCCGCGTTCAAGGCCGGTCAGCATTTGCCGGTGCGCGTTTGGGTAAAAGGCCAGGCTAAACCGATGATCCGCACTTACAGCCTGTCGAGCGCGCCGTCCGACGACTTCTTTCGCATCAGCGTCAAACGCGACGGGCGGGTTTCAGGCCACCTGCACGACGAAATCCAGGTAGGTGACCTGATCGAAGCGCTGGCGCCACAAGGCGGCTTTGTGGTGGACATTCACGAATGCCGGCCATTGGTGTTGGTGGGCGCGGGCATTGGCGTAACGCCGATGCTGTCGATGCTGCGCGAGGTGATCGATCAAGGCAAACGCGCTCGGCCCATGCGCCGGACCTGGTTCATTCAAAGTGCACGTCGTCTGGTGGATCTGGCGTTTCGTGAAGAATTGGACACACTGATTGCCGACGCGGGTGATCAATTGACGGCTGTGCGGTTACTGAGCCAGCCCGATAGTCCGGCTCTCCCCGGGCAGGCCCCTTACCTTGCAGGCCGTATTGACCTGAGTTTGCTCAAGACCCTGTTGCCGTTCGACGACTTCGATTTCTATGTCTGTGGCCCGGCAAGCTTTACCCAAGGGTTGTATGACCAGATGAGGGGGATGAGCATTGCCGACGAGCGGATCCACGCCGAAACCTTCGGCCCCTCGACTCTCAAGCGTACGAGCGCCGGACAACCGGCCGCCATGCAACAACCGCCCGCTGCTACGACAGCGGTGCCTGTGGTATTCGAACGGTCTGCCATACAGGCGCGCTGGGAGCCTGACAGCGGCACCTTGCTGGAGCTGGCCGAACGTCGTGGCCTGCAACCCGAATACAGCTGCCGCAGTGGTGCCTGCGGCACCTGCAAGACCCGGTTGGTCAGTGGCCAGGTGCATTACCCGGTGCCGCCCGCCGAGACACCGGCGGCCGACCAGGTGCTGATCTGTTGCGCAGTGCCGGCCGCAGGGACGCTGGTGCTTGACCTGTAGTGGCAGGTGCTCGATCTGCCCTGATCCCTGCACGCAAGACCTGATTGACGGGAGTCGCTGCGATGAGTGAATGGCCAGCGTTCGAGAAGGAAGATCACCTTGATCCGTACCCGGCGACCGAGCAGGAGTTGTCCTGGCTGTTGCCGCAATCCATGGCGTCACTGGCCGGGGAACTGGCGGCCAGTCATCAGGAGCATGATGGCTCGGCGACGCTGGCTCTGATCGGTCGGCGCCTGATCATCTGGACGCGTTCGGTTTCCTCGCTCAATCGTCATCGGTGATTGCTCGGTGATAGGGCTATGTAGTAAACAACACAGCCAGATTACAGAAGGCAACATCGGGGTATGACATGAACACAGTGGCAAAAGAAGCGGTTGGGGCCATTTACGACATCGAGGCCATGCGCCATGCCCAAGCCATGACCTGGAAGGCGATCGACCTTGTGTCGCAGCGTATCCAGCCCGGCATGCGCGAATCCGAAGCGGTGGCGTTGGGCATGCAGGTGCTGGCCGAGCTGGACAGCCAGCGCATCTGGCACCCGATGCTGATCCGCTTTGGCGCCAATACGCTGAAAACCTTCAAGCAGCGCTCCGAAGACGACCCGGTGTTGGGTGAAAACGACATCTACTTTATCGACATGGGCGCGGTCTGGCACGGCCACGAGGGCGACGCCGGCGCCACCTTCACTACCGGTGACGACCCGGACATGCAAGCGTGTTCTGCTGCGGCCAAAAGCCTTTTCGAACGGGTCGAACAGCGCTGGAAAGCCGGCACCGTCGAAGGTATCGAGCTGTATCGTTTCGCTGAGCAACAAGCTGCTGTAATGGGCTGGACGCTTAATCTGGAGATCAAGGGCCATCGCGTCTGCGACTTCCCTCACGCGATCTACCGGGGCGGCAATCTTGGCGACTTCGATGCGGTGCCCAATCCCGGTCTGTGGATTCTGGAAATCCAGATCGCCCACCCGAGCAAACCCTATGGCGCTTTTTATGAGGATTTGCTGGCCTGACGGGTCGGCAAGCAGGGCGCTATGGTTGTAATCACACGACGCGAACCCGGAACATGGCGACCTTTTTCCGCTCATCACCCAAGGACACCGGTATGAAAGTTAGCGCGCGCAACGTCTTCAAAGGTACCGTCAAACAGATCCAGGAAGGTGCAGTCAACGCCGAAGTGGTCCTGACCCTCGCCGGTGGCGAAGAGCTGGTCGCCGTGGTGACCCTGCAAAGCGTCAAGAGCCTGGGCCTGGCCGTCGGCAAGCAAGCGGTTGCCCTGATCAAGGCGCCGTGGGTCATGCTGATGACCGACTCCAGCGGTTTCCGCCTTTCGGCGCGTAATTGCCTGCAAGGCGAGGTCACCCGGGTCAGCGATGGCGCGGTCAATGCCGAGGTGATCATCACTCTGGCCGGCGGCACCGAGGTCTATTCCATCGTTACGCGCGAAGCGGTGACCGAGCTGGGTCTTGAGCCCGGCGTCAGCGCGAGCGCGGTAATCAAGGCGTCGCACATCATTCTGGGTGTGCCTGCCTGATGCGATGATCGCCGTGGGGTAACAGCCGCCGTGGCAGGCGGTTGTTGGCGGCGATCCTGTTGTTCAATTGCCACGACAAGGAAGTGCATTTTGATTACTCGCAGAACCCTGGTCGGCGCGTCGCTCATGGCGATTCCTGCCCTCTGGACTTTCAACTCCCTGGCGGCCTCTGCTGCCGCTGCTTCCAGCCCCTCCATCGAGCAACAACTGGCCGAGCTGGAACTTCGCCATGGTGGTCGGCTGGGCGTGGCCATTCTCGATACCGCCAGCGAGCGTCTGATCAGCCACCGCGGTGATGAGCGCTTCGCGTTGTGCAGCACCTTCAAAGCGCTGGCCGTCGCCCATGTGCTGGCCCGGGTCGATCGGCAGCAAGAGGACCTCTCGCGGCTGATCGTCTATGGCAAGGAACAGCTGGTGACCTATTCGCCAATCACCGAACAGCATGCGGGCGCGGGCGGGCTGAGCGTCGGCTCCATCTGCGAAGCGGCCATTACCCTCAGCGACAACACCGCTGCCAATCTGCTGCTGGACAGTTTTGGCGGACCCAAGGGACTGACCCAATGGCTGCGCTCGACAGGGGATCAGATCACCCGTCTGGACCGTCGCGAGCCTGAGCTGAACGAAAACCGCGCCGGTGACCTGCAGGACACCACCACCCCCGTCGCGATGCTGCAAAGCCTGCGCACGCTGGTGTTGGGCGATGTACTGTCGGGCGCATCGCGTGATCAGCTGACTGCCTGGCTGGCCAGCAACACGACAGGCGATCAGAAACTGCGCGCCGGTCTGCCGAAGGACTGGCGGGTAGGGGACAAGACCGGGTCGGGAAGCAATAACGCCAGTAACGACATCGCGATCATCTGGCCCCCCGACCGCTCGCCGCTGATCGTCACGGTGTACTACACCGACTCCAACGCCAGCAGCGAACAGATCAATGATCTGATGGCTGCGATCGGGGCGCTGGTAGCGTTGGGCTAGGCGAGTCAGCTAACCATCAGGTGCACAGCGGCGGACAACCCGGTGTGCACGGTGGGTCTGATCGCGCGGTGTGGAGCCTTACTGCCGGTTTTCGGCGGCAGATCACGAGCAAGCTACGCTCTCGCGACCCCGGCAGAGGCGCAATGTCGCGCGCCTCTTACGGAATCAACTTGCGCGCCCGCAGTGCGTCGAACACGTCGTAAAACGCCTGGTCGCTGGCCTGAAATTCCTTGAAGCCCAGGGCGCGGCTTTTCGACATGTCCGTCACTACCTCGATCGGCCGCCCGAGGTCGGCGTCGGTGTGCCACGGTGAGATCAGGCGATCGATATCAGGCTCGTTCAAGGCGTGCTCGCGAACGATGCCGTCCCACACCTTCTGATCGTCCGTCATTTGCGTCTGAAGTGGTGCCAAGCTCGGCGGATAGGCCGCCGGGTGCAGGCCGAAATATTCGGCGATCCGGCCCCACATCCACTTCCAGCGGAACACGTCGCCGTTAGTGATGTTAAAGGCCTGATTCGCCGCCGCCGGCGTCGTTGCCGCCCACAGCTGCTGCTTGGCCAGTTGCCGTGCATCGGTCATGTCGGTGAGGCTGTCCCACTGCACCCGGGAACCGGGGAACACGAACGGTCGGCCCGTGGCTTTGCAGATCGAGGCGTATACCGCAAGGGTGGTCGCCATGTTCATGGCGTTGCCCACTGCAACACCGGTGACCGTGTGCGGGCGGTGCACGCTCCAGGTGAAGCCATCGCGCTCGGCAGCGGCGAACACTTCGTCCTCCTGGGCGTAGTAGAAGTTCTCGATATCCAGACGGCCCTGTTCTTCACGAAACGGCGTCTGCGGCAGCGTGCCCTTGCCATAAGCCTCGAACGGGCCCAGGTAATGCTTGAGACCGGTGACCAGGGCGACGTGCCGGACGCATTTTGCTTCTCTGAGTGCATCGAGCACGTTGCGCACCATCGCCGCATTGACCTTGATGTTTTCGGCCTCGGTGGCCTGCCGCGACCAGGTGGTCATGAATACGTGAGTCGGCTTCAGACCGTCGAGCGCCTGTTTCACCGAGGCCGGGTCCTGCAGGTCCGCGGCAACCGGAATCACGCCGGCCGCTGGCGAAGGGTTGCGCGAGAGCGCGGCGACCTGCCAGCCATTATCGAGCAGCAGTTGGGTGGTTGCGCTGCCGACGATGCCACTGGCACCGACGACCAATGCGGTCTGGGTCATGAGAATCTCCGTTGAGAACAGGAATGATCGGCCAATGCGGCCCTGATCACTCAGAACCGACGCAAAGGGCACAGGTTCAGCGCAATACGCAGGGCGTTGCGTAAACGGTTCAGCCCACCAGCAACGCGGTGCCGTACATGCCGATGGCGAACACCACGTGGCCAATGACATTTTGCAGGCGGGCCACCGTCGGGTTCGGCGCCTTGCTGCACGCCACGCCCACGCCCATCCCTGGCTGTAAAATGAACCAGCCTGCGCCGACCGTGACCAGCCCCACCACCAGCGCCGGCAAGAACGTCGGGAAGTGCGCCCACTGCACACCCCAGACCAGCAACACGATCGCCGCGAAAACGATGCCAACCAGGTAATGCATGGCCCAGCCGATCTTCAGCTCGCTGGCCACGGGCGCAGCGTCTGCAATGCCGTTGCGGTACACGAACCGGCCGTTGCGCATCCCGGCGAACCAGCGCCCGACCAGATGCCAGGAGGGCGTCGGCAAGCCCAGCGTGGTTTTGAGCAACAGCGCCCATAGGTCGAGTAACGCCGTGCCGCCGATACCGATGACCACAGCGAGAAAGATGAATTCGAACATGGTTTTCCTTGAGAATTGTCGGTTACCGATACATGCGCATTGGCAGCACACGTTAGCAGCTGAATTATTTTTTTGTGAAATGTGCATCCATTCTTTGCTGCAGAACGTATAGAGCCGTTAGCCACGAAACCGTCGCCATTGGGCGCGGTGAACAATTTAAGGAATGACGGGAGGGTAGGATGTGGAAGCGCAAGCCGCGCACAACGCTGGCGCAGGATCTCTACGACACCGCAGGGAATCTGCAGACAGTGGTGCGTCAATTGATGGAGTTGTCGCTTGAACTCTCCGAGGATGGCAACGAGCGTGCAGCCCAAGCCACCACCTGGATGATTCTGACCCTGCAAGAGCGGGAGGCCGGATTGAGGAAACACGCCGATCGATTGACCAAGACAGGCAATCTAGGCCGACGCGCATCAGACGCGGTGACCGGCACTAACCCGCCGAGAAAACCATTGGCCAAGCCTCGTCTGATCGATGATGCAGGTCGTCTGGATTAACGCGCCGGGGCTGATACACGGCTTTACGCGGCGTTCCATTCCACTTGTGTAAGGCCCAGGGACTCGGCCTGACGTTGGGTCAGGCGCGGGACTTTGTCAGAACGATATTTGGGTATCTGACCGATGCCGGCATCGACGGTCGCCCAATGCCAAGCCTCATCCTTATCCATCGCGGCGGAGTGGATGTAGAAGGTTTTGTAACTGCCGTGAATCAAATAGTCGATTCGGAAGTGCGTGCTGTTGGGCATCTCGGTTATCTCTGGAAAAAGCGCGAATTTAAGGTGGCGATGCTTAATACGGCGTCGATGCTTAAACAGGCGCGCAAAAGGCGCATCAAACTTTGTGCATAAAGTAGAGATTCCCCGTCATCCAGATAATTCCGGCATTTTTGCGGGCAGCCGCCGGAGGGCAGAGATGGACGCGCAAACATTCTGCAACGTCGCGCATGGCCACGTGTCTACAAGGCAACTCCCCTTAAAGAAGCCTCCATGAAAACCCCTCGTCCTGCCGCACGGCTTGAACCTCTTCAGCAACTTCGCAATTTGAAAATGGCGCGGTCTGCCCATGCCTATGTGCGCGGCAGTACGGTGCAATTTTATGAATGGCTGCACTCTCAATCCGGCCGCCGCCTGCCCAATGGGCCACCGGTCTGGATCTGTGGGGACTGCCACGCGGGCAACCTGGGCCCCACCGGCGATCTGAAGGGGCGCATCGACATTCACATCCGCGACCTGGACCAAACGGTGATTGGCAATCCTGCCCACGATCTGGTCCGGCTTGCGCTGTCCCTGGCCACCGCAGCGCGGGGTTCGGACCTGCCGGGCGTTGCGACCGCACGCATGCTCGAAGAAATGATGGTCGGCTATGAACTGGCGTTTGAAAGTACCGTCGATGAGGAGCCGCCACGGCCCGCGCAGGTCAAGGCCGGCATGCGCAGCGCCGTGCAGCGGACCTGGAAGCACCTGGCCGAGGAGCGCATCGAGGATATGCGACCGACCATCCCGCTGGGCAAGCACTTCTGGGCGTTGTCCAAGGCAGAGCGTGGAGCGCTCAAAGCGTTGTGCGCCACGGATGAAATTCACACCCTGGTGACCTCACTTAAAGGGCGGTCCAAAGACGATAGCGTCGAGCTGCTGGATTCGGCGTACTGGGTAAAGGGTTGCAGCTCGCTGGGCCTGCTGCGTTACGCCGTACTGCTTGGTGTTGGCGACGATCAAGACCAGGAGTTCTGCCTGCTGGACATCAAGGAAGCGGTGGCTGCGGCTGCTCCGCGTACAGCCCGGGCCAGCATGCCGCGGGACAACGCCAAGCGGGTGGTGGAGGGCGCGCGCCATCTGTCGCCGGGTCTGGGCGAGCGCATGCTGTCCACGCGGCTGCTTGATCATGGTTTCTTCATCCGCGAACTGTTGCCCCAGGACATGAAGCTGGAACTGGATCAATTGAGCCAACCCGAGGCAATGCGGGCCGCAGGCTACCTGGCCAGGGTGGTGGGCATCGCCCATGCGCGCCAAATGGACCTGGAAACTCGTGCTGCATGGATTCGCGAATTGCGGGCCAGTCGTTCGCAGACGCTGGACGCGCCCTCCTGGCTTTGGTCCAGCGTGGTTCAACTGGTGGGCAGTCACGAGCAAGGGTATCTGGAGCACTGCCGGCGGTATGCGTTGCAAGGCTAACGTGTGACGCTGGTTTCACAGCGCCTCTTTCGGACAGCAGACGGCTGCTCGCGAGTGCGAGTACGCCGTTCCTGAAAACTTGTTGGGCGGTGCCGACAATCCATTCGTTCGAAACTCTAACGCCCAGCCTGGTTGCGAGCAGCCATTCAATCGAACGCTGTTTATTTATTGGCCTCCGCCGGTCGGCCAGTGCGCATTAAACGTCGTCATGATAATCGGCGCCTTCTGTCGCAAGGCCGAGCATAACTGCGAATTACTCGGCATTGCCTGCATCCCATCTATGAGCGAGACAGCTCGGACGGGCGAATCCAGCAGTTGGCGGTATTCAAATAACGTCCCGGGAGTCGTCACATTAGACAGTCATAGCCTGATTGGGAGATACACCATGTTTCTTCACAACAAACGACTTCAATATACCGTGCGTGTTGCTGAGCCTAACCCGGGTCTGGCTAATCTGCTTTTGGAACAATTCGGTGGCGCGCAAGGCGAGCTAGCCGCCGCCACCCGTTATTTCACCCAGGCATTGGCTGAGGAGGATCCAGGGCGCAAGGATCTGTTGCTCGACATTGCGACCGAAGAGTTGAGCCACCTGGAAATCATTGGCTCTATCATCGTGATGCTGAACAAAGGCGGTAAAGGCAAGCTGGCCGAGGCTGTCCAGGACGAAGGCGAGCTTTACCGTGACCTTAATGGTGCGGGTAACGACTCGCACATCACCAGTCTGCTATACGGCGGTGGTGCTCCACTGTGCAACTCGGCAGGCGTTCCATGGACTGCTGCCTACGTCGATAACATCGGCGAACCCACGGCGGACTTTCGCTCCAACATCGCCGCCGAAGCTCGGGCCAAAATCGTGTACGAACGCTTGATCAACGTCACTACCGATCCCGGCATCAAGGAGGCGCTGGGTTTCCTGATGACCCGAGAAATCGCCCACCAACTGTCATTCGAGAAGGCTCTGCATTCGATCCAGCCTAACTTCCCGCAAGGCAAACTGCCGGGGATGCCCGAATTCACCCGCACGTACTTCAGCATGTCCAACGGCGAACCTAACGTACGCGGGCCGTGGAACAATGACCACGATTTCGAATACGTGGAAAACCCGCATCCGGCTGTGGACGGCGGAGATGGCACGGCATCGGTCACCTTGAGCGATGCTGAGTCGGACACGCTGGCGATGCTTGCAGAGCGCACCAAGTCCGACCTGTCTGTTGATCCAATGACGGGGGCAGATCTTGGCTCCGGGTTGGCGCAGGGTGATACACCACCGAGTGAGCGCACGCGCTGATCAAAAACACAGGCCGCGCTGGTTGGACAGCGCGGCCCCTTATTTTCTTTTTGTCGAGGGCTGGCTCATGGCTTCTTCGTTCAAGCGCAGACAGGCACCGGGGCATATCCGGGAAGAACAGGTAGAGGGTGTTGGGGAATTTGCTGGAAACGTCGTGGGCACTTTTGGTCGTACGGCGCAAAGTTATGAAGTCCAGGCGGGGATCTTGGCGCGGGGGATGCAAGCGGCGTTATTCGTCGAGCGATTCAAGAAAGGTTTATTGAAGGTTCCCGGACGAGAGTAGCCATTTGTGTCGCTAGTCGTCGATCTTGCTCGCCCGCGCTATGCGCGGGTTTTTTAGCTAAGGGGCATTGGGTGAGGGTGCCGCTCCATTGTTCCAGCGTCCCTGGGGTTTGCCGATCGCCAGACCCCAGCAACGCTTTCAAGACAACCTTCCCCCCATACAAAAGCCCGCGATTGCCTGGATCACCGGCTCCGTGTCACCGTCAACACCACCGCCGCGATTCGATCCGCTTGCTGATACGGCGCAGTGTCCAGCTCCTCACCAAACACATCAGGGTCCATCTCCCGATACGTCCACGCGAGTTCTGGTCTGTCAACCACCGCCCGAGCCTGCTCCAGAAACAGATCAACCCCATCAACCGACGGCGCGCCGGTATACAGCACCAAACTCCCCCCGACCGTCAAACGCTCTACCGCCTGGGTCAGAATCCGAATCGACAGCTCGGAGCCCAGCCGTTCCCCGCCATGCCGATAGGCTCGCTGTTGCGTGTCCTGCATATACGGAGGATTGGCGACGATCAGATCGAACGCCCCCGTCGTACCCTCCAGAATGTCGCTGTGATACGCCGAAACATTTTCAACCCCGGCCAGCGTTGCGTTGATCGACGTGAACCTCAGCGCCGTCGGATTGATATCCACCGCCAGGACCTGCGCGTCGCGCCTGGCCTTGGCAATCAGAATCGCGCCGACACCGCTGCCGCAACCAATGTCCACCGCCGTGCGCACGGGGTGAGTCGTCGTACGTAAATGGTCTTCGATGGCTTGCGCGAAACGGTAGGTGTCGGGGCCGAAAAATACCGAGTCATTAGCCAATGTGGGAAAGCTTGAATGCACGAACAACACGTTCTCCAGGCTGGACCATCGCACATCGCTGACCCAGAGCCCGGCATGGGCGCGTAACACGCCGCTGTCCAGTAATGCCTCCAGTTCCGCCTCGGGCAGCAGCTCGCTTTCGAACGGTCGACTCCAGCCAAAAATGTCCCGCAGGCTGCGCGCTTTACGGTTTTCTTCCCGCGCATTGACCCGCTGATGCGTCAATGGCGTGACGGTTACGAAGCGGTATTGTTCGGCGCTCAGATGCTTGCCCAGCCGCAATAAGGCCAGATCATGGTCTGTGTCAGTCGACAGGTCAGCCGGGGTCGGTTCCAGAATATTGAGGTTATTCATCGGGTCAGGCATCCAGGAGAAAGTCGCTGTGCATAGATTCGAGTGGCAAGCAAGCCGTCCGGAGTGGCATGGGAGGCGGGCGCCATCAGCGCAATGAGTTCATTGACCGGGCGGGAAGGGGGCACAGGCAGCAGGTGTGGACTTGCGCTGGACAACGCAGTCGGCGCGCCGCTGGACGCCTTGCGGCGGAATCTCGCGCGAAACGGATTAGCCTGCCGCGGCGGTGCGTCCGCCTGCCAGTCACCCGCTATCCAGTCGCTGAGCAATTGCATTTCGTAGCCACTGAATACGCCGAACATGACCGCGCCAGCGCCGCTGATCAATTGCCAGAAGCGGCTTTGCGCAGGGTCTTGATGACGTTTGATCCAGCCGCGATCCTCCAGCGCACCGAGCAGTTGGCGGCTCTGGCCGGGGGTGGCCAGCCATTCATTGATGGTGCGCCCTTCGAGGCGGCAGTAGTCCGAATGCATGTGCTGGCCAAAGGTGCTCTTGTCTTCCAGCATCCTGACGACTTCGTGCTCAAGATTGAACGAGCGGATCACGTCATTGGAGTTCAGGCCCAGGTCATTGAGCAGATAGCCTGCACGCAGACGTCGCAAGAATTCGCCACGCGACTCGTCGCTGGGCAACATATCGATCACGGCGGCAACAGCCTTTTGGGCATGGCCGGTGCTGGCGTTGTCAACGGTGACGTGGAGGGTGAAGTAATAGGGGTCGATGCCCAACTCGCTGAGTTCAAATGCAGTGATCAGCAAATGCAGCGGCAGCTGTTCGTAGCCCAGGTTGTAGCCGATCACCTCAGGCAGAAATTCATCCGAGAGATGTCCAAGAGCCAACTGGATGGCGCCCTGCAGATAAAGACCATCCTCTAGCGGCGCGGTGGGCGCGCAGTCGTGCTCAGACAACAGATTGCGATAGAGCAGGACATGATTCAGAGCCGGATCGCCATCGCCCAGTTCTTCCAGGTAGGTGCGGATCAGACCTTGGTAGCGCCAGTCGTCGGCATGCTTGATCGCACCGTACAGCCATGCGCCATCCACCAGTTTGCTCGGCGCGACATGCTGGAGGAAATGCAGGGCGTGCGCTTTATTGCTGAAAAAACGGCGCTCGCCCCCTGCATGACGCTCTTCCAGGTAGGTGCGATAGCGTTCAGCGACCGACTGACTGTTGCTGGTCACCCATTCGCTCAGATCGGCAGGATCCTCAGGGAGATTGGACGGCAGTGCGCTGGCAATTTTCAGCTGCTCGCGCAGGAAGTCACGCGCGTCCCGCTGCTCGCTGTCGGCGGGTGCGTGCAGCAGGGCCGAATAGAGCGAAAAAGCTGTAGCCGATGGGGTGGGTGGGACAGCGGAGGGGTGGGCAAACCGCAGTAAGGAGGTCATGTAAACGCCTGCTAATGTTCTTGGTATGTCTCTCAGAGGGACGCCGCTGGCGATAATTCAAAAGAGTTGTGCAGTGAGGGACGAACGACACGTTCATTTCATCATCGGCGCTTGCGTTGGCAATCGTTGGCACTTCGCAGACACGCCCGGCAGACGCCTCTGACCATCTGTCGTTGCGCCGTGTTAATGCGCTGAACGATGGCAAATCGGTAGCAGTCATTAGCTTTGTCCGTTGCAAACGCGCGCGACAGTGCGAGCGACGGACAGACCAAACCGTGACCTATGGCCGATACCAGCGGAGATACCCCGATGACTGACCTACCTGAAACGCGTCTGCCGGTTGTGCCATTGCCTTTCGAGCCCGCCTTTGAAGTGATTCCCGACGACGAAGCCCAGACCAGCAAGGAGCTGGCCGAGACGCTGCATACCATTCTGGAAACCACGTTCAAGGACGAGGGTCATGCCAACCGCAGCGTGCATGCCAAATCCCATGGATTGTTGCGGGGTCGAGTCACGGTGCTCGACAATTTGCCGCCGCAACTGGCTCAAGGTGCCTTCGCCAAGCCCGGAACGTTACCGGTGGTGATGCGTTTTTCGACCAACCCGGGGGACATTCTCGATGACAAGGTCTCGACCCCTAGAGGCCTGGCGTTGAAGATCGTCGGCGTTGAGGGTTCGCGGTTGCCCGGTTCTGAAAACGACGTCACCCAGGATTTCGTCATGCAGAACGCCAAGGCGTTCACCGCTGCCAACCCCAAGGCGTTTCTGAGAACCCTGAAACTGCTGGCCAAGACCACTGACAAGGCGCCCGGGATGAAGAAGGCATTCTCGGCGTTGCTGCGCGGCGTGGAGTCGACCATTGAAGCGATGGGCGGCGAAAGCGGCACACTGAAGAGCCTTGGCGGCCATCCGCAAACCCATATTCTGGGCGAGACGTTTTACAGTGTCGTGCCGTTTCTCTACGGCCCTTACTACGCCAAGTTGTCGGTCGTGCCAGTGGCTGAGTCGTTGACGGCACTGACCGATAAGCACGTGGATTTCGAGGGCAACCCGGACGGGCTGCGCAAGGCCGTCAACGACTATTTTGCTCAGCAGGGCGGAGTTTGGGAGATACGCATTCAACTGGCGTCTGACCTGGACAAGATGCCAATCGAAGACGCTTCGGTGGTCTGGCCCGAAGACGTCAGCCCTTACGTCACCGTCGCTCGTGTTGAGGTCGATGCGCAACCGGCCTGGAACGCGCAGAGCGCTCGCGAAATCGATGACGGCATGGCATTCAGCCCTTGGCATGGCTTGCAGGCGCACCGTCCATTGGGCGGCGTAATGCGCGTGCGCAAACCGTCCTACGAAATGTCTTCGGGTTTCCGCGCAGAACACAATGGCTGTCCGATGCACGAACCACGCCCTAGCCAGGATCCACGCTAAGTCAGGCCTTCGGGCGAGGTCACTCCATGCAGCTTCTTCACCCTGTTGCGCACTTCCGGCCCTATACCTCCGCGTCCGGAGGATGGGGTTCGGCTCATTCGGTCATGAACATCCTGTGGCGCGAGCAGGCTTACCGCAAGGCGCCTATGGCGTTGATTCGACAAAACAAACCCAAGGGCTTTGCCTGTGTCAGTTGTGCCTGGGCCAAGCCTGGTAACCCCCATGCGCTGGAGTTCTGCGAGAACGGTGCGAAGGCCACGGCCTGGGAATTGACCTCTTTGCGGACCGGGCCGGATTTTTTCGAAGCGCACTCGCTGGCCGAGCTTCGAGATTGGGACGATTACGATCTTGAGCAGCACGGTCGCTTGACACACCCGTTGCGATACGACCCGGTGAGCGATCGCTACCAGACGACGACCTGGGAGCAGGCTTATACGGAAATCGGTGAACAGTTGCGCCAGTTGGAACCTGATCAGACGGTGTTCTACGCCTCGGGGCGTGCGTCACTGGAAGCATCGTTCATGTATCAGCTGTTGGCCCGCGCGTATGGCACCAACAATCTGCCGGACAGCTCGAACATGTGCCACGAGAGCACGTCGGTCGGGCTGCAGGAAAGCATCGGTGTACCCGTGGGCACGGTCACCTTGGCCGATTTCGAGCACACCGACTGCATTTTCTTCTTCGGTCAGAACGTGGGCAGCAACAGCCCGCGGATGCTGCATCCGTTGCAAGATGCGCGCAAAAGAGACGTTCCGATCATTACCTTCAACCCGATTCGTGAGCGCGGGCTGGAGCGTTTCGTCAACCCGCAGTCACCCCGCGAAATGCTCGGGCCTGAGTCGACGATCATCAGTACCCAATACCATCAGGTTTCCATTGGCGGTGACACCGCCGCCGTGATGGGCATTGCCAAGGCGTTGCTGGAAATGGACCGGGTGAGCGGCGGTACGGTGCTCGATCACGCCTTCATCGCTGAACACACCGACGGCTTCGACACCTTCCTCGCGCAAGTCGAGCGCCATACCTGGTCCGAGCTGGAAAGCCGTTCGGGCCTGCATCGCAGTGCGCTGGAGGCGGCGGCGACGGTGTACGCCCGCAGTGAGCGGGTGATGGTGATCTACGGCATGGGCATGACGCAGCACCGCCACGGCGTCGAGAACGTGCAAATGCTGGTCAACCTGCTCCTGCTGCGCGGCAACATCGGCAAGCTGGGGGCTGGCATCTGCCCGGTGCGCGGTCACTCCAACGTGCAGGGTCAGCGCACCGTTGGCATCACCGAGGACCCGGCCAAGGTGCCGCAGGAGAAGATCGAGTCACTGTTCGGCTTCAAGGTGCCGCCGAACAAGGGGCTGGCCACGGTCGATGCGTGCATGGGCATTCTCGATGGCAGCGTTAAAGCCTTTATCGGGCTGGGCGGCAATTTTCTACGCGCCGTGCCCGATACCGATCGGATGGAACCGGCCTGGTCGCGGCTCGAACTCAATGTGCAGATTGCCACCAAGCTTAATCGCACCCACCTGATTCCCGGGCAGCGTGCGTGGCTGTTGCCGTGTCTGGGGCGTATCGAAATGGATGTGCAGGAGGGTGTCGAGCAGGTGTACAGCACCGAAGACAGCACCGGCTGCATCCGCGCCTGGCAGGGCAGAAGTGAACCGGGCGGCGAGCAGTTGCGCGCCGAGGTGGCGATCATTGCGGGGCTGGCGAAGGCGACCCTTGATGGCCAGGCCCAGATCCCGTGGGAAGCCTGGCGCCGGGATTACGCGAAAATTCGCGAGGCGATTGCTCAGGTCTACCCGGAAATCTTTCATGACATGGAGTCGCGGATGTGGGAGCACGGTGGCTTTCATCGGCCGATCCCGGCTGCGCAACGGCAGTGGAAGACCGAAACCGGCAAGGCGCGCTTTGTCTCGCCGCGCAGTCTCGATGAAAACAGTGACGTTTCTTCAGGCTTGACCGCGCGTGATGTCATTCAGTTGATGACCCTGCGCAGCAACGACCAATTCAATACCACGATTTATGGCTATGACGACCGCTTTCGCGGCGTGCACGGAACACGCAGCGTGGTGTTCATGAACCGTAACGACGTGGTGCGCCTGGGATTTGCAGCCGGCGATTGGGTCACATTGCGTACAGCCATCGAGCCTGAAGTGCTCAGGGAAGTCGGGCCCATGCAGATCATCGCCTATGACATCCCCGTTGGCTGCGCAGCGGCGTATTACCCCGAGTGCAACCCGCTGGTCCCCTTATGGCACCACGCCGAACGCAGCAAGGTGCCCGCAGCCAAATCGGTCCCGATCACGTTGCACAAGGCCCAAGCCAACGCGCGTGCGCAAAAACGCGCAGTGCCCAGGAAAGATCAGGTGGTGTAGTCGAATAATGGCGACCTGCAGCGCCGATCTCATTCTCCGCGTCGGTCAGGATTTGTGAGACCACCCTGGAATCTGTGGAATCTGTGGAATCTGGGGAGCTGCGGAACCTGTGGGAACTACTGGAGGTGTGCGACAGTGGCGAAGGTGGTGGGTCGGTTGCAAAATGTATTGACTGACCCGCCGCCTTCGCTGCCGCTGTAACCTCCGGCGTTTCCCACCGTGCCGCGTCATCACCTCGATGTCCCCCACCAGCGTTCCTCGGTGCTTTTAGACCTGAGGTCGCTATTGCCATTCACGGGAGTTTCCGGGGTTCTGCATGCATCGCTTTGCAGTGAAAACCGGAATCAAATCTGCTCCAGCAACCACGTCCGAAACGCCTGCAAGGAGGGGAGCATTTCATTGCGCGGTGGATAGCTGAGAAAGTAGCTGCGCTGGCTGGCGAAGGGCTGGTCCAGGGCGATGAGTTCCGCGCTGGCCAGCTCCTCGGCCACCAGAATGCGGGGCACCAGGCCGATGCCGATGCCGGCCCTGACCGCCTGGATCAGGTGCGAGGTCAGTTCGAAGCTTGGCCCAAGGCGCATCATGCGATGGGGCAGGTGGTGGTGGCTGAACCAGTCGCCCCAAACGTTGGGGTTGTTGGCGACATTAAGCAGCATCTGTGCGGCGATGTGTTCGGGGTTCCAGTTTTCCTGCTCCCGGGCTTTGTGCGAGGAGAGGATCACCACCAGTTCTTCGGCGTGCAGGCGATGGCTGATCAGCCCCGGCAGGCCTGCATGACCGACCACGATCGCCGCATCGATGCCGCTGGTCTCGAAATCCACGGCATCGATGCGCGAGTTGATGTGCACCAGCATGCCGGGGTGAGTCTTGTAAAAATCGTGCAGGCGCGGCAGCAGCCACTTGGAACCGAACGTCGGCAGCGTCGCCAGACGCAGGCTACCGCCGCCGGATTGATAGGCCATGGCCTGCAGCGTGGCGCTGCGAATGCGCCCCAGTGCGTCACTCATTTCCCGCTGATACAAGCGCCCGACGTCGGTCAGCTGCACCTGCCGACCTTCCCGACGAAACAACGTCAACCCCAGTTGCTGTTCCAGCGCCTGCACCTGACGGCTCACCGCACTTTGGGTCAGCGACAGTTCCACGGCGGCGCGGGTGTAGCTTTCATGTCGTGCGGCGGCCTCGAAAGCCAGCAGCAGGGACATCGACGGGGTGAGATGGCGGTAATTCATTCGGAAAAGTCATCGATAGCGGCAGGAATATCCATTTGTATCGCGTCGGGACCTGCAGGATCATTGGCGCAAACAAAGACCCGAGGCTGACCGATTAATGCCCGGGCGACAAGTATTTTGCTGTTTCCCGTGATCAGACCGACAAGAGCCCATCCCACGATGATCGCCCAACTGCCTACCGCAACGCCCGCGGCCCAGTACCCAGACTTTCTCGACGCCCTGCGTGCCAGCGGTTTTCGCGGTCAGCTCAGCGCCGATTACGCCACCCGCACAGTGCTGGCGACCGACAATTCGATCTACCAGCGCTTGCCGCAAGCGGCGGTCTTTCCTCTAGACGCTGACGACGTCGCACGCATTGCGACGCTGATGGCCGAGCCGCGCTTCAGGCAGATCAAGCTCACGCCACGGGGCGGCGGCACCGGCACCAATGGCCAGTCGTTGACCGACGGCATCGTGGTCGATCTGTCGCGGCACATGAACCATATCCTCGAAATCAACGCTCAAGAGCGCTGGGTGCGGGTTCAGGCGGGGGTGGTCAAGGATCAGCTCAATGCGGCGCTCAAGCCTCACGGGCTGTTCTTCGCCCCTGAATTGTCGACCTCCAACCGCGCCACGGTCGGCGGCATGATCAACACCGATGCCAGCGGGCAGGGCAGTTGCACCTACGGCAAGACCCGCGATCACGTGCTGGAACTGCACAGCGTGCTGCTGGGTGGCGAACGCCTGCATACCCAGCCACTGACCAATGAACAACTGGAGTCAGCCTGCGCGCGGCCCGGCCGCATCGGTGAGGTGTATCGCACCGCGCGGCAGATCCAGGAAACCCAGGCCGACTTGATCGAGTCGGTGTTCCCCAAACTCAATCGCTGCCTGACCGGTTATGACCTGGCGCACCTGCGCGACGAGCAGGGGCGCTTTAACCTCAACAGCGTGCTTTGCGGTGCGGAAGGTTCGCTGGGTTATGTGGTCGAAGCCAAGCTCAACGTGCTGCCGATTCCGAAATATTCGGTGCTGGTGAACGTGCGCTACAGCAGCTTCATGGACGCCCTGCGCGACGCCAACGCTTTGCTTGCGCACAAGCCGTTGTCCATCGAAACCGTGGATTCCAAGGTGCTGATGCTGGCGATGAAAGACATCGTCTGGCACAGCGTCGCCGAATATTTTCCCGCCGATGCCGAGCGCCCGACACTGGGCATCAACCTGGTGGAATTCAGCGGCGATGAAGCGGCCGAGGTCAACGCCCGGGTGGCGGCGTTCGTCGATCACCTGCAGGCAGACACAAGCATCGAGCGGCTTGGGCACACCCTTGCCGAAGGGGCCGACGCCGTCACTCGTGTCTACACCATGCGCAAGCGTTCGGTGGGCCTGCTGGGCAACGTCGAAGGCGAGATTCGTCCGCAGCCCTTCGTCGAAGACACCGCCGTGCCGCCCGAGCGACTGGCCGATTACATCGCTGAATTTCGTGCGTTGCTGGACGGCCATGGTCTGGCCTACGGCATGTTTGGTCACGTCGATGCCGGCGTGCTGCACGTACGTCCGGCGCTGGACATGAAAGACCCGGACCAGGCCGCGCTGGTCAAACCGATTTCCGATGCTGTTGCCGAGTTGACCCAGCGCTACGGCGGTCTGCTGTGGGGCGAGCACGGCAAGGGCCTGCGCTCGGAGTACGTGCCTGCATTCTTCGGTGAGCTGTACCCGGCGCTGCAAGCGCTCAAGGGCGCGTTCGACCCGCACAACCAGCTCAACCCAGGCAAGATCTGCACCCCGTCGGATGCCACCGAAGGGCTGCTCAAGGTCAACGAAGTTACGTTGCGCGGCGACCTTGATCGGCAGATCGACGAGCGCGTCTGGCAAAGCTTCGGCACCGCAGTGCACTGTAACGGCAACGGCGCCTGCTACAACTTCGACCCGAACGATGCGATGTGCCCGTCGTGGAAGGCAACCCGCGAGCGCCAGCATTCGCCCAAAGGCCGCGCATCGTTGATTCGCGAGTGGTTGCGTCTGCAAGGTGCGGCCAACATTGACGTGCTGGAGGCGGCCAAAGGCAAGGCAGCGTGGATCACAGGCCTGCCGACGCGACTGCGCAATAACCTGGCGCGCTCCCGGGGGCAGGCGGACTTTTCCCATGAGGTCTACGACGCCATGGCCGGTTGCCTCGCCTGCAAGTCCTGCGCGGGACAATGCCCGATCAAGGTCAACGTACCGGAATTTCGCTCGCGTTTTCTCGAGCTGTACCACGGTCGTTATCAGCGTCCGCTGCGCGATTACCTGATCGGTTCGCTGGAATTTTCCATTCCCTACATGGCCTATGCGCCCGGTCTGTACAACGCGGTGATGGGCTCGAAGTGGGTCAGTGGCCTGCTCGAACGCCACGTCGGCATGCTCGACAGCCCGCTGATTCATCGCTACAACCTGCAAAGCACGCTGTCGCGCTGCAATGTGGCGGTCGCCAGTGTTCCGGCTCTGCGTGAGCTTAGCAATGAGCAGCGTCAGCGCAGTGTGGTGCTGGTGCAGGACGCTTTTACCCGTTACTTCGAAACGCCGTTGCTCGCGGCGCTGATTCAGCTCGTGCATCAGTTGGGTTACCGGGTATTCCTGGCGCCTTACAGTGCCAATGGCAAGCCGTTGCAGGTGCAGGGCTTCCTCGGCGCATTCGCCAAAGCCGCGGTGCGCAACGCGGGTCAACTCAAGGCACTGGGCGACTGTGGCGTGCCGATGGTGGGCCTTGACCCGGCAATGACCCTGGTCTATCGCCAGGAATACCAGAAGGTGCCGGGGCTGGAAGGCAGCCCGAACGTCCTGTTGCCTCAGGAATGGCTGATTGACGCACTGCCTGAAACCACAGATGCGATGCAGAGCGCGTCATTCCGCCTGATGGCTCACTGCACTGAGAAGACCAACGTTCCGGCCAGCACCTCACAGTGGGAAAAAGTCTTTGCCCGCATCGGTCTCAAACTGGTCACCGAAGCCACCGGCTGCTGCGGCATGTCCGGCACCTACGGCCACGAAGCGCGCAATCAAGAGACGTCGAAAATCATCTTCGAACAGTCATGGGCGACCAAGCTGGACAAGCCGGGTGAAGCGCTGGCAACGGGTTATTCGTGCCGCAGCCAGGTCAAGCGCCAGGCTGACACGCAACTGCGTCACCCGCTGGAAGTGGTGCTGGAACGATTGTTGGCGCGGTGAGCGATGGCGCGGCAGCGAAGGCGGAGCGTTATTCGTTCATAGGACGGCAGACCTACTGCCTTCGCCCCCCCCGAGTTATGAAGCACATTCAGGCAAGGGCGGTGCAGCGACTAATGCTGCAGCCGAGGCTCTCGCTCAACGCAGTCCACTAGAAAATCCATCACCGCCTTGACCGATGGTGAGCGCCGCAGGTCGGGATACACCGTCAGCCACAGGTCGCGGGTCGGGGCTTCGCTGTCGACGGGCAGACGCTGGAGCAGCGGGTCCTTGTCGCCCACCGTAGTTGGCAGCACGACTGCGCCGGCCCCCGACCGGGCCGCCATTTGCTGGGACATCAGGTCACTGGCGGCGAATACCACAGGGCGATGCTGGCGGATCTGATGCAGCCAGGCCTGTTGCGGCAGATGATCGCGGCTGTCGTCATAGGCGATGAACGCCCACTGCTCGGGCGCACGCTCAACGAATTCGGGGCAGCCGTACAAGGCGAAGCGCACCACACCGATTTTTCGACGCACCAGCGCGTCTTCTTCCGGTCGCACCGTGCGCAAGGCAATGTCTGCCTCGCCCTTATCCAGCGCCGCCATGGACACCGAAGGCAGCAGGATAACGTTGAGCCTGGGGTGCTGCTGTCGCAATTGAGCGATGCAAGGGGCGAGGGTGTGGACGGCCAGAGAGGGCGGGGCGCTGACCTTGACCGTTCCTGCCACGGCAATGGAGGCAAGTCGCGACAGTTGTTGTACCTCGCTGGCAATCCTGGGCATGGCGCTAAGGATACGACTCAACGCGCGCCCTTCTTCGGTCAATGGCCGGCTTCTCGGCAGTCGATCCACCAGGCGCAGCCCCAAGGTTTTTTCCAGGGCATCGAGGCGACGACCCACGGTCGCATGCTCGACCTGCAATTCCCTGGCGGCCGCCGAGAGCGATTGCGTACGCGCCAGCACGCTGAAGAAATAGAGATCCTGCCAATCGAACATCGGTTAATTTCCGCGCGGACAGTGTGAAGGTTTTGGGAATTATCGACCCGAGCATGCAGTTCTATCATGGATCCGCTCATTGAACGACGTGGGTGTGCCACGGCGTTCTGAATCCTCTGCGCAAGGAGTCTCATCCTGATGAAAGGCATCATGATCGAAAGCTACGGCGGGCCCGAGGTCGTACAGTTGCGCTCCGACCTGGTCAAACCTTCGGCAGCGCCGGGGCAGGTGGTGGTCAAGGTCGCGTGTGCGGGCATCAATTTCATGGACGTGCACACGCGCCAAGGCAAGTACGCTACGTCTGTCACCTATCCGGTGCGATTGCCGTGCACGCTGGGCATGGAAGGTTCGGGTGTGGTCGTTGAAGTGGGCGAGGGCGTGCATCAGCTCACGGTGGGTGATCGTGTGGCCTGGTGCATCGCATGGGGCAGTTATGCCGAGTACGCCGCTGTGCCGGCGCAAAGGGTCGCAACGATACCCGACGCGATTGATTTCGACATGGCCGCGGCGGCCATCTTTCAGGGCGCCACCGCGCATTATCTGGTGGACGACATTGCGCGGCTGGGGCCGGGCAGCAGCTGTCTGATTCATGCGGCGTCCGGCAGCATTGGCCAGTTATTGATACAAATGGCCAAGGCCAGAGGCGCGCGGGTGTTTGCCACTGCCAGTAGCGAGCGCAAATGTGCAATCGCCATCGAACGGGGAGCCCATCAAGCGATGCTGTACGACCAGGGCCGCTTCGCCGAGCGTATCCGTGAAGCGACCCAGAGCAAGGGGGTGGATGTGGTGTTCGACTCGCTGGGCAAAAGCACGTTGCGCGACAGCTTCCGGGCCTGCCGCACCCGCGGCCTGGTGGTCAATTACGGCAACGTTTCCGGCTCGGTCACTGACCTTGATCCCATCGAACTGGGTGAGGCAGGTTCGCTGTTTTTGACTCGCCCAAGACTGGCTGATCATATGGCCGATGGCGCGACCGTCCAGCGCCGCGCCGATGCGGTGTTCGCGGCGATCCTCGAAGGTTCGCTCAAGGTCGAGATCGAAGGGCGCTACCGGCTGGAAGAGGTGCAGGCGGTTCACGCACGCATCGAGGCACGCGAGCAGATTGGCAAGTCAGTGATGTGCATCGACGGGGCTCAATGAGCCACGGTCGAAGCTTCAACGCCGGGCGTAACTTTGATCACTGAGCGAGTCCTGATGACGGGCGATGCCGGGGCTGCGGGTCGAGATCAGGATTATCGCGACAGGCTAAGGCCAGCGAAAGCAGAGCCGGCATCGAGTGACCGGCCCTGTACTGAGCGCCTGCGTTAAGCGAAGCCCACCACGGCATGGGGAATGTAAGGCGCTTCCAGCTCGGCGCGCTCGGCGTCGCTGAGCTTGAGTTCGATCGCCGCCAGCGCATCGTCCAGATGACCGGAGCGCGAGGCGCCAACAATCGGCGCGCTGATGCCCGGATGCGAAAGCACCCAGGCCAGGGCTACCTGCGCCGGTGCCACCCCCCGAGCATTGGCAACCCTGGCCACGGCTTGCACCACCTTGCGATCGGCATCAGCGGTATGGGCATACAGCGTCTTGCCGAATTCGTCGGACTCAGCACGTTCACTGCTTTCATTCCAAGGGCGCGTCAGGCGGCCGCGGGCGAGCGGGCTCCAGGGCATCACACCAATTCCCTGCGCTTGACACAGGGGCAGCATTTCGCGCTCTTCTTCGCGGTACAGCAGGTTTACATAATTCTGCATGGTCGAAAAACGCGTCCAACCGTTGGCTGCAGAGGTGTGCAGCATCGTTGCAAACTGCCAGGCGAACATCGATGAAGCGCCGATGTAGCGAACCTTTCCGGCCTTGACCAGATCGTGCAGCGCTTCGAGTGTCTCCTCAATCGGGGTCTCGTAATCGAAACGGTGAATCTGGTACAGGTCGATGTAGTCGGTGCCCAGGCGGCGTAGCGAGTTGTCGGCCTCTTGCAGTATCGCCTTGCGACTCAAACCGGCACCGTTAGGGCCATCATGCATGCGGCCGTTGACCTTGGTGGCGAGGACGATTTCGTCGCGTCGGGCAAAATCCTTGAGGGCGCGGCCGACGATTTCTTCCGAGGTGCCGTCGGAGTACACGTTGGCGGTGTCGAAGAAATTGATCCCGGCTTCGACGGCCTGCCGGATCAGCGGACGACTTTGTTCCTCGTTCAAGGTCCATGGGTGCGTGCCACGCTCAGGCACGCCGTAGGTCATGCACCCCAGGCACAGGGGTGAGACGTCAAGTCCGGTTTTTCCCAGCTTCGAATACTTCATGTGCGTTTCTCCAAGAGGCGTTGATGGCTATTGATTGAGTCCACCGGGCATTCGTTCCGCGCGCCTGACCCACCGGGTGCCTCATGGGTCAGCCATTGGCCATGGTTGATCGGCACCGCGGACGCCTGGAGGCAGGTGTTGTAAAAAACACCGAACTGATCGCGACCCGCCAAAGTCCACCCTCAATGCGCACCCTGCTGCGCCGGCAACTTTTGAGGAGAATGTGATGACCGATTACCCCAAACCACCGTTCAAACCGCAGCAACAACAGGTGCCTGGCGATCAGAGCCGAATGGACCCGTACCCGGACTGCGGCGAGAAGAGCTACAAAGGCTCAGGAAAGCTGGTCAACAAGATCGCCCTGATCACCGGCGGCGACAGTGGCATTGGCCGGGCCGTGGCCATCGCTTTCGCCCGTGAAGGCGCAGACGTCGCGATCTCCTATCTGGATGAGCATGAAGACGCCAAGGAAACAGCGCGCTGGGTGGAGGAAGCAGGGCGTCAATGCCTGCTGCTGCCTGGCGATCTGGCGCAAAAAGAGCATTGCTCGGCCATCGTCGATAAGACCGTTGCCCAATTCGGGCGCATCGATGTGCTGGTGAACAACGCCGCGTTCCAGATGAGCCACGAGACCCTGGAAGAGATCCCCGACGAGGAATGGGTCAGGACGTTCGATATCAACATCACTGCCATGTTTCGCATCTGCAAGGCGGCCTTGCCTTCGATGGCAGCGGGCAGCTCGATCATCAATACCAGCTCGGTCAACTCGGACACGCCCAAGCCAACATTGATCCCGTACGCCACCACCAAGGGCGCGATTGCCAACTTCAGCGCTGGTCTTGCGCAGTTACTCGGGCCACGCGGCATCCGCGTGAACAGCGTGGCGCCGGGCCCCATCTGGACGCCGCTGATCGTGTCGACCATGACCGATGATGACGTGAAAAGCTTCGGGGAAGAGACGCCGTTGGGCCGGCCGGGGCAGCCGGTCGAAGTCGCGCCGATCTATGTCCTGTTGGCCTCGGACGAAGGCAGCTATATCTCAGGAACGCGGTATGGCGTTACCGGGGGCAAGCCGATACTGTAAAGCCGCATCGCTGCGCGCACTGCGGCATTGGTGGCGCGCAATGCTCAACCCTATTGAGGGCTCCTGCTGCAGGGGCCCTTTTCTTTTCTTTTTGACGCAGTGGAGGCCAGTACTGCAATGCTGTTCGTAGTCATGCTCGGCGGCAAGCACCCCAGAGCCCGGATCGAAGTGCACGATGTCGCGTTCGTCGTCGCAGATAGCCTTGAGGCGGCCTATCCACAATTGCGGCAAAGCTGGTTCGGCAATCCCCAAGGGCTGCATATCGACGCCTGGATGGCAGTGGACGGTGTCGAGCAATGGCGTGTTGAACTGAGTCCGCTGGCGCCGGCGGCGGAGTCCAATCGTCTGTATTTCATCAATCTGGGGGGATATGAGTCGCAGCGCTTTGGTGAGTCCCACCATTACCTGCTGGTGGTGGCGCGAAACAAACGCGAGGCGACGGCCAAAGGCAAGCGTCAGATGCTCAGGCATTGGACTCAGGCGCATACCGATGGGGTGCTGGATATCGACGACTGTTTGCCCATCGACGAGGTCAGTGGTCGCTTTGTCCATCTGGTCGAAGGTGCGCACGAGGGCGTGAGGCAGGTGAACGATTACATCGTAATCGCGCGCTGAACTGTCTGACGAACGAGTGGAACCATCGTGCCACTATCGCCTCAAAGCTCCACGGTGGCCTTGTGCCCCATGACGCCAGCAGGGACGGTTTCTGGCATTCGCAAACCGGTGCCTGAGGGTTAGATATGCAAAATACGCCTGCCACCACTACGCTCCTGCATACCCTGTTAAAGAATCAGCATGCAATGACTGATGCGCTTTTGAAGTTGGCAGACTGGGCAGAGGAAGGGGAAACCCAACGTGGATTTGCGGTCGCTTTGTCGGTCCGGGAGTCCGTGAAGAGCGTAGAGGACAACCGCCGCCTCATTGGCCAGTGCATCAGTGAGCTTATGAGCCAATAGCGTTATGACCGACGTGCCACCCGCGTTATTCGTTCTGTAGCAACCCAGCGCGCTAATGGTTCGATCTTGAGAACCTTGTCGTCGGCGCGCCGCGTTGCTACACAACAGCCAGCCTGGTTACTGCTTGGCAGCATCGCCCCCATGGGCTTTTGCCAGGGCCTTGGCGTCTTCCAGATGTTTTTCCAGCTTAGGCAAGGTCTCTTTTGCAAAAGCCTTCAGGTCAGCGTCCTTGCCGTTGTCGGCTTCGTCCTTGAACAGCGCGATGGTCGCCTCATGTGCCTTGACCTGATTGTTGGCATACGCCTGATCGAACGACTTGGCGCTGCGCAATTCAAGGATCATCGCTTTGGTCTTGTCCAGCAGTTGAGCGCTGTCGGAGACCTTCAGCTTCTTCTCATTGGCAATCGCCTCAAGCTTGTTGTTGGCAGCGGTGTGATCCTTGACCATCATGTCGGCGAAGCTTTTAACGTCTGCAGCAGTGCCTTTTTCCTGGGCCAGTTTGCCGGCTTCGACTTCCGCTACACCTTTGGCCGATGCGTCTTCGACGAAGTCATCATTGCTCTGTGCGGCGTAGGCACCGTGACAGGCCAGGGAAAAAACCGCTGCTAGGGTGAGAGTGCGAACTGTGTGAGCCATGTCGTTATTTCCTTATTGTTTAGAGCTGTATTGGTTGGGGCAGTTATGTAGAGCACTGTGATATTCGTGTGCTCGAATTCTTCTGATAAACCCGAGCACTAATCGTTCAGTGTTTTTTCATCCAGCGTATGCACTCTCGGGCGTTTTATGCACTCTCGGGCGTTTATCGACATCGCCGTCGAATTTTGGAATACCTGCATGGAATTGCTCGGTCCTTCGACAGTCAACATTCAATTAAACGCCATTGATGACAATAAGAAGGTGCGTCTTATGAGTTGCTTGATCTGCGCAGGCCCGGCGGAACAGCTTCCTTGCATGGCCAACTGGGAAGAGCGCAAGTGTGCGCAGTGCGGCCATTACCGAGTCTCTGAAACCTTGATCCTGGCCCTGATGGACCAGGGGCAGATCTTCGACGTGGCCAGGGCCCGGGCCTGGCTCGCTGCGCAGCAGGGGGGCGCGGTGGTGCCGCACATCGAGACTGCTGAAGGCCTGCTGGTTATCTAAACGATGCCTATGAGGCGTTGCGCTTAGCCGTTGACTGCCACCGGCTAAATGATCGTGTAAGTGCATAAGTCCCGGGTTGGGCTGTCGCTCTCGCCGATAAGTGCGCATCGAGGCGGCAAAGGGGCGGGCGAAATATCAACGGGGCTGGCTGAAAGATCATGGCCGTAATTGCGGCTGCATGACTGGATCGTCTGAAATGTACCGCTCGTCAGGCCATTGTTTAAAAGTTTGAGCGTATGCCGTGAGCCGCCGGACAGATACTCGTAAGCAGACGAAAACCACCTCATCGTCTATCGAACGGGAGAAACCAATGAAAGCCATCGTATATAACGGGCCGCGCGATGTCAGCGTGCAAAATGTCCCCGATGCCAGAATTGAAAAACCAACCGACGCAGTCGTTCGCGTCACCACCACGAATATCTGTGGTTCCGATTTGCATATGTACGAAGGCCGCACCTCGATGGAGACCGGTCGCGTATTTGGTCATGAAAACCTTGGGGAAGTCGTCGAAGTCGGCGCTGGCGTCGACCGCATCAAGGTCGGGGATCGCGTATGCCTGCCCTTCAATATCGGCTGCGGGTTCTGCGAAAACTGCGAAAAGGGCCTGACCGGGTTCTGCCTGACCGCTAACCCAGGCAGTGCCGGCGCGGCCTACGGCTTCGCCGACATGGGCCCTTATCAGGGTGGGCAAGCGGAATTGCTACGTGTTCCCTATGCCGACTTCAACTGCCTGCTGCTGCCTGAAGACGCGCAGGAGAAAGAAAACGACTACGTGATGCTCTCTGACATCTTCCCCACCGGCTGGCACGCCACCGAACTCGCCGGTTTGCTGCCGGGTGAGAGCATCGCCATTTATGGCGCAGGTCCCGTCGGCCTGATGGCTGCGCACGCAGCGATGATCAAGGGCGCCTCCCAGGTGTTCGTAGTTGACAACCATCCTGACCGTCTGAAGCTTGCAGCGCAGTTGGGCGCCACGCCGATCAATTCGCTGGAGAAAGAGGCAGTCGATCAGATCCTCAATCTCACCCATGGCAAGGGCACCGATCGCGGTTGCGAATGCGTGGGCTACCAATGCTGCGACAAACACGGGCATGAGGCGAATCATCTGACCATGAATAATCTGGTGGCATCGACCAAGGCCACTGGCGGCATTGGCGTCGTCGGGGTATTCGTGCCGCAGGACCCGGGGGCCAAGAATGAGCTGGCGAAGGAGGGCAAGATGGCCTTCGACTTCGGCACCTTCTGGTTCAAGGGTCAACAGATCCGTTCCGGTCAGGCCAATGTCAAAGCCTACAACCGCCGTCTGGCAGAGCTCATTCATCACGGACGGGCGAAACCTTCCCAGATCATTTCCCACAGCCTGAAGCTGGAAGAGGGGCCGGACGCGTATAAGCATTTTGACGCCCGGGATGAGGGCTGGACCAAGGTCATTCTCAAGCCGGCGGCGTGAAGACTCTCTATGCGGGGCGCCGTGCAAGCCTGTTGCGCGCGCCCCTGTCACTGTTTAAGAAAAATCATGGCCTGTGCGCAGGCCTGCCCTGTATCCGAGGAGTCAACAATGATGGCGATCCAGCGTAATAAATGGCTGTGGGCAGTTTCCGCCGTAGGTGTCGTGGCGATGCTGCACGGCTGTGCACGCGACCCGGAGAAGCATTCGGTTTCCGAGCTTGCCGTCAGTGGTACCAAAAGCATGCTGCGCGCTGATGCGGACATGCAAAAAGTGCTGAACAAGTTCGCCAGCTTCGACGCCAAGGCGGTTGAAAAAATCACACCGGCCGAGGCCCGCCTGCAACCTACAATGGCCGATGCCGTGAAGGGCGTGCTCGCCGACGAGAAACGCGACAGCACACCAAGCGTACTGGTGCCGGGCGTCACGTCCCGCGACATTAGCGTGCCGGGTGCCGCAGGCTCGATGCCTGCCACGGTTTATACCCCGGACGGTGTAGGGCCGTTCCCGGTGGTGCTGTACTTCCACGGCGGTGGCTGGGTGTTTGCCGATCGCAAAGTGTATGACGGCGGCGCCCGCGGCCTCTCCAAGCAGGCCAATGCGGTGGTCATTTCAGTCGATTACCGTCTGGCGCCGGAAAACAAATTTCCAGCGGCTCACGATGATGCCCTTGCGGCGTACCGCTGGTTGACCACCAATGCCACGTCGGTCAATGGCGATCCTAAACGGCTGGCACTGGCCGGTGAAAGCGCAGGCGGCAACCTGGCCGTAGCCACCGCTGTGGCTGCTCACAAGGCAGGTCTGACCGCGCCCAAGCACGTGCTGTCGGTGTACCCGGTCGCGCAATCGAATACTGATACCGAGTCGTACCTGAAGTACGCTGACGCGATGCCGCTGAATCGCCCGATGATGCTCTGGTTCATCTCGCAGGTGACCAAAACCGCAGCGGACGCCAAAGACCCACGGATCGATCTGGTCCATGCCGATTTGAAAGGCTTGCCACCGGTGACCATCATCAACGCCGAGATCGATCCGCTACGTGACGATGGCGCGCAACTGGAAACGGCGCTGCGCAGCGCGGGTGACAGCGTGGAGCGCAAGGTCTATCCAGGCGTGACCCATGAGTTTTTCGGCACCGCCGCCGTCGTGCAGAAGGCCGAACAGGCTCAGGCGTATGCCGGTCAGCGTCTTAAGGCTGACTTGAGCAAGTAAGCGCGAGCCGATGGTGCTTGCTAGTGGCTTGAAGAGTTGCGATTAAACGTGGCTCTGCGCCGGTTCATTGAACCGGCGTTTTCTTTTCCGTTGTGCTTAATAAAAGCCACGCCAGGTATGGAAACTCTTGATGAACACGCCCATCAGTGCTGCTGATCTAAACATCCATCTCACGGGTGGCGATGACTCTGCGCTGTTCAAATGGCTGGTCGCCAGCTTCCTGATGGGTAAACGCATTCAGGGCCCGATCGCCGCCGATGCGTATCGGGTCATCGTGGAAAAACACCAGCGCGATACGCCACGCAAGCTGGCGGCATGCACCCACCGTGAATTGGTCAGAATGCTGGGTGAGGCACGCTATACCCGGTATGACGAATCCACCGCCGAGCGATTATTGAAGCTTAGCCACAAGCTCAACAGTGAGTATGCGGGCAAGCTGACGCAGATCCGCGAGGGGTGTGAGAACACAGCGCAATTTGCCGCGCGCCTGCAAGCGTTTGAAGGCATCGGCCCGAAGACCGTGGAAATCTTCATGCGTGACGCCGAAGGCGTACTGTTTTGAGTGCCGGGCCGCTGTATATCGGCTGTGCGGGCTGGAAGCTCGGGCGTGAGTATTGGCCGGACTTTCCGGTTCAGGGCTCGCATCTAGAGCGCTATTCGGCGCGCTGCGATGCAGTCGAAATCAATAGCTCCTTTTACCGGTCCCATCGCCCTTCGACCTACGCCAAGTGGGCAGCGTCCGTAAACCCAGGCTTTCGCTTCTCGGTGAAGATGCCCAAGTCAATCACCCACTTGAACCGCCTGCACGACTGTTCGGTGTTGCTCGACACGTTCCTCGCCGAGTGCACCGCCCTTGGCAGCAACCTGGGCTGTCTACTGATCCAGTTGCCACCCTCGCTGGCATTCGATGCAGCGGTTGCCGGCGAGTTTTTCGACAACCTCAGGGCGCGTTATTCGGGGCATGTGGTGATCGAGCCCCGGCACCCCTCCTGGGTGTCCGCGCAGCCCATGCTGATTGCTCAGCAGATCGCCCAGGCCGCCGTTGACCCGCCGCGCATTGGCAGCGACGCTGTGCCCGGCGGTTGGGACGGACTCCGTTACTGGCGCCTGCATGGTTCGCCGCGTATTTATTACAGTGCTTATGAAGCCGGCTGGCTGGAGCAGTTGGCACAGGGCATCAAGGAGGGAGTAAACGACGGCGTGCCCACCTGGTGCATTTTCGACAACACTGCCCGCGATGCGGCGCTGGGCAACGCGCTGTTTACGCAGACGCTTTTACGCTGAAACCTTTCACTCGGTCGGCAGCGGCATGTGGACGCGGATGACTCAAAGTGAGCACCGTACGCTGGATGAAAACAGTTGGAATTCCCTTACGTAGGCGATGGTCAACCCTACACATAATAAGGAAATACCGACATGGCCATCTCAGCACTTGAACTTCGCCACATTATTGAATCCGGATTTCTGCCCATGCGCTGCAAGTGTTCAGCGACCGCCGACGGCGAACTGACGCTTGATGTCGTTGATCCAGAGACCGGTGCCAGCGCGGTCATGGCTGGCATCCCCGTCGCCAGCCTTAATACCAGTCGTGCGATAGCCGATCTGATCGCGCAGGTGCGCCTTCAGGTCCGCTCTTCTGTCGCCGCGCGCTGCGAACGCCACGCCTCGTTCTAATGCCTGAAGCTCACAGCAGCCTCGATCGGTGGAGGCTGCTGTCACTCCCCTTGACACGCAAGCGCTGCGTGGACCAGGGTCAGATGGCTAAGGCCTTGAGGAAAGTTGCCAAGGGGCTGCCCGGTGTCAGGATCGAGCATTTCCGCCATGACACCGCTGTTGCCCATGGTTTTTGACAGCAACGCGTCCATGGTCTGGCGGCCCTTGGGCAATTCGTTCAGCAGGGCGTAGGCTTCGACCAGCCAGAATGAGCAAGCCAGGAAACACCCCTCTTTGCCTTGAGCACCGCTATAGCGATACAGCAGGGAAGTGACGCCTGTCTCGCCAGCGCCCAGCTTTTGCACCACGGCGTCACGGGTCAACGCTATACGGTCCCGACGCTCGAAGCCAAAACGCGCGGCCAGCAGCAGCGAGGCGTCCAGCCGGTCCGTGCCTGGATACATGGTGTAGGCCTGCATCTTGTGCGACCAGCAATGCTCGTCGATCCAGTCGCGGACTCGGTCGCGTTCTCGAGCCCAGCGCTGGGCTTTGCCATCGGGAATCTGTCCGGCCTCAGCCAGCTTGCTGGCGCGATCCAACGCTACCCAGCAACCGATCTTGGAGATGGTGTAGTGCTGCTGTTCCGGCAGCTCCCAGATACCCGCATCCGGCGTGTTCCATTCGTCAGCGCACTGGTCGGCCAGGCTATGCAGCAATTGTGCGGTGGATTCATCGAGCAGGTGCCCGCGATCCACGAACAGCTTGGCGGTTTCGAGAATGTCGCCGTACAGGCTCAACTGCAATTGATCGAAAGCGGAATTGCCGATCACCACCGGTGGGCTGTTCTGATAACCCGACAACGGAATCTGCTGCACATCGTCGACCCGCTCTGCGTCCAGCGTGTAACACACATGCATGCGCGGACCGTGCTTGCGGATGGCGGCAATCAGCCAGGCGAATGCCGCTTTGGCCTCCTGAAGCGCACCGATGCGCAGCAGCGCCTTGATGGAGTAAGCAGCGTCGCGCACCCAGGCGTAGCGATAGTCGTAGTTGCGATCGGAACCGATCTTTTCTGGCAGCGAACTGGTAGCCGCCGCCGCGATCGCGCCACTGGGCGAGTACAGCAACAGCTTGAGCGCCAGCGCCGAGCGGCGCACTTCGGTGGCGTACGCACCGCTGTAGCCCAGGGTCTCGGTCCAGTTGCGCCAAGCCCCGTCGCTGAGCTCGATACGAGCGTCGATCTGTTCCAGGGTAGGCACTGCGAAGGGCTCATCATCGGACGCGAGCACCGCGAAGACTACCCTCTGCCCGGCACGCACCGTGCACTGTGCTCGGACCAGACGGTCGCTGTATTCAGTGATCACCACCTCGGGGCTCATTCTCAACATCACCATCAGCGTGGTGATATGGAAAACCTTGCCGTGACGGGTGTCCTGAATCCACGGGCTGACGCTGTCGGCGCGGGTGCCGGGTCTGAACACCATCTCGAACTCGACCTGACCCTCGACACCTTCCAGACGCCGGGCCAGTTCGCTCCACGGCAGCCGGCCGGCATTACCGCTGTTGAGCGATTCGGTCAATCGTACCGAGCCTGTAGCTGTCTTGAATACCGTGTACGCGACATTGCTGTCAGGCAGGTAATCGCGCTCAACGGTAAAGACATCGCGCGGCGTGAGGCTGAAGTAGCCGCCCTTGTCGGCGCTGAGGACTTTGTCGAACAGTGGCGGCGAATCCATATTGGGCGCGCACCACCAATCAATGGAGCCGTCGGTGGCCGACAGGGCGACGGAGCGACCGTCCCCCAGGGCAATGTACTGATCCAGCGCAACGTAGCCGTTCTCGCGGGTCGGAGTGGACGTTTGGCGACTCACGGCAGTGGGTTACCGCCGGTGACGCCAAACACTTCGCCGGTGATGTAGCTGGACTCCTGGTTCGCCAACAGCACGTAGATCGGCGCGCATTCGGCAGGCTGGCCCGGACGGCCCATCGGGGTCTCCGAACCGAACTCGGGAATTTTCTCCTGAGGCTGACCGCCGCTCGGCTGCAGAGGCGTCCAGAACGGACCCGGTGCTACGGCGTTGACACGAATGCCCTTGCTGATGACTTGCTTGGCCAGCGCTTTGGTGAAGGCGACGATGGCCGATTTGGTCGGCGCGTAGTCAAGCAGCGTCTCGGACGGCTGGTATGCCTGGATCGACGCAGTGTTGATGATGGTCGCGCCTGGCTGCAGCAGTGGCAGAGCGGCCTTGCACAACCAGAACAGCGCATAGACGTTGGTCTTGAACGTCGCATCGAACTGCTCGGTGGTGAGATCGGCAATCGCTTTTTGCGCGGTCTGCTTACCGGCGACATTGACCAGCACGTCGAGCCCGCCCAGCCCTGCAGCCGCTTTGCTGACCAGGTCCTTGCAGAATGCTTCGCTGGTGATATCGCCTGGAATGCACACGGCCTTGCGACCCTCGGCCTCGATCAATGCCACGACTTCCTTCGCGTCGGCTTCTTCTTCGGGCAAGTAGTTCAGCGCAATGTCCGCGCCTTCACGGGCATAAGCAATCGCCGCAGCGCGGCCGATGCCGGAGTCTGCCCCGGTGATCAGCGCCTTGCGCCCAGCCAGTCGGCCGAAGCCCTTGTAACTGGTCTCGCCGTGGTCGGCGGCAGGCTGCAGCTTGTGCACGGTGCCGGGCGGGGTCTGGGGTTGCGTCGGGAATTCAGGCTGTGGGTATTGCGTCAGAGGGTTCTGCATCGAGTACTGGTTTTCGGTCGCCATGTACGCTTCTCCTGATGAGTCTGGTAAGAATCCGATGGCGTTTATGCCAACAAGGTCCTTATCTGGGAGAGCGCTCTGCAGGGTTGGTTCAGTCTTTTTGCAGTTCGGCGATTATTTCATGAAGACAGCAAAGTTGGGGTGCTGAATCGAAAAAGCATGATGCGTTAAGGTCAGTGCAACGAGGCCGGCAGGCCCCGTTGCGTACTCGCTTATTTGTTGCGCGTCACCCGCCAGATCGTGTTTGAAAGATCGTCGGCAATGATCAGCGCGCCGCGCGGGTCTACCGTCACACCCACGGGTCGGCCACGGGTCTTGCCATCGGCACCGCGGAAACCGGTAGCAAAGTCGATCGGCTCACCGGCGGCACGGCCATTGTCGAAGGGCACGAAGATCACCTTATAGCCGACCGGGTTGTCGCGGTTCCAGCTGCCATGCTCGCCGACGAACACGCCGTCGGCGAATTTCTCACCCATGGCCGGCAGCGAGAAATCGAGACCGAGCGCGGCGACATGAGAGCCCAGGCTGTAGTCGGGTTTGATCGCAGCCGCGACTCTTTCCGGGTTCTGCGGTTGAGCGCGGGTGTCGACGTTCTGGCCCCAGTAGCTGTAGGGCCAACCGTAGAACGCGCCTTCACGCACTGAAGTCAGGTAATCGGGCACCAGATCCGGCCCAAGCTCATCGCGCTCGTTGGCCACCGCCCACAGTTTTCCGGTGCCTGGCTGAATCTTCAGTGCTGTCGGGTTGCGCAAACCGGTGGCGTATGGCTTGTGCGCACCGGTCTGGGCATCGACCTGCCAGACCCTGGCGCGGTCCACTTCGACTTCCATTCCGCGTTCGGTGATGTTGCTGTTGGAGCCGATCCCCACGTAGAGATAGCGGCCATCAGGGCTGATCGCCAAGGACTTGGTCCAGTGGTGATTGACCTGCGAAGGCAGCTCGGTAAGCGTCGCAGGTGCGCCACCGGCCTTGGTCTGGCCGTCGGTGTAATCGAAACGCACCAGCGCGTCCTGATTGGCGACGTAGATCTTGTCATCGGCATAGGCCAGGCCGTAAGGCGCGTTGAGGTTGTCGGCGAACACCGTTTGCAACTCGTACTTGCCGTCGCCATCGGCATCACGCAGCAGCGTCAGGCGGTTACCGCCTTTGACCTGGGTATTGCCCTGAGCCTTGATGTAACTGGCAATCACGTCCTTGGGCTTGAGCTTGGCCTCGCTGCCGCCACGGCCTTCGGCGACGAGAATATCGCCGTTGGGCAGGACCAGCGTCTGGCGCGGGATCTTCAGGTCGGTGGCAATGGCCGTGACGCTGTACCCCTGCGGCACGGTGGGCTTCTGATCGCCCCAGGCCACAGGCTCGGCGATCTTCATGCTCGGCAGCAGCTTGTGGTCGGGGGCGGGCATTTGCGGGTCCGGGCCGCGGGCCTGGGGGGTGTCCTGTTCGGCGCCACAGGCACTTAGCAGCATGGCAAGCGTCAGGGCGGCGAGGGGATAGGCATGTTTCATTGCACCACCTCCGACTGCTGATGGGTCAGCCCTGTCCACACCGCGGCGGTGCAGAGCAACGTAACGATGATCGACAACACCAGACCCGACGGCATTACGGCCCAGGCGTCCTTGGCATGTTCGAACGAATTGATCAGGCCTAGCACCCAGGTGGCCAGCAGCAACAGCAAGTACACCAGCGCTGGCCCCGTTTTGCGCTGGGCGCGCAACAGATTGACCACTGCGAACAGTCCCGCCAGCCCGCTGAACAGCAGCCCCGCGGCAAGCAGCCAGGCGGCGAAATTGCTCCACTGACTTTGATAGGTCGTGAAGTAGGCGATGTCACTTAGCAAGCCGCCGAGAAACAACGGCAATGATCCGGCGAGCAAAATCGTATGCAGCGGCCCGGGAGTGGCCCTGTACAGGGTGCGGTGGGGGGAAAGGGTAGTGTCGTTCACGGCGGCTCCTTGTCGTTCATCGGCGCCATGGGCATGGCGCAACCCGAAACTGATCCCGACACTGCTGCGCCGGGCCTGATCGCGCTGACTGCGCGATAAAGGTGATCCTGCTGCACAACGGATAGTTCAACCCGAATGCGCGGCGGTCATGTTCGTAAATGGCTCGCGATAGCACGGGAAGGTAATTGTTCGAACGCTCTGCGTGTCGTGATAACGGACGCGACTGCTTATCTGGCTAGGATGATTTTTAGGGGGCAGCGCCGATGTCGTGGAGCTAAAACCGAGTCTGCGCACCTGGCGATCTGGAACGCACGCCTGCAGTATCGGATCGACCACTGTAGCCTTTCGGTGAATGGCGCGCCTCTCTGACAGTGTGTACGACTCGAAGGTGGGTGATCAGGCCCGAGGCGATGACTACGGTGATCCACGCAGTTAAGGGCCAGCTGAGAGCCTGCTTTTGACGCGCCATGGGTATGCCATGATTGCGCGGTAACCGCAGGCACGTTCAGATGTTACCGGCCCTCGCCACGATGCTCGACGGGCCATTTGCACCTTGTGGAATAAAGATTAGAGCCGCTGCCATCGGCAACTATCACCTTGAGCGATACCGAAAATTTGTGAAAAAAATGTGTTTTTTTTGTGAAAATAGCGTTAGCTCCCTCGGATCTTTCTTTCCCCCCAACAGGGGACCTGCTGGAGCTAACGTTGGAAAATATTCAAAGCGACTTGAAAACCGCGTCCTTGGGCATCTTGCTGAGACTTGTGTTAATCGGGGTTGTGTTCGGCATGATCTGGCTGGACATTGATGTGTTCAAGACCGATATCCTCGAAATATCCTTCACCGAAATCACCCAGGAAATCATGTTGTTCGCCTGTGCGTTGCTGTTCTGGCTGGCTCCCGGTTCGTTCGAGCAACGGGGCTTCAAAATCCTGGCGGGTGGTTTTTTTGCCTGTCTGCTGATGCGCGAACTCGATGGCCTGTTTGATCCCATCAGTCACAGCGCCTGGTGCTGGCCGTTCAGTTTCATCGCGCTGGTGTGCATTGCCTTGGCATTAAAGGCCAGTAATCGCAGCAATACGCTGGCGGCCCTGGCGTCGTTCACGCGCACGCCGGCCTTCGGGGCCATGTCCACCGGCTTGGGGGTACTGGTGTTTTCCCGGGTGTTCGGCATGGGCGCTTTGTGGCATCTGATTCTCGGCGAAGGCTACGCCCGACTCGCCAAGACAACGGTCGAGGAGGGCATCGAGTTGCTCACCTATTCGATGTGGTTGGCGGCCTCGATCGAATACTTCCTGCTCCAGCGGGCCGTGCAGACCGGTAAAGCGGAAGCTTATGCGTCGGGCGCAGGACACGCGCTGCATGCCCGTCACTGATAGCCACTGAAAAGTCGAACGCGTGCCCGGCGCGCGTTCTGTGAAGGTGAGCGGCGTTTTTGCTGCGTTGTCATCCAGGACCGAGGACGTCAAACCGTGGTTGACTAAACTTGCCGCCGTGCGTGGGGGAGCGACCGATACTGAAATTATAGAGCCGCCACGTAGAATATTTGCCATTAGTTTATTCGTAATAAGTGCATGGCGTTCTGTTGGAGGTATTGGCGTTTTAGGTTATCTTCCCTCGCCGTTAATAACTGATAAACAACGCCTGTATTTATAATGCCCGTGTAAGGCCCCTTAACTTTAAGGGCTGTGCACTTAGAGTGCCAGCGCGCGGAGTTGACAGTCTTTAAAGGCTTAAATTTATTCAATTCAATTCAATTGAATGTCTTGTTTGGATTGCTTGAAGTTGAGGCCGGCGTGCTCTTGGATGATCGTCAAACCTGTTGTTATCGACGGTGCGGTCTTGTTCGAGACCTTGCAACAATGCGCGCAGACTGCAACCCAGGTGAGTTGTCCGGCCGCAATGCTGGGCGGCCCTAAAAGCATGTTTTTAACGCTGACGAGTGCCGCCGTCATCAGCTACGGAATATTTAACCGCTTTATTAAAAGCGACGATTTGTCCGCAGGGGATTTTGTCGTCATGTTCACCCTCTCGACGAAGTTATCCGATACTATTTTTAATATCGGCGAAGCCTATCGATTCGCGAACCAGTTTTCTTCGGATTAAAAAAGTTTCGTGATCTGTTGGGGCAAGCGGCCTTTAAGGATGGCCTCCCGGCCTCACTCAATATTCAGCACCTGTTCGAACAATCACCGAATCGATACGTCAATGAAGATGCCAGCAGCATTTCGGGCCGGGAGGCCGAGAAACTTTCACTTCTGAGGGTGTTGCTGCACCCTGGCCGAATCAATCTGTTCGATGAGCCCACTTCCTCAGTCGACCCTCACGGAGCGCCTTTGTATGGAATGCTCTTTTTCAACGCTTTAGCGGTAGAAGCCTGATTTGTGTGACCCCTGATTTTGTGATGCTGGGTCATTTCGACCGAGTGATCGTGCTGGGCGACGGTGCCGTTGTTGCTGACGGCAGTGGCAGGATGTGGTCGTGCTGGATGCGGTATCCAGCGTTGTGCAAAAGGTCCGGCAGGAGAGCACATGACGTCGCCGTGAAGCTGGGGCTGACCGGTCGCGCCCGAAGTGCGCCCAGGCCCGGCAACACGAAAAGTGCTGCCGGGCCTGACGATGTCGAGCAGGGTTAATCAGGTCTTGAACTGCTCGACCATGCGATTGAGGTTCACGGCCAGTTGCGAAAGCTCCTGGCTGGCGACGAGGGTTTGCCGGGTGCCGGCGCTGCTCTGCTGGGCGAGATCACGAATGCTGACCAGCGCCCGGTCGACTTCGCGGGCGACATGTGCCTGCTCCTCGGATGCGGTGGCGATCTGTTGATTACGTTCGTCGATGACCTGCACCGAATCCGTGATCAGCTTCAGCGAACGGCCTGCTTCATCGGCAGTGCGCTGAGTGTTATGCACTTCCTCGGTGCTGCTGCTCATTGATTGCACCACTTGCGAGGTGCCGGCCTGGATGGTCGAAATCATTTGCTCGATTTCCTGGGTGGACGTCTGCGTGCGATGGGCGAGGGCGCGGACCTCGTCGGCCACCACCGCAAACCCCCGGCCTTGTTCACCCGCACGTGCCGCTTCTATGGCCGCGTTGAGTGCCAGCAGGTTGGTTTGCTCGGCGATGGCCCGAATCACGCTCAGCACCTTGCTGATGTCCTGCGCCTGCCCGGCAAGGCCATGCACCTGTTCCGAGGTCAGTTCGACGCGATCGGTAAGGGTGCGCATCGCCTGCAGCGTCTCACCGACCTTCTGATTGCCGGTCGCCGCCGCCTGGTTGGAGTCCTTGGCCGCTTGCGAAGTGGAAGTGGCATTGCGCGCCACCTCGTCCACTGCCGCGCTCATCTGGTTCACCGCAGTGGCTGCTTGCTCGATCTCGCTGTTCTGTTGTTGCAAGGTGCGATTGGCCTGTTCGGTGATGCTGTTCATGCTCTGCGCGGCAGCGGTGAGCTGTGAGGACGAACCTGCGATGTGCCTGATGGTGGTGCGCAGGTTGTTCTGCATCAACTCAAGGGCCAGCATCAATTGCGCTGCCTCGTCCGAGCCGCGACTGTCGATGTTGCCAGTCAGATCGCCTTTGGAAATGCGCGTCGCCAGGGACAGCGAGGCATGGATCGGCTGGGTGATGCTGCGGGTCAGCAGAACGGCCAGCAGTACGGTCAAGACCAGCGCGACTATGACCACCGCCAAAAGCACCATGACGCTGTTGTTGTACACCGCCAATGCGTCGGTGCCCGCCTGTGTCGCGTCCTGATTGTCTGCATCGCGCAGCGCAGTCAGCTGTTCTTGGTAGGCGGCGGCGTTCTGAGCCTGCTCGGTGTTGGCAAACAGCACCGCTTTGTCGTGATCGGCGGCGTCCAGCGCAACGACTTTATCGACGCCAGCCAGGTAGCTGTCCATCAGCGCCTGGGCCTTATTGAATTTGATAATGTCGTCCGGCTCGCTGACGAAGTTGTGGCGGTACAGGTCAGTACGCTCGTTCATCCGCGCCTTGGCGGCGTTGAGGTTGGCCAGCACGTTGTTACGGGCTGCCGGTTCGCTGGTGGCTAGCAAGCGAATGCTTTCCAGGCGCGCGTGCAGCAGCGCGATCTGCAGGTCGTCACCCACCTGGATGCTGGGCAGCAGGTTTTTTTCGATCATCTGCTCGGTCGCGCGCAACTGGTTGAGCTGCAGGTAGGCAAACACCCCCAGGGCAATCAAGAGGCAGGTAATGGCTGCGAAACACATCGACGCGCGGGGCGCGATGTTGATGGACCGAAGATTCATGGGGGCCTCAGGGTGGAAGTTGTGCATGCGTGCGTGTTGTATAGCTATCGGCAGCGCAACATGGAGCTTGAAGGCGATCCCGATTCAGCTGGCCGCTGCCTCCAGCGCCCCCCAGGCGCTGGTCGGCAGACGTAATCTGCGGCATGCCGAGGGATGGGAACGACCCGCCGCCCCAGGCGGGTCACTTGCTGCTTTGACCAAACGCCCGGTGCTGCCGCCATTTCCAGGGTTCACGCCGGACAAGTGGGCTTCAGCGGGCCGCCGGAGAGACCGCATCGGGGCTTTCACTCCATTCGTGCCCCGGTGGCTTTGTCGAACAGGTGGATATGTTCGCAGCGGCCACACAACTGCACGGTGTCGCCAAGCCCGAGGGAGTCCCGGCGCGACAATGCCGCGACGATGGCCGTGTCGCCGGTGCGTCCGTAGACATGACTCTCGGCGCCCGTGGGTTCGATCAGCTCCACGCTGAACGGCAGGGTGAACGCCGGGCCCTCGATAGGGGAGAGCGCCAGGTGCTCGGGCCGAATGCCCAACACCACCGGGCTTGAGGCCGGCAGCCCGATACGACGGCCCAGCGCGAGCCGTTGACCGCCGACCCGAACCAGAGACCGGTCACCTTCGTGCTCCAGCAGGCCGTCGATGAGGTTCATGGCGGGCGAGCCAATGAACGTCGCCACGAACAGATTGGCCGGTCGGTCATAGACCTCGATGGGCGCGCCGACTTGCTCGATCCGCCCGGCGTTCATGACCACGATGAGATCGGACATGGTCATCGCTTCCATCTGGTCGTGAGTCACGTAGATGGCGGTGGTGCCGAGCCTGCGTTGCAGGGTGCGAATTTCGATGCGCATTTGCACCCGCAGCTTGGCGTCAAGATTGGACAAGGGCTCATCGAACAGAAACACCTGGGGATGACGCACGATGGCACGGCCCATCGCCACCCGCTGGCGCTGGCCGCCAGACAACGCCTTGGGATAGCGGTCCAGGTAGTTGGACAGACCGAGCATGGCCGCCGTTTCTGCTACGGCCTTTTGGATGCGTTCAGGCGAATCCTTGCGCAGCTGCAGGCTAAAGCCCATGTTTTGCGCCACGGTCATGTGCGGATACAGTGCGTAATTCTGAAACACCATGGCGATGTCGCGGTCCTTGGGCGACAGATCGTTGATGACCCGACCATTGAGTTCGATGGTCCCGGAAGTGACCGATTCCAGCCCGGCGATCATGCGCAAGAGCGTCGATTTGCCGCAGCCGGAGGCGCCGACCAGCGAGACGAACTGACCGTCGGCGATGGCAAGGTCAATACCATGCAGGACGGGGATTGCGCCGTAGGTTTTACGAAGTTGCTGAATATTGACGGTTGCCATATCGAAGGAGCTACCTATGCGGACCCATTGCTTCAGGAAAGACGCACGACCTTGGTGAGGTGGCGCGGCGCAGTGCTGTCCAGTTTCTTGTACTGGGCCAGGCGTTCGCCAAACAGCTGCAAGGCCGGGAGGATTTCCAGGCTGCGGTCCAGCCCGGTCTGCACGAGGTCGACATACAGGTCACCCGGCCCGCCAAAGCCGATGACCAACGCGCCTTTGTCCTTGAGTTCGGTGTAGAGCTTTGCTTCTTCGTCGCGTGTCTGCGGGCTGTAGATCAACACCACGCAGGTCGCGTCGTCGACCAGGCTGATAGGGCCGTGACGGTACTCCATCGGATGGAAAACTTGGGTGTAGGTCAGGCTCATTTCTTGTAATTTCAGCGCACCTTCGCTCGCCAGTCCGTAGTACGCGCCGCCCCCCAAATAGACGAAGTGTGTGCGCGATAGCGGTGTGTCGGTCAATTGGCGATCCAGCGATTGCAGTGCGAGTTCGGCTTGAGCCGCGATGTCGGCATCGACCTTGACCCCCGCCAGGCGCAGGCCCAGCAGCAGCATGAGGCTGGCCGAGCTGCTCATGACGATGCCTTCCATTGCATGGGTCGGGGCAAAGAGCACTTCATCGCTGCACGTGGCCAGGCTGCTGGCGCTTTCACAAGTGATGCCCAGGGTCTTCAGGCCGCGTACGCGACTGGCCTGTACGGCCTGCACGGTTTCGGTGGACTCGCCGCTGCGCGACAGGGCGATGACCTGCACGTCGGTCGTATCGGCCAGGTAGGCTTCAGGGCGTCGTGCCCATTCACCGCCGGGCACGGCAATCGCCCGCCTGCCGTTGAGGTTCAGTGCGCTGGCGACAACCTGCGCCAGGTAGTACGAGGTGCCGCAGCCGACCACCACGATGGTGGCGGCGTTCAGGGTGGGCAGCGGCTGGGTCAAGGCCGCGCTCCAGAACGGGAATTGTTCGACGATGACGCGTTCGGTAACGTTCATGAATGGCTCCTTCAGAGGTTATTTGGTCGCGCCGGCAATCAGCCCGCGCACAAGGAAACGGTTGAGGAAAATCACCAGCAGGACCGGTGGCAGCATGGCGACGACACCGGCGGCATTCATCAGGCCGTAGTCGACGTAATTGCGGGTCACGAATTCGGGAATCAGCACGGTCAGTGACTTGGTTGCCAGCGACGGCGAGAACACCAGCGGCACCATGAACTGCCCCCAGGCGCTGAGGAACGTGAGGATGGCCGTGGCAATCAGGCCCGGCGCAGCCAGGGGCAACACGATCCGCACCAGGGTATAGGTTCGGCCCGCGCCGTCGAGCCAGGCGGCCTCTTCCAGCGACACCGGCAAGGACTGATACACGCTGCGCATCAGCCACAGTGCCAAGGGCAGGAAGGCCGAGACGTAGATCAGCGTCACCCCCAGATAGGTGTCGATCAGGTGCAGGGAAATCATCAGCCGGTACAGAGGGATCATCACCGTGTAGGCCGGCACTGCCATGCTTGCGACCACCAGGCCAAACAACAGATCCCGGCCCGGGAAGCGCAGCCGGACGAAGGCGTACCCGCCGAACGCAGCGGCGACCAGGGTGACCAGGGTCGCTGCGACGGAGGTCACCAGGCTGTTGATGAAGGCCCTGGAGAACTGTGGCCACACCGACTGCACTTCGTTGCCTTGTGATGAGCTGCTGGCGCCGAACAGTTTCGCGAAGTGCTCGAGTGTCGGATGCTGCGGCCACAGGCTCAGGTGCTCGCTGAGCATGTCCCGAGGGTCGGTGAAGCTGGTGATCACGGCCCAGTACACCGGGCCGAGCGACCACAGCAGCAGGGCAAGCACAGCAAGTGCGAATCCTGCCTTGCCAAGATAATGCAGCCAGAGTTTGCGCATCAGTCGAACCTCGTTTCGCGGTAGACCTTGAGCACGTAGACCAGCGAGACCACCAGGGACGCGATCATCGCCAGCACCGACAGGGCCATGCCGTAGGAGAATTTCAGGTTCTGAAACGCCGACATGTACACCTGAATGATCAGGCTTCGGGTGTCCAGGCTTGAGCCGTTGAGAATCCAGGCTTCGTCGAACAGGTTGAAGGCAAAGACCGTCGATTGACTGAGCGCGATGGCCAATCCCCCCGCGATCAGCGGCAGGGTGATCATCCGGAAGCACTTGATGCGTCCGGCGCCGTCGAGCCGGGCGGCCTCGTACAGGTCGGCGGGAATTGCCTGCAACGCGGCCAGCAGGATGATCGCGGTCAGAGGCAGCATGCGCCACACGTGGACCAGCGCGACCAGCAGCAAGGCGGTGTTGTGATCGTTGAACCACACCACGTTCTCGTCCAGCAGCCCTAGGGCCTTTAACAGGTTGTTCAGCAGACCGTAGCTGGGGTTGTAGATCCATAACCAGACCAGGGCATTGACCACCGGCGGCAGGCACCAGGGCAGCACCAGCACGGCCAGCAGCCATTGCCTGCCGCGACGTACCTTGTTCAGCAGCAAGGCTGCGCCGAGGCCACCGGCGGTCTCCAGCAACACCGCCAGCACCACGTAGACCAAGGTGTTCCACGTGGCGTGCTGAACGTTGCTGTCGGCGGTCAGGTTCTGATAATTGAGCAACCCGACGAAGGGCATGCCTGGGCGCATGGGATCGACTCGATACAAGCTGTCGAGCACGGTCGTGACCAGCGGCACGAACACCAGACTGGCCATCACCAGGATGATCGGCAGCACGTACGCGAGCCCAAGCCAGGTTTCACCGGGAACGGGGCGCAGCCGTTCCCTGATCGAGGCTGGCTTCATCACGGCTGCATCGCACTCTGAGCTTGTTCGGCAATCTGCGCGACAGCCTGCGCCACGGTCAGTTGCCCTTTGGCCGCCTGATTCAGCGCGCTGGACACAGCGCTGGTGAACTGCGGATACCAGACGGGCGTGCCCTGCTTGAACAGCGGGTCGACCAGCGTTGCCTGCGCGAGGATCACGTCACCGCTCTTGAGCTTGCCTTCGCTGTTGAGTTGCTTGAGCACCGAGGTGCGGGTCGGCAGATTGCCGAGGGTTTCGTAGCTTTCGATCTGGTTCTGCGGCTTGACGAACCAGTTGATGAACGCTTTGGCGCCTTCCTTGTTGTTCGCCGTAGCGGGAATGCCCACCGCTTCCGGCAGGCCGATGGTGCGCGCCGTTCCGGTGGTCGTCAGCATCAGGGCGGCGGCCACGGAGTCGGCCACCTGGGACTTGGCTGGATCGCTATAGACGGCGATGTTGCCTGCCCAGCCTGCCAGGTCGAACGAAGCGTCGCCTTTTTTGAACAGCTCCTGCACTTCGACATCCTTGAGCCCCGTGGCCGCCGGGCTGATCAAACCGGCCTTGAGGGCCTCGACCTCGAATGCCATCGCCTTGTACCCGGCTGAGTCGGGCTTGACGAATTGCGGCTCGTACTGGTCGTTGAACAATTCGCCGCCAAACACCTTGGTCAGCAGATACCAGGCTGTGGCGCTGCCTTCGGTGGCTGATAGCGGCAGCGCGATGGGGTATTGGCTGATGTTCCTGGCCTTGATCGTCTTGGCATCGGTCAGCAGTTGTTCCGGCGTGGTCGGTGCAGCTGCGATACCGGCTCGCTTGAGGTGGTCGCGGTTATAGATCAGCACCCGAAAATCGTTGGCGTAGGGCACCGCCAGCAATTGACCGTTGAACATGAACAGCTTCGACGATGGGATGTCGGCGATGGTGGCCGCGTCCACCACGCCCTCCAGCGGCTGATACCAGTTGGCGGCGCCGAACTGCCCGACCCAGGACCAATCCACTTCGCTGGCATCGGCAGGCGGACTGCCGGCAATCATCGAAGTCGCGATCTTGGTCAGGATCTGGTCCCAGCCCAGGGTCTGCGTTTCCAGAGCCATGCCGGTTTCGGCGCTCAGCCGGTCAGTCATTGCCTTGGGCAGCGTCCCCCAGGGTGGCAACAGCACCTCGGTGGCCGAAGCGGCTGTCGCTGTGGGCGCAAGCGGTGGAATGGCGAACGACAGCGGCAGCAGGGCGAGCGAGGCAATCAAGTGGCGTCGGAGCATGGCAAAACCTCTACATTGGACAAGGGGAGGTTGATGGCAGTGCAAGGGTGGTACGAAGGCTTGAGGACAGGTTGTCTATCCAATGGTTATCGGGGTTCCATCCCGCATCATGGGCGGCACGCCACAGCGCCCCGCCGATGGGCGGCAGGCGGGGGGAGCGGGGCGTGGCATGCAGCTGCTGTTGAAGTTGTTGAACGATCCAGGTGTTTGCAAATACCCCGCCCGCGTGGCTCCAGACCGGCGGGCCGTCCTGGCCGATCGCGCGCCATGCGGTGCTGACGTGTTCGGCCAGATGCCGGGCGGCACCTTGCAAAATCGCGGTCGCGGCCACATCACCAGCCTGAGCCCAGGCCGAAACCTGTTGCGCCAGCGCGGCGATGCTCGCTCGGCGATTGGGCAGGCCGTAAACCCAACCTGCCAGTTGCTCCGGCGAGCATTGCAAGTGATCGAGCAATGCCTGGGTCAACCGCGGTTGACGAGCCCGGCCATCCAGGCTGCGACTGGCGGTGACCAGTGCTTGCGTCCCGATCCAGTAGGCACTGCCCTCATCACCAAACACGTCGCCCCAGCCGCCCACTCGCACATGCTGCGCACCGTGGGCGTTACTGTTGGCCCACGCCATCGAGCCGGTGCCCGCCAGGATCAGCACCCCCGCCGATGCCGCGGTGAACGCGCCATCGAAGGCAATGCGCACATCGTTTTGCACCGTGACGGGACAGCGCAGCGCCCGTTCGGCGACGTAGCGCTGGGCAATCGAGTCGTCGACCAGTTCACCATGCAGCGGCAACCCCAACACTGCGGCCTTGAGCGGCAAATCCGTCACTGACTGCAACAGCGCGGTCAATTGCTGTTGCCATAGGGCGTTGGCCGTTGGATCCAGGCCGTCGGTCGTTTCGAGCCTGAGCACCTGGCCTTGACGATCAGCGATGGCCAAAAGCGTTTTCGAACCGCCGCTGTCCAGGCCCAGAACGCACTCGTTCATGGCTTTGCATCATCGGCGGCAGGCGTCTGGTTCGACGCCTTCAAAAGGCGGCAGCCCAGCTCGTCGAGCTTCGCGCTCCAGGCGGTTGGCAAGCGTTCGTCACTGATGACCGTCAGCGAGGCGTTCAGCGGTGCCACGCGGTACGTCAGGCGTTGGTCGAACTTGCTCGAATCCACCAGCAGCAGGGTGGTGCCGGCGCGCGCCAGCATCTTTTGATTAAGCTGCGCTTCACTGGCGTCCAGGCTGTAGATGCAGGCGTCCGGAGCGACGGCCCCCGCCCCCAGAAACAGCTGGTCGAACCATAGGTTTTCGATCATCGCCTCGGCCAGTGCACCGACCATCGAAGCGTTCTCCGCACGCAGTTGCCCACCCAGCAGCACGACAGTAATGCCTGGGGTGTTCATCAATAGTTGTGCGACGTTCAGGCAGTTGGTGAACACCGACAGGGGCAATGGATCAAGACGCAGGCGTCGGGCCAACTGCAGAACGGTGGTGCCAGCGTCGAGAAAGATGGTCGAGCCTGAAACGATCTGTTCATAGGCCACTTCGGCGATTGCCCGCTTGGCGAACAGGTTTTGGTTTTCTCGCAGGTCGAACGCCACTTCGACGCCTGCACTCTTGGCGATTCGTGCACCTCCATGGGTGCGGTGGATGACGCCGTCGTTTTCCAGGCTCAGCAAGTCCCGGCGCACCGTCGCCAAAGACGCATCCGCGATGTCGGCGATGGTCTGAATGGTGCTTTCGCCATGGCTGTAAAGATGCTGGCAGATCAGCGAAAGTCGCTCGTCTTTAGTCACTTTGGTTGCTCATTAGTGATTTATAGATAGGAATATAGAGACTAAAAAATCACTGTCAATCAAAAATGTGATTGATATTGATCGTTTCGTTCTCGTAAGGTGGCCGCTCTACATTCTCGAGAGGCAGCGGTCATGCAGGCTCATTATCTTCAAAAACTGGTGGATGCTCACGCCCGGGGGGGGCTGGCCGGGATCACCTCCGTTTGTTCGGCCCACGCCTTGGTCATCGAAGCGGCCATGCGTGAAGCGCAGGCACATTCAGGGCCGGTGTTGATCGAAGCCACCTGCAATCAGGTCAACCACGAGGGCGGCTACACCGGCATGACCCCGGCCGATTTTCGCCAGTTCGTGTCCACTATTGCCGAGCGGGTGAACTTCGCTACCGAGCGCCTGATCCTGGGGGGAGACCATTTAGGGCCCAATCCGTGGAAGGATCTGCCCGCCGGGCAAGCGATGAGCAAAGCGCAGGACATGCTGCAGGCTTATGCGCGCGCAGGTTTTTCCAAGATTCATCTGGATGCCAGCATGGCCTGCTCGGGGGAGGCCGATCCGCTGCCGGGGCCGGTGATCGCAGAGCGCGCGGCGCGGCTGGCGGCGGTGATGGAACGCACGGTTAGCGACGCGGGCTTGCCACTGCCGGTGTACGTCATCGGGACCGAGGTGCCGGTGCCCGGTGGCGCCTTGGAAAAGGTCGAAGACCTGCAGGTGACGACCCCCGAGGCGGCGCGCGAAACCCTCGAGCAGCACCGGCAGGCGTTCGCTGCCTTGGGCCTGGACGGCGCCTTTTCGCGGGTGGTCGGGCTGGTGGTTCAGCCGGGCGTGGAGTTCGGCAACGAAAACGTCGTGGTGTACCAGCCGCAAAAGGCCCGTGCGCTCAGTGCGGTGCTGAAGATTGAGCCGCAGGTGGTGTTCGAGGCGCACTCCACCGATTATCAGCCTGCGGCCGCGCTGGCTCAACTGGTGCGCGACGGCTTCGCCATCCTGAAGGTCGGTCCGGGCCTGACCTTCGCCTTGCGTGAAGCGCTCTACGCCCTCGATCAGATTGCCGCCACCCTGGGCGTGATTTCCCCGAAGCATCGCTTGCAACCGATCATGGAAACCCTGATGCAGGCCCAGCCGCACTATTGGGACAAGTACTACCACGGCGATCAACCGGCGTTGCAGTTGCAAAGGCATTTCAGCTACAGCGACCGAATCCGCTATTACTGGCCCTTCGACGTCGCGACCCAGGCTGTGGAGGTGTTGCTTGCAGCGTTGGGAGATGCACCCATTCCCGAAACGCTGATCAGCCAGTACCTGCCGCACCTTTACCCTGAGGTTGCAAACGGTTTGGGCGACACCTCGGGCAAAGGGTTGCTGATCGCCGCGATCGAGCATGTGCTCAAGCAGTACCGTGCGGCCTGCGCGGCAATCGATACTTGATGGGCCTGCCGGCGCAGCCGGCGTGGATGAGCCAATGGCCGAGCGCGTCTCGGCCATTGCAGCTGTGGCGGGCCTGCGGTCTCTGACCGCCAGCGACGGTGGCGAATATCTTGTGTACTTGCCCAGGGTAAATATCATTAAACTGGCGTTTGGAGTCTGGAAAACACCCGGGCAGGCCACTCACGCCAGGCCGCCGCCCCCAAGACAGGTAATGAGAATGCAGCACGTCGCGCTTAACCGCTTTTTCACTGGACTGCTCAGCCTGATGCTGCTGTGCGTCGCCGTGCCGGCTGTAGCCGAATCAGTCGCTGTGGCGAACGGCGATCCTGCCACGGTGCAGGCGCCGGTCGATGGTCCAACGCTGGACCAGCTCAACGATCAGCTCGATCAGATTCGGCAGAAGGTCTCGGTCAGCGCCAATGACGATTTGCTGTCGGACCTGCGCCAATCGGCACTGCAGGTGCAGAAACAGGCAGACGTGCTGGTCGCCCAGCAGGCCGCCAGCATCGAGCACCTTAATGACCAGCTCAATATTCTGGGGCCGGTCCAGCCTGACGAATCGCCAACCATTAGCGGCCAGCGCAAGGCCCTGACCAAGCAGAAGAATGCGCTGGTCGACGATGAACGTCAGACCAACACCCTGAGCCAGTCGGCCCGCGACCTGGCGACGCAGATTTTCAGCCTGCGTCGCAGCCTGTTTGACTCGCAGATCACCGCGCGTTCAGCCAGCCCGCTCAGTTCGGTGTTCTGGTCAACGATGATCCGCCCGACCGACGATGATCTGGGGCGCTTGCACGGCCTGTTGGACGATGTAAAGACCGCCGCCAATACGGCCCTGGCACCGGGCAAACGCCTGTTCTTCTTCAGCGTTGCGCTTGCGGCAGTGTTTATCTGGGTGGTAGGCCGGCGCGTGATGGAACAGCTGTTGGTCTGGTTGATGGTCCGCTGGTTGCCCGAGGGTCGCCTGCGTCGAAGTGCGCTGGCGCTGACCGTCGGGCTGTCGACCGTCATCACCATCGGCGCGGCCACGTCCCTGGTTCGCTGGGGTATCGACAGCAATGCTGCCGTCAGTGCCGACGTGTTCAACCTGCTTAACCAGATGCAGACGCTGATCATTTTCTGCGCCTTCATCGTCGCTCTCGGTCGCGCGTTGTTAATGCGCTCGCACCACTCGTGGCGTTTGCCACAAATCCCTGACGAAATTGCCAATGCGGTCGGCTATTTTCCGCCGTTGCTCGGGCTGGCGCTGGTGATCATCGGCACGCAGGAGCGCATCAATAGTGTGATCGCCAGCAGCATGGCCCTGACGGTGGCCGTCAACGGGTTGACCGCGCTAGCGGTGTCGCTGGTGTTTCTGTCTGCCTTGCTGCGCTACCGCCGCACCCGTCGCCGTCATAACCTGGAGCGTCTGCCCAGCTACGGCGGCCTGATCCCCTTCGTGGTGACGATGTGGGTCGGCTTGAGCCTGCTGGCGTTGTTGAGCGGCTACCTTACCCTGGCGTACTTCCTGACGGTAAAGCTGCTGTGGATGAGCGTGGTATCGGCCACGGCCTATCTGCTGATTACCTTTTTCGGCGACATCTGCGAGACCCTGTTGTCGCCCAAACAGCCCGGCGGCCAAGCGCTGGGGGCTGCACTGGGGCTGTCAGCCCGGCACCAGGCACAGGCCAGCACCCTCCTGGCGGGCATCGGTCGGACGTTGCTGTTGTTCACCGCGGTACTGCTTGCCTTCATGCCTTCCGGCTCCAGCCCCGGTGAGTTGCTCCAAGGCTTCACCCAACTGGATTTGGGCAACAAACCGCTGGGCGGCCTGACCATTGCACCGACGGATATCCTGTTATCGCTGGCCGTACTCATCGTCGGCATGCTGGGCATACGGGTGCTCAAGCAATGGCTGGGCGAACGGCTGCTGCCGGAAACCAACATGGACGCCGGCATGCGCGCATCGCTGGTAACCCTGGTGGGTTACATCGGCGTCGTCCTGCTGGCGATCGTGGTGATGTCCACGCTGCATATTAGCCTCACCAACCTGACCTGGGTGGTCAGTGCGTTGTCGGTGGGGATCGGCTTCGGTCTGCAAGCGATCGTGCAGAACTTCATTTCCGGCCTGATCCTGCTCACCGAACGGCCGGTAAAGGTGGGTGACTGGGTCAGTCTGGCGGGGGTGGAAGGGGATATCCGTCGAATCAATGTGCGTGCCACGGAAATCCAGATGTCCGACCGCTCTACGGTGATCGTGCCGAACTCGCAGTTCATCACCCAGAACGTGCGCAACGTGACCATGGCCAACGCCCTGGGCGTCGTGGGCATTACCCTGACGTTGCCGCTGGACACCGACGTGCTGAAAATCCGCGACCTGCTGCTGGCAGCCTTCACCGAACATGCAGCGATACTCGAGACGCCGGCGCCGTCTGTGTCGTTCAAGGACCTGACCACCACCGGGGTCATCATCAGTGTTAGCGGTTATGTGAACAGTCCGCGATCGGTGGGGGGCGCGCGCAGCGATTTGCTGTTCACCGTTCTGGGACGCCTGCGGGAACTGGGCATCGCCTTGTCCTCCCCGCAAAGCATGGTGCTGGTCAGCGAAAATGCGGAAAAATTGCCCGCTGCACAATGATGTATTGGCCCGGATGCGCAGCGCCGCTCGGCAGATCGTGAGGCAAACGAAGTCACAACGAAAATCGAAGATGCAGAGGTGCACCTGATGGACGCGTTGCCCAGGTACCGAGAGGCCACAGTAGAGGATGTACCCACGATCTGTGCGCTGGGACAGTTGCTCAACGCAATTCACCACGCCGCGCGCCCTGACCTCTATACCGCTGCCACGCCAGACCCTTTGCGTGACGTGCCGCACTGGATGAGTTTTTTCGAGCGTCCGGACCAGGCTGTGTTCATGGCTCTGTGTGAGGGGCAGCCCGCGGGTTTTATCACTGCCAGCCTGTCGTCGGGTGCCGGTCCGTTAATGCAGCCGATGGATTTCGTCCGCATCGGCTCGGTGTGCGTCGCAGAGGATTTCTGGGGAAAAGGTATCGGACGAGGTCTGGTGTATGAGGTTCAGCGCTGGGCGGTCGGGCGCGGTGCGAAGGACATCAGGTTGTCAGTCTGGGCATTCAATACCCGCGCCATCCGCGTGTATGCAGAGCTGGGGTTTGAGACACGTGCATTCGAAATGGGGATGCCTCTGCTTTCGCAATAGCTTGCCGATGATAATGCGCCTCCCTGGGTTCATATAAGGCGGGCAACGTCGTGCTTCTGAGGCACTTATCCGGAACATCGCCGCGGTACGGCCAGCAGGCATTCATCGCCTCTCTCAGCGATCATGGAGCGGCAACGCGTCGTGCAGAGCGAAAAACGATGCGTCGATGCTGGCCGATCGGTCAGTTTTTGGACATAGTGGTCGGTCACTCTCTGATCGTTGCACGAGGCATTGGAATGCAAGGCGTCAAACGCAAGCTGGTTTTCGTCACTTCTTTCGAGTTGATCGCTGTTGCATTCAACACCCTGATCCTGACTGCGCTTGGCCACGACACCAGCCTTTCCGGCGGTCTGGCGATTGCCTGCTCGACCATCGCCATGCTCTGGAACCTGTGCTGGAACACTGCATTCGAATACTGGGAAGCGCGCCGTGCCGATCGCAGGCGCACCCTGTTTCGCAGGGCCTTGCATGCCATGGGTTTCGAGGCTGGCCTGCTGGGGATGCTGGTGCCGTTGTTCGCTTATGCCCTGCAAATCCCGCTGCTCGACGCCTTGGCGTTGAACGTGGGGCTGGTGGTGTTCTTCCTGGTCTACACCTTCACGTTCAATCTGCTGTTCGACAAACTCTTTGGGTTGCCCTTGTCGGCCCAGCCGGCTGAGGCGTCCTGACACCTGAAATAAGGCAAGCCAGCGCTGCGATCCAGGTTGCGCTGCATTGCATCAGGCGTCCCGTTAGGGCACATCGCCGAGCAGATCCAGCACCGCCTGCGCGAATTCGATTGGCGCTTCCTGCGAGATGTTATGCCCAACCCCGGCCAACACCTGCCTGCGCACCGGTCCGGCAAAACCCTTTTTGGCTGCGGCGTCGTCGCGTTTGGAGGACACACCGTCATCGGCACCGCTTAAGATCACCGTCGGCACGAAAATGGCCGGGCTTTGTGCCAGTGTTTGCTCGATATCGGCGTAGCGTGGATCGCCTTCGACCAGGCCGAAGCGGTGGCGGTAGGAGTGCGTCACGACGTCGACAAAATCCGGGTTGGAAAACGATTCGGCCGTGGCGGCGTAGGTGGCGTCGCTGAATCTCCAGCTCGATGACCACAACGCCCACAACAGGCGGCAGAACGGCTCGCGGTTGGCGGCAAGTCCGGCGTAGCCACGTTCGCCATGCAGGTAGTACTGATACCACAGGCGCCTTTCGGCTTCGGGCGAGGAGGGCTTGCTGGCGCTTGCGATGTGCTGGATGTTGTAGCCCGGGTCGCCGCTCACCAGGCCGATCACCCGTTCCGGCCACAGGGCTGCGACCACGCAGGCCGCGCGCCCGCCCCAGTCGTATCCAGCCAACACCGCCCGCTCGATGTTCAGCGCGTCGAGCAGCGCCAGCAGGTCGGCTCCCAGCGCTGCCTGTTCCCCGGACCGAGGGGTTGCCGGGTCGACGAAGCGGGTAGGGCCATAGCCTCGCAGGTAAGGCACGATGCAGCGGCAGCCGGCCTCGGCCAAGCGTCTGGAGACCTCATCGAAGGCGTGAACGTCGTAAGGAAATCCGTGCAGCAGCACCACGACCGGCCCGTCAGCAGGCCCGGATTCCAGATAAGACGTCTGAAGTACACCTGCCAGAATCTGTTTCATGCTTGGCTCCCGCGTTCAGGTTGTGTTGCCCGGCCCAGTCAGCGTTTGCTGCGCTGCAACCGGGCCGCCTGGGTCTGTGACCGTGGTCAAGCCGTAGAGGTTTAGCCCATCTGGCAGGATCCGGCGCAAAAAAGAAGTGCGAGCGTGACTGGCCGATCTGACAGCCGGATGAACGGACCGCAGCGGCAGCGAAGGGTTAACCGGGCGCACCCCTATTCAAGTGCGGCCTGCAGGTTCCCCGCAGGAAAACTGAACGGCCATCAGGTCAGGGGATCGGAGTTAATGTCCCTAACTGCGTGCCCGGATGTGCTTGCCGAGCGAGGAAAGAACCATGGCTGTAAAGGTAAAGAAACTCGACCCTGCGCAGGTGCCTGAAGGATTGCCCGGAGACGAAAATATTCAGGCTTTTGAAATAACCGACGACGCAGGACACGCCCACTATGCACGCGGCGAGGAAGAGGCCGCCAGGCTTGCGGTGGAGCTCAGTGAAAAGGCCAGGCAGTGAGAACAGTCGCGGCGCAGACCCTGCGCACGCTGCCGTCGACGACCCCGGCCGTTAGTGGCCATCGCGTGGCTGAGCGAAAAAACTGTTTAACGCCGGAGTCTGTACTGGCGTCGCCGCTCGCGATGCTGACGGGGCGCGAGCGCACGAGCATAAACAAGTACCGAGATTGCTGGCAGTGCATGACCTGACATAGCATCGTTCAATCACGAGAAATGCGCTCGCGTGCGACATCCAACAAGGGGTAAACACATGAACAGTGATCAGTCAGATTTCGAGGGCAGTTGCCACTGCGGCACGGTGCGTTTTCGCGTCCGGTTGAGCGACGGACTGAACACGGCGCGCAGGTGCAGCTGTTCCTACTGTCGGATGCGCGGCGCGGTGGCGGTTACTGCGGTTCACGAGGATTTTCATCTGATTGCAGGCGAAGAAGCACTGACCCTCTACGAATTCAATACCCATACCGCCAAGCACTACTTCTGCTCTAAATGCGGGGTGTACACCCATCATAAACGGCGCTCCAACCCTGCTCAGCTGGGTGTCAACGCGGCTTGCCTTGCGGGTGTAAGCCCGTTCGATTTCAGGGAGGTGCCGGTGAACGATGGTGTGAATCATCCTTCCGACCGGGCTGGCGAGGCAGGAAGCGGAATCCTGGGAGTCTTGACATTTGTGCCCGGGGATGAAGGGGCACGATAATTCCCATTCGCCGTCGCCAGCGCAGGGCCTTGAGCACTCTGCCCGTATTTCGGGCATAGAACCGAAGTTTATGCTGGCCCTGCACCCTGCCCGACAAATTTCAGCCTTGGCCGCACGCTGGCGACGTTCGTTCAGTCGATCATTCATGCCGCGCGTGCGTATCAGCGCGCAGCGGGGGCCAGACCACCTGCCTGAAGATTCTTATGGAAGCGCAGGGCGCCGGCTGCATGCCGATGTACAAATGCAGGTCTATACCCACCGCAGTGCCTCGAGCAGCATCGTGGTGCCGGCTGTTGCCGAGCCGATGTGGGTCCTGGTGCTGTCAGGTGCTGCGCGCGTGCAGGAGCGCGCCTTCGGACAGGCCTGGAGTGCACACGACGTGGGCCCAGACGATTTTTTTCTCACCATGACTCACGAGCCCTACCCGATGCAGTGCAGACGCTTCAGGGGATCGAGTTCTGCGTGTTGCATGTGTATCTGAGCCAGCGTTTGCAGGACCTGGCAGCACAAAGCGTTTCGACGGGTTGGGAAAAGGGCTTCGGCTTCTCGAAGTCTCGGGGGGGCCAGGGATGCGCAGATTGCCGCGCTGGTAAGACTTCTGCATCAGGAGCTGGTGGAAGGCACAGCGCCCAATCCGTTGTACATCGACGGTATCTCTCAGGCGCTGGCGGTGCATCTGGTGCGCTGTTACCGCGACGGCGATGCACCGCTCAAACAGCGCAATGCGTTGCCGGCCTACCGGTTGCATCGGGTGCCCGAACGGATGGACCTGTCGCTGAACAGCGACTTCAGCCTGTCCACCTTGGCCGCAGAAGCCGGGCTGAGATTTCTACTTCGGCCGTCTGTTCCGTCAGGCCACGGGTCATTCACCCTCGCAGTATTTCATTCAACTGAGGCTGGCCTAGGCTCGCCGGTTGCTGTTCAGTACCTCTGAGCATCATCAACATAGCTTTGGAGTCGGCTACGACAGCCCCGGGCATTTTGCTCAGGTGTTCCGGCGTCACATGGGCATGACGCCTCGCCAATATCGGCAGAAGTGACGCTTGTGGGACAGTGAGCGGCGTTTCGCGTTACAGCCAGCCCCCCACGCAAGGGCTGAACGCTGAGCGCGATGCGCTACCTTGTCATTCAAAGCCTGGTGCGAAGGAGGAGTGATGTTCGAAGGTTTTCGCCTGCAAATGATCGAATTGCCCGAGGCGACTCTGCGGGTGCGTTATGGCGGTTCAGGGCCGCCGTTACTGCTGCTGCATGGTCATCCCCGCACGCACACGACCTGGCATGCGGTCGCGCCGCTGCTGGCGCGGTCGTTCACCGTGGTTTGTCCCGACCTCAGGGGGTTCGGCGGGTCCAGCAAACCAGATGATCCTCCCGAGTACGCGGCCTCCTCGAAGAGGGCGAAAGGACGGGATTGTGTTGCGCTCATGGACCACCTGGGCTTCGATGGGTTTTATCTGGCGGGGCATGACCGGGGCAGCTACACGGCATTTCGCACCGCCATGGATCACCCATCCAGGGTGTTGAAGCTGGCGATCATGGATGGCGTGCCCATTCTGGAAGCGCTGGAGCGGTGTACGGCGCAGTTTGCCTCCCTATGGTGGCACTGGTTCTTCTATGCGCAGCCTGACAAGCCCGAACGCGCGATTCTTGCTGATCCCAGGGCGTGGTACCAGGGCCGCGAAGAGGACATGGGCGCAGGCAACTACCAGGACTTTCTGGCCGCGATTCACGACCCAGAAACCGTCAGGGGGATGCTCGGCGATTACCGGGCGGGACTGGTGCTGGACCCGCAACATGATCGCGAAGACAGGCAGGCTGGACGCAAGCTTCAATGCCCGCTACATGTTCTCTGGTCACTTAGGGACGATCTGCAAACGCTTTATGGCGATGTGCTCGCCGTGTGGCAGCCTTGGGCCGCTCAGGCTGTCACCGGCGCAGGCATCGACAGCGGTCACCACATGGCAGAGCAGGCCCCGGTCGAAGTGGCCAATGCCTTGGCGGCATTCTTTAGTGGAGGACAGGCGGGAGACTCACAATCGGGATGACTCGCTGCCTGAGCTCTTCGTGGGACGATCACGCAGCCAGCGGTCATGCCTGGTGATGTTCCACCAGGAAATCGATGAACACCCGAACCCTGGCCGGCATTGCCGTGCCACCGACGAATACTGCATGAATCGGTTCCCGGTCACCGGGATTGCAGTCTTCCAGCAGCGGCACCAGTGTGCCGCGCTGCAGGTCATCGGTTACCGAGAAAGCACCGATGCGTGCAATGCCGGCACCGAGCCTGGCCAATTGCGCCAGGGCCTCGCCGCTGCTGCATTCGATGGTGCCGCCGACCTTCAGGGAAAACTCCAGGCCGTCGCGGCGAAATGGCCAGTCCGGCGCGGCCCGGCGAAAGTTGAAGCGCAGGCAATTGTGACGCAGCAGGTCTTCAGGTTCAGCAGGCGTTCCATGGCGTTGCAAATACTCAGGGGACGCCACGATAACCTGGCCCGTCTCGCCAATGCAGCGCGCGCTCAACGGGCTGTCCGGCAGGTGGCCGAAACGCACCGCGACATCGGCCTGCCCGCCGAGAATATCGACCACTTCATCGCCCAGCATCAGGTCCAGCAGCACCTGGGGGTAACGCGCACTGAACGCCGCCACCAACGGTACGATCTTCATCCGGCCGTGGGCGAGGGCGGCGCTGACCCTGAGCCTGCCTCTGGGCACGCCTTGATCGGTAATGGCCTCTTCCACTTCGGCCAGGTCCGCCAGAATGCGCCGCGCGCCGCGCAGGAATGCCTGGCCCTCGGCGGTCAGGGTGATCGCGCGAGTGGTGCGTAACAACAAGCGCGTGCCCAGGCGCTGTTCGGTGCGGGCGATGATCCGGCTGACCGCCGAGGGCGTCAGATCCAATGATCGAGCCGCCGCCGACAGGCTGCCTTCCTGCGCCACCTTGACGAAGACCTCCATCTCACCTGACCGCCCGTTAAGATCCATTTGTGCCTCGTAAGCAAAGGTGATTGACCATGGAAGGCTCTACCGCCGCAAAAGATCGGATCGTAGCATTCGCGGCACAGATAAGGAGTTTTTCATGGGTATCAATCCACCCCTTGTAGCACTCTCCATCGGCGCCTTCGGCATCGGTGTTACCGAGTTCGCCCCCATGGGCATGTTGCCCGGTATCGCCGCGGACCTTGGCGTCTCCATTCCCGCAGCCGGTCTGTTGGTCAGCGCCTATGCCTTGGGCGTACTGATCGGCGCGCCACTGATGACCCTGGCCACGGTGAAAATTCCGCGCCGTTACCTGCTGATCGGGCTGATGATGATTTTCGCCCTGGGCAACCTGATGTCGGCGCTGGCGACCGACTATCAGAGCCTGCTCATCGCCCGGGTCGTGACCTCGCTCAATCATGGCGCATTCTTCGGTATCGGCTCGATCGTGGCCGCCAGCGTGGTCCCGCCCGAGAAGCGAGCAGGTGCGGTAGCGGCCATGTTCATGGGGCTCACCCTGGCGACCATCGGAGGGGTGCCGCTGGCGACCTGGTTTGGCGAAATCTTCGGCTGGCGCACAGCGTTCTGGGGTATCGCCGGGCTAGGCGTGGTCGCCATTGCAGCGCTGTGGTATGCCTTGCCGAACCAGCCCGCGCCTAAAAGCGACGGTGTGCTCGCGGAAATACGCGTACTGGGGCGTGGTCCGGTGCTGACCGCCTTGGCGCTGACGGTGGTCGGCTCCGGCGCGATGTTTACCGTGTTCACCTACATCGCGCCGATCCTGCACAGCCAGACGCACGCGTCGACGACGTTCATTACCGGCATGCTGGTGCTGTTCGGGATCGGCTTGACGCTGGGTAACATGCGGGGCGGCAAGGCGGCGGATCGCTCGGTGGATCGCACGCTGATCGTTTCGCTGGTGGTGCTGATCGTCGTACTGTTGGCGTTCACGGTGCTCATGCGCTGGCCATTGCCCACCGCGCTGGCGGTGCTGGTCTGGGGCGCTGCCAGCTTTGCCCTGGTACCACCGTTGCAAATGCGCGTGATGGAAGCGGCCAAGGACGCGCCCAACCTCGCATCAGCGGTCAACATCGGCGCATTCAACTTCGGCAATGCCATTGGTGCGGCGTTGGGTGGGGCGGTGATCAATGCAGGTCTTGGCTACCCGGCGATTTCGCTGGCGGGTGCAGCGATGGCGGCCTTGGGGTTGCTGATGGTGCTGCTGTTTGCCTGGCGTTCTCGGGTCGCGGCGACTCGCGCTGATGGCAACCCGGCGGCGGTGGTCTAGGACGCGGTGCTGCGCCGGCGTCGAGCGCTCAAGCGCCACCGGCGTAGGGCGTATTGCAAGTGTGTGGGCTGATGATCACCGGGGTATTATTCATGCAGTAAAAAGCCGCGACAGTTCGCGGCTTTTTACGTGACTCATCGAGCGTTTCAGTCAGCGACGATGGCGTAAGTCTCGATTTCAACCTTTTGCCATGGGCGCAGCATTGAGTCCACCTGAATCAGGCTGCTGGCCGGGCGAATGCCGTCGAACACTTCGCTGTGGGCCTTGGCAACCTGCGCTGCGTCGTTGATGTCGCGCAAGTAAACCACCGTGCGTACCACGTCTTCCACGCTCATTTGGGCGTCAGCCAATACCTTTTTCACCGTGACGAGAATCGCTTGTGCCTGCTCGTAGGCATTGCTGTGTTCGTAATCGGGCGCAGCGCACGTGCCGGAAATGTGCAAGTGATTGCCCACGCGCACCGCTCGCGAGTAACCGAACACCGACTCGTACTGGCCGCCTGAAGAAATGTTTTGCCGCGTTGCTGTTTTGTCGGTCATGTCGTGTCTCATTTTGGGAGGGGTTTACCGGTGGAATCCTTGATGAACAGGATCGAAATCAGGCCGACGACAGCGCCGGCGATTAAATACCAGGCTGGAATCATTTGATTGCCCGTTGTCGAGATCAGCCAGGTATTGATCAGCGGGGCGGTGCCGCCAAAGAGCGAAACGGCCAGGTTGTAGCTGATGGCCAAGGCGCTGTAGCGCACGCGGGCGCTGAACAGCGAAGTCAGGGTCGCTGGCATCGCACCTTCGAAAAACAACTGGCCGAGCGTCAGGGTCAGCAGCGCGACGAACAGGAAACCGACCTTGCCGGTGTGCAGCAGCATGAAGCAGGGAAATGCCATCACGATCAGCAGTACGCAGCCACAGAGGATCATGCGCTTGCGTCCCAGACGATCGGCCAGATGGCCCGACACCGGAATCAGCACCAGCATGAACAGCGTGGCCGCCAGGCCCATGGAAAGGGCGAAGCTGTTGCTGTAGCCCAGAACGTTTTCCAGGTAGCCGGGGATGTAGCCGAGAACGATGTAGTAGGTAACGTTGAACACGGTCACCAGGCCCATGCACTTGAGCATCTGCGGCCACTCGCTGACCATTAGGCGAAACAGGCGGCCCTTTTCGCCCGATGAAGAGGTGTGCAGCGTTTCGTTGTTGCGAATCTCCTTGAACACCGGGGTCTCTTCCAGGCCCAGTCGCAGGTAAAGGGCGATCAGCCCGAGCAGGCCGCCGATGGCGAACGGCACACGCCAGCCCCATTCGGCCATTGCCTGTTCGCCGAGGGCGAGGGTAAACACGCTGACGGTGGCCCCGCCGAGCAGGAACCCCGAGATGTTGCCGAACTCAAGCCAGCTGGTGAAAAAGCTGCGACGTTTGTCTGGCGCGTGTTCGGCGATGAAGGTGCAGGAGCCGCCGTATTCGCCACCGGTTGACAGGCCCTGAAGCAACCTCATCAGGATCAGCAAGATCGGCGCCGCCACACCGATGCTGGCGTAGCCTGGGATCAAGGCGATGGCGAAGGTGGCGACGGCCATCAGCGAAATGCTCAGCGATAACGCGGTGCGCCTGCCGTATCTATCACCGATGGGACCAAAGATCAGGCTACCCAGCGGCCGGATCAGAAACCCTGCGGCAAAGGTGGCGTAGATCGCCATCAATTGCGTGGCGGGATTGTCGTCATGGAAAAAGGTTTTGCCGATGATCCCGGCCAGCGACGAATACAGCGCGAAGTCGAACCATTCGACCATGTTGCCCAGGGTCACGCCGATCACGGCTTTTGACAGAGGTCTGCGCGATGGCTCGGCTGGCGCACGGTTGCTGGAAAATTCAGGTACAGCGGTAGCGTGTAGTTCGCCCATGATATTGCCCTCTGTAGTAGTTGTAGTGAGGCAGCAGTCAAAGGAGGGGAGACAGGCCCACGTCTGGCGCGTGGGGCCTGTTTGCAGGTCAGCGCATGAACACACCACCGGCAATGCACAGCGATTCGCCAGTGACGTAGGACGGCTTGCTGCTCAACTGCCAAACCCACTCGGCAATCTCATCAACGCGGGCCGCACGCTTGAGCGGAATGGACCCAATGGCTGCATCGATGCGCCCGCCGGCCCGGGTGCCAGCTGTGTCGACCCAGCCAGGCGCTACGGCATTCACCACGATGTTGTGCTCGGCCAGTTCGATGGCCAGCGAGCGAGTCATGGACACCACGGCCGCTTTCGACGCGCTGTACAGCAACTGATTCTTCGACACGGTGAATGCATCGACCGAGGCAAAAAACACAATGGATCCACCCCCGGCGGCTTTCAGGTGGCGAGTGCCGATGCGTGCGATGTTCAGCGAGCCCAGCACGTTGATGTCGAAGATTGTTCGGTACAACGACTCGCTGTAGCTTTCCAGTGACGAGGTTGGAAAAATCCCGGCTGCGTTAACGATCGCACGCAGCGGCGCTTTGCCGTCGAGGGCCGCATCGACAGCGGCGCCTAACACTGCTTCGCATGTGATGTCGCCTGTCACAGGCGACAATAGCGGGCTGGACGCTTGCGGGTCGGGCATCACGTCGACGGCCACGACATGCCAGCCTTGTTCCTGAAAACGTTGCGCGACGGCCTGGCCCATGCCTGATGAGGTGCCTGTGACGATGACGCTGGAGTGCGGTGCTGTATTCATGGGGAGTGTCCGATCAAGCCAGTTGAGGGAGGGTGTTGCCAGACACCAGGGCCAGTTCCATGACGTCCAGTTGGCGTTGGGTGTCCTGGTAGTTGGCCAGCCATTCGCGCTTGACGATGTCGATGCGCGACTCGGCCGCTTGCAGCTTGGCGAACGCGGCTGCAAGGCCTTTCATGCCACTGGCTCGCAGCTTGAGAAAGCGCATGACCAGCCTGGTTTGCTCGCAATAAACCGGCCATTGCGGGCCCCGCGGAGCACCAAGACCGATGTAGAACAGACCTTCCAGGTTGGTCGGCAGGGTCATGGCCGCAGTGCGCAGCGGTGCGCCATCGCGCCATTGCAGCAGGTGTTCGTCGAGGAATGGCAGGCGGGTGTTGAATCCGGTGGCCCAGACGATGGTGTCGTAATCGGCCTGGCTGCCGTCAGTGAAGGTCACGGTTTTGCCTTCGATGGTGTCGATGCCCGGAGCGACCTTGATGCGCCCGTGCTGAATCCAGTACAGCAGCAAGGTGTTGACCACAGGCGGCTGCGCATCCAGATCATAGGTCTGCGGCGCCGGCAGCCCTGGGTAATTCCTGTGGGTGCCGACGCTGGCCATGATCAGCATGTTCATGATCATGTTCTGCTGTTCCGGCGGCAGTTGCCCCAGCAGCGGTAACTCTCCGCGCGGCAGGCCGAAAAGGGTCTTGGGCTGGAACAGCTGGCCGCGGCGGATGGCGATGGTGGTGTCAAGGCGTGCCTGTGCGGCGTCCACCGCCAGGTCGCAACCGGAATTACCGAAGCCGACCACCAGCACCTTGCCTTCGACCTGCTGCACATTGCGATACTCACCGGAATGAATCGACACACCGGTAAAGTGCTGACCGATTTGCGGAATCTTGCAATCCCATAAATGGCCGTTGGCAACCAGCACACCGGCATAACGCAGGCTGCTGCCATCGGCCAGGGTCACCTGCCAGCCCGCTTCGCCGTTTTCACCGAGCGGGGTGAGGTGGCGTACCTCGGTATTGAAAGTGATCTTCTGGCGCAGTCCGAAGGCATCTGCGTAGGCGTTCATGTACGTCTTGACTTGATCCCGGCTCGGGTAGACCGGGTAGTGCGCAGGCATCGGGAAGCCGTCGAAACAGGAGCTGCTTTTAGGGGTGATCAGGTGCAGCGCATCGTAGTCAGTGTTCCAGTGGCCACCGATGTGCGCTGACTTTTCAAAGCAGTCCACCGTCAAGCCGGCATCAGTCATGGTCTTCAATGCGGCCAGGCCAGCTGCCCCGGCGCCGATGATGCAATAGTGCGGTTGATTGGACATTGCGACTCCCCATTCCTTGAACCCTGCGAGCGCCTCATGTTGGCGTCCGTGGCTGGAGTATCCGTCCAGCAACCGGGTGGATGAATGGGCAAAGCCATGTGTTTCCCATAGGTCTTGCCTATGGCTAAAGCGTTTCGAGATGGGCGTACTGGTTCTGAATCCGCGACAAGTGGCTGCGCATCAGATTCATCAACACCCGGGTAGGTGGCGAGATAGGCGTGTCGTGGCGATGGATGAAGCCAAACACCTCGAAGATCGCCGGTGACAACGGCACCCAGCCCAGACGGTCATCGAACCCCAATTGATGCAGGATCGGCCGGGTCGCGATGACATCGCCCAGCCCGCGCGCTGCCAGTTCGAATCCTGTGATCTGATGCTCCACCTCGATGATCGGGTCCAGCACCTGACCACCCTTGGCGGCCAGTTGCGCCAGCAAACGGCGTATGGGGTCGCCGGTGCTCCAGCGCGCCTCGGTCAGGATCAGCGGTGCCACGGCCAGGTCACTGATCGACTTCGGCCCCTTCAAGCGCTCCGGGTCAGCGCTGATATAGCCGACTTGGGCTGACCACACCGGCTCGGTGATGGTGAGGTTTTGCTGTTTGATCGGCAGCATCACCAAGCCAGCCTCGATTTCACCCTGGCTGACCAGATCGGCGATTTCCGATGAGTTGTAACCCACGATCTTTATGCGCATGTCGGGATAAAGCGTACGAAATTGCTCGATCAGGTCGGTGAGGAAATAATGATGCGCGGTGCCGAAGGTGCCAAAACTGGCGACGCCGCCGGACAGCTCGCGTACGGCCTGCACCGCCTCGTAGCCTTGCCGCGCCGCCGTTACCATGCCCTGCGCAAAGGGCTGCAGACGGCGCCCGGCCTCGGTCAGCATCAGTCGGCGGTTGGTGCGGATGAACACGTGAGTGCCCAGATGTTCTTCAAGACGCAGGATCTGCTCGGAAAGGGACGGTTGGGAAATATGCAGGCTTTCCGCCGCCCTGGAGAACGTGCCGTGCTCAATGGCAGCAAGGAAATAGTGCAGCTGTTGCAAGGTCATGGCGCATTTCCATCAGCGGGATGACGTGAACATGCCACAGCCCGGTTGCATTGCGAAGCCGCCGTTCGGTCCACCTGCTGGGAAGCAAGCGCCTGGCAGGGGACCAACGGGGTGGTCGCTGCGCTCAGCCCACGCCGCCATGGGGCAATGGACAGCAATGGTCATCGGAGCGCGGATCTACGCTACTGCCCGAGTGTCTTGTCCATGATGATCGTGCGTTCGGCGCCGTGAAACTCGTCCCGGATCTTAGTGAAGCCAAGCGACAGGTAAAACCCTTGCGCGGTGATCGAGGACGGCACCCGCAACTGTTTGAAGCCTTCACGCCATGCCATTGATTCAATCGTCTCCATCAGCCTTCGGCCTAAACCTTTGCCCTGATACACCGGTGCGACGAATACGCTTCTGACGATGTTTCGATCAAGGCTTGCAGTCGCGACGAGCGCGTTACCCACGGTTGCGACATAGACCTTTCGTTGAGTCAGAAATCCCAGAATCGCTAAGGGAGAAAAGTTTCGCTGCACCTGCTCGATGATCTCTGCTGGATAGTCTTGCGTGTTGGATTCGCCCAGGGCCGCGATGATGACCTGGCTGATCGGTGCTGCATCTGCCACTGTCGCGTCTCGAATCAAACAGTCCATCGAAAAGATTTCCTGGTGTGTGTTGTCAGTTGAGCGAGTGCCTGCCAATGGCAGCAGCATCGCCCGGATCGATGGTGCCAGCCCTCGAAGGTACGATGCCACAGCCTATATGCTGTTCCGCTCGGTGCCCAGCGCACGATGGCTCGTTTGTTGTTTTCACGAAACCACCATTCGCGCGCCCAGCCTGCTCGCTCCGGGCGTCTGCCCGGTGATGCGCTTGAATGCCCGGCTGAACGCGGCCTGAGAGGTGTACCCGAGCCGCAGCGCTATTTCAGCCCGGGTCGCGGGCGAGAGCAGCGGTACGCCTTTGAGTGTGGAGGGCAAAGAGCGTGACGGGCAAACTCTTCCGGGCTGCCGGCTCCTTGCCTTGAACTGCAGACGGCTTGGCTTAAGGGATGCAACGCCACAGGGCGACGCATCCCTTCAAGGTTCACTCCGGAAAATCAGCCGACACGCTGAGGTCCCGAACCCCTTCGATTTGCGCCAGCCGTTTGCGCCGATCGGCTACCACGTTGTCATGGCCCCATTTGCCCAGGGGCAGGTGACGCGGCGGTTTCTCCATCCGGGTAATGGCAATCATGGCCTCACCGGCACGCACCGGATCACCGGCCTGGCTGCCGCTGTTCTTCTTCGTCGACTCCAGCCGCGCGCCTGCTGTCTCTTTGTAGTCGGCAATTTTCGTGGCGGTCTGGCGTAGCGAACGGCCGGCCCAGTCAGTGCGAAACGGCCCTGGTTCTACGCAGGTGACGCAGATGCCGAGCGGTTCCACTTCGGCGATAAGCGCGTCGGACCAACCCTCGATGGCGTGCTTGGACGCTGCGTAATAGCCAGACCCCGGAAAGCCGATCAATCCGGCTACCGAGGTGATGTTGAGGATGTGGCCGCTTTTTTGCGCACGCATGATCGGCAATACCGCACGGGTGATGGCGAACAGGCCGAAGACATTGGCGTCGAACTGAGCGCGGATTTCCGACTCCACACCTTCTTCAACCGTGCTCTGGTAGCCATAACCGGCATTGTTGACCAGTACGTCGATCCGACCGAATTTTGCCTTCGCGGCTGCGACTGCCGCTTCTATCTGATCAGCCTTGGTGACGTCCAGATCCAGCGCCAGCACGCGTTCCTCGACGTTGGCGGTCAAGTCTGCGACCCGCGATTTGTCTCGGGCGGTCGCGACCAGGCGCCAGCCACGGTCGATGATCAGCTTGGCCAGTTCTCGGCCAAAGCCGGTCGAGCAGCCGGTGATAAGCCAGACAGGGGTGTCGTTTGTGTGGGTTGTCATGATTCAGCTCTCCGTGAAGATCAAAAATGCTGAGGCCTGGGACGATCACCTCGCTGGACAGGTATAGGTTCTGAACCCTGTATCCCGGATCGTGAGCCAGTGAACAGGCGAGCACGGTGGGTATCGGCTTGGACCCGCAACGGCTGAACTTCGTTTCCCTTGTTTACCGGCATCACCAAGGCGCAGGCCTGTCGCAATCAAGTTTGCAGCGTGGCAATCGCCCAAACGTGCGGCAATGCGGTCTGCACGCAGCAGCGATGTCGACGTCGCCACCGTCGGCACGCCGTACTGCTCCAGCGAAGTGGGGGAGGTCTGCAGGCAATGCTGTCGGACCGCAAGGGCGCATCGGCGGACTGTCGATGGCCGACTCGGCGCCGGCATTCAACCCAGCGCCGGGCATCGCACGACGGGTATTGCCGTCACCTGCGAGAAACGTGTCAGCTTTCGCAGGCAACGCTTGAGTCCTGGTCGGACTCGGCAGCCAGCTTTAAGCGGTCGGCTTTACTGATGTATTTGGGCTTGTTGCGCGGGGCCAGTTTGGCGTTGGCTTTTTTTGCGTGCGCCTCCAACAGTTGCTTGATCTTCTTGCGGCGGTTCATGGCGGGTACTCGGCTGCTCAATTGCCGAATGGTAACAGCCCAGGGCGCGGCAGATCGAGGTGAGAGGAACTGACCATGTGTCCAGGCGCCGCGCGGCCAGAGGGCGGGCTCAAACGAAGGTTTTGCCCCCCCCCCGGCGGCGCTTTTACCTATTGTCCGAAACAGGTGCGCAGATCCTCGAGCAAACCGGGCCCCTTCGGCTGCCAGCCCAGACGCGCCCGGGTCTTGGCGCTTGAGGCGGTCATGTCTTTGCCGGCGAAGATCGCCATCCAGCCAAAATGCGCCGCGGCCTCTTCGCGGGACAGCGCGACAGTGGGCACGCCGAGACCGTCGCCAATGACCTGGGCGATATCGCGAGCGCGGATTCCTTCTTCGGCGGTGGCGTGGTAACGGGCGCCAGGCTGATGTTTTTCCAGCGCCAGGCGGTAAAGGTGGGCAGTGTCCTTCAGATGGGCGGCGGACCAGTGTTCGCGGCCTTCCCCGACATAGGCCGATACGCCTTTTTCCCGCGCCAGTTCGATGAGGGAGGTCACCAGCCCCTGCCTGGCCGGGTCGTGAATCTGCGACAGTCGCATCACCACCACGTTGACGCCGCGCTGGCTCAAGGCCTGACCCGCCAGCTCAGAGGCCACACGGGGGTTGCGGTGCGCAGGATCGAAGTGATCCTCGTCCGCCACCTGGCCCGGCGCGGACGAACCCATCGGCGTGACGGAGGTGATGAGCAGCGGCCGTAACGACCCTTCCAGCACGGCGCCCAAGGCTGCGATCACCCGGGATTCCTTCTGGCAGTTCTCGACGAAATGGGTGAAGTTGTGATCGAAGGCAGTGTGAATGACGGCATCGCAGTTTTCGGCGCCCTTACGCAGACTGCCGAGGTCTTCGATGTCACCGCGATAGGCTTGGGCGCCCAGCGCCCGCAGTGAGCGCTCACCGTCATCGGAGCGGGTCAGGCCCAGCACCTGATGGCCTGCGTGGAGCAGTTCACGAGTCACCTGCGAGCCCACGAAACCCGTCGAACCGGTAAGAAATACGCGCATGAGTCAAATCTCTCTTTGCTGAAAACACCAGCCTGCGCGTAGTGTTTATCCGGTTAAAGCCGTGACGTTATCAGGGTATAAAAACTAACAGGATGGCCATGTCAGATCAGTCGATTCAGCTCTTGGGCGCTTATTTGAAGGATTGCCGGGCGCGCCTGGATCCGGCGAGCTTCGGCTTGAGTAATGCGCGCAGGCGCACGCCGGGGCTGCGCCGTGAAGAGGTCGCGCAGCGCGCCAACATCAGCCCCACCTGGTACACCTGGCTGGAACAGGGGCGCGGAGGTGCACCGTCCTCGGAAGTGCTGAACCGCATTGCCCAGAGCCTGCTGATGACCGAGCCCGAGCGCGAGCACCTGTTCCTGCTTGCCTTCGGCCACCCGCCGGAAGTGGTTTACCGCGCGCCTGCAGGCGTCACGCCGCGTCTGCAACGGCTGCTGGATACCCTCACGTTCTGCCCGGCCATCGTCAAAACGGCCACTTGGGACGTGCTGGCCTGGAACCGCGCTGCGGCCGTGGTGTTTACCGACTACAGCCTGCTGCCGGTGGAAGAGCGCAATATCCTGCGCTTGATGTTCTGCCGCGCCGGTGTGCGTGAACGCCAGGACGACTGGCAAAGCATGGCGCGCTTCGTGGTTGGCGCATTCCGCGCCGACGCCATTCGTGCAGGCGCAGCGTCCGAAGTCAGCAAGCTGGCCGATGAACTGTGCCTGCGCAGTGCCGAATTCGCGACGCTGTGGCGCGACAACGACGTCCGGGTTCATGGCGAGGGCACCAAGCGCATCCATCACCCCACCCAAGGCGTCATCGCCCTGGAGTTTTCGGGTTTTGCGGTGGATGGGAGGCCGGACCTGGGCATGATCGTCTACAACCCGGCGACGGCCGAAGACGTGCAGCGGGTTCGTGCACTGCTGGAATGAGATCGGGACGCTGCGGGGTGTGGCGTGCGTGCGCCTCGGCTACCTGCAGGCCAGGGTGCCTGATGCGGTGGCCTAACCGGCGGCACCGTCACAACGCTGGTCCATCGCCTTGATCAGTACCCCATCTTGAAATAACTCCAGATGAACAGTGCAGGCCGCCTGCGGGGGAACGCTCAAGCGCACGAGGGACGTGCTGGCCCCGGTCTGAATGTTGCCTTGCTGGCTGATGCTGGAAGTGCCAGCGTCGCTGCGCTGGCTGACGGCCATGCAATAACGCAGGGTCAGGGGCGTTCGTGCGCCTTGGGCGATCAGGTGGAGCAGGCCCGACTCGATGGCTTCGTATGTACGCAGCGTCCCGGCGTGCACGCTGCGGCGAATCATTCAGGGCGGCAATGGGGGTGTCGAGCGTGGCCTCAGTAGACGAGCGAAAGGCGTGTGAGCGTTCGTGAAGGCATTCGTCCAGGCGTTTTCAGCTTTCGATGACGTCTTTTATGCGGCTGGCCAGGTCATCCATGGAAAATGGCTTGGTCAGCAAGTGCATCCCGGGTTCGAGTTGCTCACCCCACAGCAATGCGTTGTGCGCATAGCCGGTGATGAACAGCACCTTCAAATCAGGCCGCACGGTACGCCCGGCATCGGCGACCTGACGGCCATTGAGACCGCCGGGCAGACCGACATCCGTCACCAGCAGGTCCACCCGTTTATGGGACTGCAGCAACTGCAAGCCCTCGGCACCGTCGCCTGCGGCCAAGGCGGTGTAGCCCAGGTCCTCCAGCACTTCGGCGATGAGCATGCGCACTGTCGGCTCGTCGTCGATCACCAGCACCGTTTCGCCACGACCATCCAGGGCGCCGGCCTGGGGCAGGGCAGGTGCCTGGGCATTCGCCGCCAGCGTCGATCGGGGCAGATACAAGGTCATCGTGGTGCCGACGTCCAGGCGCGAATCAATATGAATGCTACCCCCGGACTGACGGGCGAAGCCATAAATCATCGACAGGCCCAGGCCCGTGCCCTCGCCAGTAGGTTTCGTCGTGAAGAAGGGGTCGAAGGCGTGAGCGATCACCTCGCCGCTCATGCCGCTTCCGGTGTCGGCAACGCTCAAGGTCAGGTAATCGCCGGCGGGAATCTCAAGCTCGGCGGCCGCTTTTGCCGTCAAGGTGCAGTTGCCGGTGCGGATGGTCAGCGTACCGCCAAGCACCATCGCATCGCGCGCATTGATGCACAGGTTGAGCAGGGCGTTTTCCAGCTGGTTGGGATCGACTTGGGTCGACCACAGGTCGGTCTGGTTCTGGATGTCGATATCGATCGCCGGGCCGATCGTGCCGCGGATCAACTCCAGCATTGCGTTCACCAGAGCATTCACATCGGTAGCGATCGGTTCCAGCGTCTGGCGCCGGGAGAAGGCCAGCAAGCGGTGGGTCAGTGCCGCGGCTCGGCGCGAAGCGCCCTGGGCGGCCTCGAAGTAGCGCTCCATCTGGTCCAGGCGCCCCTGACCGACGCGCAACCGGAGCATTTCCAGGCTGCCCATGATCCCGGTCAGCAGGTTGTTGAAATCGTGAGCCAGGCCACCGGTGAGTTGCCCGACCGCTTCCATTTTCTGGCTCTGGCGCAGCTGTTGTTCGAGCAGACGCTGGGCAGTCATTTCGACCCCGACGCCGGTGCGTCGTACCGGATCACCGGTGCCGTTGAAGTAGGTGTGGCCGCGCGATAACACCCAACGCACCCCACCGGCGGGGTGAACGATGCGGTATTCCAGTTCAAGATCGCCACTGTTTACCAGACCGCCTGCCATGGTCTTGCGCAGGTTGGCCAAATCATCAGGGTGAACATTGGCGAGAAAGTCGGGGCGTTTAATGCCTGCCACGCCCTGGGTCGGGTCGATGCCGTACAGCTCGCTAATGCCCTCGTCGCAAAAAAAACAGTCGCTGGAGACCTCGTACGTCCACACACCCACGCCACGCACCGCCGACAGTGCCAGACGGGCGAAATCCATGGAGTCGTACAGTGCAGTCTCGCCTTGCGCCTCGGCCACTACATCGCGCGGCCTGGCCTCATGGGTCTGCATGACCCGCAACGCCGCCACACGGGCTTGCTCGACGCTAGTGTAGTGACCGGCGCTGACCTGCGCCTCAAGGACCGAAGAAAGCGCCAGGCTCAGGGCCAGGTCCTGAGGTGCCCGGTAGGACATGAAGAGATTCTCTGCGTGGAAAATTAAGCGAGCGAGTAGATATCACACAACGTGGGGCAGGAACAGCCTGTCGCCGGCCAGTGCGTCGGGTCAACCCTGCAGAGTGTGGCCCGTGGTGCTGGAATTAGGCTTCTTGGGGCGTTGCAAACCCATCGATACTGAAGCTGTGCGCAAGGCGCAACACCCGCCCGGCAAACCGATGGCCAACCTGTCAGCTCACCCCGGGAGGCCGCAACCCAGCTCATCGCCTGAGGGCTGCCAATACGGCTAGCCAGTGCCGGGCTGCACTGCGGGGTGAGGTGCTCCACCAGCAAGCGTCCCTTGGGCGTCAGATTGACTTCGCGCGTGGTGCGTTCGAACAGCTGGATGTCGATGGATTCTTCCAGTTTACGAATCGAATCACTGACCGCACTCGGCGAGATTCCCAATTCCCGGGCAGCCTGGATGAACGAGCCGGTTCGCCCTGTCGATTCGAAGACGCACAGCGAAGACAGGGGCACTCTGCGTAGCTGGCGGATTAGTGAATTTTGCTCTGCTTGCCCGTGGCAGCGTCGGACCAAACCCTTTGATTCAGCCGGCTTTTAACCCACCCAACACAATCAGCACAGAGCCCATGCCCCGTTCAATCGGGGCCTTGAACCGCAGAAAACCGCTGGCGATCCGACGGTTGGAAAAGCACAGCGCGACGCCGCAATACCACAGCGCCGAGAGCACGAAACACAGCCCGCCTACTACCAGCAAAAACCACAGCGGCGCGTGGGCCGGAATTACCACGGCGAAGACACCGCCAAAGAATGCCAGGGATTTTGGGCTGGTCATGCTAACGACGTAAGCGCGACGCATCGCGCCCTGCCATGTTGGTTCGGCCGTGCCGGTCAACCGCAGCGGTTGTTTCGCTCCGGCAATCATCTTGATGCCCAGCCAGATCAGATACGCGGCGCCTGCCCACTCAAGCGCACGTTGTAACCACTGAAAGTGCGCGATCAGCAATGCGACCCCGGCCATGGCCAATATGGCCCAGCTGAGCGAGGCGCAGGCGAGCCCCAGGCCTGCGAACAGTCCCGCTTTGCGTGAAACCGCCATACTGGTGCGGGTCACCACGATGAAATTAGGGCCTGGACTGATCAGCGAAATCATATAAACGCTGATGAGCACCGCCAGCGATTGAACATACTCCATGCGCACTCCTTCACAGGCCGGGCCGTATCAGGGAGCTGGAACGATACGTTCGCCGCCGCAACGCGCCTATAGACAGATGGCGCCATACAGATGCGGCGTGAGCGCCGTCCATGACGGACGGAGGGAGAGGGTGTCCGCACCCGAATGACCCAAGCGTCGAAACGCAAGCATCAGTCACGGACATGCGAGCGCCGACCGAGAGGATCGGCGTATGGATTGCAGTCAATATTTCCAGGTCACCGAGGCCATGAGATTACGGGGCGCTCCGTAGTTGGTGGAGCCTGCGGCCTGATACAGCGACAGCAGGTATTTGCGGTCAGTGACGTTGTTCAGGTTCAGCGAGGTGCTCCAGTGTTCGTCGATCTCGTAGCGGGTCATCAGGTCAACCAGTGCGTAAGCGTTCTGCCGCACTTGACTGTTGGTGTCCCGCTGGGTCCCGCTTTGCCACTGCAGCCGGGTGCCGATGCGTGCCTTGGGCAGCCCGGGCAGGCGATAGGTTACGCTGCCGCGCAGGCTGTGGGTTGGCACATATTGCTTGGCCTTGTCGCCGTGGTCGTCTTCGATTTTCACGTAGGTGTATCCGGCGCCCATCTCAAGTCCGGGCAGTGCTTCGCCGGACGCTTCGAGCTCGACGCCGTGGCTCTTGTAATCCATCCCTTGATAGACGTATTGGCCACCGACGATCTGCCCGGTCGCTTCTGCCACGTTCTGCTGATCGGTTTTGAACAGCGCCGCTGTCACGGTCATGCGCTCGTCGAGCAGATCGCCCTTGACTCCGACTTCCATGCTTTTGCCTTCCAGCGGTTCGATTACACCGCCTGCGGTGCTGCGAAAATACTGGGGTTTGAAAATCTCGGTCCAGCTGCCATACAGGCTCCAGTGCGGGCTGAGGTCGTAGACCAGCCCGGTATACGGCGTGACCTTGCCATGCTCGCGGGTGTCGTGGGGCGAGCCGTAGCCCAATCCCTCGCCATCGGCGCTGAGCATGCGCGCACCGGCGATCCAGTGCAGGTCGTCGGTCAGGCTGAAACGCGCGCCGGCAAACACGCTCTTCTGACGGTCGGTGAACAGCTGGGTGTTGAGGCTGTCGGTGTAGTCGAAGGCCGGTTGCGACACGGTCCCGGCCAGCGCGTCGGCCAGGCTCACCAACTGATAACCCGAAGCGTCCTTGTAATGGCCACGTTCAGTGTGGCGGTTGCGCCCATAACTGGCGCCTACGGTGATTTCATGCTCGCGGCCAAACAGCTGGAAAGGCCCGGACAACTGCGCCTCGCCGGTCATTTCGTGCTCGACGCTGTTGGTGCGGTTCATGTAGGCGAAGACATCGTCGGAAGTGGCCGGAATCGCGTACAGCATCTGCGTATCCTGATGCTGGTTGACGCCGGTAAGGGTGATTTTGCCGTTCCAGCCGTTGCCGAAATCGTGCGCCAGTTCGGCGAACGCGCGCTGGGTGTGGATATTCCAGTAGGTCCAGGGTTGGCCGATGCTGGAACTGCGGCTGCTGTAGTGAATGCGATGGCCGGCGTAGTCGGCGATGGGCAGGGCGCCCCAGGTGCTGCCGTTGGAATCATTGCGCTGTTCGGAAAAGCCCACGGTCAGGGTATCGGCGTCGGACAGGTCAAAAGCCAGCAGCCCGGAGGCCAGATTCAGCTCATGGCTGTAGCGATCCAGATAGGCGTTGCCCTTGTCGTGGGCGTAGATGAAGCGTCCGCGCACGTTGCCGCTGTCGGTCAGCGGGCCGGCCACATCGACATCCAGTCGGCGGTTATCCCAAGAGCCGACGCTGCTGTCGATTTTCGCCTGGAATGTGTCGCTCGGGCGTTTGCGCACGAAATTGACCGTGGCCGAGGGATTGCCCGTGCCGCTCATCAATCCGTTGGCGCCATGCAGAACGTCGATTTGCTCGAACTCGGCTAGGTCCTGATCGCCCAGCAAAACGCCGGAAGAGAAAGGCATGCCCATGCCGTCATATTCGAAGTTGTCGATGTTGAACCCGCGCGAGGTGAAGGCGGTGCGGTCGGTTTCGAACTGTTCGACGGTCACGGAGGGCGCGCTGCGCAACGCCTCTTTCACACTGTTGAGCTTGAAATCGTCAATCTGCTCGCGTGTGACTGTGGTGATGGCCTGCGGTATTTCACGGTTGCTCAGCCCCAAACGTGTGGTGCTGGAGGCCGGTTTAGCGCGATAGGTCGGCTCGGGAGCAGCGTCTTGCAGTGCGTGGTACTGAATCTGCGTGGCCGCGAGATTGATTGGGGCGCCTTGGGCATTCGCAACGACCGGGACCAGATAAACCGTTGCCGCGTCGGTGCGTGCAAAGCTGTAACCGCTGCCTTGCAGCAGTCGCGCCAAGGCATCCTCTGCCAAGTAATTGCCGACCACTGTAGTGCTGCGTAACGCTGCGTCCAGATTGCCGTCCAGCAACACGTTCTGCCCGGATTGCTGACTGAACATCAGCAACGCCTGACGCAGCTGTTGCGCCGGGATATTCAGCGGCAGCTTCTGCGCAGCCATGGGCGCAACCGCAGAGGATGCTCCGTAAGCCTGAACAGCGCCGATCAGCAGTGTGCAGGCCAATGACGCGCTCAACGCGCTGCGCTGCCAACGAGAGTCGCACGTAGATACGCGGTGGAGTTGCCTTGCCATTCAGGATGTTCCTATGAAGATGCATGGATATGCGAATACCTATCAGTCCGCTTAAGACGCATGGGCATTGGAAATTCCTGATGGCGTTATGAAATATTTCTGCGAATCTCGAAAAACAGAGCAGGCATGCAGCGTTTGAAGAGCATTCAGGCGGGATAGATCAGCGTCACAAGATCGGTGTAGCGCTGGGTACGGACCGACAGCGCTTTGCTCAGCACGTCGAGCATTTGCTCCGGTCGATCCAGATTGAGGATCAGGCTGACCCGCCGTGCGGCCAGTTGCTTGTTCATGATAAAGACTCTGCCTTCACGCCAGCGCTGCAGTTCATCGACTACCGTCACCAACGGCGTGTCGAAGAACACCAGACGCCCGTTGCGCCAGGCGAGGATCTGTCCAAGGTCGGCGTGCTGAATGACGCCCGTCTGCTGGGCGGTGAAGCCCAGCGACAGGCCCTCGTCGAGATCGGCCTGCTGGCGGGCCGTTGTCACGCGAACGGCGTTGCGACTGACCGCCACTCGGGCTGAGTCGCCAGTGCATGAGAGGCAGAACCCGGCATCGGTCGACATCACTTGCCCGGCCTGTGTGCTGACCTTTAACTCCCCGGCCGTGCTCGGCACGACGTCGAAAAGCGCCTCGCCCTGGAGCAACTCCACCGAGCGTTGTGTCGCGGAGAAATCCAGGTTCATCGCAGTGTTCCCCGCCAGTTCGGCGTTCGATCCATCGGGCAGGCGCACCAGACGCCGCTCGCCCACTGCTGTACGGACATCGGCAAAAGGTGAACTCATGCCGCTGAGCCAGAAGCGGGTCGCGCCTGCGGTGACGGCCACGACGCTGGCGGCAACGCCCAGACCGACGAAGCGTCGACGCGAAAGCTGCGGGCGCACCACCGGTGCACGGGGCCGCAGCAACTGCGCCGAAGCCGCCCATAGTGTTTCCAGCTCGGCATAGGCTTTGGCATGCCGAGAGTCGGCTGCCATCCAGGCGGCCAACTCATCACGCTGGGCCTGCGTTGGCGCACCGCCCTGCATCAAGGCAAACCAGGCGCTCGCCTGATGCGTCACCTCGTCAGCCTGTGGGGCGCAGGACTCGGGAAAGGGCGGTTCGGAACTCATCGTTGAATCCATTCGGTTGACAACGCAGCAGGCGGCTGATTGTAAGCCACCCCGGTGAAGCCGGTCGGCCGTTTCGAAACCTTGAGCGAGCAATTGGCGTTCACCTGGTCATCCCCATCTTCAACAGCTCCAGGGCTCTGACCATACGGCTGTAGGCGGTTTTGGGCGAGATGCCGAGGCGTTCGCCAATCTCGGCGTAGGTCAGCCCTTCGATCCGCACCAGCAGAAACACCTCGCGGCAGGGTGCGGGCATGTTCTGAATCACCTCGTCGAGTGTCGCCAGTTGCTGATTGGCGATCGCGGCTTGTTCAAGGGTCGGCGTGTCGTGCCCGACATTGCCGGTGTCCCGGATGTCCAGCGGCTCGCTTTTGCGATGCTCCTGGCGCCGGGTGTGATCGATGAACAGGTTGCGCGCCGCCGAGAAGAGGTACGCACGGAAGTTGTCGATACGCGTACGACCCATTTGCTCGGACAGGCGAATGAAGGTGTCTTGAGTCAGGTCTGCAGCGGTGTCCTTGCAGCGCAGGCGACGGTCCAGATACTCCTGAATTTCTTCACGATGGGCGAGATAAAGCGCCTTGAGATCTGAACCGGACATAGAGCCACCTGAGCGGGCATGCAAGCGAGGGCGGGAAGATATCACAAACGAGAATCGTTAGTGTTGGTGGTTCGTGTGTGCGTTATGTGCAGAACGGGGACCTTGGCCAGCGCCCCGTCGGCCTTAGGAAACAGCCCTCCAGGCCAGGACGAAAAAAAACCGCCCTCGGTCAGGAGGGCGGTCAGGGCAGCCTATGAACCAGCGTTTACCAGCGACCGTCACCACGGCCCTGATCAAAGTGTCGACCGTAACCCCGGTCGTCGTAGCCACGAGGCGGTGGCGGGGCGTAGCGGCGGTATTCCACGCGCTGCACAGGGACATAGGCTACCGGTTGGTACACCGGCTGATAACGGGGTTGTGGTCGATAATCCTGATAGTAGGCACGGTGATGATTGTGGCCGGCACCGCTGATCACGGTCGCCAACACTGCACCGACGGCCGCCCCGGCGATGACTGGCACGACCATATCGCGTTCATCGGCTGAGGCTGCGCCTGCAGCGACCAGGCAACCGGACAGGATCAAGGCTTGGGTCATCTTCGAAATCATGGTGTCTCCTCAGGCGAGATGTTTGGGTTCGCCATGGATCCATGAAACACCGGTTCGGTGTAAACGAACGTCCACACTCCGTAAAAGTTGAGTAAAGGGTCAACAAACCTAGAGCGGCTTGCGCATGAAGACTCGAGGAAAGCCGTCTTCGGTGGCGCGGTGAGTTTCCTGATAGCCCAGCTTGCTGTAGATCGCCAGGTTTTCGCTCATCAGTTCATGGGTGTACAGCCGAATCCCGCCGCATCCTTGACTGCGTAGTTGATCACGACCGCAAAACCGTCGGCGGCCAAGCGGGTGGCGATGGCTTGGCCGATGCCACCGGAGCCGCCGGTGATGATGGCGGTCTTCAACGATGCTGTGTTCATGCAAATGCTCCAGCTTCAGGGGGCAGGGGGGCCGTCAGGCCATGCGCTGCATCTTGCCGGTTTGCGTTGATCGGATAAATCCGCATGAACCGCCATCACCGTTCGGCCACCCCGAACAATCTTCCGCGCCCTCGATTGCTTGGCTGCGCGAGTCTTGATTGCAGATGCCTGAACCAAGGTAAGACCGGATTCAGCTGTTCATCAACTCTCTGACACGTGACGTCAGCGCATCCACTGCAAATGGCTTGGTCAATACCCACATGCCTTCACCCAGGTTGCCGTTGCCGACCACTGCCGTTTCCGCATAGCCGGTGATGAATAGCGTCTTCATGCCAGGCCGCAGCTCGCGGCCTGCATCGGCCATCTGTCGCCCGTTCATGCCACCCGGCAGGCCGACATCGGTGATCAGCAGGTCGATATGCACGTCCGAGCGCAGCACCGTCAGCCCGGCCACACTGTCGCCGGCTTCAAGCACCGTGTAGCCGAGGTCTGCGAGTACATCCATCAACAACATGCGCACGGTAGGCTCATCATCCACCACCAGAATCGTCTCGCTGGCGACCGGCACAGGGTCGTGGGGGCCGCTGAAATCAATTTCCTCAGCCATCGCGTTACCGTCGTAGCGCGGCAGGTAAATGCACATGCTGGTGCCTTCGCCCACCTGTGAATACGCCCGAACCTGCCCGCCGGACTGATTGGCGAAGCCGTAGATCATCGACAGGCCAAGGCCAGTGCCTTGACCGATCGGCTTGGTCGTGAAAAACGGGTCGAAGGCCTTGGACATGATGTCCGGCGACATGCCGGTGCCGGTATCGGTAACCGAAAGCGAGACGTAAGCGCCTTGCGGGATGTCGTGCGCGGTTGCCATGTCGCAATCCATCCACTGGTTCGCCGTCTCGATGGTAATGCTGCCGCCTTGAGGCATGGCGTCGCGGGCATTGATGCACAGGTTCAGCAGCGCGTTTTCCAACTGGCCGGCGTCCACCAGGGTGGTCCATAGCCCGGGAGTGCCCAGCGTCTGCACGCGAATGGCCGGGCCGACGGTGCGTTGGATCATCTCGGTGATGCCCAGCATCAGTGCGTTCACGTCGGTAGGCCTTGGATCGAGGGTTTGCCGGCGGGAGAAGGCCAGCAGCCGATGGGTGAGGGCGGCTGCGCGTCGGGTGGCGGCTTGCGCGGCGACGATGTACTTGTCGACGTCATTGAAGCGGCCCTGAAAGATCCGGCTGTTCATCAGCTCCAGCGCGCCGGATATGCCGGCGAGCAGGTTGTTGAAGTCGTGGGCGATGCCGCCGGTCAACTGGCCGACGGCTTCCATTTTCTGTGACTGACGCAGTTTTTCCTCGGCCTGCATCAGTTCGGCGGTCCGTTCGACAACCCGTTGTTCCAGGGTGTCGTTGAGCGCACGCAGTGCCGCGGTCGCGCGATCACGTTCATCCTCCACCGAGCGACGCTCCTCGACGTCGATCAGCACGCCGGGAAAACGCAACGGTGTGCCATCCTCGGCCAGTTCTACCCGGCCATTGGCCTCTAGCCAATAGTAAACGCCGTCAACGCGCCGGACGCGATACTGATGTGCATAAGCGCCCCCGCGGGCAGCGGCGGCAGTAATGGCTGTCTTGAGCCCCTCTCGGTCCTCGGGGTGGACGGTGGCGATCACCTGCTCAAGGCTCAGCCCCTCGCGGCCCTGCGCCGGATCCATGCCGAATGCCTTGGCAAAGGCTTCATCCACGGTGAAGCGATCACTTGGCAGGTGCCAGTGCCAGGTGCCGATGATCGCACCTGCCGCCAGGGCCAACTGGACACGTTCGACGTTCTCGCGGGCGATCGCCTCGCTGATCGACAGGCGTTCTTGCGCGCGGCGGCGTTCGGTGACATCGCTGAAGAAAATCGCGATGTGGCGAAGCGCTGGGTCGCCGACCCGGATCGCCCGGACGTCGAACCAACGCTCGAAGTGGCTTGCGTAGTTTTCGAAGTTGGCCGGTTCACCGGTTTTGGCCACATGGCCATAGGTGTCGAACCAGAAGCGCTCCAGGTCCGGAGCGAATTCGGTGACCCATTGGCCACGCAGGTTGACCCCGGCCTGCCTTTCGAAGGCCGGGTTGGCCTCGATGAAGCGATAGTCAACGGCGTGATCGTCGGCGTCGAACCGTACCTCGACGATGGCGAACGCTACTTCGATGGTTTCCAGGATCATGCTGGAGCGCTCGTTGCTCTGGCGCACGGCGCTCTCGGCATCGCGCATTCGCGCCAGTTCCGTGCCCAGGCGCACGACCTCAGCCTCCAGCGCTTGTCGAGTCAGGCTATTCAGAACTGCCCCCAGTGATGCATCGTGATTTCCCGTGATGGACGTGGCAGTCGATTGCCGATGCGCAATCAAAGCAGAAATGCCCCAAAGTTGCACTAAGCGGACAGGCTTTGGTTTTTCAGGATAAACAACGACATCGATCCGAAAGGCGATGAAATCCCGCATGCCGTCAGCGCGTAAAACATGGCCATTGATGCCGGTGGTAGTTCCCTTGCTGCGCATTGCCACCCGTTGATGGCCGGCAGATACCGCGTGGCCCGGGGCCTGCTTGTCGGATGACTACGCCCTGGCCGAAGGGATAAGATCCTACCGGCCACCGCGTGACGTATATGACCTTTTTCAGGAAAGCTGCCGATGTTGACTGGCTTGAACCATCTGACGCTGGCGACCGTGAACCTGTCCCGAAGCGTTGAATTCTACGTAGAGCTGTTGGGTTTCAGGTTGGCTGCCCGTTGGAATAAAGGCGCCTATCTTGCCCTGGGGGATCTATGGCTGTGCTTGTCGCTGGACGAAAACCGTGCTGCCGAACAGCCAGCGGATTACACCCATTATGCTTTTTCAGTCGAGCCGCACGCGTTTGCACTGCTCACTGCGCAGTTGCGACTGCGCCAGGTCATTGAATGGAAAACCAACACCAGCGAGGGCGATTCGTTCTATTTCCTTGACACGGATGGTCATCGTCTGGAACTGCACGTGGGTAGCCTGGCATCGAGGCTGGCGCAATGCAGGCTGGAACCTTACGCAGGCATGGAGTTTTTTGACCCAGGCTGAAGATCCGGTGGCTTGCTATGGTGCACGAAGCGCTGCCGGGTCCTTTATCCATCCTTCTGCCGACGCGTGTAATGCAACAGCCGGTCGGTTTCGGTCTTGACCACCAGGTAGCACTCGCAGCTGAGCCTTTCCAGGCGTGGGCGGTCCAGGACAGTGATCTGGCCGCGGCTGTATTCGATCACGCCTTGGCGCTGGAGTTTGCCGGCCGCTTCGGTCACGCCTTCTCGGCGCACGCCGAGCATGTTGGCGATCAGTTCCTGGGTCATGTTCAGGCGATTGCCGTGCAGGCGGTCCAGTGACAACAGCAGCCAGCGGCACAACTGCTGGTCGATGGAATGGTGGCGATTGCACACGGCGGTCTGCGACATCTGGGTGATCAGCGCCTGGGTGTAGCGCAGCATCAACAGCAGCAGGTCACCGTGACGGTTGAACTCGGCCTTGAGTGTCTGGCCCGGCAAGCGAAGTGCAGTACCAGCGCTTTGCACCACGGCGCGGCTGGACGTGCTTTCTCCACCCATGAACAGCGCAACGCCGATCAGGCCTTCATTGCCGACCACGGCGATCTCCGCCGATGAGCCGTTTTCGGTCACGTGCAGCAGTGACACGATGGCGTCAGTGGGAAAGTACACGTGGCGCAAGGTATCGCCCGGCTCATACAACACATCGCCCAGCGCCAGGCTGACCCGCTCCAGATGGGGTGCCAGGCGCTGCATGTCGCCAGGCGGCAGCGCCGCGAGAAGGTGATTGTGGCCGGATGGGGATGAGGCGTTCATGGCATGGCACCGAGGCGGAAGAGGGGCAGGCCCTTGCAGGGTACTCCTCTGTCCGCCGTGGCTGTGGTTTGTCGTCTATTTATCGACGGCGTGCGTGGACACCACAGAGGGAAGCCGGGATGCCACGCGGCAGTGGACCACGATGCTGTGTTCCACGCCGTCATCGCGCAGCAGCAGGGTGTTGTCACCCAGCGATTCGCCGTCGAGGATCATGGCGGTCACGGGCCCCTCACCCTGGCGTACATCAAAGTGGTAACGCGTGGCGCCATAGCAGTACTGCAGCTTGAAACCAGGCCAGTCGCCGGGAATGAGCGGCTCAATGCGCAGCGAGTCGCCGTTGCGCTGAACCCCCAGCAATGACTCCACGATCAAACGGTACATCCAGCCTGCCGAGCCGGTGTACCAGGTCCAGCCGCCACGCCCGGCATGGGGTTCGGTGCCGTAGACATCGGCGGCCATGACATAGGGCTCGACCTTGTAGGTATCCACACGCGGGATGTTCGCCGGATGGGCGGGGTTGATCAGGTTCAGCACCTCCCACGCTTTGGCCGCGTTACCCAGTTGCGCGAAGGCCATCCCCGCCCAGACCGCGGCATGGGTGTATTGACCGCCGTTTTCCCGCACGCCCGGCACGTAACCCTTGATATAACCGGGGTCCAGCGCGCCCTTGTCGAATGGCGGATCGAGCAGCAGGACCGCGCGAATATCAGGCTTGAGCAAGTGCTCATCCAGAGCATGCATGGCCTGGCGTTGCCGGCTGGACGAGCCCACGCCCGACAACACCGACCAGCTTTGCGCGATGGAGTCGATGCGGCACTCGACGTTGCCCGCCGAGCCCAGCACCTGACCATCGTCGAACCAGGCGCGGCGATACCAGGCGCCGTCCCATGCATGCTGCTCCAGGTTGCCGCGCAACTGCAAAGCGTGGTCGCTGCATTGCTGCGCGAATGCGGCATCGCCGTGCAGACGCGCGGTCAGGGCGAATTGCTCCAGTACCTGATAGCTGAAAAAGCCCAGCCAGACGCTTTCGCCGATGCCATGCTGGCCCACGCGATTCATGCCGTCGTTCCAGTCACCGCAGCCCATCAGCGGCAGCCCGTGCTGACCCCGGCGCAGGCTGTGCTCGATGGCTCGCACGCAGTGCCGGTACAGCGATTCGCGGGTGGGCGAGATGCCCGGCAGGTCGTAATAGGATTCCTCTCCCGCGCCCAGCGCGCGTCCCTCCAGATAGCCCGCGGATTCTTCCAGCACGCTGAGGTCGGCGGTCAATTCGATGTAACGACTGGTGGCCGCCACTAACCACAGGAAGTCGTCGGAGCACGCCGTGCGCACGCCCCGGTTCATCGGCGGGTGCCACCAATGCTGCACGTCACCCTCCAGGTATTGATGACTGGCACACAGCAGCAGGTGCGCGCGCACCGCAGCGGGGTCGGCATGGATCATCGCCATGCTGTCCTGCAACTGGTCGCGAAAGCCGATCGCGCCGCCTGACTGGTAATAGCCGCTGCGGGCCTGGAACCGACAGGCAATGACCTGATACATCAGCCAGCCGTTGACCATCACGTCAACTGCAGGCGACGGGGTTTCGACACGAATCACGCCTAGCAGCGACTGCCAATGATCACGCACCTTTTGCAACTCCGCTGCCGCCACCTGGCTGCCCCTGAATTGCTGCACCAGCCCGGTGGCGGCGCGGCTTGAAGTTTGCGCACCCAGACGCAAAATCACTTCTCGGGTTTGACCCTCTTCAAGCTCGACCGCGACTTGCAGCGCAGCACAAGGATCAAGGCCACCGCCCATACGCCCGGACAACCCGGCGTGACGCATCGCCGCTGGTGCTGCCAGGGTGCCGCCGCGACCGAGAAACTCGGTGCGGTCGCCGGTAACGCCGTGATCGAGGGTGTCGGTATCGAAAAACGCGACCCGGTCGGTGAACTCGATCGAATAGGCATTGCGAGCGAAGAAGGCACCGCTGACCGGGTCCGACTGCGTCACCACGTGCATCGCCGACTTGCTGCGCAGATCCCCCAGCACCCATTCCACGTAGCCGGTGACGCTCAGCGAGCGGCTGCGCCCGGAGCGGTTGGTCAACAACAGCCGCGAGAACTTGATCGGCGCATCCAGTGCCACGTAGACCCATAACTCGCTGTAAATCCCGTCTTCTTCGTGTTCGAACACGCTATAGCCAAACCCGTGGCGCGTGCGGTAAGGGCCGCTGCCAGGGCAAGGTTGTGGCGTCGGCGACCAAAAATGCCCGGTCTCTTCATCGCGCAGGTAAATCGCCTCGCTGCCGCGGTCGGTGACCGGGTCGTTGTGCCAGGGTGTCAGGCGATATTCGTGAGCGTTTTCGGCCCAGGTATACGCACTGCCCGCCTGCGAGAGCACGGTACCCAAGTGCGCATTGGCCAGCACGTTGACCCACGGCGCGGGCGTCGGTTGCGACGCCAGGCCAGTGATCACGTATTCGCTGCCATCTTCACTGAAACCGCCGTAGGCGTTGTTCAGCAGCAGCGCGGTAGAGGGTGGGCGGGCAGGGCGCGGGTCTGGCCGGCGCAGTTCAGGGAAAGAGGCTCGGCTCGCCACGAAAGGCGCATGCACCGGCGACCGACGACGGCGATGAAGCTGTTCGCTGAGCGTGCCCAGCTCGTCGTTGAAAACCAACCTGGCCACCGACAGCACCAGGGTGCGGTCTTCGCCGGACATCTGTTGGGTCTGGCGCACGAATACGCCGCCCGGACGATCGATCAGGGTCGCTTCACTGCCTGAGGCGATCAGGCCCATGAGCGCATCCTGCAGTTGCTGACGATACCCGGCCTGATCCTCGTTCCAGATCAACAGATCCACCACCAAGCCTTTTTGACGCCAGTAGGCATGGGCCTGCACCAGTTGGTGGACCAGGTCGATGTTGTCCAGGCTATGGATTTGCAACAGCACGATGGGCAGATCACCGGAAATGGCTTGGCCCCAGAGCCCCGACTGATTGCGCCGGTTGGCGATCAGTACGGCGCTGTCCGCGCGCATTGATGCGTTGGCGTACAGCAGCGAAGCGGCCATCTGCTCGAACAACCGGGCATCGGAAAGCGAAGCGTTGAGCTGGCGCAGCAGCACCTGGCTATGGGTCCACGACAGGTCGAACACACGGTCGGCCAGATGACGGTCCCGGTATTTGTTGATCAGGAACAGGCAGCCGTCGCGGTTGTCGGCAATCCCGGTGACCAGATCGATGGTGCCCTGCTGACCGGGCTGCAAGGTCACCCTGCAGCGAATCGCGACGATAGGATCGAGCACCGGTCCTGCCGTCCCGGACAGGCGCGCGCAGTCAGGGTCCAGCACTGCAGGTGCTACCAGGCTGCGATCGCGACCGATGAACCGGGCGCGATCGGTTTCATAGGAAATCGCGTCGATGTCCACGCCATGGGCAGCCAGCAGGTGACACATCCATGGCGTGGACTCGTCGCTGGCCCGCGGCCGGCGGCTGCACACGATGGCTTGCAACTGCGGCAGCAGCTCGGTCTGCACGAACAGTTTGCTGAACGCGGGGTGCATCGCATCATTGCTTGGCGATGTCAGCACCACTTCGGCATAGGTGGTGATTTCCAGGGTCTTGGCCACCGCTGCACGGTTGGTGATGTGCAGACGGCGCATCTCGATGTCGTCCTCCGGCGAGACGACGATTTCCAGGTGGCTGTCGAAGTCCAGATTGCGTGCCCGAAACTCCGCTCGCGAGTCGCTGAAGATTGCCTCGTGACTCTCAGGCCATTGCATCGTCGGCTGATGCGCGGCCGACCAGAACTTGCCGCTCTCGACGTCGCGCAGATAGCAAAACATGCCCCAGTTATCCTGCGACACGTCTTCATGCCATCGGGTAAGTGCCACATCATTGCGCCGGCTATACCCGCCGCCGGCGCTGGTGAGCATGACGTGATAGCGCCCATTGGAAAGCAGTTGCACCGCAGGACGTTTGCGTCCGGGTTCGACAAATACCCGCAATCCGCTGTCCTGGCCCTGACCGCTGTCGTCGGTGATCGGTGACTGCGCGACCTGCAGATACGGCGCGGCGGCGTTGGGGACGCGCTCCTGCAACAGCAGCAGTGTCGCTTGCAGCGCAGGGTCTGCCTCGAAACGCCGTTGCATGGGCTGGTCGAGCAGCACGCTGGTCAGAGACAGCAAACTCATGCCCTGGTGGTGGGCCATGAACGACTGAACCACGGCAAAACGCTGGCCGCGAGGCACGCGGGCTTCGGTGTAGTCCACTGCTTCGTACAGCCCGAAGCGCCCGGCAGAGCCTTGCAAGGCCAGGCGCTGCAGGTTTTTGCAGGCCGCATCCGCATCGACCATCAGCGCCAGGGCACTGGCGTAGGGCGCGATCACGATGTCTTCGCTTAGCCCGCGCTTAAGCCCCAGGCCCTGAACACCAAAGGCGCGATATTGATAGTTGAAGTTCGCATCCAGGGTGTAGTAACCCGACTCCGAGACACCCCACGGGATGCCCAGCTTGGCGCCATGCTCGATCTGCACTGCCACCGCCGAGCGGCAGGTCTGGTCCAGCAGGCTGCCGTCGTAATTGGGCATTACCAGCATGGGCATCAGGTATTCGAACATCGAGCCGGACCATGACAGCAGCGTCGGTGTGCCGGCATTTTCGCCCAGCAGGCGGCCCAGGGTGAACCAGGCCCGTTGCGGGATCTGGCCTTGGGCGATGACCACGAAATTGGTCAGCCGCACCTCCGAAGCCAGCAGGTCGTAGTGGCCGGTGTCGAGCCGGCGCTCGTCGGCGTTATAGCCGATGACGAACAAATCGCGGGGGCTGTCGTAGAGCAGCGAAAAATCCATCTGCGCCAGCGACGTCGCCAGTGCGGCGAGGCGATCGAGGGTGGCCAGCCGTTCCGTGGCCACCGTGCGTACGCCCTGGACTGTCGATCGATGCTCAGCGGCCCAATGCGCCGGATCCAGTGACGCCAGCTGACGCAGCGTGCAAGGTAAAGGTTGGTGGTCGATCTGCGACGCGGGAAGTCGGTAGCGCTGCAACTCTTCGCTCCAGTCCAGGCATTGGAGGGTGAGTGCTTCGCGCCAATACAGACTGTCCTCATCACTGCCCAAGGGTACGCCGGCGAGCATGATCCGGGCGGCGTGCAAGAGTTCGCCGAGGGTGTCGATGTCAGCAGCGCGGGAGGCCTGTTCCAGGCGTTTACGGAGTTCGATGAGCGCGCGCTCATCGATCCCCACGGCCTGTTGAGCTTCCGCCAAGGTATCGAGGGTGTCTCCCAGGCCCTTGACCACGGTCGAGCCGAACAGGGGCGCGTCGGCCAATTGCAGCAGGCCGGTGCGCAGGGTCAACAGCAGACCGACCAGATTGCCACTATCGACTGTGGAGATGTAGTACGGGCGCAACGGTTCACGGGTCTGCGTGTCGTACCAGTTATAGAAGTGCTGCCGATGGCGCTCCAGACCGTTCATGCTGTCCAGCGAGGCAGCCAGCCGTGTCAGCAGCCGCTCGGTGCTCAGGTAACCGAAATCGTGAGCAGCCAGATGGGCCAGCAACGCCATGCCCATGTTGGTCGGGGAGGTGCGATGGGCAATCGCCGGTTTCGGCGCCTCTTGTACGTTGTCCGGGGGCAGCCAGTTGTCCTGGGGGCCGACGTATTGGTCGAAGAACGCCCAGGTCTTGCGGGTCAGCACGCGCAGGAAACGTAGCTCGTCGGTCGAGGGCGTGAACACCGATTGCCGAGGGGCAGCGCTGAGTCGCCATGCCAGCCAGGGGCCAGTCAGCCACGCCAGCAGCACCGGGCTTGCAATGCCCAGTGTCAGCGGGCTTGCAATGCCCAGCACCACGGCCGAAACGACAGCGGCGGCGGGTCCGATCCACATCTGCCGGTAAAGGCCGCGCAAACTGTTACCCAGTGTGCGCTCCACTTCGCGCGAGGGCTGCCATTGCAGCAGCAGGCGCCTGCTGAAACCAATGCGCCATAGCGAACGCAGGATCGCGTCGGCACTGTAATACATCTCGTAGGGCAGCCAGGCGATGGTCAGGCAGGCGCAGGCCAAATCATGCCCAAGATGCCCGGACACCGCACCAAAATGCGGACGATAAGGCACGTCAGTGGGTGCGTACAGGGCGTCCAGCAGTGCTCGGAGCGTGGGCTGGATGACCAGCAATCCGGCCACCGCTGCGGTCCAGCCCAGCGGCGCACTGCTGGCGAACCAACCCCAGGCGAACATCAGCAGCAGCGCCATCGGCTCCAGGCTGCGGCGCAGGTTGTCGAGGATCTTCCAGCGCGCCATGAGGCTGAGCCGATTGCGTACCCATCTGCCGTCGGCGTCGCGCGCGCGCGGCAGTGTCCAGGGCAGCAGTTGCCAGTCGCCGCGTATCCAGCGATGCCGGCGTTTGACGTCCACCGCGTAGCGCGATGGGTATTGCTCGTAGAGTTGCACGTCGCTGAGCAGCCCGGCGCGGGCGTAGCAGCCTTCGATCAGGTCGTGGCTGAGGATCTGGTTGTCCGGCAGGCAGCCCTCCAGCGCACGGGTGAACGCATCGACGTCATAAATGCCCTTGCCGATGAATGAGCCTTGCTGGAACAGGTCCTGATACACGTCCGAGACCGCGCGGGTATAGGGGTCAACGCCGGCATCGCTGCCAAACAGCCGGGCATAGACCGAGCGCGTGGCACTGGTCAGGCTGATGCCCACCCTGGGCTGCAGCACGGCATAGCCTGAGACGATCTGTTCGCTCACGTCGTCGAAGACCGGCCGATTCAAGGGGTGCATCATCGCCGCCACGCACAGGCGGGCGGCATCGCGTGGCAGCAGGGTGTCGGTGTCCAGCGTGATGACGTAACGCACGCTCTGCAAGGATGCTATATCACCGACAATTGCCTGGAAGCGCTCCTGACCTTCACCACGCAACAGGCTGTTGAGTTCCACCAGCTTGCCGCGCTTGCGTTCGTGGCCCATCCAGACCTGTTCGCCGGGGTTCCACAGGCGCGGGCGATGCAGCAGGAAGAAGCGGTCGCCTTGACCGTCGGCGTATTTCTCATTGAGCAGCGTGATGGCCTGGCGGCCCTTGGCAAGCAATTCGGCGTCCAGTGGCTCAGAGGCTTGGGCAGCATCCAGAAAGTCGCTGAGCAAGGCGAAATAAAGATTGCTGTCGCGGTTGGCCAGGAAGCGCACTTCCAGGCCTTCGACCAGTTCATCGACGTCCGCCAGCGTGGCGATCAGCGTCGGTACGACCACCAGCGTGCGCGCACTGTCGGGAATGCCAGTGGCGTAATCCATTTTCGGCAGCACGGCCGGCGGCATGCTGAAGGTCACCAGCCAGTTGATCAGGCCGATCGCCAGGCGGCTGGTCATGATCAGGCAAGGAATCGCCAGCAGGATCAGCGCGCCAGTGGGTGCGCCATCGCTCGACGCCGAGGCCAGCAGCGGCCAAGCGAACAGCAGCGTGAGCAGCGCCACCGGCGCCAGGTAGAACATCATGGGTGAGAGCAGTACCAGGCGCTTCCAGCGCTCGTGGATCGGCACCCGGGCAGCGAGTTGTCGCTCCAGCGTCGCAAGCCCCGCGCTGATCAGGTAGTAGCCGACATGGTGCGCGAGCCGGTCGCCGGGCGCTGAGGCACGGCGCGCGCATGCCAGATCGACGGCCGCGCGGGCGACCTGGATTTCCGACTGGCCGCGGCTGCGCCGGGCCAACCGCTCGATGACATGCCGATAGCTGTCGCGGGTGCTGAAATCCATCGCTCGATAAATCTGTGCAGGGTCTTGGGCGAGGGCCTGTTCGACATGGCTCATGCGCTCGACGAATTCGCGCCAGTCGGTGGCCGACAACACGCGCAGGCTGCCGATGCTGTTGCCGATGGACACTTGGTCGGCCGCCTGTTGCTGGGCATCGAGTTGCACCTGACGCTCGATGCTCGAACCGGTTTCACTGAGCACCTGCTCGATCCAGTTCAACGGCATGGCCAGCCCCGCGCTTTGCCCTTGCAGGCGCCGGGTGAACTCGGCAACGAACGCTGCGCTGATCGGCGGCTCCGAGCGGGCCATGTCGGCCACAGTGAGCACCACGCTTTTGCTGTCCTGCTCGGACGTTTCGATCAGGCGCTCGGCCCAGTCATCGGCCAGGTTGCGGTCGTTCGCATTGGCGATCACCCGCGAGGCGACCCGGCGCAGGTTTTCGATCAGGGCCAGGCGCAACATGATCGGAATTGCCCACAACTCACCCAGGGCCAGGGGCATTACCGTTTGATACGACTGGATGAAACGGCTCAGGCTTTGCTCGTCGACGCGGCCATCGCCGTGGGAGATAGTCTCCAGGGCAATGTCGTACACCCGAGGCAACCCGGCGGAAGGGCCGTTGGACAGGCGCGGTAGTTCACGACTGTAGCCTCTTGGCAGGTGGCTGCGGGCGGTGCGGATGTGGTCCTCGACCAGGAAATAGTTATCCAGCAACCATTCCGCTGCAGGAGTCACTCGCCGGGTGGATTTCTGCGCCTTGGCCAGTGCTGTGCAACTGCGCAACAGCAATTGTTCGTTGTCGTCGAGCCTGCGCAGCATCGAGTCACGGGCCGACAAGGGGCTGAGCCGATGCAGGCCGGCCAGCGCAATCCCGTGGCTGGCCATCTGATCGGCATTGAACAGCTCCGCGCGCAGGATGGGCTCGTATTCGAATCGGGAAGAGGCGGGTTGATCGCTGCGGCCAACGTCGAGCGTCCGTGCGGCGGCTTTTTTCAGGCGTGTCCAAATGCTGGTCATAGAATCTCAGGTCTGAATGCGCAATCCAGATCGCGCATTTGAGAAGTGCACAACGCATCGCGCCAGCACCGAGCAGCGCCGTCAGGACGTAGCTTTGCAGCCGTGAGTGTGGTGGTGGGTCGGGAATACTGTCTGTGCGGTGGCGCACATAGCCACTTGCCCCATGCCCCTGTGAAAGGGGCATGGCGTGGATGAATGATCAGCGCGTCATCAGCGCAACATCAGTGATTGATGGGCGGCGCCGCCAGTACGCGCGCCGTCGCCGACGGCTGTCGCCACATTGCCCGCGGCGACGGCGGCGTCGCCACAGGCAAACACGCCCGGCACGCTGGTTTCGCGCATGGCGTCGACTTTGATGAACGCACCCATCGGGCCGTCTTCGAACTCACAGCCCAGCTGTGCTGCCAGCGGTGAGGCCATGTGAGTGCGTGGCTGGGTGAACAGCCCGGCGAATTCAAGTGTGCGACCGCTGGCAAGCGTCACCTGCGCATGCTCGCCCAGCGCCGTTACCCGCTCAGATTCCACGACCACGCCGCGGTGAATCAGCCTTCCCACTTGCTCGGCATCCGGCTCGAACGCCTGGTTGAGCAGAAGCGTGGTCGGCCCCCAGTCCGGCAGCATCAAGGCATGGTGCAACGCAAGCGGACCGCTTGCCAGAACGCCGATCGCGCCGCCGTTCAACTCGTAGCCGTGACAATACGGGCAGTGGAAGACTGACGTGCCCCAACGCTCGGCCAGGCCGGGGATGTCGGGGAGCTCGTCGACGACGCCCGTGGCGAGGATCAGCCGTGACCCCGCGAACGACTGGCCGTCGGCGAGCGTCACCACGAACGTCTCACCTTGCCGTAAAGCAGTTGCCGCCAGTGCGCACAGCCAGTCGACGTTCGGGTAAGCCTGCAGTTGTTCACTCGCCTGCTGGGCGATCAGCGCCGGGTCACTGCCGTCATGACCCACAAACCCGTGCGCCTGATGGGCAAAGCGATTGCGCCGCAGGCCGGCGTCGATGACCAGCACCTTGCGGCGCGCCCGCGCCACCTGCAAACCTGCGGAAATACCGGCGTAACTGCCGCCGATGATGATCACGTCATACGTCATGGATCTGACCTCCTGAGGGTTAAGCGCTGGATGAAAATCTCGACACACCGTAAGTTACAAGAAATGATGCTGTCAACGCTCTCGTAACTAATGATGTATCGAGCGATACTTGGCACACCTAAAGTCTGGAATCCGGGATCGATGAGAACCGACACCCGCCTGTCGCGCATGCTGCATGTGCTCATCCACATGGCGCGCCACGAACTGCCCGCCACGTCCGACACCCTCGCGCAGATGCTCGGGACCAACCCGGTCGTGGTACGGCGAACCATGGCGCTGCTCAAGGAGCAGGGCTATGTGCGTTCGGAGAAGGGCCACCGCGGCGGCTGGACGCTGGCCCGGCCGCTGGCCGATATCACGCTGCTGGATATTCACCAGGCGCTCGGTTCGTCCTCGTTGTTTGCCATCGGCCTGTCCACCGACCATCCCGAATGCCTGGTCGAGCAAGCGGTGAACGCTGCCCTGACAGATGCCTTCGACGCCGCCCAGGCGTTGCTGATAGCGCGCTTGGGCAGCGTGACGCTTGAGCAATTGGCCGATGATTTCGAAGCGCGTTATCAGGGCCGATAAACAGGCATCCAAGACGCCCTTGCAGAGCACGCAAAAATCGGCGGGGGCTTCAGTGGGTCTTCCTGCGACGCGCCTCGCCCCAGGTTCGTTGACCCGACAGCGGCAGGCTTTGGGCAATGCCGAACCCGATTTCGAACACCGTGAACCCTAGCAGTAGAAAGCTGGCGCCATGCGCGACCGCGTACAGCTGCCAGGTCGCAAAGAGCATTCGAGCCAGGGCGTCGTAGAGCCCGACGCTGCGACCCGGATGCCTGAGACGCCAGAGTGACCAGACCACCACCACACTGCCGAGCAGATTCGCCAGCAGCATCGTGGTTGCGTCCAGGATGGGTACCGGGCGACTTAGCGCCAGCTCGTCGGACAACGCGGCGAAGCCTTTGAATACCATTGATGCGGTCCACGGCGTCATGAAGCCCGCCGTCACGATCAAGTCGTACCAGGCGCTCGCCCGGACGATATGTAGATTGCGCTTTACGCTGAGCATAATCATCCCTCACAGTTTGGACCCGCAGGCTAAAGCCTGGTCCTGGGTCCAGAGTCAATACGGGCAACGATGAGCATGAGAATCGGCGAAGTGGCAGCACGCACCGGGGTGTCGGTCGACGCGCTGCGGTTCTATGAAGAGAAACACCTGATCAAGCCCCGGCGCACGGCGAATGGCTACCGGGTCTATGCCGAGCAAACAGTGCAGTTGGTGGGGTACATCAAGATGGCGCAGCAGTTGGGGTTTTCACTGGCGCAGATCGGCGAGAACCTGCCGCTGTTGTGGAACAGCGAGGATGTCTCGAAAGACGTGCTGAGCCGGCTGTTTGCGGAAAAAATCGCCGCGCTGGACGAACGCATTGCGCAGATGAACGCACTGCGCAATGTGCTGGCCGAACGGGCCGGGCAGGTGTGTCCACTGCTGCGCGACGGCTGACTGTCCGGGGCGCTTGTCGAATGGATCAACGGCCACGGTGGGCCGCCTACGGGAGTTGACCTGTGCGCTGCCGTCACCGGATACGACAGCAGCGACAGGGGTGTGCAAGCACCTGAAGGTCCAGGTGGCTTGCGGCCTTGCATCAGAGCTTGGGCAGTTGCCCGATGCGTCCCATCATCTCGGTCACGATTTGCAAGTCCAGCAGAAACTGCCCGGTGGTCTTGAACTCGCTGTCGGTGTGGCCGGTGTATTTAAGGTCAGGACGTGCCAGGCCGAACTGCACGCCATTGGGCAACTCATGGACCGAGGTGGCCCCGGCCGAGGTGCCGAACGTGTGCTCCATGTTCAGGTTCTCGCTGGCAACGGCCAGCAGGGCCTTGACCCATTCACCCTCCGGATTGCGATACATCGGCTCGGCGATCGAGTAGTCCAAGGCAGGCGCGATGTGGGTTTTCTGGCTCCAGGCATCAAGCTTGCCAGCGATCTCGGACTTCAGGACGTCCACAGACTTGCCTTTTGGCACCCGCAAATTCACTGCGAGCTTGAAGGCTTTGTCGTCCAGCGCGACATAGGTCAGTGACGCCGTCAACGGCCCCATGAACGGATCGGAGAAACCGACGCCCAGTTTGCTGCCCAGATAATCCAGGCCCCAGTTGTCTGCGGCGTAGCGAGCGGCGTCGGTGATCTGGTTATGCTTGAGCGCGACCTTGCCATCCAGGCTGTTGATGAAGTCCAGCATTCTTGCCACCGGATTAACCCCGGACTGCGGCTCGGATGAGTGCGCCGAAACGCCGGTAATCGTCAGATTGACGTCCTTGCCTTCAACCTTGGCGCTCACTTCGAAGTCGCCGCCGTTACGCTGGGCGTAGTCGGTGCCGGCTTTTTGAAGGCTGGCTGCAAGCGCCTCGGGTTGGTCGGTCAACAGGGTAGCGACCGATCGCGACGGGATCTGGTTGGTCGCCATGCCGCCGGTCATTGAAGCGACTTCAGCCCCTTCGCCCTCGGCAGTTCGGCGTGCAAAGGTCGCCATCACCGTACCGTAGCCCTTTTCGGCAATTACTACCGGGTAGCTGCCGTCCAGCGCCAGGTTGTACTCGGGCACCGGGTTGCGTTCGAAGTAATAGGGAATCGCATCGCCAGCGGTTTCTTCGGTGGTGTCGATCAGCAGTTTGAAATTGCGTGCCAGCGGCAACTGCTCTTCCTTGATGACTTTCATGGCGTACAGCGCCACCACGATGCCGTTCTTATCATCCTCGGTGCCACGACCGTACATGCGGTCGCCGATCAGCGTGACCTTGAACGGGTCCAGATGGGTGCCGTCCTTGAGCACCCAGTTTTCCGGTGTTACCGGCACCACATCGGCGTGGGCGTGGATTCCGACCACTTCCTTGCCCGCGCCTTCGAGGGAAATCTCGTAGACCCGGTTGTCGACGTTGCGAAAGTGCAGATTGAACGACTCGGCGAGGGTTTTGATCTTCTCGGCGATCCTGATGAACTCAGGGTTCTCGTGCTGAGGGACTCCGTCCTTGTGAAACGTGGGAATCTCCACCAGTTCACGCAGGGTTTCGGTTGCCGCGCTGCCGTACTTCAACCGCGCATACAAACCGAGCAGGCGATGAATTTCGTTTTGCTGCTCGGCACTCAGCGTCTTGTTATCGAGAAATGCGCTGATGGCCGGGCGAAGGTTATCGGTTTTTGAAACATCGCTGTTGGCGACACTGCCCAGAAACTGCCTGAAATCAATGAACGTCGCGTCGTTGAACGTTTTGAGAATGATATCGCTCTGTTGCGCGGTGACATTGGCGCTGGCAGGCGTGGCGAACGCCGACAGGCTCGCCAGCACTAACGTGGCCGCAGCCAGGTGCTTGAGGGGAAAATTCATTGCTTGGGGCATTCCTTTGCAGGCGGTTTATGAGAACGGTTTGTGCGCAATAGCTGATCGTTCGATCAGAGCGGTTGGCACGCTAACATCCTCGGTGAATAACGGGAAACCCCTGTGTCAAAATGTGTCGCGCCAAAAGGCGAAAGCGGCGCAGATGTGAAATAGGCTTGGCAGGCAGGTGCAACCCACAGGTGAGAGTCTATGGTGCTTGCAGGGTTTTCTTGCCCATGACATCCATGCACGTCGACCTGAAAGCCCGGGCAATGCGGGTTTCGGTCTGGGCGTTGAAGATCAATGAAAGGCCGATGTCCGGCCCCAGGTTCACATCCGCAAGCGTGAGGAAATGAACGCCATCTACGCTGCGGTGACCATGCAGCGAGGGCACCAGTGCCACCCCCAGGCCTGCGGCCACCAGGCTGATGGTGGCCTGAATCTGCGTGGTCTCCTGGACTACTCTGGGCAGGAAACCTGCCGCCTGACAGGCGCTGCTGACGGCGTAATGCAAGCCGGTGGCTTCCTCCCGTGAGTAGGAAACAAAGTCTGCGTCAGACAGCTCATTGAGGCCTATCCGCTTACGAGCGGCGAGCATATGGCTGGCCGGCACCACGGCAATCAGCCGGTCTGCCTCCAGCAGTTCGCTTGCGACCTGATAGCGGTCGATGATCGGCGAGCGCACCAGCCCGACATCGAGTAACCCGCGTTCGACCTCTTCGATGATGCGGTTGGAAGGGTAGTCCCGCAGCACCAGATCGATACCCGGATAGCGCTGGCGAAACACCGGAAGGATGCGCGGGATCAACGAAAGCGTGGCCGAACCCACACACCCGACGCTCAACAGCCCGCGCACTCCATCGACGGTTTCACGGGCATGGCGCTGGGCCTGCTCCAGGTGAAACAGCGCCTTGCGCACGTCCGCAAGGGCAGCAACCCCTGCTTCGGTCAGCCTGACCTGGCGCGTCGAGCGCTCGAACAGCGGGGTGCCGAAGCTTTCCTCAAGCTTGCGGATCGCCACGGACAAAGGCGGCTGGGAAATGTGCAACAACTCCGCTGCGCGGCGAAAGTTGAGGGTTTCGGCCAGCACGACAAACTGGCGCAGTTGACGGACGTCCATATTGATACCGAATCCCTATCAATCGAATGAAAAACAATATTAGAAAATGAAAGGGTGCCTCGCTAGTCTCGTCCTATCAATAAAAACAACAGGGGACGACCCATGCATGACGAGATTCCGCTGCTCGGCCAAGGCCTGTTCTGGCAGGAGCTGGAACAGGGCCAACGCTTTCGCACCTTTCGCCGTACGGTAACCGAAGCCGACCTGATCAACTTCATTGGCGTGACCGGGCAAACCGAAGTCATTTTCATAGACGCCGATTATCCCGGCGCCATCAAGGGCGGGCGGCCCGTGCCGTCAGCCCTGACCTACAGCCTGATCGAAGGCATTCTGATGCAGACCCTGCTGCAAAATGTTGGGCTGGCACTGCTTGAGCTGCAGCAGGTGATCAAGGCACCGGTCATGGTGGGCGACGCCGTGCAGGCGGTGGTTCAGATCAGCGATGTACGGCCTACCTCCAAATCCGGGCGCGCGGTGGTCACGCAACAGGTCACCGTCAGCAATCAGCACGCCGTGGTGGTGATGGAATACTCGGTCAAACGCTTGCTCGCCGGGCGTCCGGCCTAAGAGGTAGCCCATGCTTCAGGCTCTTGATTTCACCCCTGAACCGCTGGCTCATGAAGCGCTGCGTGAGCAGGTCCGCACGTTTTTGCTGGACCGTATGGGGGCTTATCCCACCGACGTTCGTGCCCGCAGCTGGCAGGGTTTCGACGCTGACTTCAGCCGGGCACTGGCGGCCAGGGGTTGGGTGGGGCTGACGCTGCCCAAGGCCTATGGCGGGGCCGAACTGGACGCCTTCGCCCGATTCGTCGTGGTCGAAGAATTGCTCTGTGCCGGCGCGCCGGTGGCTGCCCACTGGATTGCCGATCGCCAGAGCGGCCCGTTGATCCTGCGTTACGGCAGCGATGCGCAAAAAGCCTTCTATCTGCCCCGGATCTGCCAGGGAAAGGCGTTCTTCTGTATCGGCATGAGCGAGCCCGGTGCCGGCTCGGACCTGGCCAGTGTGCGCAGCCGCGCCCAGCCGGACGGTGAGGGCTGGCGGCTTAACGGGCAGAAGATCTGGACCACCTATGCCCAGCACAGCGACTACATGATCGCGCTGGTGCGTACCTCCGGCAGCCCGGAAGACCGCCACAGCGGTTTGTCACAGCTGATCATCGACCTGACCCTTCCGGGTATCGACATCCGGCCGATTCGCGACCTGACCGGCAGTTCGCATTTCGCCGAGGTCTTCTTCAACGACGTGCAACTGCCCGCCACCGCGCTGATCGGTGCGCAAGGGCAGGGTTGGGAGCAAGTGACCGCCGAGCTGGCCTTCGAGCGCAGCGGGCCGGAGCGCTTGTACTCCAGCCTGGTGCTGCTGGATGCGTGGCTGGCCTGGCTGCGCCAGCGCGGCAAGCGCGACGACGCGGTATTGCTGGGGCGTCTGGTCGCGGAGCTGACGACCCTTCGCGGGCTGTCGCTGGCAGTCACCGGACGTCTTGCCGCGGGTCACAGCCCGGTCATCGAAGCGGCTCTGGTCAAAGACCTGGGAACCAGCTTCGAGCAGTCGGTGCCGCTGCTGATTGCCGATGCCATCGGCGCGGATAGCGAGCCGCCGCCTGCGTTGCTCAGACGCACGCTCGACTATCTGTGCCAGGTGGCCCCGGCCTTTTCCCTGCGCGGTGGTACCCGGGAAATCCTGCGCGGGGTGATCGCGCGCGGTCTGGATCTACGTTAGGAGCCTGGCATGAGTATTGATCGTTTCATCAGCGATGCCTTCAGCCAGTGGCTGCAGGCGACATTCGACAGTCAGCGCGTGCGCTCCATCGAGCAGGCTGGCGCAGACCCGGGTGCCTGGCAGGAGGTCACCGACAGCGGTTTTGCCGATCTGTTGCTTGCCGAACAGCATGGGGGCGCCGGGGCGAACCTGGAAACGCTGGGTGAAGTGCTGCAGATTTGCGGTGCCTGCGCCTTGCCCCTGGCAGTAGCCACCACGATGTGGGTTTACGCGGCCTTGGCGGCAGAAGGGCATGACCGGCCGCGTGGCGCCATTGCGCTGGCGCGTGGGCAGCGGGTGGGTGAGCGCGTGGAGTGCCGCAATGTAGCCTTCGCTGCCACGGTGGAGCACGTCCTGGTGCTGCTGGACGATGGCGCCTGGCTGCTGCCAGTGGCCGATGCCGAGCCTGTTGCTGCATCGGGTGTTGCCGGGCTCAGCGCCGATCTGCAATGGACGACGTTGCCCGCCAGCGCCTGGAAACTTAATCAATGTCACGACTGGGAAGCCATCGGTGCCGCCATTTTTGCGGCACTGATCGCCGGCGCGGCGGGTCGGGTTCTCCAGCTGTCGTTGAGTTATGCCGCCGAACGCCACCAGTTCGGTAAACCCATCGCGCGCTTTCAAGCGGTGCAGCAACAACTGTCGGTGCTGGCAGAGGAGGTGTATGCGGTGCGGATGGCGGCTCAACTGGCACTGCGCGGCAGCGGGCTGGCAGTCGATCCGCGTCTGGCAGCGCTGGCCAAGGCCCGAGCCAGCCAGGCAGTGAGCAGCATCGGTGCCATCGGGCATATGGTGCACGGTGCGATCGGCATTACTGAAGAGTACGACCTGCAACTCTACACCCGCCGTCTGCATGAATGGCGGCTGCAGTTCGGCAGCGAACGGTATTGGCAGCAGCGCCTGGGACACGCTTTGCTCGACAGCCAGTTGCCAGTGCTCGATTTCATGCGCGGGCTCACCGGGTCAGGCTGACCAAGCCAGGCCCGTGCTTTTTGAAAGACGCCTGATAACAATCACAATTGAGGCTCATCACATGGCGAACGACGCATCCACAGTTGCAGGCACCCTCAGCGAGCCCGCAGCACCGCTGACCCTGGCAACGGCCTGGCGACCCATAGTCGCAGGCAGCATCGGCAATACCATCGAGTGGTTCGACTGGTCGATCTACACGGCTTTCGCGCTGTATTTCGGCCCGCAGTTCTTCCCCTCGGACAGCGAAACGGCTGCCTTGCTGGCGACATTCGGGGTGTTCGCAGTGGGTTTTGGTATGCGCCCGGTCGGCGGATTGCTGATCGGCCTGTTCAATGACCGGGTCGGACGTCGCGCTGCGCTGACCCTGACCATTTTGATGATGGCCCTGCCTTCGCTGGTCATCGGCCTGTTACCCACCTATGCCAGCATCGGCCTCGCCGCGCCGATTCTGATGGTGCTGGCGCGCATGGTCCAGGGCATATCGGTGGGGGGAGAGTACGGCGCGGCCGCCACCTTTCTCGCCGAGTCCGCGCCACGAACTCGGCGCGGGTTCTACTCCGGATTCATGTTCTTCAGCATCGCCCTGGGCTTGCTGTTCGCCTCCGCACTGGCCTGGACGCTCACATCAATGCTCAGTAAGGAGCAGATGGTCGATTATGGCTGGCGCATTCCGTTTCTGATCGGGTCCCTGGGCAGTTTCGTCGGGTTGTGGCTGCGTCGCTCGGTTGCCGAACCTGAAGCTTTCATCCAGCACCAACGCCAGGCAAGCCCGGTGCGTCACCCATTGCGCACCCTGTGGCGTGAGCACCCACAGGCGTTGCGTCGGGTGGTGGGCATCAGTTTGTTGGGCGCCTTCGCGTTCTATTTGTTCGTGAGCTACATCCCGGTTCACGCCATTCGCACTTCTGGCGCTACGGCCACCGTGGCCTATGCCGCCAGCACGCTCGCCCTGGCTATCTTCATGGTCTCGCAGCCGCTGTTCGGCATGCTTTCGGACCAATGGGGCCGGCGTCCGCAGCTGATTTTGTTCGCGCTGGGCTACCTGCTGCTGCTTTATCCGGTGGTGTCGATGATCGACGCCTCATTCACCACCATTCTTGCGGTGGAGTTGTTCGGGCTGCTGTTCTATGGGTTGTACTCATCGATCGCACCCGCGGTGAAGGCCGAGTTGTTCAGTACCGACGTCCGGGCGCTGGGCATTGGCTTGCCCTACAACCTGGTCGTCGCCATTTTCGGCGGCACCACCCCTTACCTCATGACCTGGCTGCAGAGCCTAGGGCACGGGGACTGGTTCCTGTTCTATGTATCGGGCGCGGCGCTGATCAGCCTTATTGCGTTTTTGCGCATGCCTGAGACCAAAGGGCAGCGCCTGAGCTGAATCCTGAAAGGAAAATCCGATGAACGATTGCGCAACTTTTGCACCGGGAGCCCTTGAGGGCATTCGTGTGCTGGATCTGTCCCGCGTGCTGGCCGGTCCCTGGTCCACTCAGATCCTCGGCGATCTGGGCGCCGAAGTGATCAAGGTCGAAAACCCGGCCCGGCCGGACGACACTCGCGGTTGGGGGCCGCCCTTTCTGCAAGACGGTGAGCAGCCATGGGACGCGGCCTATTACTTCTGCACCAACCGCAACAAGGAGGCCATCGCGGTCGACTTCGCGCAGCCGGAAGGCGCGGACATCATCCGCCGCTTGGCTGCCAGGGCCGATATCGTGGTCGAAAATTTCAAGGTAGGCACCCTGGCTCGCTACGGGCTCGATTACGCCAGCCTCAAAGCCATCAATCCACGGTTGATCTACTGCTCCATCACCGGCTTTGGCCAGAGCGGCCCCTATGCGGCGCGCGGTGGCTACGATTTTCTCGTGCAGGGCATGAGCGGCCTGATGAGCGTCATCGGGCGCCAGGACGACGAGCCCGGCGCCGGGCCGCTCAAGGTGGGAATACCCGCCAGTGACCTGTTCTGCGGCTTGTACGCCACGATCTCGATATTGGCTGCGCTGAACCATCGCACGCGCACGGGAGAGGGGCAGGCCATCGACTGTGCGCTGCTCGATTGTCAGGTTTCCTTGCTGGCCAACCAAGGCATGAACTACCTGATCGGCGGCCAGGTGCCCGGTCGGCTGGGCAACGCTCACCCGAATGTGGTGCCTTACCGGGATTTCGCCGCCGCTGACGACTACATCCTCGTAGCCTGTGGCGGCGATGGGCAGTTCCAGGCCCTGTGTCGACTGCTCGAGCGCACGGACTTGGCCGAAGACCCCCGTTATCGCAATAACGCCGGACGCAGCCAGCATCGCAAGGAGCTGGAGTTGCAGTTGGCCCATAGCATCGCGAAATGGCCTGCAGCGCAGTTATTGGCGCGCATGGCTGAGAGCGGGGTGCCGGGCGGGCCGATCAACAACGTTGCGCAAGCATTGGCCGACCCTCATGTACAGGCGCGGGACATGCTACACACGATGCAGCGTGATGATGGTACGCAAGTGACGGTGATCGGTTTTCCGGCAAAACTGTCCGCTACGCCGGCCAGCTACCGTCGTGCGCCGCCAGGGTTTGCCAACGACACGGCGCAGGTGCTGCAGCGCACGTTGGAGGTCGACGACCAAACCCTTTCGCTGTTATCGCAAAAGGGCGTGGTGGGGTGTTGAAAAAAGGGGCGACCGTGGCGTTGGGGTGACCGCCCTGGGGCAGGGCGGCGCTTGTCCCTGTTAGTCGTTGATCCGCGGATGCTGCTGTACCAAGTCCTTGCGCTTGGCCTCCAGCTCGGCAATCTCGGCGTCGATGTCTTCAATCTTCTGCTCGATGTTGTCGTGGTGTTCCTTCAACAACTCTTTGGCCTCTTGCATGTCCGAGGCAGCCGGTGCCGCGCCGCGCAGGGGTTTGTTGGCGGTTTCCTTCATGGTCACGCCGGTGACCAGGCCAATCACCGCCACCACCATCAGGTAATAGGCGGGCATGTAAAGATTGTCCGTGGTCTCCACCAACCAGGCCGCCAGGGTCGGGGTCACGCCGGCGATCAATACCGAAACGTTAAACGCACTGGCCAGTGCGCTGTAACGGATATGGGTAGGGAACATCGCTGGCAGGGTCGAGGCCATGACGCCGATGAAGAAATTCAGCACCACCGCCAGGAGCAGCAAGCCGGCGAAGATCAGCCCTACCTTGCCGCTGATAATCAGCGTAAACGCCGGAATGGCAAGGATGAACAAGGCGATACTGCCCACGATGATGAATGGCTTGCGGCCAATCTTGTCGCTGATGAAACCGATCAGTGGCTGGACGAACAACATGCCGACCATGATCGCAATGATGATCAGCACCCCGCGGTTTTCGCTGTAATGCAGATTGTGCGACAGGTAGCTGGGCATGTACGTGAGCAGCATGTAATACGTCACGTTGGTCGCGACCACGATGCCGATGCAGGTGAGCAGGCTGCGCCAGTGTTTGGTCGCCACTTCCTTGAACGACACCTTCGGGCCGGCGGACAGGCCTTCGCGATCGCCCTGTTCGAGTTTCTCCACGTGCTGCTGGAACGCTGGCGTTTCTTCGAGGGCATTACGCAGGTACAAGCCGAGCATGCCCAGGGGCAGGGCGAGGAAGAACGGCAGGCGCCAGCCCCACGCTTGAAATTGCTCCTCGCCGATGACTGCGGAGAGCAACACCACCACGCCCGCGCCGAGGACGAAGCCTGCAATCGAGCCGAAATCCAGCCAACTGCCGAGGAAGCCGCGTTTGCGATCCGGCGCGTACTCGGCGACGAAGATCGAGGCGCCGGTGTACTCGCCACCGACGGAAAAGCCCTGGGCCATCTTCGCTAACAGCAGCAGGATCGGTGCCCAGATGCCGATCGAGGCGTAGGAGGGAATCAGCCCGATGGCGGTGGTGCTCAGGGACATGATCACGATGGTCGCGGCGAGGACCTTCTGCCGCCCGTATTTATCGCCCAATGCCCCGAAGAACAGCCCGCCCAACGGGCGAATCAGGAACGGTACCGAGAAGGTCGCCAGTGCTGCGACCATCTGTACGCTAGGGTCTGCGCCGGGGAAGAACACCTTGCCCAGTACATAGGCAACGAAGCCGTACACGCCAAAGTCGAACCACTCCATGGCATTGCCCAATGCCGCGGCAGTAATCGCTTTGCGCATCTTGGCGTCGTCGACGATGGTGATGTCGTTCAGGCCAATCGGTTTGACTTTCTTCTTGCCTAATTTCATACGCCTCACTCTTTTGCTGAATCGGTATTGCTGCACATCGCCTAACCTCGTCCGCGCTCGACCTGGTGGCAGCGCAGTGAGGTTTATGACCCCGTCATTGCCATCGTTTTGGTGGCACGGCATTTCCGGATCAGATACGGCAAGCCACCAAATAATTCAGCGCAAGTCGATTTTTTTCATAAGGGGCAGTCGTCGTTTGCTGCCCGCGGCCAGGCTGCGGCTCGGGTCACCCGGAAAACCAATCTGCCGCCGAGCGGTTGCCGTTGTGAGCCGCATGTAGTGTAGTGACGGCCCCATGTCGTCGCGGCCGGCCCGCGCGGCATACACCTGATCGCTATGTGGAAGCTGCGGATGGCAGAGTCGAGTACCAAAATCATCACCACTGAAGGCTTTGAGGCGCTGAAGAAAGAATTGGACTATCTGTGGCGCGAGCATCGGCCGGACATTACGCAAAAGGTTGCCTGGGCGGCATCGCTCGGCGATCGCAGTGAAAATGCGGACTATCAGTACAACAAGAAGCTGCTGCGCGAGATCGATCGGCGGGTCCGCTACCTGCGCAAGCGCCTGGAAGACATGCGTGTGGTGGCTTACTCGCCCGAGCAGGAAGGTCGCGTGTTCTTTGGCGCCTGGGTGGAAATCGAGGACGAAGAGGGTCAGTGCAAGCGGTTTCGCATTGTTGGTTATGACGAAATCTACGGGCGCATGGACTACATCTCCATCGACTCGCCTATGGCCCGTGCGTTGCTGAAAAAGGAAGTCGGCGATGAGCTGACGGTGCGAATCCCCGCCGGGGAGAAGCTGTGGTGGGTGACGAAGATCGAATACCAGGTCAGCGAGCCGTGATGAGCCCGGGCCGGCGGGATAGATGCCGGCCCGGACGAGGGGCTGCTAGCCTTCGCGCAGCACCGTGAGCGGGCTGGCATTCAGCGCCCGGCGTGTGCCGAATACCCCGGCGCCACCGACCAGCAGCGCGCCGATCAGCGGCAGCGCCAGCAGCCACGGATGCGGCGACCATTGCAGGCTGAACGCGTAGCGGTACAGCGCAAAGCTCACCAACTCGCAACCCAGTGCTGCCAGCACGCCACTGACCGCGCCCAGCAAGCCGAACTCGATGCGCCGTGCCTTGACCAGCAGTGCGCGGTTGGCACCCAGGGCCCTGAGCAACGCGCCCTGCCGGATACGCTCGTCCAACGTCGCTTGAAGGCCCGAGAACAGTACCGCAAGCCCGGCCGCCAGCACGAACAGCAACACGTACTGCACCGCCAGCGTGACCTGATCGAGGATGCTGCGCAGTTGCTCCAGCAGCGCCTCGACCTGCAGGATCGTCACCGCCGGGAAAGCACGGGACATCTCGACGATCTGCTGATCATGACCGGGTGCAAGGTAAAAGCTGGTCAGGTAAGTGATCGGTACGTCTTTTAATGTGCCTGGTTGGAAGATCACGAAGAAGTTGGGCTGGAAGGTATCCCAGTTGATGTCGCGCAGGCTGGTGACCTTGACCTCATAAGTCGCGCCACCGATCACGAAGCTCAGCGTATCGCCCAGTTTCATGTTCAGGCTCCTGGCCAGCCTGGCTTCGACCGAGACGCCGGGAATGCTGTCGGCAGCAGGCAGTTGATCATTCCACCACTGGCCTTCGGTGATGCTATTACCTTCTGGCAGATGGGCCGACCAGGTCAGGTTGAGGTCACGCTGGGTAGCGTTTTCGCCCCGCGAATCCTTGGTCACGAACTTGCTCACTGGCTCGCCGTTGATGCTCATCAGGCGTCCGGGAATCATCGGGTACAGCGGCGCGCTGTGCGTCGACAGCTGACTGATGCGTTCGGCGAAATGGTCGCGTTCGGTGGGCAGGATATTCAGCGCGAAGTAATTGGGCGCCTCCTTGGGCAGCTGATTCTGCCAGGTGTCGAGCAGTTCCCCGCGCAACAGCGCGATCAACCCCATGGAGAGCAGGATCAGGCCGAACGCCAAGGATTGTCCGGCCGCTGCCATGGGGTGGCGCAGCAGTTGGCCCAACCCCAGACGCCAGGGTAAAGATGCGTTGGCCAGCAAGCGTCGCAGGCTTTGCAGCGTCAGTAGCAGCACGCCACCGAGGACAATCGCCGCCATCAGCCCGCCGCCAAGCAGGGCGAACGTTAGCACCAGATCCAGGCTCAGGCGCCACATGATCAGCCCCAGCGCCAACAACGCAGCACCGTAGACCAGCCAGGTGCTGGCGGGAGTCGGCAGCATGTCGCGGCGCAATACGCGCAACGGCGGCACCCGACCCAGGGCTGCCAGCGGAGGCAGGGCGAAACCGCCCAGGGCCACCAGCCCCGTGCCGATTCCCGCAAGCGCGGGCAGCCAGTCTCCCGGCGGTACTGCGGCCGGCAAAAGATCTTCGAGCAGGTAAAACAAACCCAGTTGAGCGAACCAGCCGAGCAGGGCGCCGGCGACGCTGGCGGCAATGCCGAGCATCGCCAGTTGCAGGCTGAACAGCACCAGCGCTTCGTTACGCGACAGGCCAAGGCAGCGCAGCAGCGCGCTGGCGTCGAAGCGCCGCACGGCGAAACGCGCCGCCGACAACGCCACGGCGACCCCGGCCACCAGCACGGCCACCAGGCTCGCCATGTTCAGATAACGTTCGGCCTTGCCCAACGCGCCGCCAATCTGCTGATTGCCGTCGCGGGCATCGTCGATTTTCTGGTTCGGTGCCAGTCCCGGCTCGACCGCCTTGCGATAAGCCGCCAGCGCCTGCGGCGTACCGCGCCACAACTCACGAAAGTTGACCCGGCTGCCCGGTTGCACGACCTTGGTCGCTGCAAGATCGGCCATGTTGATCATGACCCGAGGCGTCAAGCTGTAGAAATTGCCGGCGCGATCAGGCTCGTACGTCAGGACGCGGGTCAGCTTCAAGGTCGTGGAGCCGACGTCGATGCTGTCGCCGACTTTCAGGTTCAACGCCACCAGAATCCGCGCTTCGGCCCAGGCTTCACCGGCCTTCGGCTCGCCACCGCTGACTTCGGGCTGATAGGGCGCTTCGGCACTTTTCAGCTCGCCTCGCAGGGGATAGGCGCCGTCCACAGCCTTCACACTGGCGAGTTGAATGCCGTTGTCGGTAGCGACCACGCTGGAAAAAATGACGATTTGCGAGTGATCGAGCTTGAGTGCCGTACCGGCGTCGATCTGCTCGGGTCTGGCAGGGTCAGAGCCGCTGAGTATCAGGTCGGCGCCGAGAAACTCCGTGGCGCGTAACAGCATCGCGTTGTTCAGCCGCGCGCCGAAATAACCGATGGCGGTACTGGCGGCAACCGCCACCACCAGCGCAAAAAACAGCACGCGCAGCTCTCCGGCGCGGGCATCGCGCATCAGCTGGCGGCCGGCGAGGCTCAGTAGACGGGCAAAAGGCAAACGTGCCATCAAGGCTCCATGGGGGCGACCAGTCGGCCACCTTCAAGACGGATCAGTCGCCTGCAGCGATGAGCCAGGCGTTCATCATGGGTGACCAGCACCAGCGTGGTGTTGCGTTCCTGGTTCAGCGCGAACAGCAGGTCGCTGATGCGCTCACCGGTCTGGCTGTCGAGGTTGCCGGTGGGCTCGTCGGCAAACAGCACGTCGGGATCGGCGGCAAAGGCGCGGGCGATGGCCACGCGTTGCTGTTCACCGCCGGATAATTGTTTGGGGGAGTGGGTCAAGCGCTGACCGAGGCCCACGCGCTCCAGCAGATGACGGGCCTGCTCGCGAGCGTCCTTGCGACCTTCCAGTTCCATGGGCAGCATGACGTTTTCCAGCGCATTCAAGCTGTCGAGTAACTGAAACGACTGGAATACGAAACCCACGTGCTCGGCACGAACCCGTGCCCGCTGGTCTTCATCCAGCTCACTGAGGTTGCGCCCCGACAAGGTGACTGATCCTGCGCTTGGCAGATCCAGTCCGGCGAGCAGCCCCAGCAGGGTGGACTTGCCGGAACCGGAGGCGCCAACGATGGCCAGTGTGTCGCCCTTGTTTAGTTCCAGGGAGAGTTCGTGCAGGATGGTCAAGTCACCTTCGGTGCTTGGGACCACTTTGCTGAGGTTCTGCGCACTGAGAATACTTTCGCTCATGGAGAATCCGATGCGTGCGTGGTTTTTAAGTGCTGGCCTGGGGTTGCTGCTGTTGTCTCAAGGAGCCATGGCAGGCACGGTTCTGATCGTTGGGGATAGTATCAGCGCGGCTTTCGGCCTGGATACACGTTTGGGCTGGGTGAGTCTTCTCGAGAAGCGCCTGGCAGAGCAGGGCTACGAGGACACAGTGGTCAATGCATCGATCAGCGGCGACACCAGTGCCGGTGGCCAGGCGCGGCTGCCAGCGCTGCTGGCGGAGCATAAACCGGATCTGGTGATCCTTGAGCTGGGCGGCAACGACGGCCTGAGAGGGCAGCCTCCGGCGCAACTGCAACAAAATCTTGCATCAATGATCGACAGTTCCCGCGCGGCAGGGGCCAAGGTGTTGCTGCTGGGGATGCAGATACCGCCCAACTATGGCGCGCGCTATACGACCGCGTTCAAAGAGGTCTACAGCAATCTGGCCAGCGAGAAGAAGGTTGCGCTCGTGCCGTTCATGCTTGAAGGGGTCGGTGGGGTGCCTGAATACACTCAGGCTGATGGGCTGCACCCGGCAGCCAATGCTCAGGGGCGACTGCTCGAAAACGTCTGGCCGCAGTTGAAAGCGCTTCTCTAGGTGAGATGGTTGCGGGGATCCGGGAGTAGATCGGTAGTCTCGGGTGGGTCTGGCTGGCTTTGTCTAATGGCGGCAAGCAATGTTCGGCTGGCTTCAACGTTGATCCTCAGGCATGCCTCGATCCAGGGTGGGAGACTTCGGAGGCAGTGATCTCAACAAATTGCACATTGGACGACGTCCGTCCACGCCGCGCAAAAAACGGATACGCACCACCTCCAATCCCATCCTGGCAACCTGCTCCACGCTGCAAAATTAAAGCCCTCCAGCCCTTTTCCCAACGAAGCCTTTCGGCTAATGTGGCGCCCCCTATCCGGAGCCCCCCGATGCGTCGCCCTGCCTGGTCCCTGTTTGCCTATCAACTGATCGAGCCCGACGAGCAACTCGACCTCTTCGCGTGCCAGGAAGTTCGTGTGCATCTTGTCGCCCGGCAACTGGAACTGGCCGGTTCAGCCGACCGCACCCTCTGCGGTACGTTGCTGCCCGCCCAGCCGCGCTGGTCCGATGTCGAGCAGGCGATCTACCAGGATGAGCGGTTGTGTCCGCTGTGCCGGGCGATCATCGATGCCCAGCGAAGGGGTTGGCACCCCATCTGGCCGGAACTCGATCAGACCCTGTAAGCCCCGCACCGGGTAAGCCATCGCGCCTACTCCCGGAGGCCTCGGGGTGCGTGTACAATCGCGCTCACTCAAGCCCTCCGTTGACCCAAGGATTCCCCGGATGTTGTCGCGCATTCCAGCTTTCGCCCGCTGTCTGTCGCTCGCTGCACTGTGTGCGGCCGGCCCTGCCTTTGCTCTGGAGTTTCCATTGCCACCGCCGGGCGAAGACATCATCGGTCAGGTGCAGACCGTTACGGCCAAATACGAAGATACGTTCGCTGACCTGGGCACCCAGTACGATCTGGGCTATCTGGAAATGATCGCCGCCAACCCCGGCGTTGATGCCTGGCTGCCGGGCGCTGGCACCCAGGTGATCCTGCCGACCCGTTTCATCCTGCCGCCGGGCCCGCGTGAGGGCATCGTCATCAACCTGGCCGAGTACCGCCTTTATTACTACCCGAAGGGCGAGAACGTGGTGTACACCTTCCCGCTAGGTATCGGTCGGGAAGGCTGGGGCTCGCCGGTGTCCACGACTAAGGTGACCGCCAAGACCCCGAACCCGACCTGGACCCCGCCTGCGTCGGTCAAGGCCGAGCACGCGGCCGATGGTGACATCCTCCCCGACGTCGTGCCTGCCGGCCCGGACAATCCGTTGGGGCCGTTCAAATTCGGCCTGGGCTTGCCTGGCTACCTGATTCACGGTTCGAACAAGAAATTCGGCATCGGCATGCGCACCAGCCACGGCTGCTTCCGCATGTACAACAACAATGTGCTGGAAATGGCTGACATGGTGCCGGTCGGCACCACCGTGCGCATCATGAACGAGCCCTACAAGTTCGGCATCAGCGGCGGCAAGGTCTATCTGGAAGCGCACACGCCGCTGGATGAAAGCGGCAATCCATCGGTGGTCGACAAACACACCGCGGTAATCAATGCGCTGCTCAAGCGTGAAGATCTGGCAGGCAGCCTGCGAATCAATTGGGATGAAGTGCGTGACGTAGTCGCCGCCGAAGATGGCATGCCGGTTGAGATCGCGGTGCCAGGCGTCCAGGCGCCACCTGTGGACAATGCGCCGGTGACCCTGCAGTAAGTCTCGTCCGGCGCTGGCACCCGTTCACGGGCCTCTTGAGCGAGAGGTCGGTGAACGGGTTTTTTATTGCCTGTCGATCGGTCGCGGACATGGTCAACGCGAAACGGGCAACAAAAAAGCCGATCCGAAACCGGACCGGCTTATCAATAATCCCGAGGGATTATTACTTGCGGCTTGCCTTGTCGAGCATGCGCAGAGCGCGCTCGTTGGCTTCGTCAGCAGTTTGCTGAGCTTTCTGAGCAGCAGCCAGCGCTTCATCTGCCTTGCGATAGGCTTCATCGGCACGAGCTTGCGAACGAGCGGCTGCGTCTTCAGTTGCAGTCAGACGAGCTTCAGTTTCTTTGGATGCGCTGCTGCAACCGGTAGCCAGAACTGCGGCCAGGGCCAGAGCAGAGAATTTCAGAACGTTGTTCATCGTGTTCCCCTTAAAGGACTTCTATCGAATGAGTCATCTCTCGAAAATGAGAAAATGACCGGCGTACATACTACCCATTGTTTGTAGTAAGTAAACGGACTAAGCGCAAGAACCGCACAAAATTCTTTGCTTTGAAAGCCTTCCGTGCCACTCCTCACGTATTTTCTGGAAAAACGTGCCGCTGTCAGGCGAGTCCCCCTGCCAGTGCATCCAGATGCCAACGGCGCTTTGGGCGCATCTACGAGTTCGTCGGGCGGATCGGCAGCATGCCTGCAGGCTCTTGAGTCTGTTCGGATTAGCCGCGTTACAGCCTTTTTTGTATAGACATTGATCGACGATGACGCTTGTTCTGTGCTGCCCGGGGTGACTTATAGGGAAGTGACCCCGGGCAAGCCGTGTACGTCACAATGGACATTAAACGGCGGCAGCAGGTTCAACAGCAAAGCGCGCAGTTGTGAGGCAGCGCATATTCGTAGGCATTTGTTGAGCCCGTTCGCCAATGACGCCTACTATGAGGTGGCTCGGTTGCCTGGGGAGCCAAGCCCCTTGGTAGCCAAATCAGGCACAGGATGGCGTTGCAGGCAGTGCCAACACGTCGCGAGCGAAGGCGAGGTCGCACAAAAGCCGATGCATTGAGGGAGTTCAGGGGTGTTTTATGAACCTTTTTTGCCGGTTTTCAACGCCCCGTTGCCAAGCGCTGTCGTTTTCACGTTGCCCGATGGTTCCTTCGCCGGACAAACATCGGTAAGGTAGGGGTCAAATTCCAAGACCCGCGAGGAGTAGTGATGAGCGAGGCGTTGTACATCCACCATGACGAGACCGGTCACCAGTTCGAGGTCAATATCGACGGTCACCGTGCTTACCTGACGTACATGGATCTGGGAAAGCAGACTCTGGATATCTATCGTACGTTCGTTCCCAATGCACTCCGAGGCCGGGGCATCGCCGCGGCATTGACCGAAGTGGCGCTGGATTATGCCGAGAGCAATGGCTATACCGTCATTCCATCGTGCTCCTACGTCGAGCGCTACATGGAACGCAATCAGCGCCAGGCGGCCAAGATCTGATCAGCCGATCAGTGGGCCTTGCAGGTGCAATCTTCACCATCAAAAACGCCGAGCGATTGCTCGGCGTTTTCGTTTCCGGGCCCCGATCAGCCGCGCTTGCGCTGTGGCAGCACGTTTTTGAGCTTGGCATGCATGCTGCGCAAGGTCTTTTCAGTGGCTTCCCAATCGATGCAGGCGTCGGTGATCGACACGCCATATTGCAAGTCCGCGAGGTCCTTGGGAATTGACTGTGCGCCCCATTTGAGATGGCTTTCGACCATCAGGCCGATGATCGATTCGTTGCCTTCCAGAATCTGGTTAGCGACGTTTTCCATGACCAGCGGTTGCAATGCCGGATCCTTGTTGGAGTTGGCGTGACTGGCGTCGACCATGATGTTCGGCTTGATCTTGGCTTTGTTCAGCGCCTGCTCGCACAGGGCGACACTCACCGAGTCGTAGTTCGGCTTGCCGTTGCCACCGCGCAGCACCACGTGTCCGTAGGCGTTGCCCTTGGTGGTGACGATGGATACGCCACCTTCCTGGTTGATGCCCAGGAACCGGTGCGGGCTGGAGACCGACTGCAGCGCGTTGATCGCGACTGTCAGGCCACCGTCGGTGCCGTTCTTGAAGCCAACCGCCGAGGACAGGCCCGAAGCCATTTCACGGTGCGTCTGGGATTCGGTGGTGCGTGCGCCAATGGCCGACCAACTGATCAGATCCTGCAAGTACTGCGGGGAGATCGGGTCCAGCGCTTCGGTAGCGGTTGGCAAGCCTTTCTCGGCCAGGTCCAGCAGCAACTGGCGACCGATGTGCAGGCCGTCCTGGATCTTGAAGGAGTCGTCCAGATACGGGTCGTTGATCAGGCCTTTCCAGCCGACGGTCGTGCGCGGTTTTTCAAAATACACGCGCATGACCAGGTACAGGGTGTCGGACAGCTCGGCAGCCAGCGCCTTGAGGCGATCGGCGTATTCGTGGGCGGCCTTGATATCGTGGATCGAGCACGGCCCGATCACGATGAACAGGCGGTGGTCCTTGCCATCGAGAATATTGCGGATAACTTCGCGGCCCTTGCTCACTGTCGCCTGGGCGGCAGCAGTGAGGGGAATTTCGCGCTTGAGCTGATCCGGAGTGATCAGTGTCTCGTTGGAAGCAACGTTGAGGTCGTCAATCGGTAAATCAGCCATCGTGTTACTCATCAGGTCACGGGTGCAGGCCGCCAACGGCGGCCCAGCAAGGTTGAGCGCAGCGGGGAGCGGAACCTTAGCGCGTTAACCCTTATCTCGACAATGGGTAAACGCGGCTTTCGACCAACAAGCGCGGCATTGACGGCGGATTTTTCCTTCCAGGCAATCAGCCAGCAGGTGCGAAGCTTGCGAACGGCCGCGCGGGTGGGGATATAGTGTGCCGGGGACCTTGGAGAGATTGGCGTGGATCAACTGCAACTGACGGATTTCGACCTCGATCGGCAACTGCTGAACCTGCCCGGCATTTCGCTGCTGATATTCACCAGTGTCGGTTGTTCCAGCTGTCGCTGGGCGCGGCAGCAGTTGCCTGTACTGGCGTTACCGGTGCAGCGGCTGTGTTGGGTCGACGCCGAGGAGAATGGCGGGGCAGTGCAGCGTTACGGCGTTTTCCACCTGCCCACACTGTTCGTGGTACGCGATGGCCAGTTTCATGGGGCATTGCGCTGTAAGCTGTCGGCCGATGCCATGACCCAAGCGCTGGATCAGGCGCTGGCCCTCGCGCCCGACGACTTGCCTTGAACCTAAACGCCTGCACGCGCAGCGATCAATGGGGGAGAGCATGAGCCAAAACACGGCCAAACCTCGCATCGGCATGATCGGTACTGGCGTCATTGGCGGCTCCTGCACGCGCAGCAGGTGTTCGAGGCTGTCGCACAGGTGCCTGATTGTCGTCCAGGCAGGCATCACAACCTTATCGAGAAACGCCCGCTGGTGCTGCAGGCCCTCGCCGCGATTCCTTTGGCAGCCACCCTCGCGGCGCGTTGCAGCGGGCCTGAAACCAGCCGCTGTATCACGCGCTGGCGTTCACCGATCGCAATCGTCATCCGGGAGATTAATCAATGACCCATGAACTGAGCGCCAACACGCCGGGCAGCAAACTGGTACTGGCCATTTCCTCGCGGGCGCTGTTCGATTTGCGAGAAAGCCACGCGATCTACATGAGTGACGGGGTAGCAGCCTACCGCCAATATCAGATCGACCACGAAGATGAAGTGCTGGAGCCGGGCGACGCCTTCTTGCTGGTGGAAAAGCTGTTAAGCCTCAATGCCAGCCTGAGCCAGTCGCGGGTGGAGGTGGTACTGGTGTCACGCAACAGTGCCGACACCGGCTTGCGGGTCTTCAATTCCATCCAGCATTACGGTCTGGACATTTCCCGGGCAGCATTCGTCGGCGGCCGCAGTCCGTTTCCCTACCTGGCAGCCTTCGGCAGTCATCTGTTCCTTTCCACCCATGCCGAAGATGTGCGCAGTGCGCTGGACGCAGGCTTCGCGGCGGCGACCATCCTTTCCGGCGGCGCCCGGCGTGCGGCCAGCGCTGAACTGCGTATCGCTTTCGACGGCGACGCGGTGTTGTTTTCCGATGAGTCGGAGCGGGTTTATCAGTCCGGCGGTCTGCAGGCCTTTCAGGCCAATGAGCGTGAAGCCGCGCGCCTGCCGCTGCCGGGTGGGCCATTCAAACCCTTTCTTGCTGCGCTGAACCTTCTGCAGCGTGAGTTTCCCGAAGAGGCGTGTCCAATTCGCACCGCTCTGGTGACGGCCCGCTCGGCGCCGGCCCATGAGCGGGTAATCCGCACCCTGCGTGAATGGGATATCCGACTGGATGAATCGCTGTTTCTCGGCGGTCTGGAAAAATCGGCGTTCCTGGAGGCATTCGCTGCAGACGTTTTCTTCGATGATCAGCCCGGCCATTGCGAGAAAGCCCGCGAGGTGGTGGCCACTGGGCACGTGCCCCATGGCATCAGTAATGAGCTAAAACCGTGAACCTTTAGACCTCAACGCTGTATCGGCCCGGCCAATTCGCTCGCGCGCTGCTACGCTCAGTAGTGTCTGCGCCTGTCATGCTCGCTGGGAGGTCACATGATTCGCTCGATGCTGTATGCCTCCGACCTCGGTCTGCAGGCGCCCTATGTCCTGCAGCATGCGTTGGCGCTGGCCCGTACGTTCAAGGCCGAGCTGCATGTGATTCATGTTGTCCAACCGATGGGGCTGTTCGCCGAAACGGTCCTGCAAAGCTATCTTGCCGAGGATGTGCTCAGAGAGTTGCACAGCGATGGCATCAACACGGTCATCGAAGGCATCGAGTTTCGGGTACTGGCCGGTTTTCGCGACGAATTGGGGGAAGATAATCAAGACTTGCAGTTGATCCGCAGTGTGCGCGTAGTGCAGGGCGATCCTTCCCGCGTGATTCTTGAGCAGGCGCAGCGTCTCGGAGTCGATTTGCTGGTGGTGGGCAGTCACAGTCACGCGGCGCAGGGAAACACACCGATCGGTCGCACGGCGGCGCGTGTTCTGCAGCTTTCCGAGGTGCCGGTGTACATGGTGCCGATGCTGCAAAGCCATTCCCAGGCTTAAGCGGGAAGATGAAATCTACGCGGGGGTGAAAAAGCAGCGTGCCATTCGCCGATAAAAGTGATAAAAAGTTCTAGCTTTGCCTTCCAGACCATTAATCCAGTTATATACCGATGCTGATGCCCGTGGCGTCTACCGGCTTTGAGGGATATCTATGAAGCTTCAACAACTGCGCTACATCTGGGAAGTGGCGCACCACGACCTCAACGTCTCGGCGACGGCGCAGAGCCTTTACACCTCGCAGCCGGGTATCAGCAAACAGATCCGACTGCTTGAAGACGAGCTGGGGGTCGAGGTCTTCGCCCGCAGCGGCAAGCACCTGACCCGTGTCACGCCGGCCGGTGAGCGAATCATCACTACGGCGGGCGAGATCCTGCGCAAGGTCGAAAGCATCAAGCAGATCGCTCAGGAGTTCTCCAACGAGAAGAAAGGCACCCTGTCGATTGCTACCACCCACACCCAGGCTCGTTATGCGCTGCCGCCGGTGATCAGCAATTTCATCAAGCAATACCCCGACGTAGCACTGCACATGCACCAGGGCTCGCCGATGCAGATCGCTGAAATGGCCGCTGACGGTACCGTCGATTTTGCCATCGCCACCGAAGCGCTGGAGCTGTTCGGTGATCTTGTGATGATGCCGTGCTACACCTGGAACCGTTGTGTGGTCGTACCCCAGGGACACCCGCTGACCAAGGTTCCGAAACTGACCCTGGAAGTCCTCGCTGAATACCCCATCGTCACCTATGTGTTCGGTTTCACCGGTCGGTCCAAGCTCGACGAAGCCTTTAGTCATCGTGGCCTGACGCCCAAAGTTGTGTTCACCGCGGCCGATGCCGACGTGATCAAGACCTATGTGCGCCTGGGCCTGGGTGTCGGTATCGTCGCCAAAATGGCTGTAGACCCTAAACTCGACAGTGATCTGGTGGTGCTCGATGCCAGCGAACTGTTCGAAGCCAGCATTACCAAGATCGGCTTCCGCCGCGGGACCTTCCTGCGTGGCTTCATGTGCGACTTCATCGAGAAGTTCGCCCCGCACCTGACCCGCGACGTCATGGCCAAAGCCATCCAGTGTCACAACAAGCAGGAACTGGAAGAGCTGTTCGAAGGCGTTGTGCTGCCCGAGCATTAACAGCCGCCCCGAGCTGCAAGCGACGAGCAGCAAGAAAAAGCAGCCTGCGCATTGACTGCCGTTTCTCGTAGCTTAAGGCTTGCAGCTTGACGCTGGTCTCAAGCTTTGCTGATCAAATTCCCCGCATGCAGCCCGCATTCCTTCTGCGTGGCTTCTTCCCACCACCAACGACCCTCACGTTCATGCTGGTTGGGCAGCACCGGGCGGGTGCATGGCTCGCAGCCGATGCTGATGAAGCCGCGCTCGTGCAGGGGGTTGTAGGGCAGCTCCAGCATGCGAATGTAGTTCCACACGTCGGCGCTGCTCATCTGCGCCAATGGGTTGAACTTGTACAGGGTGCGCTCCGGCGTGGAGAAGGCGCTGTCAATCTCGACGACCGCCACGTTATTACGCGTGCTCGGGCTCTGGTCCCGGCGTTGGCCTGTCGCCCAGGCCCTCACATCGCTGAGCCTGCGCCGCAGCGGCTCGATCTTGCGCACCCCGCAGCATTCGCCGTGACCGTCCCTGTAGAAACTGAACAAGCCTTTTTCCTTGACCATAGGCTCCAGTTTTTCCCGGTCGGGGGAGACGACATCAATGCCAATGTTGTACTGCTCGCGGACCTGATCGATGAACCGGTAGGTTTCCGGATGCAGGCGCCCGGTATCCAGACTGAACACCTTGACGCCCTTGTTGATCTTCCATGCCATGTCCACCAACACGATGTCCTCAGCGCCACTGAAGGAAAGCCATAGCTCGTCGCCGAAATGCTGAAAGGCGAATTTGAGGATGTCCTGGGCGGACTTGTTGGCGAAGGTCGCGGCAATCTCGGCGACGTCGAAGGGATGGCTCATCAGGCGGCTTCCTAATCTATGTGGCGCTGGGCGCTCGTAATGGCGCAGATGGTATCAAAAACCTTCGTCGATTTGCCTGAATCCTGAGTTTGCACGGCCGGGGGCCGATCGTTAGAGTGTTGCTTCTTTAACATCGGTTGCGCATTACACAAGGAGTGAACTGTGGAAATTGCCTGTCTTGACCTGGAAGGTGTGTTGGTCCCGGAAATCTGGATCGCGTTCGCCGAGAAAACCGGTATTGAATCCCTGCGCGCAACGACGCGCGATATTGCTGACTACGATGTACTGATGAAGCAGCGCTTGCGCATTCTCGATGATCATGGGCTGAAGCTGTCGGATATTCAGGAGGTGATTGGCGCGCTCACGCCATTGGAAGGTGCTGTGGAATTCGTCGACTGGCTGCGCGAACGGTTTCAAGTGGTCATTCTCTCTGACACCTTCTACGAGTTCTCTCAGCCGCTGATGCGCCAGCTGGGGTTTCCGACGTTGCTTTGCCATCGTCTCATCACGGATGAAAGTGGGCGGGTGCGGGATTATCAGCTGCGTCAGAAAGATCCGAAGCGCCAATCAGTGCTGGCTTTCAAGAGTCTTTACTACCGGGTTATTGCCGCGGGCGACTCGTATAACGACACCAGCATGCTCGGCGAGGCGGACGCAGGGATTCTGTTCCATGCACCGGATAACGTCATCCGTGAGTTCCCGCAGTTTCCGGCAGTGCAGACCTTTGCAGACCTGAAGCTGGCGTTCATCAAGGCGTCGAACCGGGTATTGAGGTTATGAATGCCGCAGGTCTGCAGGGTGGCGCTGTGTCAGCTTAGCCGTGTGCCAGAGGGCAAGGATCACAAGCCCTCCAGCGTTTGCAGCAGCACCTGCACCTTGGTGATGGATTCCTGATACTCCGCCTGCCAATCTGAATCGGCGACGATACCGCCGCCGCCCCAGCAAGCGATCTGGCCGTTCTGCGCCAGCAGACTGCGGATGGCGATTGAGCTGTCCATTTCGCCGCGCACATCCAGATACAGCAATGACCCGCAATACAGCGCACGGCGGGTAGGCTCCAGTTCGTCGATGATCTGCATTGAGCGGATTTTCGGCGCGCCGGTAATCGAACCGCCGGGGAAACTGCCGCCGATAAGGTCCAGCGCATCCTTGTCGGCTGCGAGTTCACCGGTGATTGCGCTGACCAGATGATGAACGTTCGGATAGCTTTCGAGGTTGAACAGCTCCGGGACCTTCACTGAGCCGGTGCGACAGGTGCGGCCCAGGTCGTTGCGCAACAGATCGACGATCATCAGGTTTTCTGCACGATCTTTCGAGCTCGCCAACAGCTCTCTGGCGAGTGCCGCATCTTCGGCCTCATCGTTGCTGCGTGGCCGAGTGCCCTTGATCGGGCGGGTTTCGACCTGCCTCTGGCTGACTTTGATGAAGCGTTCGGGTGACAGGCTCAAGACCGCATCGTCATGCGCAAGGCTCAGGTAGCCAGCGAATGGGGTGGGGCACATCAGGCGCAATGCTTGATAGGCCGTCCATGGGTCGCCGCGATAACTGGCCCGAAAGCGTTGGGCGAAGTTCACCTGATAGCAATCGCCTGCCTGAATGTAGGCGTGGATCTGTTCGATAGCACGCCGGTATTGCTCGGCGCTTGTGTCAGACGCAAAGGGGGCGGTGAGCTTGAAAGTTGCTTGTGTTGAAGGCTGCGGTCGCTCGAACAGGCTGATCAACCGATCGCGCTCGTGATGGACAAGCTCGGGATGGAACACCAGTTCAGTGGTGCGCCGCTGGTGATCGCTGATCAGCGCCCAGGCATACAGCCCCAATTGCGCCAAGGGCAAGTGCAGGTCGTCGACGGCCAGGGTCGGCAGAGGTTCAAGCAGGCGGCCGAAGTCGTACGCCAGATAACCCAGTATTCCACCGGCGAAAGGCAGCGGGCTGCTCTCAGGCAGATCCGCATGGCCCAGAACCGCCAATCTTTCGCGCAGATGCTGCAGGAACATTGCGCCGGTTTGCTGCGTGCCGGGGATGAAGGTTTCAAGTGGCCAGGCGCTAAGAATGTCGAAACGCCCACGGTCTGCCTGAGGGCGACCGCTGTCGAGTAGAACGGCGCCCGGCGCGTGACGAACACGAGCAAAGTACCCGGTCGGGTCAGCGTGATAGGCGAGCGAGTGTACGGAACAGATTGGCATGCGATGGAAATCGGTCAGGGTGCGCGGAGGGCGATTGTAGTCTTCCGGAGATGCTGCTCCTAGGGGCAGTGTAGGAAATGGACGCTGTATGCCGTTATCCTGCCTTCTCTGCTGCAGGAATGCGCGGAGCTAAAGATAGCGCTTGATCAAACGTGTCCGAACAGGCTTTGAGCGAACCTGACTCGTTCCTCCGGGCTGTCGTGGCGGCCTTCGGCAACCAGTTGGTCCAGCCGTTTTTCGACAGCGAGCGTACGGTGCGTCAGCCCGCAGTCATTAGCGATCTGGATGTTCAGACCGGGACGGGCATTGAGTTCCAAAATAAGCGGCCCTCGGTCCCGATCCAGCACCATGTCTACGCCGATATAACCGAGGCCGCACAGTTCATAGCACTCGGCCGCCAGGCGCATGAAGCCGTCCCAGTTGGGCAGTTGCACGCCATCCACTGCGTTGGTGGTATCGGGATGTTTGCTGATGATGTTGTTCAGCCAAGTGCCCCGCAGTGTCAACCCGGTGGCGAGATCAACCCCGACCCCGATGGCGCCCTGGTGCAGATTTGCCTTGCCGCCCGACTGGCGAGTGGGCAGGCGCAGCATCGCCATCACCGGATAGCCCATGAGCACGATCACCCGAATGTCTGGCACACCTTCGTAGCTGATGCTGCTGAAGATCGGGTCGGGCGTGACGCGGTATTCGACGAGCGCGCGGTCACGATGGCCGCCCAGGGAGTACAAGCCAGTCAGGATGCTGGAAATCTGATGCTCGATTTCCTCATGGCTGATGATACGTCCGGAAATGGTACGAAAACGCTCTTCAAAACGATCGGCGATCACCAGAATGCCGTCGCCACCGGCGCCCTGGGCCGGTTTGATGACGAAGTCGCTGCGATTGCCAATGATCGCGTCGAGCTTTTCGATTTCTTTCTCGGTGGAAATGATGCCGTACATGGGCGGCACATGAATGCCGGCAGCAATGGCGCGCTCCTTGGTGATGATCTTGTCGTCGACGATGGGGTACAGGCTGCGCTTGTTGTACTTGAGCACGTAATCGGCATTGCGCCGGTTGATCCCCATGATCCCTTTGGCCTCGAGGGCCTTCCAGGTTTTCCACCAGCCGATCATTTGGCGTTTTCCCGTTGGGCATCTTCCTTGAGGAAGGCCTTGAAACGGATCAGCTCGGTCAGGCGATAGCCGCGATAGCGGCCCATCGCCAGCATGAAGCCCACCAGAATCAGCAGAATTGCCGGGAAGGTGAAGACGAAGTAGATCAATTCCGGCACGCTCATGATGATGTGTGCCAGGGATGCCGCGAACAGCGTGCCGATGGCCACTTTCATCGCATGGCCGCCGCCACGTTCTTCCCAGGTGATCGACAGCCGTTCGATGGTCATGGTCAGGATCACCATTGGGAACAGCGCCACTGACAGCCCCCGCTCCAGCCCCAGTTTGTGGCTGAACAGACTGATGGCGGCAATCAGCACCACCACGAACGTCAACACCACCGACAGTCTGGGCAGCATCTGCAGCTTCAGGTGCTCCAGGTAGGAACGCAGCGAAAGGCCCAGTGCCGTGATGATCGTGAACAATACGATGCCGAATCCCAGTTGGGTCTCGCGGAAGGCCAGGGCGATCAGCACCGGGGTGAAGGTCCCCAGGGTCTGCAGGCCAATCAGGTTGCGCAGGATCAGAATCACCAGCACCCCGATCGGGATCATCACCATGATCATGAACGTCTGCTGCGTTTGCAGGGGCAGGCCGTACAGCGAGTATTCGAGGAAGTCGGCGTCAGTGCTTTCATCGGTCAGCTTGGCGAGGCGGATGGCGTTCATCTCACTGTTGTTCAGACTGAAATTGACCGTTGCCTTCTTGCCTCCTTCGACGGTGATGAGGTTATCGTCGCCCACCCACCACAGCAGACGATCTTCTGGCAGGCCGGCCTCGCCGGTTTCCGGGTTGAAGTAGAGCCAGTTTTTGCCATTGAAGCTGCGCAACCAGAGTTCGGGCATCTGCGGCTGATCGGCCACCAGTCGGAGGGTGTGGACCTTTTCCACCGGAACATGGGCCACGGACAGCAGTATCTCGGTGATGCGTGCCTTGTTCTGCACCGACGTGTCGCCGGCCAGCAACAGCTTGACGTTGTCGTCACTCAGATTGTTGACACGCCGGATGGCCTCGCTGACGAAGGTTTCGACGTCGGCCGAATGTTGTCGAATCGGGGCGAGGAGGGCGTCGGCGGCGATTTTTTCCGGGCCTTCCACGGCAATGCTGTCCCGAAAGATCGGGCCTTTGACCTTGGCCTTTTCACCGCCATAGCGCTTGGTCAGCACCAGCCGGTAGTAAAGCGTCTGATTGCCGGTGGCGCGACGTGCCGACCAGGTGACTTTGCGATTGCCATCGGCGCGATTGACGTTCACGCCATAATTGTTGGAGATGAAGCTTTCATTCAGGCTGATGTAGTCCCGCGAGAGGGGCGGCACGTACATCTGCACCTTGACCGAGTCTTTGGGGTTGGCGACGAATTCGACCTTGGCGTCGATGTTCCATAGATCGTCCGTTTCGTCTTCGGTCACCGGGATGCCGAGCACCAGTATCTGATAAGCCGTGATCGCGATTCCCAGCGTGACCAGGGCTGTGATCAGGATTTTCAGATGAAGGGTAAGTGCGCGCATGTCATTACTCTGCGGTTGAAGCGTCAGTGGCGCAGGCAGGTTTGCCCGCTGCATATTTAAGGCTTGGGTCGACCAGTGCATCGAAATGCTTGAGGGCTTCGGAGCCAATCAAAAGCGGGTATTGGAAAGCACTGCGGTCGGTCAAGTTCACTTCTATGGTTCGTGAAGCGCTGCCCATGCACACTTCCAGGCTGATCACCGGCCTTGAGGTGTATTTTTTTTCATCGTCGGGGTCGACATCGCCTGCCCGGCGCTTGATCTTGCCAACTCGCGCCAAAGGCCGTTCGATCGGGTGTTCGTGAGCGTCATCGATGGCAAGGTAGAAGCGCACCCAGGATTCACCCTCACGTTTGAAACGCTTGATATCACGGGCGCTTAGCGAGGCGGTCTTGGCGCCGGTGTCCAGTTTCGCCGCGAACTGCAGGTCGATGCCGGCCAACTCTGCGTACTCGTTCAAGCCGTAGACGGTCTTGCCCGCGGCCAGGCACAGGTCGCTGAGGAACAGGCCCGGCAGATACAGGCAGAGAAGAAAGAGGAGAGGGTGGCGGCTCATAGGTCCTGCAGTGATGGGAACAAGGAGCCGTTTTGACTTCAGCTCGAGATGGGATCTGGCGCGAGCTGCGTTCAGCAAGACGTCCGTGGGTCACCTGTCACGGCAGGCGGATGCGGTCGGCATTCTAGCATGAAGGTTTTATGGCGCCAGCGAACGGCAGCTTTGACAGTGTTTGTAGGAAAAGTCGATATGCTCAGCGTATCTATAGATTGTTGACAGTTTATAAAATTACTTTGACTTATTGGCGATTATTTCGCTAAATTAGCTCTATTCAATAAGAAGGTGTCGACAATGTTGGATGCCACCGAAGTCACTGCCACCACGCTGGTCGATGCCGAGACCCTTTCGGAGAACGTATTTCGACGGATTCAGGCGGCGATCGTCAAAGGCGAGATCGCACCCGGCAGCAAGATTTCCGAGCCGGAACTGGCGCGTACCTATGGCATCAGCCGTGGCCCGTTGCGCGAGGCCATTCACCGGCTTGAGGGGCAGCGTCTGTTGGTGCGTGTACCCCACGTCGGCGCTCGTGTGGTGTCGTTAAACCACGCAGAGCTGGTGGAGCTTTACGAAATTCGTGAATCCCTGGAAGGTATGGCCTGTCGTTTGGCCGCCGAGCGCATGACCGTCGACGAAATCGATGATTTGCGCCATGTGCTGGAAACCCACGAGCGCGATCCGGCGTTTCAGGCAGGGGTCGGCTACTACCAGCAGGAAGGCGATTTCGACTTTCACTACCGGATCATCCAGGGCGCGCGCAACAGCACGTTGACCCAGATGCTTTGCGGCGAGTTGTATCAACTGGTGCGCATGTACCGCATTCAGTTTTCCACGACGCCCAACCGACCGCGCATGGCCTTCACCGAACACCACCGCATTCTCGACGCCATCGCCGACCGTGACGGCGAACTGGCCGAGCTGTTGATGCGTCGTCATATCGGCGCGTCGAAACGCAACATCGAACAGCGCTATCAAGCTGCTACTGCCCGAGGTGAATAATGACTTTAAGAACGACTCCCGGCCAACGCTTCCGTGACGCGGTCGCCAGTGAACATCCTCTGCAGGTGGTCGGGGCGATCAACGCCAACCACGCGCTGCTCGCACAACGTGCCGGTTTCAAGGCCATTTACCTGTCCGGTGGCGGGGTGGCAGCAGGCTCCCTCGGGGTGCCGGATCTGGGTATAACCGGGCTGGATGATGTACTGACCGACGTGCGCCGCATCACCGATGTCTGCGATCTGCCGTTGCTGGTGGACGTGGACACCGGCTTTGGCGCCTCGGCATTCAACGTCGCTCGTACGGTGAAGTCGATGATCAAGTTTGGCGCGGCAGCCATGCACATCGAGGACCAGGTCGGTGCCAAGCGGTGCGGTCACCGTCCAGGCAAGGAAATCGTTTCCCGGCAGGAGATGGTCGATCGCATCAAAGCAGCGGTCGATGCCCGTACCGACGACAGTTTCGTGATCATGGCGCGTACCGACGCGCTGGCGGTGGAAGGGCTGGAATCGGCACTGGACCGCGCAGCCGCTTGCATCGAGGCGGGCGCCGATATGGTGTTCCCTGAAGCCATCACCGAGCTTGAGATGTACAAGCTGTTCGCCTCGCGAGTGAAGGCGCCGATCCTGGCCAACATTACCGAATTCGGTTCCACCCCTCTGTTTACCACTGACGAGTTGAAGTCAGCGGAAGTGGGGCTGGTGCTGTATCCGCTTTCGGCCTTCCGGGCGATGAACAAGGCGGCGGAAAACGTTTACACCGCAATCCGCCGCGATGGCACGCAGAAGAATGTGGTCGACACTATGCAGACCCGCATGGAGCTGTACGAACGCATCGATTACCACGCTTTCGAACAGAAACTGGATGCGTTGTTTGCGCAGTACAAGGGCTGAACCGGGTCCCCCGCAGCACTGTGGCTATCGGCGGTAGGTATTGGTATACGCCGCCGCCCCGCAAGCCGTGCTGCTCCCGATGATGTTCGCGATTGACTACCGCAAGACCCTGAAACGCAGTTTCCGATGAATTGCCGATTCCCTAAAAATTTCAAGATTGGAGAGAGCAATGGCCCAAGCAAAAGTATTGAGTGGCGCTGGCCTGCGTGGCCAGGTGGCCGGACAGACCGCCCTGTCGACCGTTGGCCAGGCCGGTGCCGGGTTGACCTACCGCGGTTATGACGTACGCGAGCTGGCCGCCGCGGCCCGCTTCGAGGAGGTGGCCTACCTGCTGCTGTATGGCGAGTTGCCGACCCAGTCGCAACTGCAGACCTACCTGAAGAAACTCCAGGGCTTGCGCGACCTGCCGCAGGCCTTGAAAGAAGTGCTGGAACGCATTCCTGCCGATGCGCACCCGATGGACGTGATGCGCACCGGCTGCTCGATGCTCGGCAACCTGGAGCCTGAAAAAAGCTTCGAACAGCAACGCGATTCCACCGACCGTCTGCTGGCTGCCTTCCCTGCGATCATGTGCTACTGGTATCGCTTCAGTCACGACGGTAAGCGCATTGATTGCGTCACCGATGAAGTGTCGATCGCCGGGCACTTCCTCAAATTGCTACTGGACAAGGCCCCGAGCGAACTGCATCGCAAGGTGATGGACGTTTCATTGATCCTGTACGCAGAGCACGAATTCAACGCTTCGACCTTCACCGCACGTGTCTGCGCCTCGACCCTGTCGGACCTGTTCTCCTGCATCACCGCCGCCATCGGGACCCTGCGCGGTCCACTGCACGGTGGTGCCAACGAAGCAGCCATGGAAATGATCGAGAAGTTCTCGTCAGCCGAAGAAGCGGTCAAGGGCACGCTGGGCATGCTCGAGCGCAAGGACAAGATCATGGGCTTCGGCCATGCGATCTATAAGGACAACGATCCCCGCAACGAGGTGATCAAGGGCTGGTCGAAAAAACTCGCTGACGAAGTGGGCGACAAGGTCTTGTTCCCGGTGTCCGAAGCCATCGACAAGACCATGTGGGAGCAGAAGAAGCTGTTCCCCAACGCCGACTTCTACCATGCCTCGGCGTACCACTTCATGGGCATCCCGACCAAGCTGTTCACGCCGATCTTCGTCTGTTCGCGTCTGACCGGCTGGGCGTCCCATGTCTTCGAACAACGCGCCAACAATCGCATCATCCGTCCGAGTGCCGAGTACATCGGCGTCGAGCAGCGCAAGTTCGTGCCAATCGAACAACGCTGAATGGGTGCAGGCCCGCACCGCGTCCAATTCAGGTCCGATGCGGGCCTCACCTTTTGAACCTACCGTGATCGAGTCCTGACGATGAACACTGAATATCGCAAACCGTTGCCTGGCACCTCACTGGACTACTTCGATGCGCGCCAGGCGGTTGAAGCCATCAAGCCAGGGGCCTACGCAACGCTGCCGTACACCTCGCGCGTGCTGGCGGAAAACCTTGTGCGTCGCTGCGATCCGGCGACCCTCAGGGCGTCGTTGACGCAGTTGATCGAGCGCAAGCGCGACCTGGATTTCCCCTGGTTCCCGGCCCGCGTGGTGTGCCACGACATTCTTGGTCAGACCGCGCTGGTGGACCTGGCAGGTCTGCGTGACGCGATTGCCGACATGGGCGGCGACCCGGCACAGGTCAATCCCGTGGTGCCGGTGCAACTGATCGTCGACCATTCGCTGGCGGTGGAATGCGGGGGCTATGACCCGGACGCGTTCAACAAGAACCGCGCCATCGAAGACCGCCGCAACGAAGATCGTTTTCATTTCATCAACTGGACCAAGCAGGCGTTCAAGAACGTCGAAGTGATCCCGCCGGGCAACGGCATCATGCACCAGATCAATCTGGAGCGGATGTCGCCGGTGATCCAGACCCTTAATGGCGTGGCGTTCCCGGACACCTTGGTCGGGACCGACAGCCACACGCCCCATGTGGACGCACTGGGTGTGATCGCCATCGGCGTCGGCGGGCTGGAAGCGGAAAACGTCATGCTTGGTCGTGCGTCGTGGATGCGCCTGCCAGACATCATCGGCGTCGAACTGGGCGGGCGTCCGCAGCCGGGCATTACCGCCACCGATGTGGTGCTGGCGCTGACCGAGTTCCTGCGCAAGCAGAAAGTGGTCGGTGCGTGGCTCGAGTTCTACGGTGCAGGCGCCAGTGCCCTGACCTTGGGCGACCGTGCGACGATTTCCAACATGGCCCCGGAATATGGCGCTACAGCGGCGATGTTCTCCATCGACCAGCAGACCATTGACTACCTCACCCTCACCGGCCGTGATGACCAACAGGTGAAACTGGTGGAAACCTTTGCCAGGCATACCGGGCTTTGGGCCGACAGCCTGTCGAGTGCCGAATACGAGCGCGTGTTGAGCTTCGATCTGTCAAGCGTCGTGCGCAACATGGCGGGCCCGTCCAACCCCCATGCACGGGTTGCGACCGCCGATCTGGCAGCCAAAGGCATCGCCAGCGCCTGGGAGCAGACGCCTGGCTTGATGCCTGATGGCGCGGTGATCATCGCCGCGATTACCAGCTGCACCAACACCAGCAACCCGCGCAACGTGATCGCCGCAGGCTTGCTTGCACGCAATGCCAACAGGCTGGGCCTGACCCGCAAGCCTTGGGTAAAATCCTCGCTGGCGCCGGGTTCCAAGACCGTTGCCCTGTATCTGGACGAAGCCGGGCTGACCCACGAGCTGGAGCAACTGGGCTTTGGTGTCGTAGCGTTTGCCTGTACCACTTGCAACGGCATGTCGGGTGCGTTGGACCCGGTGATCCAGCAGGAAATCATCGACCGCGATCTGTATGCGACAGCGGTGTTGTCCGGTAATCGCAACTTCGACGGGCGCATTCACCCTTACGCCAAACAGGCGTTTCTCGCCTCACCGCCGCTGGTAGTGGCCTACGCTATCGCTGGCACGATCCGCTTCGACATCGAGAAAGATGTACTGGGCATCGGTGCAAATGGCGAAGAACTTCGCTTGAAGGATATCTGGCCCAGCGACGAGGAGATCGACGCAGTGGTCAAGACCTCGGTCAAACCGGAGCAGTTTCGTCAGGTGTATATCCCGATGTTCGCGATTCACGAGGACACCGGTCCGAAAGTCGAGCCACTGTACAATTGGCGTCCGGCGAGCACCTATATTCGTCGCCCTCCGTACTGGGAAGGCGCATTGGCCGGGGAGCGGACGCTCAAAGGCATGCGCCCTCTGGCGGTGCTGCCGGACAACATCACCACCGATCACCTGTCGCCGTCCAACGCGATCATGCTCGACAGCGCAGCGGGCGAATACCTGGCACGCATGGGCCTGCCGGAAGAGGACTTCAATTCCTATGCCACTCACCGCGGTGACCATCTGACAGCGCAGCGCGCTACCTTTGCCAACCCCAAGCTGTTCAACGAGATGGTTCAGGAGAACGGCATGGTCAAGCAGGGTTCACTGGCACGAATCGAGCCGGAAGGGCAGGTCACCCGCATGTGGGAAGCCATCGAGACGTATATGGATCGCAAGCAGCCGCTGATCATCGTTGCCGGCGCCGACTATGGCCAGGGCTCATCTCGTGACTGGGCGGCCAAGGGCGTGCGTCTGGCGGGTGTGGAAGCCATCGTTGCCGAAGGCTTCGAGCGCATCCACCGTACCAATCTGGTGGGCATGGGCGTGTTGCCGCTGGAGTTCAAGCCCGGGACCGATCGCACCACGCTGGGCATCGACGGCACCGAAACCTTTGACGTGATCGGCGAGCGCACGCCACGTGCAACCCTCACCCTGGTGATCGAGCGCAAGAATGGCGAGCGCTTGCAAGTGCCGGTCACTTGCCGCCTGGACACGGGCGAAGAGGTATCGATCTACGAAGCGGGCGGCGTGTTGCAGCGCTTCGCTCAGGACTTCCTCGAATCGTCCGCCGTCGCTTGAGGCACCAGTAGGCGCCACTTAATTGTGGCGCTTGCTTCTTATAAAGAAGGAAAACGATTTCATGGCTCATACAGCGCAAATCAGGATTCCCGCGACTTACATGCGCGGCGGCACGAGCAAAGGCGTGTTTTTCCGCTTGCAGGATCTGCCCGAGGCGGCGCAGGTGCCGGGCCCTGCCCGCGATGCCCTGCTGCTACGGGTCATCGGCAGCCCCGATCCGTATGCCAAGCAGATCGATGGCATGGGCGGCGCGACCTCAAGCACCAGCAAGACGGTGATTCTGTCCAAGAGCATCAAGGCTGATCACGATGTCGATTACCTGTTCGGTCAGGTCTCCATCGATAAGCCCTTCGTGGACTGGAGCGGCAACTGCGGCAACCTGTCGGCGGCGGTCGGTCCGTTCGCCATCAGCAACGGCCTGGTGTCTGCCGATCGGCTGCCAAAAGACGGCGTGGCAGTGATTCGGATCTGGCAGGCCAACATCGGCAAGACCATCATCGCTCATGTGCCGATCACAAATGGCGCAGTGCAGGAAACCGGCGATTTCGAACTCGATGGCGTGACCTTCCCGGCGGCAGAGGTGCAGCTGGAATTCATCGACCCGGCGGCCGAAGAAGAGGGCGCTGGCGGCTCGATGTTTCCCACCGGCAATCTGGTGGACGATTTGGAAGTACCCGGTGTCGGTACTTTCAAAGCGACCATGATCAACGCCGGGATCCCGACGATCTTTGTCAACGCCAGCGACATCGGGTACACCGGCGCCGAACTGCAGGACGCTATCAACGGCGACTTGAACGCGTTGAGCAGGTTCGAAACCATTCGAGCCTACGGCGCCGTTCGGATGGGCTTGATTGGCACCGTCGACGAGGCCGCCACGCGACAGCACACGCCAAAGGTCGCATTCGTCGCGGCGCCTGCCGACTACGTGTCTTCCAGCGGCAAGCGAGTGACGGTCGAAGATGCCGACCTGCTGGTCCGCGCCATGTCCATGGGTAAGCTGCACCACGCGATGATGGGCACCGCTGCGGTAGCAATCGGGACGGCAGCCGCGATTCCGGGCACCCTGGTGAATCTCGCTGCCGGGGGCGGGGAGCGCAGTGCCGTGCGGTTCGGCCACCCTTCCGGCACCCTGCGCGTGGGAGCAGAGGCGGTGCTGGTCGACGGCGAGTGGCAGGTGAGGAAAGCCATCATGAGCCGCAGCGCGCGCGTGCTGATGGAAGGGTGGGTAAGGGTGCCGGGCGACAGTTTTTAAGTATCGATCAGGGGTTTGGGCTTGAGTCTCGCAGCAGCCCGGCCTGCCACGAGCCTGGAACTGATTATTTAAAGCGGCGCTCGACCCCTTTTTCCACCAGCACCTTGGCCGAGATTTCCTCGACCGAAAAATGCGTGGAATTGATATTAGGGATGTTCTCGCGGCGGAACAGGCTTTCCACTTCGCGCACTTCGAACTCGCACTGGGCGTAGCTTGAATAGCGGCTGTTGGGCTTGCGCTCGTGGCGAATCGCGGTCAAACGGTCCGGGTCGATGGTCAACCCGAACAGCTTGTTGCGATGCTGTTTGAGCGCAGGTGGCAGTTGCAGGCGTTCCATATCGTCTTCGGTCAGCGGATAGTTGGCTGCGCGAATGCCGAACTGCATGGCCATGTACAGACAGGTCGGCGTCTTTCCGCAGCGCGAGACGCCCACCAGGATGATGTCGGCCTTGTCGTAGTAGTGGGTCCGCGCGCCGTCGTCGTTATCCAGGGCGAAGTTGACCGCCTCGATCCGTTCCATGTAATTGGAGTTGTGACCGATGGAGTGCGATTTGCCCACTGAATAGGAGGAGTGTGAACTAAGCTCCTGCTCGAGCGGGGCCAGGAAGGTCGAAAAAATGTCGATCATGAAGCCATCGGATGTCGCCAGAATCTCGCGAATGTCCTGGTTGACGATGGTGTCGAAGATGATCGGGCGAACCTCGTCTTTCTCGGCGGCCCTGTTGATTTGCTGCACCATGGCCCGTGCTTTCTCGACGCTGTCGATGTAGGGCCTGGTGAACTTGTTGAACGTAATGTTTTCAAACTGCGCTAGCAGGCTCTGGCCAAGGGTTTCGGCCGTGATGCCGGTGCCGTCGGAGATAAAAAAAGCGGATCGTTTCATTTGCGCCTTGGGCCTTAAGCTGTTGACGATTGTTGGATATCATAGACCCGCTTGCGCGCCCAGACTTGCCGCATTCTAACGAGTTTTTACGCATCAGATTTAAAGATCCAGACCACACGCGCGACGAATCCGTTTTTCCTGTGGTTCCAGCGCCAAAGCTTTTCCCAACAACAAATCGGTTAGTGGAGAGATCACCTTGGTAGAGTACGTAGTTTCCCTCGATAAGCTCGGCAAACATGATGTTGAGCATGTGGGGGGCAAGAACGCATCCCTCGGCGAGATGATCAGCAACCTGGCGGGCGCGGGTGTCAGTGTCCCCGGCGGCTTCGCCACTACAGCTCAGGCCTACCGTGATTTTCTTGAGCAGAGTGGCCTGAACGATCAGATTCACAAGGCGCTCGATGAACTGGATGTCGACGACGTTAACGCGCTGGCCAGAACCGGCGCGCAGATTCGTCAGTGGATCATGGACGCTGAGTTTCCCGAGCAACTCAACGCCGAAATCCGCACCGCTTTCGCCGAGCTGTCGGCGGGCAACCCGGATATCGCCGTTGCCGTGCGTTCTTCCGCCACCGCAGAAGACCTTCCCGACGCATCCTTTGCCGGTCAACAGGAGACCTTCCTTAATATTCGTGGCGTGGAAAACGTGATCCGCGCCGCCAAGGAAGTCTTTGCCTCGCTGTTCAACGACCGCGCTATCTCGTACCGCGTGCACCAGGGTTTCGATCACAAGCTGGTGGCATTGTCCGCTGGCGTGCAGCGCATGGTGCGCTCTGAAACCGGCACGGCCGGGGTGATGTTCACCCTGGACACCGAATCCGGCTTCCGTGACGTGGTGTTCATCACCGGGGCTTACGGCCTGGGTGAAACCGTCGTCCAGGGCGCGGTCAACCCTGACGAATTCTACGTGCACAAAAATACCCTTGAAGCCGGTCGCCCGGCGATCCTGCGCCGCAACCTGGGCAGCAAGGCGATCAAGATGATTTATGGCGACGAGGCCAAGGCGGGGAAATCGGTCAAGGTCATTGATGTCGACGCTGCGGAGCGCTCGCGTTTCTGTCTGAGCGACGAGGAGGTCAGCAATCTGGCACGCCAGGCGATGATCATCGAAAAGCACTATCAGTGTCCGATGGACATCGAGTGGGCCAAGGACGGTGACGACGGCAAGCTGTACATCGTTCAGGCGCGCCCCGAGACCGTGAAAAGTCGCAGCTCCGGTAACGTCATGGAGCGCTATCTGCTTAAAGAGAAAGGCACCGTCCTGGCCGAAGGTCGTGCCATCGGCCAGCGCATCGGCGCGGGCAAAGTGCGGATCATCAAGGACGTGTCCGAGATGGACAAGGTCCAGGCCGGCGACGTGCTGGTGTCCGACATGACCGACCCGGATTGGGAACCGGTCATGAAGCGCGCCAGCGCGATTGTCACCAACCGCGGCGGCCGCACCTGCCACGCAGCGATCATCGCCCGCGAGCTGGGCATTCCGGCAGTCGTCGGTTGCGGTAATGCCACCGAGCTGCTCAAGGACGGCCAGGGCGTGACCGTTTCCTGTGCCGAGGGCGACACCGGCTATATTTTCGAAGGTGAGCTGGGCTTCGATATCAAGCAGAATTCCGTAGATGCCATGCCGGAGCTGCCGTTCAAGATCATGATGAACGTCGGCAACCCCGATCGCGCGTTCGATTTCGCCCAGTTGCCCAACGCTGGTATCGGCCTGGCACGCCTGGAGTTCATCATCAACCGCATGATCGGCGTGCACCCCAAGGCGCTGTTGAATTACCCCAACCTGCCACTGGACATCAAGGAAAGCGTCGATAAGCGCATTGCCGGTTACGATGATCCGGTCGGTTTCTATGTCGAGAAACTGGTGGAAGGGATCAGCACCCTGGCTGCGGCGTTTTCGCCCAAGAAGGTCATCGTGCGCCTGTCGGATTTCAAATCCAACGAATACGCCAACCTGATCGGCGGCAAGCTGTACGAGCCGGAAGAAGAAAACCCGATGCTGGGCTTCCGGGGCGCGTCGCGTTACATCAGCGAAAACTTCCGCGACTGCTTCGAACTGGAGTGCCGTGCACTCAAGCGCGTGCGTAACGAGATGGGCCTGACCAACGTAGAGATCATGGTGCCTTTCGTGCGTACCCTGGGCGAAGCGAGTCAGGTGGTCGACTTGCTGGCTGAAAACGGTCTGGCGCGGGGCGACAACGGCCTGCGCGTGATCATGATGTGCGAGCTGCCGTCCAATGCCATCCTGGCCGAAGAGTTCCTGGAGTTCTTCGATGGTTTCTCCATCGGTTCCAACGACCTCACACAGTTGACGCTGGGCCTGGATCGCGACTCCGGGATCATCGCGCACCTGTTCGACGAGCGTAATCCGGCGGTCAAGAAGCTGCTGTCCAACGCTATTCAGGCCTGCAACAAGGCGGGCAAGTACATCGGTATCTGCGGTCAGGGTCCTTCGGATCACCCGGACCTGGCACGCTGGTTGATGGAGCAGGGTATCGAAAGCGTTTCGCTGAACCCCGATTCGGTACTGGAAACCTGGTTTTTCCTGTCCGAGGAAGACGCTCCAAAATGATGTAACATGCCGGCCCGTTTCGACGGGCCAGTCGGGTGAAGAGGGCGGCCTTGTTGAGTCCGCCCTTTTTTTGCGACTTTTTCGCCTGCAAGGTTCAGCGCCGTGACAGCCATAGCGTGTTATCTCTGGCGATGCGTATTTTTCCAGTCAAGCAAGAGCAATATGCAAAGCAGCAGCCATCTATTTCCTGTGGCCTTGATCAGCGCCGAGCGACGTGGCGATCTGATCGAGGATGTGTACCGTCTCAAACCCGCTAACAGTCCGGACTTCACCGTAGAACTGGTCGTAACACGGCTTGGACGGGTGGCCATACCCGATGTGCGCGGCGTGCCGGTGATTCTGCTGCACGGCAGCTTTTCCAATCGACGGTTCTGGTATTCCCCCAAGGGCATTGGTCTGGGGCCGTATCTGGCTCGCGCCGGGTTCGATGTGTGGATTGCGGAAATGCGCGGGCACGGTTTGTCGGCACGCAACGAACGCTACCGGCACAACTGCGTGGCCGATTACGCGCGTTACGACTTGCCGGCGATTGCCGCATTCGTGGCCGAGCAAAGCGGGCAGGTGCCGCACTGGATCGGTCACTCTCTGGGCGGCACGACGCTGGCTGTAGCCTTGGGTGGCGGCTATCTCGACAGCACTCATGCCGCGTCGGTGGCGCTGTTCGGCAGCCAGGTCACACGCAGTTACTGGCCGCTCAAGGTCCCGCCGCTGGCATGGTTCGCTCGCATCGTGCTCAAGAGGTTCGAGCACGTGTCCGGTCCTCGCTTCAAGCGTGGGCCCGAGGATGAGCCGATGGGCGTAATACTGGAAAGCTTGCGCTGGCATGGGCTTTTTCGCCGTTTTGGTGACAAGAACGGTGACTGGTGGTCGGGCCTCAAGCAGGTCAATGTGCCGACGCTATGCGTCACCGCAACAGGGGATCATCAGGACCCGGAATGGGCTTGCCGTGAGCTGTTCGAGCAGTTTGGCTCCGAAGACAAGGATTTTCTCGTCCTGGGTCGCGATCATGGCTTCACTGAAGACTTCGATCATGTGCAGATGCTGGTGAGCAAGGCGGCCCAAGCCCAGGTCTGGCCCCGTGTTGCTAACTGGCTGAGCCTTCGGACGACGCCCGTACAGCCTGAATCAACGCTGAACATGTCGGCAACTCATTGATCTTGAGCCTTGTAGCCGTTTCTATGTCGTAGGTGACTCGTTAAGCTATCCGCATGAGTGGAAATCGTAGGCAGTCCAGCGACAGCATGGCTCAGCACTCGTCGGTCAGGTTTTTGTTCTATATAAAGGAAGCATTGGAATGCCCGACGCGGTCAGACAAGCGTCCATCGGGTTCACCGCAAGCGCAATCGCCCCTTGTATAACGATACCTTCCCTGACAGATGCCTTTACAGACAGGAGTACCCCATGCACTACATCACTCCGGATTTGTGCGACGCCTACCCTGAGCAGGTCCAGGTAGTCGAGCCGATGTTCAGCAACTTTGGTGGCCGCGACTCCTTCGGTGGAGAGATCGTTACCCTCAAGTGCTTCGAAGATAACTCGCTGGTGCGCGAACAAACCGAGCTGGACGGCAAAGGCAAGGTGCTGGTCGTCGACGGCGGTGGCTCCCTGCGCCGCGCACTGCTCGGAGACATGCTGGCGGAAAAGGCTGCAAAAAATGGTTGGGAAGGCATGGTCATTTACGGTTGCGTGCGCGATGTCGATGTCCTGGCGCAGACCGATCTGGGGGTGCAGGCGTTGGCCAGCCATCCGCTCAAGACCGACAAGCGCGGTCTGGGTGACCTGAACGTTGTGGTGAGTTTTGGCGGTGTGACGTTCCGCCCGGGTGAATATGTGTATGCCGACAACAACGGCATCATCGTCTCGCCAAGCCCTTTGAAAATGCCTGATTGACCGGGCTTCCCGCTTATGCAAGACAGCAAGGATTCGAATGTTCGACGAAGAAAACGCGCAGCGGGGGTTGGTACACGCCCTGGTACTGGATGGAAAAGGCGGGGCGCGTTCGATCGCTCGTACCGAACTCGAAAGCCTGGAACTGGAGCCGCATGAGAGCGTGTGGCTTCACTGGGATCGCAGCCATCCGCAGACTCAGACCTGGCTGCGTGAGGCCAGCGGCCTCAGTCAATTCGTCTGCGACCTGATGCTTGAAGAAAACACCCGGCCACGGCTGTTGCCGTTACCGGAAAGCGAACTGCTGCTGTTTCTGCGAGGCGTAAACCTCAATCCCGGCGCCGAACCTGAAGACATGGTCTCGGTACGGATCTTCGCCGCAGCCCGTCAGGTGGTCTCTTTACGCCTACGCTCGCTGCGCGCGACCGACGAGTTGGTTAGCCTGCTTATGCAGGGCAATGGGCCGAAGACGGCTTCGGAGCTGCTGGTTTGCCTGGCGCAATTGCTCACCGACAAGGTGCAGGCAGTGGTTAGCGAGCTGACCGAACTGGTCGATGATATGGAAGAACGCATAGATGCCGACGAACGGTACATGCCCGAGCACGGCAACATGGTTCACATCCGCAGGAGGGCAGCGCGGATGCGTCGGTTTTTGGCGCCGCAGCGTGACATCTACGCGCAATTGACCCGCAGCAAGACGCCGTGGTTCGTCGAGGACGATGCTGACTACTGGAACGAGCTGAACAACAGCCTCACGCGCTATCTGGAAGAGCTGGAATTGACTCGCGAGCGGGTGGGGCTGGTGTTGGAGGCTGAAGATAGACGCCTCAGCGAGCGGATGAGCCGGACCATGTATCGTTTTGGCATAGTCACCGGGATTTTCCTGCCGATGAGCTTTCTGACCGGGCTGCTTGGCATCAACGTTGGAGGGATTCCAGGGTCAGACAATCCCCACGGTTTTGTCTTGGCCTGTGGTTTGATGATCGCCGTTGCGTTGGGGCAAATGTGGCTGTTCAAGCGTTTGCGCTGGGTGTGAAAAACAAAAAAATGCGACGGCCCAGGGTTTGGTGTGTGACTTCTGCAAAACGGTTTGCGTCTTTCAGTGACATTGCGTGAGGTGCCCATGCACGACCCGTTTGAAGAATCACTGCGCGACATGCTTAATTCGTCCTCCTCCAGCCGGGATGACGATGCTGTTCTGGGCCGTGTCCTGAAGACCGCCAACCGTCAGGTCGGTGCGGGGGACCTGTTTGGTTTGCTCGGACGCTGCACCCAAGCGTTGATGATTGCCGTGAACAACGGCTCGGCTCACGTTTCACCTGTTTCCCGCCGAAAGGCGACGACTGCCGGTACTGCTTTTCCCGGTGCTCAAGATAAGGCTGATTGATTATGGAATTGGATCTCTGGACACAGAGCCTGGTCACCGCGATGACCGCGTTATGGACCAAAGTCGCAAACTTCATCCCGAATCTGTTCGGCGCTCTAGTGGTTGTTCTTCTGGGTTTCGTGGTTGCTAAACTGCTTGATACCCTGCTTTCCAAGCTGTTGGCAAAACTGGGTCTGGATCGTCTAATGGGTGGGACCGGCCTTACCAAGCTGATCAGTCGTGCGGGCGTGCAAGTGCCTATTTCAACGCTGATCGGAAAGATTGTGTATTGGTTTGTACTTTTGATTTTCCTGGTGTCAGCCGCAGAATCGCTGGGCCTTGAGCGCGTCTCGGCCACGCTGGACATGCTGGCACTGTACCTGCCGAAGGTATTTGGTGCGGCGCTGGTACTGCTGGTAGGGGTTTTACTGGCACAACTGGTCAACGGGATCGTGCGCGGCGCAGCTGAAGGTGTGGGGCTGGATTATTCGGCCGGGCTGGGACGTATTGCCCAGTGGCTGGTCATTATCATCAGTATTTCGGTGGCGATCAGTCAGTTGGAGGTCAAAACCGACCTGCTGAATCATGTCATCGTGATTGGTTTGATTACCGTTGGTCTGGCAGTTGCATTGGCGATGGGCCTGGGCAGTCGAGAAATCGCCAGTCAGATCCTGGCAGGAATTTATGTGCGGGAGTTGTACCAGGTAGGGCAACAAGTGCGTATTGGAGAGGTCGAAGGGCAGATCGAAGAGATTGGCACGGTGAAGACCACCCTGCTGACCGACGAAGGGGAACTGGTGTCGTTATCGAACCGAATCCTTCTCGAGCAGCGAGTGAGCAGCCGCTGAACCGGCAAATCTGCTAATGTATGCCGCCGCAAAATCCCGGCTGTTCCGGGTGGTGGCGGACATTTACCTGACTGTCGGCACGACCTGTTTTGAATAAGCCCCAACCGCCCTCACCGCGTTACGACCCCCACGAGCTCTCTGACGAGGAGTTAGTCGCGCGCTCGCATGCCGAGTTGTTTCATGTGACTCGTGCGTACGAAGAGCTGATGCGGCGCTACCAGCGGACCCTTTTTAACGTCTGTGCACGGTATTTAGGGAACGATCGCGACGCTGACGATGTCTGTCAGGAAGTGATGCTTAAGGTGTTGTATGGACTGAAAAATTTCGAGGGAAAATCGAAATTCAAAACCTGGCTCTACAGCATCACGTACAACGAATGTATAACGCAGTACAGAAAGGAGCGTCGCAAGCGTCGGTTAATGGACGCTTTGAGTCTCGACCCACTCGAGGAAGCGTCTGAAGACAAGACGCCGACACCAGAAGAAAAGGGCGGACTTGATCGCTGGCTGGTGCATGTGAACCCGATCGATCGGGAAATTCTGGTGCTACGATTCGTCGCAGAGCTGGAATTTCAGGAGGTCGCAGACATAATGCATATGGGCCTGAGTGCGACGAAAATGCGTTACAAGCGGGCACTTGATAAATTACGTGAGAAATTTGCAGGCGTGACCGAAACTTAACTCGGAGCAAATATCTCTAACGGGCAGGCAAGTTCTGATAGACTTGCCGATGAGTTGTCCCTCGATAGAGGGACTGCTTTACAATCACCAGATGGGGATTTAACGGATGAAACTGAAAAACACCTTGGGCTTGGCCATTGGTACTATTGTTGCCGCAACTTCGTTCGGCGCTCTGGCACAAGGCCAAGGCGCAGTCGAAATCGAAGGCTTCGCCAAGAAAGAACAGTTCGACAGCGCTCGTAATTTCAAAAACGACGGCAACCTGTTCGGCGGTTCTGTTGGCTACTTCCTGACCGACGACGTTGAATTGCGTCTGGGCTACGACGAAGTGCACAACGTTCGCAGCGATGACGGCAAGAACATCAAGGGCGCTAACACCGCTCTGGACGCTCTGTACCACTTCAACAACCCGGGCGACATGCTGCGCCCATACGTCTCGGCCGGTTTCTCCGATCAGAGCATCGGTCAGAATGGCAGCGGCGGTCGTAACCGTTCTACCTTCGCCAACATTGGTGGCGGTGCGAAGCTGTACTTCACTGACAATTTCTACGCCCGTGCCGGCGTTGAAGCTCAGTACAACATCGACCAAGGTGACACCGAGTGGGCGCCTAGCGTCGGTATCGGCGTAAACTTCGGTGGCGGTTCGAAGAAAGTTGAAGCAGCACCAGCTCCAGTAGCTGATGTTTGCACCGACAGCGACAACGACGGCGTTTGCGACAACGTCGACAAGTGCCCTGACACCCCGGCCAACGTTACCGTTGACGCTGATGGTTGCCCGGCTGTTGCTGAAGTCGTTCGTGTTGAGCTGGACGTGAAATTCGACTTCGACAAGTCGGTCGTCAAGACAAACAGCTACGGCGACATCAAGAACCTGGCTGACTTCATGAAGCAGTACCCACAAACCACCACCACTGTTGAAGGTCACACGGACTCCGTCGGTCCAGACGCTTACAACCAGAAGCTGTCCGAGCGTCGTGCAAACGCCGTTAAACAAGTTCTGGTTAACCAGTACGGTGTTGGCGCTAACCGCGTTAACTCGGTTGGTTACGGTGAATCCCGCCCAGTTGCTGACAACGCAACCGAGGCTGGTCGCGCTGTTAACCGCCGCGTAGAAGCAAAAGTCGAAGCTCAAGCTAAGTAATTAGCCCGCGCTTTGCAGAAAAACCCGGCTTCGGCCGGGTTTTTCTTTTTCTAAATTCTCATTCTTGTGTCTGGAACGTAGTGTTCATGTATCTCGCCTGAGATGGCGCCGGTGCTCGGGGATGCCAGCTCCGTTGCGGAATTAATAGAAAACTTTGGCATACACCCTGGCTAACCGGCAAGGTAAGCAACGGCATTCGCGGCACCGTCGTTTGCACGCAAGAATCGATGTTGTGAGCGGCGTCAAGAAAGTCAATGGCAAGTTATATGACCGAGAGCACAGCACACAGGGCGAAGTTGGCGACATGTCTCGCGCTTACCCTGGGTGCCCGTCTATAATCGGCGGCTGACTCCAGCCTCAAACGAGCCGCGCCCGCCCATGTATAACCTGGCCCGCCAGTTACTGTTCAAACTCTCCCCGGAAACGTCCCACGATCTGTCCATCGACCTGATCGGTGCAGGCGGTCGGCTGGGGCTTAACGGTCTGTTCAGCAAGGCGCCGGCTCGGTTGCCGGTGACGGTCATGGGCATGCAATTTCCCAACCCGGTGGGACTTGCCGCTGGTCTGGACAAGAACGGCGCGGCAATCGACGGCTTTGCCCAGTTGGGATTCGGTTTCGTCGAAATAGGTACCGTGACGCCACTCCCGCAACCGGGCAATCCCAAGCCGCGGATTTTCCGCCTGCCTCACGCCGAGGGCATCATCAACCGCATGGGCTTCAACAACTTGGGCGTCGACCATTTGATCAGCCGTGTCCAGGCCGCCAAGTACAACGGTGTGTTGGGCATCAACATCGGCAAGAATGTCGATACCCCGGTTGAGCGTGCCGTCGACGACTACCTGATCTGCCTGGACAAGGTCTACGCTCATGCCAGCTACATCACGGTCAACGTCAGCTCGCCGAATACGCCGGGCCTGCGCAGCCTGCAATTTGGTGATTCGCTCAAGCAGTTACTCGAAGCGCTGCGGGTACGTCAGGAAGCATTGACCGCCACCCATGGCAAGCGCGTACCGATCGCGATCAAGATCGCGCCGGATATGAGCGACGAGGAAACCATGCTGGTGGCCGGCGCGCTGCTCGACTCGGGCATGGATGCTGTGATCGCGACCAATACCACGCTCAGCCGACAAGGCGTCGAGGGCTTGCCCCACGCAGACGAGGCTGGGGGGCTGTCGGGCGCGCCGGTGCGCGAGAAGAGCACCCATATCGTCAAGGTGCTGGCCGGTGAGTTGGGCACAAAACTGCCGATCATTGCGGCTGGGGGCATCACCGAAGGCAGGCACGCCGCCGAGAAAATCGCCGCAGGTGCAAGCCTGGTGCAGATCTATTCAGGCTTTATTTACAAAGGCCCGGCATTGATCCGTGAGGCAGTAGATGCCATCGCTGCGATGAGCCGGTAAGGGCAGGCCGTCAAGCAGATAAAAAAGAGGGGTTCCACAGTGGAACCCCTCTTTTGGGCGTCTGGCCCGCCGCCCGGATGGGGCGTGCATGTTTTAGGTGTTTACGACGCAGATTGTCGATTCTCTCGAAAAACGTTGATGAGTCGGAATGTCCCTTTGGTAAGTTGAGTGTCAGCCGACCGCGTGAAGTTCGTTGAGTCTGTGTATACCCGCAGTGCCGGTCATACCGTCCCAATTGTCGCCGCGTCCTTCTCGCCAGCCATTAAGCCAGGATTGTCGCACCGACGGCAGAGTAAATGGGCAAAGCTCACGGGATTTACCAGTTACGCCATATTGATATCCGCGCAAAAATGCTCTTTCCAACGGATCACGCTTAAGTCTTCTCATAGGGTATTGCCCTCGTTTGTTGACTGTTATGTCCTTGGAGGCCTCAAGTCGAGGCCGGGCAGAATCTTCTGCCTGTGGGTGCCCGCTGCCGGCGTCGCGGGCGCTGGTGCCATCGTCATTGCGACGACGGCCTGGAGTGAGTTCTAACCAATGCTCTGGACGCTGTGAATGACTGTTTTGTCATAAGCATCGTATTTTTGAGTCGATGCGACCATAAAGGCCGTGGCGTTTTTGAGGGTGATTTCGCCGAAGTGCCCTGATATGAGGGGTTTGATGAAAAATGCGAGTTATTCTCAACCAGGCTTATCGCCGCGTGCTGTCGTCTGTTTATCGACGAAGGGTCATGAAGGTGGCTTTTTATTGACTCCGTTGTCGGGCTGAATACCGGTTTTTATAACGAAGCCGCTTGGGGTACTCCCAGCGGCCTAACTGCCGCCGTCGAAATGTATCGTAGCGGTGGATCGGCACAATTGGTGTGCCACGCAGGCGCTCGCCACGAAAGGCGTCTGTTGCAATCGGACGCGACAATGCGTTGTCTCGCCACTCAAAGCCTTTGGCTATGGAACACACATGTCGGACCGCTATGAACTTTTCCTCACCTGTCCCAAAGGCCTCGAAGGCCTGCTGGCCGAGGAAGCCACTGCGCTTGGCCTACAGGAAATTCGCGAGCACACCTCGACCATCCGTGGCAGCGCCGACATGGAAACCGCTTATCGGTTGTGCCTGTGGTCTCGCTTGGCCAACCGGGTGCTGTTGGTGCTCAAGCGCTTTGCGATGAAGGATGCCGAAGACCTGTATCACGGTGTACACGACATCGAGTGGGCGGATCATCTGCAATCGGACGGCACTCTGGCGGTGGAATTCAGTGGCCATGGCTCAGGCATCGACAATACCCATTTCGGCGCGTTGAAGGTCAAGGACGCCATCGTCGACCGACTGCGCACGCCAGATGGTTCGCGGCCTTCGATCGACAAGCTCAACCCCGACTTGCGCGTGCACCTGCGTCTGGACCGCGGTGAAGCGATTCTGTCGCTGGACCTGTCAGGGCACAGCCTGCACCAGCGCGGCTACCGTCTGCAGCAAGGGGCTGCACCGTTGAAGGAAAACCTGGCGGCGGCGATTCTTATCCGCGCCGGATGGCCGCGTATTGCCGCCCAGGGCGGGGCGCTGGCCGACCCGATGTGCGGCGTGGGCACCTTTCTGGTAGAAGCGGCGATGATCGCTGCCGACATTGCACCCAACCTCAAGCGCGAGCGTTGGGGATTTTCGGCGTGGCTGGGTCACATTCCGACCGTATGGCGCAAGCTGCATGACGAAGCGCTGGCGCGGGCCGAGGCCGGTCTTGCCAAAACTCCCTCGTGGATTCGCGGCTATGAAGCCGATCCGCGGCTGATTCAACCGGGTCGCAATAACATTGAGCGCGCAGGGTTGTCGGACTGGATCAAGATCTATCAGGGCGAAGTCGCGACGTTCGAACCACGCCCGGACCAGAGCCAGAAAGGCCTGGTGATCTGTAACCCGCCGTACGGCGAGCGTCTGGGTGACGAGGCGAGCCTGTTGTACCTCTATCAAAACCTTGGCGAGCGCCTGCGTCAGGCCTGTCTGAACTGGGACGCTGCGGTGTTCACCGGAGCGCCGGATCTGGGCAAGCGCATGGGCATCCGCAGCCACAAGCAATACGCGTTCTGGAACGGCGCGTTACCGTGCAAGTTGCTGCTGATCAAGGTGCAACCGGATCAGTTCGTCACCGGCGAGCGCCGCACGCCCGAGCAGCGTCAGGCCGAACGCGAGCAGGCGGCTTACGACCAGACTCCGGACGAGCCGCAAGAGCGTAAATTCAACAAGAACGGTAACCCGATCAAGCCAGCGCCAGCTGCGGCCCCGGTGATCGAACAGCCGCGCTTGAGTGAAGGCGGGCAGATGTTCGCCAATCGCCTGCAAAAGAATCTCAAGGCAATGAGCAAGTGGGTCAAGCGCGAAGGCATCGATTGCTACCGGGTATACGATGCCGACATGCCGGAATACGCAATGGCCATCGACCTGTACCACGACTGGGTTCATGTCCAGGAATATGCGGCGCCCAAGTCAATTGACCCGGAAAAGGCGTCGATTCGCATGTTCGATGCGCTAGCGGCCATTCCACAGGCGCTGAACATTGACAAGAGCCGTGTGGTGGTCAAACGCCGCGAACGTCAAAGCGGCACCCGGCAGTACGAGCGTCAGAGTGCTCAGGGCAAGTTCAATGAGGTTAACGAGGGCGGTGTAAAACTGCTGGTCAACCTCACTGACTACCTCGACACCGGCCTGTTCCTTGATCACCGTCCGATGCGCATGCGTATCCAGCGTGAAGCGGCGGGCAAGCGCTTCCTCAACCTGTTCTGCTACACCGCGACCGCCAGCGTGCACGCGGCCAAGGGCGGGGCGCGCAGTACGACCAGTGTCGACCTGTCGAAGACCTATCTGGACTGGGCGCGGCGCAATCTGTCGCTCAACGGGTTCTCGGACAAGAACCGGCTGGAGCAAGGTGACGTGATGGGCTGGCTGGAAGCCAGCCGGGATGAATACGATTTGATTTTCATCGACCCGCCAACCTTTTCCAACTCCAAGCGCATGGAGGGGGTGTTCGATGTGCAGCGTGATCAGGTGCAGTTGATCGATCTGGCCATGGCCCGCCTGGCGCCGGGCGGCGTGTTGTATTTCTCCAACAACTTCCGCAAGTTCCAGCTTGAAGAGAACCTGGCCGAGCGCTACGTGGTGGAGGAGATCACGGCGACAACCCTTGATCCGGACTTTGTGCGCAACGGCAAGATCCACCGCGCCTGGAAAATCACCCCGCGCTGAGCCGACCGCTCGCATGTGGCGCCACCTCGACCTGTAAGGTGCCGCCAGCGGGTTGGATGTAAGTGAGGTGCCAAGCCCATCTGCAGCAGTGCGGCGTGCCGGTGGTGGCGTTTTCAGACGCTGCCACCGGCCAACCGTGTGGTTACATCGGGGCCTTGGTTGTGGTCAGGCACTCATCGTCGGTGGTAGATCCATCAGTTTGTCGAGGGTGATCGGCAGGTCACGTACGCGTTTGCCCGTGGCATGGGAGACCGCGTTGGCCACCGCCGCCGCCAGCCCGGTAATGCCGATTTCCCCGATCCCCCGTGCGCCGAACTCGTTGAGTTCATAGTCGGGGTAGTCCAGCAGAATCACGTCGATCTCCGGTTGGTCGGCGTGCACCGGTACCACGTACTCGGCGTAGTTGTTGTTGACCGGCATGCCATTGCGTTCATCGAAATCGGTGGCTTCGAACAGCGCCATGCCCACGCCCATGACGATTGCACCTTCGACCTGATTCAGCGCGGTCTTCTGATTGATCACCTTGCCCACATCGATTGCGCTGACCACCCGCGCTACCCGCAGCCTTGAAATGCCCGGGTCCCAGCGTACCTCGACGAAATGCACGCCGAACGAACGGAACGAGTGCTTGCTGGTGTCATTCATCCCGGTTTTGGCTTCTCCGAAGGCGCTGGCCTGTTTCTGCGCGCTGAGCACCTCGGTGATGGCGAAGGTTTTCTCGCCGCTCTTCAATTGGCCTTGTTCAAAGCTGACCTGATCGGCCTGGGTGCCGGCGAATACCCCTTTGGGGGCGGTGGAGAAGGCCTTCAGTTGCTCGATCGCCTGACGAGTTGCCTCGGCGATTGCGGGCAACACGCTGGCTGTGGCCCACGAACCGCCCGATACCGGAGCGGGCGGGAATGACGAGTTGCCCAATTCGACTTCGATCCTGTCCAGGGCGATCCCGGTGAGACTGCTGACCACCTGCGCGACGATGGTGTAGGTCCCGGTGCCGATGTCCTGTACGCCGCAGATTGCATAGGCCGTGCCGTCAGCGCGCAGCGATACCTGCGCTTCGGCGGGGGTGCGATAGGCATCCCAGTTACAGGCTGCCATGCCGTAGCCAATGATTTCATGGCCATCCTTCATCGAGCCCGGCCGGGGATCGCGCTTGCTCCAGCCGAAGCGTTCGGCTGCCTGATCGATGCATTCCTGCAGATGATTACTCGACCACGGCAGGTGCTGGCTCTCGTCACACTCAGAGACATTGAGCTTACGGAACGCCAGTGGATCCATGCCGATCTTGTCGGCCATTTCATCCATTGCCGATTCGAGTGCAAACAGCCCCGGTGCGGCGCCGGGCGCACGCATGGAGGTCGGCGTGCCGCGATTGACCTCGATGGTCTTGTGCGTCACCGACACGTTGGTGCAGCTGTATAGACTTTTGGTCGACGTGCCGCAGTTCTCTTTGTACGGGTCGGTGAATGAGGTGCTGTTGATCGACTCATGCCGCACCGATACCAGCTTGCCGTTGTCATCGGTGGCCAGGCGCAAACGCTGGCGGGTTTCCGGGCGATGCCCGGTGGTGGTGAACATCTGTTGGCGCGGCACGACCAGTTGCACCGGTCGATTAAGGACCTTGGCAGCGCCGCAGGCGGCGACCGAGTGCGGCCAGATCCACAACTTGCTGCCGAACCCCGAGCCAATGAACGGCGCGCGCACTTCGACTTTTTCCGGAATCAAGCCAAAGATCTTTGCCAGCGAATTGCGGTGCGCGACGACACCCTGGCTCGCTTCGTAGACGATCAGTCGACCGTCCTCCCAACTGGCTACCGTGGCGTGCATCTCCATCGGGTTATGGGTTTCGACCGGGGTGGTGTAAGTGGCATCGATACTGTGTGCGGCGCTGTCAAATGCCGCATCCGCATCGCCACGGACGTGATTGGGACTGCCGTCCTGAGGGTTGCCGGCCTTCATGCCTTGATCCAGATTGGCCACGACCGTGTTCGTGCTGTAGCTGACCTTGATCTTGTAGGCCGCGGCCCGCGCGTGTTCAAAGGTGTCGGCCACCACCAGTGCGACGAATTGCCCGGCGTAGTACACCGTCTCGTCTTCGAACGGCAGACGGCTTTCGTCGGACTTGGCCGCCTTGAGAATCTGCGCAAAGGACATGGGCAATGTCGAGTTGTGGTACAGCTGCGGAAAATTGCCGTGGTGGAAGATTTCCAGTACGCCGGGGGACTTGCGCGCCGCGTCGAGCTCCAGCGCAGTGACCTTGCCACTGGCGACCGTGCTGAAAACGCCATAACCGTACGCCATGTTCCGCAGGTGATGGTCCGAGGCGTACATCGCAGTGCCGGTCACTTTGCGTCGACCGTCGATCCGGCGCGGGGCCGAGCCGATCATGCTTGAATCCGTCATCTTCTCGATCCTCCCGATCAGGCCGTCAGAGTGCTCAGGTTGCGCACGATCGCCTGCTGTCCAAGGGCAATCTTGTACGCATTGTGGCGCTGGGGTTTGGCGCCCTGCAGGGCGATAGCAGCGGCTTTTTCCATGTTCTGCGGGGTAAGCGCGGCACCCGTCAGCGCGCGCTCGGCTTCCAGCGCCCGCCAGGGTCGCGTCGCCACGCCGCCCATTGCGATACGCGCCTGGCGCACGGTGTCGCCGTCCATCACCAGAATCACCGCGCTGGAGGCCAGGGCGAACTGATACGAGGCGCGGTCACGCAGTTTCAGATACCCCGATCTGCTGTTAGCCAGCGGCGCATCGAGCAGCACATGGGTGATCAGTTCGTCGTCCTGCAAGGCGTGTTCTTTCCACGGCGTCGCGCCGGGTAGCCGATGGAAATCCAGAAAGTCGATGCTGCGTTTGCCTTTGGCCCCCTGAACTTCGACCTGGGCGCCAATCGCTGCCATGGCCACGCACATGTCCGACGGGTGACTGGCGATGCATTGCTCGCTGGTGCCGAGCACCGCATGCACGCTACGGTTGTGCCCGCCGATGGCCGCGCAGCCTGAACCGGGTTCGCGCTTGTTGCAGGGCGAATAGCCGTCACGAAAATAGTTGCACCGCACCCGCTGCATCACGTTACCGGCGGTGGTCGCCTTGTTGCGCAACTGCGTGGTGGCGCCGGATAGCAGCGCCTGGGAGAGCACCGGATAATGCTCGACGATGTAGGCGTGGTGGGCGAGGGCGGTGTTGGTCACCAACGCGCCGATACGCACGCGGCCATCCGTCTGCACCTCGATCTGCTTAAGCGATAGGTGGTTTACGTCGATGACCTGGTCGGCCGGCATCACGTCGAGTTTCACCAGGTCGAGCAGGGTGGTGCCGCCTGCCAGAAAAAACGCGGTCTGGCTCTTTGAGTGGGTGGCGACGGCCTGCTCGATGCTGCCAGCGCGGACATAATCCAGGGCTCTCATCAGGTCACCTCCTGCAGCTTGATGCGGGCGCTCTGTATCGCCGCAAGAATGTTCTTGTAAGCGCCGCAGCGGCAGATGTTGCCGCTCATGGCTTCACGCACGCTGTGGTCGTCGCTGCCGATGTTCTTGTCCTGCAGCATGGCCACGGCGCTCATGATCTGGCCGCTGGTGCAGTAGCCGCACTGGTAGGCGTCGTGCTCCCAAAAGGCTTCCTGCACCGGATGCAGCGTGCCGTTTTTCGCAAGCCCTTCGACGGTGGTGATTTCGTCGCCTTCATGCATGGCCGCCAGCGACAGGCATGAGTTGATGGCCGCGCCGTTGACATGCACGGTACAGGCGCCGCACTGGCCATGGTCGCAGCCTTTCTTGGTGCCGGTCAGTCGCAACCTGTCGCGAAGCACATCCAGCAGCGCGGCATTGCCCGGAAGATTCAGTGTGTGGGCCTGGCCGTTGACCTTCAGCGTAATACGCCGCTCATCTTTTGCCGGTGATTCGGTGTCGTCGGGTACGGCAGCCTGGGCTTGAAGGGCCTGGGCCCATATCGGTGCCGTGGCGGCGGCAAGACCAGACACACCGATGGATTTAAGAAAGTTTCGTCGTGACGGCACGGTAAAGGCCGAGAGGTCGCAGGCAGGTTCTGTTTTATCAGGCTGATCGGTCATGGACAGTTCCTCGTCAGCATTGGGTATGCCTGGATCCGACGGTGGGCGGCGCACAGGCGCGTACGGCGATACAAAAATTTAGCGTTCTACGATAACCAATACGTCAATGGCGCATTGCGTGGAATAACGGCATACAGTTTTGAGATTTTCTTGCTAATCACGCACGGTGGTGCCCAAACGCCCCGGCGTGCCGAGCGACGCGCCAGGCGTCAGGCAGGCGGTGAGCAAATTCGGGGCCGGTGTGTTTGCGATGATCCTAAAGTTGGGACCGAGTACCTTGCGGATGGTTGCGGTTTTTTAACGGCTCGACCGCAGAAGCGTTCAAGAGCAGGGCCAGGGAATTGATCTCCCTCGACCCCGCAGCTATCGATGTCAGGCAGCTGACGCTTGTTCCGTGATCGTCGCCATGTCGATGACGAAGCGGTACTTCACATCGCCCTTGATCATGCGCTCATATGCTTCGTTGATGTCCTTCATGTGGATCATCTCGATGTCCGAGACGATGCCGTGTTTGGCGCAGAAATCCAGCATTTCCTGGGTTTCCTGAATGCCCCCTATCAGCGAACCCGCCAGGCTGCGGCGTTTGAAGATCAGGTTGAACACGGTCGGAGATGGATGCGGGCTGTCGGGCGCGCCCACCAGTGTCATGGTGCCGTCACGTTTAAGCAAATTAAGGAAGGCATCCAGATCGTGCGGCGCGGCAACAGTGTTCAGGATGAAGTCCAACTGGTTGGCCTGGGTGGCCATTTCGTCCGGGTTCTTCGACACGATGACTTTATCGGCGCCCAGACGCAGGCCGTCTTCGCGTTTGTTCGGCGAGGTGGTGAATAGCACCACGTGAGCGCCCATGGCATGGGCAATCTTCACGGCCATGTGGCCCAGACCGCCGAGGCCAACCACGCCGACCTTGGTGCCGGGGCCGACTTTCCAGTGGTGCAGAGGCGAGTAGGTGGTAATGCCTGCGCAAAGCAGTGGCGCGACTGCGGCCAGGTTGTCCTTGTGGGAGATTTTCAGAACGAATTTCTCCTTCACCACGATCTTGTCGGAATAGCCGCCAAAGGTGTTTTCGCCGCCGAAGACCGGGCCGTTATAGGTGCCGGTGAAACCATTCTCGCAGTACTGCTCCTCGCCTTCGGCGCAGGATGCGCAGTGCTGGCAGCTGTCGACCATGCAGCCAACACCCGCCATATCACCGACCTTGAATGTCTTGACATTGGCACCTACCGCCGAGACCTTGCCAACGATTTCATGCCCCGGTACCGAGGGGTAAAGTGTGTTATTCCATTCGTTGCGCGCAGTGTGCAGGTCCGAGTGGCAGACGCCACAATATAAAATGTCGATCTGCACGTCGTCGGCGCCGGGTTCGCGCCGCTCGATCTGAAATGGCGCCAGTCTGTCGGTGGATTTTTGCGCGGCGTAGCTGTAAGTCTTGATCATTTTTTGATCATCTCCCATGGGCAAAAGTTACCGGTATCAGCATTCACAGACAGGCGTGAGCAATTAAAGGTCAATAATTGATCAGCGCGTGTTCGAGGGCCGTTCAAGCGGCCCTGTGTGCGCTGAACACCTTTATTTCAGTGCCCGTGCGCCGATATAAAACAGGGAGTCGGACGAAACGCACGTGAAATGTCGCTAAATCCCATTTTTTCCGTCGTTTATAGACAGCAAACACGAATATGGCGCTTGCAACTATCGGTCCGACCCCATAAAGATAGCCCAGTGCCACGCTGGCAATGGAGCGCCTATGAATTTCCATGTCTTGTCCCCCACTCAGTGGTCGCCAGTTGCCCCGCAACAGGCGTTGCTTCAGACACGCGACGGATCGGAGAACGTGTCATCAATGACCGACGAAAGCTCTCTTGAAGCGTTGCTGCAGGCGGCGGCCCTTGCTGCCCCAGGATTGAGCTGGGCGGCTTACCGCGCTAACCAGCACATGCACCTGTTGGGACAGGGCGATGCAGCGACCGAGTGGCCCCGACATATCCCCCGAGAGGGGTTCGATGCTTTTTGCCGTGAACATGGCTTGCAGCGATGGGTCACCGGCCAGGGCGAGACGCCGCTGGGATGGCTGCTGACCCCGGAGCGTGAGTCGGGCAATCCATTTCTGGTCGCGCTGGCAGGCAAACTGGGGCTGCGCCTGCAGAGCGATGCGTTGGCGCGGGCCCAGGTGACCCAGCGGGTGCTGTACGAGATCACCTACCTGGCCAGTTCGACCCGTGATCGTTCAGCGTTCCTGCACGGTGTGCACCAGCAGCTGTCCACGCTGATCGATGCCGAGAACTTCTACATGGCGCTGTATGAGAGCCAGACAGGCAGAATCACATACCCGTATTACATCGACATCACCGATGTCGATGCCCTGGAGGCCGAGACCTACGAATTCGTCGATCCGCAGCGGCTGTCGATGACCGGCTACGTGCTGACCACCGAGCAACCGTTGTTCGTCGATGCGGCTGCCATCGAGCGGGCGAAGGACGCCGAGCGCTTTTACTGCCTGGGCCATCGTCCCGAGTTCTGGATGGGAGTACCACTGAAAAACGCCTCGGACGATGTATTCGGCATGCTCGCCATGCAGGTCTATGACATCTCGCGGGTGTACAGCGTCGAGGATCAGGAGCTGTTTATGGTGGTCGCGCGCCATGTGGCGATGGCGCTGGACCGGATTCTGCATCGCGCGCATTTGGAGGAGACCGTGGCGCGCCGGACACTGGAACTGTCGCGGCTCAACGATGCCCTCAGGAACGAGGTGGCCGACCGCGAGCGCGCCGAGCATCTGCAAAGCGCGCTGTTTCAGATCACCGAGCTGTCCAGCCAGCCGGGTGACATGGCCGACCTGTTCAAGAGCCTGCACGGCATCGTCGGCGAGCTGCTGTTCGCGATGAACTTCTACATTGCACTGTTCGATGACGCGACCACCGAAGTGACCTTCCCATACTACGTCGACGAACGCCTGACCCGCCGCCCCGACCCGCGCCGTGGCGAGCGCGGGTTCACCGAATACGTGATCCGACAGCGCCGCCCGTGCCTGATCGACAGTGCCGAAGCGTGGCGCCTGGAAAGCACCGGCGAGATCACCCTGCAAAATGAGGTCAACCGCTCCTGTTCCTGGCTGGGCATTCCGCTGTTCGACGGTGATGTGGTGCGTGGGGTGCTGGCGGTGCAGAGTTACTCACCTCATGTCAGCTATTCGCTGCGCGACCAGGATTTGCTGACCTTCGTGTCGCGGCACATCGACACCGCACTGTCACGGCGCAGCGCTGCCGAGGCGATTCACACCGCCAACCTGCGCCTTGAGGCCCGGGTGCAGGACCGTACCCGGGAACTGGATTACGCCAACGCCAAGCTGCAACATGAAAACGCCCACGATTCGCTCACCGGGCTGCCCAATCGCAGCCATCTGCAGCAGCGTCTGCAGGTGGCCTGGGAGGACTTCTGCCACCACGGCCACGAACTGGCGGTGATGTTCATTGACCTGGACCGCTTCAAGATGGTCAACGACAGCCTCGGCCATCACTCCGGCGACCTGTTGTTGATTCAGGCCGCCGACCGTCTGCGCAGTTGCATGCGCGACAGCGACCTGTTGGCGCGGCTGGGCGGCGATGAGTTTGCGGTGCTCGCCTATGCCGCGCCACCGGACATCACAGTGGCCATCGCCGAGCGCATCCTGCTGGCATTCGACGTGCCTTTCTACATCGACGGTCATGCGGTGTTTTCCTCGTGCAGCATCGGCGTGGTCGGCGCGGATCTGCAATTTCACAAGGAGCCTGCCGACCTGCTGCGCGATGCCGACACGGCGATGTACCGGGTCAAGAACGCCGGGCGCGACAGTTATGCCGTGTTCAACCAGGAAGTGCGTCGCGAGGTGTCCGATCAGATGGAGCAGGAGGGCGCGCTGCGTAACGCGCTCAAGCGCACCGACGAATTGCTGCCGTATTTCCAGCCGATCATCGACGTGGCCAGCGGCAAGGTTCTGGCGTTGGAGGCGCTCATTCGCTGGCGGCAGGCTGACGGTCGGGTGATCGCCCCGGGGCACTTCCTGCCTGCGCTTGAGGGGCTGCGGCTGATCGGCCGGCTGGACTTCTACATGCTGCAGCAAGTAGTAGCGATGCTGGCGCAACCCAGTCACGCTCATTGGCCCACCGTGCATGTCAATTGTTCCAGTTACAGCATCAGCCGCCCGGAGTTCGCCAGCGAGGTGCTCGGCCTGCTTGCCCTGCATGGCCTGGCGCCTTCGCGCATTTGCCTGGAATTGACCGAAGGAGCGCTGGTGGCCGAGCCGGAGCTGGCGCGCCAGGCGATGAAGCATCTGGCCGACAATGGCGTCTCGACCGTGCTCGATGACTTCGGCGCGGGGTTCTCATCGCTCAGTTACGTGCATCAGTACCATTTCAGCGGCCTGAAGATCGACAAGTCCTTCACCCTCGAACTGACCACCAGTTCGCGTAGCCGCGCCATCGTGCGGGCCATCGTACGCATGGCCGAGTCCCTGGGCCTGACGGTGGTCGCCGAAGGTGTAGAAGACGCCGAGACGTTGCAGCTGCTGCGCGAGATGGGCGCCGGACAGGCTCAAGGCTATTATTTCTCGATGCCGGTGCCCCAGGACAAGCTGGATTTAAGCGCTCTGGTTTGAACCTTCCCAAGCCGGCTTCTGCGCAAGGTGTTTCCGGCAGTGCGGCGAGGGCCTGCCGCTTGCGGTAGCCGCTGTCGGCAAATCCAGGCCAACGTTGCCGCTTTTCTGCTCCCTGGAGAGCCCCCAGATCCTTGCAGACTGCGTCTTACGGCGGCTGTAACACGATATGGCACCGGTTTTGCTGTGAGTTCCATGGCATCGACAACCTGAAAGGAGGTGAAAGATGATCATTGGTAACAGTGCCATCCAGCAGTTCGTGTCCAAGGCTGTGGCGCACACGCAATACGACACAGCGGACAAGGACGCGTACGCCAGCACAATGGCGGGCGCTCAAGCGCAAGTTGCGGCGATTGCGGACAGCACCGACAGCTCGACTCAGAGCAATACCGATCCGGGTTACAACGAGTCGTTCGCGAAAATGATGGTGAACCTCAAGGCCGCGCTGGCCAATACCACTGCGTCCGTCTCGGATGATGACAAGGCTGGCGCAGCGGCGGCATTCGCTTCTGGCAGCGACAAGCAAATCGCAGCAACGGACAGTGTGAGCAAAAGCGTCGACAAGCAAATCGCCGCAGTCGACGACAGCGACTCCAGCACATCGGGGGCTTCATCGGTCAAGGAAGAGTTTCTGGCTTACATGAATCAGAGCGATGCCGATAAGATTCGCCAGCAACTCACCGGCGTGAGCAAGCAAGAGTACGACAGCATGACGCCAGAGCAGCAGGCGGCGATAGACAAGAACGTCAACGAACTGCAGAAAGCCCGTCAGGAACAGCAAGTTGCCGAACAGGAGGTTAAGACCCGGATCGCCATGGCGAAGGCTGAAATGGCCTGATGCATACGCCGGGCGGGTTATGTGGGTGACGGATCAAAGGGGCAGCGGTTGAGACCGGCTGCCCCTTTTTATGCGTGAACGGACCCTGTAAGTTTCAGAGGCCGGTTAGTTTTTTTCCAGCGCAGCGTCCGCCAGAAAGGATGATCGGCGCTGGATGTTGTGGTCGCGCACATATTGATCGGTGCGCTGAATGACGAAACCTGGCAGCGTGACGTTGACCTTTTCGGTCTTGCCTAGATAGGGAGTGACCTCGATTCCACCACGCGCCAGCCCATATCTTCATAGTCGGGATGGTCATGAAGGTTTCTGGCCGACGTGGGCATCGGCAACTTCTGTCCGTGGCTCACCACGTCCTCGAGGCGCATATGGGCGATTTCGACAGCGGCTTGATAGGCGTCCTCAAAAGGTGTCACCTGCTGTCACGCATCCGCAATATCGGGGACGTCTATGCCGATGGCGGTGGTCTCGTCGTCCCATTCGATGGCGATGGGACATTGCATGATGTGCGCCTACGGGAGGCTGAAAGCTAAGCCGAGTTGCTACAGAAACGGCCAACTGCCTTAAATCACCTCACCCCGATACGGCAGGTCCGGCCCCACCCGCGTGCAGGTGACTGCCGCCGCAGCCACGGCAAACTCGAGCATGCCGGTCAGCGTCTCGCGGCTTAACGTCGGCAGACTGGCGGGGGTGTCGAGTTCGCGTTCGGTAAGGAAGGCGATCAGCGCGGCCTGGAAGGTGTCTCCGGCGCCCACGGTGTCGGCGGTTTTGACTTCCCGTGACGGCACCGACCACTGGCCCAGGTTGCGGGTGAAGACCGTGGCGCCTTCGCGACCGCGGGTCATGATCACCAGTTGGCAGTTGTGCTGCAGCCAGCCTTTGGCCACGGTTTCGGGATCTGCGTCCGGGTAGAGGAGGTGCAGGTCTTCGTCACTGACCTTGATGATGTGGGCATGCTCGGCGAATTTGGCCACCTGCCCGCGCCACAGGTCGATGCTCGGCGCGGGGTTCAGGCGCACGTTGGGGTCCAAGGTGATCAGCCGCCGGTTGCTTTCCCGTTGCACCAGCGTCAGCAGCGCGTCGGCGACCGGCTGCACGACCAGGGAGAACGAACCGACATGCAAGCCGCGTACGTTGGCGTCAAGGGTCGGCAACTGCTCAATGGTCAGCAACCGATCGGCGCAGCCTTCGCCGCGGAAGCTGTATTGCGGTGAGCCATCGGGGCCCACCGCGACCATCGACAGGGTGGTCGGTGCGTCAACCTGGATCAGGAAATCATCGCGCACGCCTTCTTCCTTTAGCACTGTCGCCAGGCGCTTGCCCAGGTAATCGGTGGAAATGCCGGCGAAAAACCCGGCCTCGACTCCCAGGCGGCGCAAGCCCACTGCGACGTTGAACGGCGAGCCGCCGGCAATGGCCTGAAAGCCCAGTTTGTTCGTTTGACCGCTGCTGTCCGGCTGACTGAAAAAGTCGAACAGTGCTTCGCCACAGACCAGATACATAGGGACTCCATTAAGGGCTGACGGGCTGCCCGTCAAACGCTCTGCAATTGATCGCGATAGTGCTGATAGACCGCATGATAGGCCGTTACGTGTTCGGCCAGCGGTTGGGTTTCGCTGCTGGCGTCGAGGCTGACGCAACGCTCGCACAGCACCTGCAGCGGCTCGCCGTCGCCCTCGGCATGGGAGTGACACCAGGCCGCCTGAATCGCCGCGCCCAAGGCTGCGGCTTCGCTGCCGTTAGTGCAGATGACCGGGGTGTCCATGATGTCGGCGACGATCTGGCGCCACACCGCGCTTTTCGCGCCGCCGCCGATCAGGCGAATGCTGTCGCTCTTGATGCCGCTGTCGCGCAGCAGGTCCAGACCGTAGCGCAGGCCGAAGGTAGTGCCTTCCACCGCCGCCCGGCACAGATTGGCTTGGCTCAGGTTGGTGCTGTCCAGCCCCAGGATGCTCCCAGTGGCGTGGGGCAGGGCGGGCACCCGTTCGCCATTGAGGAATGGCAGCATCAGCACCCCCTGTGCGCCAATGGGCGCGCAGGCGATGGCAGCGTTGAACGCGTCGATGTCGAGCCCGAACAGCTCGCGGATAGCGCTGGTGGCGTTGGTCAGGTTCATGGTGCAGATCAGTGGCAACCAGCCCCCTGACGACGAGCAAAAGGTCGCCACCGAAGGTTGGGCGCTGACGTTACCTGCGTCGGCGAAGGCATACACCGTGCCCGATGAGCCCAGGCTCATGGTGATCGAGCCTGGTGCGATGTTGCCGGTGCCGATGGCGCCCATCATGTTATCGCCACCACCGCTGGATACGATGGCATCGGGGTTCAGGCCCAGGCGTTCGGCAATCGCCGGCAGGATCCTGCCCACCGCCTCATGGGCCTGAAGCAACTCAGGCAATGCCCTGACCAAGCGGCCGCTTGGGTCGATGTGATGCAGGATGTCGTAGTCCCATTGGCGGCTGCGCACGTTGAAATAACCGGTGCCGGACGCGTCGCCGAATTCGCTGCAGCAGCGTCCGGTCAGCCAGTAATTGAGAAAGTCGTGGGGCAACAGAATTTTGTCGATCCGGGCGAACAGCTCAGGGAACTGCTCCTTGGTCCAAAGCAACTTGGAGACGGTATAGCCCGGCGCAATAGCAACGCCCAGACGTTCCAGCGAACCGGCTTCGCCACCCAGATAGTCCAGCAAACGATCGTTCTCGGCAGCCGATTCGGTATCGCACCAGAGCTTGGCCGGGCGCAGCACATGGCCCAGCTCGTCAATCATCACCAGACCGTGTTGCTGGCCGGATACACCGATGCCCTGAATCTGGGCGCCCGTGATCCCTGCCTGCTGCAGCGCAGATGCGCTGGCCTGTTCGAACGCATTAAGCCATTGCTGCACATCCTGCTCGCGACGCCCGTTGGCGCCGCCGATCATCTGGTGCGCGGCCGAGCCTTCGCCCAGAACCTTGCCGCTGACGGCGTCAAGCACAATTGCCTTGGTGCCTTGGGTGCCGCAATCGATGCCGAGAAACATGCTCACCTCAGACTGTTTTCGCCAACAGGTTTTCCAGGGTTTTACTGACGCCCAGTTGCTTGAGGCTATTGAGGTTCTTTTCGAACGAGGCGACGAACTCCGCGGATTTCGGAATCGCAGCACCGAAGATTTCCTCGACATCGAGCAGGCGCTGCGTCACCAGCACATCATCAGCGACCAGCGCTTTGCAGAAGTCGGCACGCGGATCGACGACGTTATATTCGACGCCATTCTCGCCCTTGAAGTCGCCAGTCGTGTTGCCTTGCAGGTACAGCGCCCAGGCAGCGACCACCAGGGATGCACGGTCCATATTGCCGCTGTCGACGATCAGTCGATTGATGGTCGGTACGGTGAACTTCGGAAACTTCGACGAGCCATCGGAGCACACACGCTCCAGTTGGTCGGCAATCGCCTGGTTGGAGAAACGGTCGATCAGCGTCTGCTTGTATTCGGTCAGATCGATGCCCGGCACGGGCGCCAACTGCGGGGTCACGTCCAGATCCATGTAGGTGCGAATGTAGTCGACGAATAGCCGATCGTTCATGGTTTCGTGAACGAAGCGATAGCCCTTCAATGCGCCGAGGTACGTCAAGGCCAGGTGACTACCGTTGAGCAGCTTGATCTTCATTTCTTCGTAGGGCGTGACGTCGTGGGTGAACTGCACGCCGACCTTTTCCCACGCAGGACGGCCATTGACGAACTTGTCCTCCAGTACCCACTGCACGAATGGTTCGCAGACCACCGGCCAGGCATCGTCGATCCCTTTCTCGTCATGCAGCTGCAGGCGGTGGGCGGTGCTGGTCATGGGCGTGATGCGATCGACCATGGCATTGGGAAAGCTCACGTTGTCGGCGATCCAGTCGTGCAGTTCGGCGTCGCGCAGTTTGGCGAACGTCAGCAGCGCCTTGCGGGTCACCGCGCCATTGTGCGGCAGGTTATCGCAGGACATCAGGGTAAACGCAGGCGTACCCTCGGCGCGGCGTCTGGCCAGCGCCGCGCACAGGTAGCCGAACACGGTTTTCGGTGTCGCCGGGTGCTGCAGGTCGTACTGGATTTGCGGCACGTGGCTCATAAACTCGCCGGTGCTGTCGTCGATGCAGTAGCCGCCTTCGGTAATGGTTAACGAGACGATGCGAATCTGCGGGCTGGCAAGCTTGTCGATCAGCGCCAGATCGTTGTCAGTGGACATCAGCATCTGGCTCATGGAGCCGATGATCCGGGTTTCGGTGCCGGGGGAGTCGCCCAGCTCGAACAGTGTGTAGAGGAAGTCCTGACCTTCCAACGCTTGGAAGTTGCCGCGGTCTTCTTCGCGCAGACTGACGCCGCAGATGGCCCAGTCCAGACCTTCGCTGCTGCTGTTCTGTGCTCCGAGAGACATCAGTGCGTCGGTGTAAAACGCCTGGTGCGCGCGGTGGAAGCCGCCGACGCCGATGTGGGCAATGCCCTGGCGGCGATCTTCAAGGGCATAAGCGGGCACGGCGATACCAGGGCCCAGGTTCGATAGGTTTTGTTTGTTCAGTTTCATGACGACTTTCCCGATTCTGTGATTGGCTGCCCGTTCAGGCGGCGGCCTGCAAGGCTTTGCGAATGACTTGGCCCTGCGCGTCGAACAGGTGGCAATGAGCGCTGTCCAGGTGCAGGTTAAGGGTTTCGCCGTACTGGCTGGCCAGGTCTCCGCGAATACGCAGGGTCAGCGCTTCGCCGGAGGTGGTGCGCACGTGGCAAAAGGTGTCGCTGCCCAGGCGTTCGCTGACGTCGGCGATGACCTGCAGCTGGCAGTCGCCATCCCTGGCCAGTTCCAGATGCTCTGGACGGATGCCCAGGGTTACCGCATCACCAACCCGTTGTTGCGCATTGCTGAACGGCAGATTGATGGTCGTCCCGGCATCCAGGGTGACCGCGCAGCCTGCGGCATCCACGCGGCTGACCTTGCCCTTGAGAAAGCCCATCTTCGGCGTGCCGAGGAAGCCCGCCACGAACAGGTTGGCCGGGTGGTGGTACAACTCGAGCGGCGAGCCAACCTGCTCTACGCGACCGCCGTTGAGCACCACCACCTTGTCAGCCAGGGTCATGGCTTCAACCTGGTCGTGGGTCACGTAGATCATCGTCGCCTCCAGCTCCTTATGCAGGCGCGACAGTTCAAGACGGGTCTGCACGCGCAGCGCGGCGTCAAGGTTGGACAGCGGCTCGTCAAACAGGAAGATTTTGGGGTTGCGTACGATGGCCCGGCCAATCGCCACGCGCTGGCGTTGACCGCCCGACAGCTGCTTGGGCTTGCGCTCCAGCAGCGGCCCGAGTTCCAGAATGCGCGCCGCTTCGGCGACCTTTTTCTGCACTTCCGCTTTCGGCGTGCCCGCCAGGTCCAGGGCGAACGACAGGTTCTTGCCCACGGTCATGTGCGGATACAGAGCGTAGGTCTGAAACACCATCGCCAGATCACGCTTGGCCGGAGTGACCTGAGTGATTTCACGGCCATCGAGTTCGATGCTGCCACCGGTGACGTCTTCCAGGCCCGCGATCAAGCGCAGCAGGGTGGATTTGCCACAGCCTGAGGGTCCGACGAAGACCACGAATTCCCGGTCTTTGACCTCCAGGTCGATGCCTTTGATGATCTGGTGGCCGTCGAAGCCTTTTTGCAGATTTCTGATTGTCAGGTTAGCCATAGTGGGCTCCAGTCTTATTCTTTAAATACATCAAAAAGGGTGGTTGATTCACATGGCCGTGGACGCGAGATCGTTCCCACGCTCCGCGTAGGAGCGCAGCCCCATGACGCTCTGCGTCAGCTATTGATCATTTCACCGCACCGAACGACAGGCCGCGTACCAGTTGCTTCTGGCTGATCCAGCCGAAGATCAAGATCGGCGCGCACGCCAGCGTTGAAACTGCCGATAGCTTCGCCCAGAACAGGCCTTCGGGGCTTGAATAAGAGGCGATCAGCGCAGTCAGCGGCGCAGCATTTGAGGAGGTCAGGTTCAATGACCAGAAGGCCTCGTTCCAGCACAGGATCAACGACAGCAGCGCGGTGGAAGCCAAGCCGCCTTTGCAGATCGGGATCAGCACCTTGAAGATTTCCTGGCGCGTGGTTGCGCCGTCCAGCCTCGAGGCTTCGAGAATCTCGCCGGGGATGTCCTTGAAATAGGTGTAAATCATCCAGACCACGATCGGCAGGTTGATCAGGGTGTAGATCACGATTAACGCGATGCGCGAATCCAGCAGGCCAAACGTCTTGGCCAGCAGGTAGATGGGCATCAGCACGCCCACCGGCGGCAGCATTTTGGTCGACAGCATCCACAGCAGGGTGCTCTTGGTGCGCTTGGTTTCGAAGAATGCCATCGAATAGGCGGCCGGCACCGCGATCAGCAAGCACAGAATGGTCGCACTGAACGAGATCAGGATCGAGTTCCAGGCGAAGTGGAAGTAATCGCTGCGCTCCTGAATGTGCAGGTAGTTTTCCAGGGTCGGCGTGAAGATGAACTGAGGCGGGGTAGCGAACGCGTCCAGTTCGGTCTTGAAGCTGGTCAGCACCATCCAGAAGATCGGGAAGAAAATCAGTGCCGCGATCACCCACGACAAGGTGCCGAGCAGCACGCTTTGCAGGCGACGGGATTGTTTAAGCGTCATCATGACCTTGCCCTCAAGACTTGTCGGTGAGGTTTTTGCCGATCATCCGGATCAGGATGATCGCGGCAATGTTGGCGATGACCACGGCAATCAAGCCGCCTGCCGATGCCATGCCCACGTCGAATTGCAACAGCGCCTGGTTGTAGATCAGGTACGCAAGGTTGGTCGAGGCAAAGCCCGGACCGCCGTTGGTGGTGGTGAAGATTTCGGCGAACACCGAGAGCAGAAAGATGGTCTCGATCATCACCACGACAGCGATGGGGCGTGCCAGGTGGGGCAGAGTCAGGTGCCAGAAGATCGCGACGGGGCCGGCGCCGTCCAGGCGCGCAGCTTCTTTTTGTTCCTGATCCAGCGACTGCATGGCGGTCATTAGAATCAGGATCGCGAACGGCAGCCATTGCCAGGAGACGATGATGATGATCGACAGCATCGGGTAGTTGGCCAGCCAATCGATCGGCTGGGCGCCAAACAACTTCCACACCGCAGCGAGGATCCCGGAGACCGGATGGAAAATCAGGTTCTTCCAGATCAGCGCACTGACAGTGGGCATGATAAAGAACGGCGATATCAGCAGGACCCGGACGATGCCGCGGCCGAAGAACTCGCTGGCCTCCAGCAGAGCGGAGATCAACACGCCCAAAATTACGCTGATGGCCAACACGCTGCCGACCAGCAATAGGGTGTTCATGGCTCCTGGGAAGAAGCCCGAGTCGGTGACGAAAAATTCGAAATTCTCCAGACCGACGAATTCGTTCTCGCCCGGATTAAGCAGGTTGTAGCGAATCAACGAGAAATAGATGGTCATGCCCAGCGGGACGACCATCCAGACCAGCAGCAACAAGACCGAAGGGCTGACCAGGAACCACCCTGGTTTGGTGATGCTGCCTTTCTTGAGATGATCTTTATCGTCGGCCGAAGCCGTGCGAGGAGTAATGGTTGAGGTGTTCATGATGACTCCGAACCGGGGCAAGAGCGTAAGCGTGGCAGCAGCCGATTGCCGACTGCTGCCTTGAAACGGCCGGGATCAACCCTTTTTCGGGTAACCCGCGCGCTTCATTTCACGCTCGGACACGCTTTGCGCGTTGGTCAGTGCCTGATCGACCGATGACGTGCCGACCAGCGCCGCGGAGAACTGCTGCCCGACGGAGGTGCCGATGGACTGGAACTCAGGGATGGTCACCAACTGGATGCCCACGTAAGGCACTGGCTTGAGCGTCGGCGCCTTGGGCGTGACGGCCTTGAGCGATTCAAGGGTGATGTTGGCGAACGGCGCGGCTTTTTTGTATTCATCGGTATAGGTCGAGGCGCGAGTGCCCGGCGGTACGTTGGACACGCCGTCGGTCTTGGCTACCAGTGTGGCGTACTCCTTGGAGGTCGCCCACTCGGTGAAAGCGCGCGCGTCCTTGTCGTTCTTGGCACTGGTCGGAATTGCCAGGGCCCACGAGTACAGCCACGCCGAGCCTTTATCGGTGACTTCATGGGGTGCGTAGGTAAAGCCTACGTTGTCCGCCACCTTGCTCTGGGATTTATCGGTGACGAAGGAGCCGGCAACGCTGGCGTCCACCCAGATCGCGCACTTGCCACTGTTGAACAGTGCAAGGTTTTCATTGAACCCGTTGCTCGATGCGCCGGGAGGGCCGTCTTTCTTCATGATGTTGACGTAGAAGTTCAGCGCGCTCTTCCACTCTGGCTGGTCGAACTGCGGCTTCCACTGCTCGTCGAACCAGCGCGCGCCGAAGGCATTGGCGACCGTAGTGATCAGTGCCATGTTCTCACCCCAGCCAGCTTTGCCGCGCAGGCAAATGCCGTACTGCTCTTTCGATTTGTCGGTGAGCTTATCGGCGAATTCGTTGATCTGACTCCAGGTGGGACGTTCGGGCATGGTCAGCCCGGCGGCCTGGAACAGGTCCTTGCGGTAGTAGGTGATCGAGCTTTCGGCGTAGAACGGCAGGGCGAACAGCTTGCCATCGACCGACAGGCCATCCCGCACCGAGGGAAATACATCGTCCAGCGCATAGGACGCCGGGAGATTGTCCACCTCTTTCAACCAACCCTTGGCGCCCCAGAGTGAGGCTTCGTACATGCCGATGGTCAGCACGTCGAACTGTCCGCCCTTGGTGGCGATATCCGTGGTCAGTCGCTGACGCAACACGTTCTCCTCCAGAACGACCCACTTGAGCTTGATATCGGGATGCTGTTCTTCGAAGGTTTTGGACAGCCGCTGCATGCGGATCATGTCGCTATTGTTGACGGTGGCGATGGTCACGTCGCCTGCGCTTGCGCTGTTGCAGAGGGTTACGCCGAGAGTGAGACAGGTGCCAGCAAGGAGAACTTTTGCAGAGGTCTTCATTTATCACTCCTCTTCTACGCCGGGAGGCGACAGAAGCTTGGTTATTGTTTTTGTTTCTTCCAAAGACCAGGAAGAATGTCCACTGATTACAACGGTCCGCACGGGCAATGACAAATCCTGCGGCACACTTGAACTGATACTTTCTTGCACTGGTAGTTCACACGGCATCGCGATGAAACGGCGCCCTCCAAGGCTGCGGCGCAGTTGCAGCGTAGTAGAGGTGAGCGGGGAGGGAGCGAATCAGTACAGGTTTTGTTCGGTCAGGCGCTGTACGGCAAGTCGCCGATAGTGGGATGGCGTCATCCCCTTGAGCTTCTGAAAACGCCGATTGAAGTTGGAAATATTATTGAAGCCGGACTCGAAGCACACGTCAGTCACCGGTTTGTCGCCGTCGGCCAGCAACTCGCAGGACTTGCTGATGCGCAGGCGATTGACGAACTCGACGAAGCAGCGCCCGGTCGCCTGCTTGAATACCCGCGAAAAATACGTGGGCTTCATTCCCAGATAATCGGCCACTTCTTCGAGCGGGAGCTCGCGGGCGTAGTGGGTAAAAATGTAATCCACCGCTTTGTTGGTGCGCTCGACCGCATGGTCGTCCGCCAGCCGGGACGCGGTCGTGCCGGACAGCAACTGGTAGTCGTCGCTGGCGGCCAGCAATTCGAACAGAATGAAAAAATGCCCCAGGCGGGTCATGCCACTGGAGTCGGCAATCTTCTGCATCAGCTTCATGGCCTGGCGGATCGTGCGCTTGCAGCGAAACTCGATGCCGTACTGCGCTCGTTCCAGCAGCGGCGTCAGGGTTCGGAGCTCGGCGAACACCTGGTTGCCGCTTTCCAGTAACTCCTCGGTGAAGTTCACCAGCATGTCGCGCTTGGGCACCACCTCATCTTCTTCGATCTGGCTGATCCAGTTATGCGGCAGATTGGGGCCGGTGAGAAACAGCGTACCTGGATAGAAATTACCGATGTAATCGCCAACGAACACCTTGCCGGAACTGGCGACGATCAAGTGCAGCTCGTATTCCTTGTGGAAATGCCAGCGCACCAACGGGCAGGGAAAACCGTGTTCGCGGTAGATGATCGACAGACCATTATGGTCGTCCATCAGTTCGTAGGAGGGGTCGGTGACTTTTATTGTTTTGGTCATGTGCATGCCAGGTTTGCAAAGTGGCGTAGGGGGTAATGTGCACTATTTTCGGCGTCGTAACATCGGCGCTGGCGAAAGCCGAAAACCGGCTTCAGCCCGATTGCCTGGCGTGTACTATACACATCGGTCAGTTCAGGGACAGGCCGCCGCCTTCGGTGCAGGAAACCGGTGCGCATGTCGCCAACCCTGATGGACGAAGGTGCGTATGGGCAGTCATTGGATTCACCCGCTCGCTTCACATTTGATCAGCGCTACGGTTCCCGGTCGGGCTTCAGGCACAACGGTATTGCAGGAGCTGCACGCATAGCTTCGGCAACACTTGTTTCAAAGGATCTTCTCATGAAACAAATCCTCGTCATCGGCATTGGTGCCGGCAATCCCGAGCAGATCACGGTCGAGGCCATCAAGGCGCTGAACCGGGCCGAGGTGTTCTTCATCCTCGACAAGGGCTATGCCGACGATGACCTGCTGCACCTGCGTCGGGAGATTTGCGAGCGTTATATCGAGGGCGAAGACTACCGCCTGGTCCAGGTGCGCGACCCCCGCCGTCAGGAGGGTGGGCCGTCGTATCAAAGCAACGTCGAACATTGGCACGAGCAGCGTGCGGTGCTGTTCGAGCAGTTGATTGGCAATGAGGTGCGCGACGGGGAGACTGGCGGGTTTTTGGTGTGGGGCGATCCGGCGCTGTACGACAGCACGTTACGCATCCTTGATCGCGTACTGGCACGGGGTCGGGAGGCTTTCCAGTATGAAGTCATCCCGGGTATTACCAGTGTGCAGGCGCTGGCAGCGCAGCATCGGGTGACACTGAACCGGATCGGTGAGCCGATCCAGATCACCACGGGCAGGCGTCTGGCACAGGCGCAGGGCGCCGATATCGAAAATGTGGTGGTGATGCTTGATGCTCATTGCACGTTTGAGCGTTTTATCGATCAGGATTTGTATATCTACTGGGGGGCCTATCTGGGAACGGCCGACGAGGTGCTGATTTCCGGGCCTTTGAAGCAGGTGAGTGAGCGGATAAAGCGGATCCGCGAAGCGGCCCGCGCGCGGAAGGGCTGGATCATGGACACCTATTTGCTGCGCCGGGATGTGGAGTGAGTCGTGCACCCGGGCGCGTCACAGCTTGCGGTTCTTGGCCTCGATCCATTGCGACATGTACTGCGTGCTCTTGTGCTGATGGTGTCGCAACATGGCCCCGGTAAAATTGGCCGCACGATGCGCCTCCAGGTTTTCGAGCAACTCGTGGATCCGCGCAACCAATGCCGCACAATGCTGCTCATGCCGGAACCGCGCCTGCAGCACCTGCCACCCTGCACGCTGGGCCTGCTCCCACAGCGTTCGATCCCGGTAGAGCCGAACTGCCTCATCGGCCAAGCCTTGCGCATCCCGCGCGACAGCCCCCGGAAACGGCAAGTCGCCGTGCATTGCTTCAGCGCCGACAGGGGTGGTCACTGTCGGCGTACCGCAGGCCATCGCGTCCAGCACCTTGCCCTTGATGCCCGCGCCAAAGCGTAACGGCGCCAGCGACACCCGGGCGTCGGACATCACCGTTAATGCATCCTCCGCCCAATCCATGATGTGAAAACCCTGCGCGCGATTGTGCAGCGCCGTCGCCTTGGGCGGCGTGTAGGCGCCATAAACATGCACCTGTGCGCCCGGCAACTGCTGGCGGATCATTGGCCACACTGTGGTCTTCAGCCACAGCACCGCATCCCAGTTCGGCGCATGTCGGAAATTGCCAATGGTCAGGAAATGCACGCGGTCATCAAAGCCATTGGCACCGGGAGGAAGGTCGCGCAGCATCAGCGGGCACCAGTGCAGCAAAGCCATAGGAACCTGAAAGTACCGGGTCAGCAGCTCGATTTCGACGTCGGACACCACCAGGCTCAGATCGCAGCGATAAAACGATGCCACTTCCCGCTGCGCCAGGTCTGTCTGAGCCATGCGCCTGAACAGGGCAGCGTCGGGTGGCGAAAACAGCGGCTGATAGTGATCAGCGCTCTCATCGTTGCCGGCCTTAAGCAGTTCCTTGAGCAGATGGTGCCGGGTATGGCGCAAACTCTGCAGGTCGCAGGATTCCAGCACACGCAATGCCTGCGGGACATGTTTCTCGACCCGCCAGCCAAATTGCTCTTCCATCAGGAACTGGTCGAACAGCACCACATCGGGGCGCAACTTGTGCACGAAGGTGTCGAAACTGCTGCTGTTGAGCTCGATCGCCACCTCGCGGATACCCAGCGCTTTGAGATCAGCCCTTCGCTCGCCCTCGCTGGCAGCGCTGGCAAAAGTGATCTGCCAGCCCTGTTCGAGAAAACACGTGATCAGTTGCATGATGTGGCCACTGGCGGCCGAAGATCGGGGCTCGGGCCACACGTAACCGATGATCAAAACGTGGACATGACGCCTGGCTTCACCGGCCAAGTACGCTGTTAACCTTGTCACGCAGTTGATCGATGGAGAACGGTTTGCCAATCGAATGCATGCCTGCAGGCACGTCGATGTTTTCCGCATAACCGCTGGCGAACAAAATCGGCAGCGACGGGCGCAACTCGGCGGCTTTCTGGGCCAGTTGGACACCGTCCATGTCCGGCAGGCCTTTGTCGGTCATCATCAGGTCGATCCTTTCGTCCTTTTTTTCCAAATGCGCCAGCGCTTGAGCACCATCGGCGGCTTCGAGCACCTGATACTCGAGCTCTTCGAGGACGTCGACAATCAGCATCCGCACGATGCTGTCGTCTTCAACCACCAGAATCGTGCTGGTTGGGTCGGACATGAATATTTCCTTCAAATGGACAAAATCCGGAACGGGCGCGGTCACCCGGTCGCTAACAAATCAAGCCGGTGATTGTGACAAGTTCCGCGCGTCAAAAACACAATTCAATTGAGTGTAGTGGCCATTGTGAGCCACTCGAATGTATATTACGCGGAGTTTTGTTCCGACACCAAAGTGTGAAAATTCAGCTGGCTATGTCAGAAGCTGGAGTTTTTTCCTGAACTTTGCGGCAAACTCTGTGGTTTATCCGAATTCGCCCTGGACCCCAGCGATGATCCGAACCTCCGCCGTCGATGAGCAACGTTTTCGCAAAATCCTGAGCCGCAACGTCAGTTTACCGTTGGCAGTGGGCGTTCTCAGCGCTGCATTCTTCGTCATCCTGATCACCTATCTGTTGTCGGTGATCCAGTGGGTGGAGCACACCGACCGGGTGATCAACAACATCAACCGTTCGTTGAAGCTGTCGGTGGACATGGAAACCGGCATGCGCGGCTTCCTGCTGACCGGCGACGAGCGCTTTCTCGACCCCTACGAAGTGGCCAAGCCAAGCATCATCGCCGAGCTGCAAGGGCTCGAGGAATTGGTGGCAGACAACCCCACGCAGGTCGATCGGTTCAAGCGCCTGGCGGCGTTGCAGGAATCCTGGAATCAGTTCGCCCAGGAGATGATCACACTGCGCCGCACCAATGGCGATTACACCGGCCCCATTCAGAGCCGGCGCGGCAAGCGCCTGACCGACGAGATCCGCGATCAGTACGACGAGGCCGCGAACGTCGAGCATCAGCTGCGTCAGACCCGTAATACAGACGTCACGCACACCACCATTATGTCGGTGACGCTCTATATCTTATTTATCGTTATCGTCAGTGGCATTCTGGCCTGGGTCGGGCGCCGTGACATGTCGACGCTTTCCAGCACCTACGCCGCCAATCTCAAGGCTCAGCAGGATGATGCCGACCGCTTGGCCCATGTCGCCTGGTTGCGCAATGGGCAGAGTGACCTGGCCGAGCAGGTAATCGGGCAACTGACGCTTAATCTGCTGGGGCGCAACGTGCTGCAGTTTTTTGCGCAGCACCTGGGGGCCGTGGTCGCGGCCGTTTATGTGCGCCAGGAGCACGGCGGGTTGGTTCGTGTGGCCTCTTATGGTTTCTCACGCCAGCAGGAACTGCACGAGCAGTCCATTTACAGTGGCGAAGGCGTGGTTGGCAAGGCGGCCGAACAGGATGAAATCATTACCCTCAACGATGTCCCGCTGGACTATTTCAAGGTCTCGTCGGGCTTGGGTGACGGGTCGCCGCGCAGCGTGATCGTGGTGCCGACCAGCAACGACGACCAAGTCAACGGCGTCATCGAGCTGGGCTTTTTGCGTGAGGTGACCGCGCGCGATGTCGAGTTTCTCGAGCTGGTGGCCGACAATGTCGGCACCTCCATCGAGGCCGCGCGTTACCGGCAGCGCCTCCAGGAAGTGTTGGCCGAAACCCAGCAGCTTAACGAAGAGTTGCAGGTTCAGCAGGAAGAACTGCGTACCGCCAACGAAGAGCTTGAGGAGCAGTCGCGGATTCTCAAGGAGTCCCAGGTGCACCTGGAAACCCAGCAGGCCGAGCTTGAGCAGACCAACGAGCAACTGGCTGAACAGAGCAAGGCACTGGCCGATCAGCGCGACGCCCTGGACCGTAACAACGAAGAGCTTAATATCGCTCAGGTGGAGCTCGAAGCCCGGGCCGAAGAGTTGCAGCGTTCAAGCAAATACAAGTCCGAATTCCTTGCCAACATGTCCCACGAGTTGCGCACGCCGCTGAACAGCTCACTGATTCTGGCCAAGTTGCTGGCGGACAACCCGCAGGACAACCTGACCTCGGAACAGGTGACGTTCGCCGAGTCGATCTATTCCGCTGGCAACGATCTGCTCAACCTGATCAACGACATTCTCGACATTTCCAAGGTCGAGGCCGGCAAGCTGGACATGCGCCCGGAAAACAGCAGCGTCAGCCGCCTGGTCGACGGCCTGCGCATGACGTTTCAGCCGCTGGCTGCCGACAAGCAGCTGGAGTTTCTGGTCGAGGTTCAGGCCGGAGCCCCTGTATCGCTGTACACCGACCGCCAGCGTCTGGAGCAGATCCTCAAGAACCTGCTGTCCAATGCCATTAAGTTCACCGAAACCGGCTCGGTCAGCCTCACCGTTTCACGCCAGCCCGGGGAGGGGATTGCCTTTACCGTGCGCGACTCCGGTATCGGCATATCCGAGGATCATCAAGAAAGCATATTTGAAGCTTTTCGCCAGGCGGATGGCACCACCAACCGACGCTATGGCGGTACGGGGCTGGGCTTGTCGATCTCCCGGGATCTGGCGCGTCTGCTGGGCGGTTCGATCTCGGTCACTAGCGCGCCGGGGCAGGGCAGTATCTTCACCCTGGTGCTGCCAGAGGAATACGTCGAGCAGGCACCCTTCGGGCAAGAACCGCCGGTGCTCGTCCAGACCGCCCCCGTCGCGGCTCCGATTGCCGCTCCGGTGATCGCGGCCACGCCTACTCAGGTCAAGGAACCCATCCCGCGTTTCGCCGATGACCGGGAAAAGGCGCCATTTAGCAAACGCTGCATTCTGGTGATCGAAGACGAGGTGCGTTTCGCGCACATCCTGTATGACCTGGCTCATGAGCTGGGCTACAACTGCCTGGTTGCCCATGCGGCCGACGAAGGTTTCGATCTGGCGGCCAACTTCGTGCCGGACGCTGTCCTGCTGGACATGCGCCTTCCAGACCATTCCGGCCTGACCGTATTGCAGCGCTTGAAAGAGCTGCCCGCCACGCGGCACATTCCTGTGCACGTGATCTCGGTGGAAGACCGACAGGAAGCGGCGTTGCAAATGGGCGCTATCGGCTACGCGGTCAAGCCCACTACGCGCGAAGAACTCAAGGATGTGTTCGCCCGGCTGGAAGCCAAGCTCACGCAGAAGGTCAAGCGTGTATTGCTGGTCGAAGACGACGCCCTGCAGCGCGATAGCATCGCGCGCCTGATCGGTGACGATGACATCGAAATCACTGCCGTGGGCTTCGCCCAGGATGCTCTGGAGCTGCTTCGGGACAATGCCTACGACTGCATGATCATCGACCTGAAATTGCCGGACATGCTCGGCAATGATCTGCTCAAGCGGATGTCCACCGATGAAATCTGCGCGTTCCCGCCGGTCATCGTCTACACCGGGCGCAACCTGACGCGCGATGAAGAAGCCGAGCTGCTTAAGTATTCGCGCACCATCATCATCAAAGGTGCGCGCTCGCCGGAACGGCTGCTGGACGAAGTGACGCTGTTCCTGCACAAGGTCGAGTCGCAACTGTCGAACGAGCGGCAGAAAATGCTCAAGACCGCGCGCAGTCGCGATCGGGTGTTCGAAGGGCGCAAAATTCTGGTGGTCGACGACGACGTGCGTAACATCTTTGCCCTGACCAGCGCACTGGAGCACAAGGGCGCGATCGTCGAAGTCGGTCGTAACGGCATCGAAGCCATCGAGAAGCTCAACACTGTCGAAGACATCGACCTGGTATTGATGGATGTGATGATGCCGGAAATGGACGGTTTCGAAGCCACCTCGCAGATCCGCAAGGACCCGCGCTGGCGCAAGCTGCCGATCATCGCCGTCACTGCCAAGGCCATGAAGGATGACCAGGAGCGCTGCCTGCAGGCCGGCTCCAACGATTATCTGGCCAAGCCTATCGACCTCGACAGGCTGTTTTCGCTGATTCGCGTTTGGCTGCCGAAAATGGAACGTATCTGAATGAATCGGATCAATTGACCACCCTCGCAGAAGCACCAGGTTGTACTGATGGCCCATGAGCGAAACACCGAGATCGAAATACGCTTGCTGATCGAGGCGATATACCTGAAGTACAGCTATGATTTTCGCGATTATTCGGGCGCGTCGGTCAAGCGGCGCGTCACTCACGCACTGCGCCAGTTCGAGCTGAACACCATCTCCGCCTTGCAGGAGCGTGTACTGCACGATCCTGCGGCGTTCATGCAGCTGCTGCAGTTTTTGACGATACCGGTCAGCGAGATGTTTCGGGACCCGTCACACTTTCTGGCGATACGCGAGGAAGTGGTGCCGTTGCTCAGGACTTACCCGTCGCTGAAGATCTGGATCGCTGGATGCAGCACTGGCGAAGAGGTCTACTCGATGGCCATCCTGCTGCGTGAGGAGGGTTTGCTGGAGCGCACGATCATCTACGCCACCGACATCAACCCCACGTCGCTGGAGAAGGCCAAGCAGGGGATTTTTTCGATGGAGAGCGTTCGCGCCTACAACGAGAATTACCTCAAGGCTGGAGGCAAACGGCTATTTTCCGAGTACTACACGGCAGCCTACGATTACGCGATTTTCGACAAATCGCTGCGCGAGAATGTGACATTCGCCGACCACAGCCTGGCGACCGACAGCGTGTTCTCCGAGACACACCTGATTTCCTGTCGCAACGTGCTGATCTACTTCAACAAGAAGTTGCAGGATCGCGCGTTCGGCTTGTTTCACGAGTCATTGTGTCACCGTGGATTCCTGGTGCTGGGCAGCAAGGAAACCCTGGAGTTTTCAGGGTTCAAGGATCGCTTCGAGCCATTGGTTAAACAAGAGCGGATCTACCGTAAATCATGAGAACACGCTTTGCCGGTCCTGAGCAGGGCATGCCCGCATTGCCCAAGGTCGATGCGATCGTAGTTGGCGCTTCCGCGGGAGGGGTCGAGGCGCTGTTGAAGATTTTCCGGCCGTTGCGCAGAGGCTTCACGTTGCCGATCATCGCGGTGCTGCACTTGCCTGACGAACGTCGCAGCCTGTTGGCCGATGTGTTCAACGCGCAACTGGCGATACCGGTGAAGGAGGCGGACGACAAGGAAGCGATCGTGCCTGGCACTCTGTATTTTGCTGCGCCCGGTTATCACTTGTCGGTGGAGGCGGATCGGACGCTGTCGTTCAGCCAGGAGGAGCGGGTTTTTCACTCGCGGCCCAGCATCGACATCCTCTTTGAATCCGCCGCTGATGCTTATGAAACAAAGCTTGCCGGCGTGCTGCTGACCGGTGCTAACAACGATGGTGCCCGTGGAATGGCACGCATCAAGGAATATGGCGGTCTGACCGTGGTCCAGGACCCTGCCCAGGCGTTGGCGCGCACCATGCCTGACGCTGCGCTGGCCCTGCACACACCTGACTTTCTCCTGCCTTTGCCCGACATTGCCTTGTTGCTTGTCGAGCTGGAACGAATTGCATGTTGAGTGAAATAAAAGCCAAGTTGCTGATCGTCGACGATCTGCCGGAAAACCTGCTGGCCCTTGAAGCGCTGATCAAGCGCGAAGACCGTCAGGTGTACAAGGCGCTTTCGGCTGACGAAGCGTTATCACTGTTACTGGAGCATGAGTTCGCCATGGCGATCCTCGACGTGCAGATGCCGGGGATGAATGGCTTCGAGCTGGCCGAGATGATGCGCGGGACCGAGAAGACCAAAAATATCCCCATCGTGTTCGTCAGTGCCGCCGGACGCGAACTGAACTACGCGTTCAAAGGCTATGAGAGCGGGGCGGTGGACTTTCTGCACAAGCCGCTGGATATCCATGCGGTCAAGAGCAAGGTCAATGTGTTCGTCGACCTGTATCGTCAGCGCAAAGCCATGAAGCAGCAGGTCGAAGAGCTCGAGCGCAGCCGCCAGGAGCAGGAAGCGTTGCTGCGTGAGCTCAAGTCCACGCAAAACGAACTGGAGCACGCGATTCGTATGCGCGATGACTTCATGTCGATCGTATCCCACGAAGTGCGTACGCCGCTGAACGGCTTGATCCTGGAGACCCAGCTGCGCAAGCTGCACCTGGCCAAGGACAACGCCTCGGCGTTCACCATGGACAAGCTCAAGGCCATGGTCGAGCGTGACGAGCGACAGATCCAGAGCCTGATTCGCCTGATCGAAGACATGCTCGACGTTTCGCGGATTCGCACCGGCAAACTGTCGATTCGTACCAGCGCGTTCGACCTGTCGGAGCTGGTGGTCAATCTGGTGGAAAGCTACGCCGCGCAGATCGCCGCTGCCGAATGCGTGGTGACACTGCATGCCCGGGAGCCGGTGATCGGTGTGTGGGATGAGTTCCGCATCGAGCAAGTGATGGCGAACCTTCTGACCAATGCCTTGCGCTATGGCGCGCGCAAGCCCATCGAGGTTCGGGTGTATATCCATGAAAGTGAAGCGCGGGTGGAGGTCAAGGATCAGGGCATCGGTATCAGCGTGGAAAACCAGAAGCGCATATTCCAGCAGTTCGAGCGCGTCTCGGCCAGCCATGCGGTATCGGGCCTGGGGCTGGGACTGTTTATTTCCGATCAGATCGTTTCTGCCCACGGTGGCGCAATCACGGTGGAAAGCGAAGAGGGCAGCGGTTCGCTGTTTCGCGTAAGCCTGCCACTTTGACTGCCTTCGCTGCCCCGCAGCCGCGACCTCGAGCACGCTGTTGAACGTACCCGGCGACGCCGTTCAATCCGTCTTGTCCGGCTGAGTAAATATCTGATTCTTCTGCGCAACCTCTACAGCGGGCCATGGTCGTAATGGCAGCTATTTATAAGATTGAAGGCGTTCCAATGAGCTCTGATGCTGAAAATGTCGTACTGATCGTCGAAGACGAGCCGCTGATCCTGATGCTGCTGGCCGACTATCTGTCGGGGGAGGGTTATCGGGTGCTGCAGGCTGAGAATGGCGAGCAGGCCTTCGAGATTCTCGCCACCAAGCCGCATCTGGACCTGATGATCACCGACTACCGCCTGCCTGGTGGGGTGTCCGGCGTGCAGATCGCCGAACCTGCGGTCAAGCTGCGTCCGGAGCTGAAGGTCATTTTCATCAGCGGTTACCCGGCGGAGATCGTCGAGACCGGCAGCCCGATCGTCGGCAAGGTGCCCATCCTGGCCAAGCCATTTACGATGGAAACCTTGCACTCTAAGATTCAAAGCCTGTTGAACTAACGGCATCGCCACTTCGCTTCCAGCCAAAGGCCGAACACGTCCGGCCAGATTCGACGGCGCAGCGAGTCCGCTATCCTTCAATCATCTCCCGCACCTTGGCGGTCAATTGATCGAAAGCAAATGGCTTTGTGATCATCTGCATCCCCTCATCGAGGAATCCCGCACGGGTCCCGGCATTTTCAGCGTAGCCGGTGATGAACAGTACGCGCAGTTCCGGACGCAGCTGGCGTGCGATATCCGCCAACTGCCGGCCATTCATGCCGGGCAGTCCGACGTCGCTGATCATCAGGTCAATGCGCTGCGCGGATTCAAGGATCGGCACCGCACCCACTGCATCCTCAGCTTCCAGATAGGCATAGCCCAGCTCGCTGAGCACCTGGCTGACCAGGGCGCGCACGGCAGGGTCGTCCTCGACAATCAGGATCGTTTCGCCTTCCCGGGCTTCGATGGCCTGGCCGACAGTGCCGATGTCCTCCACATCCTTATCGCCGTTGAAGCGCGGCAGGAACAGTTGCACCGTGGTGCCGTGACCGACCTGGCTTTCGATGGAAACGTGACCGCGTGACTGCTTGGTGAACCCGTAGATCATCGACAGCCCAAGGCCCGTGCCTTGGCCGATGGGCTTGGTGGTGAAAAACGGATCGAACGCTCGGCTAATAACGTTCTCCGGCATGCCGCAGCCGGTGTCGGTGACGCTCAGCACCACGTATTCACCGGGTAACAGGTTTTCGTATGCGTCGGTGAAACTGTGGTCGAGCTTGCGATTAAAGGTCTCGATCATCAGCATGCCGCCATTGGGCATCGCATCCCGGGCGTTGAGCACCAGATTAAGCAGCGCGCTTTCCAGCTGATTGGGATCGGCTTCCGCGGTCCACAGTTTCGGGTCCAGGCACATGTCCAGGCGCACGCTCTCGTTGACGCTTCGATGCAGCAGTTCTCCCATCGAACTGACCAGTGCGTTCATCTCCACCGGCTTTGAATCCAGCGATTGGCGTCGGGAAAACGCCAGCAGGCGGTGGGTCAGTGCAGCGGCGCGGTTGGCCGAGGTCACGCCCAGGTCGATCAGCCCGTCGAGGTCCTCGGTGCGTCCACGGGCCACGCGGCGCCGAAGTAATTCCAGGCTGCCGATGATGCCGGTCAGCATGTTGTTAAAGTCGTGAGCAATACCGCCCGTGAGCTGGCCCACTGCTTCCATTTTTTGTGACTGGCGCAGCACTTCCTCGTTTTGGCGCAACTGCGCGGTACGTTCTTCAACTTGTTGTTCGAGGGTTTCGTTAAGCCTGCGCAACTGGGTCTCGGCATGTTTGCGTTCGGTGATGTCGCTCGTCACCCCGGCCAGCAGACTGACCCGCCCGTTACGGGCGCGAATGGCTCGCGCGCGCAAGTCGACCCAGTGCAACGAGCCGTCAGGCCAGACGTTGCGAAACTCGATGATGAAGTCCTCACCGGTGTCCAGGCTGCGTTGCAAGGCCGATTGCATGCGTGGCTGATCGCCGGGATATACCGCTTCAAGCCATTCGTTGTAGGTGAAGGGCGCCTGTTCGTCGCGCCCGTAATGCGATTTGCTGATGTCCGAGCAATCAAGCTCGAGGAACTCAGTCTCCAGTTGCCAGGACCCCAATCTTCCGGCCTTGAGCGCATGCTGCAGTCGCTGTTCGCTTTCGAACAGGTCCTCCATGCGGCTGCGTGCGTCATATTGCCTTCGACGCCCGCGCACGGCGGTGGTGACCAGGCTGACCAGCGTTGCCGGGTGAAACGGGCGCTCCAGAAAGGTGACGTTGCCAAGCATCTTGCCCAGCCGCGCCGACGGATTCTGCTGAGGGCCGCCATGCTGGGTCAGCAGTACGATGGGCAGGTCCGACCACGCCGGTTGATGGCTGAGCACATGGAGCAGGGGGTTTAGATCCACGCCACGCAGCGCCTCGTCGGCGACCACAGCCACGCCCGCGCCGGAAAGCAGCTCCCTGCACAGCCCAGCCAGGTCGTGAGTGATGAGTGCCGGAAAACCCGCTTCTTGCAGAATTCTCAGGGCGATCTGGCTGTCCCGGCCCTGCGGAGCCAGGATGATTGCCCGTTCCGAAAGTTGTCCTGGTGTACTCACGCGTCCTCATCCCGCAGCAATGGATTGCTCTCGCCAAAATACCGAGGCACGCCACGCAGCACACCCTGAAACGCTTCTAGCGGAGCGCCGATTTTCATGCCGGCGCCACTGATGCGGTATTCGCGAATGGTCGATTCATGGGTTCCCGTGCGTTTCTTGATGATGGAAATGGCGCGCCGGACTTTGCCTAGCGCTTCGAAATAACGCAACAGAATCACGGTGTCGGCCAGGTAGGTGATATCCACCGGGGCGCGCATGTCACCCACCAGACCGTGCTGCGCGACCGTCATGAACGTGGAGGCGCCCTGGCGGTTGAGATAAAGCAGCAACTCGTGCATGTGCAATACCAGGGCGTTCTCTTCCGGCATTGCGGCCTGATAGCCATTCAGGCTATCGATGACCACGGTACGGATCTGTTTTTCATCGACACTGCGGCGTACGCGGTGAGAAAACTCGCCGGGTGACAGCTCGGCGGCGTCGACCTGTTCCACCAGCAGATTGCCGGTCTGTTGCAGCGCCTTGAGGTCGATGCCGACCTTCTTCATGCGTTCGAACAGCAGGCCCAATTCTTCATCGAAGATGAACAGCGCCACCTTTTCGCCGCGGGCCACTGCTGCCGCCGCGAACACCATCGAGATCAGCGATTTGCCGGTCCCTGCCGGCCCGAGGATCAAGGTGCTGGAGCCGCTGTCGATGCCGCCGCCAAGCAGGGCGTCCAGCTCCGGAATGTCGCTGCTCAGCGGCGTGCTCACATAGCCGCTGCGGTGCTCTGCCGCCACCAGGCGGGGAAACACGTGAATGCCGTCGGCCATGATGTTGAAGTCGTGGTAGCCGCCGCGGTACTTCTGTCCGCGATATTTGACCACCCGCAGGCGCCGACGCTCGGCACCGTAGGCAGGGGTCAGTTCCTCCAGGCGTATAACGCCGTGGGCCACGCTGTGCACGGTCTTGTCCAGCGCTTCGGTGGTCAGGTCGTCCAGCAGGATCACGGTGGCATCGTAGCGAGCAAAGTAGTGCTTGATCGCCAGAATCTGACGTCGATAGCGCAGGGAACTCTGCGCCAGCAGGCGGATTTCCGAGAGGCTGTCGATCACCACGCGGGTAGGCCTTACGCGTTCGACGACTTCGAAAATCTGCCTGGTGGCCTCGCCCAGTTCAAGGTCGGATGAATACAGCAGGCTTTGTTGATGCTCAGCGTTGAGCAGATCCTCGGGCGGTGTCAGTTCGAACACCTCGATCTGCTCGCCCAGCTCCCAGCCGTGGGAACGGGCGCCGTCACGCAGTTCGCGTTCGGTTTCAGACAGGGTGATATAAAGACTGCGTTCACCCACGGCAGCGCCTGCCAGCAAAAACTGCAGCGCTACGGTGGTCTTGCCGGTTCCGGGTTCTCCTTCAAGAAGAAAGACATGACTGCGTGAAAGACCTCCTGCAAGGATGTCGTCCAGGCCCACGATACCGGTTGCCGCTTTTGATGTAGTCAAGAATCGCCCTCTTGCGACCTGAAAAGGAGGGGCGCCGGTGTTCGATCGGTCACCCTGGGCAGCGTCGATATCCGCAAAATTGCGGTTCTTGGCTGCCTTGTCACTGGACCGTGGCCTGTGTCGGCGGTTCAGTTTTTCTGGATGGCAAGATGATGTCGGCGGTGCCATTTGCCAGGGCTTGGGTCCGGCAAATGGCGCAACCGAGGCCTGCCGCAACCGGCTCGCCTTGGTATAGTCCGGCGTCCCGGATTTCCACACCCTCCTGCTCACTTCAACCATCCACGTCGAGGTTCAAGGCCGTGCCCGATTACAGCGCTTTCAAGGTCGAACTGACTGACCATATCGCCCATGTGCAAATCAATCGCCCGGAAAAGATCAACGCCATGAATGCGGCGTTCTGGAGCGAGATCATCGACATATTTCAGTGGGTCGAGGACACCGATGAGGTCCGTGTGGTGGTGCTCAGTGGTGCGGGCAAGCATTTCTCGTCCGGGATCGATCTAATGCTGCTGGCCTCGGTGGCCAACGAACTGGGCCAGGACGTCGGCCGCAATGCGCGACTGCTGCGGCGCAAGATCCTGCAGATGCAGGAGTCGTTCAGCGTGGTCGACCGTTGCAGCAAGCCCGTACTGGCGGCCATACAGGGCTATTGCATCGGCGGCGCCATTGACCTGATCAGCGCCTGCGACATGCGATACGCGGCGCACGATGCGCTGTTTTCCATTCGTGAAATCGATATGGGCATGGCAGCGGACGTCGGCACGCTGCAACGCCTGCCGCGGTTGATCGGCGACGGCATGATGCGCGAGATGGCGTACACCGGTCGTAACGTGCAGGCAGAAGAAGCCTTGCGCATCGGGTTGGTCAACCGCACCTTCTCCAGCCATGAGGCGCTGTTGGAGGGCGTGTTGGCGATCGCCGGCGAAATCGCGGCAAAATCACCGATTGCCATCAGCGGCAGCAAGCGCATGATTGCCTACATGCGCGATCACGGTGTCGATGACGGTCTTGAATACGTTGCCACCTGGAACGCTGCCATGTTGCAATCGGCGGACCTGAAACTGGCGATGATGGCCCACATGGGCAAGCACACGCCCGTCTTCGATAATTGACTGCGAAGCTGGCTTCGCATGCGCCTGCCGCCGGCTGATCGGGCCTCGTCTGAGGCACCGAACCTTCCAGCGGGCAGGACGCTCACCAGAGGAGTTCTTTCATGACGCGCCCCAGGCGTTGGATCACCGCTGTGCTCGACACCCAGGCAGTCGGCGGATGGGCCGTGGTCCACAGCGAGCAGGGTTTTCTACAGGACGGCAACGGTGTGCTGTTCCCCCGCGAGTGGCTGAAGGGCCAGGATCTGCCATTGATCAGCGAACACGGCATCGGCTATTTCGACGGCGACCCGGTGTACGTGCAGGTCCTCAAACACCCGGTTGAACTGCAAGGCACGAGCTGGCAGACCCTGCGCCACTTCATGCTGAACGACGATGCCGAGGTGTTTCACAAACTCGGTTATGCGGCGCAGATCAGCACTTGGGCCCGCGAGCATCGCTTCTGCGGCAGCTGCGGTCAGCCTACGCAGCAGGTGCCGGGGGAGCGGGCGATGTACTGCCAGCACTGCGACTTGCGTGCCTATCCACGCATCTCGCCAAGCATGATCGTGCTGATCACCCGCGGCGACGAAGTGCTGCTGGCCCGTTCCCCGCGTTTCGTCACCGGCGTCTACAGCACGCTGGCCGGCTTTGCCGAGCCGGGGGAGTCTGCGGAAGATTGCGTGCGGCGCGAGGTCATGGAGGAGGTCGGGGTCAAGGTCAGGAACATCCAGTACAGGGGCAGCCAGTGCTGGCCGTTCCCGCACTCGATGATGCTCGGTTTTCACGCCGACTACGACAGCGGCGAGATCGTGCCCCAAGCGGACGAGATCGAAGATGCACAGTGGTTCGGCATCCACGACCTGCCGCCGTTACCGGCCAGCCGCTCGATTGCGCGTTACCTGATCGACCTGTATCTGGCGCAGCGCTCAGGCGCCGCTGAACCAGTGCTGCCAGGCCAGGCGGACAGTTAGCCCTAGAACCACGGTAATGAACACCGGGCGGATGAACTTGGCGCCGCCCTGGATAGCCGTCCTGGCGCCTAGGAACGCGCCTACCATCAGCGCCAGGCCCATCGCCAGGCCAATCGCCCAGTCCACCGAGCCATTGATCGCGAAGATCACCAGCGCCGCAGCGTTGCTGACGAAGTTCATGCTGCGCGCCACACCGCTGGCCCTGACCAGATCGATCGGGTAGATCAGCAACGTGCTGACCGTCCAGAACGCGCCGGTGCCGGGGCCGGCCACGCCGTCATAAAAGCCCAGTCCCAGTCCCTGCGGCAATTGCCACTTGCGCTTGATCGGTGCGGTGCTGTCCAGCGGCGCCTTGGGCGTGCCGCCGAACAGCAGGTACACGCCACAGCCGAAAACGATGACGGGCAGCATCTGGTTGAGCAATTCGGCGGGCAGGTAATGCGCGACGACCGCACCGATCAAGGCGCCAACCGCCGTTGCAGCCAATGCAAGGGTCCACTGGCGGGGATCAAACAGCTTGCGTCGATAGAAGGTGAAACCCGCGGTGGCGGAGCCGAAGGTCGAGCTGAGCTTGTTGGTGCCCAGCACCAGGTGCGGTGGCAGGCCGGCGGTCAGCAGAGCCGGGGTGGTCAACAGGCCGCCGCCACCGGCAATGGCATCGATGAATCCGGCCACGAAAGCGACCAGGGCAAGCACCAACAGCGTAGTGGGGTCTACGGAGAGTTCGAACGGCATGGCAGAAGGCTTACTTGTCAGGCAGGCAGGACGGCTGCCCGGAAGTGCGGCATTGTACCTGTAAGCCATGCTGTTGGGTGCCTGGGGACCCGCAAGTCTCGCCCTGGTTTTTTGATTCTGGTCGCAGGCGGTGGAAGTCGCGGGATGGCCTTGCACCTTGCCGCTGAGCCGCCGCAAGGTAACCGCAAACCCTGGGTACGCAGACTACCTGACAGGACGGGAACGCCTGGTTTTGCTTCCGGTTTGCGGCAGCCCGCACGCGACATGGGCTGAATCGACAGCGGTAAAGCATCTGACGCGAATGGCTTAGATATCCGACACCTTCACCCAGCGCATTTCTTTCGCAGCGACCCGAATTGCCGTTGCCAGCCGTTCCACTTCCAGCGCTTCGGCAAAGTCCGGGCCTTCGCTGTTGGCACCACACAGTGCCTGAATCAGGCTACGCACCTCCAGAGTCTTGAGCTCGTTGTAACCCAACTGATGTCCAGGCGCCGGGCAGAACGCCGCATAACCGGGTTGCGCCGGTCCCGCCAGGATTCGCTGGAAGCCATCGCGGCCTGGCGCACCGGAGCGATACACACGCAATTCATTGAGCCGCTGCTGATCGAACGACAGCGTGCCCAGGGTGCCACCGATCTCGAAGCTGAGGTGGTTTTTGTAGCCGTGCTTGAGCCAACTGCTGCCGAATGTTCCGCGCGCTCCGTTGGCGAAGCGCAGCAGGGCGTAGGTCTGGTCGTCGATGGCGATCTGGCGCTGCTCCTGGCTGCCGACGCAGACGGGTCGCTGGCCGTGGACGGTGTGCGCATCGGCGCACACTGCTTCGATATCGCCCAGCAGATAGCGCGCCATGGCCAGCAGATGGCTGCCCAGGTCCGCCAGCGCGCCACCGGCGTGCGCCTGCTCGCAACGCCAGGACCAGGGTGACTTCGGATCACCCATGAAGTCTTCGCTGAACTCGCCCTGGAAACTGACGATCTGGCCCAGCTCGCCGCTTTCGATCATGTCTCGCGCCAGGCCAATGATCGGGTTCTGCTGGTAGTTATAACCGACTCGGGTCACGACCCCCGCCTTGAGTGCTGCACGGTGCATGTCCCTGGCTTGCTCAAGACTGACCGCCAGCGGTTTTTCGCAGTACACGGCCTTGCCGGCTTCAAGCGCGGCCATCGCCATGGGGAAGTGCAAATGGTTGGGTGTAGTGATCGCGACCAGATTGACGCCGGGGTCGCTGATCAGTTGCTGCCAGTCGGCGTGGCTGCGGTCGAACCCCCAGGCGCGGGCGCAGTGTTCGGCGCGTGCGGCATCGGCGTCGGCCACCGCCCGAAGCTTGAGGTTGACCTCAAGGTCGAAGGTGGTACGGGCGTTGTGGAAAGCCAGGGCATGCGCCCTACCCATAAAGCCTGTACCGATCAGGCCGACACCCAAATCCGCAAACGTAGATTGGCGCATGACAGCGTCCTTGAAGGAAGTGTTGTTATGCGCAAAATGTATTCGCTGCACGGGTTATACGGAATCGTTATTCCATCAAATCTGCCTCAGATTCACCTCATGATGACCCTTGGATTTGCTCCTTGGCAGCACGGCTTGCCGTCGGTGCTGATATCGACAGTGTGCTGAACACGTGGTGTGAATCGGGTTTCAGGAAAGAAAACCGCCATCCACATTCAACGCCACACCCGTGGTGTAACTCGACGCGTCGCTGGCCAGATACAGTACGGCGCCAGCCATTTCGCCTGGCGCTGCCACGCGCTTGAGCGGGATCTGCGCCAGCGCGGTGTTGAGGATTTTCTCGTTGCTGACCAGCGCTGAGGCGAATTTGGTGTCAGTCAGGCCCGGCAGCAGGGCGTTGCAGCGAATGCCGAACTGCGCGCATTCCTTGGCGAACACTTTGGTCATGTTGATCACCGCCGCCTTGGTCACTGAATAGATGCCCTGGAAAACTCCCGGTGAGACGCCGTTGATCGAGGCAACGTTGATGATGCTGCCACCGCCGTTTTCGCGCATCAGCTTGCCCGCTTCCACGGACATGAAGAAATAACCGCGAATGTTGACGTCCACGGTCTTCTGGAACGCACCCAGATCGGTGTCCAGCACATTGCAGAACTGCGGGTTAGTGGCCGCATTGTTTACCAGAATGTCGAGACGACCGAACTGTTCACGAATTTGCGCGAATACGCCGCTTATCTGCTCCATCTCACCGATGTGGCAGGCCATCGCGGTGGCTTTGCCACCTTCGGCAACGATCCCGTCGGCGACCTGCTGACAGCCTTCGAGCTTGCGGCTGGAAACGATGACATGAGCGCCCTGTTGCGCCAGCAGCTTGGCAATGGCCTCGCCGATGCCGCGGCTGGCACCCGAAACGAAGGCGATCTTGCCGTCGAGGTCAAACAGTTGTGTCTTGGACATGGTGTCTTCCTTATCGTGTCGCAATCAGGGGCAGGGCAGGGGGCAGATACGAGGCACAGCTCAAAGGCTTGAGCGGTCGATCAGTTGCAAAGCCATGTGCTCCAGCAACTGGTTCATGTGGATGAACTGGGCGAAACGCTTATCCTGGGTCTGGCCGTGGAAAAACCGGTAGTAAATTTGCTGGACGATCCCAGCCAGGCGAAACAGCCCGTAGGCGTAATAGAAGTCGAAGTTGTCGATGGCGACCCCTGAGCGTTCGGCATAATAGGCAACGAATTGCTCGCGGGTCAGCATGCCCGGTGCATGGCTGGGCTGTCGGCGCATCAATTGCACGGGCGCGGGGTCGTCGGCCTGAATCCAGTACGCCAGGCTGTTACCCAGGTCCATCAGCGGATCGCCCAGGGTGGTGAGTTCCCAATCCAGGACCCCGATGATCCGCATGGGGTTTTTCGGGTCCAGAATCACGTTATCGAAGCGGTAGTCGTTGTGCACCAGGCTCGCAGTCGGCGGGTCCGCCGGCTGTTTCTCGTCAAGCCAGCGTGCCACTCTCTCCCAGCTGGGTGCATCCGGCGTGCGGGCTTTTTCATAGCGCTCGGACCACCCACGAATCTGCCGCTCGACATAGCCTTGGGGCTTGCCCAGGTCGCCCAGGCCACAGGCGTTGTAGTCGACCTGGTGCAAGTCCACCAGCTTGTCGATGAAGCCTTTACACAGCGCTTCGGTTTGCCCGGCGTCGAAATTGAGCTCAGCCGGCAGTTCGGCACGCAAGATAATGCCCTTGACCCGTTCCATGACGTAGAACTCGGCGCCGATCACCGATTCATCAGTGCAATGCACGTACGCTTTGGGACAATAAGGAAAGGCATCGCGCAGTTGATTGAGAATGCGGAACTCGCGGCCCATGTCGTGGGCGCTCTTGGCTTTGTGGCCGAAAGGCGGACGACGCAGCACAAATTCCTGATCGGGGTATTTAAGCAGGTAGGTGAGGTTGGAAGCGCCACCGGGAAACTGGCTGATCTGCATGGCGCCGCTCAGGCCCGGAATCTGCGACTTGAGGTAGGGGTCGATCAATGTTGCGTCGAGCTCTTCGCCGGGGCGAACCGGGGTGGACGGGTCGGTGAGCGCCATGCGTATCCCTGCTGTTTATTTTGGCGGGTGGTGGATCATTGACTAATCTAATGCGCGCACAGCCTCTGAAACAAGCATTGCAAGGCTTTATTGGCGAGCGTGTTGGAAGGCAATCAACGGTTTTGATCAGCGCCGCCGGAAACCGCGGAGCAAAAAAAACCGAAGCCCGGAAGCTTCGGTTTGATGCGGCTTAAACAGGCGCAACCGCTTACGAGGGGAACAGCTCGCTCAGTTTCATCGCCAACATCATGTCGCCTTCAGCGCGCAGCTTGCCGCCCATGAAGGCCTGCATGCCGTCGGTTTCGCCGCTGACGATGCCTTGCAGGGTTTCGCCGTCCATCACCAGGGTGACCTGCGCGTCCGGATTCTCGCCTTCTTGCAACTCGCAGGTCTTGTCTTTGACGATCAGGGAAAAATGCTTGGTTTCATCGATGCGGAAACCGAATACCAGGTCCAGGCCCGCAGCAGCTTCGGGGTTGAACTTGGCTTTCATGGCTTGTACGGCGTCTTCTGCGGAAGTCATGGTGTCATCCTTTTATATGAGTGATTACAGGCACCTTGCGGGTGCGGTTGCCGGGCTCAGCGGTAAGTGATGAGCGCCGGCGCCTTCAGCAGTTGCAAGTGCGCGTAACTGTTGAAGGAAGCCAGGGACACCTCGCGCCCACGGAACTTCAGGTGGTTAAGCGAGGTGTTAACGATTTGCCAGTTAAGTTCGAATGCGTGTGCGGCCGGCATTTGCGTGATCAGGTGCAGCAGGGCGGTGATGGTGCCGCCGGAGGTGAACACGGCGATGCGATCGTTCGGGCCGACGCTTTCGAGGATGCGCTCAAGGCCGGCCTGCACCTGTGCGACGAACGCCAGCCAGCTTTGCAGCGCCGGGGTGTCATGCTGTCCGCCGAGCCAGCGGCCGATGATCAGCACGAACAGACGCTGAAATTCCGCACGATTATGCGCAGCATCTCGCATGATCTCCAGCGCCTTTGGCTCGTCTGGCAGCATCGCTGGCAGCAGGGCGCGGATGACCGCTTCGGCATCGAACTCGTTGAACGCGGTATCGGTTTCCAGAGGGGGCACGGCAACGCCTGCGGCAGCCATTTGCGCGAGGGTCGTTTTGGCGGTGTCACGCTGACGATTCAAGCCGCCGGAGATGCAGCGGTCGAACGCCAAGCCTAATAGCGCCAGATGCGCGCCGAGGACTTCGGCCTGGCGAAAACCGGTCGGCGACAAGACATCGTAATCGTCCGCACCAAAGGAGGCCTGGCCATGTCTTATCAGGTAGATGCTGCCCACGTGCGCGTCATCCCGGTACGTTCAAAGTGCTGCGAGGTTATGAGGGCGGTGCAGGGTCTGTCAATAAAAAAACATACGCTTGTTTGAATCGCTCGATTGGCCTGATCTTTGACGCTCGATCCGGCTGGCTCGGCGCTGGGCGCGCCGGTATGCTGAGTCCATTCGCGATCCTGTCCCGGATCTGACGTGTAGGTAAGGAGTTTCTGTGGAGTTTATTTTCGATTACGCCAGCTTTCTGGCAAAAACCGTCACGGTGGTGATCGCCATTGTCGTGGTGCTGGTGGTTATCGCGTCAATGCGTGGCCGCGGGCGGCGCAGTGGTGGCGGCCAGTTGCATGTGACAAAGCTCAATGATTTCTACAAGGGCCTGCGTGATCGTTTGGAAGGATCGCTGCTGGACAAGGCAAGGCTCAAGGCATTGCGCAAATCCCAGGCTAAGGAACTGAAGAAAGACAAAAAGCAGGCCGTGGTCAAACCCCGCGTTTACGTGCTGGACTTTGACGGCGACATCAAGGCATCGGCGACCGAGAGCATGCGTCAGGAGATCACTGCGCTGCTGACTCTGGCCACTGACAAGGACGAGGTGGTGCTGCGCCTGGAAAGCGGCGGCGGCATGGTGCACAGCTACGGGCTGGCCTCATCGCAGCTGGCCAGGATTCGCCAGGCCGGCATTCCGCTGACCATCTGCATCGACAAAGTGGCGGCCAGCGGCGGCTACATGATGGCCTGCATTGGTAATCGCATCATCAGCGCGCCGTTCGCCGTGCTCGGTTCGATCGGCGTCGTCGCGCAGTTGCCTAATGTCAATCGCCTGCTGAAAAAGCACGACATTGATTTCGAAGTGCTGACCGCCGGTGAGTACAAACGCACGCTGACTGTGTTCGGCGAAAACACCGAGAAGGGCCGTGAAAAGTTTCAGCAGGAGCTGGACATTACCCACGCGCTGTTCAAGAACTTCGTTGCCAGCTATCGCCCGCAGTTGCAGATCGATGAAGTCGCCACCGGCGAAGTCTGGCTGGGCATGGCGGCCAAGGATAAGCAATTGGTCGACGAGTTGAAGACCAGCGATGAATACCTGTCGGAAAAAGCAAAGACTGCCGAAGTGTTCCATCTGCACTACGCCGAACGCAAGAGCCTGCAGGAACGTGTAGGACTGGCCGCCAGCGGCTCGGTAGACCAGTTGGTAACAGGCTGGTGGAGCAAGTTGATGCAGCAACGGTTTTGGTAATGCGTCTGCGCTGCGGTCTCACCTGATCCGATCGTTCCCGAGCTCTGCGTCACTAGTGTCCG